>NZ_JBDLNV010000005.1:0-544857 GCF_046042785.1 Rhodococcus parequi | reverse complement strand
GGGCGCGGCCGGCGGATCCGCGTCGGGCTCCGGCACGGGCAGCCAGGCGGGCGGCGGCTCGCGCCGCCGCCGCGGCTGACCTCGGTCACCAGCTCAGAAGCGTTCCCAGTGGATCGCGTCGGACAGGTCCCGACGCGTCCGCCAGCCGAAGCGCTCCAGGTCGGGAACCTCCTGGAACTGGTCCACCTTGCCGACGCACAGCCACGCGATGGGACGCACCGGCGCGGGGATGTCGAGCAGCTCCGTGAGGTTCTCCTCGTCGTAGAACGAGACCCAGCCGACGCCGATGTTCTCGGCGGCCGCTGCCAGCCAGAGGTTCTGGATGGCCAGCACCGCCGAGAACAGTCCGGTGTCGTCGATGGTGTGCCGGCCCAGGATGTTCTGACCGCCGCGCGACGGGTCGTACGTGACGACGATGCCGGTTCCGCTTTCCCGGATCCCCTCGATCTTGATGGGGTCGAACGTCTTTCGACGATCCTCCGGTAGCGAGTCGGCGAAGGCGCGGCGACGCTCCGCGACGTGATCGGCGAAGGTGTCGAGCGTGTCCTGGTTACGGACGACGATGAAGTCCCACGGCTGGGTGTTGCCGACGCTCGGGGCCGCGTGCGCCGCGCCGAGCACCCGCTGCAACGTCTCGTCGGGGATCAGTTCGCCACTGAACTCGGCGCGGACGTCACGGCGTCGGCGGATGGCTTCGTACACGGAAACGAGAGATTCGGTCACGCCCTCCACGGTAGCCGCCGGGCCGCGGGCGCTTCCCGCGATCGCGTCAGGCGTCGACCGTGTAGCGGTGCACGCCCATCATGGTGTCGCTCTCGAGGCAGTCCGCCTCGGGTTCGACGCAGGCGTCGAGCACGGCGTCGACCGCGTCGGGGTCGAGATCCATACCGATCACGACCAGTTCGGTGCGCCGGGCCTCCCCCGCCCCCCAGCGTTGCGGGTGGAAGCTGACGTGATCGCCGACCACCTGCAGCAGGTACTTCTGTTGATAGCCGGGCACGCCGAAGTAGACGAAGCCCTTGATCCGGTAGACGCCGGCGGGCTGCTTCTCGAGGAACCGGATCAGCCGACGCGGGTGCATCGGCAGGTCGGACGTGAACGTGACGCTGTCGTACATCGCGTGGATGTGCGGATCATGCTCCCCACCGCACTCGCCGCACAGATCCGACGGCTCGTCGAGGCCGAGCAGCAGGTCGTCGAACGACAACTGCTGGCCGGGGCGAGCGGTCGAGCGCGGCGTCCGATCGAACAACAGTCCGGGATCGACGCGGCCCTGCACCGTCGACAGCACCGCTGCCCGTGGATTGATACGGCACACGTCGGCGAGCAGGCCGTCGTGCGCATCGGCGTCGATCCGGTCGGTCTTGTTGAGCACCACCAGGTCGGCGATCGCGATGTGCTGGTCCAGTTCCGGGTGCCGCTGCCGGCTGCTCCGGTACTCGGCGCCGTCGACGAGCATCACCAGGCCGCCGTACGTGATGTACGGGTTCTCGCTGCCGAGCACCAGCCGAATCATATTGCGGGGCTCCGCCAGCCCGCTGGCCTCGACGACGATGACGTCGATCTCCGACCGGCGGTGCGCGAGCTTGTCCAGCATCTCGTCCATGTCGCTGACGTCGACCGCGCAGCACAGGCACCCGTTGCTCAGCGCCATCATCGAATCGACCTGACCCGCAACCATCATCGCGTCGATGTTGACCGACCCGAAGTCGTTGACGATGACGCCGATCCGGGTGCCGCCGTTGTTGTGCAGCAGGTGGTTGAGCAGCGTCGTCTTCCCGGATCCGAGGAACCCGGCGACGATGACGACCGGGATCGACCGTGGTGCCCGCTTCTTCGCCACCCGACCTCCACAATCCCGACAACACCGACCAGCAATCGTACTAGGCACGCCCCTCGATGATCGCGGTGGCGCGTGCCCACGGGAACGCGTGCCACAATGCTCCGTTCGGGGGCCGCCCGTCCCCCTCACCGGTGGAGAACAACATGTCCCGACGATCGACGACCGCTGAGCCTCCCGCTCTCGCCCTGACTCTGGAGACCCTGGCCGGTCTCGGGCCGTACTTCACCGCCACGACGGGCGATCCCGGGCCGGGAGACTGGCGTCCCGTGCGCGACCTCTACGACGACGCGGGCGCGCTCGCCGTCGTCGTCGGCCACGTCGGCGCCCGGCTCGGCACCCGCGAGTACCGGGTGGCGGCGTCGACGCTGTTCCTCGGCTATGCGGCCCGGCTGTGGTCACTGACGCTCGGCGGCATCGTCCGCACCGGAATCCTGCCCGACGCCGACCGCCTGCTGTGGCGCGACATGGACGGCCGGATCGACCTGCACATGTCCGAACCCGGCGGCTGGTCCGGCGGCGAGCTGGTCGAGATCGCCCGGGAGACGGTCCTGGGCCGCCATCTCGAACCCATGATCGCGGCAATCCGGTCCGCCGAGCCGATGTCGGAGCAGGTGCTGTGGGGCAACGCCGCGTCGGCAGTGATCGGCGCCGCCCGCGTGCTCGACGGCGAGACCGGGACGACGGCACTGCAGATCGCCGAGAAGATACTGCTCGATCCCCGACTGGTCGACACCGTCGACCGCGAGGGCACCGGGTTCCGGCGTCGCAGCTGCTGCCTGTTCTATCGCACGCCGGTCTCCGGTTACTGCGGGGACTGTGTGCTCACCCGCCCGGCGCGTACGTTCGGGCAGCCCGACGCCGGGAAATAGGTCATTAGACCGAGGCAACGTGCCCCGCACCACAAATTGCACTACAGTACAAAAACGTTGCCCCTCCCCCCTGGGCAGCAACGGGGCTCGTCCGGCTTTCCCCCCCTGTCCGGACGAGCCGTCGGGTGGTGGCGCGTGAGAGCACTCCGCGCCACCACCTGGCACCGTCCCCGCGCGGGTGACAGGATGCGCGGATGATCCTCGAACATGCTTCCCTGCAGGTGAAGCCAGGCCGCGCCGACGATTTCGAAGCAGCGTTCGCGCAGGCGAAGACAATCGTCTCGGCGGTGCCCGGCTTTCGGAGGCTCTCGTTGTCCCGCTGCATCGAACGCCCCGACGCCTATCTCCTGCTCGTCGAATGGGACACCCTCGAGGACCACACCGAGGGCTTCCGCGGCTCGGACGGGTATCAGGAGTGGCGACGCCTGCTGCATCACTTCTACGACCCGTTCCCCACCGTCGAGCACTACGCGTCCGTCGACCGGGCCTGAAAGGCGCGTCGCACAGGGCGCGTTACCGCGCGTGTTCCGCCCAGCGGACCGCTCGACGAGACAGCCGCCACAATCTGGTTTACGGTCGATCCGCCTCCCAGCCAACCGAAAGGTTGTTTGGTTGCGGCTATCGACAACCGGACGCAGTGCCGGCGTGGAACACACAATGAGGAGTAAAAATGGGTTCGTCTGACGCAGATCTCGCGCTGATCAAGCAGATTCAGCCGGTCGTGAGCGGCATCGGCACCGTCATCGGTGGCCTCGGCGCCATCCTGAGCCTCATCGGCGCGGTGGCTGCCCTCAGCTGATTCGTCAGCCGTAGTCTCGAAACCCCCGACCCCGTCCCCGGACGGATCGGGGGTTTCCTCGTTCCAGGCGCCGCGCCGCCCGCGTTGGGGTCGACACGAAGAAGACCGGGTCACGATCGTGTGATCGTGACCCGGTCTTCGGAGTGGAGCTAAGGGGACTCGAACCCCTGACCCCCACACTGCCAGTGTGGTGCGCTACCAGCTGCGCCATAGCCCCGTGTCAAATTGTTTCCTGCGCTTCGGGAGTGACTCCCTCGTGCTGAAAGAAAGTTACACCACCGCCGACGCGGACAACAAATCGGCTGGTCAGAGGCGATAAGCCGTTCGGTGGCCGATCCGCAGCGGACCGGCCACCGATCGGTTCTACTGCGAAACCTTCGAGACCCAGTCGGGATCGCCCAGGGCGTCGATCACCTGGCCGTTGTGGACGACGGCCGGGGTGCCGGTGGCGCCCGACGCGGCGAGGGCCTGTCGGCCCGTCTCGGCGTCCGCGGCGGCCTGCTGCACACGCTCACCGCTGGTGATGCAGTTGACGGCGGCCTCGTTTGCGCCGGCATCCTTCGCGAGCGTCGCGAGTTGCTCGTTGGACAGGTCCGACTTGCCGTTCTCGGCGGGCTGGTTGGCGGGCGAGAACAGCTCGGCGTGGAACTGCGAGTACGCGATCGCGTCGCCGGTCTGCGCCACGCACTGCGACGCGGCCACCGCGCGCGTGGAGTAGTCGCCACTCGACGAGAGTCGATTGAGGAAGTTGAGGATGTGGTAGTTGACGGCGAGCTTGCCCTCGTCGATGGCCTGCGCCACCTCCTGGCCGTGCTTCTCCTCGAGCTGCGCGCAGTACGGGCACATGGGGTCCTCGAACACGTCGATGGTGTTCGTGACGTCCGGCAGACCCAGTCGGACGACGCCCGCATCCCCCATCGTCACCTGGACGGCGGAGTTCTGCACCGCCCCGTATCCCTCGTTGCGGGGCTTGTTGCTGTCCCGCGTGAGCAGAATGCCGCCGATCACCAGCGCGGCGATCACGACGATCGCGATGCCGCCGACGATGTAGGTGGCCTTGCTGGAGGTCGGTTGCGGGTTGTACTTCGCCGACTTCGGTTTCTTCGAACTCACTTCGCGTCCTTCGTCATGGTTGTGAGGTCCGTGCGGAACTGATCCGAGCGCCCGCCGCGAGGGCGCGCGCAGGCATTACTCCGGACCTACTCTGCCACCGTCGCCTGAGCGGGCACTGAGAACGGCGCGCGGGAGCGGGGCCCGAGAGCGAACGGGCTGCGCGGGAACACCGCGAGCCACACCGCCATCGCGAGGAACCCGACGTCGCGGGCGATTTCCTTGGCGTAGTCCCAGCCGTCGACGTCCGCGACGCCACCACCACCGAAGCATCCGCAGTCGATCGACAGGCCGCGAGCCCACACCGAGACGATGACGCCGATGAGCACCAGCAGGGCCGCGGCGGACACGATCGCGGTCACCCGCACGCCGAGTCCGATCACCAGGAACAGGCCGAGCGCGATCTCGAGCATCGGCATCGTCGTCGCGACGGGCTGCACGAGGCCTTCGGGCAGTAGCTGGTAGGCCCGGACCGCCACGACCGTCTGCGTGGGGTCGATGAACTTGATCCACCCCGAGATCAGCCACACGGCAGCCAGACCGAGGCGCGCGAGGAGGCTCACAATGCGTATCCACACGCCTCACACGCTACCGAACAGGTATGCCTGCGCTTTCTAGATCATCTTCGTTTCCGCAGCTAGATTCGGCCGTGTGAACGATGCCGTCCCCGACCCCGACAAGCCGAGCGCGTCGACACCGCCGCCCCGGCCGCACGAGTTCGACCACAAGCACTCGGACGTCTCCGGAGGCTGGCTGCGTGCGGCCGTGTTCGGTGCGATGGACGGCCTCGTCACCAACACGTCGCTGATCGCCGGTGTCGGCGGTGCGGGCGTGGACACGCAGACCGTGATCCTCAGCGGTGTCGCGGGGCTCGTGGCCGGCGCCTTCTCGATGGCGCTCGGCGAATACACGTCGGTGTCGACGTCCAACGAGCAGATCGACGCCGAGGTGCGCGTCGAGCGGCGCGCACTGCGCAGACATCCCGAGGCGGAGGAGGCGGAACTCGTCGAGACGTTCACCTCGATGGGCATGAGTGAGCAGACCGCGACGGCGGCCGCCGCGGAGGTGCACGCCGACACCGACCGCGCGGTCGACATCCACATCACCCACGAGCTCGGTGTCAACCCGCAGGAGAAGCCGTCCCCGCTGGTGGCGGCCGGGTCGTCGTTCGTGATGTTCGCGATCGGCGCGATCATCCCGCTGCTCCCCTACCTATTCGGGTTCGAGTCGCTGTTCGCCGGCCTCGCGATCGGCGGCGTGGGCCTACTGCTCGCGGGCGGGCTCGCCGCGTACTTCACCGCCCAGTCCAGGATTCGGGGGGCCGTCCGGCAGCTCGTGTTCGGTGCGATCGCGGTCGGTGCCACGTACGTCGTCGGCGCGCTCATCGGGGTCGGCGTCGGCTGATCCCGGCGGCCCCGTGGGGACCAGCACCCACAGCAGGATCGGCAGGAGCATGATCCCGCCGGTCACGGCCCACGCCGCCTCGAACGACAGCTTCTCGGCGAGCGTGCCCGCCACGAGGGGGCCGGCGAAGCCGCCGATGTCACTGGTCATCTGGAACGCGGCCAGCAGCGGCCCACCGCGCCGCCCGGACCCGACGACGTCGGCCACCGCCGCCTGCTGCGCCGGGCCCATCACGCCCGAACCGATGCCCGAGACGGCCGTCGCGATGTAGAAGATCACGAGGTCGTCGGTCAGGCCCATCGTCATCGTCGACACACCGCAGATCAGGAGTCCGGCGATCACGAAAGGCTTACGTCCGATGCGGTCCGACAGCCGACCCGAACGCAGCAGGACCAACGCGTTGCCGACCGCGAACACCGTGAGCGCGACGGCGGTGGCGGCGGTGTCCCCGTCCAGGGCGGTCACGACGAACAGCGGGACGAGCGCGATCCGGACACCGAAGATCACCCACCCGGTGGCGAGATTCGACGCGAGGGCCGCCCGGAACATCGGGGCGCGCAGCCCCTCACGCAGCGTCATGGTTCGTAGGCCGCTGTCCGTCTCGGGCGCGGCGAGGTGCGAGTTCCGGAGCGCGACGAACACGACGGCGGCCGCGATCACCAGCGCGACCGTGTAGATCGCGAACGGCACCCGCAGGCCGAACCGGGCGAACACGCCACCGAAGAGCGGGCCGGTGATGGTGCCGATCAGGAACGACGCGGTGTAGATCCCCGACACCCGGCCGCGGCCCTGCGGCGGCGACATCCGGATGAGCAGACCGAGCGCGGAGACGGTGAACATCGTGGACCCGATGCCGCCGAGGGCACGGAAGACCAGCAGCTGCCAGTACTCGGTCGCGACGGTGCAGGCACCCATCGAGGCCGCGGTGATGAGCAGGCCGGACATGTAGGTGGGCCGCTCCCCGAGCTTCTGGACGAGTCGTCCGCTCATCGGCGCGAACAACAGTCGCATCAACGCGAAGACACTGATGACCGCGCTGGCGGCAGTGAGACCGACCCCGAAGCTGCTCGCGAACTGCGGCAGTGCCGGCGCGACGATCCCGTACCCGAGTGCGACGATGAACGCCGACACGACGAGAACCCAGATCTCCTTGGGCAGTTTCGTGTCGGCGCTCGCCGTCGCGTCAGTGTGTCTCATTGCCGATGAATCTATCGGCGTGGGTGAACGGCCGTTCAGCCCAGTCCCAGTGCGCGGGAGACGACGTCCTGAGCGGCGGCCTGCACCTGCGCGAGATGTTCGGGGCCACGGAAGGATTCGGCGTAGATCTTGTAGACGTCCTCGGTGCCGGACGGGCGCGCGGCGAACCACGCGTTCTCGGTCGTGACCTTGAGGCCGCCGATGGCCGCGCCGTTGCCGGGTGCGGCGGTCAGCGTCGCGGTGACCGGTTCGCCGGCCAGCTCGGTCGCGGTGACCTGTTCGGGCGACAGCCTCGCCAGCACCGCCTTCTGCTCGCGGGTCGCGGGCGCGTCGATGCGGGCATACGCGGGATCGCCGTGCTGTCGGGTGAGTTCACGATATCGAGCCGACGGGGTCTGCCCGGTGACGGCGGTGATCTCGGCCGCGAGCAGCGCCAGCAGGATCCCGTCCTTGTCGGTGGTCCACACGGTGCCGTCGAGGCGCAGGAACGACGCGCCGGCGCTCTCCTCGCCGCCGAATCCGAGCGACCCGTCGAGCAACCCCGGAACGAACCACTTGAATCCGACCGGCACCTCGACGACGGGGCGTCCCAGCCCGCCGGCGACGCGGTCGATCATCGACGAACTGACGAGAGTCTTGCCGACCTTCGTCGTCGGCGACCACCCGGCGCGGTACGTGTAGAGGTAGTCGATCGCGACCGCCAGGTAGTGGTTGGGATTCATCAGGCCACCGTCCGGAGTGACGATGCCGTGCCGGTCGGCATCGGCGTCGTTGCCGGTCGCGAGGTCGAAACGGTCACGCGCCGCGATGAGCGACGCCATCGCGTGCGGCGACGAGCAGTCCATCCGGATCCTGCCGTCACCGTCGAGTGTCATGAACCGCCACGTGGCGTCGACGAGCGGGTTGACGACGGTGAGATCGAGGCGGTGCCGCTCGGCGATGGCCGCCCAGTAGTCGACGGAGGCGCCACCCAGCGGATCCGCACCGATCCGCAGACCGGACGCCCGGATCGCGTCGAGGTCGAGGACGCTCGGGAGGTCGTCGACGTACTCGGACAGGTAGTCGTACCGCCCGGCCTCCGCGAGGGCCCGCGCGAGCGGTACCCGGGCGATCCCCGACAGCCCGGAACGGAGCAGCTCGTTGGCCCGGTCGGCGATCACCGTGGTGGCGTCGCTGTCGGCAGGTCCACCGTGCGGCGGGTTGTACTTGAAGCCTCCGTCCCGCGGCGGATTGTGCGACGGGGTCACGACGATGCCGTCGGCACGCGCGGCCGGCCCGGATGCGTTGTGCCGCAGAATCGCGTGACTCACCGCCGGCGTCGGGGTGTACCGTTCACGCGAATCGATCACGACCGCAACATCGTTGGCGACCAGTACCTCGAGCGCCGTTGCCCATGCGGGCTCCGACAACGCATGCGTGTCACGGCCGAGGAACAGCGGGCCGGTGATCCCCTCCGCCGCGCGGTACTCCACGATCGCCTGCGTCGTCGCGAGGATGTGGGCCTCGTTGAACGCCGAGTCGAGGCTCGAGCCGCGGTGACCGGACGTCCCGAACACCACCTGCTGCAACGGGTCGGACGGATCGGGAGTGCGCGTGTAGTACGCGGACACCAGGTGCGCCAGATCCTCCAGATCCTCCGGCAACGCCACCTGTCCCGCTCGTTCGTGCACCATCGACCCCTCCGCATTTCTGGAACTGGAAACTCGGTTCCATCGTGCCAGGACCGGAGACACACGGCGCGTTCAAGCGGTGATCCGAAACCCCGACCACGCGAATCCGATACCGATCGCGACGCTGGCCGCGACATACACGACGGAGGTGACGGACCGCCGGACGCGGGCGAGACCGACCGACTCGGTGGCGAACGTCGAGTAGGTTGTCAGCCCGCCACAGAAGCCGGTGCCGAGCAGTGCGAACACCACCGGTGGCAGTGTCGCGCCGGACAGGAGCCCGAGAACGAAGCAGCCGACGACGTTGACGACGAACGTCGGCACCGGGAAACTGCCGTACGACACCAGGTGCCGACCGGCGAGGTAGCGCACCCCCGCACCGACGCCGCCCCCGAGCGCGACCCACACGACCGTCACGACGCCGCCTCCCGTCGGGAGTGCCACGCCTCGCCGATCCCCATTCCGAGGCGAGCCGCGAGCAGTGCCGGCAGCAGCGTCGCGAGGATGTAGACGATCGCCGACCCCGGGTTCTGCACGACGTCGACCGCGAACGTCGAGAACGTGGTGAATCCGCCGAGTACTCCGACACCGAGGAACAGCCGCCACAGCCGGTCGGGTCCGAGCACGGCGGCGAGGATGCCCAGCAGCAGCGACCCGACGATGTTGATCACGAGAATGGTCCAGATACCGGGGAACTGCTGCGCGAGCAGGTACCGCGCGCTCGCCCCGAGCGCCCCGCCCACAGCGACCACCGTCAGCGCCCGCACCATCGCACCTCCTGTCTGCCGACCGGGAACAACTGTGGCAGACGCATCCGAGTCACGGAATCAGCGATGCGGCGGCCGCGGCACAAAGTAGGCCGTGCGCTGCTGGTATTCGCGGTAGCCGGGGCGCCGCGCCATGTGCTGCTCGAGCAGGCGGGCCCCGGTGGCGTAGACGAGGAAGTACGTCATCGCGACGGGCGAGAGGATCGTGAGCACACCGGGCCACGTCTGCGCGGCGACGAGGAAGATGCCCCACCACACACACGCGTCGCCGAAGTAGTTGGGATGCCGGGTCCAGCCCCACAGTCCGCGATCCATCACGGTGCCGCGGTTGGCCGGGTCGGCCTTGAACGCCGACATCTGGGCGTCGCCCACCGCCTCGAACACGAACCCCACCGACCACACCGCGACTCCGAGGATCGTGAACACCCCGACACCGCCGTGCGCGACGGCGGCGACCTGCACCGGCAGCGAGACGAACCACAACGCGACGCCCTGCGTCAGGTAGATCTTGCGGATCGCGGTGAGGGTGCGGTTGCCGCCGGCGTCGTCGAGCAGCTTCTCGTAGCGGGGATCCTCGCCGTGCCCGCTGGTGCGCCGCGCCATGTGCGCGGCGAGCCGCAGGCCCCAGACCGCGACGAGCGCGGCGAGCAGCCAGCGCCGCCACGCGTCGCCGTCGCCGAACGCGGCCGCGACGAGCGCGACGACGACGAAGCCGACACCCCACGACACGTCGACCACGTTGTGCCGTCCCCGCGCGAAGCCGAACGCCGCGGTCACGATCATGAGGACGGCCGCGGCGACGAAACTGCCGATCGTGACGAGCGCGAAACCGCTCCAGTCGAACCCGTTCATCGTGTCGTCCATTCCGTCCGCTCGGGCAGGTCGTCCCTCCCGGGCCGGACCGCGAGGATCTGGTCGACCCCCATCCGCCCGTCCCGAAACGCCATGCCGCCGCCCACGAGGTACAGCCGCCACACCCGGGCGACCTCCTCACCGACCATCGCCACGGCGTCGTCCCACCGAGATTCGAAGGTGCGGTACCACGCGTCGACGGTGCGGACGTAGTGCTCGCGCAGGGCGTGCACGTCCCGGACCTCGAGGCCGGCTTCCTCCAACAGCGCGACGGTCTCCCCGACCGGCCGCATGAACATGTCCGGCGCGATGAAGGATTCGATGAACGGGCCGCCCCCGGGGTGCCGGCCGGTGCGCGACATCTGCTGCACCAGGATCCGTCCGCCGGGGACGACGTTGTCGCGCAACGCTCGCGCATACACCGGGTAGTTGCGCCGGCCCACGTGCTCGCCCATCTCGAGCGACGCAACCGCATCGAATGCCCGGTCCGGAACGTCGCGGTAGTCCTGCACGCGGATCTCGACGCGGTCCCCGAGGCCCAGTTCGGCGATGCGCCCGTCGACGAACCGTTTCTGCTCCCGCGACAGCGTCACCCCCACCACCCGCGCCCCGTACTCGGCGGCGGCGTACAAACTCAGCGACCCCCATCCGCAGCCGACGTCGAGCAGACGCTGTCCGGGGCGCCGGTCCAGACCCAGCTTGCGGCACACCAGGTCCAACTTGTCGCGCTGTGCGTCCGCGAGTGTGTAGTCGGCGTCGTCGGAGGTCCAGTACGCGCACGAGTACGCCATGTGCGGGTCGAGAATCAACGCGTAGAACTCGTTCGACAGGTCGTAGTGGTGCCGGATGGCGGCGCGGTCGCGGACCTTCGAATGCAGGCGACCGTGCACCCGCGCCTGGGAGGCGGGTGGTGCCGGCGGCGCCCCGAGCGCCCCGACCCGGCGCGACAGACGCGCGGCCCGGGCGAGCAGCGCCGGGGTGACCCGGACGCCGCGCAGTCCGCGCGCCCGCACGGTCTCCCACACGTGGGTGAGAGCGTCGTCGAGGTCGCCGAGGACGTCCAGGTCGCCCGTGACGTACGCCTGCGCGGCGCCGAGTTCCCCCGGACGCCACAGCATGTGCCGCAGGGCGTTCGGGCTGTACAGCACCACGGGCGGCGCGTCCGGTGGACCGGCGGTGCTGCCGTCCCAGGCGGTGAGCCGCACCGGGAGGTCGCCTCCCACGATCGGTTCGAGGATCGCCGCGAGGTCGTGGGCGATGCCGGTACGCGGACGCGTCGAGGCCGTGGTCATCGGGTCTCCCTCCGGTCGAGGACGAACTGTTGGACGTCGAGATAGCCGGACCGGAATCCGGCCTCCGAGTAGCAGAGATAGAAGTGCCACATCCGACGGAAGACGTCGTCGAAACCGAGAGCGTCTACCTCGGGCGCGTGCACGGCGAACCGCTCGTCCCACAGGCGCAGCGTCCGCGCGTAGTGGTCACCCATCGACAGCCGTTGCCGCACACACAGGCTCGTCTGTCGTGCGGTGATCTCCTCGATCGCCCGCACCGACGGCAGGAATCCGCCGGGGAAGATGTACTTGTGCACCCACGTGTACGTGCTCCGCGTCGCGAGCATCCGGTCGTGCGGCATCGTGATCGCCTGGATCGCGATCCGGCCACCCGGCGACAGCAGACGGTCGAGTGTCCGGAAGTAGGTGCCCCAGAACTGGTGTCCCACCGCCTCGATCATCTCCACCGACACCACCGCGTCGTACCGCCCCTCGACCTGCCGGTAGTCGAGCAGGTCCACCTGCACCCGGTCGGCGTAACCGGCCTCCGCGATCCGCTTGCAGGCCAGGTCCTGCTGTTCGGTCGACAGCGTCACCGATCGCACGGTGGCGCCGCGCGCGGCCGCACGAATCGCCAGTTCGCCCCAGCCCGTGCCGATCTCGAGGACGCGGCTACCCTGCCCCACCCCCGCCCCGTCGAGCAGGCGATCGATCTTGCGGTGCTGCGCGGCAGCGAGATCGTTCCACCCGGACGCCGCGACGTCGTCGTCGAACAGCGCGCTCGAGTACGTGAGCGTCTCGTCCAGGAACAGCGCGAACAACTCGTTGGACAGGTCGTAGTGGCGAGAGATGTTCGACCGGGTGTTCCGGGTCGTGCCCTTCTCGCTGCCCGGCGGTCTCGGGATCACCATGCCGCGCAGTCGCTGCAGCGGCCGGGGTATCAGCGTTGCCGCGCGGCCCGCGAACACCTCGAGGACGGCGGTGAGATCGGGGGCGGACCAGTCGCCGGCCATGTACGACTCCCCGAAGCCGATCAGTCCGCTCTCCCCCACCCGCGCCGCGAAGTCGTCCGGCCGGTGCACGATCATCACCGGCGGAGCGGTAGCGGTGGGATCGCCCAGCACGGTGCCGTCCGGGAACTGCACCCGCACCGGAAGCCGGGACACCGCCCGGCGGAACAGTCCGTCGGCGACGATCCCGCCGATTCGCGCGCGCACACCCGAGGGTGCGCGGTGCAGATCTCCCCACGAGCACCGGTCGGCCGGCCGCCGGGCCGGGATCACGGTCGCGGTCATCACACTGTCTCCTGTCGTCGATGTGCCGGCCGCGGCCGAACGGGTAAGCCCCTGGCCCACAGCCGAATACCCTGCCACCGGATCTGCGCGGCAACCCGCAGCGGCGCCAGTGGGACCGTGAGCGCCGCGCGCACCACTTCCAGCGCCGTCGCGTCACGGCGTTCGCCCACCACGCTCGCCACGAACGGGGGCTGACCGGGACGCTCGAGCGAGATCGCGATCCGCAGCGCGGCGTCCGGGGTGGGCAGGCGCATGCGGTACTCGCCGTCGACGTCGTTGAACGGCGAGACGTAGAACTCCTTCGCTGCCCGCGCGTTCCCGCGTTCGTCGGGCCGCAGCAGGTAGCAGTGCCGCTCGCCGTACGTGTTGTGCACCTCGGCGATCACGCACACCGGGCGGCCGTGGGCGTCGTGGCACCAGAACACGCTGAGCGGATTGAACACGTAACCGAACACGCGGGCGTTGGTCAGCAGCAGCACCTTTCCTCCCTCGAGGTCGATGCCGTGCGCCGCGAGGAACGCGTCGACGTTCTGCCGCAGACTCCACTGCAGGTCTCCGAGGTGGTCGGCGGAGGCGAACCCGGCGAGCGGGGCGAGCACGCGCGGCAGGCTTGGCAGGTGATCGACGTCGACGAGCCAGCTGTAGCTGCGATAGCGGAAGGCGTTGCGCAGCGGCGCGGTTCGCACATGCCGGATCGTCGTGCGGTAGATCGCCGGAGTCGGCGGCACCGGTGGTGCGGTCATGCCCACTGCCCTCCCAATCGCTGCGCGGCGCGCAGACCCGACAGCGCACCGTCCTCGTGGAAACCCCACCCGTGATAGGCGCCGGCGAAGGCGACGACGCCGTCGCTCAGTTCCGGCAGCCGCCGCTGCGCCGCGAGGGAGGCCGGGGTGTACTGCGGGTGCTCGTAGACCATCGTGTCGAGCACCCGTGTCGGGTCCACGATGTCGCTGCCGCCCAACGTCACCAGATAGCGCTCCCCGGTGTCCGGCAGCCGCTGCAGCCGCGTCATGTCGTAGCTGACGAGCACCTGCTCGGGGCGCGCGGCGCAGAACGGGATGCGGTAGTTCCACGAGGCCCGCGCCCGCGCCGATCGGGGCAGCACCGCCGTGTCGGTGTGCAACTGGGTGTGGTTGACCGAGTACGGCATCGCACCGAGCACCTCGTGCTGCAGTGGGGTCGGGGCCCCGAGGATCTTCAGGGCCTGCTGCGGATGCGTCGCCACGACGACGGCGTCGAACCGGCGCATCGCGTCGCCGTCGTCGCGGATGTCGACACCGTCGACATGGCGGTGGATCGCCCGCACCGGAGTCGCCACCCGCACCTCGCCGACGGCGTCGGCCACACGTCGTACGTACTCTCGACTGCCGCCCCGCACGGTCCGCCACGTGGGCGAGCCGCCGACGCTGAGCATTCCGTGATGCTCGAGGAACGTGAACAGGTAGCGGGCCGGGTAGCGGAGCGCGGTCGCCGGGTCGCACGACCACACGGCCGAGACCAGCGGCGTCATGAAGTGTGCGGTGAAGTACGGCGAGAAGCGCTCGTCGGCGAGGAAGTCGCCGAGGGTTCGTTCACCGTCGATCGTGTCGGCTGCGAGCAGCGCCCGCGCGCTGCGGTGGAACCGCCTGACCTCGAGCAGCATTCGCACGTACTCGGCGCTCAGCACCGCGCCGGCCGTGGGTACGAGACCACGCAGGCCCTGACCGCCCGCATACTCGAGCCCGCATCCGTCACACCGGATCGACATGCTCATGTCGGATTCCTGTGTCGGCACATCCAGTTCGGCGAACAGCCGGAGCAGGGTCGGGTAGGTGCGGTCGTTGTGGACGATGAAGCCGGTGTCCACCGCGAGCGACTCACCGGACGGAGCCACCACCCGATGTGTGTCGGCGTGGCCGCCCAGCCGGGCGTCGGCCTCGTACAGCGTCACGTCGGCGCTCTTCGCCAGCACCCACGACGCCGTCAGTCCCGCCACCCCGGACCCGACCACCGCGATCTTCCGCCGTCCGCCGCCACGTCGACCGTCGCTCATCCGTGCCCCTCCTCGTGTCCGCTGTTCACGAGACATTCGGAGACGTACGGCGGCGCGATTGGTCGCGAACGAAATCGATCGCGGCGCGATGCCACCGGGCCGGATCGCGCAGCATCGTGTGGCCCGCTCCCGTCACGCCGATCCACTGCGCGTCGACACCTCGCGCGCGGGCCAGCGCGGTCTGCCTCCGCGACGCCGCCGGGTCGGTCCACGTGTCCGCGCTGCCGTGCACGACGACCATCCGCACACCGGTCGGGATGCAGGCGCCCTCACCGTCCGGCCACCACGGGGCCAGCGCGAGCACCCCGCACACCAGGGGGTCGTCGGCGACGACGGCCGCGACGCGACCACCCATCGAGTGCCCGACCAGGGCCACCGGGATCTGCGCCGCCCGCAGGTCGTCGAGCGCCCTGCGGACGTCGTGGACGGGGCTGCGATCCGCACCGTTCCAGCCCCGGAGCCGGTAGCGGACCTGGCGCACCCGGGCGTCCGGGCAGCGCCGCCGCAGGGCCCACGTGAACAGGAACATGCGCAGGGGCGCGGCCTGCCAGGGCCGGGCTCGGCGCCGGTCGCGGACCTTGCCACCCGGCAGCACCAACACGATCAGAGACGGAGATCCGTCCCGATCGTTCCTCGCTCGTTTCCGTACCGGCATGACCGGTATTCGGCACCGGCGATCGACCGGATGGGTGCGCTACGTGCCGGCCCCGGCGCCCAGATGTGCGAACGAGTCGATCGCGGCAACGAGGTGCTCGGTGAAGCTTCCGCCACCGTGCCCGGCATCGTCGACGACGACCAGCCGGCTGCCCGGCCACAGACGGGTCAGTTCCCACGCGATGTCGAGCGGGCCGGACACGTCGTACCGGCCGTGCACGAGGACCGCCGGAATGTCGGCGAGCAGGTGCATACCGTCGCGGAGCTGGTTCGGGGCGAGGAAGCAGTCGTTGCCCCAGTAGTGCGTGACCAGGCGCGCGAAGACCATCCGGAACGTCGGATCCCGATACCTCGCGTCGGGGGTCCAGCCCGGGGTGAGGGAGACGTGGGCGTCCTCCCACTCGCACCAGCGGACGGCCGCGTGCTCGCGGACCGACGGATCGGGGTCGGCGAGCAGTCGCGCGTACGCCGCCGCGAGGTTGCCGTCCCGCTCGTCCTCGGCCACCGGTTCGACGAAGCGCTCCCATTCGCGTGGGAAGATCCGCCGCATGTCACGAGTGATCCACTCGACTTCGCGGCGAGAATCGGACGTGATCGCGCCCAACGCCATCGCGATCACCCGATCCGGATGTGCCTGCGCGTATGCCAGTCCGAGGGTGACACCCCACGACACTCCCACCACGACCCACCGCTCGACGCCGAGGTGCTCGCGCAGTCGCTCGATGTCGGCCACCAGGTGGGCGGTGGTGTTGGTCGACAGATCGACCGCGGGGGTGTCGGCGCGCGGGACGCTGCGGCCGCAGCCGCGCTGGTCGAACAGCACCGCGCGGAACACGTTCGGGTCGAAGAGCCGTCGCCTGCCGGGGCCGGCCCCGGAACCCGGTCCGCCGTGCAGATAGACCACCGGGACACCGTCCGGGTCTCCGACGGTCTCCCAGTAGAGGCGGTGGCCGTCGGTCACCTCCAGCCGACCGGTCTCGTACGGCTCGATCGACGGGTGACGCGCAACCATGGGTCGAGTCTGCCAGCCGGTCGCCGGGAGGTTCCGACAACGAAAAAAGGGGCCCGATCGGAAGTCTTCCGATCGGGCCCCTTCTCAGTGGAGCTGCCGGGAATCGAACCCGGGTCCTCCGCCGCTTTGCCAGGGCTTCTCCGTGTGCAGTTCGCTAAGTCTCTACTTGGATCTCCCGGTCTCGCGAACAAGCCGTGATGACGATCCCAGTCGCTGTTCGATGTCCCGTCCCACTCCGCGACCGAGTGGAACGGTAAAGCCCTCTAGCTGATGCCAGTACCCGGATCGAGGGCGAACCCGGACTGACAGACACGCAGTCGCTACTTAGGCAGCGAGGGCGTAGTCGCGCTGATTGGAATCGGCGCTTATTGGTTTGCAGCGACGCTTACGGTGGTCTCTTGCCTGCACCGACACGCTTCCCCTAACTCAACGTACGCAGTCGAAACCGTTCAGCCCCGTACGTCCCCACGTCTTTCATGGGGCTACTTACTCTAACCCGTGCGGTGCCGGGAATCATCCCAATTTCCGTCGGGCGTCCCGCGCCCGCCACCGACTCGGCCTGCGGCGCCGCCCGCATCCACGCGTTTCCGCCTTCAGCAGCACTCCATTCCGTTAGTGTCTGGCCCCGGGACGGACTTTCGGTGACATTCGTCACTCGACACTCTGGGGGAAACTGGGATGACGTCGTTCGCGCGCCGACTCGTGGCCGCTGCCGCACTCGCTCTTGCCGCCGTGACCGCGGGCACGGTCACCGCCCCCGCGGCGGGGGCCGCACCGGCGTATCCGACACCCGTGGCGGACCCGTTCTACGCGGCGCCGGCCGACATCGCGACCAAGGCGCCGGGCGACGTTCTCGAGGTGCGCCGGGCGGACACCTGGCTGGTCCCCGGCAACGAGGTGTGGCAGATCAAGTACCGGTCCACGAACTCGGCGGGCGAACCCATCCCCGCGGTCACGACGGTGATCAAGCCGATCAATTCGCCCTCCGACATGCCCGTGCTGTCGTACCAGGCGATCGTCAACTCGCTCGGGCTGCGCTGCGCACCGTCGGCCGCGCTGTTCACCGGCGAGATCAAGGACGTCTTCGGGTTGCCCCTCGCCCTGGCGCAGGGGTGGGCGGTGGCGATCCCGGACCATCTGGGACCCGACAGCGCTTACGGCGCCGCCAAGCTCGGCGGCATGATCACGCTCGACGGCGTCCGCGCGGTGAAACGCTTGCCGGAACTCCGATTGGCGAACAGCCCCGTCGCGCTGGCCGGGTATTCGGGTGGCGGCATGGCCACCGCGTGGGCGGCGGCCCTCAACCCGACGTACGCCCCTGACGTCGAGCTCGCGGGCGTCGCCCAGGGCGGCGTTCCGGCCGACATCGAGGAGATGGCCGTCGGACTCGGCCTGGCGGATCGGCATCCGGGCTTCGGGCTGGGATTCGCCGCCGCCGTGGGGCTCGAACGGGAGTACCCGGACCGGTTGCCGATCGGTGACCAGCTGACCCCGGTGGGCCTCGGTTTGCGAGAAGAACTCAAGGACGAGTGCCGAACGATCATCATCGCGAAGGGCCTCCTGCACGGGGTGAGCGAGGTCGCCAAGTCGACGAGCCTGCTGCAGGACGAGCGGACCCGCGCCGTGATGCGAGAGAACAGCCTCGTCGACTACCCCGGAATCCCGACCGCTCCGGTGTTCATGTGGCAGGGCTCGACGGACGGACTGACGCCGTTCGGGTCCGTGGCCAGGACCGCCGAACGCTACTGCAAGGCCGGCGCGACACTGGTGTTCCGCGGTTACCCCATTGCCGAACACATGACGAACGCGGTCGTGGGCCTGCCCGAAGCCTTCCTCTATCTGAAGGATCGCTTTGCCGGCCTGCCGGCTCCGAGGGAGTGCTGAGCAGCGTTTACGTCGGCGAACGAATCGTATATGTCCATTCCTCGGGATTTGTTCGCGAAAGCACCTGGACGTCCGTTCAGCTTCCCCTAGCGTGCTCGCGTGAAGACGTGAATTGCGCCTGTTAGGGGATGTCCGCCGAATGTCCGTCCGCTCCAGCTTCGTCCGCCGCCGACTGCTCCCGACGCTCGGCGCCTGCACGGCGATCGCGATCGCCGGAACCGCGATCGCCGTGTCGGTTCCGTTGTCACCCGATCCCACCGACCCCGGTCCTCCCACCGATCCGGTCTACGGCCTCGCGGGGGGCTGCTACACCCTCGCGTCGGAGACCGTCCCCGGGTTCGTCGTCCGCGACGGTGACGGATACCGGGTCGGCGCCGACGCCGCCGATGCCACGAAGTTCCGGATGCAGGCCGCCCAACTCGGCCGCTTCCTCTTCTTCGGTGACGACTCCGCACTGATCGCGGGCGAGCCGGGCCATGCGTTCGCCGCACTGCAGGCGACGCCTGCCACCGACTGGACGCTCACCTTCACCGACGGCGCGTACACCGCCACCTCCACCACCAACGGACAGCAGCTGGGCGTGAACCGGGCCGACGGCCGGCTCGCGGTGACCGATCCCGGGCAGGACCCCGAGGCGGGACGCTTCCGGCTCGCCCCCGCCGACGGCTGCGCAGACTTCCCCGAAGCGGAGGTCGGTGCCCGCGGCGTCCCGCTCACCACCTCCCCCGGCGAGGTGCGCGGCTTCATCGACGCGCACGTCCACATGAACGCCAACGAGTTCATCGGCGGCGAGATCCGCTGCGGCGAGCCCTATTCGCCGCTCGGCGTCACGGTCGCGCTGCAGGACTGCGAGGACCACGAGCCCGACGGCCTGCCCGCGCTGCTCGAGAACGTCCTCTCGCACGGCAGCCCGTTCGAATCGCACGACACCACGATGTGGCCGAGTTTCGCGGACGTCCCGTCGTACGACTCGATGACGCACGAGCAGATGTACTACCGCTGGGTGGAGCGCGCGTGGCGCGGCGGCCAGCGGATCATGACGAACCTGCTGGTGTCGAATCGCGTGCTGTGCGAGCTGTATCCGCTGCGCAGCAATCCGTGCGACGAGATGGAGACCGTCCGGATCGAGGCCCGGCAGGCACACGGGATCCAGGACTACGTGGATGCGCAGTACGGCGGTCCCGGTCGCGGCTGGTTCCGGATCGTCAGCTCCCCCGCCGATGCCCGCGCGGTCGCGGCGTCGGGCAAGCTCGCCGTCACGCTCGGCATGGAGATCTCCGAGCCGTTCGGCTGCGGTCTTCGCAACGGTGCGCCGCTGTGCACCGAACACGACATCGACGCCGGACTCGACGAGCTGTACGGGATGGGTGTGCGCCAAGTCATCCTCACCCACAAGTTCGACAACGCCCTCGGCGGTGTGCGGTTCGACCAGGGCGTGACCGGCCTCGCCGTCAATGCCGGCAACTTCCTCGGCACCGGCGAGTTCTGGAAGACGGAACCGTGCACCGGCGTCGCGAAGGACAACCCGATCGGCAACGTCGATCAGTCCACCGCGGAGCTGACGAAGTCGCTACCGCCGGGCGTGACGCTGCCGGTGTACCCCGACGGTGATGCATGCAACGCGCGCGATCTGACCCCGCTCGGCGAGTACGCGATCCGCGCGATGATGCAGCGCGGCATGATCGTCGACATCGACCACATGGGGGTCGAGACGGCCGACTCGGCCCTGAAGATCCTCGAGGACGCGCAGTACTCGGGTGTCGTGTCGAGCCACGGCTGGACCGACCCGTCCAACTACCCGCGCATCTACAAGCTCGGCGGGTTCGTGGCGTCGTATGCGGGGCCGTCGGAGAACTTCGTCGGCGAGTGGCGGGCGGCCCGGGAGGATCGCGACGAGCGCTACTACTTCGGCTACGGCTTCGGCGCGGACACCAACGGGTTCGGCGCGCAGCCGGCTCCGCACGAGGACGGGGCGCGGGGCGTCGAGTACCCCTACAGCACGTTCGACGGCGGCACCGTGATGGAACAGCAGCGCGCGGGCACCCGCACGTTCGATTTCAACACCGACGGGCTGGCGCAGTACGGAATGATCCCGGACTGGATCGAGGACATGCGAGTGTTCGCCGGTCAGGACGGCGCCCAGTTCATCGACGACATGTCCCGCGGCGCCGAGGCCTACCTGCAGATGTGGGAGCGCGTCGCCCGCTAGAAGCCGCGGTGGCCGTCGCGTTCACCCCTCACGCGACGGCCACCGCTACCACCTCGACTGTCCGGACGGCGGATCCGCCGTCCACGCATCTGCGGTCAGCGCATGCCCTTGACGCGGCGCCCGATCTCGCGGGTGACCTCCCGCTCGGCGGTGCGTCGGGCCAGATCCTGACGCTTGTCGTAGTCCTGCTTGCCCTTCGCGAGCGCGAGTTCCACCTTGACCTTGCCGTCGGAGAAGTACATCGACAGCGGCACCAGCGTCTGATTGCCCTCGCGGGTCTTGCCGACCAGGTGCTCGATCTCGCGCTTGTGCAGCAGCAGCTTGCGGGTTCGGCGCGGCGCGTGGTTGGTCCACGTGCCCTGCGTGTACTCGGGGATGTGCAGTCCGCGCAGCCACACCTCGCCGTCGTCGACGGTCGCGAACGCGTCCACCAGTGACGCCTTGCCTTCGCGCAGGCTCTTCACCTCGGTACCGAGGAGCGCCACGCCGGCCTCGTAGGTGTCGATGATGGTGTAGTTGTGTCGCGCCTTGCGGTTGGTCGCGATGACCTTGCGGCCCTTCTCTTTCACGTGCGGGCCCTCACTGTCGTCGATCCGCTGTCACATTCTGGTACCACTCCAGCATAGGAGTCCCGGCAAGCCGTTTACCTATCGCGTCAGTCCCGGACGTACAGGCGCAGCGCGATGTAGGCGGTGACGGCCGCCATTCCGGCGCCGACGATCACCACGAACGGAGTCACCAGCAGCACGTCGCTGTTGGAGATCCGCGCCACGATGTTGGCGTCGTAGATGTCGCCCAGCACATCGTCGATGAACAGATTCTTCGCGGTGAACAGGCCCACGATCGCCAGCCCCGCGCCGATGAGCGAGGCGACGACGGCCTCGAGCAGGAACGGCAGCTGCGTGTACCAGCGGGTGGCGCCGACCAGTCGCATGATGCCCACCTCGGTCCGGCGGGTGAGCGCGGCGACCTGAACCATGTTGGCGATCAGGAAGATCGCGGCAATCGCCTGGACGATCGCGATCGCGAAGGCCGCGTTGCGGATGCCGCCGAGCACGCTGAACAGGCGGTCCACCAGCTCCCGCTGGTTGAGGATGCTGTCGATGCCCGGGCGCGCCGAGAACTCGGCGTTGATCAACGCGAACTGGTCGGGGTCGCTCATCTTGACCTTGAACGACGCCGGGAAGCTCTCGGCGCTGACCAGCGACGCCAGTTCCGGGTTGTCCTTGAACACGCGGTCGGTGGCGTCGGCGACGGCGTCGTCCTGATTGAGGTATTGCACCGCGACCACGCCGTCGGCGCTCTCGAGATCGTTGCGGATGCCACGGCACAGGTCCTGCGCGCAGTCCGGGTCGGCCGCCGAAATGTCCTCGGTGAGGAACAGCTGCACCTCGACACGGTCGAGGAAGATCTGCTGCGTCTTGTCGGCCATCTGCACGACGAGCAGGCCGCCGCCGAACAGTCCCAGCGAGATCGCGGTCGTGAGGATCATCGCGACGGTCATCGAGATGTTGCGGCGCAGGCCGGTGAAGACCTCGCTGAAGATGAAGCTGGCACGCATCGGGGAGGGAGTCCTTACGTCGTCTGGTCGAACGGTTCGGCTGGGGTGTGCCTGTCGGGGCCTAGCGGCCGACGGCGTACACGCCCCGCGCTTCGTCTCGGACCACGCGGCCGAGGTCGAGCTCGACGACGCGTCGGCGCATCGAGTCCACGATGTGGTGGTCGTGCGTGGCCATCAGTACCGTGGTTCCGGTGCGGTTGATCCGCTCGAGCAGCAGCATGATGTCGGCACTGGTGTCCGGGTCGAGGTTGCCGGTGGGCTCGTCCGCGAGGAGCACCAGAGGACGGTTCACGAACGCGCGAGCGATCGCGACACGCTGCTGCTCACCGCCGGACAGCTCGTTGGGCAGACGATCGGCCTTGCCGGACAGCCCGACGAGGTCGAGCACCTCGGGGACGGTCCGCTCGATCATCGACCGCGACTTGCCGATCACCTCGAGCGCGAACGCGACGTTCTGCGACACCGTCTTGCTCGGCAGCAGGCGGAAGTCCTGAAACACGTAGCCGACGCTCTGCCGCAGCTTCGGCACCTTGCGGCCCGAGAGCTTGTTGACGTGGAAGTCCGCGACGTAGATGTCGCCGGAGGTCGGCGTCTCCTCCTTGAGCAGGAGCTGCATGAACGTGCTCTTGCCGGAACCGGACGGCCCGATCAGGAACACGAACTCGCCCTTGTCGATCTCGACGCTCACCTTGTCCAGGGCGGGCCTGGTGGAGGCCTTGTAGAACTTGGAGACATCCTTGACGCTGATCACGGGAAGCCAGTCTAGCCGTTATCGAACAGTGACCTTGGGTAACGACGCGCGCCGATCGGCGACCGCTCAGCCCTGCGGTGTCGGGGCGGTGGTCGTCACCTCGTCGGATGTTCCCGACTCCGGTTCCTGCGACTGCTGCGGGAGCTGGGGCTCGGTGGTGGTCGACTTCGTCGGCGACTCCGACGAGGGCGTGTTGCGACCCTGGTTCGGCGTCGTGGTCGGGGTACCGGACTGTTGCCCACTCCGACTCGTCTCCGACGAGTTGGACGACGACGTCGCCGGGTCCTCCGTCTCCGAGGGCCGGGTGGACGTCTGGGGTGACGTCGACGCCCGCTCGCTCTGCTGCTTCTCCACCGGCGCGGGTTGCTGCCCGTCGCTCACGGCGGGCACGGGATCGGTCGTCACCGGTTCGGCCGGCGGGTTGAGGTCCGCGTTGAGCATCGCCAGGCCCAACCACAGCAGACACATCACGACGGTGGTGGTGCGCATCCTGCCGCCGAACACCCGGCGCGGGACGCGCCTCCACAGCAGCGACATCTTCTCCTGAGGGCTCACTGGTCGTCACCTCCACCCACGGCATCGGTCTCGAGTTCGGCCGCGACGGTGATCCCCGCCCGGCGCAGCGCCGTGACGACCCGGACGCGCAGCGCGCGCCCCACCTGGAACTGCTTGCCCGGCAGGGTGCGGGCGACCATACGGACGCTCACCTGGTCGACTGCGAGGCTCTCGACACCCATGACCGACGGGGTGTCGAGCAGCAGGGGCCGCAGGCTCTTGTCCTCGTACGCGTCGACACCGACGCGGTGCAGGATGTCGTTGACGCGATTGATGTCGGCGGTGGCCGGGATCGGCACGTCCACGACGGCCCGCGCCCAGTCCTTCGAGAGGTTGACGGCCTTGACGATCTGCCCGTTGGGGACCGTGATGACCTCGCCGTCGGCGTTGCGCATGCGGGTGACCCGCAGTGTCACGTCCTCGATCACGCCCTCGGCGTCCGTGCCCGAACCGGTGATCGCGATCTGCACGGTGTCGCCGAAGCCGTACTGCCGCTCGGTGATGATGAAGAAGCCGGCCAGGATGTCCTGCACCACGCGCTGCGCACCGAAGCCGAGCGCCGCACCGAGCACCGTGGCCGGGGCCACGAGGCTTCCGATGGGAAGACCCAGCTGGTTGAGCACCTTCATCGCGGTGATCACATAGATGATCGTGATCACCACCCACGTGATGACCTGTGCCACCGAGTGCCGATGCTTCGTCGCCTCGGACCGCACCAGCGCATCGCCCTGCTGGTAGTTGTCGTCGATCCGCTGCGTGATCCGGCCGCCGGCCCAGTTCACGAACCGGGCGACGATCAGCGCACCGAGGATCGTCAGCGCGATGGGCAGTCCGGTGACCTTCAGCCAATCGAGCAGACGGTCGTACGGGGTGAACGTCAGGGCGAGATGTGTGGTCTGCATACGTCCTAGGCTTGGTTTTCGCTCATCCGCCAGCGGATGCCGGCCTCGATGAATCCGTCGATCTCACCGTCGAGGACGGCGGACGGGTTGTTGACTTCGTACTCGGTGCGCAGGTCCTTGACCATCTGGTACGGGTGCAGGACGTACGAGCGCATCTGGTTACCCCACGAGCTGCCGCCGTCGCCCTTGAGGGCGTCCATCTCGGCACGCTCCTCCTGGCGCTTGCGCTCGAGCAGCTTGGCCTGCAGGACCCGCATCGCGGACACCTTGTTCTGCAGCTGCGACTTCTCGTTCTGACAGGTGACGACGATGCCGGTGGGGACGTGCGTCAGGCGAACCGCCGAGTCGGTGGTGTTGACCGACTGGCCACCCGGGCCCGACGAGCGGTAGACGTCGACGCGGACGTCGTTCTCGTCGATGTCGATGTGGTCGGTGGTCTCCACGACGGGGAGCACCTCGACCTCGGCGAACGACGTCTGACGGCGGCCCTGGTTGTCGAACGGGCTGATGCGCACCAGGCGGTGCGTGCCCATCTCGATCGACAGGGTGCCGTAGCTGTAGGGCGCCTTGACCGCGAAGGTGGCGCTCTTGATGCCGGCCTCTTCGGCGTAGGACGTGTCGTAGACCTCGACGCCGTAGCCGCGCTTCTCGGCCCAGCGGATGTACATGCGCATGAGCATCTCGGCCCAGTCCGCGGCGTCGACGCCGCCGGCGCCGGCGCGGATGTTGACGAGTGCGTCACGCTGGTCGTACTCGCCCGACAGCATCGTCTTGACTTCCATCGCCTCGATGTCGGTGCGCAGCTGCGCCCGCTCGGCGTGGGCATCGGCGACGGCGTCGGGACCCTCTTCCTCGGCGAGCTCGTAGAGCACCGCCATGTCGTCGAGGCGCGAACGCAGTTCCTCCACGCGACGCAGTTCGGCCTGCGTGTGCGACAGCTGGCTGGTGACCTGCTGCGCGTGTTCCTGGTCGTTCCACAGCTCCGGATCGGACGCCTGGTGTTCGAGTTCGTCGATGCGGCGGCGCAGCTCCTCGACGTCGAGCACCTTCTCGACCGTGGTCAGAGTGGTGTCGAGCTCGTTGAGGTCAGCGGAAACGTCAGGATGCACAGTTATCCAGGCTACCGGGTGAATCGACGGGTTCGACGTTGCACCGACCACATCCCGGTCCGCGCCCCTTCCGTCTTCGTCGTTCGGGGGCATTACCCGGTGCAGTAGCGTCGGACCGGTGACCGACCTCGAACTCGCCCTGCGTCTCGCCGACGAAGCCGACACCATCACCCGCGCGCGATTCGGAGCGTTGGATCTGCGGGTCGACTCCAAGCCCGACCTCACGCCGGTCTCCGACGCCGACCTCGCGGTGGAGCGGGCCCTGCGGGCCGTGCTGGCTCTCGAGCGCCCGGGCGACGACGTGCTCGGCGAGGAGTTCGGCGGCGACGCGAAGTTCGCGGGCCGCCAGTGGGTGATCGACCCGATCGACGGCACCAAGAACTTCGTCCGCGGGGTGCCCGTGTGGGCCAGCCTGATCGCGCTACTGGAGGACGGTGTCCCCGTCGTCGGCGTCGTGAGCGCACCCGCACTGAACCGTCGCTGGTGGGCGTCGGCCGGCGCGGGCGCGTGGGCGTCGTACGACGGTCGCGAGGCCCGCAAGCTGTCCGTGTCCGCAGTGGGCGATCTGGCGTCGTCGAGCCTGGCGTTCTCGTCGCTCTCCGGGTGGAAGGATCGCGGGATCCGCGACCGGTTCGTCGATCTCACCGACGACGTGTGGCGCATCCGCGGCTACGGCGACTTCTTCTCCTACTGCCTGCTCGCGGAGGGCGCCCTCGAGATCGCCGCCGAACCCGAGGTGTCGCTGTGGGACCTGGCGCCCCTGGACATCCTGGTGCGTGAGGCCGGCGGCCGGTTCACGAGCCTCGACGGGGCCGACGGCCCGCACGGCGGAAGTGCGGTCGCCACCAACGGTCTGCTGCACGACGAGGTCCTCGCGCGTTTGCGGTCGTGGTAACGCTCGGATAGCACGGCGCCGCGGCCCGCACAAGGCCCACGGGGAGGACTCTCCGGTCGCGCTCACCGGCCCGAGGGCGGGGGTGTGGCCGTCGCTCACCGCGAAGACTGGATCGAGGCAGCAATTCGCCGCAGTCTTCGAGGAGCACAGTGACGCACATTTCCCGCCGGTCCTTTTTGATCGGCCTCGCCGCCGTCCCGCTGGCCGCGTCCGCCGGATGCGTGGTGGCGCAGTCGAGTCCCCCCGCGCCGGGCGCCGCGCCGAGCGGGAAGTTCACGCGCACGCTCCCGATTCCACCGCTCGCGGACTCCGCGGTGGACGCGGCGGGCACCCGGCACTTCGCGCTCACGGCGGGCACCGGGAGCTCCGAGGTGTTGGCCGGAAGAACCACCGCGACATGGGGTTTCAACGGATCGATGCTGGGGCCGACCATCCGTGCCCGACGCGGTGAGACCGTCGCGTTCGCGATCGACAACGCGCTGTCCGAGCCGACCAGCGTGCACTGGCACGGCATGCACGTGCCGGCCCGGTACGACGGCGGCCCGCATCAGGCCATCGAGCCGGGCGCGCGGTGGGAGCCGACGTGGACGGTGAACCAGCCGGGCGCGACGCTGTGGTACCACCCGCACCCGCACGGCTCCACCGAGAAGCACGTCTATCGCGGGCTGGCCGGGCTGTTCCTCGTCGACGACGACGTCACCGATGCGATCGATCTCCCGAAGGACTACGGGGTGGACGACATCCCCCTGATCGTCCAGGACAAGCGTTTCACCTCCGACGGCGCACTCGACGAGTCCGACCCCACCGACGTCGGGCTGCTGGGCGACACCGTCGTCACCAACGGAATTGCGGGCGCGTACCTACCGGTGACCACCGAACTGGTCCGGCTGCGCATCCTCAACGGTTCCGGCGGCCGCACCTACAATCTGGCGTTCTCCGACGATCGCGAGTTCCGACTGGTCGCCACCGACGGTGGTCTGCTGTCCGCGCCCGCCGCGCTGCGACGGCTGCTGCTCAGCCCGGGTGAGCGCGCCGAGATCGTGGTCGCCGTGCGCGGCGGCTCCGACGTGGTGCTGCGGTCGGTGCCGGCCGACGATCGCGGAGGGTTGGACCGCACGGCCGCCACGCAGTTCGGGTTCACCGACACCCTGGACATCCTCGAGTTGCGCCCCGAACGCACCCTCGCCCCGTCGACCGCCGTGCCGTCGGTCCTCGCGCCGATCGCCCGGCTGGACCCGGCGACGGCCGTCGCGGAGCGGGACTTCGAGCTGCAGTGGTTCATGATCAACGGCGCGCAGATGGACATGAACCGCATCGACTTCTCCCCCACGGTCGACACCACCGAGATCTGGACGGTGCGCAACGCCGACAACTGGCCGCACAATTTCCACGTCCACGACGTCCAGTTCCAGGTCCTCGACATCGACGGTTCCCCGCCGCCCGCGCACCTGACCGGCTGGAAGGACACCGTCTACGCCCCGCCGGGGCGGCGGATCCGGCTGGCGCTACGTTTCACCGAGTACACCGATCCGGCCGTCCCGTACATGTTCCACTGCCATCTGTTGCTGCACGAGGACCAAGGCATGATGGGGCAGTTCCTGGTTCTGGAACCCGGCGCGTCACTGCGTCCGATGCGGATGGGTACGAGCGCGCCCACGACCACGGGACACGGTGGACACGGCAGCTAGTCAGGCGAGAGGTACAGGTGGATGACGGATCCGAACGAGGTCGACTTCGCCCACACGGACGCGGCCGACCGGAAGCGGCGCGAGAAGGCGACCGGGCTCGCCCGATACATCTGGGAGCGTGACATCAGCGGCGCCGAACTCCTCGACCTGCCGGACGCGCAGCTGCGCAAGCTGGCGCGGGAGGCGGGCGTCAATCCGCCCAGCACGCGCGAGACCTGGACGGTGGTCGCGGAACTGCTCGACGAGAAGTCGCGCTGGGCGGCCGCCCACCCCGGTCATCCGCAGGCGACACCGACACACTCCGACGAGAAGATCATGTGGATCAAGCGGCCGATCACGCCCTGGACGTGACTCCCCACCAGTCAGTTTCCGGGATCGATGCCGAAGCCGTGGTTACACGGTTCGGCCGGCCTCGCCTGCAGGATGTGCTGCGCCCGCGTCCGGGAGGCGTTGTAGTCGAACCACGCCGGCTCGTCCCGCACGTCGATGCCGCTCAGCGCGCACGACCGCACCGGTTCGGGTAGTCGGTCGAGCGCCGGCACGGCGTCGGTGGACAGGCCGCGCAGGTACCCGACGTCGATCTCGCCGGTGTCGGCGTATCGGTCCACGTTCCGCTCCGCGATGTAGCCGTCCGGATTCAGTGCGGCGAATCCGAGCAACCCGGCCGAGGCCGACACCAGCACCGCCCGCGGCAGCCACCGCACCGACATCCGGATCCCCGCCGCGATCAGCAGCACGAACACCAGACCCAGCCACAGCTCCGCCGCCATCACGCCCAGACGCAACCGGGTGAAACCGAACTCGTTCTCGTACAGTGCCATCCGATGCACCGCCGACGCGACGACGACGAGCGTCAGCAGGCACAGTGTTCCCAGCAGCAGGCGTGCCGTCACACGATCCCCCACGCTGCTCCGATCCACCTTGCGTACAGCCACGGCGACGACGAGCAGCGTCAGGACGGTCACCGCCGCGAGCTGCCAGAACCCCTGCCGCGCGTAGTTCGCGTACGTGAGACCGGCGGTGTCGCGGACGTGCCGATCGCCCCCGAACAGCACCCGTACCTGCACCGCGACGAAGCCGGCGAACAGCGCGTCGAGCAGGGCCAGGGGCACCGCCCACTCCCACCGCGCGAGCGGGCGCCCTGAGCCCGGCGCGAGGGCGTCGAATGTCGGGGGCCGCCGCCGCAGGTAGGCGGCGGCCGCCGCGGCCACCGCGACGAAGCACCCGACGAGCAGCCGACCGACGGGGTTGCTCACCCGCACCTCGGGAACCACGGAGTCGAACAGTCGACCGAACTCCGGGTCCGCGCTCACGAACAGTGAACCGAACAGCGCCACCAGCGCCACACTGATCGCCGTCACCGCGATCACCCGGCCCGGCTTCACACCGCGGCCGACGCCCAGCCTGGCTCGCCCCCGCTGCACCCAGCCGACCAGCCGTACCGGAGTGAGCCCGAGCGCCACGGGCGCGAGTGTGATCCCGGTCCACGTCCGGCCCCCGACCAGCGCGACCGATCCCACGACCCAGCTCGCCACCACGCACAGTGCGACCAGCCATTCGGCCCCACGGACGGCCGCCACCGCGAGCAGGGCGAGCGCTCCCGCGACGGCGACGAGCTGCAGCGGTGTCGGACGCGGACGCACGGTGGCGAAGGCCGTGACCGCCACCGCGGCCCCGGTCAGCAGGTACGCGATGCTCACCACGGACACCTGCAGGATCAGCGTCGCGAGCGCCCCCGCCCCGAGCGCCGCCGCCAGCGTCGCCCGCGGGGCCAGCGACGTCCGATCACGGCGCCACACGTCGCGGCGCCAATGCCACAGGCCGTCGTCCGAAGCAGTCTTCGGCGGTCTCGTCGTCGGTGCGGTCATCCTGGTCTCCTCCTCCACGCCGGCCGTCGATGGGCAGGCGTCATCGCGGGGCCGACCACGAGGGTCCGGTCCCGAAGGGATGTCGATCGTGAGCGGGTCTAGCTCTGCGGCAGCGCCACTCGGATGCAGCAGCCGCCGGACGTGTCGAGAACTTCGATGCGGCCGTCGTGCAGTTCCACGGCCCAGCGGGCGATCGCGAGCCCGAGTCCGGTCCCCCCGTCCTGCGCGCCGCCCCGCGCGAAACGTTCGAACACCCGCGAGCGGTCGGCGTCGGGTATTCCCGGTCCGTCGTCGTGTACGTCCAGGATCAAGTCGCCGGATTGCGGGTCGGCGCGCACGCGGATCCGGATCCGCACGGGCGAGTTCTGCGATCCGTGCCGTGCCGCGTTGTCGACGAGATTCGTGATCACCTGATGCAGGCGGGCGGTGTCCGCCACTGCGCGCAGCCCCGCCGGGGCGACGTCCACGTCCACCCGCAGCGACCGGCCGGGACCCGACGCCTGCGCGATCACCTCGCCCAGGAACGGCTCGATCTCGAAAGTGGCTCGCCGCAGCGGAACCGCACCTCCCTCGAGCCTGGACAGATCCAGCAGATCCGCGACCAGGCCGCCCAGTCGCTCGGTCTGTGCGAGCGCCGACATCATCGTCGAACGGTCGGCGACCGCGACGCCGTCGACCACGTTCTCGAGCACCGCCTGCAACGCTGCGATGGGTGTACGCAGTTCGTGGGAGACGTTGCCGATCAGCTCGCGGCGGTACCGATCCTCGGCCTCGAGATCCTCGGCCATCTGGTTGAACGCCGTGGCCAACTGGCCGATCTCGTCCCGCGACGTCGAGCGCACCCGGCGCGAATAGTCACCCGTCGCCATCGCTTTGGCCGCCGCGGTCATCTCCCGCAGCGGCGAGGTCATCCCGTGCGCGAGCACCTGCGTCACCACCAGCGCCGCAACGAGCGCAGACAGGAGTGCGAACCGGAACTGCCACTGCGACGTGAGCCAGAACGTCAGCGACGCGAGCAGCAGCGACGCGACCACCAGCAGCCCGGTCTTGACCTTGAAGGAACGGAACGGGTCGAGCGGACGCGGCCAGCTCATCTCGGCACCTCCAACGCGTAGCCGACACCGTGCACCGTGCGGATCAGTTCCCCACCGAGCTTGCGCCGCAACGCCTTCACGTGAGAGTCCACGGTTCGGCTACTGGCCGCGTCACCCCAGCCCCACACCTGCTCGAGCAGGGTTTCACGCGCGATCGCCGCCCGCGGCCGGGACGCCAGGTGCACCAACAGGTCGAACTCGGTGCGGGTGAGATGGACCTCGGCTCCCGCGACCCGGACCAGGCGGGCGCTCACGTCGACGGACACCTCGCCGAGAACCAGCAGATCGGCGTCCACGGCGCGGTCGGCGCGACGCAGCAACGCCGAGACCCGCGCGACCAGAACCCGCATGCTGAACGGCTTGCTCAGGTAGTCGTCGGCGCCCACCCCGAGCCCGATCACCATGTCCGTCTCGTCGGCCCGCGCGGTCAACATCAGCACCGGGACGGGCCGGGACGCCTGGATGCGCCTGCACACCTCGAGTCCGTCGAAGCCGGGCAACATCACGTCCAGCACGACCAGATCGGCGCCGAACGCCTCACATTCCGAGACGGCGGTCGGTCCGTCGAACGCGACCCGCACGTCGTACCCCTCGGCGCGCAGCCGCGCGGCGATGGACTCGGAGATCGTGCGTTCGTCGTCGACGACGAGGACTCGGCGCTGGCTGACTCGATCGGGCTTGGTCACGCACTCGACTGTATGGGGCGGTTATGGGGATGCCCGGCAGGAGTTGTGAAGGTTGTGTGCACGTTTCGAATCGTCACGGACGAGACGCCTCAGCCGCGTTTGTGCGAGTAGACCGCGAGCCGCACCCGGTTACCGCAGCCGGTCTTGTCCATCAGATTCGCAACGTGCGTCTTCACGGTGGTCACGCCCAGATGCAGGCGGTCGGCGATCTCCTGGTTGCCCAGCCCCTCACCGACGAGGGCCAGCACGTCCTGCTCACGCGCGGTGAGTGACACCGCGTCGGCGGCGGCCGTCTCGCCGCCGGGACCCGACGCCACGGCGCGGTCGACGAGTCGTCGCAGAAGGGCAGGTGAGAAGAGCAGGTCCCCGTCGACGGTCCGGCGGATCGCGTTCAACAGGTCGGTGGGCGCGGTGTCCTTGACGAGGAAGCCCGTCGCCCCGGCAGCCAGCGCGGGATAGAGATGATCGTCGTCGTCGAAAGTGGTGAGCACCAGCACCTTCACGCCGGATCCCGAACCGACGATCCGGCGGGTCGCCTCGATGCCGTCCAGGCCCGGCATCCGCAGGTCCATCAGGACGACGTCCGGTGAGAGTTCGGCCGCCTGACGGATCGCCTGTTCGCCGTCGGCGGCCTCACCGACCACCTCGAGGTCTTCGGTCGATTCGCACAGCATCCGCAGACCCGCGCGCACGAGTCGCTGATCGTCGACGATCAGAAGCCGAATCATCGGTCCCCGTCCTCGCTCGTCAACCCCGGTTCGGGGCCGAGTTCGGGGATCCAGGCGTCGACGACCCATCCCCGGCCGGTCGCGCCGGCCTCGAGTCGGCCGCCGACGAGATCCACCCGCTCCGCCATCCCGATGATGCCGTGCCCCGTCTGACTCGAACCGTCGCCGTGTCCGGCGCTCTCGATCCGCACCCGGACGCCGTGGCCGCCGCGCTCAACTGTCACTGCGGTGTTGCCGTGGGGATCACCGTGCTTCATCACGTTGGTCAACGACTCCTGGACCACCCGCAGAAGCGTCAGCCGGCCGATCGTGTCGAGTCCGTCCAGATCCGGGTCGACGTCGGCGGTGACGTCGAATCCGGCCGCACGGGTCCGCTCGATCGCCGACGCGATCTCGATCGGCACCGCATCCGACTCGACGAGGGCGACCTCCCCGAGCGCCGGATCGCGCAGCGCGACCAGCAGTCGACGGATGTCGGTCAGCGCGTCGGAGGCCGTCCGGTGCACGTCGTCGAGCACCTCCAGCACCCGCGGGTCGGCGTCCGCCGTCACGTGCCGGGCAACGCCGATCCGCAACACGATGGACGCCATGTGATGGGCGACGAGGTCGTGCAGCTCACGCGCCACGGCGCTGCGTTCGGCCGCCCTGGTCTGCAACTCGGCTGCCGCCCTGCGAGATTCGGCCTCGGCGGCCCGCGCCCGGTACGTGGCCGCGAGGTCACGCTGCGCGCGCAGGTAGAGTCCCAGCAGCAGCGGCAGTCCCACATAGGCCACCGTCGAGACCAGCGTCGCCGCCCGCCAGAAGCTCTCGGAGGTCTCGAACCACAGTCCCACCAGCACCGCTCCGGCCCAGCACAGGGCTGCCACCACGATCGCCGCGGTGCGGTGGGTGCGCATCGCCAACTCGGCGAGCGCGACCGCACCGAGGTACGGCACCGACCCGGACAGGCCCCACGCATCCGCGGCGAACATCGGCACCGCCAACGCCGACGTCGCGATCGACGCGGCAAACGGCCGACGGTCGGCCACCACGAAGACCGCCGCGGCCGTCATCGCCAGCGCCCAGTAGCTCCACGGGACGTGGTATCGACCGGGGAAGGTGCTCGCGACGAGCATCAACGGCACCAGGACCACCGGCGCCCAGCGCACCAGCAATCCCACGTCGACGCGCGAGCGGATATCGATCACAGCCTCAACCGTAGGCGGGCTCCCCGGCCGCCACCTCCTCCCCGAGGAGGAGACCGCCCCTCTCGCGTTTTGCGCACTTATCGCGCTCGGCGCGCCTCGAATCGCGCGACAAGTGCGCAAAACGCGGGAGCGGGATGTCCGTATCGTGATGCTCGTCACTTTCGAGATTGACTCGACTTCGTTTCTTACTCCAGAGTAAGGTAGGGGCGTCCGAGACCGCACCTCCGAGAAATGGTCATCATGAGCAAGCAAGACGTTGTGAAGACGAACGGCGCCAAGCGTGAGCCCCGCGACACCTCGGCGGTCGGCCTGAACCCGGTCAAGCGGGACGCGATGGGCGCCGCCATGCGCGTGCTGACCCGGATCACCGGGTCCGACCTGGCCCAGAAGTACAACCTGCGGCAGGTCATCGACCGCGTCACCTACGAGGGCACCAAGACCGGCTTCAAGACGCTCGGAGCCGCGACCCGCACGTTCAACCGGGTCTCCGGAAACGGTGCGCCCAAGCGCCTGCCCGACGGCGCCCCCAAGAACGCCGGCTACTTCGACCTGACGCCGGACGACGAGCAGAAGATGATCGTCGAGACGGTCCGCGAGTTCTCGGCCGAAATCCTGCGTCCGGCCGCGTACGACGCCGACGAGGCCGCCGCCGCCCCCGCCGACCTGCTGAAGCGCTCCGCCGAACTCGGCATCACGCTCATCAACATCCCCGAGGAGTTCGAGGGGGTGGCGTCCGAGCGCGGCGCGGTCACCAATTCGCTGGTCGCCGAGGCCCTCGCGCACGGCGACATGGGTCTGGCGCTGCCGATCCTCGCGCCCAGCGGCGTGGCCGTCGCTCTCACGCAGTGGGGCACGGACGCGCAGCAGAAGACGTACCTGCCCGCGTTCGCCGGCGAGAACGTGCCCGCCGCAGCCGTCGTGGTGAGTGAGCCCCGCGCGCTGTTCGACCCGTTCGCGCTGCAGACCAAGGCCGTCCGCTCCCCCAGCGGCTACAAGCTCAACGGCGTCAAGAGCCTCGTCCCCGCGGCGGGTTCGGCCGAATTGTTCATCGTCGCCGCCGAACTCGACGGCCGTCCGGCGTTCTTCATCGTCGAGTCCGACACCAAGGGCCTCGTCGTCGAGGCGGATCCGAGCATGGGTCTGCGCGCCGCCGGTCTGGGCCGCCTGGTCCTCACCGATGTCGCGGTGCCCGAGTCCGCGATCCTCGGTGACGGCGACGCCGACCAGCGTGCCCGCGAATACGCCGACGCGGTCCGGCTCGCGCGGCTGGGCTGGGCGTCGCTCGCGGTCGGCACCAGCCAGGCCGTACTGGACTACGTGATCCCCTACGCCAACGAGCGGGAGGCCTTCGGCGAGCCGATCAGCCACCGGCAGGCGGTGGCGTTCATGATCGCGAACATCGCGATCGAGCTGGACAGCATGCGTCTGGTGACACTGCGGGGCGCATCCCGTGCGGAGCAGGGGCTGTCGTTCGCGCGTGAGGCCGCGCTGGCCCGAAAGCTCGCCTCGGACAAGGGCATGCAGATCGGTCTGGACGGCGTCCAGCTGCTCGGCGGCCACGGCTTCACCAAGGAGCACCCGGTGGAGCGCTGGTACCGCGACCTGCGAGCCATCGGCGTGGCCGAGGGCATCGTCCTCATCTGACGCCGACCCGATTCGTTTACAGGAGACCTTTCGATGATCAATCTCGAACTTCCCAAGAAGCTGAGGGCCTCTGCGAACCAGGCGCATCAGGTCGCAGCGCAGATCCTCCGTCCCGTGTCCCGCAAGTACGACCTCGCCGAGCACGAGTACCCCAAGGAACTCGACACCATGGCGGCCATGGTCGAGGGCCTCAACGACTCCGGGCAGGGCGCGTCCGGCGCCGCACTGGGCCGCGGTGACGAGCAGCCCAAGGCCGTGGGCAACACCAACGGCGGCAACATGGCGTCGCTGATGAACGTGATCGAAACCTGCTGGGGCGACGTGGGTCTGACCCTGTCGATCCCCTACCAGGGCCTCGGTAACTCGGCGATCGCCGCGGTCGCCACCGACGAGCAGCTCGAGCGCTTCGGCAAGGTGTGGGCGTCGATGGCCATCACCGAGCCCAGCTTCGGATCCGACTCGGCGGCCGTCACCACCACCGCCGTGCTCGACGGCGACGAGTGGGTCCTCAACGGCGAGAAGATCTTCGTCACCGCCGGTGAGCGCTCCACGCACGTCGTGGTGTGGGCCACGGTCGACAAGACGAAGGGCCGCGCCGCGATCAAGTCGTTCGTCGTCCCGCGTGAAGCGCCGGGCCTGAGCGTGGCCCGCCTCGAGCACAAGCTCGGCATCAAGGCGTCGGATACCGCCGTACTGCTGCTCCAGGACTGCCGCATCCCCAAGGACAACCTCCTGGGCGATCCGGAAGTGAACGTGGAGAAGGGCTTCGCGGGCGTCATGCAGACGTTCGACAACACCCGCCCCATCGTGGCCGGCATGGCCATCGGACTCGGCCGGGCCGCGCTCGAGGAGCTGCGCGGCATCCTGGAGGAGGCCGGCGTCGAGATCTCGTACGACACCCCGGCCTACAACCAGCACGCCGCTGCCGCCGAGTTCCTGGCGCTCGAGGCGGACTGGGAGGCGTCGTACCTGCTGGCGCTGCGCGCGGCGTGGATGGCCGACAACAAGAAGCCGAACTCGCTCGAGGCATCGATGTCGAAGGCCAAGGCCGGCCGCACCGGAACCGCGGTGTCGCTCAAGGCCGTCGAGCTCGCCGGCAGCTACGGCTACTCGCAGCGCCCACTGCTCGAGAAGTGGGCCCGCGACAGCAAGATCCTCGACATCTTCGAGGGCACCCAGCAGATCCAGCAGCTCATCATCGCTCGGCGCCTGCTGGGTAAGAGCTCGGCCGAGCTGAAGTAGCAGCGCCGATCGGCCGTTCGAGCCCCCGTCGCAGCTGCGGCGGGGGCTCGTTCCATTCCGGATCACCACCGGCCGAGACGCCGAAGCGCCTCCCGCGCATGGGTCGCGGGAGGCGCTTCGCATCGAGGGCTGAGGAGGCGCCTCGCCCTCGGGTCATTGGGTGCGCGGTTCGACGGCTCGCGCTCTCTCGCCGTCCGACGCGGTGTCGAAACCGGTCCACCGGTGTGAACTTTCACCAGCCACGAACACCGGGTCCGGGTGACGAGATGGACGTACCGTACCCCCGAGCCGACCGATGCGCCTCGCGATTCGGCCGAATACTTCAATCGGAGAAAACTGCACTGCAGTACATGTGTGACACGACTTGATGTACTGCAGTGCAACTTCTCATTCCTGGAGCCACGCCGCGACGTTCGGCGGCGTGACTCAGCACTGCAGGAGGGACTCAGCGCTCCAGGAGGTTGGAGCGTCCGGCGACCACCGGGATCCACAGCACCGCGAGGAGTGCCATCGCCGCCCACTCGATCAGCAGGCCGTAGCCGAGGCTGCCCGTCTCGGCGCTACGAACGCTGTGCTGCGACCAGTACGTCAACAAGCCCAGCGCCGTGCCGACCGTGACCCCGGCCATCGCGACCCACGCGAACACCCAACGTCGGGTCCAGGCCGCCAGCGCCGATGCCCCGATCCCGAACACCACCACGAACCACGTGAACAGTCGGGCCAGGGCCGCGACCTCGTCGTGGCCGCCGGCGAGTACCTGCCACGCCCGCAGACCGTCGACCTGCGGGGCCGCGAGGGCGATCAGGAGGACCAGCACGGTGGCCGCGATGAACGGCCCGCGCCCACGCGGGTCGACCTCGCGTGCCACCCGCGCCTCGATCGACGCGAGTTCGCGTCGCAGCAGCGACAGGTCGTCACTCATCTGCTCGTGCCGGTCGATGCTCGTCTGCGCTGAAACACACCGACGACCATATCGACGACGACGAACCCGAGCAGCGTCAGCCCCAACAGCGGCACGAACCATCCGACCAGTACGGAACCGATCACGATCGCGCCGATCGCGGCCGGATGCAGGCCTCGCAGGGCGCCCCGGCTCGGCGGTCGACCCCAGCGTTGCGCGCCACGGACCGGGCGACGCAGCCACCACATCCGATAGCCCAGCACGATCATGGCGAGCAGCGCGATCGCCAATGCCAGCAGCGCAACCTGATTCAGCAGACCGAACAGGATGCCCATGTGCAGGGCGATGCCCCACGTGGTGAGCTTCGCCGCTATCGGCCAGTCGGCGAACCGCGACTCGTCGGTGACCTGTCCGGTCGCGCCGTCGATAGCGACCGAATCCGTCGAGAACTGCCACGGCTGACGGGTCTGCGTCACCGTGAACGCGCTGTCCGCCGTCGCCGGGATCGACGCCTCCACCTCACCGGACACACCGACATTCGCGGCGACGGCGAGGACGTCGTCGATGCGTCCGACGTTGCCGTCCAGCACATCTGTGCCGGCCGGAGCAGGAGCATGCCCGCCGTGGCCCTCGTGCCCACCGGACGGAGCGGCGTCGGTGCCGGACAGCGTCTTCGCCACCGACGGCGTCGTCCAGCCCAGCGACGTCCGCAGGTCGGTGACGTTCTCGCCCGCGTACTTCGACCAGGTCAGGCCCGTCGCGGACAGGAACACGAGACCGATCGCGATCCACAGCCCGACGGCGCCGTGCCATCCGAGCGCCCGGTTGCGCCCGCGTGCACCCCGCTTGACGGTCCACAACCGGGGTGCGGCGGCCGCGCTGCGGGCCCAGGCCGTCCGGTAACGACGCACCCACAGGTAGACGCCACCGAGCGCGATCACCCACAGCCACGACGCCGCGAGTTCGCTGTAGAGCCGTCCGGGTTCACCGAGATGAAGGTGCCGGTGCAACTGCGAGATCCACGTCCGCAGCGGCAGCGCACTGCTGCTGCCGTAGGCGACGAGTTCGCCGACCGGCCGCGCGGTCACCGGATCGACGAACACCGAGAGCCGTTCGGACTCACCGAGCGTCGGATCGGTGAACAGCACCCGCGTGGTGCGGCCCTCCGCTGCGGACGGTCGTACCGCCGACACCGCCAGGTCGGGACGTGCGGCCTGCGCGGCCGCAACCTGCTCGCTGATCGGAGCCGCGGGACCGGTCGACTCGACGTGCAGGTAGTCGCGGTAGACGAACTGCTCGAGGGTGGGCGCGATCGCGTACAGGCCGCCACTGATCGCCGCGATCACGAGAAACGGCGCGACAAAGACGCCCGCGTAGAAGTGCAGCCGCAGTACCAGTCTGCGGAGTCCGCCGGGCGGGGACGAATCATTCGACGCCGGGCGAGATTTCGGCTCGTCGGAAATGCGCGCAGGGGTTGTCCCCACGTCTTCGGCAGCGTGCATGACACAGGCTCTTTCCTGAAGTCTCGGATCGGCGCGCGAAACGAACGCGCGCCGCAAGGAACCCGCCCACGGCCCCCGGCGCAGGGTTCTGCGGGGACATCGGCGGTGAAGACAACGGCAGACGCCGGACACGCGGGCGCGTGACCGGTCGGCTACCAGGAAAGTGCGGGCGGTCCGCGGGTTCCGCCCGCGGCGCGAACGACGCGAGTGATCGTCGGGTCGAGACGGCGGACGACGGTGGGCGTCCACCTCGGGAGATCAGGGACGGGCGGCGCGGACAGCACCGCGACGACGACCCGGAGCACCGATCCGGCGACGCTCGACAGCGCCCGTTCGGCGGCCCGGATCAACGCGACGCCGACGACGGTGGCCGCGGCGTGCGCGGCGAGCATCTGCGGGGTCAACTCCAGCCCGTGCGCATGCTCGGACGACAGCGTGAGCGTGAAGTGGCCGATACCCTGGCCCGCCGCCAGCATCAGCGCGAGCAGCACGAGCGGACCACGCCGGGCCCGCGCGGACGCGACCGCGGCGCCGACTACCGCACTCGCTGCGACCAGCAGCACGACGGCCTCGTCCCGAGGGAACGCAGATCCGCCGCCGAGGCCGTGCGCCGCGATGCTGATCGCACCGGACAGCGCACCGACGATCGTGCCGCGCAGGTGCGCGGCGGCGTCGGCTCCGGATTCCACTCCGCGAGACTAGCTGTCGTCGTCGGGACCGCCGCTGCCCGGGAACCGTCGGACCAGGACGAATTTCCCCACTGTGATGCACATCACCGCTAGTCTGGGGCTGCCGACGTCACCGATGGGAGCAACCATGCAGGACGTTCTGACGAAGATCACCGACACACTCAGCGCGGTGCGCGTGATGCAGCGGTCCGGTCTCATCCCCTTTCCCCGCGTCGACGAGGGCATCCGGGTCCTCCTCGCCGTCGACAAGTACGGACCGTTCGCCGGCTCGGTGCATGCCCACGCCGCGGCCGGCCACGGCCGGACCGCCCTCGTCGACGAACGCGGCACACTCACGTACCGCGAACTCGAGGCCCAATCGAATGCGCTGGTGCGGGCCTGGAAGGCCGAGGGCATCGGCGTCGGCACGTGCGTCGGGGCGATGTGCCGCAACCACCGTGGCCTGATCCTCACCATGCTCGCCGCTGCCAAGAGCGGCGTGCGCCTGGTGCTGATGAACACCGGCTTCGCGCGCCCCCAGCTGGTCGACGTCGCGGCGCGGGAGAAGGTCCAGGTCTTCGTCTTCGACAGCGAGTTCACCGACATCGCCGACGCCCTGCCGTCCGACGTCACGCCGCTGCTGTCGTGGATCGACGAACCGGTGCGCACTCCCCCGGCCGAGACCCCACCCCGCACCCTCGACGACCTGATCGCCGGACAGTCCACCGACACGGTGCCCGCCCCCGAACAGCCCGGCGTCTTCATCCTGCTCACGAGCGGCACCACCGGCACCCCCAAGGGCGCACCGCGCGGGCACACCTCGCCCTTCGTCACCGCACAGTTCCTCGACCGGATCCCGTTGCGCCCCAAACAGACCATGCTGATGGCGGCGCCCGCGTTCCACGGCACCGGCATCTCACAGCTGGGGCTCGGGATGGCGCTCGAGAACACCGTGGTGATGCAGCGCCGCTTCGACCCGGAGACCACCGTCCGGTTGATCGCCGAGCACCGCGCCGACACGCTGGTGCTGGTGCCGACGATGCTGCAGAGAATCATCGATCTCGGACCCGACGTGCTCGGCAGGTACGACACCTCGTCGCTGAAGGTGATCTTCGCGGCCGGATCCGCCATCCCCCCGGATCTGTGCATCCGCACGCAGCAGGCGTTCGGGAAGGTGCTGCACAACTTCTACGGCTCCACCGAGGTCGCCGCCGTCACCGTCGCCACCCCGGACGACCTCGAACGGGCCCCCGGCACGGCCGGACGACCGCCCGCGACCTGCCACATCGCGCTGTTCGACGACGCCGGCAAGCGCATCGAGGAACCGGACGTGGTGGGACGCATCTTCGCCAAGTCCGGCCTGAGCTTCGAGGGCTACACCGACGGCCGCGACAAGGAACGCATCGACGGCATGCTCTCCACCGGCGACGTCGGCCACTTCGACGGCGACGGACTGCTGTTCGTCGACGGGCGCGACGACGACATGATCGTCTCGGGCGGCGAGAACGTCTACCCGCTCGAGGTCGAGAACCTCATTGCCGAGCGGCCCGACGTCCTCGAGGTCGCGGTGATCGGAGTGGAGGACGACGAGTTCGGCCACCGACTGCGGGCCTTCGTCGTCGCGGCGGCCACGTCCACGCGCGATCCCGACGAGATCCGTGCCCACGTGAAGTCGAACCTGGCGCGCTACAAGGTGCCCCGCGACGTCGTCTTCATCGAGGAACTACCCCGCAACGCAACCGGCAAACTGTTGCGCCGCGTGCTGGTGGAGATGGAGATCGAGGCCCCCTGACCGGACTCGGAGCAGCACGCCACTCGGGCGAGCGAGCCGAGTCCGCTCGATATCGCCTACACCCTGGACGTCATCTCACCCGAGCTGCAGGCAATCTCCGGGTGCGCGACCACGACGACACACAACCGAGCACAAAGGAAGAACCCCCGCCCTGAATCAGGACGGGGGTTCTTCGTTGGTAGCGGGGACAGGATTTGAACCTGCGACCTCTGGGTTATGAGCCCAGCGAGCTACCGAGCTGCTCCACCCCGCGATGCATGAACGAAGTTACACGAGCGCCGGAACGGAAGGCAAATCGCCTGGAGTGGGGGCGACTTCGCCCCCACTCAACCGGGCCGAGGCGCTGCGCGAGTGAGCCGGATCACGAAAACTCGGTAATCCATCTCACATAACAGGCATGTAACGGAGCAGGGTTGGAACGACAACGCGCCGCTCCGACCTGGGAATACGCCGCGTTGTAGCACTTTCAAACGGGTTGACCGGCCTGTTTCGTCGACATGACTTTCCGGCCGACGTCGCCGTACGTTCGTTACCAGCTCGTGATGTTCGAGTGCAGGACCGACCCGCCGCTGCCAGCTCTGCCCCCGCGGGATCCGGACGAACACAAACCCTTCGAGGGGCAGGGACGCGACACCGCGAACACCGCACGCCCGGGACGACACCCGTCTCCCGCCGGTGCCCGTCGCGTCGGCGCAGGAGAGGAACACCCGCATGACCGACACCAGCTTCACCAAGCGCGCCCTCGGCTGGGCCGCCGTCACCGGCGCCCTCGTCGCGGTCCCGTTCGCCGCAGGCACCGCCACCGCGAGCGCCGCCACCCACAACTGGGACGGCGTCGCGCAGTGCGAGAGCGGCGGCAACTGGGCCATCAACACCGGCAACGGCTACTCCGGCGGACTGCAGTTCTCGCAGAGCACGTGGGCGGCCAACGGCGGCACCGGATCCCCCCACACCGCCTCCAAGGAGGAGCAGATCCGCGTCGCCGAGAACACGCTCGCGTCTCAGGGCCCCGGGGCGTGGCCCACGTGTGGCCAGTACCTGACCGCGGCCGAGCCGGCGCCCATCGCCGAGCCCGTCCCGGCCCCCGCACCGGCCGCCGCGCCGGCTCCGATGTCGGCGCCCTCCGCCGCCGACCTCGTCGACCAGGCTGTGAAGCTTGCCGGCGACACCGCTGCTCAGCACGGCTACGGCGACCAGTTCCAGCAGCTGCTCGACGCTCACGGCAGCACCGTCACCGACGTGAAGGCCGCGCTCACCCGCTGAGCCCCACAACGTCGAAGGGACCCTTCGTGCGCTCGATGCGTACGAAGGGTCCCTTCAGTCGTCACGGGATTCGCGACCTACCGATCAGCCACCGGCCGACTGGTAGGAATTGACCGCCTTCTGCAGGCGCTCGAGCGCCTCACCGTAGGCCTTGAAGTCGCCGCCCGACTGCGCCGACTGCAGGTTCGCCAGTGCCGCATCCAGTTCCGCGACCGCGGCTGCCTTGTCCGGCGTCTGGCCGGCCGCAGGTGGGGCCGGCGTGGGCGCGGGCGTCTGGCCACCCGTCTCGGCCGGTTTCGCGGGCTCACCGCTGGGCCTGGTCGCCGAGCTGCCCGTGCCCGAGCCGAACACCTGATCCAGTGCCTCGGCCAGCGTCGGTGCGTAACCGACCCGGATACCGGTGGTGTCGGTGAAGCTGACCATCACCCTGGCGAGCTGCGGGAAGGCGTTCGCCGAGTTGCGCTGCGTGTACAGCGGCTCGACGTAGAGGATCCCGCCGTCCGCGATCGGCAGCGTCAACAGGTTTCCGAAGATCACCTTGTTCGACTGCCGCAACAGCGCCAACTCGCTCGCCACGCGCGGATCCGACGTCATCGCCGACTGCGCCTGCTGCGGACCCTGCGTCTGTGTGTTGGTCGGCAACTGCAGCACCCGGAACTTGCCGTAGTTCTCGGGATCCGACTGCACCGAGATGTACGCCGACAGCAGCTCACGCTGGTAGCCGACCATCGGGCTCGTCAGGACGAACTGCGGTTTCGCCGTCTCCGGATTACCTGCCAGCACATAGTACGGCGGCTGGTTCTTGTCCGTCTCGACCGTCGGGTCGCTCGGCACCGACCAGAACGCGTTGTTGCTGAAGAACTCGCCCGGATCGTCCACGTGGTACTTCGCGAGCATCTCGCGCTGCACCTTGAACAGATCCTCCGGGTACCTGAAGTGCGCCTGCAGGTCGGGGGTCACCTCGGACTTGGGCTTGACCGTGTCCGGGAAGACGCCCATCCACGCCGAGAGCACCGGATCCTTGTCGTCCACCTGGTACAGCGTCACCGTGCCGTCGTACGCGTCGACGGTGGCCTTCACCGAGTTGCGGATGTACGAGACTTCCTTCTTCGGCAGCATGCGGCCGTTGGCCTGGTTGGTGCTGTCCTGCACCAGACCGTCGAGGGAGGAGCGCTGCGCATACGGGTAGTTGTCGAGCGTGGTGTACGCGTCGACGATCCACTGCATGCGCCCGTTGACCACCGCCGGGTACACGGTGCCGTCCGTGGTCAGCCACGGCGCCACCTTGTTCACGCGGTCCGCGGGATCGCGGTTGTAGATGATCTTCGAATCCGAGCCGATGGCACCGGAGAACAAAATGTTGCGCTCGGTGTACTTGGCGGCGAACGCCAGGCGGTTGAACCAGTTCCCGATTCCGACGCCGCCCTCACCGGTGTAGGTGTACTTGCGCGAGTCGGTGTCGTACTCGCGAGGAGCACTGCCCGGCTCACCGCCCACGATGGCGTAGTCCGCGTCCGACGACGCGATCACCGGGCCGTAGTAGCTGCGCGGATTCTCGACTGCGAGCGCCGGATCCGCCGGCTTCGTCTCCAGGTCGCTGACGCTGTAGATCGGGTAGCCGCCCGTGTTGTTCTGGGTGTCGCCGCTGACCGCCGTGACCTGGTTCGCGTATGCCGCGACGAAGCCGTTGCCGTGCGTGTACACGGTGTGCTTGTTGATCCAGTCCGTCTGGTTGCCCTGCAGGCTCGACGGCGACAGCTCGCGGGCCGCGACGACGAAGTCACGGAGCGTGCCGTCCATCTCGTAGCGGTCGATGTTGAGCGACTTCGGGAACGCGTAGAAGTTCTTCAGCTGCTGCTGCGCCGTGAACGTCGGCGAGAGCACGTTCGGATCCAGCAGACGCGTGTTCGCAATGGTCGTGACGTCCGCCGGAACCTCCTTGGGCTCCTTGGTCGACGAGCCCGAATAGTCGACGTATTCGACGGTCTGATCGGTGATCCCGTACGCCTGCCGGGTCGCCGTGATGTTCCGTTCGATGTACGTCCGTTCCTTGTCGGCAGCGTTCGGCTTGACCGAGAACTGCTCGACGACCAGCGGGTACACGGCGCCGACCAGAACCGACGACAGCACCAGCAGCGCGACGGCCATCGCGGGGATCCGCAGATCCCGCAGGAAGATCGCTGCGAAGAACGCAATGGCACAGATGACGGCGATCGCCAGCATGATCAGCTTCGCCGGCAGCACCGCGTTGATGTCGGTGTAACCGGCACCGGTGAAAGTAGGCTCCTTGCGCGAACTCGACAGCAATGCGTACCGGTCGAACCAGTACGAGATCGCCTTGAGCAGCACGAACGTGCCGGCGAGCACGGCGAGCTGCACGCGCGCGGACCGGGTCAGCGCGCCCTGACGCCCGCTGAGCCGCAGCCCACCGAAGACGTAGTGCGTGATCAGGCTCGCGAAGAACGCGATGACCACGGCGACGAACAGCCAGTTCAGCACGAACTGGTAGAACGGCAGGTCGAACGAGTAGAACCCGATGTCCTTACCGAACTGCGGGTCCGTGATCCCGAAATCCTTGCCGTTGAGGAACAGCTGCACCGTCGACCAGCTGGCCTGTCCAGCGAGACCGGCGAACAGGCCGATCACGACGGGAATGCCGATGCCGAACAGCTTCTGCCGCGTCATCACCGCGGTGCGGTAACGCGCCACCGGGTCGTTCGAGCCCGGCGAGGGCAGGAACATCGGACGCGATCGATAGGCCAGCAGCAGCGCCAGCCACACGATCGCACCCACGATGAGACCGACCACGAAGAACAGCGCGATCCGAGTCAGCAGAACCCTGCTGAACACGCTGCGGAAATCGACCTCACCGAACCACAACCAGTCCGTGTAGATGTCGATGAATCGTGGGCCGACCAGCAACAGTGCTGCGGCGATCAACGCCAGGATCAGCAGCACGCGTGTGCGTTTCGACAACGAAGGTAAACCGGCGGGGGGCCTCATGCCCACGTGCCACTCTCCCAACAATCCGGCGACGCCTTCGCGCCGCAGCCAATGCACCGTCCAGCGTCACCTGAGAGTGACCGTTTCGTCCCACTCTACGTAACCACCCGCCGACGTCGCGCCCCGTGACCGAACCACGGTGCCGACGGGCCATGGTGCAAGGATAAGGATGTGATCGATAGCGATGGTGTTTTCCACGGGGACGGGTTCTCGCGCAACAGCGGAAATGTGAGCCTGTCCAGCGAATCCTTGAGCCGATGCGTGCACGAGGTGATCGACTTCGTCGACGCCGGAGGGTGGGGTCAGCCGCCGACGGTCTTCGCCATCGTCCCGACGGCGCTCGTCGCCGCGGCCGAGCCGTCACTCCTCGACCAGTTGGACGACGGCGCCGAACTCACCCCGATCGAGCAGGAGTCGCTGCCCGACGACGTCGAGGGCGGCTCCCCCGCACTCGACGAGTTCCTCGCCACGACCACGTGGCCGTCCGAGGTGGTCGGCTGCGCACTGGTGCAGGAGATCGTGGTGTTGCCGCCCGAGGCGGAATCCGACCTGGACGACGCGGTCGCCCCGACGCTCGCCGATCGGCACGCCGCGAACGAGGCCGCCCGGACCACCGCGGAGTCGCACCCCGATCGGCGTGAGGCCCGGCTGATCGCCGCCGTGCTGCGAGACGGTCCCTCACTCGCGCTGCTGCAGCTGCGGCCGACGGACGACGACGACCCGTTCGCCGGGATCGAACTGCGCACGTACGACAACCTCGCGCCCGGTGTCGTCTCCGCGCTGTACGCGACGCTCGACGCGGACGAGCTCTAACAGCTGGGTGCCGGTCGGCCCTCGTTGATGTCGGCGAGGGCGTCGACCGCGCCACCGAGGCTCTCGACCTTCACCAGGTCGAGGCCGTCGGGCCGGTTCGCCACGGCCTCGTCGCAGTTCTTCGCGGGCACCAGGAACGTGGTGGCGCCGGCTTCCTTCGCGGCGATCATCTTGTAGGGAATGCCGCCGATCGGCCCGACGTCCCCGTCGGGGTCGATCGTGCCGGTACCGGCGACGAAGTCGCCGCCGTTCAGTTCGCCCGGGCTCAGCTTGTCGACCACGGCGAGGCTGAACATCAGACCAGCCGACGGCCCGCCGATGTCGGCGAGGTTGAAGTCGATCGTGAACGGCACCTCGGGCACCGTGCTGGCACCGACACCGAGGTAGCCGCGGTTCGCGTCGGCGCCGTCCGCGTGGGGGCGGGAACCGAGGGTCACGGGGGCGGTGGTCTCCACACCGTCACGCACGAAGGTGATGTCGACGGTGGATCCGGCCCCGGCCGCGCCGACAGCCTCCTGCAGTTCCTCGACGCTCTCGACGGGGGTGTCGCCGACCCGCAGCACGCGGTCGCCCTCGCGCAGCACCCCGGCGGCGGGGCCACCCTCGCCGACGGTGCCGATCTCGACGGCCACGGGCAGATTCAGAAACCGGAGAGCTGCGATCTCGGCACTGTTCTCCGACTTGGCGAACTGTGCCGAGTTCTCTTCCTGCACCTCGTCCTTGGACTTCTGCGGCGGGTACACCTCCTCGCGGGGCACCAACCCCTGCCGCCCGCTGACCCACAGACCGAGCGCGTCGAAGAGCGTCAGCTTGTCGCGCACCGCGACCGTCGTCATGTTGAGGTTGCCGCTCGTGGGGTCCAGTGCGGTGCCCTCGATCTCGACCACGGGTCGGCCGTCGATGTCGCCGAGCGTGTTGAAAGTGGGGCCGGGGCCGAGGGCGACGAACGGGACCTTCACCGTCGTTCCGAGGACTCCCAGCACCAGGACCGGGGCCAACGTAGCCAGCAGGGTCACCATCCGTCGGTTCACCTGGCCAGGATAGAGGCCGCCGCGCCGCGCACGGCCGGGCCCCGGGTGGTGTTCGCCGTGAGCGTGATCTCCGTACGGGCCATGCGCCCCCGCGCCTTGTACCGTTGAACTATGAGCGATCTGCCCTTTGGCTTCTCCAACTCAGACGACGACCCGGACCGCAAGAAGGATTCGGCGGGCCGCGAGCAAGGCGGGGGTCAGGGGGGTTCGGCCGGTCAGCCGTTCGGGTTCGACCCGAGCGCCTTCGGCCTGGGTGGCGCGGGCGCTCCCGGCGGCGGCGGGTTCGATCCTGCCGCGCTGGGCCAGATGCTCAGCCAGTTCGGCCAGATGCTCAGCGGCATGGGTAGCGCGATGGGCAAGGGCGACCAATCCGGTCCCGTGAACTACGAGATCGCCAAGAACATCGCCCGCCAGCAGATCGGCTCGGTCACGCCGGTCGGCGAGAGCACCGCGTCCGCCGTCTCCGACGCGGCCCGCCTCGCGGAACTGTGGCTCGACGGTGCGACGACGCTCCCCGCCGGCGCCACCCGCACCCTCGCGTGGACCGCCGACGACTGGCTCGACGGCACCCTCGACACGTGGAAGCGGCTGTGCGACCCCGTCGCCGAGCAGGTCTCCGGCATGTGGGTGCAGGGCCTGCCCGAGGAGGCACGCACCATGATCGGCCCGATGGCCGGAATGTTCACCCAGATGGGTGGTCTCACGTTCGGTTCCCAGCTCGGCCAGGCGCTCGGCCAGCTGTCGAAGGAGGTTCTCACCTCCACCGACATCGGCCTGCCGCTCGGCCCGGCCGGCACCGCGGCCCTCCTGCCCGCCGCGATCGAAGCCTTCAGTGAGGGGCTCGAGCAGCCGCACCGCGAGGTGCTCGTCTTCATCGCCGCGCGCGAGGCCGCGTACCAGCGTCTCTACAACCACGTTCCGTGGCTGCGTCAGCGCCTGCTGTCGACCGTCGAGGACTACGCGCGCGGCATCAAGATGGACTTCTCCGCGATCGAGGAGGCCGCGCAGGGCCTCGACCCGTCGGCGCTCACCGATCCGTCGCAGCTCGAGAAGATCCTGCAGCAGGGCGCGTTCGAACCGCAGACCACGCCCGAGCAGAAGCAGGCACTCGAACGTCTCGAGACAATGCTGGCCCTGGTCGAGGGCTGGGTGGAGACCGTCGTCGCGGAGGCGCTGGGCGAGCGCCTGCCCGGTGTCGCCGCGCTCACCGAGACACTTCGCCGCCGCCGCGCGACCGGCGGCCCCGCCGAACAGACGTTCGCGACGCTCGTCGGCCTCGAGCTCCGCCCGCGCAAGGTCCGCGAGGCAGCGCAGCTGTGGCGCCGGCTCACCGCCGACACCGGCGTCGACGCCCGCGACGGCGTGTGGGCGCACCCCGACCTGTTGCCCGACTCGTCCGACCTGGACAACCCGGCCGCGTTCGTCGACCGTGTCCTCGGGGGCGGCGAGGCCAGCTCGTTCCACGATCCGATCGCGCAGCTCGAGCAGACCGAGGCGCGCGAGCGGGAGGAGAAGAACCGCGAGCAGGGCGACGCGGGAGAGTCCGAGGCCTAGTCGAAGCCGACGGTGTCGTCGTCGGCGGCGCACTCGTCCGCGTCGCCGCCCTGCAGGCCCGGTTGGCGCGTCACCACCGCGTACGCCTCGAGGTAACCCATCGCGCGCTCGGTGCGTGGGTACTGCCGGACCTCGCGCCAGAACCGCTCGTTGTGGCCGCCCGTGACGTACAGGTGCACGAGTTCGTGCACCAGCACGTAGTCCAGCACGTAGGCCGGCACCGTCCGCAGCAGTTCGCTCATGCGGATGGTGCCGTCCACCGGCGTGCACGACGCCCAGCGCGTCTTCATCGACGGCACCCACCGCACCGACACGGGCTCGGCTGCGCCGCCGAGCCAGCGCGCGGACAGCCGGGCGGCGCGCTCGGCCAGTTCCACGTCGCTGCGTTCGGCGCGGCTCGCGGCGCGGCGATCCGCCCGCTCGAGCTTCTCGATCATCTCGGCAACCAGATCGGCCTCGGCCTTCCGCGACAGACCGGTCGGCATCAACACCACGACCTTGTCGCCCTCGCGGCGCGCACTCACCGTCCGCCGCCTGCGTGCGCTTCGGCGGATCTCCACCTCGGGACCCGCACCGCTCTTCGACGTCTCCGACCCAGTCACGGGCCATCACGCTAGCGGCCCGGGCCGACACCGCCGCACGCGGATTTCGCACCGATCCGCCGCGCCCGGGTAAACCCCAGTTCACGGCGCACTTTCTCCTGTGGATAACCCCCGGTATCCGGCAGGATTCCGTCGTCCGGGATGAGATCGTCCGTCCATGACCACGCCAGTCGCCCCGCACCTGCGACGTCTCGTCCTCGATCCCCGGCTACCCATCCTGGTCCGGCCCAGCGGTCGGATCCAGATCGGGTGGGATCCCGAGAGTTCGATGATCCTGACGCCGCCCGCATCCGTGGATCCGCAGGCCCTCGTCTCGGTGCTGGGACTTCTCGACGGGCGCACGTCCCGGCCCGGCGTCGTGTGGCGGGCGGTGGAGCACGGCATCGCTCCGGCGGACATCTCGACGATCCTGAGCGAGCTGGAGGAGGCCGGGGTGTTGCGGCCCGCCCCGACACAACCGGACCCCGCCCCGGTCATCCGCGTGCACGGGCGCGGTCCGCTGGCCGACGCGATCTCGACCTCGCTCGCCGCCGGACCGGCGCGGGTGAGCCGGTCCACCCACTTCACCACCGACACCGACGTCACGACGTGGAACTGCCTGTGCGTCGTGCTCACCGACGACCTCGTCGTCGATCCCCGCCTCGTGGACGCGCTGCTCGTGGCCGGAATCCCGCACCTGCACGTCCGCCTGCGGGACGGCCGGGGCGTCGTGGGCCCGCTCGTCCTGCCGGGCAGTACGAGCTGTCTACGGTGCGCGGACCTCACGCGGTCCGACGCGGACGAGGAGTGGCCGCACGTGGCCGCGCAACTGCTCGGCCGGGTCGGTCACGCCGGCCCGGCAACAGTGCTGGCCACCACGGCCGTCACGCTGGGACAGCTGGAACTGGTGCTCTCGCGCACGGCGTATCCCGCGCCGGCGAGCCTGGACGCGACACTCGAGATCGACCTGGGAACCCACCGGTTCGCGGTCCGCGAGTGGCCCCGGGACCCGCGGTGTGGATGCTCACGTTCCGCAATCTTCTTGGACGAACCCCCGAATCTTCCGCCATGATGGTCTGGTGTCCGACATCCCACGCAGAAGCACCGCCCGCACCGCCAAGCTCGCGAGCATTCCGCTGGGTATCGCCGGCCGGGCGGCGATGGGCTTCGGGCGGAAGCTGGCCGGTGGCGATCGGGACGAGATCGACGCCCAGCTGACCGCCAAGGCTGCCGAGCAGCTGTTCACCGTGCTCGGGGAACTCAAGGGCGGTGCGATGAAGCTCGGGCAGGCGCTCAGCGTCATGGAGGCGGCCATCCCGGAGGAGTTCGCCGAGCCCTACCGCGAGGCACTCACCAAGCTGCAGGCCGAGGCACCGCCGCTGCCCGCCAAGCAGGTGCACCGGGTCCTCGATCAGCAACTCGGCACCAAGTGGCGTGAGCGCTTCGCCGAGTTCGACGACACCCCGACCGCGTCGGCGAGCATCGGTCAGGTGCACCGGGCGGTGTGGGCCGACGGTCGCGAAGTGGCCGTCAAGGTCCAGTACCCCGGCGCCGACGAGGCCCTGCGCGCGGACCTCAAGACGCTGACCCGGTTCGCCGGACTGTTCACGTCGGTGATGCCGGGAACCGACATCAAGCCGATTCTCGACGAACTGAGCGCGCGCACCGAGGAGGAACTCGACTACCGGATCGAGGCCGACAATCAGCGCGCCTTCGCCAAAGCGTTCCACGGCGATTCCCGGTTCGTGGTGCCGCGGGTGGTCGCGAGCGCGCCCAAGGTCGTCGTCACCGAGTGGATGTCCGCCACCCCGCTGTCGGCGATCATCACCGGTGGCACGGCGGAGCAGCGCAACACCGCCGGTGCGCTGCTCGCAGAGTTCCATTTCGTCTCGCCGGCGCGGGTCGGGCTGCTGCACTGTGATCCGCACCCGGGCAACTTCATGCTGCACGACGACGGGCGCCTCGGAATCATCGACTTCGGCGCCACCGCCCCCATGCCGAACGGACTGCCCCCGGTGCTCGGCCGCATGGTCCGGCTCAATCTCGAGGAACGCTTCGACGAACTTGCGGAGCTCTTACGCGCCAACGGTTTCGTCCTGCCGGGCCGGACGGTCACCGATCAGGAGATCGCCGACTACCTGCGCCCGTTCACCGATCCGATCCGCACCGAGTCCTTCCACTTCACTCGCGCGTGGCTGCAGAAGGCCGCCGGCACGGCGACCGACCTGTCGGGCGCACACTTCCGGACCGCGCGAGCCCTCAACCTGCCCGCCGAGTACCTGATGATCTTCCGGGTGCTGCTGGGTTCGGTGGGCATCTGCGCCCAGCTCGACGCCTACGCGCCGTACATGGCGATCCTCACCAAGTGGTTGCCGGGATTCTCCGACGACGCCGACGACCTCGAAAGCCTCGACGGCGCATAGGCCACCGCTCGTCCGATACGCCGCCACACGGCCGAATGTCACACGGGTTCCGTCGGACTGAACCCGTGTGACATTCGGCTGTTGTCAGGTCAGGCGCACACCAGCGCCTTGCGTTGATCAGGATTCTTTCGAGGCCGACCTCGCGGCCGCTTACGGGCGATCACGACACCCTGGTCGAAGATCTCACCGCCCCACACGCCCCAGGGCTCGGCGCGATCGAGCGCGGCACTGAGGCACCGGTTGCGGACCGGGCACTGTCCGCACAGCGCCTTGGCCCGTTCGAGGTCGGCAGGTGTCTCGGCGAACCACAGGTCGGGGTTTCCCGCCCGACAGGGCAGCTCCGGGCGTGCCGAGTCGACTACTGCCAATCCTCCGCCGGACACGGTGCTGGTCTCGTTCTGTACTCGGCATGTCACGGTAGACACGTCGTTCTCCTCTGTGTTGTTTCGCGGCTGGCGCCGGCTTTCGGTGGTCACACGAACCGGAGTCGAAGGCCTGGAGCTGGAGGGCTCGAAACACGAAGGCCACGGTTCGCAGTTGCGATCCGTGGCCTCGAGAAGGACGGGCGGAGTGCCTACCGAACGAAAAGTCGGTGTCTACTCCGGGCCACGGATGCGGGGGCTGCTGCTTCTGCTGCTGCGCGCAGACGGATTGCGTGCGGTGCGGTCGCTGCGTTCCTCGCAGCGACCGGGGCGGCCGCAGGGAGGTAAGCGCCAGCGATTGCGGGCACCGATGCACGTGCCGCTGCTGCTGCCATTGCAGTTGCGTTCCAGTCGTTCATCGTTCTTGCCACCTCCCTTTCATCTCGGTCCGACAGATACCGCACACGGATGTCACCCCGTGGCGTGCAGTCCAGGGTATGCAACCCGAACAGACCGCACAAGTTATTTTTGACCTGCGGTTTTACCGCCGATCGCCGATCACGTCAGATCCAGTGTCGCCGACGACCACTCGCCCCGCACCACGGCGAGGACGTCGGCGCCGTACTGCTCCAGCTTTTTCGCCCCGATGCCCGAGATCGCGGTGAGCGCGCGCTCGTCCTGGGGTTGCTGCTCCGCGATCGCCTGCAGCGTGTTGTCGGTGAACACCACGTACGCGGGCACCTTCATCTCGCGCGACGTCGCTCGACGCCAGTCCTTGAGCGTCTCGAACAACTCGACGTCGAGGTTCGACGGGCAGCCCTCGCAGCGGCCGAGCGTGTGCGCGGTCGCGTCCAACAGCGGCTTTCCACACACGCGGCACCGGGGCCGCTGCTTCGTGGACCGGGCGGGTTTGGCGATCCGCGACGCCGGTGAATCCTCCGGGATCACGTTGGTGAGGAAACGGGACCGGCGCCGGGACTTGCGTCCGCCCTCGTTGCGCGCGAGCGCCCACGACAGCGCGAGATGCTCGCGCGGCCGGGTGACGCCGACGTAGAGCAGTCGACGCTCCTCCTCGATGCCGTCCTGGTCGCCGGGCGAGGTCGAGTCGCCGAGCACGTGCGCGATCGGCAGGGTGCCCTCGGTGAGGCCGACGAGGAACACCGCGTCCCACTCGAGCCCCTTCGCCGCGTGCAGCGACGCGAGCGTGACGCCCTGCACGACCGGAGGATGCCGGGCCTCGGAACGGGCCGCCAACTCCCCCAGGAGACCTGCGAGCGTGAGCTGCGCGTCGTGCGCGAGCAACTCCTCGGTGAGCGCCACCAGCGCGGTGAGTGATCCCCACCGCTCCCGCGCCTGGGCGCCCGTGGGTTCTTCGTCGGTGAGCCCCAGCGGAACCAGCACCGCCCGCACCAGCGTCACCAGCGACGCACCGGTGTCGGCGCCCTCGGGCAGATCGTCGCGACCGGCCACCTGCCGCAGCGCGTTGATCGCCTGCCGCACCTCCTGCCGAGTGAAGAAGCCCTCGCCACCGCGCACCTGGTACGGGATGCCGGCCTCGGTGAGCGCCTGCTCGTGCACCTCGGACTGCGCGTTGATGCGGTACAGCACCGCGATCTCGGCGGGCTCGACCCCTCGGTCGATGAGTTGCTTGATCTGCCGGGCGACCGCGGCGGCCTCGGCGGGCTCGTCGTCGTACTCGGCGAACGTCGGCTCCGGGCCGGACGGCCGCTGCCCGATCAGTTGGAGACGGGTGCCGGCGATCCGGCCGCGCGCCTCGCCGATCACCCGGTTGGCGAGCGAGACGACCTCCGGGGTGGACCGGTAGTCGCGTTCGAGCCGCACGACGGTCGCATCCGGGAAGCGGCGCGAGAAGTCCAGCAGGTACTTCGGGGTGGCACCGGTGAACGAATAGATGGTCTGGTTGGCGTCGCCGACGACGGTGAGGTCGTCCCGGTCGCCGAGCCACGCGTCCAGCACTCGCTGCTGCAGCGGCGTCACGTCCTGGTACTCGTCGACGACGAAGCACCGGTACCGGTCGCGGAACTCCTCCGCCACCGCCGAGTGCTCCTCGAGCGCGGCCGCGGTGTGCAGCAGCAGATCGTCGAAGTCGAGCAGCATGCCGTCGTAGTTGCGGGCCTTGAGTTCCTCGTAGCCGGAGTACACGGCGGCGACCTTCGCGGCGTCGGCGGGTATGTCGCGGCGGGCCCGGGCCGCGACGGCCGGATAGTCCTCCGGCGCCACGAGCGAGCCCTTGGCCCACTCGATCTCGCTCGCGAGGTCGCGGATGCTCTCGGTGCTGGTGGACAGTCCTACGCGGCTCGCCGCCTGCCCGACGATCGCGAACTTGCGGTCCAGCAGTTGCCACTCGGTGTCGCCGATCACCTGCGGCCAGAAGTACCGCAGTTGCCGCAGCGCGGCGGCGTGGAACGTGCGGGCCTGCACCTGCGGGCCACCGCCGCCGATCCCGAGGCTGCGGAGCCGACCCCGCATCTCCCCCGCCGCGCGCGCGGTGAAGGTCACCGCCAACACCTGGCCCGCCGAGACGTGGCCGCCGGCGACGAGGTGCGCGATCCGGCGGGTGATGGTGCGGGTCTTGCCGGTGCCGGCGCCCGCGAGGACGCACACCGGGCCACGCGGCGCGAGAACGGCGGCGGACTGCTGCGGATCGAGTCCCTCGTCGGGCCGGGTTCCGGTGCTCTCCGGGGTGACATCCGCTGACATGCCGTCCATCCTCTCAGGACGCACCGACACCAGCCGCCCTCACCCGCTCCGGTGTGACCTACGCCCGTGCGGGAACAGTACGGACCGACCGTGGTGTTATAGGCGCCGTGACTACCGAAGCTCCCGCCCTGACCATGTACTCGACCACGTGGTGCGGCTACTGCCGCCGCCTCAAGAAGCAGCTCGACGAGAACGGCATCTCGTACGCCGAGATCGACATCGAACTCGACCCCGCGTCCGCCGAGTTCGTGGGCAGCGTCAACGGTGGCAACCACGTCGTGCCCACCGTGAAGTACGCGGACGGCAGCACCGCCACCAACCCGAGTCTGGCGCAGGTCAAGCAGGCCTTGGGCCTCTGACCCGTCAGTCGGTTCCGGCCCAGGACTCGATCATCACCCGCGCGATCGAGATCGAGCCGGGCAACAGCAGTTCGGCGTCCGACCGGGACGTCCAGTCGCCCGCGTCGAGCGCGGCCCGGACCTCCTCACGGGTGAACCAGTGGGCTTCGGCGATCTCGCCGTCCGCGAACTCGAGCGGAGCGGCGGGATCGCCCACGGCCGCGAAGCCGATCATCACCGACCGCGGGAACGGCCACGGCTGACTGCCGAGATACCGGACGTCGTGCACGTCGAGGCCGACCTCCTCGCGGATCTCCCTCGCGACGCACGTCTCGAGCGACTCCCCGGTCTCGACGAAACCCGCGAGGACGGAGAACATCCGCGGCGGCCACACCGGCTGACGCGCGAGCAGCACCCGGTCGCCGCCGTCGTGCACCAGGCAGATCACCGCGGGATCGGTACGCGGGAACTCCTCGTGCCCGGTGCTGGAGCTGATTCGGGACCACCCCGACATCGTCGGTTCCGTCGCGGCCCCGTCGATCGCGCTGAAGCCCGCGTGATCGTGCCAGTTCAGCAGCGCCACAGCGGTTGTCAGCAGCCCCGCACTGGACTCGTCGAGCCGGTGCCCGAGCATCCGCAGATCACCCAGTTCTCCGGTCATCGCCGGCACCCGCACCGCCCACACGTGGCGCGTGCCGTGCAGCCCCAGGAACACCGCGTCGCGGGCCGGCTCGGCACCGAGCGTCGATGCCGGCTCGAGCACGAGCTCGCCGTCGTTCACCCGCACCTGGCCGCGCGGATTGACCCGCAGCAGAAGCGCTTCCGGCCATCCCGCCCGCAGCGCGTCGGTGTCCGAGCGCAGTTCCTCCGCCCGGTCCTGGGCGGCACGGGACAGCAGCGGGGTCTCGGTCAGTTCGAAATGCGGCACGGGGACGACCCTACTGGGGCGGGCCCGAGCCGCTCCGCTGCGATCAGTTGGTGACGCGCCGGATGTACAGCAGGAGATCGTCGGCCTCTACGGCGTCGACCTCCGGCGAGCCGACGCGGAGCAGTCTGCCGTCCCGCACCACACCCAGGACGATGTCGGAGAGGTGACGCGGCGAACCGCCGACCTCCTCGGGTTCGACCTCGCGCTCGGCGATCGCGAACCCGGCCTCGGGCGTGAGCAGGTCCTCGACCATCTCCACCACGCTCGGCGTCGTGCGGGCGATACCGAGCAGGCGTCCCGCGGTCTCGGAGGAGACGACCACCGAGTCGGCACCGGACTGCCGCAGCAGGTGCGCGTTGTCGGTCTCGCGGATGGCGGCGACGATCTTCGCCTTGGGCGCGAGTTCGCGGGCGGTGAGAGTGACCAGTACGGCGGTGTCGTCGCGGTTCGCGGCCACGATGATCGACGCCGCATTCTGCACTCCGGCCAGCCGCAGCACGTCGGACTTGGTGGCCGAGCCGTGCACGGTCACCAGGCCCATGCTCGCCGCGGTGTCGAGGACTACCTGATCGGTGTCGACGACGACGATGTCGGAGGGCACGATGCCGTCACCGAGCATCGCGTCGATGGCAGTGCGCCCCTTCGTACCGAATCCGACGACGACGGTGTGGTTGCGCACGCGGTGCCTCCAACGCTGGATCTTGAACGCCTGGCGGGAGCTCTCGGTCAGTGCCGAGAGCGTCGTACCGACCAGGACGATGAGGAAGAAGACCCGGAGCGGCGTGATGACCAGAACGTTGATCAGTCGCGCTTCCGGGGTGATCGGGGTGATGTCGCCGTAGCCGGTGGTCGACAGCGACACCGTCGCGTAATAGATGCAGTCCAGCAGCGACAGCTGGTTCTCCTGAGCGTCGCGGTAGCCGTCCCGGTCGATGTAGACGACCAGCACGGCGAGCGCCAGTGCACCGAGTGCGTACGAGACGCGGCGCGCGATCGCACGGGAGGGGCTGGTCTGCATCTCCGGAACCCTGAGCACGCCGACCAACGTGAAATCCGGCCGATCCGTCAGCGCGTCCGAGGCTCCGAACCGCGCTCTCAACCTACCGGGCATCCACTGGTCCCCATCTCCTCTGCTCCGACCGACCGTCACACAGTCGGTTGGCAGCCTAACCGCGGATCGGGCAATCGCGGAACGGCACAGGAAAACCGGGGTGGGCGGTGGCGGAGCGGCCGCCCGTCGGGCAGGGTGGGCGCATGTCGTCGCCGAACCGCCCCAGTCAGATTCCCGCCCTTCGCCTCGCTGCGCTGTTGTTCGGCGCCGGAACCCTGCACTTCGTTCGGCCGCAGCCGTTCGACTCCATCGTGCCCCGCAGCCTGCCCGGGCAGGCGCGGACCTACACGTACGTGTCGGGCGCCGCCGAGCTCGCGACCGCCGCGGCGCTCGCGGTGCCCCGCACCCGGCATCTCGGCGCCGGCCTCGCGGCCGCGCTGTTCGTCGCCGTGTTCCCCGCCAACGTGCAGATGGCGTCCGACTGGTTCCGGTCGAGCCGCACGTCGGCACCCGCGAAGGCGCTCGCCGCCGCCCGCCTTCCCCTGCAGATCACCCTCGTCACCGAGGCGTTGAAGGCGCGGCGCAACGCGACGTGACATCGCCGCTCAGCCGGTCGGCTCCTCCTCGGCACCCGCGGTCGTGACGAGGCGGGCCAGCCGATCCGCATCCGGCAGATTCTCCGGAGCGATGGTCCGCCCGGTTCGCACGTAGTGGAACGCGGCCCGCACCTTGTCGAGCGGCGGCGCCACCGGCCGCCCCGTCAGCCGGGACTGACGCGCCGCCATCAGTTCGGCCCACGCGATCCGGTAGGCAGCCAACTGCATCACGACGGCACGCTCGTTCGCGGCGGACGGCTCGGCGCCCGTCTTCCAGTCGATGACCGTCCAGCCGCCGTCCGGGTCCGCGAACACCGCGTCGATCCGGCCGCGCAGCACCGTCCCGGCGACCGACGTCTCGAAGGGCACCTCCACCTCGACGGGGCTACGGTCGGCCCACGGGGAGCGGAGGAAAGCGTCCTGCAGCAACGCCAGCTCGGTCTCGGTACCCACACCGGTGTCCGCAGCGCCGGGCAGCTCGTCGAAGTCGAGTAGCCGGGTGGCGCCGAATCGCTGCTCCACCCAGGCGTGGAAAGCAGTTCCCCTGCGCGCCAGAGGGTTCGGTGGAAACGGCAGCGGCCGACGCAGCCGGGCTGCGAGCGCGTCGGGATCTGCGGCCAGGTCGACGAGCTGACTCACCGACAACTGCGCGGGCAACTCGACATCGGTCCCGCCGTGCCCGCGCTCCCTGCGCTCGGCCAGCAGGGCGTCCACGTCCGCCGCCCAGTTGTCCGGATCGTCCTCCGCCGCCTCGGGCTCCGGCCTGGCCTTCCCCAGCCCCGCGAGTGCTCCGCGCACCAGGTCGGCGCCACGCTCGACGTCGGCCCGTCTGCGCCCCAGCGGATCCCGCGGCCACAGCGCAGACCGCGGTGTGGCCGTGAGCGGATTCTCGGCGCCCTCGTCGGGCGCGGGAGCCCACACGTCGATCGCGCCGAGCCGCTCACCCTCCCACGCCGACACGAGTTCCTCGAGCTCCAGCAGGAACGGTGACGGGCCCTTGGGGTCCGAGCCCGACTCGGCCCAGTGGTGCCCCGACACGAACAACGCGCGCTCGGTCCGGGTGAGCGCGACGTAGAACAGGCGCCGATCCTCGTCGAGCCGGCGGGTGGACAGCGCGTCCTTGTGGGACTTGATCGCGTCCTCGAGGTCCTTGCGGTTGTACAGATCCTCGAGTTCGAGAACCGGTACGCCGTCGGCAGATTCGCCCGGGAACGCCCGGTCGCCGCGCAGCGCGGGCGGCAGTTCGGACACCGACCCCAACCACGTGGCCGATGCCTGGCTGGACGGGAAGACTCCGGCGGTGAGGTGCGGCACGGCGACGACCTCCCACTCGAGGCCCTTCGCCGAGTGCACCGTGAGCACCTGCACGCGATCCGGTGCCACCTCGACCTCGCCGGGTGCGAGTCCGTTCTCGACGTGCTCGGCGGCCGCGAGGAACGACAGCAGCCCCGTCAGTGTCGCCGACGTCCGGTTGGCGTAGCCGGACACGACGTCGGCGAACGCGTCGAGGTGCTCGCGTCCGGCGCCGCCCGCCTCCGACTGCCGGGTCCGCGCCTGCGCCTCGATCCCGATGCCGATCATGCGTTCCACCTCGGCCACCAGTTCGGTGAGGGGCTGCCCGAGCCGCTCGCGCAGCGACGCCAGTTCGGCGGCAACCGCGCAGATCCGCACGTAACCGGCCTCCGAGTATCGATGCGCCGGACCGGGATCGGCGAGAGCATCGGCCAGGCCGGCCTGCTCGGACTGTTCCCCCGGGAGCGCGCTGCCCAGCGCGTCGTCGAGCGCGGCCGCGTCGGTGACGGCACCGGTGGTGCCGTGGTCGGAACGGATCCCGAGCTCGCCCGCCCGCTTCCACAGGGCTCGGATGTCGGCGGCGCCGATCTGCCACCGGGCGCCGGTGAGCACCCGCACGGCGGCGCTGCCCGCCATCGGATCGGCGACAAGACGCAGCATCGCGACCACGTCGGCCACCTCCGGGGTGTGCAGCAGACCCCCGAGGCCCACCACCTCGACCGCGAGACCGCGGGCACGCAGTTCCTCGGCGATCGGGGCGGCGTCGGCGTTCCGCCGCACCAGCACCGCGGCGGTGGGCGGCATCGCACCGTCGGCGCGGGCCGCCTCGTACTGCTCCGCGATCCGGTCCGCCAGCCACGCGCGCTCGGTCTCGACGGTGTCGAGCAGCGCGAGGCGCACGTCGCCGGGTACCGCCGCCGGCCGCGCCCGCAGCTTGCTGACCTCTACCCCCCTGTCCCGCAACGGCTCCGACACCATATTGGCGAGCTCGAGTGCCTCGGGCGGATTCCGCCAGCTCGTGAGCAACTCCAGCGTGGGCGCCGGGGTGCCGTCGGCCAGCGGGAAGTCGGTGGCGAAACGCGGCAGGTTCGCCGCGGACGCCCCCCGCCAGCCGTAGATGGACTGCATGGGATCGCCGACCGCGGTCAGGGCCAGCCCGGCGTCCTCGCCGCCGCCGAACAACGACGACAGCAGTACCCGTTGCGCATGTCCGGTGTCCTGGTACTCGTCGAGCAGCACCACGCGGAACCTGGCGCGTTCGCTGCGCCCCACCTCCGGATGTTCGGACGCGACGCGCGCCGCGAGCGACATCTGGCTACCGAAGTCCAGTGCGCCCTCGCGGCGCAGGGTGTCGGCCAGCCGCTGCACGAGCGGGAGCAGGTCGAGCCGCTGGTGCTGCACCTCGAGCAGGTCCAGCAGTGTCTTCGACGGCCCGCCACGCTGCTTGGGCCCGGCCGGGAGAGTGTGGATCAGCTTGTCGAGTTCGGTGTGCGCCTCCCGCAGGTCTGCGGGTTCGACGAGGTGCTCGGCGAGCTGGCCCGACAACGCGAGCACCGACTCGGTGATCGAGGCCGGGTTGCGGTCGGTGTCGAGGTCACCGTCCCACGCGCTGACCACGCGGTACGCGAGCTGCCACAGCTCGGTCTCGGACAGGAGCGTGGCGGACGGCTCGATCGGCAGCAGCAGGCCGTGCTCGGACAGCAGGCGACCGGCGTACGCGTGGTACGTGCTGACCTCGGGTTCGCTGGCGAGGATCCGGGACCTCAACGAGCCGCTCGGATCGAGATCGCGGACCAGGGAGGAGCCCGCCAGCTTCGCGAGCCGCTTGCGAATACGGGCGGTGAGCTGCTGCGCGGCCTTGCGGGTGAACGTCAGTCCGAGGACCTGCTCGGGGTCGACCAGGCCGTTGGCGACGAGCCACACGACGCGCGCGGCCATCGTCTCGGTCTTGCCTGCTCCGGCGCCGGCGACGACCAGGGTGGGGCCGAGCGGCGCCTCGATGACTGCGGCCTGTTCGGGCGTCGGCGGGAACTGTCCCAGCGCCTCCGCCAGCTCGGCCGGGCTCACGCGGCGCCCGGTCTGCTCGGTGCTCATTCCGATGTCACCTGCCGTCCTTCGTCGTGCGCCGGGCAGCTCGAGAGCACCGGGCAGTGTCTGCAACCGTCGTTGATACGCGCCAGGAAGGTCGGGCCCCGAGTGGCCGCGGCCGCGTCGTGGATCACGTTCTCCCACAACGCGATTCCCTCATCGTCGAGGGCCGACTGGATGCGCTGCGTCGAGCCCTCCTTCTTGTGCGGTCTGGCCACGAACACCAGCCGCGCTCCGCCGGGCCGCGACGCCGGTTCCCCGTCGATCAGACCGCGCGCCGCCGCCACCTGGTAGGCCGCCAACTGCGCGTGCTGCTCGGCCTGGTCCTTGGTGACCGCGGCCTTCGCGGTCTTGACGTCGATGACGACGGGGCGGCCGTCGGGATCGCGTTCGAGCCGGTCGATCCGACCACGGATCCGCACCGTCGCATCGCCCTCCGCACGCGGTTCGAGCACCCCGTCGACCGCGACCTCGACACCGATCTCGGTCAGCTCGGAACGCGTGCTGCGCAGCCAGTCGGCGAAGTTGTCGAGCATGCCCCGGGTGCGTTCGAGTTCCCGCCGCGAGAACCACTCCGAGCCCAGATCCACCGAATCCCACGCGGTCTCCAGCGCGTGGTCGACCTGATCGGGCGGGATGTGCCCCGCCAGTGCCTGCACGAGGGTGTGCACGAGGGTGCCGGCAATCGCGTGGGTGTTGTCCCCGTCGCTACCTCCGTGCCGTTCGAGCATCCACCGCAGCGGGCAGTTCGCGATCAGTTCGATGGTCGACGGCGACAACGGCACCGGACCGTCCGCCGGATCCCACAGCCCCACATCCGAACTCGGATCCGACGTCCCGTACCACTGGTCGGGGTGCGCGCCGCGGACGCCGGCCTCCGCGAGCCGGGCCAGCTGGTGCGCCGCCCGCTGCTGCCGCTCCGGATCCTCCGCGGCCACATCGGGATCGCACACGACGCTGCGCAACTCCGCGACCAGTGCCGGTAGGGCGAGGACGCGGGGGCCGTCGTCGGTCACGGGCGCGACGTCGTCGACGTCCAGGTCGTCGTCGCCGCGCAGGAGGTCGTCGACGAACCGCGACCGCACCAATTCCGTGTCGCCGCCCGACGAATCGACCGCCGTCACGAGCAGCGCATCCCGGGCGCGGCTGCACGCCACCAAGAACAGGCGCCGCTCCTCGGCGAGGAGCGGCGCGGTCCGAGACAGCGTCTTGTCGACCTCGCCGACCCCGCTGGTGATCTCGATCAGTTCCTCGACACCGAGCAGGGTGCCGCGCGCCCCGAGGCTGGGCCACAGGCCCTCCTGGACGCCGACCACGACGACCACCCGCCACTGCCGGCCCGCCGCGGAATGCGCGCTGAGCACCGTGACGGTTTCCTGCGACGCCACCGCACGCATCGGGGCCGGACCCGGGATCGCCTGCTCCACGAGATAGTCGACGAAGCCGGACAGCTGGGCCCGCGGCAGACGGTCGACGTAGTTCGCGGCCGCGTCGAACAACGCGACCACCGCATCGAGGTCACGGTCGGCCTGGGCGCCGATCGGCCCACCGAACGCGGACGCCGCCGCCCACCGCCGCTCGAGCCCGGTCGCCTGCCACGCCTCCCACAGCACCTCCTCGATGCCGCGCCCGCGCTGCAGCGGCACCCGGGCCCGCCGCAGCACCTTGAGGACTCTCCGCAACGAGAGCGATTCGACGTCGGTGAGGCCCGGGAGCAGGTGGGTCATCCCGTCGGCGTCCGGCCCGTCCACGATGAGCGATCGCAACAGCTCGGCCGAGTCGCGGTCGCCGCCCGAGGCCAACTCCACCCGTCGCAGGCCACGACGCAACCGCCGCAGGCTCACCGGTTCCGCTCCCCCGATGGGCCCCGAGAGCAGCGCGATCGCATCCTCGCCGGTGAACTCGCCGCCGACCAGTGCCCGCATGACGGACAGCAGTCCGGCCACGCCGTGCTGCTTCGCCAGGGGCAGTTCGCTCGCCGCGGTGGTGACCGGTACGCCCGCCGCGAGAAGCGCGCGGCGCAACGGCGGCAGCACCCGGGGTACCGACCGCGCGACGATCGCCATCTCCGACCACGGCACGCCGTCGATCAGGTGCGCGCGGCGCAGCGTGTCCGCGACGAGCGCGGCCTCCTTGGCGGGGGTCGAGAGCACCCGCACCACCGCGCGGCCCTCGGTGTCGTCGTCGGTGACCGGCACGGCCGCCCCGCGGTGCGGCGGGTTGCCGGGCAGCCGGCCCGCGATCTGCCCCGTCACCCGCGCGACCGCCGGCGCCGCCCGGAAGTCGGTGTCGAGGATCACCTGCGCGGGTTCGCCGCGGTCGGCGAGGCCGGTGAGGAACTGTGGATCCGCGCCGCGGAACGCGAAGATCGACTGATCCGGGTCACCGGCGATCGCGGTGCTCGCGGTGCCGGTTCCGATCAACCGCACCAACTGCGCGGCCTGCGGATCGAGGTGCTGTGCGTCGTCGACGAGCAGGTGCCGGACACGGGCTCGCTCCCGGTGCAAGAGGTCGCGGTCGATCGCGAACGCGGTGAGCGCCGCGCTGATCAGCTCGGCGGCGTCGAGTGCGGGCGCGGTCGCCTCCGGCGCCTCCATGCCGACCGCTCCGCGCAGCAGCATGCCCTGCTCGTAGTGCGCGGCAAACCTGCCCGCCGCGACCCATTCGGGCTTGTCGTGCGCGTGCCCGAGATCGATCAGGTCCTCCGGACCCAGGCCGCGCTCGTTGGCGCGCAGCATGAGATTGCGCAGTTCGACGGCGAAACCGGTCATGCCCAGCGCGGGACGCAGCCGCTCGGGCCACGTCGCCCCGCCGTCCGCGATGTCGCCGCGCAGCAGTTCGCGCAGCACCGCGTCCTGTTCCGAACCGGTGATCAACCGCGGCGGCGGATTGCCGTGCGCGGCGGCCTGCAACCGGAGCACCGCGAACGCGTACGAGTGGACCGTGCGGACGAGGGGCTCACGGGTGGCGCGGGGGTGCACGCCGGAGAACTCCGGGTCGTGTTCGGCCTCGAGCAGGCGTTCGGTGATCTGCTCGCGGATCGCGGTGGCGGCGCGCCGGGACTGGGCGAGCACGAGCACCGACTCGGGATCCTCACCGGCGACGATCCGGGCCACCGCGGCGTCGACGAGCAGTGTCGTCTTCCCGGTGCCGGGGCCACCGAGGATCTGCCAGGGATGCCACCCTCGTCCGGGCGGGGCGCCGGTCAGGACCCGTGCGGGATCGGCCGCCCAGGTGCGTGCGGACGGCGCCGACCCGCGTCGACCGACGAGACGTGCAGCGGGCGCCGAGAGTCTGGTGCGTGCGCCCGTTTCGCTCATACGAGGAATCTCACCAGACGGGTCCGACACCGACTACATCCGGCATAGTGGACGGCATGCGCGGTCTCCACACGTACCAGTTCGGCACGCCCGGAGCGCCCGAGGTGCTCGCCCTGCACGGCCTCACCGGGCACGGCCGCCGGTGGGAGGCGCTCGGTGCGGATCAACTGAGCGACACCCGGATCATCGCGCCCGACCTGCGCGGCCACGGCCGCTCCCCGTGGACACCGCCGTGGGGTCTCGACACCCACGTGAGCGACCTCGTCCGGGTACTCGACGAGCACGCCACCGGCCCGGTCGTCGTGGTCGCCCACTCGTACGGCGGTGCGATCGCGCTGCACCTCGCGCAGGCGATTCCGGATCGGATCCGCGGGATCGTCCTGCTCGATCCCGCCCTCGGGCTCGACCCGGAGAACATGAGCCGGATCGCCGGACTCGTCGCCGCGTACCCCGACTACACCGACGCCGCGGAGGCCCGCTCGGAGAAGGTGCACGGCGCGTGGGCAGACGTGCCCGCCGACGCTCTGGACGCCGACCTCGCCGAGCACCTGATCGACCTCGAGAACGGCCGCGTCGGATGGCGTATGTCGGTGCCGGCGATCGTCTCGTCGTGGGGCGAGATGGCGCGCGACTTCGTGCTCCCGCCGAAGGGGATCCCGACGGTGCTGGTGCAGGCGCTGCGCGTGCAACCGCCGTACGTGACGCCCGAGTTCCGCGCCGCACTCGCCGAGCATCTCGGGGCCGACCTGACGATCGCCGACCTGGACTGCGACCACATGGTCGCGCATGCCAAGCCCGACGACGTCGCGGCCCTCGTCCGCAAACTCCTGTAGGGACGAAGCGTGGCCGCCACCACCGAGGAACAGATCGAACGCGTCCGGGACCTCGTCGCGTCCATTCCTCCCGGCCGCGTCGCCACCTACGGTGACATCGCCTCGGCGGCAGGACTTTCCAGCCCCCGCACCGTCGGCTGGATCATGCGCACCGACTCGGCCGACCTGCCGTGGCACCGGGTACTCGGCGCGTCCGGCCGTCCCGCCGCGCATCTGGCGCACCGACAGGTCACCAAGCTCGAACGCGAAGGCGTGCCGATCCGGGACGGACGGGTGGATCTCGCGGTGGCGCGCCACCAGTTCTGATCGGTGGCGCGCCACCGGTTCCGATCGCCCCCGCGCGGAGTCGGTCGATGAGGCAGCATTGGCTCATGACCACGTTCGGCCACCCCGGCAATCCCACCGACGCGATCGTGCTCGCCGGTGGACGCGCGACCCGGATGGGCGGTATCGACAAGCCCGCCCTCGTCGTCGCGGGCCGGCGCATGCTCGACACCGCACTCGACGCCGTCGCGACCTGTGACCGCATCGTCGTCGTGGGCCCGCACCGCGCCGATCTGTCTCCGTCGATCGTGCAGGCCCAGGAGTCCCCGGCCGGCGCCGGCCCGGTGGCGGCGCTGGCCGCCGGCCTGGCCGCGCTCGACGATCGACCCGACGGTCTCGTGATCGTCCTCGCCGCCGACCTGCCGAGCCTCGACCGCGCGACGGTCACCGCCCTCGCCACGAGCCTGTCCGACGCCCCGGACGCGGAGGCGGCGTTCGCGGTCGACGAGGCGGGCCGGTTGCAGTTCCTGTTGTCCGCGTGGCGCCGCTCAGCGCTGGCCGCGCGTCTCGGCGCACTCACCGACCTCGAGAACCTGCCGATGAGGACGCTCGTACCGGACCGTCACGTCACCCTCGAGTGCGCGGGCGTCGCCGACTGCGACACGATGGCCGACCTCGAACGGGCGCGTGTCGCTGGCGTCCCGGGGCCGATGGACGTCGAGGAGGCACGGGCGGCGATCCGAAACACGATCGTGCCCTTGCCGATCCACGAGACCGCGCTCGTCGGCGCGCTCGGCGCCACGCTTGCCGCCCCGCTGGTCGCCGCGGAGGCACTGCCACGTTTCGACGTCTCCGCGATGGACGGGTACGCCGTCGCCGGGAGGGGGCCGTGGCGCCTGCACACCGAGATCCGCTACGCCGGCTCGTCCACCGACCTCGCGCTCACCGACGGCGACGCCGTGCGGATCGCCACCGGCGCCCACGTCCCGTCCGGCGCGACGGCGGTGATCCGCGACGAATTCGTCGACGTGGCCTCCGACTCCGTCGGCAAACTCGTGGTGCGCCGCCCGGACACACCGGAGCGGGACGACACGCGACGCCGCGGAGAGGACTGGCAGCCGGGACACCACCTCGCCGAGCCTGGTGCGGCCGTCACCCCGATGCTGGTATCGGCCGCCGCTAGCGCGGAAGTGACGGGGGCCCGCGTGCGCGGGCCGGTACGTGCGCACGTCGTGGTGACGGGCGACGAGATTCGCCGGGACGGACCGCTGCGGGACGGACAGACCCGCGACTCGCTGGGTCCGGTGCTGCCGGACATGCTGCGACACTGCGGTGTTCACACGGTGACGAACACCCACCTGAGGGACACCGCGGACGGATTCGACGCACTGTTCGAGGGCGCACGGGACACCGATGTGATCGTGGTCGTCGGCGCGACGGGCGGCGGCGCCGCCGATCAACTGCGCGACGCGCTCCTGCGGGCCGGCGCTCGAATCGTCGTCGGGCGGGTGCGCTGCCGCCCCGGGGGGTCGCAGGTCACCGCCACGTTGCCCGACGGCCGGGTGGTCCTGGGGCTACCCGGGAACCCGCTCGCGGCGGTGGCGACCCTGCTGATGGTGGTGCCCGCGATCGTCGACGGGCTGACGGCGCGCACGCCCATCGTCCCGCTGACCGGCGCGGTGACCAACGCGTCGGAGGCCGGCGCGCCGGTCACCCGGATCGTGCCCGTTGCCCGGCACGTGGACGGGACCTGGCGGGCCGACACGATGGTGCGCACCGCACACCTGGCGGGACTGATCGGGCGGGACGCGCTCGCGCTCCTGCCGCCCCGTCCGGTCGACGGTCAGCGCGTCGAGTTGCTGTCGCTGCCCGGGTGAGCCACGGTCAGTCGGACTGAGTGCGCCGCTGTTCGCGGCCGATGCGACGCTGCTCCTCGGCGCGCTCGCGGCAACGCCGCAGGAACTCCTCGTCGGTCTCCGAATCCTGCGCGATGTGCCGTCCGGGACGGTCGTACTCCGGAAACGCCGCCGGCGGGCCGGTACGACGCGCCGCGCCGTATCCGCCCTCCGGGCGCCCGGCGACGAGCCACAGCACCGATCCCAGCAGCGGCAGCAGCACGACGACGATGGCCCAACCGATCTTCGGGATGTTCCGTACCGCGTGCTCGTCGGCGACGATCACGTCGACCAGACAGAACACCCACAGGACCATCACGATCAAACCCAGATACGGCATGAACGCCGAACCTCCCCAATTCCGCCCCGACCACAGTGAGTTCCCCGACCACACGTGCACGTCGATGAAACCAACCCGAAGGTACGTAGCGCAACTATCGAATCCTTCCCGGGCCCGCGGAGGGCGCTCGGGCGGTCGGTCAGATCCCCATCGACCGCGCGATCATGGGCCAGGAATTGTGCAGGTCGTCCTGCCAGTAACCCCACGAATGGGTACCGCCCGGCTTGAAGTCGAACGTCGCCGGAATCTGCAACTGGGCCAGCCGATCGGCGAGATTGTGGGTGCAGTAGTTGGTGGCCGCTTCGATGATGCCGCCCACGATCACCTGGTTGGCCAGCGCGGCCGGTCGGCCGTCGATGCCGACGCCGTCCAACGTCTCGTGCGGGCCGGGGAGCCCGGATCCGGTGGTGACGTACAGCTCCGTGCCGCGGAGGCGTTCGGCGTTCGCGACGGGATCGTTCTGCCCCCAACCGGGTCCGTCGAGCGGTCCCCACATGTTGGTGACGTCCACCCCGCCACGGAGACCGACCACGGTCTGGATGAAGCTCTGGCCGGCCGGGGTCGCGGTCTCGGCGCAGCCGCTGAACGAGCCGACGCTCTTGTAGAAGCCGGGCTTGGCGATCGCGTAGTTGAGGACGGACGTGCCGGTCATCGAGATCGCGGCGATCGACTGCACCTTGTTCGTTCCGAACTCGGCGTCGATCACCGGCGGAAGCTCCTCGAGCATGAAGGTCTGCCACTTCTGGCGGCCCAGCTTCTCGTCGTCCTTCTGCCAGTCGGTGTAGTAGCTGAAGGCACCCTGGAGCGGGGTGACGACATTGACGTTCTTGTCCTGGAAGAACTGGTTGATGTCGGTGTTGCGCTGCCACGTGGCCCGGTCCTCTCCGCCACCGGCGCCGTTGAGGAGGTACAGCGTGGGGCGCGGCGCGCTGCGATCCGCGGGAACGATCACCTCGAGCGGGATGTTGCGGCCCATCGAGGGCGAGTACACCGAGATGGTCACCTTGCGGTCGGACACCTTGGTGGACTTGACCAGATAGGCGCCCGAGGCAGCCTCCACTCGTCCGCCGGTGACGTCGCCTCCGGCCGACGCCGTCGCCGGCACCGCGACCAGCGGAACCGTCGCCATGACAACGGCCGCCGTGAGAACGCGTCCCCACCCCGACTTCGAGGTCCCCATATCGAATGTTCCTCCCCAGAATCCGACCGACCGACTGTCGGCGCGCTCGTGTCGGCGCGAACGCTACCGATCGCCGCGCCCCGTGTGTCCTGATCCGGGAATCCGGCGGCGGATTCACCCGGGCATTCACTCCGCGCGCTAAATCACGTTGCGGACCTGCGACATCGGTCGCTAGGGTCGTCCGCAGACGTTCGAGTGCGACCAGGAGGTGAGTCGATGATTGCGGTGACAGCCACTGCCGTGGGCAGTGCCCGGACCATCCTCACGTCCCGGGCCTCGGTCTGAGTCGGCTCCCCTCTTCCTGATCGGACGGTGTGCACCAGCGCGCACCGAGGGTGAAGCGCGTCCTCCGACGGGGCCCGAATCCCGAAGGGGCTCACCATGTCTTTCTCACCATCCCCCAACTCCGCCGCATACGACCTCGCCGCTCTCGGCTGGGACGGCACACTCGCCGAACTGTTCACCGAGTACGGCTCGCGAGGGCTGATCGCCGCCCGCGTCACCCGGGTCGACCGCGGTCTCTGCGACACACTGACCGCGGGTGGCGCGGTGCGCGCCGACAGCACGGCAGTCACCACCGCCGACCCCGAACACACGGTGTGCACCGGAGACTGGGCCGCGCTCGAGCCCGGCCCACAACCGCGACTCGTGGCGCTACTCCCGCGGCGCGGCGTCATCGCACGCGCATCGGTGGATCGAACATCGCACCGCCAGATTCTGGCCGCCAATGTCGACACCCTCGCCGTGGTCGCCTCCCTCGCGGCACCGATCAAACCCGGCCGGATCGAGCGTCTGCTGGCACTGGCCTGGAACGCGGGCGCCACCCCGGTGATCGTCCTGACGAAAGCCGATGTCGCCGAGCGCGATCCGGCAACGACTGCGGCGGACGTCTCCGCGCTGGCAATCGGCGTGGACGTCGTCACCGTCAGTGCTCGCACCGGTGCGGGCATCGACGATCTGGCGCGGCGTCTCCCCGGGACCACCGTGCTGCTCGGGCCCTCCGGCGCCGGGAAGTCCTCGCTCTCCAATGCCCTGCTCGGCGTCGACCGGATGGACACGAACGACGTCCGCGCCGTCGACGGCAAGGGACGGCACACCACCGTGCATCGGGAGCTGTTCCCGCTCCCCGGCGGCGGCGTCCTGATCGACACCCCGGGACTCCGCGGCGTCGGCCTGCACGACGTCGGCGACGGCATCGAGCACGTCTTCGGTGACATCGAGGAGATCGCCCACGGGTGCGGCTTCCGGGATTGCCGGCACCGCAGCGAACCACGATGCGCGGTCCAGGACGCGGTGACCGACGGTCGTCTCGACCTCGACCGGCTCGACCGCTACCGCCGCATGGTGCGCGAGAGCGAGTGGGCGGCATCCCGCGGCGACGTGCGGCAGGCGAGCAAACGCACTGCGGCGGACAAGGCCGTCACCCGCGACATCAAGGCCCTCTATCGCCTCCGCGGCCGCCGCGACTGATACCGGACCGGCGCCGGTTCTGCCGCGATCCGCTATGCCGGCGCCTTCGGCAACCTCTGACGGCGGCCGAGCACGAAGGACCCGTACGCGACCGCCGCAACCACCAGGAGCAGCGCGAGCGCACCGGCGACAAAGACCCACGCCGGAGTTCGGTCGGCGTCGGCGTCCGGGGCGGCCTGCACGGCAGTGTCCGCCTCGGGCGCCTTCGTCTGCGCCGACGGCAGCGCTTTCGACGCGTCCGACACGTTCGTCGAAAGTCCCTGCACCACACCGGTGATCGGCCCCGTGCCGTCGACGAGCTGACCGGTGCCGTCGGCGAGCGCCTTGCCGCCGTCGTCGAGGAGGGCGAGGCCGTCGCTCAGCTGCCGGGCGCCGTCCGCGACCTGTCCCACACCGCTGACGAACTGGGCGGACGGGTCGCTCAGCTCGTACGACAACTGACGAGCGCCGTCCTTCAGCATCCCGAGCTGGGCGAGGGTGTCCGGTCCGAGTCCCTCGGAGTCGAGTTGCGTGACGAGGTCGTTCACGCGTCCGGACGCCGCCTGCGACACCGGATCGGTGGATGCCGACAGCGCTGCCGCCACCTGCCGCAGCGAACCGGTGACCTGCCCCTGCAGGTCCCCGAGCCCGGCGAGCCGGTCCACGACCTCGTCGACGCCGCCACTGATCTGCTGCGCACCGTCGCCGAGTTGTCCGACGCCTCCGCCCAATTGGTCGAGCCCGGCCGACAGCTGCTGTGCCCCGTCCCGGGCCTGGCCGAGTCCCACCGAGAGCTGATTGGCGCCGTCGTCGAGTTGACGGCCCCCGTCCACCAGCTGGTTCACCCCACCGTTGAGCAGCGACAACGGCAAGCTCGTCTGCTGCAGGCTGCGGCGGGCCTGTGCGAGGGCGTCGGCGCCGGTATCGGCGGGAGGACCGGCCTCGAGCGAGGTGTCGGGATCGGCTCCCGCCGGGGAGTCGTCGGCGAACACGGTGAAGTACGACACGGCGCCGACGACGGCGACGACGAGCACGCCGAAGAGCGCGACGACCTGTCGGGTGGAGAGTCTGCGGCGGCGGGGTGTCTCGTGTTCGCTCATAGGACCGCGAACGGTAGCCGCGGCAATTAAGCGATCTCTGAGATGGAGACGCCTCTCACATCGACGACGCCTCCGCCGCGACTTCGGCGATGGCTGCCGCGTCCTCCTCGCCGAACGTCTCCTCGAGTGCCTCGGGCGAGTAGTCCAGGTCGATCTCCTCGACGGGCCTGCCCCGCGCCGATTCGATCGCACCGAGGCGCCGCTGCGCGCGGTCCGCGGCGTAGTCGAGGAAATCCTGCGGGGCGATGCCGAACGGCGGTTCCTCGAACTGGTCGTTGACCCACTGAATCATGTCGAGCGCGTGCGGAAGGAGCTCGCCCATCCGCTGCTGGACGAGGTCCCAGTTGCTGTCGTCGGCGGCCACGTGGCGCCGACACGTGAAGGTTCCCCACGCCATGTGCCGGCGCTCGTCGTCGCCGATGCGTTTGATCAACTCCTGCATGCCCGGGAAGATGCCGCGCTCGGTGCACACGCGCTGCCACGCGTAGTAGCCGGTGAGTGCGAGGCTGCCCTCGATGACGTGGTTGTAGGTGACGCTGGCGCGGATCTGGTTGGCCGGGCTGGGATCGGTCTCGAGGATCCGCAGTGATCGCGGCAGCTCCTCGTAGAACAGCGTGCGGTAGTGCGGGTTCTCCGCGACGAACGGATGCAGGTCACCGTCGAGACCCACCGCGTCCATCCACCGCCGGAAGACCTGGACGTGCTTGGCCTCCTCGAAACAGAACTGCGTCAGATACATCTCGTCGTTGAACCGACCCTCGGCGGCCATCGCCTTCATGAACGGCTGGATGTCCTCCGTGACCGCCTCTTCACCGGCGATGAACTGTGTACACAAATAGGTGGAACTGCGCCTCTCCTCGTCGCTGAGCGAGGCCCAGTCCTCGGCGTCCTGCGTGAAGTCGATGTCCGCCGGATTCCAGAACTTGGCGTTGCCCTTCATGAACAGGCGCAGCGGGAAGGCGTCCCAGTTGAGCCCGCCCTTCCGGAGCGAGCTGAAGCCCTGTCTGTCGACTGATGTCGCGGTCATCCGAAGAACCCTCCTCCCGGCCTGCGCCGACGTCCGCCTCGCACGCTCCGAGCCCCGGACCTGGATCGATCGGTGGGCCGAGCGTGCCCGGTCGCTTCTCACGGTAGTCCGGTTCGGACCCCGTCGTGAGGGTTTCTTGCACACCGGTGCGCAAAGAGCCGACCGGTCCGGCGTCGACACCTGTGTCGCCGATCACGCCCGATGTCGTATGTTCCGGGAAACAGTCGTGACGAAGGAGCAGTCGTGGAGATGACCGAGATCGGATTCCTGCGCCGGGACGGTGACGGATACGCCCCGCTCGACATGGGTATCAGCAAGTGGTCACCCGACATGATCAACGGACCGGCGATCACCGGCATCCTCGCCCGTGCCATCGAGAACAGCCACGGTGCAGAGGGGTTCGTTCCGGCGCGACTGACCGTCGACCTGTTCCGGCCGGCGCGGGCCGAGCTGCTCCACGTCGTCACCCGCAGCGTGCGCGACGGTAACCGGATCCGCGTGGCCGACGCCGAGGTGCTCCAGCACGGCGAGGCCGTCGCCCGCGCGTCGGTCGTCTTCCTGCGCCGCTCGGAGCAGCCCCCGGGCGAGCTCTGGACCCGTCCCGACGCCCCGCAACCGCCGCCGCTGAGCCTCCTGGAACCACTGCAGGCCCCGTCGCATCCGTGGATCGGCAGCGACGGACACCCCGCCGGATGGTCACCGTCGCTGCGCGACCACGAGGGCTCGAGCCGAAAGCGCATGTGGCAGTACCAGATCCCTGTGGTCGCCGGCGAGGATCCGTCCCCGTTCGTGCGCGCCGCAATGGTCGGTGAGACCACCAGTCTCATGACCAACTGGGGCACCGCCGGAATCGGGTTCATCAACGCCGACCTCACACTCGCACTGTCCCGGCTGCCGGAAGGCCCCGAGATCGGCATCGAGGCCGACAATCACCTCAGCGTCGACGGCATCTCCGTCGGCAGCACCACGATGTTCGACCGCCGCGGGCCGATCGGCACGTGCATCGTCAGCGCGCTGTCGAACGCCGAACGGCAACTGGGTTTCCGGCGCTGATCCGTGCCGCTCGCGGACTCGCCAGGAAGAACCGCTCGGCGACCAGGTCGGCAATCGCGTCGTGGGCGCCGAGCGGGTCCGTGACGCCGTCGGCCCCGGCCTGCCCGAGCCTCGTGTGGAACAGACCGGGCGCCAGCAGGTACGACGCGACGAGCACCCGGTGCTCCCCCGCCGCCCGGAGCCGCGCGACGGTCTCCGGCACCGTGGGCGTCCCGGTCGCGATGTAGCCGACCGGGACGTCGCGGCGCACCCGCGCCGACAGCATCGCCGCGGCCCGCCGGACGTCGTGGCGCGCCCGCGGATCCGAGGAGCCCGCCGCGGCCAGCACCACGGCATCGCCGGGTCGCCAACCGGATTCGTGCAGCCGCCGTGCGAGCACCCTCGCCAGGACCGGATGTGGTCCGAGCGCCCGGGTCACAGTGACCCGCTGGTGCCCGCTGTCCACGACGGCGCGGGGAACGTCGGTGTGGACGTGGAACCCGGAGGCCAGGAACGCCGGCACCAGGACCGCCGGACCCCGGAGGTCGCGCAGCACCTCGGTCGGCGACGGCCCCAGCACGTCGACGAACGCGGTGCGCACGCTTCCGACCCGCTCACCGACTGCATCGGCCAGCGCCGCAACGGTTTCGACTCCGACCCTGCTGCGGGTGCCGTGCGCGACCAGCACCAACTCCGCGCCGCTCACGACCCGCTCGCTTCGAGCAATCGGTCGTACTCGGCCGGATCGAGCGCCAGCCGGTATCCCCGCTTGACGACGGTCTGCACCGCCTTGGGCGCACCGAGGTGGCTGCGCAGCCGGGCGATCGCGGTCTCGACGGCGTGCGGATCGCCGCTGCCACCCGGTAACGACGCCAGCAGGTCCGCGCGGGAGACGACCATGCCGGGCCGCTCCGCCAGGCGTCGCACGAGCGCCATCCCGGCGGGCGAGAGCGGCTTGACCTCGCCGTCGACGACGACGCACGTGCCGCGCACGCTCAGTTCGTGCCCGCCCGCCTGCACGTGCGCGTCCCGCCGGGGCAACTCGTCCGCGATGTGCCGCGCCAGCGACCCGAGGCGCGAGCGTTCGGGGGCGGTCGTGGGCACCCCGAGCGCGGTCAGCGGCGCCGCGGTGACGGGACCGACACACGCCGCGAGCACCCGCCCGTCCAGGGCACGGAGCAGTGGCTCGAGAGCACCGATCTGCTTGGCTCGACCCAGGATCGAGGCGACGGCGGGTGCGCTGGTGAAGCTCACCGCGTCCAGTCCGCCGCACCCGACGGACTCGATCAGCCGGTCCACCGCGCCGCAGTCGTCGGGCGGTGTCCACCGGTACACGGGCACCGCGATCACGTCGGCGCCCGCTGCCCGCAGCGCGGCGCAGAAGTCCGGGATCGGTTCCCATTCCGTGGTCGCGCCGTGCAGTTGCACTGCGATCCTTCGGCCCGCGACACCCTCTCCCAGCAGGTGTTCGAGCACCTCCGCCGACGACTCGGAACTCGGCGACCATTCCTCGCGGAGACCCGCCGCCCGGACCGCCCCGGTCGCCTTCGGCCCGCGGGCCAGGATGCGGGCCGACCCCAGTGCGGTCAGCAACTGCTCGCCGACACCCCAGCCCTCGGCCGCGCCCATCCAACCGCGGAAGCCGATCCCGGTGGTCGCGACGATCACCTCCGGCGGATCCGCGACGATCGTCTCGGTCACCCGGGCCAGCTCCGTGTCGTCGGCGAGCGGGATGATCCGGATGGCCGGCGCGTGGACGACGTCCGCACCCCGCCGGACGAGCAGCGTCGCCAGCTCGTCCGCCCGGCGCGACGCCGTGATCCCCACCGTGAATCCGCGCAGTTCGTCACCGCTCGGCCGCCCCCCAGCCGTCACGTCGACCCGACCGGGATCACGCACACCTGCACGACGTCGTCGCCGCGGCCCTCGACCACACGGACCGGGTACACCGGCAGGCGCACCGATTCGTCGTCGAGGCAGCGGCCGTCGACGAGCGAGAACACCTGTTTGAGCAGTGGTGACGCGATCGTGGGTTCGCCGTGCCGATCTCCGACCAGCCCGCGGGACATCACCGCCGCCCGGCCGATCGGGTCGATGTTGCCGACCGCCCGCAGGCTGCCGTCGGCCAGCCGGAACAGCGCTGCCTGGGCGCCGCCGCGCAGGAGCACGGCCACGCCGCGCCCCGGGATCAGATGGCTCCGCGTGCACGCGGACGTCCAGTGCCGTCCCTCCGCCTCGAAGGGCGTCTCGTGGGTGCCGACCTCGCCGGACACCCAGCTCTCCATCACCGTCATCGCAGACCTCCCTGTGCTGTGCTCATTCAAAAGTCGGGTTGTTTCCGCGGCGTTACTCCGCGATTACCGGCTCGAGGAGAGTTCCGAACGGCGTCCCGGAACGTCCGGTATGCCCATCAGGACGGGCACCTTGCGGGTTCCGGAGTCGTCGAACACCACCGTCGGGTCGGGCACGTCGGGGGCGTTGACGAACGACACGAAACGCGACAGCTTGTCCGGATCGTCGAGCACGCCCGCCCACTCGTCGCGGTAGCCGGCGACGTGCCGCACCATCGCCGCCTCGAGTTCGGCGGCGATCCCGAGGCTGTCCTCACACACGACGGACTTCAGGTGGTCGAGCCCGCCCTCGAGGGATTCCACCCACGGCGCGGTGCGCTGCAGCCGGTCGGCGGTGCGCACGTAGAACATGAGGTAGCGGTCGATGTACCGGACGAGCGTCTCGTCGTCGAGGCCGCCGGCGAGCAGTTGCGCGTGCCGGGGCGACTGGCCCCCGTTGCCGCCGACGTACAGGTTCCAGCCGCTGTCGGTGGCGATGACGCCGACGTCCTTGCCGCGGGCCTCCGCGCACTCGCGCGCACACCCCGACACCCCGAACTTGATCTTGTGCGGTGCCCGCAGGCCGCGGTACCGGTTCTCGAGCCGCACCGCCATGCCCACCGAGTCCTGCACGCCGTACCGGCACCACGTGGATCCGACACAGCTCTTCACGGTGCGCAGCGACTTCCCGTAGGCCTGACCGGATTCCATGCCGACGTCCACCAGCCGCCGCCAGATCTCCGGCAGCTGCTCGACGCGGGCGCCGAACAGGTCGATCCGCTGGCCGCCGGTGACCTTGAGATAGAGACCGAAGTCGCGGGCGATCTCCCCGATCGTGATGAGCTGTTCGGGTGTGCATTCGCCACCGGGCATCCGCGGCACCACCGAATAGGTGCCGTTGCGCTGGATGTTGGCGAGAAAGTGGTCGTTGGTGTCCTGCAGCGACGCCTGCTCGCCGTCGAGCACGTGGTCCGACGACGTGGACGCGAGGATCGATGCGACGACGGGTTTGCAGATGTCGCAGCCGGTTCCACTGCCGTACTGCGCGATCAGGCCCGAGAAGGTGCGGGTCCCGGTGGCCCGCACGATCTCGAACAGCTCGGCACGGGACTGGGTGAAGTGCTCGCACAGCGCCTTCGACAGTTCCACGCCCGACGACGCGAGCAGCGCCTTGACGGTCGGCAGGCAACCGCCGCACGTGGTGCCCGCGTCGGTGCAGGACTTGACCGAGGCGAGGTCGCACGCGCCGTCGGCGATCGCCGCGCAGATCTCGCCCTTGGTGACGGCGTTGCACGAGCACACCTGGGCGTCGTCGGGCAGCGCACCGGCGCCGGGCTTCTCGCCGGCCGGGGAGATCAGTGCCGCCGGATCCCCGGGCAGTTCCCGTCCGACGAGCGGACGCAGCGACCCGTACGCGCTCGCATCGCCGACGAGGATTCCGCCGAGCAGCGTCCTCGCGTCGTCGGAGACCACGAGCTTCGCGTACGTGCCCTTTGCGGCATCACTGAGCACCACCTCCAGAGCGCCGGGGGTGGTGGCCTGCACGTCGCCGAAGCTCGCGACGTCCACGCCGAGCAGCTTGAGCTTGGTGGACAGGTCGGCCCCCGGGAACACGGCGTCCCCGCCGAGCAGCCGGTCCGCGACCACCTCGGCCGTGGTGTACCCGGGGGCGACGAGCCCGTAGCAGCGGCCCTCGACCGCGGCGCATTCGCCCACCGCGAACACCGCGGGATCGGAGGTGACACAACCGCTGTCGGTGAGGATGCCGCCGCGCTCGGCGACGTCGAGCCCGGCATCGCGGGCCAGTTGGTCGCGGGGGCGGATACCCGCCGAGAAGACCAGCAGGGCCGCGTCGATCACCGCACCGTCGGACAGCTCGACACGCACCCCGGCCGGTCCGTCGGTGATGGACGCGATACCGGTGCCGGTGTGCAGCGCGAGCCCGAGGTCGGTGACCAGCCGGGCCAGCACGGCGCCGCCACCCTCGTCGACCTGCAGCGGCATCAACCGGGCATTGTGTTCGACCACATGCGGCGTCATACCCAACTGTCGCAACGCGTTCGCGGCCTCGAGCCCCAGCAGCCCGCCGCCGACCACGACACCGGCCGCGCCGGGCCGGGCAGCCTCGGCGCGCGCCCGGATCCCGTCCAGATCGGAGGGGGTGCGGTAGACGAAGCACAGGTCGTGCTCGTGACCGGGGACCGGCGGCACGAACGGGTACGACCCGGTGGCGAGGACGAGCGCGTCGTAGGGCAGCGTCTCTCCTGCCGACGTCGTCACGGTGCGAGCGGCCCGGTCGATCGCCTCGGCCCGCACACCCACCCGCAGATCGACGGCATCGTCTCCACCGAAGTCGTTGCCCGCCAAGGCGAGTTCCCGTACATCCCACGCGCCGACATACGACGACAGCGCCACCCGGTCGTACGCGGGTACGTCCTCCTCGCACAGCACCGTCACACTCCAGGTATCGGCGTCGTCGCGCGCCCGCAGCGCCTCGACGAATCGGTGCCCCACCATGCCGTGTCCGATCACGATCGCGGTCCGTCCGTTCATGCCGCACCTTCCTTCCGGGCCGGTTGTGTTGTGTCTTCGTCGTGCTCGTTCTGGGGATCGGTGGTCCGCAGCCACTCGCAGATCCCTTCCACCGTGGAACCGCAGCCGCCACAGCCCGTCGTCGCCCGGGTCGCCGTCGCGAGCGCCGCGACCGACCGCGCCCCGGCCCGCCACGCGCCCGTGAGGCTCGACTTGGTGACCGAGTTGCAACGACAGATCACGGCACTGCCCGGCATGCCGGCGGGGCTGACGGATTCCACCGACGTCCCGGGTCGACCGGTCAGCAGCGCCATCCGGTCGTGCGGCACCGGCAGTTTCGCGTCGAACATCTGCGTGACGGTTCCGACGACGTCGGGCGACCCGAGCAGCACCGCGCCGACGATCCGCTCGTCGGCCACGACCAACTTGGCGTAGCGACCCCGGGCCGGGTCGGCGACGGTGAGAACCTCGTGCTCGCCGTCGTGCAGGTCCGCACCGACATCACCCATCGACGCGAGATCGATGTCATGTGCCTTGAGCCGGGTGACCGGCGGAGTGCCGTGGTACTCGGCGGCCGCGTCGGCGCCGGTGATCCGATCGGCGACCACCTCCGCCTGCTCCCAGCCCGGCTGCACCAGCCCGTACACCTCGCCGCGGTGCTGCGCGCACTCCCCGATCGCCCACACGTGCGGGACGTCGGTGTGCAGCGCGTCGTCGACGACGATGCCGTGCTCCACCGTGGCACCGACGGCCGCCGCGAGTTCGGTCGCCGGCCGGATACCCGCCGTGAACACCACCAGATCCGCGGGCAGTTCGGTGCCGTCACCGAGCACCAGCGTGCGGCCGGTGTGGTCGCGGCGCAGGGCGACCGCTCGACGCCCCAGCAGCACCTGCACTCCCAGGCCGGTCAGGACCCGGGTGAGGACCCGGCCGCCGCCGTCGTCCAGTTGCCGTTCCATCGGCACCGCCTTGGGGTGCACGACCGTGACGTCCGCGCCGCGCAGCAGCAGCCCACGGGCCGCCTCGAGCCCGAGCAGTCCGCCGCCCAGCACGACGGCGCGGCGGCCCCGCCCCGCGGCCTCGGCGATGCGCTCGCAGTCCTCCACGGTCCGGAAGGCGACGACATGCGTGTCGTCGGCCGCCATCCCCTCGATGCGCGGCACGAACGGGACACTGCCCGTCGCGAGCACCAACTCGTCGTACCCGAGGGCCGTGCCGTCGTCGCCGTGCACGGTTCGCGTCGCGGTGTCGATCCCGGTCACCCGCACCCCGACGCGGACGTCGACGCCGTTGCGGGCCCACCAGTCGTCCGGCCGCAACCGGGTGTCGCGGGCGGTGATGCTGCCCGCCAACACATTCGACAGCAGGATCCGGTTATAGGCGGCCCGCGGCTCCGCGCCGAACACCACGATCCCGAGCCGGGCCGGATCACGTTCGCGACGCCGCAGCTCCTCCGCCAACCGGGCGCCGGCCATGCCGTTGCCCACGATCACCACGCGCGTCACGGCGTCACCGCCCGGGCCGGCTCGATCCGCACCGCACACACCTTGAACTCCGGCATGCGGCTCGTCGGATCGAGCGCCGGGTTGGTGAGCAGGTTGGCGCGCGCGTCGCCCGCGAAGTGGAACGGCAGGAACACCGTGTCCAGACGCATCGAGTCGTCGCACCGCACCGCGACGGACACTCGGCCGCGGCGCCCGACGACCACCGCGTCGTCCCCGTCGCACACACCCGCCCGCACCGCGGTGTCGGAATGGAGCTGGACGAACATCGGCCCGGCCGCGGTCGTCAGCTCGCCGACCCGTCGGGTCTGCGCACCCGACTGGTAGTGCGCCAGAACGCGTCCGGTGGTCGCGACGAGCGGGAAGTCGGCATCCGGTTCCTCCGCGGGCCCGCGATGCTCGACGACCGTGAACCGGGCGCGGCCGTCGTCCGTCCCGAACCGGTCGAGGAACAGCCGCGGCGTCCCGGGATGGTCGACGTCGGGGCACGGCCAGTGCAGCGTCTCCCCCGCGTCGAGCCGGTCGTACGTGACGCCCGCGTAATCGGCCACCCCGCCCGCGGACGCCGCGCGCAGTTCGTCGAACACCACGCGCGGCTCGACCGGGAACCGGTGCTCGGGCTGACCGAGCCGAACAGCCAAGTCCCGCAGCACCTCGAGCTCGCCGCGCGCGCCGTCGGGCGGAGTCGTGGCCCGGCGGCGACGCAGCACGCGCCCCTCGAGGCTCGTCATCGTGCCCTCCTCCTCGGCCCACTGCAGGACCGGCAGCACGACGTCGGCCATCGCGGCGGTCTCCGACAGCAGGAAGTCGCACACCACCAGCAGGTCGAGGGAGAGCAACCGGTCGACGACGTGCCCGGCCCGCGGCGCCGACACCGCGAGGTTGGCCCCGTGGACCATCAGCGCGCGGGGACCGTCGCCCCGGCCGAGCGCGTCGAGCAGTTCGTACGCGCTGCGACCGGGCCCGGGCAGGTCCGCCGGGTCGATACCCCACACGTGTGCAACGTGCTCGCGCGCAACGGGATCGGTGATCTTGCGGTATCCGGGCAGCTGGTCGGCCTTCTGCCCGTGCTCGCGGCCGCCCTGACCGTTCCCCTGACCGGTGACCGGCCCGTAGCCGCTGCCCCGCCGTCCGGGCAGTCCCAGCGCGAGCGCCAGGGCGATCCACGCCGAGACGGTGTCGGTGCCGGTCGCGTGCTGCTCGGCGCCGCGGGCGGTGAGCACGTAGGCGCCGGTGTCGGCCCGGCGCGACCGCGACAGGATCTCCACCGCACGCCGCAGCGCCGCGACCGGCACCCCGGTGACGCGTTCGGTGCGCTCGGGCCACCACTGCGCGGCCGCGAGCCACGCGTCGTCGAAGCCGGACGTGCGGGCCTCGATGTACTCGCGGTCGAGGTGGCCCTCGGTGACGGCGAGGTGCACCATCCCCAGCGCGAGCGGCAGATCCGTGCCGGGCGCGAGCTGCAGATGCAGGCCGCCGCCGGCCAGGGCCCGGTCCGCGGTCGCGGTACGGCGCGGGTCGGCGACGATCAGCCCGCCGGCGTCGGCCGCGGCCGTCAGGTGCCCGACGAGCGGCGGCATCGTCTCGGCGACGTTGCCCCCGACCAGCAGGATCGCCTTCGCCGACGTCAGATCCGACACCGGGAACGGCAGCCCCCGATCGAGGCCGAAGGCGCGGATCCCCGCCGCGGCCGCCGACGACATACAGAAGCGCCCGTTGTAGTCGATGTTCGACGTGCCGAGCGCGACGCGCGCGAACTTGCCGAGCATGTACGCCTTCTCGTTGGTGAGCCCGCCGCCGCCGAAGATTCCCACCGCGTCACGTCCCCCGGCCGCCTGCGCGGCGCGGAAGCCGTCGGCGACCCGGTCGAGGGCGTCGTCCCACGACGCCGGCCGCAGTCGCCCACCGGCTCGGACCAGCGGGGTGGTGAGCCGGTCCGGGTGTCGCAGCAGTTCGGCACTCGTCCATCCCTTCTGGCACAGGCCGCCGCGGTTGGTCGGGAACTGCCGGGCCGTGACGGTCACCCCGGCCGCGCCGGCGGGAGTGAGCGTCATCGCGCACTGCAGGCCGCAGTAGGGGCAGTGCGTATCGATCCGTCCGGCGACGGCGGGCGCGGTCACGGCGTCACCGCGATCGGCTGTCCGGCAACCTCGTTCGGCACCGTCGTGCGTCGCACGAACACGATCCAGGTGACCACCGCGCACACGACGTAGAAGCCGAGGAACACCCAGAACGCCATGGTCGCCGACTTGGCCGGGCTGCTGTACGAGGCCCGCAGCACGAGGTTGATCCCGACGCCGCCGAGACCGCCGATCGCGCCGGCGAACCCGATGAGCGCACCGGACATGTTGCGCGACCACGCGGCCCGGCCCGCCGCATCCAGGCCGCCGAGCGAACGGGACCGGGTCTCGAAGATCGACGGGATCATCTTGTACACCGAGCCGTTCCCGATGCCGGACAGCACGAACAGCGCGACGAACCCGATCACCAGTGCTGTCATGGTGGCACCGGTCGCGGCCCCGGGGGTGGAGTCGTCCGCGGCGCCGGCCGCGACCAGCACCGCGGCCGCGAGCACCATCGCCGCGAACGTCCACAGCGTGATCCGCCCACCTCCGACGCGGTCGGCGAGCCGGCCGCCGAGTGGACGGGCGATCGATCCCAGCAGCGGGCCCACGAACGCGATCTGCGCGGCGTGCAGCGCGGCCTGCGCCGGAGTGTCGCCGCCGGCCAGGAAGTTGATCTGCAGCACCTGGCCGAACGCGAAGCTGAACCCGATGAACGACCCGAATGTGCCGACGTACAGGAAGCTGACGATCCACGAGTCCCGCACCCGCAGCGCCTCGAGCATCGAGCGGAGGTCGGCCTTCTGGCCCGCGAGATTGTCCATGAACAGCGCCGCGCCGACCGCGGCGACACCGATGAGCACGAGGTAGACCGCGCACACCAGATACGGCGCGGTGTTGCCGACCGTCGCGATCACGAGCAGGCCCACCAGCTGGATGACGGGTACCCCGATGTTGCCGCCGCCCGCGTTGAGCCCGAGTGCCCACCCCTTGAGCCGCTGCGGGTAGAAGGCGTTGATGTTCGCCATCGACGACGCGAAGTTGCCGCCGCCGACACCCGCGGTGGCCGCGACCAGCAGGAACGTCGTGTACGACGTGCCCGGGTGCATCACGAACCACAGCGTCAGCAGCGTCGGGACCAACAGCACCAGCGCACTGAAGATCGTCCAGTTACGCCCCCCGAACCGGGCCGTCGCCACCGTGTACGGGATGCGGAGGAGCGATCCGACGAGGGTCGGGACGGCCACGAGGAAGAACTTTCCGGCGGCGTCGATGCCGAACACGTCGGTCGGCATGAACAGCACCATCACCGACCAGATCGACCAGATCGAGAAGCCGACGTGCTCGGCGACCACCGACCACACGAGATTGCGTCGGGCGATCGCCTTGCCACCGGCTTCCCAGGCGGCGACGTCCTCGGCGTCCCAGTGCTCGATGCGGTGCCCGCGCACCACGGGTGCGTCGGCGGACGGTGCTGTGGGCCGATCGGAGAGAGTGGTCACCTGAGCCTCCTACCTGTGTGGGAAACCCCAAGGTAGGAGGCCGGTGTTGCGTCGGTGCTGCGCCCGGTGACCCGTCCGTCAACTCTCGCTCACGATCGCGCGTCCGGTCGGTGAGGTCGACGGACGCCCAGGTCAGGCGGCCTTCGCGCCCCAGCTGTCCTCGAGCATGCGCGGCTTGCACGCCGCCCACGCGGAGATCAGGACCACGACGACGGCGACGCCGAGCAGCGCGAACGGCGCACCCCAACCGCCCGTCGACTCGTGCAGCACGCCGAACAGCAGCGGGCCGATGCACGCGACGGTGTAGCCGATGCCCTGCGTGAATCCGGACAGTGCCGCGGACCCGGTGTGCGTGCGGGTGCGCAGGTTGATCAGTGTCAGCGACATCGGGAACGTGCTCGGGCCCAGGCCGATCACGACGACCCACAGGATCGGCGCCGCCATCGGAGCGAGGAACAGTCCGGTGAAGCCGATCGCGTAGGCGAGCGCGCAGCCCACCACGATCGGGAACGGGTTGCGCATCCGGGCGCAGACGCTCGGTGCCGCGAACGCCGCGATCAGCCCCATGAACGAGAAGAGCGCAACCATGCTGCCGCCGAACGACTCGCTCGCCCCGGCCTCGGTGAGGATCTTCGGGATCCACGTGAACATCGAGTACGTGATGAGCGACGTCATGCCGAACATGCCGGCCATCCCCCAGCCGACCGGCGAACGCCACGGGCGCCCGGGCGCGTGCGACTCGGCCGGCAGCGCCGCAGCGGCAGTGGTGCCGCCGACCTGCTTACGCCCGCGAGCGAGGATCATCAGCCACGGCGCGGCGGCCGCGAACCCCACCAGCGACCACACGCCGATCGAGATCCGCCAGTCGAACGCGTCCGCGAGCGGCACCGCGACCGTGGCGGGCAGGATCGTGCCGATCTGCACACCCGTGATGTAGACCGAACTCATGAGCGCCAACCGGTCGCCGAAGTACCGCTTGACCAGCGGCGGGATCACGACGTTGCCGATACCCATGCCGCCGAGGGCGAGTGCCGACAACGCCAACAGCGACCACGTGTCCGACACCATCGCGCGGGTCAGCATCCCGACGCCGGCCATCATCATGCCGAGCAGAGCGGTCCACTCGAGCCCGAGTCGGCGCGCGATGGCCGGAGTGAGGAGCCCGAACACCGCGAACATCGCGGTCGGCACCATGCCGAAGACGCCGACGACGGTGGACGAGAAGCCCAGTTCCGCGCCGATCTGGTCGGCGAGGGGGGTGAACGAGGTGACCGCCGTGCGCAGCACCAGCGCCGACATCGCGATCGCGGCGAACACCAGTACCCGGCCTGCCAGGAGCGGTTGTGGCCCACGCGGGGCCTGGGCGGTGGAACCCGCGGAGCGGGAACTGCCTGCAGGCGCGGTCATGTACTGCCTCGTTCCGTGATCGATCGGAGAAGAATCGGGAGCGCACCCGCCGGAGGGCTTTGGCACTCGACCCGATAAATCATAGGATGACCGGACGAAAGCTGGCAAAGCATAATTCGTGTGACCCCCGTCTACCCGCAGGAGCGCCGTTGCAACCCGTCCGCCGCAGCACCCTGATCAACCAGGTGACCGACCAGCTCCGGGAAGAGATCCGATCCGGCAACTGGCCGGTCGGCTCCCGCATCCCCACCGAGCCCGAGCTCTCCGAACTCACCGGGACCGGACGCAACACCGTCCGCGAGGCCGTCCAGGCACTCGTCCACACCGGGCTGCTCGAGCGTCGGCAGGGATCGGGCACGTTCGTGCTGGCGGCGTCCGAGGTGAGCGGCACGCTCGGCCAGTACTTCGCCGGCGCGCACGAACGCGACGTCCTGGAACTGCGGCAGTCGCTGGACGTGACCGCCGCGGGACTGGCCGCCCGCCGCCGCGACGACGCCGACATCGAGAACCTGCGCGCCCTGCTCGCGGCACGAATCGACGCCTGGCACGGCAGCGATCTGCGAGCGGCCATCGCCGCCGACATCGCACTGCACCGCGGGATCGTCGCCGCCAGTCACAACCGGGTGTACCTGGAGTTCTACGACTCGCTGCTGCCCGCGATCGAGGAGACCGTCTTCAAGCATGCATCCGCGACCGGGGCGGGCTTCCACGACGAGCACAGCGCGTTGGTCGAGGCGGTCGTCGACGGCGACAGCGAGCGAGCCGTCGCTGCGGCGCGCTGCTTCTTCGACGAACTCCTCGCGGGCTACGCGTAGGCCGACGCGGTAGCAGTACGCCGGCTAGAGAATCAGCCGCACCAGGTCCGCGGTCCGCAGCAACCCGGGCAGCGCGTCCGGCGTGGAGCGCGGATGCAGCGTGTGAACCGAGAGCCGGAAGAGCAACGCCCGCAACAACATCTGCGGCCACTCGGGCAGGTCTTCCCAACGCGCGATCAGGCCCTCGTCGGCGCCGCCCCACGACAGCGCGTCCACGACGACCACCCCGGCGGCCCACGCGGCCGGCCGCCAGTACGGGGTGATGTCGGTGACGCCCGGCGCGACGGCGCCGTCGAACAGAACGGTGCCGAACAGGTCTCCGTGCACCAACTGGTCCGGGGACCGCACCGGCTTGCGCAGGGTCGCGAGCTGGCCGATCACGTCGACGCTGCGCTTGGCGTCGGGCGTCAGGTCTTCGAGCGCCCCGGCCGCACGCGCGGTCCGCAGCGGGACGGTCTCCCACGCGGCCCGGTCCGCGGCGACGAAGACGTCGACGTCGGCCCACGGCGCCACCGGCGGCTGGGCCAGGAATCGCGGACGCTCGAGCTGCGCGGTCGCGGCGTGCAGGCGCAGCGACAACGACACGACCTCGTCGTGCCGCGGTTCCGAGGAACCTTCCAGGAACGTGTCGGCGCGCCAACCGGAGACGACGTAGCGGCCGTCCGTCGCCCGCACCGGACGGGCCAGCCGCACCGCGTCCACCGCGAGTGTCTCGCGCACCTTCGCGGACCACGCCGCACGCGCATGATCGGCAACGGCCGACAGCACGACGTCACCGCAGCGCCAGCCGCCGTCCCAGTCGGCGCCCAACGCGACCGGCTCGACCTCGCGGAGGCCGAACGTCGAACAGACGTGCTGGGGCGGTTGCGTAGAGCTCACGGCCGTCAGGCTACCGCTGCAGACCGTCCGTTTCGGTGAGGCTCTCCGAAGGCCACGCTGAATAGATCCGTGGGGCGTTCAGTAGACCGGAAGCGACGGGTCGACCTGGTGTGCCCACGCGATCACGCCGCCCTGCAGGTGCACCGCGTCGGCGAATCCGGCCTTCCGGACCGCGGCCAGTGCCTCCGCCGAACGGACGCCGGTCTTGCAGTGCAGCACGATCCGCCTGTCCTGCGGCAGTTCGGCCAGGGCCTCCCCCGACAGGATCCGGTCCTTCGGGATCAGCGTCGCGCCGGGCAGGTGCACGATGTCCCACTCCACCGGCTCCCGCACGTCGACGATCGCGACGTCGGTGCCCGCATCGAGCAGCGCCCGCAGTTCCAGCGGGGTGATCGTGGCGTCCCGATCCGCCTCGGCGACCGGCGCCACCCCGCAGAACGCGTCGTAGTCGACCAGTTCGGTCACGGCCACCCTGCCGGGGTCGCGGCTGAGCTTCACGGTCCGGTAGTTCATCGCGAGCGCGTCGTAGACGATCAGCCGGCCCAGCAGCGACTCCCCGATGCCGGTGATCAACTTGATCGCCTCGGTCGCCATGATCGACCCGATCGACGAGCACAGCACGCCGAGCACGCCGCCCTCCGCGCACGACGGCACCGTGCCCGGCGGCGGCGCCTCCGGATACAGGTCGCGCAGCGTGATGCCGCGCCCGTCCGGGGCGGCGTCCCAGAACACCGACACCTGGCCCTCGAACCGGTAGATCGACCCCCACACGTACGGCCGCCCGGCCAGCACTGCGGCGTCGTTGACGAGATACCGGGTCGCGAAGTTGTCGGCGCCGTCGAGGATCAGGTCGTACTCGCCGAACAGCTCGACGGCATTCGTCGCGTCGAGCCGGAACTCGTGCAGGTGGACGTCGACGTGCGGGTTGATCTCCCGGATCGACTCACGCGCACTCTGCGCCTTGGACCGTCCGACGTCGGCGGTGCCGTGGATGACCTGACGCTGCAGATTCGACTCGTCGACCACGTCGAAATCGACGATGCCGATCGTGCCGACACCGGCCGCCGCGAGGTACAGCAGCGTCGGCGAACCCAGCCCACCCGCGCCGATCACCAGGACACGTGCGTTCTTGAGGCGCCGCTGTCCCGTCGTGCCCACGTTCGGGATGATCAGGTGCCGGCTGTAGCGGGCCACCTCGTCGCGGCTCAACTCTGCCGCCGGCTCCACCAGAGGGGGAAGCGGACTCTTCGCGGACACCACACGCTCCTGAACTCGACCGGTCAACGCTCGCGTCCAGCCTAGGCGGTCGGCAATCGCACCTCGAGATCGCTCAGGTCGGGCACGACGACGTCGGCGCCCGCCTGCCGGAGCGCGTCCGCGTGCTGGGCTCGGTCGACGCCGACGACCACCCCGAAGGCTCCGCGCCGGCCCGCCTCGACGCCCGCGAGCGCGTCCTCGAGCACCACGCACTCGGACGCCGACAGACCCAGCCGCCGCGCCCCCTCGAGGTACGTGTCGGGCTCGGGTTTGCCGGCGAGCGACAGCCGGTCGACGTCCGTGCCGTCGACGCGCGCGTCGAACAGATCGGTGAGCCCGGCCGCGTCGAGCACCCGCGCCGCGTTACGACTCGCGGTCACCAGCGCGACCGACACGTGCGCCGCACGCAGGCGCCGGATGAGCGCGACGGTGCCCGGGAACGGTTCGACACCGTGCTCGTCGAGTTCGTGACCGAACATCGCGTCCTTGCGGGCCGCGAGCCCGCACACCGTGTGTTCGGTCGGCGGATCCGACGGCTGTCCGTGCGGTATCTCGATCGAACGCGACGCCAGGAACGACGCGACGCCGTCGACGCGCGGCCGTCCGTCCACGTACTGCAGGTAGTCGTCGGACGTGAACGGCGGCTCCCCCAGTCCGCGTTCGGCCAGGAAACCGTCGAACAGTCGCTTCCACGCCCGCTCGTGCACGCGGGCGGTGTCGGTGACGACGCCGTCCATGTCGAACAGGAATCCCGCGCACGCGGTGTCCCCGATGCGGGCGGTTCCGGCGGCGGTCACTGCCTGTCCTCAGCCGCGGGGGTAGGGCCAGGGGTTGAAGCGGCACACCTTGCCGTCCATCGGTACGACGCCCTCCGGGTCGAGCTTGGCGATGTCGTTGTTCGCGGTGCCGAACGACTGCTGCATCATCACCGGGGCCAGCCCACCGTCGGCCTCGCACGGCTGGTGCGCCTGGTACCCGATCGCATGCCCCACCTCGTGGTTGATCTGGTACTGCCGATACGAGCCGATGTCGCCCTGGAAGGCCGTCGCACCACGCACCCAACGCGGCTCGTTCAACACCACGCGGTCGATGCCCGGATTGAAGCACGACACCTCGAGCTGGATGTCGTAGCCGCACGCCTCGCGAATGGTCATCTGCGACGTCAGTGAGATCCGGAAGTCGGGTCCGTTCCCGTCCTTCAGCAGCGGGTCCGTCGCGTCCACCCGACGGAACGCGAAGCGCGGATCCCGGGTCCAGCTCTTCGGATTGCCGAGGGTCTGATCGACCATCCGGCCGAACGACTCGTCGCCGCCGAAGCCGGCCGTGTCGATCCCGTCCTCGACCTCGACGGTGTAGGTGAACACCCGCTCGGTGCCCTGACCGACCTGACCGGTCGCTCCGGGCACGACGTGCCAGGTGCCCGCGGCCGTCGCGGTGAACGGCCCGCCCTCCGGCAACGCACCCGCGGGCACCGTGTCCGCGAAATTGCCGTCCGCGGCCGGCGGAACGCCGACGATGTCGGTGCCGTCCTCGTGGCTGAGCACACCGAAGCCGGGATCGGCGGAGGCCGCGGAGTCCGAGTCACCGACCCCGCGGACGGCGTCCACGAGCACGAGGACCGTGACGATCACCAGCACCGGGATGGCGTAGGCACGCCATCCGTACATCGAGACGAACCTGCCGAGCTTGCTCTGCTTGCGCGCATCGCGTTCGGGGCGCGGCGACCGGGGACGGCCGATGTTCCGACGGGTGGGATCCCACAGCGCGCGCAACGGCTCGTGCGGGTCGGGCACCCGGCCGGGGTCGCCGCCCGGGAGCCGGGAATCGCCCGCTGCCGGGTCGTCGGACACTTCGGGAACTGTGCCCCCCAGGCGCGGTCCTCCTCGGTCAGTCACCCCGCCAGAATCTCACAGTCCGCCCGGGGGTTCACCCGGCGCGCCCGAATTCCGGAGGGGTCCGGCGCTACCTGTGAGGTGGCACACCGCCCCTTCGGGCGCCTCTCGCCGGCCCCCAGCCCCACCGCTGACGGCGATCGCTCACCGCGTCGCCGTGTCGCGCGTGTGGAATCCTGGAATACTCGCAGACAGGGGACGTGACGATGCCGGGCACACGGCGCGTCGACGACAAGTTCAGGACAGCGAAATCGGCCGAGAACCGTCCGGGTATCGTGCAAATGATTTATCTTGCCCCGAGGCGTTCGTGAGAGGTCGGACACCGAACGAAGCGGGGCTCTTTGTGCAGATTGGGAGCGACATGACTGAACTCGCGGATCGGACACACTCCGATCGCGCCGCCACGACCGCAAACGGTCAGGGCACCCGCCGCAATACCCGGCTACCCCGGGACGCGCGGCGTCTTCAGTTGCTCGCGGCCGCCAGCGAGGTCTTCGTCAGCCGCGGTTACCACGCCGCCGGCATGGACGAGATCGCCGAGTGCGCCGGCGTGAGCAAGCCCGTGCTGTATCAACACTTCCCCGGCAAGCTGGAGTTGTACGTCGCGGTGCTGCAGAGCTACGTCGACACCCTCATCTCGGGTGTTCGCCAGGCCCTGCGCTCGACGACCGACAACCGCCAGCGCGTGCGGGCGGCCGTGCAGGCGTTCTTCGATTTCGTCGACACCGACACGCAGGGCTTCCGCCTGGTGTTCGAGTCCGACCTGATGGGCGAGCCGCAGGTGGCGCGCCGCGTCGAGCAGGCCACCGAGGCCTGCGTCGACGCCGTCTTCGACCTCGTCGCGCACGATTCGGGACTGGATCCCTACCGCGCCCGCATCCTCGCCGTCGGTCTGGTCGGCGCCAGCCAGTTCACCGCCCGGTACTGGCTCGAGGCCGCGCGGCCGATCCCGAAGGAAGAAGCGGTCGACACGACCGTCGCCCTCGCTTGGGGTGGCCTGTCGCACGTGCCGTTGCACGCCGAGACCAAGTAGTCCGCGCGCGGTAGTTCACGCGCCGTAGTCCACGCAGATACGCGAAGGGCGCGGAGTCTTTTCGACTCCGCGCCCTTCGCGTATCTGCCGGCTCTAGCTGGTCGGCGCGAACCCGACCTTGCGGCTGTCCGAGGGACCGATCTCCACATAGGTGATCCGCGCGGCCTGGACGAGGAACTTGCGCCCCTTCTCGTCGACGAGCGAGAGCACACCGCCCGCGTCTCCGAGCGCCTTCGTCACGAGCGCCTCCACCTCGTCGGGCGTGAGGACGCTGTTGACGACCAGCTCACGCGGGCTGTCAGTTACACCGATCTTGACCTCCACGGTCAACCTCCGAACTCTCCGAGCGCTTGAAGCTGTCCCGGCCAGGTTAATGCAGCCCCGCCCACCCGAGCCTGCCGTGCCGCTGTGCTGAGAGCGAACAGTGCACTCACACCAGGCCGAGCACCGCCATCCGTTCGGCGTGCTTCGCCTGCATGTTGTCGAACAGGGCGGCGACACCGTTGAGGCTGCCGGTCGCGGTCATGACGAGGTCGGTGAGGTCCTCGCGGCGCGCGAGGACGAACTGGGCCTGGGTGATTGCCTCCCCGAGCAGCCGGCGCCCCCACAGCATCAGCCGGTCCTTCTCGCTCGTGCTCGCGGCCACTGCGGCCCGGACCTCCTGCACGACGAACTCGGAGTGGCCCACCTCGGCAAGCACCTCGCGGACGATTGCGCCCACCGTGGGATCCAGCGAGTGCGCGATCTCCAGGTAGAAATCGGCCGCGATGCCGTCACCGACGTACGCCTTCACGAGCGATTCGAGCCACGTCGACGGGTCCGTCGACGCGTGGTACGCGTCGAGGGCGCGGACGAACGGATCCATCGCCGCGTAGACCTCGAGTCCCCGATCGGTGAGTGCCTTGTGCAGCGTCTCGAAGTGACCCATCTCGGCGGCCGCCATGCTCGCGAGCGCGACCCGTCCCTGCAGCGTAGGGGCCATGCGGGCGTCCTCGGCGAGGCGGTAGAACGCGGAGATCTCGCCATAGGCGAGGACCGCGAACAATTCGGCCACACCGGGGTGGTCTGCAGCGATGGCGGGCACGGACGACGTCGGTGAATCGGCTCCCATGACGCCACAGCCTAATCCGTGTCGTCGGCCGCCCCCGGGACGACGGGACGAGGTGGGATTCGTGATCTGCGCCATGTGTGTGTCGGCTCGGCGGCGCCGGGCCGCTACAATTGCGACGGGAGACCGATATTTCCGCGCTGGTCCCGATCCCGGAGCATCATTCCGGAGCGACGAGTTCGAGACAGAATTCGAACGATTCGGGCGCGAAACGGATACGGAATCCCGAAGATAATGTGCGCGCACCTGATCGACGGCGCTCGCCGCGTCTCGCCGAGATCCATACGATCTCCGCGCTGAGACGGAGGCTGGGCCACCGCACAAGAGGGCACCGACTCGGCCGACTTACGGCCTGGCCCCTTACCTCGTGCGTGCGTGCCGATACGAGGAAGGCCAGTTCCCTGAGCAAGATCACGATCGACCACGAAGACAGTAATCACGCAGCAACCGAGACCACGCTGTCCGCGCAGCTGGACGAGACGCACACCCCGCCGACCTTCGGCGAGCTCGGTGTCCGCGACGAGATCGTCAAGGCGCTCGCCGAGATCGGCATCGAGCGCACCTTCGCCATCCAGGAGCTGACGCTCCCCCTCGCTCTCGCCGGCGACGACCTCATCGGTCAGGCCCGCACCGGCATGGGCAAGACGTTCGGCTTCGGCGTCCCGCTGCTGCACCGCGTCTCCACCACCGATTCGGGCACCAGCCCGCTCGACGGCACCCCCCGCGCACTCGTGATCGTGCCGACGCGCGAGCTGTGCGTGCAGGTCACGCAGGACCTGGAGAATGCGTCGAAGTACCTGAAGTCCGGCAAGAAGAAGCTCGAGGTCCTGTCCATCTACGGCGGCCGCCCGTACGAGCAGCAGATCGACGCGCTCCGCAAGGGTGTCGACGTCATCGTCGGTACCCCGGGCCGCCTGCTCGACCTCGCCAACCAGGGTCACCTGATCCTCGGCAAGGTCGGCGTCCTCGTTCTCGACGAGGCCGACGAGATGCTCGACCTGGGCTTCCTGCCCGACATCGAGCGCATCCTCGGCATGGTGCCCGACAAGCGGCAGACGATGCTGTTCTCGGCCACGATGCCGGGCCCGATCATCACGCTGGCGCGCACGTTCCTGACGCAGCCGACGCACATCCGCGCCGAGGAGGCGGACTCCTCCGCGGTCCACGAGCGGACCACCCAGCACGTCTACCGCGCGCACGCCCTCGACAAGGCCGAGATGGTCGCCCGCGTGCTGCAGGCCGACGGCCGCGGCGCGACGATGATCTTCACCCGCACCAAGCGCACCGCGCAGAAGGTCGCCGACGACCTGAACGAGCGCGGCTTCAACGTCGGCGCCGTCCACGGCGACCTCGGCCAGATCGCCCGCGAGAAGGCCCTCAAGGCGTTCCGCAACGGCTCGGTCGACGTCCTGGTCGCCACCGACGTCGCGGCCCGCGGCATCGACATCGACGACGTCACGCACGTCATCAACTACCAGTGCCCCGAGGACGAGAAGACCTACGTGCACCGCATCGGCCGCACGGGTCGCGCCGGCCGCACGGGCATTGCGATCACCCTTGTCGACTGGGACGACATTCCCCGCTGGCAGCTGATCGACAAGGCCCTCGGCCTCGGTGTCGCGGAGCCCGTCGAGACCTACTCGAGCTCGCCGCACCTGTACGAGGATCTCGGTATCCCCACGGACGCAAAGGGTTCGATCCGCAAGGCTCGCGCCGAGCGTCCGGTCAAGGAGAGCAGGGACGCCTCGGCTGCCGGCGAGAAGTCCGAGAAGTCGGAGAAGTCGGACGCTCCCAAGCGCTCGCGTCGTCGCACCCGCGGCGGCAAGGCCACCGACGGATCGGCCCCGGCCGCCGCGACCGCGACGTCCGACGACCCCGAGGTCGCGTCGGCAGCGTCCGACGACTCCGGTGCCGCACCGCGTCGTCGCCGCCGTCGTCGCCGCCCCGCCGCGGCCGAGGGCGCAGCGGCGCAGACCGGCTCCCAGCCCGTGAGCGTCGCAGCAGCCGCAGAGTAGATCGGGGTAACCTGCCACCTGTGCTGGCACCCGAGCGTCGTACCCGTCTGGACGTCGCCGTCGCCGCGACCATCGCGATCGTCGTCGCGGTCGCCGCGGCGGTGATCTGGATTCGGAGCGACGCTCGGGGAACCACCTCGGTGACCACGGATGCTCCCGCGGCCGCGGTGGACACTCCCCTGTCACCGCCCTCGTCGCTCAGCGAACTCTGGAGGGCCGCCAGTCCCGAATCGGCCGCCCCGATCGTCGCAGACGGCACCGTCGCGACGGCCGACGGCGGCACCGTCCTCGGGCGCGATCCGGTCACCGGCGACGAGCGGTGGCGGTACCGGCGGGACATGCCGCTGTGCGGAGCGATCGGGGCGTGGAACACCGTCGTCGCGGTCTATCGCGATCAGCGCGGCTGCAGCCAGGTCACCCAACTCGACGGGGCGACCGGCGAACGCAAGGCACAGCGCTCCAGCGACGCGGACGACGCGGTCACCCTGTCCTACGACGGCACCTACGTGGTGTCCCGCGGTCCCGAGCGGATGGAACTGTGGCGGTCCGACCTGGTCCGCACCCTCGAGTTCGGGCGCGTCGATGCGCCGATCAACCCCGGCAAGCAGCCCCGACCCGACTGCTCACTCAAATCCGCGGCGGCCGGCGGCACACGGGTGACCGTGCTGATGCACTGCCCGGGTGAGGCCGGGGACCGCATCAGCGTCCTCGACGCCGCACCGAAGGACAATCAGGAACCCCACGAGTTCGGCTCGACACTGTTGACGGGTCCCGGCGCGGACACGTCCGGCGCCCGGTTGATCGCCGCGTCCGGCGACCGCACCGCGGTGTTCCTGCCGGCGGGCCCGATCTCCGCGGCCCGGATCGCGGTCGTCGACGGCGAGGGTAGCGAGATTGCATCCCATCCCGTCACCACCTCCGTCGACGCGGACGCCACCGCCGCCCGCAACGGTTCCGTCTTCACGTGGTGGACGGGCACCGAATTGATCGCCCTCTCCACGAGCGAGCTCGCACCGAAGTGGACCGTGACGGACGCCCTGGGCCCCGGCGCCATCATGGCCGGTTCGCTGCTGGTCCCGGTGCCGGGCGCGATCGCCGTCCTCGACCCTGCGACGGGCATCGAGCAGGCCCGGATCCCCGTCACCCGCGACGCCGACGCCGCCCCGATCGCGACGTCGATCCTCGGGGACATCGTGCTCGAACAGCGCGGCGACGAGGTCGTCGCGCTGCGCTGATTCACCGACGCGCCACGAAAGTCGTGTCGGCGCGGTCAGGCAGTTCCCTCGTACGGCGAGAAGGTGACCAGGTCGGCCTCGCCGGTCCAGTGGGTCGAAAGATGGTGCGCCAGTTCGCGGTACGCCTCACCGCCCTTGTTCTTGCGGCCGGCCAGCACGGTCGCGCCGGACGCCGACGCCTCCGCGAACCGCACCGTGCGCGGGATCGGCGGGGCCAGAACGGGAAGGTCGTAGCGGTCCGAGACGTCGGACAGGACGTCGCGGCTGTGCGTCGTGCGCGCGTCGTACAGCGTCGGCAGCGCACCGAGCAGGACCAGATCGGGGTTGGTGATCTGCTGCACCTCCGACACGGTCCGCAGCAGCTGCCCCACACCGCGGTGCGCGAGCGTCTCGCACTGCAGCGGCACCAACACCTGCTGGGCCGCGGTCAATCCGTTGAGGGTGAGCACCCCCAGCGACGGCGGGCAGTCGATGATGATCACGTCGAAGTCGTCGAGGACCGGTGCGAGCGCACGCTTGAGCGCGAACTCCCGGCCCGGGCGCATCAGCAACAGCGCCTCGGCCCCCGCCAGGTCGATGGTCGCGGGAAGCAACTTCACGCCGTCCTCGGTGGCGAGCAGCACGTCCGCGACCGGCACGTCCCCCGTGAGCACGTCGTGCACCGACGCCTCGAGCCGATCGGGGTTGTGCCCCAACGAGAATGTCAGACATCCCTGCGGGTCCAGGTCCACCACCAGCACCCGCCGGTCGAGGTCCACGAGTGCCGCCCCCAGAGACGCGACCGTCGTGGTCTTGGCTACCCCACCCTTTTGATTCGCTACAGCCAGTACCGTCGTCACGGCCTCGATCCTTGCGCACTCGAGGCCCGAAGGCGAGGGTTCGGGTACACCCGGCATGATTGATCCCATGACCGCACCCGAGCGCCGACTGGTTCTGCTGCGACACGGGGAGACCGAGTGGGCGCGACTCGGCCGGCACACGAGCACCACCGAGGTCCCCCTCACCGAGCGCGGCGCAGTCCAGGCCCGGGAGGCCGGCCGCCAGCTGTCCGCACTGGCGCTGAACGATCCGCTGGTCGTCACCAGCCCCCGGCGCCGGGCGCACGTCACCGCGACGCTCGCCGGACTGACCCACGACCGGCGCTGGGACGCGCTCACCGAATGGGACTACGGCGAGTTCGAGGGGCTCACCACCGCCGAGATCCGCGAGCAGATCCCGCACTGGACGGTGTGGACCCACCCGTGCCCGGGCGGCGAGACCCACGAGACGGTCGCGTCCCGAGCCGACATGGTGGTGCACACCGCCGAGGCCGCGCTCGCGGACCGGGATGTGGTGCTGGTGGGGCACGGACACTTCCTGCGGGCCGTGATCGCACGCTGGGTGGAGCTGCCCGTGGCCGAGGGCCGACGCTTCCTGCTGGACCCCGCCGCACACACCGTCCTGGGCTACGAGCACGGGTTCCGCACGATCCTGACCCACAACGTGACCCCGAGAGAAGGTACGGAGTGAACTCCCCGTCCGAGAAGACCGCGATCATCCGCCGCGCGACGCCGACCGACGTCGGCGCCATCACGGGACTGATCTACGAACTCGCCGAGTACGAGAAGGCCCGGCACGAGTGCACGGTGGTCCCCGAACAGATCGAGGCCGCGCTGTTCGGTCCGGAGCCCGCAGCCTTCGCGCACGTCGTGGAGGTCCCCGCGGCGGACGGGCCGACCGTCGTCGGGACCGCGATCTGGTTCCGCAACTTCTCGACGTGGGACGGCGTGCACGGCATCTATCTCGAGGACCTCTACGTCACTCCCGAGCACCGCGGCGCCGGCTACGGCACGGCGCTGCTGGCGACGCTCGCCGAGGAGTGCGTCACCAAGGGGTACACGCGTCTTGCGTGGTCGGTGCTGAACTGGAACACGCCGTCCGTCGGGTTCTACGAGTCACTGGACGCGGTCGCCCAGGACGAGTGGACCACCTATCGGCTCAGTGGGGACGCGCTGGCGGCGCTCGCCACGCGGGTGCCGTGACCGGCGCCGGATCTCACTCCTCGTCGGCGTCCGGGGCCCCGTAGGCTTCGGCCATCCAGCGAGAGGTGCTGCCGGCGAACAGCATCACGAGCGCGGCCAGCACCACGGCGCCCAGTAGCACTCCCCAGACCCAGCGGTGCGAGGTGAGCACGTACCACGTGACGGGCAGCAACAGCAGCTGCGCCATGAGCGCGATCGTGCGCCCCCAACGCTGCCCGCGCAGGAGCGCGATGCCGGCCGCCAGTACCGCGCCGCCCAGGATGACGAACCAGACAGCAGTGCCGTAGCCGCTCGTCACGCTCTGATCGGCGCCGAGCAGACCCCGCACCACCAGGAAGATCGCGAAACCGACGGCGGCCGCACCCTCGAGGGCGACGAGCGCGCCGGCCCGTCGTACCGTGCTGGGAGTAGGGGTGGGTGCAGGCTGATTCGACACGCAGCCAGCCTATACATCGACCGGACCCGGCTAGGCTGATGCCCCGTGCGCGCGCTGCTGATCGTCAACCCCAACGCCACCTCGACCACTCCCGCGGGCCGAGACCTGCTCGCGCACGCCCTGTCGAGCCGGGTCCGCCTCGACGTCGCGCACACGACCCACCGCGGACATGCCGGCGAACTGGCCGCTCAGGCACGCACCGACGGTGTCGCGCTGATCATCGTCCACGGCGGCGACGGCACGGTGAACGAGGTCGTCAACGGCCTGCTCGGCGAGCCGCACCCCAAGTCGATGCGCTCGGTTCCGATCGGTCCGATCCCGCTGGTCGCGGTCGTCCCCGGGGGCTCGGCGAACGTGTTCGCGCGCTCGCTGGGAATCGACCCCGACCCGGTGGACGCCACGAACCAGCTGATCGACCTACTCGCGATGCGCCGGCGCCGGACGATCGGCCTCGGCCACTGCGACAACCGCTGGTTCACCTTCAATGCCGGCATGGGCCTCGACGCCCAGGTCTGTGAGGCCGTCGACAAGGGGCGCAACAATGGACAGGCGGTCACGCCCGGACGCTACGTCCGCCACGCCGTCCGCGCCTTCTTCCGAGCCAAGCGGGAAGACCCGACGTTGACGGTCGAGGTGCCCGACCACGAACCGATCGACGGCGTCCACTACGCCTTCGTCTCGAACTCGACGCCGTGGACGTACCTGAACAGGCGTGAGGTGCATACGAACCCGGGCACCGCCTTCGACACCGGCCTGGGCCTCTTCGCGATGCGCACGATGCGGGTCTTTGCCAGCCTTCGCGTGGTTCGTCAACTACTTTCCGCCGGATTATCGCCTAAATCACATTCATTGATTCGATTCGACGACGTTCCGCAAATCCGCATCCGTTCGAGTTCGCCGATCGGCCTGCAAATGGACGGCGACTATATCGGCCTGCGAACCGATGTGACATTCGTCGCGGTACCCGGCGCACTCGAGGTCGTCGCACCCGTACAGCGCTGATCCCCGCAACGACGCCGACACCCCCGCGCGAGGCCGCCGCAGCGCCGTTCTACCGAATCGAACGCTCGATCGGGCCCCCTCAACCGGCCGATCGGCCCCTCACTGGGCCCTGAATGCCCAGATGGCGTGCGCAAATCCCCAGGTGGGTGTAGAAAGGACGAGGGACCACGTAGGGGAGCCTAACCGAGTGAGCTTGCCCACGGTGCAACCGATATCTATTGACTTCCCCTCGGTTCGTGAAAGCATTCACAAGTAACAGTGCTGAAACTTCCAAGTAAGCACCCATGAACTTGCGAATACATAACGGTGCACATTGCACCCAGTTAAGGAGTAGAAAGATGGACTGGCGTCACACCGCAATCTGTCGCGACGAGGATCCCGAACTGTTCTTCCCGGTGGGAAACAGCGGCCCGGCTCTCGCGCAGATCGCTGATGCCAAGGTTGTCTGCAACCGTTGCCCCGTGACCGCCGAGTGCCTGTCCTGGGCTCTCGAGTCCGGCCAGGACGCCGGCGTCTGGGGCGGCATGAGCGAGGACGAGCGTCGCGCGCTCAAGCGTCGCAACGCCCGCACCCGCGCGCGCACCGCGGTCTGATACGGCTTACGCGGAGGGCCCGGCACCACATGGTGCCGGGCCCTCCGTCGTTCGCCGCTGTTTCGTGACGCGAACGTAAGAAGCTCAGGCCCGCGAGGACCGCCGGCCCAGCGGCACGCGCAGAACCGCGTCCGTTCCCCCGTCGGGCGACGGATGCAGGCCGATCGAACCGCCCAGCTCCGCACCCACCAGCGTCCGCACGATCTGAAGTCCCAACCGGTCCGACTTCTCGAGGCTGAATCCGGCCGGCAGTCCACGCCCGTCGTCGTGGATGACCACGTCGAGCCAACGCGCGGATCGATCCGCCCGCAGGTACACCGTGCCGGACTCCCCCGGCTCGAAGGCGTGCTCGATCGCGTTCTGGACCAACTCCGTCAGCACCATCACCAGCGGGGTGGCGCGCTCGGCGGAGAAGACGCCGAGACTGCCCTCGCGCTTGATCTGGATCGGCATGTTCACCGACGCGACGTCGGCGAGGATCGGCACCAGGCTGTCCACGACCTCGTCGAGATCGACCTCCTCGTCCACCGACATCGACAGCGCATCATGAACGAGCGCAATGGAAGTCACGCGTCGGACCGATTCGCTGAGCGCCTGCCGCGCTTCCTCGTTCTCGGTGCGGCGGGCCTGCAGGCGCAGCAGCGCCGCGACCGTCTGGAGATTGTTCTTCACCCGGTGGTGGATCTCACGGATCGTCGCGTCCTTGCTGAGCAACGCCCGATCGCGCCGCTTGACCTCGGTGACGTCGCGGATCACCACCGCGGCGCCGACCACCGCGCCGTGCGGTTTGAGCACGAGCGCCCGGAGCAGGACGGTGGCCCCGCGGGCCTCGATCTCCATCCGGTGGCCCAGCCGACCACCCAGGGCGCCGCTGATGTAGTCGGCCACTTCCTGCGATTCGAACGGATCGGTGATGAGCGACCGCGTGGTGGACGCCAGGTCCTTGCCCACCAGATCGGTGTTCAGGCCCATGCGGTGATAGGCCGACAGCGCGTTCGGGCTCGAGTAGACGACGCGGCCCTCGGGGTCGAGACGGATGAAGCCGTCACCCGCGCGGGGGCTGGAGTTGGTGTCCGAACGGGTTTCCGGGGTGGGAAACGTCCCCTCGCTGATCATCTGGCACAGGTCCGCCGCGCAATCGAGATACGCGATCTCGAGGGGGCTCTGGGCGCGCTGGTGGGCGAGATTGGTGTCCCGGCTCAGAACGGCGATCACCTCGCCGTCACACCGGACCGGGACCGCTTCACGGCGCAGGGGCGATCCCCCGTGCCACGAGTGGTCGACCTCACTGACGATCTCGCCCTCGACGAGCGCCCGGAGCACCTGCGGGTGCTCGGACTCCGAGACCACCGAGCCGACGGCGTCGTCGGGAAAGGCCGTGGAGGCCGTGGTCGGCCGGCACTGCGCGACGCACACGACGGTCCCCGGCACGCCGCCGTCGGTGCCCTCCGGGCGCTCGGTGGCCACCCACAGCAGGACATCGGCGAAGGACAGGTCCGCGAGTAGCTGCCATTCGCCCACCACCTGCTGCAGGTGGTCGACCGCGTTTCCGGGAAGGTCGGTGTGCTCGGCGAGCAGGTCGCTCAGGGTCGACATGTGCCAGGCTCCGAATCGCTTCTCTGCGTCAGCTGATGGTGGCGATCAGATCGCCCTGCTGGATGACGTCACCGACCTTGACGTCGACGGACGTCACCTTTCCGGCGACCTCGGCCAGAACGGGGATTTCCATCTTCATGGACTCGAGGATCACCAGGGTGTCGCCCTCGTCGACCTCTTCGCCTGCGCTGACAACGACCTGGTAAACGGTCGAAACCATCTCGGCGCGCACATCTTCTGCCACCTGGCACCTCACTGTTCGTGGACGGTCGCGGACCAGCCAATGGAACCACAGCCAACCACACGTGAAACACTAGGACGAACCCGAGTTCGAACAGAGAAGGAGCTACTCATGGGTAAGCGTGGTCGTAAGAAGCGCAGCCGCAAGGGCAACGCCGCCAACCATGGCAAGCGTCCCAACGCCTGAGTAAGGCTGTAGATGAGAATCGGGGGCCGGCAAGCAACAGCTTGCCGGCCCCCGATCGTCGTACGAGCGCTGGTCAGCGCTCGGCGTCGAGATCCCCGATCAGGCCGGTCTCGGTGACGACCACCGTCCGACGGATTTCGATCGACAGGCGTTCACGAAGCCCGGCCGGCGCATGATCGCCCCCGCACTTACGCCCGATCAGTTTCTTGACCTTCTCCTCGATGCCGTACGCCGCGAAGCACGCGCCGCAGTTCTCGAGATGCCGCTCGATCCGCGCGCGGGAGTGTTCGTCGCACTCGCTGTCGAGCAGCAACCACACGTCCGCGATCACCGCCGAGCAGTCCAACTGCTCGAATTCGTTCTCCCCGGTCACCGAGTAACCTCCTGCTCCGCATCGGCGTCACTGCTGCGCTCGGCGGCGTCGACAGCGCCCCCACGGTTGAATCCACGCTCCCGGGCGACATCCGCGAGCAGACCCCGCAACTGCTTGCGCCCGCGGTGCAGACGCGACATCACGGTGCCGATCGGCGTGCCCATGATCTCCGCGATCTCCTTGTACGGGAATCCCTCGACGTCGGCGTAGTACACCGCCATCCGGAACTCCTCGGGAAGTTCCTGCAGGGCTGCCTTGATGTCGTCGTCCGGGAGTGCGTCGAGCGCCTCGACCTCGGCGGACCGCAGACCGGTGGAACTGTGCTCGGCCGTCGCGGCCAGCTGCCAGTCGGTGATCTCGTCCGTCGGGTACTGCGCAGGCTGACGCTGCTTCTTGCGGTAGGAGTTGATGTAGGTGTTGGTGAGGATGCGGTACAGCCAGGCCTTGAGGTTCGTCCCCTCCTTGAAGGAACGGAAGGCCGAATACGCCTTGACGTACGTCTCCTGCACCAGGTCCTCGGCGTCCGCCGGATTGCGCGTCATGCGCAGCGCGGCACCGTACAGCTGATCGAGCAGCGGCAGCGCATCACGCTCGAACCGCTCGATCAGTTGGTTCTGGGACTCCGGGCCCTCACCCGCGGACTCGTTCGCGGGGTCGTGATCGTCCAGCACGCTGATCCCTTCGCTTGCCGTAGGGGTCAAGGCTACCGCCAACCCCGGGGCCATCGAGGGATGCGTCTCGGTCACGAAGTCGGCCCTGGCCGATTCGGTCACGTCCTCCGGACGAACCCGTTCTGCGCACAACACCGGCACGAACCACTCCCTTCGCTGATGCAGCGTCTCGCGAGATATCAACAGCACGGGTCGAGAGTCTGTTCCCGGCGCGCTCTACAGTCAGTGCTCATGGCCGGAACATCGACTCCCGCAACGAAGCTCCTCGACAAGGAGAAGGTGGCGTACCGGATCCACGAGTACGACCACGACGCCCGCGCGGCGTCGTACGGCGCGGAGGCGGTCGATTCGCTGGCCGGTCAACTCGGGGTCGAACCGGGGCAGATCTTCAAGACACTGATCGTCAAGACGGACACCGGCAAGCTCGCGGTGGCGGTGCTTCCGGTGCCGTCGAAGCTGTCGCTGAAGGCGGCCGCCGCGGCGGTCCGGGCGAGCAAGGCCGTCATGGCCGAGCAGTCCGACGCCGAACGATCCACCGGGTACGTCCTCGGCGGGATATCGCCGCTCGGCCAGCGCAAGCGGCTGCCGACGGTGATCGACGCGTCCGCTCTGACGTTCGACCGTGTGCTGTGCAGCGCGGGGCGCCGAGGCCTGGAGATCGAGGTCGCGCCGCAGGACCTGGTGCGCCTGACTGGTGCGGTGGTCGCGGAGATCACGGCCGGCTGAGGAACGGGCCGAGGAATCTGTGGGCGACGGCCGCTGTTGCCCCCTGAGAAGAATCTTCGACGAACGAAAGACGGTGCCCGGCGTGTCTGGTCTCTCCCTCCCCATCTCCATCCTCGACCTCGCCCACATCGGCACGGGCGAGAGCGCCGCCGACAGCTTCCGGGCCAGCGTGGAGATGGCACGGAACGCGGAGCGGTGGGGCTACGAGCGCATCTGGTACGCCGAGCACCACAACATGCCGGCCATCGCGTCGTCGGCGACGAGCGTGCTGATCGCGCACATCGCCGCGAACACCGAGCGGATCCGCCTCGGCTCGGGCGGCATCATGCTGCCCAACCATGCGCCGCTCACCATCGCCGAGCAGTTCGGCACCCTCGCCGAGCTGCATCCCGGTCGGATCGACCTGGGCCTGGGCCGCGCGCCGGGCAGCGATCAGCAGACGATGCGGGCACTGCGTCGCGACCCCAGCTCGGCCGAGTCGTTCCCACAGGACGTACTCGAGCTGCAGGGCTACCTGACCGGGCCGTCGCGTGTCCCCGGCATCGAGGCGACACCGGGCAAGGGCACGAACGTGCCGCTGTACATCCTGGGTTCGTCGCTGTTCGGCGCGCAGCTCGCGGCCGCGCTGGGCCTGCCGTACGCCTTCGCATCACACTTCGCCCCGGCTGCCCTGGACGACGCGATCGCGATCTACCGTCGCGAGTTCCGGCCGTCGGCGCAGCTCGCCGAGCCGTACGTGATCGCCGCGGTCAACGTGATCGCCGCCGACACCGACGAGGAGGCGCAGCGGCAGTTCCTGGACACCAAGCGCAAGCGGGTCGGGCTGTTCGTCGGACGTGGGCGCACCTTCACACCGGAGGAAGCCGACATGATCCTCGAGTCCCCGGCGGGTCGGCAGGTGCTGGCGATGGTCCGGTACACCGCCGTCGGCACGCCGGCCGTGGTGGGCGACTACCTGGACCGGTTCGCGGCGCAGACGGGTGCCGACGAGCTGATGGTGGTGTCCTCGGCCACCGAGCGGGCCGCGTGGATGCGTTCGCTGGAACTGGTCGCCGAGGTGACCGGGCTCGCGGCCCGGGCTGCGATCACAGCAGGCTGATCTGCTCCCCCGCCCGGTCGCCCACGTCGTGCGCCAGGAGGTCGGGGCCGTTGTTGCGGACGCTGTTCACCTTCGGTGACACGCGCCGGATCTCGACGGCCGCGGCCTCCTCGAGGCTCGGCCGGATCAGGTCGGGATGGCCGAGGCTGTCCGGATCCAGCCAGGCGTCCCAGCGGTCCCGCGGCAAGATCAGCGGCATCCGGTCGTGCACGTTCGCGAGCTGGTCCACCGACTCCGTGGTGAGGATCGTGGTCGACAGCAGCGGCGCCTCCCGCGGAGCCTTCGGGTCGTGCCACACCGACCACAACCCCGCCATGAAGAGCCGCTCGCCGTCGCCCCGGGACATGTAGTACGGCACCTTCACGGCCTTGCCGTCCGCGGTCGGCTCGGTCTGCCACTCGTACCAGCCGTCCATCGGCACGAGGCAGCGCTTGAACCGCAGCGACGTCTTGAACGCCGCCTTGGTGGCGACGGTCTCGGACCGGGCGTTGAACAACGGCGCACCCTTGCCCGGCTCGGTCGCGTACGACGGCACCAACCCCCAGCGCATGCGGCGGATCCGGCGGTGCACGGGGCCGGCGTCGTCGCCGTGGTCGTGCCGCGCGACGACGGTGAGGACCTGGGTGGTGGGCGCGACGTTGTAGTCGGCCGCCTCCGAACCGGACTCCCCCGTCTCGTTGACCGCGTCGAGTTCCACCGCGAGCGTCGCGGGATCGGCCGTCGTCGCATACCTGCCGCACATGGCTCCATGCTGGCACGGATCACCGACACGGTCGGTCATGAGAGAAGATGGACCGGTGAGTCGTGAGAGCCTGTGGAGAGCGCCCCGAGCCGAAGCCCCCGTGGATGCGTCCGTGACGCTGCCCGGATCGAAGTCGATCACCAACCGGGCGCTGATCCTCGCGGCACTCGCATCCGGGCCGTCCACCATCACCGGCGCGCTGCGCAGCCGTGACAGCGACCTGATGATCCAGAGTCTGCGGGCGCTCGGCGTCTCGATCACCGCGACGCCCGACGCCGCGACCGGCACCACCCTGCACGTGATCCCCGGCCCGCTGACCGGCGGCGCGGTCGACTGTGGCCTCGCCGGCACCGTGATGCGCTTCCTGCCGCCCGTCGCTGCGCTGGCCGCCGGCACGGTCGCGATCGACGGTGACGAGCAGGCCCGCATCCGGCCGCTCGGCACGATCCTCGACGCACTGCGCGGGCTCGGCGCCGACATCGACGGCGACGCACTTCCGTTCACCGTGCACGGTCGCGGCGGGCTGCGCGGCGGAACGGTGACGATCGACGCGTCCGGGTCGTCGCAGTTCGTGTCCGGTCTGCTGCTGTCGGCGGCCCGCTTCGACGAGGGCGTCACCGTCCGGCACCAGGGCGGCTCGCTGCCGTCGATGCCGCACATCGACATGACCGTGGAGATGCTGCGCGAGGCCGGCGTCACCGTCCACACCCCCGGCGAGAGCGGCGACGCCGACACCTGGAAGGTGTTGCCGGGCAGGATTGCTCCCGTCGACTGGGTCGTCGAGCCGGACCTGTCGAACGCAACGCCGTTCCTCGCGGCGGCGGCCGTCACCGGCGGCACCGTGCGCGTGCCGCTGTGGCCGTCGCGCACGACGCAGCCCGGCGATGCGATCCGCGGAATCCTCACGGACATGGGAGCGGACGTGCACCTCTCGGAGGGCACGGCGGGGATCCTCACCGTCACCGGACCGAAGGTGTTGCGCGGCATCGACGTCGACCTGCACGACATCGGCGAGCTCACCCCCACCGTGGCCGCGCTGGCCGCACTCGCGGACGGGCCGTCGGTACTGCGCGGCATCGCGCACCTGCGCGGTCACGAGACCGACCGATTGGCGGCGCTCGCGACCGAGATCGGCAAGCTGGGCGGGGCGATCACCGAAACCGACGACGGACTGCGCATCGAGCCGCGTCCGCTGCACGGCGCGCAGTGGCACTCGTACGCCGACCACCGGATGGCTACCGCCGGCGCGATCATCGGGCTGGTCGTCGACGGCGTCGACATCGAAGATGTCGGGACCACCGCCAAGACGCTGCCCGGTTTCGAGAACCTCTGGGCGGCAATGCTGGACGGGGACAGGTCCGCGTCCGCCGAGCAGGAGGCGCTGTCCTGAGCCGCCGGCAGTACGACGAGTCCGACGTCCGAATCCGCCCGGGCAAGGGGTCGCGGCCGCGGACCAAGAACCGGCCCGAGCACGCCGACGCCGCTGAGGCCATGGTCGTCTCGAAGGACCGGGGCCGCTGGGGCGTCGTGCTGGGCGGCGACCCGGACCGGCCGGTCGTGACGATGCGGGCCCGCGAACTCGGCCGCACCCCGATCGTGGTCGGCGACCAGGTGAGTGTCGTCGGTGATCTGTCCGGCAAGCCCGACACGCTGGCCCGGATCGTGCGCGTCGCCGACCGCACGACGGTGCTGCGGCGCACCGCCGACGACACCGACCCGTTCGAGCGGATCGTCGTCGCCAACGCCGAGCAGTTGCTGATCGTCGTCGCACTGGCGGACCCGCCGCCGCGGACCGGCTTCGTCGAGCGCGCCCTCGTCGCCGCCTACGTCGGCGGACTGGAACCGGTTCTGTGCCTGACGAAGAGCGACCTCGCGACGCCCGACGAGTTCGCCGCGACGTTCGCCGGCCTCGACATCCCCGTCGTGGTGGCGGGCCGGGACGACCCGATCGAACCGGTGACCGAGATCCTCGAGGGCCGGCTGACCGCACTGATCGGACACTCGGGTGTCGGCAAGTCGACGATGGTCAACCGCCTGGTGCCCGACGCGGACCGGGCCACGGGCGTGGTGTCCGGCGTCGGCAAGGGCCGGCACACGTCGACGCAGTCGGTGGCGCTGCCGCTGCCTGGCGGCGGCTGGGTGGTGGACACCCCCGGAATCCGGTCGTTCGGACTCGCGCACATCTCCCCCGAGAACGTCGTGGACGCGTTCGCCGACCTGTCCGCGGCCGCCGAGGACTGTCCGCGCGGGTGCACGCACCTCGGGCCGCCGGCGGATCCCGAATGCGCGCTGGACAAGCTCGAGGGCAAGTCCGCGGACCGGGTCGAGGCGGTGCGGCGACTGCTCGTCGCGCTGATGGCGAACGAGTCCTGGACGTAGGGCAGGTATCTGGTACCCGCGGTACCTACTTTCGGGTAACAAGCGTTAGGGTGTGCTCCGGATCACCGATGCGTCGGTCGTCGAACCGGGGAGGACATCTTGCGAATTCTGCTGCGCCCGCGTCCGGGCCCATTCCTGCGCCGCGGGGCCGTCACGCTCGCTGCGGCCACCGCGGTGGCCGTCGGAGTGACGGTCGGGCCGCCGGTCGCGATCGCCGAGCCCACCGGTGGTGCCGCCGGGCAGTCGTGGACCGCGACGACCGACGGGCCGAACCAGTTCCCCGCCATCACCGTCGCCGAGGACGTACCGATCCGGATGAGCGACGGTGTCGTACTCCGCGCGAGCGTCTACCGGCCCGCGGATGCGTCCGGACGGGCGATCGACGACAAGCTCCCCACGGTCTTCAACATCACGCCGTACACGCGCCTCGTCCCGGCTCTCGCCGACGCGGCGGCCGCGCATCCGGTGCTCGGCGAGGCCCTGGACCGACTCGGCGCGGCCGACCTGTCCGGTACGCCGTTCGACGGGCTCACCGAACTGACCGGTGGACTCGGCGGCGGTCTGCTGCGCACCTTCGGCGTCAACCGGAACCTGGTGCAGAACGGGTACGTCCAGGTGGTGGTCGACGTTCGCGGCACCGGCTACTCCGAGGGCGTGTGGGACGTGCTCGGCGAGCGAGAGCAACAGGACACCGTCGAGGTCTTCGACTGGGCCCGCGCGCAGCCGTGGTCGAACGGCGACTTCGGCATGGCGGGAGTCTCCTACTCCGCGATCAACAGCCTGCACGCCGCCGACAAGCGTCCCGCCGGCCTGAAGGCCATTTTCCCGGTCGAGCCGTCCGAGGACCTGGCCCGCGAGATCGTCGCCACCGGTGGCGCTTTCGGCGCCGGATTCATGCCGGCGTGGCTGATCGCCGTCAACGGCCTCAAGTTCGTCCCGATCGACTCGCTCCTGCGCGGCGACTTCGATCCGCAGTGGCTCGCCGACCGACTGGCCGACCCGGCGGTGATGTTCCCGCAGATGTTCGACGCGGTCCTGAACGAGGAGGGCGAGGCCGCGAACGACGGCGCGTTCTACGACGTGCGCAACGCCGACGTCGAGCGAATCCAGGTGCCGACGTTCGTCACCGGCGGCTGGCACGACATCTTCGGTCGCGGCGAATCCCGGATCTTCGATCGACTGCAGATGCCGGCCGGGCAGAAGCAGTTGTTGATGGGCAACGGCTACCACCTCAACCCCGGACTCGGGCACGGCACGGAGGGCGCACCGCCACGCCTCGACGTCCTCGAACGCGCGTGGTTCGACAAGTGGGTCAAGGGAATCGACAACGGCATCGACGGCTACGGCCCGGCGACGCTGTACCAGCAGGGTGGCGGGTGGATCACCGCGTCGCAGTTCCCGCGCGCGGGTGCGGACTACCGGCGTCTGTATCTGAACGGGACGCCGTCGGGGTCGGCCCCACACGCCGTCGTCGACGGATCGCTGACGGTGGACGCACCCACCACACCGAGCACCCACAGTGTTGCTCCCGGACTGCGGGCCGCGTGCTCGCGGGACACCGCGCAGGGCACCGCCGGGTTCGGTGCGATCCTCGGCTCGACCTGCACGCAGGACGCACGTTTCGCGGAGGCAGAGTCGCTGACCTTCACGACCGCGCCGGTCACCGAGGCGACGGAGATCTCCGGCCCGGTCGCGGTGCACCTGCTCACCACCACCGACGCGCCCGACGGCTTCTGGTCCGTGACCGTCAACGACGTCGCGCCCGACGGCCGGTCGACCGTCATCACCAACGGGGCACTGCTGTCGTCGCGCAGCACGCTGGACGAATCGGCGAGTGAGAAGGACGCATCCGGCGCCTACACGGTCCCGGTCGCCGACCTCGGCGCCGACACCACGCGCGCGGTGACGCCCGGCGCGCCGCTGATCCTCGACATCGGACTGAACGGCACCGAGGCGAAACTGGCTGCGGGGCATCGCCTGCGCGTGGACGTCGCAGCCGCGAGCTTCCCGCGCTATCTGCCGATGCTGCCCGATCTGCAGGCCACCGGGCTGAAGGCTCAGCGACTGCTGATCGATCCGGCGAACCCGAGTTTCGTGAACGTCCCGGTGGTCGGCAAGCCCGGGTGGTGACCGCTCCCCGAACGGACAACGCCCGCCCCGGATTCCGGGGCGGGCGTTGCCGCGTGTGCCGCGCGCCGCGTCAGGCGGGCGTGATCGGCAGTTCCCGCGAGCGGTCCGCAGTGAACGAGGTCGCCGTGGCGGAACCCGACGCGCCGTGGGTGCCGGCCGGATCGAGCACGCAGTGTGTGCGTCCGTAGACGGTGTACATGCACTTGTTGTTGTGGTTGCAGCGTCCGGAGACGGTGCGGTCGGCCTGGATCCGGCTCACCAGGTCGGGCTCGCGCAGCAGAGCGCGGCCCATCGCGACGAATCCGAAGCCCTCGCGCATGCCGGTGGCGATGTGGTCGTAGTTGTTGATGCCGCCCAGGAGGATCAGCTGGGTCTCGGACACGACCGGGACGAACTGGCGGGCCGATTCGAGCATGTACAGGTCCTCGTACGGGTAGGTGCCGAGCGCACGCTTCCCGAAGAGCCGGACGCCGGTCTTGAAAGGCTCCTTCATCACCGCGGCGAACTCGTCCACGGGGACGTCACCCCGGAAGAGGTACATCTGCTTGAAGAACGACGACCCCTGCGTCAGTTCGATCGCGTCGAGATTGCGGTCCTGATCGAGAAGCTGCACGGTCCGCAGCGACTCGGACAGCCAGATGCTGCCCCGGATACCGTCGTCCATGCTGATCTTCGCGGTCACCGCGACCCGATCGCCCACCACTTCCCGGACTCGCTGCGCGATCTCCCGCACCAGCCGCGAGCGGTTGTCAATGGTGCCGCCGTACTCGTCCTTGCGCCGGTTCAGGAGGGGGCTCAGGAACGAGCTCGGCAGGTAGAGGTGTCCGAAGTGCAGCTCGACGGCGTCGAAACCCGCCTCCACTGCGATCCGCGCCGCATCCCCGAACTGGTCGATCACCCTGCGGATCTCGGACGGCGTGATCTCCCGGCAGTACTCGAGCGACGACGGATTGATCACGCGGCTGGGCGACATCGCCGTCACTCCCGTGATCTTCTTCGACGCCACCACACCGGCGTGACCGAGCTGGGCGGCGATCGCGCCACCCGCGTCGTGGACGGCGTCGGTCAACCGTCGAAGACCCGGAAGGGCCTTGGCGCTCATCAGGATCTGTCCGGGCGCGCTGGCGCCTTCCGGGGCGACGCAGCAGTACGCCACCGTGGTCATCCCCACCCCGCCGCGGACGAATCCGAGGTGGAAGTCGATGAGGTCGTCGGTGACGAGACCCTCCGGGGACCGTCCCTCCGAGGTGGCGGCCTTGATGATGCGATTGCGCAGACGGACAGGCCCCAGGGTTGCCGGGGCGAAAGGATCCGGGGTCACCGTCTCGGTGGGTAGGCCTGCGATGGTCATGAGTCGCCCTTCTCTCGATCCATTGTGACGGGCACCACGATTCGTGGAGGCTCCCGCGGCGTCAATACCGCGTCCCTCCCACCGGGCAACCTGTCGAGATCGAGACCCGAGCTCAGCCCCCGCTGCGTGCACGCGCCTCGAGGACGCGGTACTCGTCGTCGGTGATCGCCCCGGAGTCGAGCAGCGACTTCGCAGTCGCGAGGTCGTTCTCGGAGCCCGTCCCCGCGACGCCCCTGATGTAGGCGTCCTCGGCCGCGCGGTACTGCTTGTCGGCGCGGGCCGACCGTTCGACCATGCCGCGGCCGCGGACCATCAGGTAGACGACCTCACCGATGAGTGGCAGGACGAACAGGAACAGAACCCACAGCGCCTTGCCCCACCCGGACGTCCGATGGTCGCGGAACAGGTCGGTGAGGATCGAGAAGAGGACCATCACGTACGCCGCGAAGGCGAAGCACGCGAAGACCAGCCAGAAGTAGTCCCAGAACGAGTCCATCGCTTGCTCCGTTCACGAGGTGACGCCGAACGAACTCTGCCGTCCACTCTCCCACCGCCCACGTGCCGGGCACAGCGAATCCGGAAAGCACGAATCCCCGGCGGGACGCACCGAATTCGGTGTGGGCCCGGCCGGGGATCCGAGTGACCTGTCTAGCGCGACACCAGCGCGCGCAGTCCGCGGCGCTTCTTCGACGCCTTGATCGCCGAGCGCAGTCCACTGCGTCGTCCCGTCACCGGATCGATCGTCGCGGCGGTGTTGCCACCGAACTTGCGCTCCGACGCCGTCTCGGGCGCGTCGTCGGACGTGTCCTTGAGGTACTTGTCCGGCAGCGACAGCTTGGCGATCGTGCGCCACGACTTGGCGTACTGCACCGGCAGCGGACCGGTGGTGTACGGCAGGTCGTACTTCTCGCACAGCGCCCGCACCTTGACCGCGATCTCGGCGTACCGGTTCGACGGCAGGTCCGGGTAGATGTGGTGCTCGATCTGGTAGCTCAGGTTGCCGGTCATGAAGTCCATGAGGCGTCCGCCGGAGATGTTGGCACTGCCCAGCATCTGCCGGAGGTACCACTCGGCGTGCGTCTCGTTGTCGACGTCCGCCTTGGTGAACTTCTCGGCGCCGTCGGGGAAGTGACCGCAGAAGATGACCGCGTTGGTCCACAGGTTGCGGATGACGCCGGCGGTGAGATTCGCGGTGAGCGTGCTCTTCCACGCCTTGCCGGTCAGAGCCGGGTAGATGACGTAGTCCTTGAGCGTCTGCTTCGCGATCTTGCGACCGACCACGGCGGCGTTGCGCTTGGTGTACTCGCGGTCGTCGCGGCCGGCCGCGACCCGGCCCAGTTCGAGCAGCTGGATCGCGATGCCGTACTCGAACAGCAGCGCCAGGATGGCGTTGTACGCGATGTTGCCGTAGTTGAACGGACGCCACTTCTGGTCGCGGGTGACGCGGAGCAGGCCGTAACCCACGTCGTCGTCCATGCCCAGGATGTTCGTGTACTTGTGGTGCAAGTGGTTGTGGGTCTGCTTCCAGTGCGCCGACGGGTCGACGTTGTCCCACTCCCAGTTCGCGGAGTGGACCTCCGGATCGTTCATCCAGTCCCACTGCCCGTGCATCACGTTGTGCCCGAGCTCCATGTTCTCGATGATCTTCGCGACGCCGAGCATGCCGGTGCCGAGCAGCCACAGGGGCCGCTTCCGGCTACCGAACAGCACCGCGCGCCCACCGATCTCGAGGGACCGCTGCAGTCGGATCGTGTTGCGGATGTAGCGCGCATCGCGCTCGCCACGGGAGTCCTCGACATCGCGACGAATGGCGTCGAGTTCGCGTCCGAGCGCCTCGATGTCGGCATCCGTCAGATGCGCGTACTCCTTGATGTCGGTAATCGCCACGTTGCTACCGTACCGTAAGTTACGGCACCGTAGGTTAAGAACAGATGACTGTGGGGCACGTCACAGTACCCTATCCCCGGCCGGCCACCCGACGCCGACGCACCTGTGCGTCCGCGTGCGCGCGCAGCGCCGACAGCAGACCACGGCGCCGGCCGGTCACGGCATCGACTCGCAGTGCTTCCGCGATCCGCGAGCCGCTCGACGCGAACTTGCGCTCCGACGACGTCTCGGGGGCATCGTCGGAGGTCCGCTTGAGGAAGCGATCCGGCAACGCCAGCTTGTGGATCGTCCGCAGCGCCAGCAGATACTGCCTACTGAGCGGCCCGGTCGTATACGGCAGGTCGTACTTGGCGCACAGCGCCTGCACCCGCACCGCGATGTCGGAGTACCGGTTCGACGGCAGGTCCGGGAACAGGTGGTGCTCGATCTGGTAGCTGAGATTGCCGGTCAGAAACGCCATGACCGGGCCCGCGTCGATGTTGGCGCTGCCGAGCATCTGCCGCAGGTACCACTGCGCCCGCGTCTCGTTCTCGAACTGCTCGACGGTGAACTTCTCGGCCCCGTCCGGAAAGTGCCCGCAGAAGATCACCGCGTACGCCCACAGGTTGCGCACCAGGTTCGCCGTCGCGTTCGCGGCCAACGTGTGCTTCCACGCCGGACCCGTCAGCGCCGGGAACAACACGAAGTCCTTGCCGACCTGGCGGACGATCTTCACCGCGAACTGCTTGTTGGGGCCGGAGTTCCACTGCATGGGATCCACGCCCTCGAGCTGCTTCTGCGCCGAGAGGTCGTGCAGCGCGATGCCCCACTCGAAGCCGGCCGCGAGAACCACGTTGGCGACGGGCTGCAGCAGATTGACCGGACGCCACTTCTCGTCGCGGGTCATCCGCAGGATGCCGAATCCCACGTCGTCGTCCATGCCCACGATGTTGGTGTAGGTGTGATGCGAGTAGTTGTGTGCGCGCTTCCAGTGCTCGGAAGGACCCGTCATGTCCCACTCCCACGTCGTGGAGTGGATCTCCGGATCGTTCATCCAGTCCCACTGGCCGTGGGTCACGTTGTGCCCGAGCTCCATGTTCTCGATGATCTTGGCGAGCGAGAGCAACGCCGTCCCGGCGAGCCACGCCGGCTTGCGGCGGCTACCGAAGAGCACGACCCGACCGGCGAGCTCGAGCGAGCGCTGCAGCTTGATCGTGCGCCGAATGTAGCGGGCATCGCGTAGGCCCCGGGACTCCTCGACGTCGCGACGAATCGCGTCCAACTCGCGCCCGAGGGCATCGATATCGGCGTCGGTGAGATGGGCGAACTCTTTGATGTCCGTAATGGCCACCGAGGTCCTCCGTTGGATAGATCAGTTCACCGGCGTCGATTCTCGACGCGAGGCACAGCACTCAACGATACGGGAATTCGGACACCCTGCGATCTCGCAGATAGCGAGATCACACGCGCTGGTCAGGCGTCGAGCGTGCAATCGCCGGCGGCAGCCGAGATGCACGTCTGGATGCGCTCGCCCTCCGCGTGCTCCTTGCCGTTGCGCAGATCCACCGCATGACCGGACTCCAGCGGCACGACGCACGTCTGGCAGATGCCCATGCGGCAGCCGAACGGCATCAGCACACCGGCCTTCTCACCGGCCTCGAGCAGCGTCGTGGCGCCGTCCACCTGCACCTGCTTGCCGGAGCGGGAGAACGTGACCGTACCGCCCTCGCCCGACAGATCCGCGCGGGACACCGCGAAACGCTCGAGATGCAGGTTGGGGCCGATGCCCTCCCGGTCCCAGGTCTTCTCGATCTCGTCGAGCATGGCCTGCGGACCACAGGCCCACACCTGACGCTCCCGCCAGTCGGGGCAGACCTCGTCGAGCGACGACAGTTCGAACTTGCCCTGCGACCGTGTGTGCCGGACGTGGCAGTGGAACGACGGATGCGCCGTCTCCATCTCCGCGAGCTCGTCGCCGAACATCACCGATTCCTCGGTGGGCGCCGAGTGCACGTGCACGACGTCGGGCAAATCGCCGCGCCGGTTCATCGTCCGCAGCATCGACATGATCGGGGTGACGCCACTTCCGGCCGTGAGGAACAGGATCTTCCCCGGTGGCGGCTCCGGCAGCGCGAAATTGCCGGTCGGTGCGGCCAGTCGCACGATCGACCCGGACGGCACACCGGTGACGAGGTGGCTCGACAGGAAGCCCTCGGGCATCGCCTTGACGGTGATCGAGATCAGCTTGTGGTCGACGTTGGGCGCAGACGTCAGCGAGTACGACCGCCAGTGCCAGCGCCCGTCCACGTGGATACCGATGCCGACGTACTGGCCTGGCTGATAGTCGAAGTCGAAGCCCCAGCCGGGCTTGATCACCAGCGTCGCCGAGTCGGCGGTCTCCGGGCGGACCTCGACGATCCGGCCGCGCAGCTCGCGGGCCGACCACAGTGGATTCACCAGGTGGAGGTAGTCGTCGGGGAGCAGCGGCGTCGTCAACCTGGTCACGGCACCGCGCACCAGGCTCGCCACGGACCGGTTCGAGCCGGCAACTCCCGCTGCAGGCCCCTCGATCCAGCTCTTCAGTCCCATCCGACCTCCATCTCGCATTTCGGGCGTACAGCCAGCGTAGGGCATGTGCCTACGGTGGCGTAACTTACGCCCGAGTAATGAGCAAAGGTAACGACTGCCGTGGGACGTCGGGCCCGGTTCAGAGCAGCTCGAGCAGGAACGGCAGCTCCTGCGTCGCGTACCACGCCAGCTCGTGGTCCTCGGCGTCGCCGAGGACGAATTCGGCGTCGGCGTCGCCCAGATCGGCGTCGTCGATGATCTCGACCGCCTTCTCGATGTCCGGCTCCGCCTCGGCCAGATCGACGTGGACCGACGCCACCTGCTTCAACGTGAGCACCTGGCCGAGCCGCACGACGGCGTCGTCGAGATCGGGACGGTGCGTCGCGTCCTCGACGTCCGCCGCGATCACCGCGCGCCGGAACCTCGGCGCCGGTGCATCGCTGCCGGGTTCCGGGACGGCCGCGGCGATGAGCCGCAGCGACGCGCGCGCCGCCTCGGCCATGGCCACCTCGGACAGCTCGTCCTCGTCACCGGAGTGGTACGCCTCGCGCAGCGCGGGGGTCACCGCGAAGGCGGTCCGGCTCACCGGCACCAACTCGCGCTCGGCCACCAACTGCTCCAACATCGCGATGGTTGCGGGAACGTAGATCCTCACACTCGACCTCCGGTCACCGACTCAGCCACTGGCATCCAACAACTCCTCGAGAGACTCGTGCAGCGACGCGGCCACGACGTCCACATCGGCCATCGCGTCGCGATCCGCATTCAAACCGTAGTAGACGTTGCCGTCGTAGGACGTCAACGCAATGCTCAGACCCTGATTCTCCAGCAACGGCGACACCGGATACATCTCGACCATCCGCATGCCCGCGAGGTACAGCGGAATCTGCGGTCCGGGCGCATTGGTGACCATCACGTTGAACATCCGGTGCGACAGACTGCTCGCGGCCCGGGCGCCTCGCGCGTGCAGCGACGCGGGCGCGAAACCCGACAGCCGGATCATCGTCCGGGCGGTCACCTGCCGGCTCTGCCGCCCGAATGCCTCGGTCGCGTGCGCCACGTGGGACAGCCGCATCACCGGATTGGATTCACCGACGGGCAGATCCACCAGGAACGACGACGTCCGTCCGTGCGGCCGCCCGTCGCCGCCGCCCACCTCGACGACACTGACCCCGTTCGTCCCCGGATGCGCTTCGCAGATCGACATCGGTGCCAGGGCGCGCAGCGTCGTCGACTCGGATACCGGCTCTCCGCGGGAGAGGAGCCAGTTCCGCAGCGCACCGGCGACCACCGTCAGCACGACGTCGTTGATCGAGCACCCGAAGCGCGCCCGGATCTTGCGGTACCGCTCGAGATCGGTGGTGGCCGTCACGAACCGGCGATTGCGCGAGATCGGCGCGTTGAGGGGGCTCGACGGCGCCGGCTGCGCCGCCGTGCGGGCGAGCTCGGCGAGCTTGCCGAGGGCACCGACCGTCTCGTCGACCACGCTCGACATGTCGCCGAGCGTCATGCGCAGTGTCTGCAGGCCCTCGCGGGGCTGCGAGACCAGTTGCGCGAGAGCGCCCGCCACCAGCGCCGGCTCGCTCGGCGCCGATTCCGGCATCCACAGGTCCACCGACGTCGCGTCCGGTGTCGCCGCGTCGTCGAGCAGCACCTGGCCGATGTCGAGTGCCTTCTCCCCGTCCACGAGCGCCGAGTGCGACTTCACGAACACCGCGCACCGGTTCCGCGCCAACCCCTCGACCACGTACAGCTCCCACAGCGGGCGGGTCGTGTCCAGCGGGCGCGAGAGCAGCCTCGCCACCAGGTCGTGCAACTGATCGTCGCTGCCCGGAGACGGCAGCGCCGACCGCCGCACGTGGTAGGTGATGTCGAAGTCCTGGTCGTCGACCCACACCGGACGCGCGAGCCCGAATGCCACCTCCCGCACCTTCTGCCGATAGCGCGGGACCAGATGCAGACGCGCCTCGACGAGCCGCAGCACCGCCTCGAAATCGACTCCGTCCGACGGAACTTCCAGCACCGCAACCGAACCCATGTGCATGGGCGCGGTGCCCCCGTCGAGGAAGTAGAACGACGCGTCCTGCGTCGTGAGCCTCGTCGCCTTCGCCATCAACGCCCCCTGTCCTCGACCACCCTGGGCCCCGACCCTCGACCGTCCGAATCGAGAAGAATTGCAATCTCTTCCGCGGCCACTGCAGGGTCCACGTGATGCACGCCCACCATGCCCGCGGCGACGGCACCGCGGACATTCCCGATCAGATCGTCGACGAAGACGCACTCGTCGGGCGCCAACCCCAACCGGTCTGCCGTCAACTCGTAGATCCGCCGATCGGGTTTGGCCGTCCCGACGTCTCCCGAGACCACCACGACGTCGACGAACGTTCCCTCGAGATCCCGCAACCGCTGCGCACCGGGACCGCCCGGATCGTTGCTGAGGATCGCGGTGCGCACCCCGTCGCGCCGGGCCGCGGCGACGACGCCCGCCAGCAGGCGAGTGTCCGCGCCCGGTCCCGCGAGCACTCCACCGAAGTCCAGCACCAGCCCTTGCACTCCCCCACCCTAGGACGGCCCGGGGGTCTCCGCGACATCAACCGACCCCCGCGGCGCGCCCCACCTCTCGCTTTCCGCGGCCGAACGTGTCATGCTGTCGCGCAGATTCCGCCTCTCCACGGAGTCGACCACCCGCACCTACCCGGAACCGAATCCGGTGGGCGCAGTCGACGAGCGTGCCGCGCCAGCGCACCGGAGAGGACGATCATGCAGGTTCCACACCGATTCATCGCGCCCACACCACAATTCGAGCCGCCCGCACGGAACGCGGTTCTTCCACACGAGAAGCGGCCGACGCCCGGGTCGCGCCCCGGCACCGCCCGCCGATCACCGCACGACGGGCGCTCACCGCGCAGGGCCCTGCCCCACACAGCCGGCGAGTCCACTCCGTCCCCGGAGCTGCGTCGCTTCGCGGAACACACGCTCCGGCTCACCCTCGAGGTGCTCGACGGTCGCCGGCCGTCGGCCCACCTGCGCCCACTGCTCACGCCGTCCGTGAACGACCTGATTCCGGCACTCGTGCGGTCCGCGCCCGCGGACCGCCGGCTGGGTGGCGCAACCCTCACCCGCGTCCACATCCGCGTCGTCCGCGCCGACGCCGCCGAAGTGTTCGGCACCTACAACCGCGGCGGCCGGGTGTTCGCCGTCGCCGCGCGTATCGAACGCGGCAAGGGCGCACACCCGGCCGGATGGGCGATCACATCGTTGCGGATCGCCTGACGAGCACGGTCTAGCGCTTGCGCTTGGACTTGGGGGCCTTCTTGGACTTCGCATCGGTACGGGCCGCCTCACGACGCTCACGGCGGGTGCCCGCCTGACCGTCGGTGTCGCCGGCCGCGCGGCTCACCTGGGCGCTGCCGTCCTCGGCGGGGCCCGACAGCGTCAGCCCGCGAGGCTGCTGGTCGTCCAGTCCCTTCGCCCGCAGTGCCACGGGGGCAGCGGGTGCACCCTCGGACGCCGGCGCGGACTGCTGCCCCAAGGCAGGACCGCCCGCGGCGGCGGCAGCGGCCGAGGCCGCCGTGACGCTCACCGGCGCGCCCCCGCCCTGCGGGGTACCGGCCTCGACCTGCAGGTTGAACAGGAACCCGACCGACTCCTCCTTGAGACCCTCGAGCATCCCGGAGAACATGTCGAAGCCCTCACGCTGGTACTCGACGAGCGGGTCGCGCTGCGCCATCGCCCGCAGCCCGATGCCCTCCTTGAGGTAGTCCATCTCGTAGAGGTGCTCGCGCCACTTGCGGTCCAGGACCGACAGCATCACGCGACGCTCGAGCTCACGCATACCGCCCTCGCCGGCGATCTCGTTGATCTCCTGCTCGCGCTTGGCGTACGCGGCGTGCGCGTCCTTCAGCAGCGCGTCGAGCAGACCGTCGCGGTCGAGGTCCGAGTCACCGGCCTCGGCGGCCCCGACCAGTTCCTTGTAGTCGATGCCCACCGGGTACAGCGTCTTGAGCGCCGACCACAGCTGCTCGAGATCCCAGTCCTCGACGTAGCCCTCGGCGGCTGCGCCGTCGACGTAGGCGGTCACTACGTCGGTGATCATCGACTCGACCTGACCCTCGAGGTTCTCGCCCTCGAGGATGCGGCGGCGCTCGTCGTAGATGACCGTGCGCTGCTGGTTCATCACCTCGTCGTACTTGAGGACGTTCTTGCGGATCTCGAAGTTCTGCTGCTCGACCTGCGTCTGCGCGCTCTTGATCGCCTTCGAGACCATCTTGGCCTCGATCGGGACGTCGTCGGGCAGGTTGAGCCGGGTCATGATCGACTCGAGCGCCGCACCGTTGAAGCGGCGCATCAACTCGTCACCGAGCGACAGGTAGAAGCGGGACTCGCCGGGATCGCCCTGACGTCCCGAACGACCACGCAGCTGGTTGTCGATACGGCGGGACTCGTGACGTTCGGTGCCCAGCACGTAGAGGCCACCCGCGGCACGGACCTTCTCCGCGTCGGCCTTTACCTCGTCCTTGACCTTCTCGAGGACGCCGTCCCACGCCGCCTCGTAGTCCTCCGGGTTGTGCACGGGGTCGAGACCCTGCTTGCGAAGTACCAGGTCGGCGATGATGTCGGGGTTGCCGCCGAGCACGACGTCGGTACCACGGCCGGCCATGTTGGTCGCGACGGTCACGGCACCGGAACGGCCCGCCTCGGCGACGATGGTCGCCTCCTGCTCGTGGAACTTCGCGTTGAGCACGCTGTGCGCCACGCCGCGCTTGGTGAACTGCTTCGAGAGGTACTCGGACCGCTCGACGCTGGTGGTACCGATCAGGACCGGCTGGCCCTTCTGGTGCCGCTCGACGACGTCGTCGACGACCGCGTCGAACTTGGCCTCTTCGGTCTTGTAGATCAGGTCGCCGTTGTCGACGCGGATCAGCGGACGGTTGGTCGGGATCGGGATGACGCCGAGCCCGTACGTCTGGTGGAGTTCGGCGGCCTCGGTCTCGGCGGTACCGGTCATGCCCGACAGCCGGTCGTAGAGACGGAAGTAGTTCTGCAGCGTGATCGTGGCGAGGGTCTGGTTCTCGGCCTTGATCTCGACCTTCTCCTTGGCCTCGATCGCCTGGTGCATGCCCTCGTTGTAGCGGCGACCGACGAGGATGCGTCCGGTGAACTCGTCGACGATGATGACCTCGCCGTCGCGGACGATGTAGTCCTTGTCGCGCTGGTAGAGCTCCTTGGCCTTGATGGCGTTGTTGAGGTAGCTCACCAGCGGCGAGTTCGCCGCCTCGTACAGATTGTCGATACCGAGCTGGTCCTCGACGAACTCGACGCCGGCCTCGTGCACGCCGATGGTGCGCTTCTTGATGTCGACCTCGTAGTGGACGTCACGCTTGAGCAGCGGCGCGATACGCGCGAACTCGCCGTACCACTTGCTGGACGCGTCGGCCGGACCCGAGATGATGAGCGGGGTGCGGGCCTCGTCGATGAGGATCGAGTCGACCTCGTCGACGACCGCGAAGTTGTGGCCACGCTGCACCAGGTCGTCGAGCGTGTGCGTCATGTTGTCGCGCAGGTAGTCGAAACCGAACTCGTTGTTGGTGCCGTACGTGATGTCGGCCGCGTACGCCTTGCGGCGCTGTGCGGGCGTCATGCCGGACAGGATCACGTCGACCTCGAGGCCCAGGAAGCGGTGGACACGGCCCATCCACTCCGAGTCGCGCTTGGCGAGGTAGTCGTTGACGGTCACGACGTGGACGCCGTCACCGGAAATGGCATTGAGGTACGCCGGCAGGACACAGGTCAGGGTCTTGCCCTCACCGGTCTTCATCTCGGCGACGTTGCCGAAGTGCAGGGCCGCACCGCCCATGACCTGCACGTCGAAGTGACGCTGGCTGAGCACACGGCTCGCGGCCTCACGCGCGACGGCGAACGCCTCGGGCAGCATGTCGTCGAGCGTCTCGCCGTCGGCGTAACGCTTCCTGAACTCATCGGTCTTGGCCCGCAGCTGCTCGTCGGTGAGCGCCTCGACCTCGGGAGAGAGGGAGGAGACATGGTCGGCGATCTGCTTGAGCCGCTTGACCATGCGACCCTCACCTACACGGAGCAGCTTCGATAGCGACAGTGACGGCACGGTCCTCTTCGTCCTCAATCCAGGTGTCGGGTTCCAGGTGTCGGTATCGGTGGCAGATACATGACAAACGGGATCCGGCCGAGGTCGGGCGACCCCAGCCGGATCCCATGGTATGCGTATTCACGGTCGGACGAGTAGACCGACCGTCCGCAAGGTCAGGCCAGGCGAATCAATCCGTAGTCGAACGCGTGGCGGCGGTACACGACGGAGGGCCGATCGGTCTCCTTGTCGTGGAACAGGTAGAAGTCGTGGCCGACAAGTTCCATCTCGTACAGCGCATCGTCGACGGTCATCGGTGCGGCGGAGTGGACCTTGGTGCGCACGATCTGACCCGGACCGGGCGGAGCCTCACCGTCCAGGGAGAGATCACGGTCGATCGCCAACGAATCATCTTGTGCGAGTGCAGCAGTGGCCTGCGCGACCGATACCGGCGTCTTCTCCCCGTAATGGACCTTTCGGCGATCCTTGGTCCGGCGCAACCGACTTTCCAGTTTGGCAGTCACGGATTCGAATGCCGCGTAGAAACTGTCCGCGCTCGCTTCGGCGCGGGCGACGGGCCCCTTGCCGCGAGCCGTGATCTCGACGCGCTGGCAACTCTTGGCCTGTCGGCGGTTGCGTTCGTGTTGGAGTTCCACATCGAAGTGGAAGATGGTGGGATCGAAGCGCTCGAGTCGTGCGAGCTTCTCGGAAACATAGACCCGGAAGTGTTCCGGCACTTCTACGTTGCGTCCTTTGACGACGATTTCGGCGTTGCTCACGCCCGTGGTACTCGGAGCCTCCGCAGTGGCGGTGTCTTCGTCGACGAAAACCGAGGCTTGCATAGGGGTCGTCACTCGTACCTCCCGATTTTTCGGCCGGCCCACTGAGGTGGGACCGGCGAGTTCGATCTCGACCGGGCGGGGAACCACCCGGTATCAGAACGTGAAATATCACCTCCCACCTGTGACTTCGGGTGTGATGGCGACGCTAGTACGTAACTGCTCGGTGTGCCACTGTTCAGCGGGATTTCACCGGTGTGTCGTGGACGACATTCGCCCGGATCGACCGTTTTCCCAGCTCGGCGGGTTGTGCGGCTCACGCGGCCGCCACGACGATCACTGCAGCAACACGCGCCCCAGCAGACCGAAGGACCCGGACCGACTCCGCGGAAGTGGCACCGGTCGTCACGACGTCGTCGACGAGAACCACCTCATTGCGCCGACGCCCCGGGTCGGGCATCCGGCTCCACGACCGCTCGAGCACGATGCGGCCGCCGATGTTGTCCTGCCGCTGGGCGGCCGACAGACCCACCGAATCGCGTACTCCCCGGCGCATCGACAGGACGGGCCACACGCGGCAGTCCGCTTCGAGTCCGGACGCAGCGGCCCGCACCGCCCGCAGCACCGGGTCGCCTCCGCGCGCCCGTGCCGCACGGGCGCGCGTCGGTGCGGGTACCAGGCACAGCCGGGACGAGCCCTCCGGTCCCAGCTCACCCCACTGCCGCAGCACCCCGATCGCACCCGCCAGCGCGGCGCCCAGCGGCACCGCGAGGTCTCTGCGCCCACGTTCCTTCGCGGCGATCACCGCGCGCCGACGCGGACCCGAGTACGGCCCCAGCGCCCACACCGGCACACCCGGGTCGACCCGGGGAGTGACCGCGATCGGTGCGTCCGCCAGCGACCGGCGGCACCGCTCGCACCACTGCGTTCCCTGGACACCGCAGCCCCCGCACTCGGCGGGTAGGACCAGGTCGAGGAGTGTGCGCACACCGGGCAGTGTGCCGCCCGCCACCGACAAGCCGGCGATCGCGCCGCCGACCGGTCCGGGTCAGCCCGGCAGGACCGGGATCGCCTTGGTGCCGGCCAGCCCGGGCACCTCGCGCCAGTACCGATCGCCGGCGGGGTCGTTGTTGTTGAGTTGGAACACCGCGCGCGCATCCGCGACGTACTCGGTGGTCGACGTCGCGTCGACGGCCGTCACCGGCGCCGTCAGGTTCCGGCTCGGCAGCGAGTCCATCCGTGATCCGTCGACCGCGAGCTGGACCACCGGGACGTCGGATCCCCCGCGCGCGACGACCACCGTGTCCCCGGTGCTCCAGTCCAGCGAGATCGCCGGTCCGCCCAGCCCGTGCGCGATCGCGCGCGGGTTGGTGAGCGAATAGGCGCCGTCCGGCAACTGGACCACGGTCGCGACGTAGACCTTGCCGTCGACGATCAGTGCGGCACGCACGCCGTCACGCGACAGCCGCAGTTCGGTGACGGGACCACCGATGGCGCCGATGGCCCCGCTCTCCACGTTCGTCGTGGTGAGCTTGCCGGTGCCGGTCTCCCGGACCACTCGCACCACGGTCGAGCCGTTCACCACCGCCCAGACGCTGGTGCCGTCGAGAGCCCAGGACGGCCGCGTCACCGACTGGGCCTCGAGCGCGGTGGCCACGTTGCCGTCGTACGTCCCCACCACGAGCGCGGTCTGCGGGTCGGGCGCCGGGCGCCGCGTCTCCGCCACCGCGGCCACGAGGGAGCCGTCACGCGAGATCGCGACCGAACGAAGGTTGTCGGACGCCCCGAAGTAGCCCGGGACGGGCGTGACGACCGCGTCGTCGACGGAGATGAGGCCGCCCCCGCGCAACGCATGCAGACCGACGGTGGCGCTCGTGGTCGCGAGGGGATTCAACGACGCCACGTCCGCGGTGGTCCAGCCGTCGGCGTAGCGAGGATCGAGCGGCTGCCCGTCCGCCAGCAACACGTAGGGCCCGGAGATGTCGGCGTTCGCCAACGTCCAGACCACCTGTGCGGCGAGAAGCTCGCGCGACTGCGCGCTCATCTTGCTGAGTCCCTGGAAGTCGACGCGGATACCGCCCAGACCGACCCCCACCTGCGACGAGCGGCCGTCGGCCTTGGTGATGGTGCCCAGCACCGACACCCCGGAGCCCAGTTCGTTGCGCACCGCGCCCGCGAGCGAGGGTTTGGGGCCGTCGATGAGCAGACCGATCAACTGCGTGGCCATCTGGTCCTGGCTCGCCGCGACCCAGCGCGGATCCGGCACCACGGTGGCGGCGGTCGGGTCCAGGAAGTACAGCGACTTGCGCTGGTAGGAATTCAGGAACTGGGGCCGATCCATGATGACGCCGGACGGCAGGTCGTCGATCCGCCACTCGCCGTCGACCTTGACCCAGCTGAATTTGGCCTCGAAGGTGCCTTCCTGAGCCTGGTAGAGACCGCCCGGCTCGAGCTGTCCCACCCGGTTGGCCCGGATCGTGTACACCGCGCGATCCGCGGTGCGTGATTCGAGGATGAGGTCGATCTTGTCGACGATCGTCGCGCTCGCGGCGTCGTCCCACCGCGCCGAGGTGTCCTTGGTCAGGAATTGCCGGGCGGCGAGGTGCCGGTTGGCGGGATCGGTACTCGCCTTGACGAAGTCCCGGAGCAGCAGGTCCGGTTCCCGGCCCGGCGCGGGCGCCTCGACGCTCGTGGTCGGCACCGATCGTTCGATCGTTCCGATCGCCTGCGGCGCGGAGGAGTCCGGCAGGTTGGCACAGCCCGTCGCGCCCACGATCACAGCCCCGAGCACGGCGCACAACACCGCACGCGACCGCTTCACGATTCCTTCTCCCGCACCCTCGGCACCGTCGGACTGTCGTCCGGATCGGGCTGGAAGGCAGGCGTGGGCAACTCCTCCTCGATCACGTCCGCCTCGATGACGGTGGGGACGGGGCTCTCCGCAGCAACCGGCCCCGCCGTTTCCTGCCCCGCCGTCTCCTGCCCCGCCGTCTCCTGGACCGTGGTCTCCTGGACCCCGGTCGTGGCGGGCGCGCCCGGCAGCGGCCGGCCCTGGACGTACTTGGTCACGCCCGGCTTGAGCGGCAGCGGACTCCGGGTCACCTTGCGCCCGCGCACGCGCGGCAGCGTGAGCCGGAAGCAGGCACCCTCGCCGGGCTCGCCCCAGGCCTCGAGCGTTCCGTTGTGCAGATTCGCGTCCTCGACACTGATCGCCAGCCCCAAGCCGGTCCCCCCGGACCTCCGGACACGCGACGGATCGGACCGCCAGAACCGGTTGAACACCAGCTTCTCCTCCCCCGGACGCAGACCGACCCCCTGGTCCCGCACGATGAACGCCGCCGCGTCGTCGTCCGCGCGCAACCGCAGCAGGACGGGCTTGCCCTCGCCGTGGTCGATCGCGTTCGCGAGCAGGTTGCGCAGGATCCGCTCGACGCGGCGCGGATCGACCTCCGCGACCACCGGTTCCTCGGGCAGATCGACGATCAGCTCCGTCGACGTCTCCTTCGCGAGGTGGCGGACCGTCGAGACGGCGGCGCGCGCACACATGCGCAGGTCCAGCTGTTCGGACGCGAGCTCGGCGACACCGGCGTCGTGACGCGAGATCTCGAGCAGATCCCCGAGCAGGCTCTCGAACCGGTCCAGCTCGGCGACCAGCAGCTCCGACGATCGCTTGAGCACGGGATCGAGCTCGTCGCTGCTGTCGTGGATGAGGTCTGCGGCCATGCGCACGGTGGTCAGCGGTGTTCGCAGTTCGTGGCTCACGTCCGAGGTGAACCGCTTCTGCAGGTTGCCGAACTCCTCGAGCTGCGTGATCTGCTTCGACAGGCTCTCGGCCATCTCGTTGAACGACATCGCGAGACGCGCCATGTCGTCCTCGCCGCGCACCGGCATGCGCTCCTTGAGCCGGCCGTCCGCGAAGCGCACCGCGATGCGGGACGCCGAACGGATCGGCAGCACGACCTGCCGGGCCACCAGCATCGAGATCGCCGCGAGCAGCACCGCGAGCACCGCGCCGCCGATGAGCAGCGTGCCCCTCATCAGCGACAGACTGCTGTCCTCGCTCGCGAGTGGGAACACCAAATACAGCTCGAGCGTGGCGATGTCCGAAGCGGTGGGACTGCCGATGATGAGCGCGGGGCCGGAATACCCGTCCGGGTCGTTGACGGTCGCGAACTGGTAGCTGATCTGGTTCGCGCGCACGAATTCGCGCAGGCTCTCCGGGATCTGCTCGACCGGTCCGCTCGCCGTCGGTTCGCGCGGACCGTCGCCGGGCACGATGAGCACCGGATCGAAGGTGCCCGCGGAGCCGGAGGTCTGGCCACCGTCGGATTCCCGATTCGTCAGCGCGAGGCGCGCAGCATCCAACCGGACCTGCAGGGATCCGCTGTCGTCGGCACCCGACAGCTGCGCCTCCACGGTGCCCCGCGCACGGTCGAGTTCCTCGCTCGCCGCGGTGATCTTCGCGTCGAGGAGGCGATCGGTGAGCTGACTGGTGAGCACCACACCGAGAATCGTGATGACGATCAGCGACAACGACAGTGCCGAAACCACGACACGTAGCTGCAGCGACCTGCGCCACGAATGAGCGAGCCTGTTGCCGGAAGCCCGACACCAGCGGATCAGCGGCGAGAACGCCCTGCGGACTCGCCGCCGGTTCCGTCCGGCACCGATCACGGCGGTCCGGCCTTGTAGCCGACCCCCCTGACGGTGAGAACGACCTCGGGGTTCTCGGGATCCTTCTCGACCTTCGCGCGCAGGCGCTGCACGTGCACGTTCACCAGGCGGGTGTCGGCAGCGTGGCGGTAGCCCCACACCTGTTCGAGCAGTACCTCACGGGTGAACACCTGACGCGGCTTGCGGGCGAGCGCCACCAGCAGATCGAACTCGAGGGGCGTCAGCGAGATCAGCGCGTTGTCCCGCGTGACCTTGTGCGCCGGGACATCGATCATGATGTCGCCGATGCTGAGCACCTCCGCGGGCTCCTCCTCGGTGCGACGCAGCCGGGCGCGGACCCGGGCGACCAGCTCCTTCGGCTTGAACGGCTTCATGATGTAGTCGTCGGCGCCCGACTCGAGCCCGAGGACCACGTCGACGGTGTCCGTCTTGGCCGTGAGCATCACGATCGGCACGCCGGACTCCGCCCGCAGGACACGGCACACGTCGATGCCGTTCATGCCGGGAAGCATGAGGTCGAGCAGCACCAGGTCCGGCCGCGTCTCACGGACGGCCGCCAGTGCCTGGCTGCCGTCGCCCACCACGTAGGGTTCGAACCCCTCACCGCGAAGCACGATGGTGAGCATCTCGGCGAGCGCCGTGTCATCGTCGACAACCAGAATCCTTGGCTTCATATCCCTATCGTTACATCTTCGAGGCTGCTTGATGTGGAAAGGCGCGTACACGCCTCGGCGTGCCGCTCAATGTTTCGGCGGCAGCCCTCTCCGCTGATGCAAGAGTGCCAGTTTATCGGCCAGAATGCCCGGATCGGTGTCGGGCGTGAGCGTCCACCACGGCGAGTTCCAGTCCGTGGCCGCCAGTTCGCGGTACACCTCGCCGGTCCGACTCTGCAGGCCAGTGTCCTTTTCGTACGCGTCGAGCACACGGGAAATGTCCTGCGCTTCGCGTGCCCGGGCGCGCTCCTCGGCGAGGGCGACCGGCACGTCCAAATACAGCTGGAGATCGGGACGCGGCAGCCCGAGCCGGTCGAACTCGAGGTTGTCGATCCAGCCGACGAATTCGCCCTCGGCATCCTCGTGCATCCGCGCGGCGCCGTACGCGGCGTTGGACGCGACGTAGCGGTCGAGGATCACGACGTCGTGCGCGGCGACGAGTTCCCGCAACCGCTCGGCCGCGCCGGCCCGGTCGAGCGCGAACATCACGGCCATCGCGTGCACCGACGCGCTCAGGTCGCCGTGTGCGCCCCTGAGCGCCTCGGAAGCGAGATCGGCATGGATCGACGCCCCGTAGCGCGGGAAGTCGAGCGTGGCGACGTCGAGGCCGTCCGATTCGAGTCGAGCGACGACCTTGCCGACGAGCGTGCGCTTACCGGCACCGTCGAGCCCCTCCAGGGCGATCAGCATTCCCACGACCGCCGAGCCTATCGGTGGTCACCGCCCGACGCCCGGACCCCGGGACGGGACGGCGGTCACAACACGTTCTTGTGGACCACGCCGCCCTTGACGATCACCGCGAGGTACTTCGCCGGATCGGCGAGCAGCGAGAGGTCGTCGAGCGGATTTCCGTCGACGAGCAGCACATCGGCCCACGCCCCGGGCGCGATCACCCCGAACGGGGCGTCGCGGTACGGATCCCGCTCCCCCGCCATACGGAACAGTCGGGCATTGCCCGACGTCAGCATCCGGAGCGCATCCACGTTGTCGAAGTAGTCGGCCAGGCGGGCCGCCATCGCGCTCTGCCTCGCCGCGAACTCGGGTTCGAGGAGCAGGTCGGTGCCGAAGGCGACCTGCACCCCGTGCTCGCGGGCCCAGCCGTACACCCGCTCCACGCCCCCGCAGATCTCCCGGTTCTTCTCCGCCCGGCCGGGATCCGGGAAGTGGTGGTCGTCCTCCGCGAACGGCTGCATCGACAGCCACACGCCGCGTTCGGCCATGAGCGCGATCGTGTCCTCGTCCGCGAGATGGCCGTGCTCGATCGACGTCACTCCCGCCTCGATCGCCCGCCGGATGCCCGTGACGTTGTAGACGTGGGTGGCCACGTACGTGCCGTAATCGGTGGCCGCGTCGACCGCCGCCCGCAACTCGCCCGCAGTGAACTGCACCGTGTACAGCGGGTCGTACATCGACGCCGCACCACCGCCGACCATCAGCTTGATCTGCGAGGCGCCGCGCTTGAGTTGTTCCCGTACCGCCGCCAGAACCTGCGATTCGCCGTTCGCGATGCGCATGAAACCGATTGCCTCGGATCGGTTCTCGACACCGCCGAGCTCGGTGGGGGTGTCGTAGACGAAGCCGAAGTCGCCGTGCCCGCTGGTCTGTGAGATCGCGGCCTGGCTGGGATAGATCCTCGGACCGGGGAACTGGCCCCGATCGACCGCGGTCTTGATGCTCGCGGTGTCGCCCGCCATGTCGCGCACCGCGGTGAATCCGCGTGACAGCATGTTCCGGGCCTCCGCGACACCGTTGAGCGCGATGTGTGCCTGCGACCCGGTGAGCAGATCCAGATACGAGTTGGCATTGCCCACCAGGTGCACGTGCGCGTCGCTCATCCCCGGCATCAGCACCCGGCCGCCGCCGTCGATCACGACGGTCTCCCGTCCCGGCGCGTCCCCGATCGGCGATTCCGAGACCGCCTCGATCCGGTCGCCGTCGATCAGCACGTCTCCGTGCACGAGAGTCGCGGACTCGCCGTCGAACACCCGGACATCGCGAAACAACAGACGCTCGCCACTCCCCGTCGCCGCCATACCTTCGGACCCTAGCGAGCGGACCGCGCCGGGAGGGCCGGATAACGGCATCGGCCGGGGATCGTGACCACGATCCCCGGCCGATGCCGTGACTGACTACGACGAATGTCGCGGGTGCCTCAGTACCGGTAGTGCTCCGGCTTGTACGGGCCCTCGACGTCGACACCGATGTACTCGGCCTGGTCCTTCGTCAGCTTGGTGATCGAGCCACCGAGCGCCTCGACGTGGATCTTCGCGACCTTCTCGTCGAGGTGCTTGGGCAGGCGGTACACCTCGTTGTCGTACTCGTCCGGCTTGGTCCACAGCTCGATCTGCGCGATCGTCTGGTTCGCGAACGAGTTCGACATCACGAACGACGGATGACCGGTGGCGTTGCCGAGGTTCAACAGGCGCCCCTCGGACAGCACGATGATCGAATGGCCGTCGGCGAAGGTGAACTCGTCGACCTGCGGCTTGATGTTGATGCGCGTGACGTCACCGGCCCGCTCGAGACCCGCCATGTCGATCTCGTTGTCGAAGTGGCCGATGTTGCCGAGGATCGCCTGGTGCTTCATCTGCTTCATGTGCTCGAAGGAGATGATGTCCTTGTTGCCGGTCGCAGTGATGACGATGTCCGCCTGGCCGATGAACTCCTCGACGGTCTTGACGTCGAAGCCGTCCATCATCGCCTGCAGCGCGTTGATCGGGTCGATCTCGGTGACCGTGACGCGTGCGCCCTGGCCGCGCAGCGCCTCGGCGCAGCCCTTGCCGACGTCGCCGTAACCGCACACCAGCGCGGCCTTGCCGCCGATCAGGACGTCGGTGCCGCGGTTGATGCCGTCGAGCAGCGAGTGGCGGGTGCCGTACTTGTTGTCGAACTTGCTCTTGGTGACCGAGTCGTTGACGTTGATCGCCGGGAAGGCGAGCTCACCGGCGGCAGCGAACTGGTACAGGCGCAGGACGCCCGTGGTGGTCTCCTCGGTGACACCCTTGACCGACTCGGCGATCGCGGTCCACTTGCCGCCGTCGGACTCGAGCGACTTGCGCAGCAGCGCGAGAAACACCTTGTACTCGTCCGAGTCGTGGTCGTCGTCGGTGGGCGGAACGACGCCGGCCTTCTCGTACTGCGCACCGCGCAGCACCAGCATCGTGGCGTCGCCACCGTCGTCGAGGATCATGTTCGCGGTCGTGCCCGGCCAGGTGAGCATCTGCTCGGCGGCCCACCAGTACTCCTCGAGCGTCTCGCCCTTCCACGCGAAGACCGGGACACCCTTGGGCTCGTCGACGGTTCCGTGCGGGCCGACGACGACGGCTGCGGCGGCGTGGTCCTGCGTCGAGAAGATGTTGCACGACGCCCATCGAACTTCAGCACCGAGCGCGACCAGCGTCTCGATCAGGACCGCGGTCTGGATCGTCATGTGCAGCGAACCGGAGATGCGAGCACCCTTGAGCGGCAACACGTCTGCGTACTCGCGGCGGAGCGCCATCAGACCGGGCATCTCGTGCTCGGCGAGACGGATCTCCTTGCGGCCGAACTCGGCGAGCGACAGATCCGCCACCTTGAAGTCGATCCCGCCCCGGTGCTCTGCCACCGGCTCCGATGAAACTGAGGTCGTCATATGCCTCTCCTGTTGACTGTCTGGGTTGGCTCCCAGGCTATCGGGTACCGATCCGCACCGGGGACGGGCAGTACCTCACGCGCGGGTCACGACGTCGACGAAGGGCGCGAGCAGGGCCGCCAACTCGCGCGCATCGTCACGATCGGACGTCGGCGGCATCGACACGTAGCTGAGCGCGATGCGCACGATGCCGTGCCCCAGCACCGTCGCCTCGGCGTCCGGTGCCCCAATCCAGCTCAGCCGGAAGGTCTCTGCCAGCCGCCCCGTCGCCCGCTCGATCAGCGGGGCGCTGTCGGTGGTCACGATGCGCAGTAGGTCCGGTTTCGCCGCACCCGTCCGCAGTGACCGAACCAACGGGTCCGCGCCACTGGCCTGGAAGAAGCCCGTGAATCCGTCCACCAGCGCCGCGTGGGCATCGCCCTCGTGCCGGTAGACCGCGTCCGTGACGGCGTCGACGAACCGGTCCACCAGCCGCAGCGCGTAGCCGTTCGCGAGCCCTTGCCGCGACCCGAACTCGTTGTACAGCGTCTGCCGGCTCACGCCCACCGCCGCCGCGACGTCCGTCATGGTCACACCCGACCAGTCGCGTTCGAGAAGGAAGTCGTGGACCGCGTCCAGGATCGATTCGCGCAGCAGCAGCCGCGACGCCTCCTGGTACGGCACCCGTGGATGTGACTCGGTCATACTCTCGACCCTAGTGGCGGCACGCCCGCCGCCTCAGCTGTGCTCGACCTCGACCATGAAGAAGTCCTCCTTCGCTGCACCGCAATCGGGGCAGCGCCAGTCGTCGGGGATGTCCTCCCACCGGGTGCCGGGCGCGATCCCCTCGTCCGGCCAGCCGAGTTCCTCGTCGTACTCGAATCCGCACTGCGCGCACTGATAGAGCTTGTAGTCCTTCATGATCCCTGTCCTGTTCCCCGTCACACGGGTTCGAAATCGATCTTCTCCCTGACCCCGCAGTCGGGGCAGCACCAGTCGTCGGGCACCGACGCCCACGAGGTGCCGGCGGGGAACCCCTCGCGGGGCGCGCCGACGGCCTCGTCGAACACGAACTCACACACCGGGCAGCGATACGCGCTCATGCCGCGCCCCCGTGTGCCGCGAGCAGCTTCTCCCGCCTGCTCGGCTGCAGATTGACCCTCGTGATGTCGCCGTCGTAGTGCGCGAGGACCTTTCGATCCATCACCGCACGCCACAGCGGCGGCACGTACGCGAGCATGATCATGCTGGCGTACCCGCTCGGCAGGTTCGGCGCGGCATCCATGCTCCGCAGCGTCTGGTAGCGCCGCGTGGGGTTGGCGTGATGGTCGCTGTGCCGCTGCAGGTGGTAGAGGAAGATGTTGGTGCAGATGTGATCGCTGTTCCAGCTGTGCGCAGGCGTGCAGCGCTCGTAGCGTCCGCTCTCGGTGCGCTGACGCAGCAATCCGTAGTGCTCGAGGTAGTTGACCGTCTCCAGCAGGGAGAACCCGAACACGGCCTGCAGCACCAGGAACGGCGCCACCTCCCAGCCGAAGATCGCGATCACCGCACCGAACAGCACCACCGACATCAGCCACGCGTTCAGCACGTCGTTGCGAATCGTCCACGGACTCTTGCCGAGCCGCTCGAGTCGCGCCTTCTCCAGGTGCCACGACGAGCGCAGGCTGCCCCACACGCTGCGGGGCAGGAACGCCCAGAAGCTCTCCCCGAAGCGGGAACTCGCGGGGTCCTCGGGGGTGGCGACCCGCACGTGGTGGCCGCGGTTGTGCTCGATGTAGAAGTGTCCGTAGAACGACTGCGCCAGCGTGATCTTCGACAGCCACCGCTCCAGATCGTCCTTCTTGTGACCCAGTTCGTGCGCGGTGTTGATGCCGATGCCGGCCACGCATCCGACGCTGATCGCGAGGCCGATCTTCGAGATCAGGCCCAGCCCGCCGTCGATCCCGAGCCAGCTCAGGTCGTCCGCGGACCACAGGTAGCACGCGACCACCACCGTGACGATCTGCAGCGGGATGTAGGCGTACGTGCACCAGCGGTAGTACCGATCGTTCTCGAGATGGTCCATGACCTCGTCCGGCGGGTTCTGGCCGTCGGCGCCGAACGCCAGGTCGAGGATCGGCAGCAGGAAGTAGACCAGCAGGGGCCCGATCCACCACCACACCGGCGCCACCGCGTCCAACCCGATCCGGTCGAACGCCCAGACCAACCCGATCGCCAGGAAGATCGCCGTCGGCGGAATCAGGCCCAGCAGCCACAGGTACCGCTTCTTATCGCGCCAGACCGGCACGTCCGTCTCGACAGCTTCGTCGGTCGCCATTGTCGTCCCCTTCCACGAGACCGCCCCAAAGTGAGCGGCATCACCCTGGGTTTGACGATACGCGGCCTCGTGTACGTGGTCTAGACAATCGAGCTAATTTGTAAACCTCACGATTTCTGTTCCGACTGCGCGGCGGCGGCACGTTCCCGCACACCGATCATCGAGTGCCGCCGGCTGTAGGCGAAGTAGACGACCACGCCGATCGCCATCCACACCACGAAGCGCAGCCAGGTCTCGACGGAGAGGTTGAACATCAGCCACAGGCAGGAGATGACCGCGAGGATCGGCACGAACGGCACCAACGGCACGCGGAACCCTCGGGGCAGATCCGGACGCGTCCGACGCAGCACCACGACGCCGATCGACACCAGCACGAACGCGAACAGCGTTCCGATGTTGACCATCTCCTCGAGAGTGCCGATCGGGAAGAACGCGGCGAGGACGGCGACGACGACGCCGACCAGCACGGTGATCCGGACCGGCGTGCCGTGTTTACCGGTCGGAGCGAGGCTGCGCGGCATCAGGCCGTCACGCGACATCGCGAACAACACGCGGGTCTGTCCGAGCATCAGGACCATGACGACGGTGGTCAGGCCCGCGAGCGCACCGAAGGAGATCAGATTCTTGGCCCAGTCCATTCCGTTGATCGCGAAGGCGGTCGCGAGCGTCGAATCGTCGCCGGCCAGGTCGGTGTAGTTCACCATCCCGGTGAGCACGAGCGAGACCGCGACGTAGAGCACCGTCACGATCGCGAGGGACCCGAGGATGCCGCGGGGCATCGCCTTCTGCGGGTCCTTGGTCTCCTCCGCGGTCGTCGCCACGACGTCGAAGCCGATGAAGGCGAAGAACACCAGGCTCGCCGCCGCAAGGAGGCCGTACCAGCCGAACGTGCTGCCACCGGCGCCCGTGACGAAAGAGAACAGCGACTGATGGATGCCCTCACCGGTCGATCCGGACTCCGACGGCGGGATGTACGGGGAGTAGTTGTCCCCCTTGATGTAGAAGGCCCCGACCACGACGACGAACAGCACGACCGCGACCTTGATCGCCGTGATCACGGCCGAGACCCGCGACGACAGTTTCGTGCCGGTCGCCAGCAGCACGGTGATGATCGCGACGATGAGCACCGCGCCCCAGTCGATCTCGCGTGAACCGATGTGCCACACCGGACTGGAGCTGCCGAGCACCTCACCGAGGTACAGGGACCAGCCCTTCGCCACCACCGACGCCGCGAGGGCGAACTCGAGGATCAGGTCCCAGCCGATGATCCACGCGACGAACTCACCGAACGTCGCGTAGGAGAAGGTGTACGCACTGCCCGCGACCGGAACCGTGGACGCGAACTCCGCGTAACACAGTGCCGCGAGAGCACACGCGACCGCCGCGAACACGAAGGCCAACGAGACCGACGGCCCCGCGATGTTGCCCGCAGTGCGGGCCGTGAGTGTGAAGATGCCCGCGCCGATCACGACCGCGACACCGAAGACCGTCAGGTCCCACGAAGTGAGGTCTTTGCGAAGTTTGGTCTCCGGTTCGTCGGTCTCGAGAATCGACTGCTCGACCGACTTCGTGCGGAACAGGCCTGATCGGGGCCGTGTGCGGCCGGACTTCGGGTCGGATGTCGCCATCGCTGCCTCCTCGGGAGGTTGGGATGGTGGAAGCCTATGCCGGGAGAAGGCGCCCAGCACGGTTTCGCGACACGCCGTTCGACCTGGAGTTCGACGCCTGACCGGCCGTGGTGCGGTAGGGCTCCGGGTCGTCGCGAATCACCCCAGCGGCCGGGATGTCAGACGCCCACGCCGGCCCGGAAGATCTGGGTGTCGTCGGCGCACGCCTGGATGTGGATCTCGTTGTCCGACGCGGAGATCCACGCCGCACCGCCGCGCTCGAGGACGAGGGACTGCGCGCCGCATCCGAGCTTGGCCGCCCCCGACGTGCACAGCAGGATCTGCGGCCCGTCGGGTTCGATCGTCGCGGCCACCCCCGATTCCGCGTCCGACGCGTCCAGGTCGATGCGGGTCAGCACGAACTCGGGTGCCGGCGTCGCGTACGCGACCTCGCCGACCCTGCCCGTGGGAGCCGGCGCCAGCAACGGGACGTCGACCGAGTCGAAATCGAGCACACGCAGCAGTTCCGGAACGTCCACATGCTTGGGGGTGAGCCCGCCGCGCAGCACGTTGTCGGAGTTCGCCATGATCTCGACGGCGGTTCCGTGCAGGTACGCGTGCAGATTCCCGGCCGCGAGGAACAGACCCTGTCCCGGTTCGAGGGTGATGCGGTTGAGCAGCAGCGCGGCGAGCACGCCGGCGTCGCCCGGGTAGCCCTCGCTCAGCTCGAGCGCGGTGCGTGCCTCGGGGGCGAACTCGGCCTCGGCCGCATCGGTGCGCGACAGGTACTCGACGCAGCCGTCGAGCACGGGCGGCAGCAGCGCCGACAGTGCCGGCGAGGGCAGCGTGATCCACGTCGTGAACAGCGCCCGCAGGCCGTCCGGGTCCGGCTGACCGGCCAGCAACCCCACGTACGGTTCGAGCTGGGCGACGTCGAGCGCCCGGAGGAACCGCACGGTTCGGTGCGGATCCCGAAATCCGGCCAGCGCCTCGAATCTGGTGAGCGCGACGACGAGCTCCGGTTTGTGGCTCGCGTCGCGGTAGTTGCGTTCCGCCGAGTCCACGGGGATCCCCGCCGCGTCCTCCCGCGCGAATCCCTCCCGGGCCTGCTCGGCGCTGGGATGGGCCTGCAACGACAACGGTTCCTCGGCGGCCAGCACCTTCAGCAGGAACGGCAGGCGCTCACCGAACTCCGCGACGCTGCGCTCGCCCAACTCCGACAGCGGCGCCGCGTCGATCACGTCGCGCAGCGAACGGCTCCCGCTGTCCTCGATCACGTGCGCGGGATCGCCCGGATGCGCTCCCAGCCACAGCTCCGCCTCCGGGTGCGCGCTGGGGCTCGGACGGCCGCTCAGTTCCGCGAGCGCGGTCCGTGACCCCCAGGCGTACGACCGGAGCGCCCCTTCGAGTTGGCGCACTAGTTACCACCGATCAGACGTAGATAGGCCGCGCTCATCTCGAGTCGGCCGACGAGAAGTGCCAGCTGTTCCAGGTCGGTCCGGGTGCCCCCCGACCCCGGCGGCCCCGACGCGGAAAGATCCGGTACCGAAAGCTCCGACGCCGAAAGGCCGGACGCGGAGAGATCCGGCACGGCATCGTTGCCGTCGGCGACGACGACGTCCACATCCGGAAGAGCCGCGACCCGACGCTCGACTGCGGCCCGGTTCGCGTCGAACGCGAGCACGATCACCCGCACGGCCGGCGCCGGCGCCGGACCGTCGAGTTCCTCGTCGTGGAAGAACGGGTCGTACCCGGCCGCGGCGGCCGCCGGGAACGTCCGCACCCCGCTCACGGCGTCGGGCAGGTCCGTGGCCACGGCCACCCCGGCGCCGACGCGCAGTAGCGTCTCGCTGCCGTGCCGGGCCACCAGCGCGGTGGTCCGGGAGTCCCCGGTCAGCACGACGCGACGACCCTGCATCCGCGCGGCCAGCGACTTCGCAGGATTGTGGAAGACCTCGTTCGACGGATGGTTTCGCACGGCCTCGGCGTCGACCGCATCGGCGAGACGATCGAGGTCCGGGATGATCCTCGACGACCGTTCGGCCTCGACGGCGACCAGGACTGCCAGGAAGGCCGCGAGGTACCGGAGCAGACCGTGGTGATCGGGTACCGCGACGCGGGGCGGCAGAATCAGTGCCCGCCCGGCACCCGCGGCACGCATCGGCCCCTCGTCCGGTGCGACGACGACGACCTCGGCACCGCGCCGCAGCGCGCTGTCGACGGCCTCGACGAGCCGTGGATCGCCGGCGTCGTCGCCGGCGACGACGACCACGTCGAGCGGCCCCACCCAGGGCGGCGTGCCGACGGACCCGAGCACCGGGACGCCGACCCTGTTGCCGACCGCGGCCTGGGTGAGCTCCGCGGCCCGGGACGCACTGCCGTCACCGCTGACGAGGACGACGCTGCGTGGCTGCATCCCGTGCAGGCGGGACAGGGCGTTCTCGTGGACCGCGGCCGCGGTCGCGCGGATCTGCGCACCGCCGAGCGCCGCGAACCTGAGCGTGCCGTCGACATCGGCGGCGAGCAGGGCGTCGACATCGTCGAGATCGACCAGAGACGACGGAGCTGTCATCGCGAACGCACCTCCCTTTCAACTCCCACTCACCCCTGTCCCCCCGACGAGTCCAGGTGTCTCGAGTATCCCAGCAATCGACGTTCTAGGCGCGGACCGTTTCGAGGATCTCGGTGACGAGCGCGTCGACGTCGGCGGATGTGCGGGCCTCGACGTTCAGGCGCAGCAGCGGCTCGGTGTTCGAGGCGCGCAGGTTGAACCATGCGCCGTCCCCCAGGTCGACCGTGACGCCGTCGAGTCGGTCCACGGAAACCGTGCGGTCCGCGAACTGGGCTATGACGGCCTCGGTCCGCTCGGCCGCGTCCGCGACGGTGGAGTTGATCTCGCCGGACGCCGCGTACGCCTCGTACGACGCCATCAGCTCCGACAGCGGCCGGTCCTGCTCGCCGAGCGCGGCCAGGACGTGCAGTGCGGCGAGCATGCCCGAGTCGGCACCCCAGAACTCGCGGAAGTAGTAGTGCGCGGAGTGCTCGCCGCCGAACACTGCCCCGGTCTCCGCCATCTGCTGCTTGATGAACGAGTGGCCGACGCGGGTGCGGACCGCCGTTCCCCCGAGCTTCTCGACGAGCTCCGGCACGAAACGCGACGTGATGAGGTTGTGGATGATCGTGGCGCCCGGTTCCTTCGCGAGTTCGCGATCGGCGACGAGGGCCGTCACCGCCGACGGCGAGACCGGATTGCCCTTCTCGTCGACCACGAAACACCGGTCGGCATCGCCGTCGAAAGCGAGGCCGATGTCGGCGCCGGTCTCACGCACGAACTTCTGCAGATCGACCAGGTTGGCCGGATCCAGCGGATTCGCCTCGTGGTTGGGGAAGGTGCCGTCGAGCTCGAAGTACAGCGGGAGCACCGTGACCGGCATCGGTTCGAACACGGCGGGGACGGTGTGGCCGCCCATGCCGTTGCCGGCGTCGACGGCGATCGTCAGCGACCGCAGCTCGGCCAGGTTCACCAGGCCGCGGACGAAGCTCGCGTACTCGGCGAGCAGATCCTGCTCGGACACGGTCCCGGCGTCCCCGTCGTACGCGGGAACCCCCTCGGCGACCTCGCGGGCGATGTCGGCGAGGCCGGTGTCCTGCCCGACAGGCTTGGCGCCCGCGCGGCACAGTTTGATGCCGTTGTACTCGGCGGGATTGTGGCTCGCGGTGAACATCGCGCCGGGGCAGTCCAGGATGCCCGAGGCGAAGTACAACTGGTCGGTCGACGCGAGCCCGATGTGGACGACGTCGAGACCCTGCCCGACGACTCCGTCCGCGAACGCCTGCGAGAGTTCGGGCGACGACTCGCGCATGTCGTGGCCGATCGCGACGCGGGTCACCGGACGGCCGCCGGCCGCCTCGTCGTGTACCAGCCGGGCGAACGAGGCGCCCACGTCGCGGACGAAGTCGGCATCGATCTGCTCGCCGACGACACCACGCACGTCGTAGGCCTTGATCACGGCATTCACGGATTCCACAGATCGAGCCACTGCTGGTTACTCCTGCTGTTCGTAGATGCGACAGACGCTGCTCGTCGGACCGAGTCGTCCACCGGGTCGATCACCGAGCCTAGTGTGGACTGTGCCGAGTCCGCCTCCTGAGCGGCAGCGCCGGGCAGGTGGCACGCGTTCGAGAGGAGTTACGGCAGGGTCGACCGAGGGCAGGATCGCGCGCTCGGACCGATCAGTTCGCGGGGTCGGGTAACACGCGCAGGTGACCGCGCCGACCGGTACGCACGATGGGCGATGCCGACGGCGTCGATGTGCCGGCACGGGATTCCGGCGAGCCGTCGTCGGTGCGGGGACGCTCGCCCAGACCTGCCTCGCGGACCGCCTCGGCCAGCGCGGTGAGGTCGTCCTCGTCCGGGGTGCTGGACGAGAAGCCGCCCTCGTAACGAACCAGTTCCCAGCCCTTCGGGGCGGTGATGCGCGACGCGTGGGTCTCGCACAGGTCCCACGAATGCGGCTCGGCCACGGTGGCCAGGGGACCCACCACGGCGGTGGAGTCCGAGTACACGTACGTCAAGGTGGCGACAGCAGGGTTCTTGCACCCAGGTCGGCAGCATCGACGCAGTGATCTCACAAGCAAGGAGACTAACCCCAAGTGTCCGGTTGGCATACTCGGACACACCGAGGGACCGATTACCGAGCCCCCGTGCGGGCCGTGCCGTAGGTCACCGGTGGCGTCCGAAGGTGCGTGGCCGCGGTCGCGGTAATCTCCACGGCATGGCCAGATCCCGTCGCCCCCGCCCCTTGACGTCGCGTTCGGTCGCGCGCCGGGGCCGCGGCATCCGGGGACCGCTGTTCCCGCCGGATCTGCCGGCCGCGCGCACACGCGCGGAGAAGTTCGATCAGTTGGTGCTGGGAGCTTTCGAGCCGATCGACGCTCGATGGCACGATCGGCTCACCAAGCTCGACATCGCGGTCGACGACGTGCCGCGGATTCGGGCCATCGACCCGGACTCGGTGAACTGGCCGCCCGAAGTGGTTGCCGACGGGCCGGTGCCGTTGTCACGGCTCATCCCCGCGGGCATCGATCGGCGCGGCACGGCGACGCGGGCACGCATCGTTCTGTTCCGACGCCCGATCGAATTGCGCGCCAAGGATCCTCACGACCTCGAGGACTTGGTGCACGACGTCCTGGTGGAGCAGGTGTCCACGTATCTGGGCGTGGACCCTGAGGTGATCGACCCCGATCTACCGGGGGCCGACGAGTAGCGAGACGCAGTTTCGAATCGTCAGATGATGCCGCGCTTGAGGCGCCGGCGCTCACGCTCCGACAGTCCACCCCAGATACCGAAACGCTCGTCGTTGGCGAGCGCGTATTCGAGGCACTCGCCACGAACCTCGCACCCGAGGCAGATGCGCTTGGCCTCGCGGGTGGAACCACCCTTCTCGGGGAAGAACGCCTCGGGGTCGGTCTGCGCGCACAGGGCGCGGTCCTGCCACTGTTCCTCTGCCGGATCGAGCATCGCGTCGATACCCGGGATCAGACTGAGCTGAGGAACGGTCACCCCGAGTTCGAACTCGGCGCCGACGCCCGAAGAATCGCCCGCATCGGAATCGGCCCGCGGCTCGTCGTCGACCACGCTCAGAGGAGTGTCGAACTCATACTGCCGGTACTCGTACTGTTGGTACTGCATCGCTCCGCCTCCCCACCTGTGTTCTAGCGCAGAATTAGTCGATCGATCTCGAAAAACACTTCGTGCCGTTCTCGCCTCGAGGGCTACCCGCGCAACAGCTCGAACCATGGTTCGAGCCGACAGCCGCTCCAAGTGAACTCGCCCCTCGAACCTGGAATGACATACATGTGATTAGACATGCCCTGGCGTGTCGGGTCAAGCCGAACGGGAAAAGTCGTTTACTATCCGCACCCCGTCGCACAGCGTGGTACAACCCGGTTCGATGAGACAGCCTCGATCAGCACTGAGCGACAACGCATAGGCTTCGGGTTGTGAAGGTGACTGTATTGGTTGGCGGCGTCGGAGGGGCCCGTTTCCTCCAAGGTGTTCGAAATCTGCTGGGCGACGACTCGTCGGGGCCCGACGGGTCGTCCGATCACGAGATCACGGCGATCGTCAACGTGGGCGACGACGTCTGGATGCACGGGCTGCGCATCTGTCCCGATCTCGACACGTGCATGTACACCCTCGGCGGGGGCATCGACCCGGAACGCGGCTGGGGTCATATCGGCGAAACCTGGAATGCCAAAGAGGAACTCGCGGCCTACGGCGCCCAGCCCGACTGGTTCGGACTCGGCGATCGCGACATCGCCACGCACCTGATCCGCAGCCAGATGCTGCGGGTCGGCTACCCGCTCTCGGCCGTCACCGAGGCGCTGTGCAAGCGTTGGCAGCCAGGAGTTTCCCTGTTGCCGGTCAGCGACGATCGCAGCGAGACCCACGTCGTCATCAGCGATCCGGAGGATCCGACCGGGGAGCAGCAGAAGGCGATCCACTTCCAGGAGTGGTGGGTCCGGTACCGCGCCCAGGTTCCCACGCACAGCTTCGCGTACGTCGGTGCGGAGCAGGCGAAGCCGGCGCCCGGGGTGCTCGAGGCGATCGAGTCCGCGGACATCGTCCTGCTGGCGCCGTCGAACCCCGTCGTCAGCATCGGCGCCGTCCTGGCCGTCCCCGGGATCCGGGGTGCGCTCCGCACCACCCAGGCCAAGATCGTGGGCCTGTCCCCCATCATCGGCGGAAAGCCGTTGCGGGGCATGGCCGACGAGTGCCTCGAGGTGATCGGAGTGGAGACCTCCGCCGAGGCGATCGGGCGTCACTACGGGGCGCGTTCCGGTACCGGCATCCTCGACGGCTGGCTGGTCCACTCGACCGACGAGGCCGACGTCCCCGGGGTCGCGGTCCGCAGCGTGCCGCTGATCATGAGCGATCCCGAGACGACCGCCGAGATGGTGCGGGCCGCGTTCGACGTGGCCGGAGTGAGCCTGTGACGGTGCGCGACCACGGCGCCGGACGAGCCGTCGAGATCCTGCCCGTCCCAGGGCTTCCCGAGTTCCGACCGGGGGACGACCTGGCCGGCGCGATCGTCGAGGCGGCACCGTGGCTCGCCGACGGCGACGTGCTCGTCGTGACCAGCAAGGTGTTCTCGAAGGTCGAGGGGCGGGTCGTGGCCTCTCCCACGGATCCCGACGAGCGAGACGCTGCGCGCCGGCGCCTCGTCGACCAGGAGGCGGTCCGGGTGGTGGCCCGCAAGGGGCGCACGCTCATCACCGAGAACCGACTCGGCATCGTGCAGGCCGCGTCGGGCATCGACGGTTCCAACGTCGACGGCGCCGAACTGGCTCTGCTGCCGGAGGATCCGGACGGCAGTGCCCGAAAGCTGCGCGCCGACATCGCGTCTCGGCTGGGTGTCGACGTTGCGGTGGTGGTGACCGACACGATGGGCCGCGCGTGGCGGATCGGCCAGATCGACGCCGCGATCGGGGCCTCGGGCATCCCCGTCCTGCACGCCTACGCCGGTGCGGTCGACAGCCAGGGCAACGAGCTGTTCGTCACCGAGGTCGCGGTCGCCGACGAGATCGCCGCGGCCGGTGATCTCGTCAAGGGCAAGCTCGGCGGCGTCCCCGTCGCGGTCGTCCGCGGACTGGGCCTGAGCGACGACGGTTCGGCTGCCGAGAAACTGATCCGCCGCGGGCCCGAGGACCTGTTCTGGCTCGGCACCGCGGAGTCGGTGGAGATGGGTCGTCGGGAGGCGCTGCTGTTGCGCCGGTCGGTGCGCGAGTTCTCCGACGACCTCGTCGATCCCGACGCCCTGCGGGACTCGATCGCGGAGGCGCTGACCGCGCCCGCACCGCACCACACCCGGCCGGTGCGTTTCGTGTGGCTGCGCAGCCCCGCTGTCCGCAAGCGCCTGCTCGACGCCATGCAGCAGCGTTGGCGCGACGACCTTGCCGCCGACGGCCTCGACGCCGAGCGGATCGAGCGACGAGTGGGCCGCGGCGACATCCTCTTCCGCGCGCCCGAGGTCGTGATCCCGTTCTGCGTGCCCGACGGGGTGCACGAGTACCCGGACGAGCGCCGCACCCGGGCCGAGTCGACGATGTTCACGGTTGCAGCCGGTGCGGCGGTGCAGGGTCTGTTGGTGTCGCTGGCGACCCGCGGCATCGGCAGCTGTTGGATCGGGTCGACGATCTTCGCGGCCGATACCGTCCGGGCCGAACTCGATCTGCCCGCCGAGTGGCAGCCGCTGGGTGCGATCGCGGTGGGGCATCCGGTGGAAGCACTGGGTCCCCGCGAGCCGGCCACGCCGGGCGATGCCCTCGTGGAGCTGTAGATGTCGGCGCGGTCACTACACGCGTCCGCCCGCGACGTACTGCAGAACTGGGAGACCGACTCCGACGGCGCGGAGTCGTTGCGGCACACGATGCTCGCGTTCCTCGACTCCGCACCGGACGGCTGCCTGCGCGCGCACGTGCCGGGTCACATCACCGCGTCGTCGCTCGTCCTGGACGAGGGCGGCTGCCACGTCCTGCTGACGCTGCACCCGCGGGTGGGCCGGTGGATCCAGCTCGGCGGGCACTGCGAGCCCGACGACGAGACGGTCGTCGCGGCGGCGCTGCGGGAGGCGCGGGAGGAGTCGGGCATCGAGGGCCTGCGGATCGATCCGCGGCTGCTGTCGGCGCACACGCACCCCATCACGTGCTCGCTGGGCGTACCGACGCGGCATCTGGATCTGCGGTTCCTCGTCCGGGCACCGGAGGGAGCGCCGATCACGATCAGCGACGAGTCGCAGGACCTGCGCTGGTGGCCGGTCGACGATCTGCCCGAGGGCGCCGAGAAGGACACGATCGACCACCTGGTGCGGCTGGCGCACTCCCGCTGAGTTCGCTCCCTCCCGGGACACGAAAGGGCCGGTCCCCCAACGGGACCGGCCCTCGTCGTCGAATCAGTTGGCGACTGCCGCCTGCACGATCTCGTACATCTCGGCGATCGCCCGCGCGCAGTCGTTGCGGGTGAAGCCGAGCAGTTCGACGTCGGCCGGATCCGGCTCGTAGGCGATGACGTTGCCGCGCCCCTGGACGATGAAGCCGTCCGGGAGCAGCGGGTGTTCCTCGTTGCGCTCCTCGATGACGCGGTTGCCACCCGCGGCGTCGACGAGCAGCTGGAAGTACTCGGTGAAGGTGAGGTTCTGATCGCCGATCAGGTACGCCTTGCCGGACTCGGCGTTCTGCAGCGCACCCCCGATCGCCTCGGCGAGCGAGTGCGCCGACATGTAGTTGGTGCCGCCGGCGGGGGCGAAGTCGGGAATGCCCGGCTCGTTGCCCGCGGCCCACGAGAACAGCTTGCGGTAGCGCTTGGCGGACACCCCGGAGATGGCGCCGAGGATCGACGGCGGGTTCAGCGTCGAGACGTTGAAGTTCTCGTCGGCGAGGGCGCGGGCTCCCTCGTCCGCAGCCTTGCGGGCCGCGACGTACGGCATCGTCTCGGCGTACTCCGGGTGCAGGTGGTGGTAGTAGCTGCCGACCTGGACGAAACGGGAGACACCCGCCTCCTTGGCGAGCGCCGCGAAGCGCGGTACGCCGCCGGTCTGCGTCTTCTCCCAGAACTCGGCTTCGTCGACACCGCGCCCCATGTGGCGGATGTCCTGGCCCGCGGCGAACACGATGCCCTCGTACGGGGCCAGCTGCGCCGCGGTGAACGTCTGCTCCGTGTAATCACCCAGCAGCACCGGGAAGTCGCGCACCGGCGAGTCGTCGGCCAGCGGGTTACGGGCCGCGACGGTGACGTCGTTGCCGGCCTCGCGCAGGTGCAGTGCCGTGTGGGCGCCGATCATGCCGGTGCCGCCGACGATCAGGATCTTCATGGAATGCCTCTTCCGTAGGAGTGGAGCTGTACTGCGGCCCCGAACCTACGGAAGTGCGTCCCGGCGCCGGATGCCGTTTCTCGGACAGCGGGAGATCGGCCCCGGGCGCTACCGGATCGGGGCGAGCGTGGGCCGTTTCGCCGTGACGCCGTCGCCCGACGACGTGCCGCGCACCCGGCGCCCGATCCACGGGAGGAGGAACTCCCGACGCCAGCGACGGTCGGCCTCGCGCTGTGCCGCCTTGTCGGTGGGCAGCTCGGGACCCAGCGAATCCATCACGATGTGGTGCTCGACGCCCAGGGTCTGCAGAACCCTGATCGCCATGTTCTGGTGGCCGGCGGTCGACATGTGCAGTCGGTCCCAGTCCCACATCCGCAGGTCGCGGTACTCGTCGAAACGCCAGAAGTCGACGATCTGCGCCCCGTGCCGATCGGCAACCTCGCGCACCAGTTCGTTGTAGATCGCGGAACGGCCGCGCAGCTTGCCGAACACCGCGGCCCAGCCCGCGTCGTACGCGGTCCAGACCAGCACCTTCGCGCCGGTCGCGGCGAGTTTGCCGATGGCCTCGTCGTATCGCGCGACCAGCGCGTCGATGTCGATCTTGGGCCGCATGAAGTCGTTGCCGCCCGCGTAGATCGTCACCAGGTCCGGCTCGAGCGCGACGGCGGCGTCGATCTGCTCGTCGACGATGGGGCCCAGCAGCCGACCCCGAACCGCGAGATTCGCGTATCCGAAGTCGGCACTGCGCGTGGCAAGTTCCTCCGCAACCCGGTCGGCCCAGCCCCGCAACCCGTTGGGTCGGGTGGCGTCGGGATCGCCGACGCCCTCCGTGAACGAGTCGCCGAGGGCGACGTACCTGTGGAAGACGGGTTCCTGCGACAACATGCCCCCAGTATTTCAGTAGCAACGCTAAGGAAGCCGGCTGCGTGCGCAATCACACGTCGGTGCTGAACCGCACTCCACCGTCGGGCAGCTTCACTCCGGGCCACACCCGCGCCCCACCGATCAGCTCACACCGCGCACCGACGTCGGCGCCGTCGCCGATCACGGCGTCGCGGATCAGCGCACGCGGACCGATGCGGGCACCGAACCCGATGATGGACCGCTCGACCACCGCACCGGCCTCGACCTGGGCGCCGTCGAACAGCACGGCGCCGTCCAGCCGCGCGCCGGCGCCGACCTCGGCCCCGCGGCCGACGACGGTGCCGCCGATCAGCAGCGCACCCGGCGCCACCCCGGCACCGGGGTGCACGAGCGACTCACCGCGCGGGCCGTCGAGCGCCGGCGACGGCGCGATGCCGCGCACGAGGTCCGCGGAACCGCGGACGAAGTCGTCCGGTGTGCCCATGTCACGCCAGTACGACATGTCGACGTGGCCGAACACGCGCGCGCCGTCGGCGAGCAGGGCCGGGAACACCTCGCGCTCGACCGACACCGGACGATCCGACGGGATCTTCTCGATGATCTCGCGGCGGAAGACGTAGCAACCCGCGTTGATCTGATCGGTCGGCGGATCCTGCGTCTTCTCGAGGAACGCCTTGACCCGGCCGTCCTCGTCGGTGGGGACGCAACCGAACGCGCGCGGATCACCCACCCGCACGAGGTGCAGGGTGACGTCGGCGTTGGTGCGCTCGTGCGTGTCGAGGACCGCGGACAGGTCGGTGCCGCCCAGGACGTCGCCGTTGAAGACCATGATGTTGTCGGCGCGCAGACTCGGCAGGACGTTGCGGATGCCGCCGCCCGTGCCCATCGGCTCCACCTCGGTGACGTACTCGATCTCGAGTCCGAGATCGCTGCCGTCGCCGAAGTGCTCCTCGAACACCTCCGCCTTGAACGACGTCCCCAGGACCACGTGCGTGATGCCGGCCTGCTTGATCCGCGCCAGCAGATGCGTCAGGAACGGAACTCCCGCCGTGGGGAGCATCGGCTTGGGCGCCGACAAGGTCAGGGGACGCAGCCTGGTCCCCTGGCCTCCCACCAGGATTACGGCATCGGTCTCCGCAGCGAGTGTCATGCTTTCCCCTCTGTCTCGATCTCTTCGTCCTCGCGTCCCGTGCGCTGGCGGACGGCTGCCGCAACCGCCAGCTTCGAACGCAGTGCCAGCCCGCCCCGCAGTGCCCACCGCAGCGGCGCCTGCCACCACAGCGGATGCCGGTCGGCCTGGAAGCGATAGGCGCTCTCGTGGTGCGCGGGCAGCATCAGTTCGGGATGCTTGCCGGCCGCATGCCCCTTGGCGTGGGTGACCTCGGCCGAGGGGACGAAGACGTTGAGCCAGCCCGCCCGTCCCAGCCGGTCTCCGAGGTCGACGTCCTCCATGTACATGAAGTAGCGCGAGTCGAACCCGTCCACCGAATCGAACGCGGACCGCCGCATCAGCAGGCACGAGCCGGACAACCAACCCGCCGGCCGTTCGGTGATCGTCTCGTTCTCCTGTCGGTACCGCAGCGTCCACGGATTCGACGGCCACACCGATCCCAGCACCGCGTGCCCGGCGCCCGAGACCAGGTCCGGGACCCGGCGGGCGGACGGGTAGATGCTGCCGTCGGGCTCGCGAACCATCGGGCCCAGGGCGCCGGCGCGCGGCCAACGCTCCGCGGCCGCGAGCAGCTCGTCGATCGACCCCGGCGACCACCGCACGTCGGGGTTGACGACCACGACGAACTCGATGTCGGGGTCGATCTCGGCGACCGCGCGATTGATCGCGCCGCCGTAGCCGATATTGCCGCCGGTACGAAGCAACCGGACATGATCGTGAGCTGCTGCCGCGGCCTCGGGGGCGCCGTCCGTCGAACCGTTGTCGGCGAGAATGACCTGCGGGTTCTCGACCGTCGCATCGGCCAGCGTGCTCAGAAAATGTTCCAGGTGCTCGCCCGGCGAGTAGGTCACCGTCACCACGGCCAGCTGCGAACTCACGCGGGCAAGCCTAGCCCGCGTGCCCGTATCGTCCTCATCGACGCTGCGCCAGCGCGTCGGCGAGCGCGTCCTGCCAGGGGCGCAGCGGCGTCAGGCCGGCCGCTTCCCAGGCGCGCGCAGACAACACGGAATAGGCCGGTCGCGGTGCCGGGCGCACGAACTCGGCGCTGGTGCACGGACGAACCCGCTCGGGATCGGCCCCCACACCGGCGAACACCGCGCGCGCCAGGTCGAACCACGTCGCGCTGCCCGCATTGGTGGCGTGCAGCGTCGCGCCGCGTGGCCCGCCGACGCGCGCCAGTTCGAGAAGACCGGCGGCCAGATCCTCGGAGTACGTCGGCGAACCCACCTGGTCGTCGACGACCGCGACGGTGTCCTTCTCCTGCTCGAGCCGCAGCATCGTCGCGACGAAGTCGGTGCCGGTTCCGGTGTACACCCACGCCGTCCGGACGATCTGCGCGTCGGGAAGCACCTCGCGGATCGCGAGCTCACCCGCCAGCTTGGTCCGCCCGTAGACGGTCCGCGGACCCGTCGGGTCGCCCGGCTCGTACGGCGCGGCACCGTCGCCCTTGCGATCGCCCGAGAACACGTAGTCGGTGGAGACGTGGATGAGATCCGCACCCGCCCGCGAGCACGCCGACGCGAGATTGCGGGCCCCGATCTCGTTGACCGCGGTCGCTGCCGCCTCGTCCGACTCGGCGGCGTCGACCGCCGTGTACGCCGCGCAGTTCACGACGACGGCGCCGGGAGCCACCCACGAATCGACGGCACCGGCGTCGGTGATGTCCAGCTCAGCCGAACCGACACCGTCCACCGGCAGGCCGGCAGCCTCGGCGCACCGCACCAATCGACCGCCGAGTTGCCCCCGCGCACCCGTCACCAGAATCCTTCGCACAGGGAGCGAGTCTGGCACGCCGAGCGCCGCCATGCCCTGTCGAAGCGGAATCACCAGTAGCCTTGTCGACAGTATGAGTACCGACCGTCATGGAGGCCGACGCGTGCCACACGAGCCCACTGCACGGAGGGTGCCGCGAGCGCAGAACCCGCTCTCCCGCATCCAGATCGCAGTGGCGGTCGTCGCGGTCCTCGTTCTCGTGATCACCGGATTCGCCTGGCGCAGTGTCGATTCGCTGCGCTCGAACCTCGCCACGATCGGTGGCCTCGGACTCGGCGGCACCAAGGACGGCGCCGTCGACATCCTGCTCGTCGGCACCGACAGCCGCACCGACGCCCACGGCAATCCGTTGAGCCAGGCGGAACTCGACTCGCTGCGCGCGGGCGAGGAGATCGCCTCCAACACCGACACCATCATTCTCGTCCGCGTCCCCAACGACGGCAGTTCCGCGACCGCGATATCGATCCCGCGCGACGCGTACGTCGACGTACCCGGTATCGGGAAGTCGAAGATCAACGCCGCGTACGGCGCCACGAAGGAAACCGAGCGCCAGAAGCTGATCGAGGACGGCGAATCCGAGAAGACCGCCGAGAAGGAGTCCAGCCAGGCCGGCCGCGAGGCGCTCATCAAGTCGGTGGCGAACCTCACAGGAGTCACCGTCGACCACTACGCCGAGATCGGCCTGCTGGGCTTCGTGCTGCTGACCGACGCCGTCGGCGGTGTCGACGTGTGCCTCAACGCGGCTGTGGACGAACCCCTCTCGGGTGCGAAGTTCCCCGCGGGCGAGCAGACGCTGTCGGGCCCGAACGCACTGAGCTTCGTCCGCCAGCGGCACAACCTGCCGCGCGGCGACCTCGACCGCATCGTCCGCCAGCAGGTGTTCATGGCGTCCCTCGTGCGCGAGGTACTCAGCGCGAAGACCCTCACGAGCCCGGGCAAACTCAGCCAGCTGAGTGCGGCCGTCAAGCGCTCGGTGGTACTCGACTCCGACTGGGACATCATCGAATTCGCCACACAGCTACAGGATCTCGCGGGCGGCAAGGTGCGCTTCGAGACGATCCCCGTGGTCGACATCAACGGGATGACCGACTACGGCGAGTCGATCGTGCAGGTCGACCCCAAGGCGGTCCGCAAGTACGTGGCGGGACTCGCCGGGCAGGAACCGGCCGAGGACGACGCCACCACGTCGACGACCCCGACGACGATGCCCGACATCGACACCTCCTCGGTGACCGTCGACGTCGCCAACGACAGCAGCATCAGCGGTCTCGCGTCGAGTGTCGCCGCCACGCTCGAGAACGAGGGCTTCGGGCTCGGTGACGTCGGCAACAACACCGGCAAGTCCGTGAGCCGCAGCACGGTGTTCGCGAACAAGTCCGACAGCAAGGCCGGCCAGGCCGTCGCCGTCACGCTCGGCGGGCTGCCGATCGAGTCGGACTCGTCGCTGGCGTCGGGCGAGGTCCGGGTCGTCCTCGCCGGCGACTACACGAGCCCCCCGAGCTCCTCCTCGTCGACCGGGTCCGGTGGCGTGTCCGACGCCGGCACCTCCCCCACCCCCGTCGAGCCCGGGCCTGCGATCGACGCCGGCAACAAGGGCCCGCATTGTGTGAACTGACAGAATGGGCGCCGTGACCGACCTGACCACCGCACTGCTCGATCCGATCCTCGCCGCCGATCCGGCGGGCCCACGGATCACGTACTACGACGACGCCACCGGCGAGCGCATCGAACTGTCGGCGGTCACGCTCGCCAACTGGGCGGCGAAGACCGCGAACCTCCTGTCCGACGAGTTCGCGCTGATGCCCGGCGCGCGGGTGTCGGTCCTGCTGCCCGCGCACTGGCAGACCGCCGCCGTCCTGCTCGGCGCCTGGTGGGCGGGGCTCGAGGTGACGCTCGACGCCGATCCCGATGCGGACGCCGCGCTCGTGACGATCGACCGGTTGGACGACGTCGCCGACGTCCCCGAGGTCGCGGTCCTGTCGCTCGACGCGTTCGGGCGTCCCGTGCCCGACCTGCCGGTCGGCATCACCGACTACGCGACGGGCGTCCGGGTGCACGGGGACCAGTTCCGGCCCACCGGAACCGGCGCCGCGACCCTCGACGGCCGCAGTGTCGACGACGTCCTCGCCGCGGCCCGCGCCGCAGCCGCCGCCGGCAACGTGACCGGCTCCGATCGGGTGCTCTCCACCCGTTCGTGGACGACGCCCGACGAACTGATCGCCGGGCTCGTGTCGGTCCTCGCGGTGGGCGCCTCGCTGGTGCAGGTGAACAATCCCGACGCCGACGCGATCGAACGTCGCGTCGGCGCCGAGAAGGTCACCGTTCGGTTCGGCGGGTAGCCGCCCTCACGCCAGCGCGGCCACGGGCGCGGTACGGGCCGCCCGTCGCGCCGGCAGGATCGCGGCGATCACCCCGGCCACCCCGCCGCCCAGCACGATCAGCAGCAGCGTCAGCCACGGCAGGGTGCCGAGTTCGAGGTCGTCGAACCCGAACACCGACGCCGATCCGGTGATGCCGAACGCGAGACCCAGCACGACGCCGAGAGCCGACGCGACACCCGCGATGAGCACCGCCTCCCACAGCAGCAGCGACCGCAGGCCCGCACGGGTCAGGCCCACCGCCCGGAGCAGCCCGGACTCGCGTCGGCGCTCGAGCACCGACAGCGCCATCGTGTTCCCGACGCCGATCAGGGCGATCACCACCGCCACCGACAGCAGACCCGCGACGATCATCAGCAGGGTGTCCAGGACCGTGTCGAGCGTCGCCCGCATCACGAGCGAGCCACCGACCTCGCTGCCCGGCGCCAACTGCTCGGCGAGCGAGGCGATCTCGTCCTGGACTGCGCGCTGCTCGTCGTCGGTGAGACCGTCGGCGAGCCGGATCCACAGCTGTTCGGTACTCGCCTGCGACGACAGGGTCCCCAGCGCCCGTTGATCGAGCATCGCGGGCAGGTCCCCCGACGCGCCGACGGTGAACTCGCCCCGGCCCGCGTTGCCCGCGAGCATCACCTGCGCGCCGGATTCGAGTCCGAGACCGGCCCGGTCGTCGGCCGACACCAGCAGCTGCCGGCTGCCCGGCAGGTCGACGTCGGTGCGCAGGGCCGCACGTACCGCCGGCACGTCCGTGCCGTACACCGTGAGGGCGCGGCCGTCCGGAAGGGTCAGATCCGCGACCGAGAGCGGGGCCGCCGCCTCCACCCCGGCCAGCGCCCGCACGCGGTCGGTGAGATCGGCCGGCAGTCCCCCGTCCTGCTGCGTAGTGACGCTGACGTCCACCGGGAACTGGTCGTCGACCGCGCCGGGAGCGCTCGCCTTGGTCACCGCGATGCCGACGACGAGCGTGCTCGTGAGGGTCACACCGATCAGCAGCGCCGTCGCGGTTGCCGCGGTGCGCCGGGGATTGCGTCCGGCGTTGCCCGCCGCGAGCATGCCGACCGGGCCACCGAAGCGGCCCAGCACCGCACCGACACGGGAGATCACGGCCGGGACGATCCGCTGACTCAGCAGCACGATCGCGACGAACGTGAGCAGACCACCGAGGCAGGCCACGAGAACCTGCGCCGTGGCCACGCCGGCGGCGAGGATGCCCACACCCACCGCCAGCCCGAGCGTTCCGAGGAACCGGCGGGCCCGCGACACCACCACGGCCTCGGGCTTCGACTCGAGCGGCTGCAGCGCCGCCAGCGGGGACACGCGCGTCGCGGCCCGTCCGGGAGCCGACGCCGCGATCATCGTCATCGCGATGCCGACGACCAGTCCGGCGATCACCGTCACCGGTGTGACGGCCAACCCGCGCAACGGGATCGGGGCATCGGTCGCAGCGGCGATCCGGGCCACCGCCCAGGCTGTCGTGACGCCGAACACCACGCCCAGCACCGATGCGACCGCGCCCACCCCGGCGGCCTCGACGCGCACGCTGCGCCGCACCTGCGTGGCCGTCGCGCCGACACACCGCAGCAGTGCCAGTTCCTGGGTGCGGGCCGCGAGGAGCACCGCGAACGTGTTCGCGATGACCAACCCCGCGACGACGACCGCGATGGCGCCGAACGCGAGCAGCACACTCGCGAGCAGATCGGAGTCACCGAGGTACTGCTGCGACGCCAGTTCCGTCTGCCGGGCCGCGGTCTCCACCGTCGCGTCCGCGGGCAGTGCCGCGCGGACCCGGTCGGCCAGCTGCTGCTGCGTCACGATGCCGTCGCCCGCGATCCGGACCTCCCGCGCGCCACCGCCCGACGTCCACGCCTGCAGCTGTCCGGGTGTCGCGAACACCGTGGTGCCGTCCATGCCCTGGGCCGTGCCGGACAGGTCGATGTGGCCGACCACCGTCGCGGTGTCGCTGACCTGCCTGTCACCGCCGAGCGTCGTGACCGTGATGCTGCCGCCGAGCGGAACACCCGAATCCTTCTCCACCGCAACTTCCCCCGGCCCGGTGGGGAATCGCCCGTCCGACAGCGTCTGCCAGCGCAGCGTGGGATCGTCCGACACGGACTGTGCGGATCCCCACGCCGCGGACTCGCCGTCGCGTCGCACCTTCACGCTCACCGAGACGTCCTCGCTCACCGCGCGCACGCCCGGCACCCCCGCCAGCGCGGCCACGTCGGCGCTGCCGGTCACCACGACGTCCGACGACGCGTACTGGCCGGCCAACGAATCCGTCACGCCTGCCTTGAGCGTCGAGTTCAACGTGAGGGTCGCGACGATGAAGGCCACCGAGATCACGACCGCCAGTGCCGAGGCGACGTACCGTCCCGCGTGGGCACGCATCTGCGCCCAGGCCAGCCCGCGCATCAGTGCGCCCTGCTGACGTCGTCGGCGCCGAGCGCGCGCATCGTCTCGATCACCGAATCGGTGGTGGGACGGTCGATCTCACCGGCGATCCGGCCGTCGGCGATCAACACCACCCGGTTCGCGTAGGACGCGGCCACCGGATCGTGCGTCACCATCACCACGGTCTGACCGGTCTCACGCACACTCGAACGCAGCAGGTCCAGCACCTCAGCGCCGGTCCGCGAGTCGAGGTTGCCGGTGGGCTCGTCCGCGAAGATCACGTCCGGCTGCGGCAGCAGTGCCCGCGCCACCGCGACCCGCTGCTGCTGGCCTCCGGACAACTCGTGGGGACGGTGCGCCAGTCGGTCGGTCAGACCCAGGCGCCGCACCACCTCGTCGCGCCACCCCTGCTCGGGCAGGCGTCCCGCCAACCGCAGGGGCAGCAGCATGTTCTCCTCGGCGGACAGCACCGGCAGCAGGTTGAACGCCTGGAACACGAATCCGATCCGGTCGCGTCGCAGTTCGGTGAGCGCCCTGTCCCCCAACCGGGTGATCTCGGTGCCGCCCACCTCGACGGTCCCCGCAGTCGCGGTGTCGAGTCCGGCAAGGCAGTGCATCAGCGTCGACTTGCCCGAGCCCGACGGGCCCATGATCGCGGTGAACGCACCCGCGCCGAAGTCGACGTCCACCCCGCTCAGCGCGTGGACCGCGGTCTCGCCGCTGCCGTACGTCTTCGTCAGGCCCCGCGCCCGCACCTTCTGGTCGTCAATTCTCATGCAACCGACGTTATGGCTGGTCAGGGGTCCGACACATCGGAGCACGGAGCGATCTCCGGTGGGGCCGACGTCATCCCGGAGTAGGACGCTCCATCAGCCCGGGCGCCCACTTCCGGGCTCCGAGCACGGAAATCCGCGCACTCGACTCGGGACCGGACAGTGCTGTCGTCCACAGGTCGTCACTCGTATACAGGCTTTCTGCCTCGCCTGATTCGGCGTCGAAGTGCGTCATACCCGGGTCGGACACTGCGCTGGTGAATCACGTCGGCATCCGTACCCGTTCGAACTCGCGCGGCCACCGGCCCGAGTGTCCAGTCCGCACAGGCCGGTTCAGTCGGACCCGAGCAGATCCTGCGGCCGGACCAGGCCGACCTGGAAGGCGTAGACCACGGCCTGGACGCGATCGCGCGAACCGGTCTTCGAGAGGACCCGCCCCACATGGGTTTTCACCGTCGCCTCGGAGACCACGAACTTCTGCGCGATCTCGGAGTTCGACAGGCCGTGGGCCATCGCCTCGAGTACCTCGACCTCCCGCGGGGTCATGTCGTCCGGCAGTGACGGCGCCGCCGAGTCGCTCAACATCGGCCCCACGTGCTGCAACAACTTCCGGGTGGAGCGGGCCTCGATGACGGCGTCGCCGCGGTGCACGGTGCGGATCGCGTCGAGCAGTTCCTCGGGCGGCACGTCCTTGAGCAGGAAGCCGCTGGCGCCGGCGCTGATCGCCGACATGACGTACTCGTCGTTCTCGAACGTGGTGAGCACCACCACCTTCGGCGAGTCGTCACGCGCGGTGAGCTGACGGGTGGCCTCGATGCCGTCCATGTGCGGCATCTGCACGTCCATCAACACGACGTCGGCGGGTGTGCTCGACAACTCGGCCAGCCCCACAGCGCCGTCGGATGCCTCGAGCACCACCGTGAGGTCGGGTTGCGAGTCGATCACCATGCGGAAACCTGCCCGCACGAGCTGTTGGTCGTCGACGAGGGCCACACGGATCATGTCGTCCAGCCTAGGGCGCGGCGTACGGCAGCAGGCCGTGCACCCGGTAGCCGCCGCCGGACACGGGACCGGCGGCCAGTCGTCCGCCGTGCAGTTTGGCGCGCTCGGTCATCCCGATCACGCCCTGGCCGCCGGGGGACGGCTCGATCAGCGCGGCGGCGCCGCCACGGCCGTCGTCGGTGACGACGAGTTCGAGTTCCCGCTCCTCCCACTTCACGTCCACCCGCGCCTGTGCACCCGGGCCGGCGTGCTTGAGCACGTTCGTGAGCGACTCCTGCACGATCCGGTACGCGGTGAGACCGGCGCCGGTGGACAGTTCTCGCGGTTCGCCCGCGACGGTCAGGGCGACGTCCAGGCCGCCGCGCCGCAGTTCGGCGACGAGTCCCTCGATGTCGCCGACGCCCGGCATGGCCGAGAACTCTCGTGGCCGGTCCTCGCGCAGCACCGACAGCAGCGCCCTCATGTCCGTCAGGGCCTGCCGCCCCGTCGACGCAATCGTCTCGAGCGCGTCGATCGCGGCCTGCGGGTCCTTCGCGGCGCCGTAGCGGCCACCGTCCGCCTGCGCGATGACGACGGTCAGGGAGTGCGCGACGATGTCGTGCATTTCCCGCGCGATCCGGGTGCGCTCGCCGAGGGCCGCGAGTTCGGCTTCCTGGGCGCGTTCGAGTTCGAGCAGCCGGGCCCGTTCGGTGAGGCCCTCGATCTCCTTGAGACGGACCCGGCGCAGATCACCGAACGCCCACACCGCGAGCACGAACACGACGAGGAAGGTCGACGTGATCACGGCTTCCTCCCAGCCGCGCCCCTCGTAGGCGAAGTACTCGAGCCCACCGGCGGAAGCACCGAAGATCGCGATCAGCAGCGCCGTGTAGCTGCTCCACCGCGGCGTGTACGCGGCGAACGCGTACAGCGCGATGGGCACCGCGATGACACTCGGCAGCAGCGTGTCCGGGATCAGCACCAGATGCGCCACTGCGAAGGCCGCGATGGTGAACCCGGACACGATCGTGTGCGACCGCCGCCAGGCCAGTGGCACCGTCATGCCGAGCGAGACCACCAGCGCGTCCAGGCCCCCGCCGCCGGCCGCGGCCGCCAAGCAGACCAACGACAGGAGCGCCGCCACGACACGGTCGATTCCGACCGCGTGGGCGGCGCTCCAGCGATACCAGCGCTCACTCAGGGGGAATCGGGCCATGCCGTCAGCCTAGAGCCCGATTCGCGACGCTCAGCCGAGCAGCTTGGCGCGCAGCGCCTCGTCCTTCTCCAGAACCATCTGTTCGAGGCCGGCCTGGAAGTCGGCCATCCGCTGCTGCAGGGCGGGGTCCGACGCCCCGAGGATGCGCGCCGCGAGCAGGCCCGCGTTGCGGGCGCCCCCGATCGACACCGTCGCGACCGGGACACCGGCGGGCATCTGCACGATCGACAGCAGCGAGTCCATGCCGTCGAGGTACTTGAGCGGCACGGGCACGCCGATCACGGGCAGTGGCGTCGCCGACGCCACCATGCCCGGCAGGTGCGCGGCGCCGCCGGCACCGGCGATGATGACCTTGAGTCCCCGCTCTGCCGCGTCCCGCGCGTAGTCGAGCATGCGCTGCGGGGTGCGGTGTGCGGACACGACGCCCACCTCGAAGCGGACACCGAACTCGGCGAGCGCCTCGGCGGCCGCCTCCATCGTCGGCCAGTCCGAGTCGCTGCCCATGATCAGCCCGACGAGGGGCGCGTTCGATTCAGTCACTTGCTGTCCGTTCCTGTGTGATCGTTTCCGAATTGCCGTCGAGCCCGGTCAGGACCGACCGTGCTCGTCCCACCCGTCGGTCCATTCGGCGTGCGACAGCCAGTGCGCCGCCCGCTCGGCCCGTTCGCGCACCGCGGCCACATACGCCGGGTCGTCGATCGAACCGGACGCAGCACCGAGCACGTTCACGTGCCCGATCTTGCGGTCCTTGCGCTCGCCCTTGCCGTACAGGTGCACCTTCGCGTCGGGCATCCGCGCGAACAGGTGGTGCAGTCGCTCGTCCATGCTCATGGCAGGTGCCTCGGGGGCGCCCAGCACGTTCGCCATCACCGTGACCGGAGCGATGGGCGACGGATCGCCGAGCGGATAGTCGAGGACTGCCCGCAGGTGCTGCTCGAACTGCGACGTCCGTGCGCCGTCCTGCGTCCAGTGACCGGAGTTGTGCGGGCGCATCGCGAGCTCGTTCACGATCAGCGCGCCGTCGGTGGTCTCGAACAGCTCGACGGCCATCGATCCGACGACGCCGAGCTCGGACGCGATGCGCAGCGCCAGCTGCTCCGCCTCCCCGGCCAGCTCGCGCGACAGCTGCGGCGCCGGCGCCAGCACGACGGCGCACTGCCCGTTCAACTGGACCGTCTCGACGACCGGCCACGACGCACCCTGGCCGAACGGTGAGCGAGCAACCATCGCGGACAGCTCCCGCGTGAAGTCGATCGCCTGCTCGACCATCAGCGCGACGCCCTTGTCGAGCTGCTCGGTGACGATCGCCTCGGCCTCGTCGGAGTCGTCGGTGATCCACACACCGCGACCGTCGTAGCCGCCGCGCACCGCCTTGATCACGACCGGCCAGCCGTGCTCGGCGCCGAACCGCACGACGTCCTCGGCCCACGTGACCTCGGCGAACGCCGGAATCGGGGCGCCCATCTCGCTGAGCTTACGGCGCATCGCCAGCTTGTCCTGCGCGTACACCAGCGCCTGCGGCGGCGGCTGCACGTTGACGCCCTCGGACACCAACACCTCGAGGTGCTCGGTGGGGACGTGTTCGTGGTCGAACGTCAGCGCGTTCGATCCGAGAGCGGCCTTGCGCAGCGCGGCGAGATCCTCGTGGCTGCCGAGCACGACGTCGGGGCTCACCTGCGCGGCGGGCTCGTCGATGCTGCCCGCGAGCACACGCAGGGTCTGGCCCAGCTCGATCGCGGCCTGATGCGTCATGCGCGCGAGCTGACCGCCGCCGATCATCGTCACCACGGGCATCCCGCTCGGGAGATCGCGCGGAGGGGTCGGGCGAGATTCGGATTCAGATTTGCCGGTCACGACACACCATGGTGTCATGTGCGTCCGCGAGCAGTTCTGCCGAGGTCATCCCCCGTCGCAACCTGTGAAGAACCTGATAGATCACGGTCCACTGCACCGATCGAGTCGGCGGCTTCGTACAATACTTCGTTGTGTCTTTCGTCGACGCGGCGATGAGCCGAGTACCCCAACCCTTCCGGGCCGTCGTCCTTCGCCACCACGAGTTGATCAAGTTCGCGATCGTGGGCGGGACGACGATGGTGGTCGACCTCGCCATCTTCTACTCGCTGAGCCTGACGATCCTCGAGCAGAAGCCCGTGGTCGCCAAGATCTTCTCCGGTGTCGTCGCGACGATCCTGAGCTACATCCTCAACCGTGAGTGGTCGTTCAAGCACCGTGGTGGCCGCGAACGCCACCACGAGGCGCTGCTCTTCTTCACGATCAGCGGCATCGGAGTCATCATCGCGGCCGCGCCGCTGTGGATCGCCAACAACGTCTTCGACATCCGCTCGTCGGCGAGCTTCACGACCATCTTGATCGTCGACTTCGTCCTGAACTACATCATCGGCAACCTGCTGCAGATGGTCTTCCGGTTCTGGTCGTTCCGGCGGTGGGTCTTCCCCGAGGAGACCGGCGAGCACGAGCGCATCGTGCAGCCGGACGTCCCGGACGCTCCCGAGACCGCCGAACTGGCCGGCGAGGACCCCACCCGCAGCTAGCGCGGTTCGTGGATGCCGGCCACCCGGGTCGGCGCATCGTCCTCGACTCGGGCCAGGAACAGCGCGAACAGTGCGGGCCGACGCCTCTGCAGTTCCAGCCGGCCGCCGTCCGCCTCGACCAGAGCGCGGGCGAGCGCCAAGCCCACCCCGGTCGATCCGGCACCCGAGAAACCGCGATCGAAGATGTGCGGCGCCAACTCGTCGCTCACCCCCTCCCCCTCGTCCGAGACCTCCACGCACACCCGGGCGTCGTTCGTGGTGCCCCGGCCGGCCGGACCCGACGCGAGCCGAACCGACACCGTGCACGTGCCCTCGCCGTGCTGCAGCGAATTGTCGATCAGGACCGACACGGCCTCCCGCAGCCGCGATCCGGTGGCGGACGACGTCAGCCTCGGCTCGCCCCGCAACCGGAGCACCCGGCCCGCCTCCTTGTACGGCCCCTGCCAGTCCGCGACGACAGTGGCGAGTTCCCCCACCACCGACACCGGTTCGCGGCCGGCCGAGCCGCTGTTGCGGGACGACCGCACCAGGTCGTCGACGGCGACCGTGAGCCGGTCCACCTGCGCCATCGCCTCCTCGGCCTCGTGCACGACGTCCGGGTCGGGATGTCCGGACAGCTCGTCGAGGCGCAACCGCACCGCGGTGAGCCGGCTGCGCAACTGATGCGAGACGTCGGCGACCAGCGCATGCTCGCGCTGCAGGCGCTGCGAGATCTCCACCGTCGCGGAATCGAGGACATCGGAGACCCGGTCGAGTTCCGGGATCCCGTGACGCCGCGAGTCGGGCCGGAAGTCGCCCTCGGCCAGCCGGGCCGCCCGCTCGGCGACGTCCTTGAGCGGGTCGGCGAGCCGTTTCGCGGTGACCACGGCGACCGCGGCACCGGCGCCGATCGAGGCGAGCACGAGCAGCGTGACGGCGCCGACGGCCTGCCTCTGCAGAGTGCGCATGCGCTCGGACGGCACCTCCAGGCGGAGCGAACCCGAGGTTCCCATCGACAGCGACTCGACGAGCGGCGACGGCACCCTGTCGGCACCGAGATCGAGCCGGGCGGCACCCTCCTGTGGCGTCGGGTACACGACCACGAGCTTGCCGCCCTCGGGAACCACGAGGCGCAGTGACGTCGTGTCGAGGCCGTCCTCGACGACCCCCGACGCGCCCTCCTGCACGATGATCTCCGCGGCCATCCGGTCGAGCCGGGCCTGCAGATCGCTTCGGGTGAAGTCCTCCACCCACAGCCATGCGGTGTAGATCAACGGCACGCCGAGCAGCAGTCCGGTGAGGATGACGACGGCGAGGATCGACTGCAGTATTCGGCGACGCACGGTGGACGAACCCTAGTCGGTGTTGATCCGGAAGCCGACGCCGCGCACCGTCGCGATCTTGCGGTCGGCGCCCGCGCCCTCGTCGCCGATCTTCCGGCGCAGCCATGACATGTGCATGTCGAGTGTCTTCGAGCCGCGCAGCTCCACGTCGCCCCACACCTCCCGCAGGATGGTGTCGCGCGACACGACCTGGCCGGCGTGCTCGAGCAGCACCCGCAGCAGCTCGTACTCCTTGTTGGCCAACGCGATCTCGGAACCGTTGACGAGCACGCGGCGCGCGGCCGGTTCGAGTCGGATCCCGGCCACCTCGACGACGACGTCCTCGCCGCCGCCGCTGCGCCGCAGCAGTGCCCGCACGCGGGCCATCAGTTCCGCGAGCCGGAAGGGCTTGCCGACGTAGTCGTCTGCGCCGGCGTCGAGGCCGACGACGAAGTCCACCTCGTCGGTGCGCGCGGTGAGCATGAGGACCGCGAGGTCGAGGCTGTGCGCGCGGAGCTGTCGGCAGACCTCGAGGCCGTCCATGCCGGGCAGCCCGAGATCGAGGATCAACAGCTCGAACTCGCCGGTGAGCGCCCGCTCGAGCGCGGATGGCCCGGTCTGTTCGATGGTGACGGTGTAGCCCTCACGTCCGAGCGCGCGGGACAGCGGCGCAGCGATGGCCTCGTCATCTTCGGCAAGCAGTACGGCGGTCACGACGACAGCCTACGGTCGGTTTCGTCGGCGCGGTCCCATTACCAGCCATTCCGGAAATCGCGGCGATCGTCCGGGGCGCCGCCACGACCGTCGTGCCCCGGATTCGGGTACCCACCGCCGTGCGGATCGTTCGTCGCGTCGAACACCTGCCGGTACAGCAGCGAATGCACCTTCTGCACTTCCGGGATGTCGTCGAACTCGAGCGGATCGTCGGACGACGCGACGATCATCAGCGTCCCGGTCCGCAGCATCCGGTCCACCAGACCGTGCCGGAACTGGACATTGCTGATCCGGTTCATCGGGATGTCGATTCCGGTGTGCGTCATGACCCCGTGCCGGATCATCACCCGCCGGTCGGTGACGATGAAATGCGTGGACTTCCAACGCAATACCGGCACGAGCGTCTTCCACACCACCAGCCCGATCCAGGCTGCGACGAGCACGATCGACGCGACGAGGCCCGCGCCGCCGCTCAATTGCCGCTGCGCGAGCCCCAGCAGGTAGCCGGCGATCGCCGCGGACAGCACGAAGATCGCCACCGGGACGACGAGCATCTTCCAGTGCGGGTGCCGATGCAGCACCAACTCCTCGTCGGCGGCCAGTGCATCTTCCGGGTATCCCATGCGACGAGTCTGACAGGTCCGGACTCGTCGGCCGGTTCAGCTCGCGCGCCGCCCGAGGAACGCCGCGGCCAGCACGATGATGCCGTACAGGATCATCCAGACGCCGACCACGATCACGAACACTCCCAGCGACAACTCCGGCTGCAGCAGAACGATCGCGCCGGCGACGACGCTGATGAGCCCGAGCACGATACCGACGGCGCGGTTGCCGGGGACCTCGGAGGCTCCCGCGACGATGTCGAGCACGCCGCGGAACACCCACCACGCACCGATGACGAGCGCGATGACGACGAGCGTCTGCAACGGGCTGCGCAGGACGAGGAATCCCAGCAGGATCGCCAGCGCACCGGAGAGACCCGTCAGCGTGCGAGCCGCGGTGGGCGCGTTCACCTCTGCGAACGAGCGCACGATCTGGATGATTCCGAACGCGAAGACCTGGACGGCGATCAGGACCGCGACCACAACCAGGGTTGCGTTCGGCCACACCAGGATCGCGATACCGAGGCCGAGGGTGAGCAGCCCGAACACCGCGGTCAGCCCGGTCAGGAACCGGCGCGCGGTCTCCAATTGACCGGTATCTCCCGCCACCCACATGTCGTTCCGTGTACTCATCGCTGTTCCCCTCCGCCTCACGAGAATTCGTGGATCAGCGTCAAAGTAGCAGCAAATCCCGGTGCTGTTTCACCCTTCGGGGGTGAGGTTCGGTGGGATGTTCGGGGACACAATTCCGCTGAGGGCAGTCGACTCTCCAGCGAGGTTTCTCGACCGATCGAAAGGGGAACTGCGATGAGCGATCGCACACCGACGACCCATAGTTCGGGCGGCGGCGCCAAACAGGGATTCGCGGCAGGCACGTCGATCGCCGCCGCGATCATTCTGATGACCGTAGGCATCCTGGAGATCTTCCAGGGAATCTCGGCACTCGCCGACGACAACTTCTTCGTCGTCGGACCCGAGTACGTCTACCAGTTCGACCTCACGACGTGGGGCTGGATCCACCTGGTACTCGGCATCGTCGTCGTCCTCATCGGACTCGGGCTGCTGACCGGCGCGACATGGGCGCGGGTGTGCGCGATCGTCATCGCCGCACTGGCGATCATCGCGAACTTCCTGTGGATCCCGTGGTACCCGCTGTGGTCCATCCTCATCATCGCGCTCAGCGTCGTGGTGATCTGGGCCGTCTCCACGTGGGACACCGACAGGGTGTGAGCCTCACACAGCGCGCAGATGGGTGATGTCGCCGGCCGATACCGCGACCGGCGACTCACCGTCCGCCTTGATCACGATGCGCCCCTCGACGTCGACGTCGGTGGCGGTCCCGATCAGTTCCCGATCGCCCGGAAGCTCGGCCCGCACCCTGCGGCCGAGCGTTCCGCATCTCTCCCGGTACAGCGCGGCCAGCGCGTCGACCTTCCATCCCGCGGCCTCCCACTCCCGGTGCCGCCGTGCCAGTTCCCGCAACATCGCCCGCACCAGAACGGTGCGATCGGTGACCTCCGCATCCTCGAGTTGCAGCGACGTCGCGGTGGGCACGGGCAGTTCGTCCTCCGTCAGCGTCACGTTGAGGCCGATCCCGACGACGACCGTCGGCACGGGCGCCGTGGACGCCACCTCGGCGAGGATTCCCGCAACCTTGCGGCCGCCGATCAGGACGTCGTTGGGCCATTTGAGTTCCGCGTCCACGCCGGCGATGTCCCGCAGCGCGTCGATCACGGCGATACCGGAGAGCAGCGGCAGCCAACCGATGTCCGACAGATCCATCCCGGGCATGTCGAGGATGGCGGAGACGGTGATCAGGGCACGGGGCGCGCTCACCCACGGCCGGGCGTGCCGCCCGCGTCCACCCGTCTGGTGCTCGGCGAGCAGGACACTGCGCGCGTAGTCGGCGTCGCGCGGGGCAGCGAGGAGATCGGCGTTGGTGGAACCGGTCTCGGACACGACGTCCAGTCGCGACCAGAACGCATCCGGGTCGCCGCCGGCGTCACGGACGAGGGCGCGCCGGAGAACGCCGGCATCGAGCGGGGGGCGGTTCAGATCGGTCCACATCCGTCCAGCCTAGGATGCGCTTGGAATGTGACTCGCCAGTAGCTTAGGTTGAATAATTCAACGCAACCCGACCTCGTGCAAACGGGCCTCGGGAGACCTGGCTAAGCTCACTTCCCATGACCAGTGTGCAGGAGCCAGCCGCGGCGGAGGCGGCGAACACCCCGGATATCCACACGACGGCAGGAAAGCTCGCTGACCTGCGTAACCGCCAGGCGCAGGCAATGCAGCCCATGGGCGAAGCAGCCGTCGAGAAGGTCCACGCCAAGGGCAAGCTGACGGCGCGCGAGCGCATTCACGCCCTCCTGGACGAGGGCTCGTTCGTCGAGCTCGACGCCCTGGCCCGGCACCGCAGCACCAACTTCGGCCTCGCCGACAACCGTCCCGTCGGCGACGGTGTCGTGACCGGCTACGGCACCATCGACGGCCGCGACGTCTGCGTCTTCAGCCAGGACGCCACCGTGTTCGGTGGCTCGCTCGGCGAGATCTACGGCGAGAAGATCGTCAAGGTCATGGACCTGGCGCTCAAGACCGGCCGCCCGCTGATCGGCATCAACGAGGGTGCCGGCGCGCGCATCCAGGAGGGCGTCGTCTCGCTCGGCCTGTACGGCGAGATCTTCCACCGCAACGTCCAGGCCTCGGGTGTCATCCCGCAGATCTCCCTGATCATGGGCCCGGCCGCCGGTGGACACGTCTACTCCCCCGCGCTGACCGACTTCGTGGTCATGGTCGACGAGGCCAGCCAGATGTTCGTCACCGGCCCCGACGTCATCAAGACCGTCACGGGCGAGGACGTCACCATGGAGGATCTGGGCGGCGCCCGGACCCACATGGCCAAGTCGGGTGTCGCGCACTACGTCGCCTCCGGCGAGCAGGACGCACTCGACTACGTCAAGGACCTGCTGTCCTACCTGCCGAGCAACAACCAGGCCGCGGCCCCGCGCCTGGCCCCGTCCGATCCGATCGTCGGATCGATCGAGGAGTCGCTCACCGACGAGGACCGCGAACTCGACACGCTGATCCCGGACTCGGCGAACCAGCCGTACGACATGCACGAGGTCATCCGTCGCATCCTCGACGACGACGAGTTCCTCGAGGTCCAGGCCGGCCGCGCCATGAACGTGATCGTCGGCTACGGCCGCGTCGACGGCCGCAGCGTCGGCATCGTCGCGAACCAGCCCACCCAGTTCGCGGGCTGCCTGGACATCGACGCGTCCGAGAAGGCCGCGCGCTTCGTCCGCACGTGCGACGCGTTCAACGTCCCGATCATCACCCTGGTCGACGTCCCGGGCTTCCTCCCCGGCACCGAGCAGGAATACAACGGCATCATCCGCCGTGGCGCGAAGCTTCTGTACGCGTACGGCGAGGCGACGGTCGGCAAGATCACCGTCATCACCCGCAAGGCGTACGGCGGCGCGTACGACGTCATGGGCTCCAAGCACATGGGCGCCGACGTCAACCTGGCATGGCCGACCGCGCAGATCGCGGTCATGGGCGCGTCCGGCGCCGTCGGCTTCGTCTACCGCAAGCAGCTCCTCGAGGCCGCCAAGAACGGTGAGGACGTCGACGCGCTGCGCCTGAAGCTGCAGCAGGAGTACGAGGACACCCTGGTGAACCCGTACGTTGCGGCCGAGCGCGGTTACATCGACGCGGTCATCCCGCCGTCGCACACCCGCGGACAGATCGTCTCCGCTCTGCGTCTGCTCGAGCGCAAGATGGTTTCCCTTCCGCCCAAGAAGCATGGGAACATCCCCCTATGACAGCGACGACCCGGGAAGAAGTGCTCACCGACGCCGAGCTGCTGGATGCGTCCTCGCTCGAAGGAGCCGCGTTGGCCGAAGCAGTCGCCGGACTCGAGCCCGATGTCGCAGCGGGCCCGCAGTCGCCGCTGATCAAGGTCGTCAAGGGCAACCCGACGGATGCGGACGTCGCAGCCGTGGTCGCGGTCCTGTGCGCCGCCGCGGCGGCCTCGGCCGAACCGTCCGACGACGGCCTGCCGCCCGAGACGTGGGGCGCGCCCACCCGCATGCATCGCGGGCACGCGCCGTTCTCGCCGTACTCGTTCGGCACCCCGGTCGCCGCGCGCCCGTTCTGATCGAACGGCTGCACGAGTGACCCACCTGGTTCTCGCCTCGGCGTCCCCGGCACGGCTGTCCGTGCTGCGGGGCGCCGGGGTCGAGCCCACCGTCCGCGTCTCCGGCGTGGACGAGGACGCGATCATCGACCGTCTGGGGCCGTCCGCCGCCCCCGACACGGTCGTCACCACCCTCGCGGAGGCCAAGGCCCGCGACGTGGTCCCCTCGCTCGTCGCCGAGGGCATCACCGATGCCGTCGTGATCGGTTGCGATTCCATGCTGCTGATCGACGGCGAACTCCAGGGCAAGCCGCACACGGTCGACGTCGCCCGACGCCGCTGGCGCTCGATGGCCGGCCGCAGCGCGACCCTGTTGACCGGGCACAGCGTCCTTCGCCTCTCCGACGGCGCGGTCGTCGCCGACGCGTCGGATCACAGTGGCACCGTCGTGCACTTCGCGTCGCCGTCGGACCAGGACCTCGAGGCATATCTCGCGTCCGGTGAGCCGTTGAAGGTCGCCGGCGCCTTCACCCTCGACAGCCTCGGCGGCTGGTTCGTGGAGAAGCTCGAGGGCGATCCGTCGAGCGTCATCGGGATCGGTCTCCCGTTGGTGCGGCGACTGCTCTCCGACGTCGGCGTCTCGATCGCCGAACTGTGGGCTGCCAACTCCCTGGCGCGCTGACGCCGCTCCGCTAGTTCCGGGCGCGCTGCAGCGCCGCTGCCATCGCGCGGGCCTTCGACTTGGCTCGTTCCGCGTCGACACCGGCAAATGACGCGTCCACGGTGTCGCACCACAACGCCAACCACCGCTCGAACCGTTCGTCGGTGAGATCGTGCTGCCGGTGCAGCGCCTCGTGCACGGGCCCGAAGTGGCCCTGATATCTGACTGTCCGGAACAAGATCTGTTCCCAGAAGTCCCCGACCACCGGCAGGTGCTGCTCGAGACCGACGACGGCGAGGGTCTCGAAGACGGGGGCGAGCAGTGGGTCGCGCATGGCGCGCTCGTAGAAGGTCCGCAACAGACGATCGACGTCGGCACGGGTGGCCAGTTCCGCGCGGTGGTCGTCGGGGCTCGTCACGGTGCCCGACAGTACTCGCCGGTAGCCGCAGCGATCTCGATCACGCTCCCGAACGGGCGACCACTTAGAATCGTGGGTGGACAACCCTCCACCCACGCATGCCTCAGGAGCCCACCCGTGCCCGTCGCGCCCGATCCCCATCCCGCATTCGCTGCGTACACCCATCCGGAGCGACTCGTGTCGACCGAGTGGCTGTCGATCAATCTGGGAGCCCCCGGCGTGAAGGTCGTCGAGTCGGACGAGGACGTCCTGCTCTACGACATCGGTCACATCCCGGGCGCGGTGAAGATCGACTGGCACCTGGACCTCAACGATCCGGTCACGCGCGACTACATCGACGGCGAGGCGTTCTCGGCCCTGATGAGCCGCAAGGGCATCTCCCGCGACGACACCGTGGTCATCTACGGCGACAAGAGCAACTGGTGGGCGGCGTACGCGCTGTGGGTGTTCACGCTGTTCGGCCACGAGGACGTCCGCCTGCTCGACGGCGGCCGCGATGCCTGGCTGTCGGAGAACCGCGACACCACGTTCGACGTCCCGACGCCCGCCCCCACCGACTACCCGGTGGTCGAGCGCGACGACAGTTCGATCCGGGCGTTCAAGGACGACGTCCTGGCGCACCTGGGCCGCGGGCCGCTGGTCGACGTCCGCTCGCCGCAGGAGTACACGGGCGAGCGCACCCACATGCCCGACTACCCGGAGGAGGGTGCGCTGCGCGGCGGGCACATCCCGACCGCGGTGTCGATCCCGTGGGCGCGGGCCGCCGCCCCCGACGGCCGCTTCCGCAGCCGGCCGGAACTCGAGGAGATCTACGCGGACTTCTCCCGCGACGAGGACGTCGTCGCGTACTGCCGCATCGGCGAGCGCTCCAGCCACACCTGGTTCGTGCTGACGCACCTGCTCGGGTACCCGAACGTCCGGAACTACGACGGTTCGTGGACCGAGTGGGGCAACGTCGTGCGGGTCCCCATCGTCAAGGGCGATCAGCCGGGCACCGTGCCGGGCACCGCCGTGGAGGCCGCATCGTGAGCCTGCCGGAGAGCCTTGCCGAGATCGTCGACGACTTCGCCGCCGTCGACGGTCAGGACAAGCTGCAGTTGCTGCTCGAGTTCAGCCGCGAACTCGCGCCGCTGCCGGCCGAGCTCGAGCAGGACGCGATGGAGCCGGTGCCCGAGTGCCAGTCGCCGTTGTTCCTGTTCGTCGACGACTCGGACCCGGAGAAGGTGCGCCTGCACTTCAGCGCGCCGGCCGAGGCGCCGACCACCCGCGGATTCGCGTCGATTCTGCATCAGGGACTCGACGGACACAGTGCCGCAACCATTCTCGCCGTTCCTGACGACTTCTACTCGGACCTGGGGCTGGCCGACGCGGTGAGCCCCCTACGACTGCGGGGCATGAGCGCGATGCTGGCCCGCATCAAGCGTCACCTGCGCAACTGAGCGGTACCCTTCCGCTGCATCACCCACCGGGGAGCGACCCTTCCCGACAACTTCACTGTGACGATCTTCACCGCCGCCACCGCGGCGGGACAAGAGACTGGATTCTCCACGATGGAATTCACCGAGCTCGCGGACTACGCGATCTCCCCCGGCATGCTCACCGAGTGGTTACCCGAAGCCACGTCGGGGTGGGCCGACGACGCCCGTCCGGCGTCGTACATCCACGAGGCGCACCTGCGCCGCACCGCCGACGGCACCCACGACGACGGCCGCGAGTCGTGGCTCGGTGCCGCGTTCCGCATCCCCGGAGAGTTCGACCACGACGCCTTCCGCACCGCTGTCGGGATGTGGATCGAGCGCCACGAACCGCTGCGCACGCATGCCGCGCTCGGCCACGACGGGCGCATCACGCGCCGCACGATCGATCCGGCCGGCATCGAACTCGACGAGGTCCGGCACGAGTTCGAGTTCGATGCGGACACCGTCTACGAGCGGGTCCACGACCTGTTCGACGAGCTCACCTCGCCGCACCGCTGGCCCGCGTACTTGTTCGTCACGCTCGAGCACTCCGATCCGGAGCCCGAGTGCACGGTGTTCTTCGCGGCCGACCATTCGATCATCGACGGACTGTCCGTGGTGCTGGTGGCGCACGAGATCACCAGTCTCTACACGGAGGCGCTGACGGGGAGGCCGTCGCTGCTGGTGCCGGCGGGAAGCTACATCGATTTCGGCTCCGAGGAACGCGCCACCGCGTCGGCGATCGACCACACGCACCCCGCCGTCGAGTGCTGGCGTTCGGCGTTTTCACGCAGCAAGGGCCGGCTGTCGGATTTCCCGCTCGATCTGGGCCCGCGCCCGGCGGAACGGATTGCGCAGCGGGCGGTGTCCGAGTGGGTGTTCGACGCCGGCCAGGCCGCCGCGTTCAACACCGCGTGCCACCGCGTCGGGCAGAACTTCTTCGCCGGGGTCCTGGCGTGCCTGGCTCAGGCCGGTGCAGAACTGAGCGGCGACACGGTGTTTCGGACCGTCACTCCTGTGCATACCCGCAACGATCCGAACTGGGCCACGTCGCTGGGCTGGTTCGTGGGACTGGCTCCCATCGAGTTCGACATCGCCGGCGTGGCCGACTTCGCGGAGGCCGCCGCGCGGGCGTCGGCTGCGATCTCGCTCACCAAGCCTGCGGCGAAGGTGCCGTTCGCGCGCGTCGAGGAAATCCTCCGGACGCCGATCCGGCCACGGTTCGTCGTCTCGTTCATGGATGTCCGCTTCGTCCCGATGGCCCAGCAGTGGCCGGAGGTCCACGCGCGGGCGCTCCGCAGCCGCCACTACACCCACGACGTGTACATCTGGGTGAACCGGACCCCGCACGGACTCAACGTCTCCGCACGATTCCCGGGAACCGACACCGCGACCGAGAGCGTGATGCTGTTCCTCCACCGTGCACGCCGAGCGATGCTCGACGTCGTCGCGGCCACCGAACCCGTCCGGGCGAACATGCCGACCGCCGTCGCCGGCACAGGTCCCACTACTGATCAGTAGGGTTGCGATGCCGAACCGAGCCCTTAATGTGTAAGCGCTATCCGGTTACATCGTCTATCGGATTGATGCATACACTCCGATGAGATGCCAACAGATACCCGCCGGTGACCCCACAGGTGATCCACGGGGACAGACCATGCGAAACACAGGAGGCTCAGTGCCCACTCAAGCCAGCGCGCAGATCACGAAGGTGCTCGTCGCCAACCGCGGCGAGATCGCTGTGCGGGTCATCCGAGCTGCGAAGGATGCCGGCTACGGAAGCGTCGCCGTCTACGCCGAGCCGGATGCGGACGCACAGTTCGTGAAGCTGGCTGACGAGGCCTTCGCGCTCGGCGGTCAGACGTCGGCCGAGTCCTACCTCGTGTTCGACAAGATCCTCGACGCCGCGAAGAAGTCCGGCGCCGACGCGATCCACCCCGGCTACGGCTTCCTGTCCGAGAACGCCGACTTCGCGCAGGCCGTCATCGACGCTGGCCTGATCTGGATCGGCCCCTCGCCGCAGTCGATCCGCGACCTGGGTGACAAGGTCACCGCCCGCCACATCGCCGAGCGCGCCAAGGCTCCGATGGCCGCCGGCACCAAGGATCCGGTCAAGAACGCCGATGAGGTCGTCGAGTTCGCCAAGCAGTACGGCGTCCCGGTCGCGATCAAGGCGGCCTTCGGTGGTGGCGGTCGCGGCATGAAGGTCGCGCAGACCATCGAGGAGATCCCCGAGCTGTTCGAGTCGGCCACCCGTGAGGCCATCGCCGCCTTCGGTCGCGGCGAGTGCTTCGTGGAGCAGTACCTGGACAAGGCCCGCCACGTCGAGGCCCAGGTCATCGCCGACAAGCACGGCAACGTCGTCGTCGCCGGTACCCGTGACTGCTCGCTGCAGCGCCGCTTCCAGAAGCTCGTCGAGGAGGCCCCCGCGCCGTTCCTGACCGACGACCAGCGCGCCCGCATCCACGCGTCCGCCAAGGCCATCTGCAAGGAGGCCGGCTACTACGGTGCCGGCACCGTCGAGTACCTGGTCCAGGGCGATACGGTCTCGTTCCTCGAGGTCAACACCCGCCTGCAGGTCGAGCACCCGGTCACCGAGGAGACCGCGGGCATCGACCTGGTGCGCCAGCAGTTCCTCATCGCCAACGGCGAGGAGCTGAGCATCAAGGAGGATCCGACCCCGCGCGGCCACTCCTTCGAGTTCCGCATCAACGGCGAGGACGCCGGCCGTGGCTTCATGCCCGCCCCCGGCCCCATCACCGTCTACAAGGAGCCGACGGGCCCCGGCGTGCGCGTCGACTCGGGTGTCGTCCAGGGCGACGTCATCGGCGGCCAGTTCGACTCGATGCTCGCCAAGCTGATCGTCACGGGTGAGAACCGCGAGCAGGCGCTGCAGCGTGCCGCGCGTGCGCTCGCCGAGTTCGAGGTCGACGGCCTCGCCACGGTCATCCCGTTCCACCGCCACATCGTCGAGAACCCCGCGTTCATCGGCGACGGCGAGGGCTTCGAGGTCTACACCAAGTGGATCGAGACCGAGTGGGACAACACCATCGAGCCGTTCGCCGGTTCGGGTGCCGTGGCCGACGACGAGGAGAACCTGCCCCGTCAGTCGGTCGTCGTCGAGGTCGGCGGCCGTCGCGTCGAGGTCTCGCTGCCCGGTGCGTTCTCGATCGGCACGGGCGGCGCCCCGGCCGGCGTGATCCGCAAGAAGCCGAAGGCGCGCAAGCGCGGTGGCGCCGGTGGCGGTGCCGCGTCGGGTGACGCCGTGACCGCTCCGATGCAGGGCACCGTCGTCAAGGTCGCCGTCGAGGAGGGCCAGGAGGTCGCCGAGGGCGATCTGATCGTCGTCCTCGAGGCCATGAAGATGGAGAACCCGGTCACCGCGCACAAGGCCGGTGTCGTCACCGGTCTCGCGGTCGAGGCCGGCGCCGCCATCACGCAGGGCACGGTCCTCGCCGAGCTGAAGTGACGTCTCGGTAGGTAACCCACTGCTTCACACTGTGCGCGCCTCGCGGATTCGCGAGGCGCGCACAGTGCTGTTCGGGCAGTAGTCTTTACGTCATGTCCGACCTTCCGGAGATCCGCATCGGCACCGCCGAACGCGAACACGCGCTCGAGGCGCTGACGCAGCACTTCTCCGACGGACGGCTCACCGTCACCGAGTTCGACGAGCGCAGTGGGCAGATCGCGGCGGCCACCACCCGCGGACAGCTGGACACGGTGTTCTCCGATCTGCCGTCGCTCACACCGTCCACGCCGTCGAAGGTCGCTCCGGAACCCGAGGACGCCGACCGTGAGAAGACGTGGCGCAACACCGTCATGGCGGTGATCCCGTTCGTGGCGCTGGCACTGTTCTTCGTGGTGCCGATCGACAACAGTTGGCTGTTCTTCCTGCTGATCCCCGCGACCGCGGCGATCCTCTTCGGCGGCAAGGACGGCAGGAGAGGACGCGGCAGCTGCTGATGGAACCGATCGAGATCAATGCCGGCTCCTGGTATCTGCGCGCACTTCGCGCCGACGAGCGCGTCGACGACCGCCCCGCGCTGCGCGACGGCGGCGTCACCGATCTCGGCTACGTCGCCGAACGCACCCGCCAGTGGGAGACCGAGGAGCACTTTTCCTGGGCGGTGTGCGAGCCCACGACGGGTGAACTGCTCGCCGAAGTGGGACTCACTTCCGACGGCGGCGACGGCGTCCTGAGCGGTTGGGCACGCGCCGGCCACGACGACGCCCTCGCGGTGGCCACCGACGCCGTCCGTCGTTTCGCCGAGGGCGCGCTCGGCCTCGCGGTCACGGGACACTGACGCCGATGCTCGACCGATTCGACACGCGCTACGTGCCGCTCGCGATCGCCACGGTGATCGTGCTCGTGATGCTGTTCTCCCCCGGTTCCACCGTCCCGAGCGGACCGGAGAACAGCGACAAGGTCACTCATGCGCTGATGTTCGCGGCGCTCGCACTGACGTCCCGTTACGCCCGCATCGGCGTCGCGTGGACCGCGGCCTGGCTGCTGGTGTTCGCCGCGGTGTCGGAGGTGCTGCAGGGCGCGCTGCCGATCCAGCGCAGCGGCTCGATCTGGGATGCGGCAGCCGACGCCGTCGGCATCGTCATCGGTCTCGTGGCCGCGCGGGTGTTGGCGCGGCCACTGCGCATCCCCGTCTGAACCGCTCTCAGCCCTCCAGCAGGTGCGCGCGGATCGCGTCCTGCCCCGCGACGTCGATGCCGAGGCCGTCGGCGAAGTAGCCCTCGATCGAGCCGAACTTCTCCCGCATCTGCGCCAACGCCGCCTGGAGGTATTCCGGCCGCACTCCCAGGACCTGCTTCAGCAGTTCCGGATCGCCGCCGGCGGCGGTGAACTTGTCGAAGATCGACGCGAACGCCGGCAGCAACTGCTCGTTGGTGAGCAGGTATTCGTGGAAGACGTCGTCCTCGTCCACGCCGAGCAGGAGCAGCAGCGACGCCGTCGCCCAGCCCGTGCGGTCCTTGCCGGTGGTGCAGTGCACGAGGGCAGGCAGGTTGTCGCGCGCCGCCAGATCCGTGAACAGGGTGCGGTACGACGCGACGGCGCTCGGGAGGGTCACGAAGTCGCGGTAGCTACCGAGGAAGTAGTCGAGTGCTTTGTTCTCGCCGAGCATCGACACCGCGATCGACGGATCCGACATCACGGCCTGCATCTGCGCGGGCACCGACCGCAGCGCCTTGTCGGCGAGGACGTCGAGCGGGACCTCGCGGGCGGACGGCGGTACCCGGTCCGGCGCGGCCTCGCGCTCGGAGTGGGTGCGCAGGTCGAAGACCGTCACCAGGCCGAGGTCGGCCAGACGCGGGGCGTCGTCGACGGTGATCTTGCTGAGGTCCGTCGAGCGGTAGTAGTGCCCGAAACGGATGGTGGCTCCGTCGCGCGTGCGGTAGCCGCCGATGTCGCGCAGGTTGGGAACGGACTCGATCGGGATGCTCGCGCCGGGCGTCGCGCCGGGGATTGACGTCATGCGCCCGAATCTAGACGAGCCCGCCCGCCGAGGCTGCTCGGAGTCTCGGCGGGCGGGCCCGTGTCGTGTGAGTGGGTGCGTCAGCCCAGCTTCTTCGATCGCAGTTCGTGGCCCTTGGACGTCTTGCAGCGTCCGGTTTCGAGGTCCCACTGCCAGCCGTGCAGGTTGCACGTCAGGTTCGAGCCCTCGACGACGCCGAACTTGCTCAGGTCTGCCTTGAGGTGCGGGCAGCGGCGCTGGATCTCGTAGCCGCCCACCTCGATCGACGCGGTATCGTCGTGGGCCTCGGCGAACCAGCCGTCGGCATACGCGATGCGCTCGTCGGTGAGACACTTGAAGAACGTGTAGAGGAACTCGTTGTAGCCGCCGACACGCCACGCCTCGAAGCGGGTGGACAGGAAGATCGTGTTGACCCAGTCCGGCTCGTCGTCGCGCAGCACGGTGCGCACCAGTTCGGGCGCGATGCGGAAGCCGTAGCGGTACTTGCCGGCGCCGTCCTGCGGCTCGCGGACCGTGCGGTTCGGGAAGTCGAGGACGACGGTCTCGTCGCCCATCACGAGTCCCACCGGGTAGCCGATGCCGTCGCAGATGACGTCGGACTGCGCCATGATCGGCTCGAACTTGGCCTTGAGCGGTCCGAGCAGGGGCTCGCCCTCGGCGGGCGCCCACGCGGCCTTCTCGGCGGCGATCACCGGCGCCATGCGCTGCGCCATGTCCTCGATGTAGGCGGCCTTGTCGGTGAAGATCTTCTCGACGTCGGCATCGGGGATCGGGTGTGCGAGCGCGGCCTTGTCGCCGTGGATGTCGACGGTCGAGCCGGGGATCATCAGCAGCCCGCCGTCGTTGCCGTGGATCCTCATCTGCTCGAGGAACACGATCTGGTCGGGAAAGATGTTGCCCTCGTCGCCGTGATCGTCGTTCAGGTCGCGCAGCGCGTCGTCGAGGAACACGGGCGGACCGGCTGACGGCACCACCCACGTGGCACCGACCTGCTCGATATAGCTGCGGCAGCGGTCCATGCCGCGCTGGCGCTTCTGCTTGCCGAAGTTGCGCTTGGTGCCGGCCGGGATGTCGTAGACCATCGGGTACCAGATGGCGCCCGAGTACTGCAGCAGGTGGATGTCGATCTTGCCGAACGCCTCGAGCATCGGATCCATGTCGACGGGCCGGGCGTCGTTCATGTTGAAGCACACGGTCTCGCCGTCGGAGACGACCAGTCCGGAGTCGCCGATCGGGCCGTCGGCGGGTGCGCGCAGCGCGATGATCATGACGTCCAGGTCGCCCTTGGGACCGCTCACCGTGTGCTTGACCGAATCCTCGGTCTCGAAGAACTTGGTGAAGCCCAGCTTGCGGAGTTCGCGCTCGAGGTCCGGCACGGGGTAGTCCGGGAGCAGGACGGTCGCGTCCTTGTTGACGTGCTTGGTGAGTGTCTCCGGATCGAAGTGGTCCTTGTGCAGGTGCGAGACGTACAGGTAGTCGACGTCGCCGAGCGCGTCCCAGTCGAGACCGGTGTTGTCCGGGAACGGGAACCACGACGCGAAGTACGCGGGATTCACCCACGGGTCGCAGAGAATCGACCCCGCTTCGGTCTGGATGTGGAATCCGGCGTGTCCGACGCTGGTGATCTGCACTCGTCTGCCTCCTCGATAGACCTCGACAATCGTAACGAGGCGCGGCGGCGAACCCGCCCGGCGCACCACCGATGTGGGACGAAACACCTGGTATCGGGGACTTCGGTCCCTACGAGCCGACCCGTGTGAGCACCCGGTCGAGCGCGTCCACGGCCGCGTCCAGTTCGGCGATGGTCACGGTGAGCGGCGGGCGGAAGCGGATTCCTCGCTCCCCCGTCGCCAGGAACAGCACGTGCTCGCGCTCCCGCAACTGCATCACCACCCGGTCCCGATACGCGGCTGTGGGCAGCGTGATCGCGCACATCAGTCCGCGGCCCCGTGGCTCGGTGACGGCGACGTGCGCGGCGGTGAGATCCTCGAGCCGGCGCAGCAGGTGCGTGCCGAACAGCCGGGCGCGGTCGATCAGCCGGTCCTCCTCGATCACTTCGAGGATCCGGCGGGCCCGGACCATGTCGGTGAGGTTGCCGCCCCACGTCGAGTTGATCCGCGAGCTCACCTCGAAGACGTTGTCGTGGACGTCGTCGACGCGGCCGCCGGCCATGATTCCGCACACCTGGGTCTTCTTGCCGAACGCGACGACGTCGGGGGTGACGCCCAGCTGCTGGTACGCCCATGCGGTGCCGGTGAGCCCGCAGCCGGTCTGCACCTCGTCGAAGACCAGCAGGGCGTCGTGCTCGACGCACAGTTCGTGCATGCGCGCGAAGAACTCGGACCGGAAGTGGTGGTCGCCGCCCTCCCCCTGGATCGGCTCGGCGACGAAGCACGCGATGTCGTGCGGATGCTCGGCGAACGCCCGCCGGGCCTGTGCGAGAGCGCGGTCCTCGGCGTGGTCCACGTCCCGCCCGTCGGCGAGGTACGGCGCGTCGATCCGCGGCCAGTCGAACTTGGGGAACCGCGCGATCTTGGTGGGGTCGGTGTTGGTGAGCGAGAGCGTGTAGCCGCTGCGTCCGTGGAACGCCTCGGTCAGGTGCAGCACCCGCGTGCCGAGCGATGGATCTCGCCCGGCGGCTTCGTTGCGGCGGCTCTTCCAGTCGAACCCGACCTTGAGCGCGTTCTCCACGGCGAGGGTGCCGCCGTCGACGAAGAACAGGTGCGGCAACGCCGGATCGCCGAGCACCCGCGCGAACGTGTCGACGAACCGCGCCATCGGGACGGTGTAGACGTCGGAGTTGCTGGGCTTGTTGATCGCGGCGGTCGCGAGTTCGTGGCGGAACTGACCGTCGTCGGCGAGCGCCGGATGGTTCATGCCGAGCGCCGACGACGCGAAGAACCCGAACATGTCCAGGTATGCGGTGCCGTCCCGCTGGTCGACGACGCTCACACCGCGGGACGCCTCGAGGTCGAGGACCAGATCGAACCCGTCCGCGAGCATGTGCGCTCGCAGGACGTCGTGCACTCGCCCGGCCGGCAGATCCGAGTCACCGGCCGCGGGGCGGACCGCGGTGCTCATGTCCAAAGGCTACGTCAGCCTTCCGGCCCACGTCCGGCCTTCGAGGCTCGTACGATCGAGGGGCGATGGCCGAAATCCACGAACTACGGTCGAGATTCGCTGCGGCGCTGTCTCGCATGTACGGCCGCGAGGTTCCGGAATACACGACGCTGGTAGACGTCACCGCACAGGTCAATGCGGACCATCTGGCCGCGCACCCGGACACCGCGCAGCGCCTCGGCAGCATCTCGCGAGTGACGGCCGAACGGCACGGTGCGATCCGGGTGGGGACGCCCGCGGAGATGCACGACGTCGCGGTGCTGTTCGCCGGTTTCGGTATGTACCCGGTGGGCTTCTACGACCTGCGCGACGCCACTCCCCCGGTGCCGGTGGTGTCGACGGCCTTCCGCCCCGTCGACCCCGACGAATTGGCCCGCAATCCGTTCCGGGTGTTCACGTCGATGCTCACGACGTCCGATCGGCGCTTCTTCGACGCCGACCTGCAGCGCCGACTCGACGGCTTCCTGTCGCGGCGGCGCCTGTTCCCCGACGTGCTGCTGTCGCTGGCCCGCCGGGCCGCGGACGACGGCGGCCTCGACGAGCCGCAGGCGCAGCGATTCGTGGCGCTCGCGACGGCGGTGTTCGAGTTGTCGCACGAGCCGGTGGACGTGGGCTGGTACCGCGAATTGGAGAAGGTGTCCGCGGTGGCCGCGGACATCGGCGGCGTCACCAGCACGCACATCAACCACCTGACGCCGCGGGTACTCGACATCGACGACCTGTACGCACGGATGTCGGCGCGCGGCATCGCGATGATCGACCGGATCCAGGGTCCGCCGCGGTGGGACGGTCCGGCGGTGTTGCTGCGGCAGACGTCGTTCCGGGCGCTGGCCGAACCGCGCCGCTTCGCGCTGCCCGACGGCTCGGTCACCGATGGCGAACTGCGGGTGCGGTTCGGTGAGGTCGAGGCCCGCGGCATCGCGCTCACGCCGAGCGGGCGGGAACTCTACGACGACCTGCTGGACACGGATCCGTCGAACACGAAGGGGCTGTGGGACAGGCGCTTCCCGGCGTCGGAGGACGAACTCGAGAAACACGACGCCGCCTACTTCACGTACCACGCCGGGGTGCGCGAACCCATCGTCTACGAGGACTTCCTGCCGAAGTCCGCGGCCGGCATCTTCCGCTCGAATCTGGACACCGGCACCGATACCGCCACCGCTGCGTCGGCCGGAGAGTCCGGCACCGACTTCTCCCGCGCCTCGCTGGCCGCGGCGATCGGCCGGGACATCCACGATCCGTACGAGCTGTACCGACGTCAGCAGGAGCAGTCGAGAGGACCCGAACAATGACACTTCCCGGTACCGGCCTGTTGGCGGACCGTGCGATCGCGGCGCTCGGTCGTTGCGGTGCAACGCTTCCCGAGATCGCCGGCGACGCGGGGCCGGCCCCGATCTCGGCACGCACGCCCATCGACGGCTCGGTCCTCGCGTTCCTGCACCCGAGCACGACCGCCGACGTGGATGCGGCGGTGAGGCGCGCGTCCGAAGTGTTCCCCACTTGGCGGACCGTTCCCGCCCCGAAGCGGGCCGCGGTGGTGCGGAGACTGGGCGAACTCCTCTCCGACCACAAGACCGACCTGGCCGATCTCGTCACCCTGGAGGCGGGCAAGATCCGCTCCGAGGCCCTCGGCGAGGTGCAGGAGATGATCGACATCTGCGAGTTCGCGGTCGGGCTGTCCCGTCAGCTGTACGGACGCACCATCGCCTCGGAGCGGCCGGGCCATCGGCTGTCGGAGACGTGGCATCCGCTCGGGGTGGTCGCGGTGATCTCGGCGTTCAATTTCCCTGTCGCGGTGTGGTCGTGGAACACCGCGCTGGCACTGGTGTGCGGCGATCCGGTCGTGTGGAAGCCGTCCGAGACCACCCCGCTCACGGCGATCGCGTGCGACGCGCTGCTGCGCCGGGCGGCCACCGAGACCGGCGCCCCCGACGGCCTGCACCACGTGGTCCTCGGGACGGCGGTGGTGGGCGAGCAACTGGTCGACGACCCGAGGGTCGCGCTCGTGAGTGCGACGGGGTCGGTTCGGATGGGGCGTGCGGTGGCGCCGCGGGTGGCGGCCCGCTTCGGTCGCTGCCTGCTGGAGCTGGGCGGCAACAATGCCGCGGTGGTCACGCCGTCGGCCGACCTGGATCTGACGGTGCGCGCCGTGGTCTTCGCCGCCGCCGGCACGGCGGGCCAGCGGTGCACGACGCTGCGCCGGTTGATCGTGCACCGGTCGATCGTGAACGACGTGACGAACCGGATCGCCGACGCGTACCGGCAACTTTCCGTGGGCAACCCGTTCGACGACGGCGTCCTGGTGGGGCCGCTGATCTCCGGGGCGGCGCTGCACGCCATGCACTCCGCGCTCGACACCGCACGCGCCGACGGCGGCGTCGTGGTGACCGGCGGTGAGCGGGTCGGCGGCGGAAGCTCGTTCTACGTCACGCCCGCGCTCGTCCGCATGCCGGCGCAGACCACGATCGTGCGCGCCGAGACGTTCGCACCGATCCTGTACGTGCTCGCGTACGACACGTTCGACGAGGCCGTCGAACTGCACAACGGTGTCCCGCAGGGGTTGTCGTCGGCGATCTTCACCACCGACCAGCGCGAGGCCGAGCGCTTCCTCGCCGCCGACGGCTCCGATTGCGGCATCGCGAACGTCAACATCGGGACGTCCGGCGCCGAGATCGGTGGCGCGTTCGGCGGCGAGAAGGACACCGGGGGCGGGCGCGAATCCGGCTCGGACGCCTGGAAGTCGTACATGCGCCGAGCTACCAACACCGTCAACTACTCCGACGAACTGCCCCTCGCGCAGGGCGTGGAGTTCGGTTAGCCGGTCTGCTCGCCCCGCCGCAGCCGCGCGTCGTAGTCGGCCCGCGCCGTCGGGTCGACGCGGGTGAGCGCCCGCTCGCCGCCGACGGCCCGTCGGATCACGCGCATCAGCCGCTCCGGCGCCACCGCGAGTCCCAGATCGAGGGCCGCGAGGTACCCCGGGACGGGTGTCTCGGCACGGCGGGTGCGGACGGTGCGCACGATGGCGTCGGCGATGTCCTCGGGGTCGACGGTGGGCAGGCCCTTGCCGAGCGGAATGCCGGACGTGAGCGTCGTGCGCACCGCGCTCGGCAGCACCGCCGAGACACTCACCCCGTGGTCGGCGAACTCGAGCCGTGCTGCTGCCGAGAGACCCACGGCCGCATACTTGCTCGCGTTGTAGACGGCCAGTCCCGGGATCGCGATCTTCCCCGCCAGCGATGCGACGTTCACGACGTGCCCGCGTCCGCGCTCGATCATGCCGGGCACCACGGCCCGCATCCCGTGGATCGGCCCCCACACGTTGACGTCGATCGTCATCTCGCCGGTCGCGTCGGACTCGTCGAGGAAGCCACCGACCGGCATGACGCCGGCGTTGTTGACGAGGATGTCGATCGGCCCCACCTCCGCGACGCATGCCTCCCACGACACCCGCGACCGCACATCCAGCACGTGCGCGGTGCCGAGACCGTCTGCGGTGGATTCGACGGCACCCCGGTCGATATCGGCGAGCGCGACTACGGCGCCGCGGGCCACGAATGCCGCCGCGGTGGCCCGGCCGATACCGCGCCCGGCGCCGGTCACCAGGACCCGAGCGCCGCCGAGGTCGATCTCGGGGTAGCTGCTCATGACGACACCTCCGTCGATGTCAGGTAGGCCGATTCGTCGAAGCGCCGCAGCCTTTCCCGCATTCGTCCGGTGGACCACGGCCAGTTGAAACTGTTGCGGCCGTTGACGTCCAGGAAGTAGCTCTGGCAGCCACCGGCGTTGTAGACGGTGGTGGCGAGGGCCTGCTGCACCTCCGCATTGAACGCCGCCTGCACCTCGGGGCGGGTCTCCATCCGGGTCCAGCCGGCCGAGCGCGCGGCGCCGATCGCGGCAGTCAGATAGTCGAGCTGAGCCTCCAGGATCATGAACGCCGACGTGTGCCCGGTGCCCAGCGCGGGGCCCAGCAGCACGAACGCGTTGGGAAATCCGGCGACGGTGGTGCCGAGGTAGGCCTGCGGACTGCCCTTCCAGTGGTCTCCCAGGCTGCGGCCTTGACCGTCGAACACCCGTCCGGCGATGGGCATGTCGAGGATGTGGAATCCGGTGCCGAAGATGACGGCGTCCACTTCGCGCTCCTGCCCGTCGGCGCCGATCACGACGTTGCCGCGCACCTCCCGCACGGCATTGGCATGTACCTCGACGTTCGGCCGATTCAACGCGGGGTAGTAGGTGTTGGACATCAGCAACCGCTTGCAGCCGAGCGTGTAGTCGGGAGTGAGCGACCGGCGCAGTTTCGGATCCCGTATGTGCGCCCGCAGCTGCGCCCGGCCGATCTGCTGGATCACCCGCAGGATCCACGGGTTGCGGAAGCCGACACCGAGCGCCTCCATGAGCCCGTACTGGACGCGGCGCAGAGCGTTCAATGCCCCGGGTACGGCTCCGATCACCGCGCGGACCGGGCCGGGCAACGCGGTGTCGGGCTTGGGCAGCACCCACTGCGCGGTGCGCTGGTACAGGTGCAGTTCCCCCACCGTCGGCGCGATCTCCGGGACGAACTGCACGGCCGACGCTCCCGTCCCGACGACGGCGACCCGCTTACCCGACAGGTCGTAGTCGTGGTTCCAGCGCGACGAGTGGAACACCTCGCCGGTGAACCCGTCGAGCCCCGGAATGTCGGGGACGAGAGGCTGATTCCACGGTCCCGCGGCCGCGACCACCGCATTGGCGGTGAAGGTGCCCGCGCTGGTCTCGAGTACCCACCGGAGCGCCTTCTCGTCCCACTCGGCCCGCAGCAGTTCGGTGCCGAACTCGACGCGGTCGTGCACATCGTGTTCGGCGGCGGTCCGCTCGATGTACTCGCGGATCTCGTGCTGGCCCGCGAACAGTCGACTCCACCCGGGGTTGGGCGCGAACGAGTACGAGTACAGCGCGGACGGGACATCGCACGCGCACCCGGGATACGTGTTGTCACGCCAGGTGCCGCCGAGCGAGTCGGCCTTCTCGGGGATCACGACGTCGTCGATGCCGATGCGCTGCAGCCGGATCACGGCGCCGATGCCCGAGATTCCGGCGCCGATGACGATCACCTCGTGGTGGCGGGTCATGCACGAACTCCTGTCGCGAGGGCGCGCTGCACCGCGGTGCGGGTGCTGCGCAGCGAGTGTTCGAGGGTGCCGAGTCGGCGTCGGTCGTCCATGAAGTTGGGCCCCATCACGGCGAGATCCTCGGCGGTCGCGTCGATTCGGATCACACGGGTGCCGGACGCCTCCAGCGCCGCGCACTCGGCGTCGAGTCCGGCGCTCATCCAGTTCCTCAGCACCAGACGTTCGAGAATCGCCGGCCCACGACCGGGTATCCGGCCGCGAGAGGCCATCGGCGCCAGCACGATCACCTCGTCGAGTCCGTGTCCGGCCAGCAGATCGGCCGACGCGGTGGACGACGCACCACCGTCCATGTACCGCCGGCCGCCGATGGGGACGGGCGGCATCCATCCCGGGATGGCCCACGACGCCCGCAGCGCCTCCGAGAGCGTCGCGTTCGGTGCCCCCTGCGCGCCGAACGCCACCCGCTCGCCGCTCGCCGCATCCATCGCGACCATCCAGGTCCGGGGATGCGTTACCCACCCGCCGGAGTCCGCGACGCCAGTGGCCAGGCGGTCCAGCCAGTCCGCGTCGCCGCGGCCCTCCGGCAGCAACCCGCTCAACCGGGTCGTGGTGGGCACTGCGCGGCGCAGCAGGCCGGGTGCACTCGGTCGCGATCGCGGTAGCGGCGGGAATCGGCCCGGCGCGCCCTCGAGGTGGTGCGACAGCACTGGATGCGTCGGCTCCCCCAGTTGCATCGCGAGGATCTCGTCGACGCCGATACCGCTCCCGAGCATCGCGACGAGTTCGGCCCCCGCCGACGTGCCGACCAAGGCGTCCGCGTCGCGCGGATCCCACCCGAGCGCGTCGCGGACCGCGACCAGCGCGGCGACGGTCCACGCGGCCCCCAGCGTTCCCCCGCATCCGATCACCAAGCCACGACTGAGATGTGTGTCACTCGACGTCATATACAGAAACTAACAGCATTCAGATACTCGCGGTAGCCCAATCGTCGTGGAGAATGACCGCATGGCACGTTTGACCAGATCGGAGAGCCAGGCCCGAACCCGCGCGGACCTGCTCGCGACCGCCCGCGACCTGTTCCTCACCGACGGCTACGCGGTGACCTCGCTCGAGAAGGTCGCCGAGACGGCGGGCTACTCGAAGGGCGCGGTGTACTCGAACTTCCGAGGCAAGAAGGAGTTGTGCCTCGAAGTCCTCGACCTCATCCACACGACGAAGTTCGAAGAGGTAGCGGCACTCGTGGCCGCGGACGGCGACCTCGACGACCTGCTCGGACGCATCCAGGGCTGGGCCGAACGCACGCTCGGCGACGTGGGCTGGACGATGCTCGAGTTCGAGTTCATCGCTGCCTGCCGGCACGACCCCGAAGTGCAGGCGGCGCTGGCGTCGACCCTCGGAATGGCACACGGAATGGTTCTCGCCCTGGTGAATTCGCTGACCGCCGCAACCGGGATCGCACTGCCGCTGCCGCCCGAGGACGCTGCACGCAGCATCCTCAGCCTCGGCGTGGGGCTGGGCATCCAGCGCGCCATCGACCCCGACATCTCGGCGCGCATCGTCACCGACAACCTGCGCGCACTCCTGCACCGGGGCTCGCCCCTCCCCGACTCAGGGGCGAGCATCGGAGCCTGACCGTCCGACTCCCTCAGTAGAGGGTGCCGATGAAATCGAAGATCGCGGGCTGAACCGCGGGGTTGGCGTTGTTGATCCCGGTGGCCGCACCGATGGCACCGCCGATCGCCGCTCCCGGAATGCAGCCGACGAACAGGAACAACACACAGCCGACGACCGCTCCCACACCGGCACCGATCTGCGCGTTCATCTGGCCGCCGCCCAGCCAGCCCTTCTCGATCTCGCTGATCATGTTCGAATAGGCGTCCTGGCGGGCGTCGACGTTGTTCAGCGCACCCACACCCTGGGCCGGGATCGCCGGCGTGAGAGTGAGTGTGCCGCCGTCGACGGAGGGCACCAGCGGCACGTCGACCCCGGCCACCCGGTAGGTGAGCGGGACGGTGCCGACGGTCGTTCCCGCCGGATCGACGACGTCGACGGCGTTGCCCGCGACCCGGAAGGTGCCGGCGTCGAGCACGGTGTCGACGGATGTCCCATTCGCGCCGATCTGTGTCTGATAGTGGATCGCACCGGGAGCCGGCGGCGGTCCGGGCTCTGCATAGGCGGTGCCTGTCGCCACGCCCAGCGCAGCGATGGCGAGTACGGACACAGCCGCAGTCTTGTGGAGTTTCACGGGGAGCTCCCTCCTTGCAGGAAGACGGCCCCGACCTGGTCAAAGACCGTCCGGAACATCCATTAGACTAATGAGTGGAGGCCGGTCTGTACGGCCTTACCGAGATTCCTGACCGATTCTCGATCGACATCGACGACGGACCCCGTCGCCTGTCGGGCAGCGCCCAGTGATGTCCGATTCGACCGCATTTCCCTACCGCGCCACAGGCTTACGCGGGGCTATCGTCGTCGCATGACGGGCACACCGCTGTTCCTTGCCGCCGGAACCGAATTCACGTTCGACGACCTCGTGTTCCACGCCGACCGCGACAATCGAACGCTCGACCAGGCGCTCGCCGAGGCCGATCTCCTCGTCAGCTGCCCACATTCGGGGTACGCGATCCCCGAGGAGGTGGCGCCGTTCCTCGCGCCCGAGTTCACCCGGCGCCTGCAGTGCGATTTCACCGACATGTCCACGGGGCCGATCGTCCGGCGCTGGGCCGAGATCGACTCCCGCATCGTGTACGTGGAGAACCCGCATCCGCGGATGATTCGCGACCCCAACCGGGCCCGCCCCGCAGATCTCGAGGCGTCGCTACGGGAGGCGTTCACTCGTGTCCGAAAGGCCGGTCCCGGCAACGCCGTCGACCTCACCGGTGTCGACGCGGTCCGGCCCGTCACGTTCTTGTTCTTCCCACTGCTGCGCGAACCCACCGACGACGCCGGGTGGAAGCTCCTGGCCGGCACGTTCACCGAGGTGGCCGAGCGCGGTCTCGGTGTCTACGAACGCACCCGCGACGCCCTGCTCACCCGGATGGCGGAGTCGGCCCTGACGCGCGGCAGCGACTTCACGACGCTCTCGTTCCACGACACCATGAACCACACGACACGGCACGACGGCTCCGTGAACGTGCCGCGCCCGGTGGCCGACCGACTCCCCGACGTCGTCGCACTGTCGAATCGCGGGAACCACGAGGGCAATCCGCGTGGCGACAATCCGGTCACGATGGACCCGAAGCGGATTCGGATGCTCGCGCAGGCGCATCGCAAGGGCTTCGCCGACCTCGACCCGAATCCGGACGCCGTGCTGCTCAACCAGCCGTACCTCGGCAGTCAGGAGATCATCGCGGCGGGTGCCCGCTTGGGCTCCCTGCGCCCGGACGCGACAGCCGCAGGCATAGTGCTCAGCGCAGTGCAGGCCGAATTCCGGCGGGAGTTCCTGCTCGGCGATCGCATCACGGCGGAACTGATGGAGCCCGGGGTCGACTGGCCCACAGCCGATCCCGGCCGAATCGACCGTCTCGCCCACGCGTGCAAGGCGAGCTGGGATCTCTACCGCGCGATGTAGCGGTATCCGATCGCTCAGGACGGCGGTACCGCATCGGCCTCGCACCCCCGGGGGCACCTGGGTCCTGCGTTTCGACGGTCGAACGGGACCTGCACCGCGACCGACCCGCCCCGCGGTCCCGAGCGCCCCGACGCCGGCGGTGGCGCAGATCACCTTGGTGGCCTCGTTCCGCCCGGCTCGCGTCCTCCTCACAGCGCGTGACGGACGGCGTGGTGACCGCGTCGATCTCGCGATACTGCTCGCGAGCGAGCACGCGTGCGCTTCAGTAGACCCGCGGCGGGACCCTCCGACGAGCCGGGTCAGCCCAGCAGCACACCCAGCCCCGCGCCCGCCGCGACGGTGGTGACCGCGAGCACGATGGTGGGCACGAAGAACGAGTGGTCGACGAGTTTGGTGCCGAGATGGGTGGTTCCCGAGAGGTCGAAGTTTGCCGCCGCAATCTGGGAGCCGTTGGTGGGCAACAGATAGACGCCGGCGAACGCGCCCGCCCACATGCCGCTGAGGACGCCGGGTGCGATACCGGCCGCCAGGCCGATCGGCACGATCGTCCTCGTAGCGGTCGACTGGCTGGTGGTGAGCACACAGACGAGGAACACGCCGAGCGCGAAGATCCACGGCGCCGCGTTCACCCAGTCCCCGACGGTATCGGTGATGGTCTCGCTGTGCGCGGTGATGAAGGTGTCTGTGAGCCATGCCAGACCGAACAGCGCGATCGCCGAGACCATACCGGCGCGGAACACGGATGCCGCCGGCACCGCGCTCACGTCGGGCCGCGACACCAGCAGGATGAGAGTGCCGACCAGGAACATGATCATCTCGATGATCGGTGTCATCCCGAGCGGCGATCCGTCGGCGCCATCCGGGCGGATTCCCTTGAAGAGACCGAATACGACGATCGCCGCGACACCGGTGAGAAAGATCAGCGCGGCGTTGCGCCCCTGCACCGTCGACTCGAGCTTCAACGCTCCGGGGCCACCCGCACCCACCGCTTCGAGCTGACCGGACCGGATCCGTTCCTGCACCTCGGGGTCGTCGCGCAACTCCTTCCCGAGTTTGTTGACGACGAACGACGAGAGCACGATGCCGATGATCGCCGCCGGCAATGTGATCTTGATGATGTCGATCAATTCGAAGTCGTACGGCGAGACGTCGGTGAGCGTCACCATCGCCGCCATCGCGGCTGAGACCGGACTGCACGCGAGCGCCACGCCGGTTGCCACCACCGACAACGACAGCGGACGTGACGGACGCACGCCGTTGCGATACGACAGGTCGTAGATCACCGGCAGCAGCGGGTAGAGGATGTTCGACGTTCCGGCACCCACCGAGAACAGGAACGCCACGAGCGGTGCGATGAGCGTGATCTGCTTCGGCCGCCGCGAGATGAGCCGGGCCGCGATCGTCACCATCCAGTCGATACCGCCGGCGACCTGCATCATCGACGACGCCAGCACCACCGACAGGATGATGAGCAGAGCATCGACCGGCGGGGTGCCGACCGCTTCGCCGAAGACGAAGACGAGCACGGCCACACCCGCGCCGCCCCACAGGCCCAGCGCGACACCACTGGACCGGGTACCCATCACGATCGCGCCGAGCACCACCGCCAGTTCGAGCACGAACTTCACTGTCTCCATGACACCCCGCCCGTCGTAGGTGAAGACCGATCGTTCTTTCGTTTGTTCCGGAAGCTACTACGACGCGGGTGCCGGAGGCCGCTTGTCGGCGACGTGTCGGTACCTGCAGGCAAGATGGACCGCATGGACGCCGTCCTCGACCGTTTCTCAGCGCCCACCCGGGAGTGGTTCGACGGCGCCTTCGATGCGCCGACGGCCGCGCAGCTGGGTGCGTGGGACTCGATCGCGAGCGGCGCGCACACGCTGGTCGTCGCACCCACCGGGTCCGGTAAGACGCTGTCGGCGTTCCTGTGGGCGCTCGATCGGCTGGCCACACCGACCGTGACCGGCGGGGCCGGTGACACCGACGAGAAGCGCACGACGAAGGTGCTCTACATCTCGCCGCTCAAGGCGTTGGGCGTCGATGTCGAACGCAACCTGCGGGCCCCGCTGGTCGGTATCACCCAGACCGCGAAACGCCTGGGATTCGAGCCGCCGGAGATCCGGGTCGGCGTCCGCTCGGGCGACACCCCCACCGGCGAGCGTCGCAAGATGATCAAGACGCCGCCCGACATCCTCATCACGACGCCCGAGTCGCTGTTCCTGATGCTGACGTCGTCGGCACGGGAAACCCTCACCGGGGTGGAGACGGTGATCGTCGACGAGGTCCACGCCGTCGCCGGCACCAAACGCGGCGCGCACCTGGCCCTGTCGCTCGAACGCCTCGACATGCTGCGGGAGCGGCCGGTGCAGCGCATCGGGCTGTCGGCCACGGTGCGACCGCACGAGGAAGTGGGCCGGTACCTCGCCGGCGCCGCACCGATCCGCATCGTCGCCCCGCCCGCCGCGAAGACGTTCGATCTCACGGTGCGGGTGCCCGTCGAGGACATGACCGAACTCGGTGTCGCCGAGCCGGACCCGGAATCGATGTCCCCCACGCCGCAGGCCGGCTCGATCTGGCCGCACGTCGAGGAGCAGATCGTGGATCTGATCCTCGAGCACCGCTCGTCGATCGTGTTCGCCAACTCGCGCCGGCTCGCGGAGAAGCTCACCGCCCGGCTCAACGAGATCTACGCCGAACGACTCGGCGGCACCGTCGAGAAGCAGGGCAAGCCGCCGGCGCAGATCGGCGCGCCCACCGAGGTCAACTACGGCGCCGACCCCCTGCTGGCACGTGCTCACCACGGCTCGGTCAGCAAGGACCAGCGCGCGATCATCGAGGACGACCTCAAATCCGGACGCCTGCGATGCGTCGTCGCGACCAGCAGCCTCGAGCTCGGAATCGACATGGGCGCAGTCGATCTCGTCGTCCAGGTGGAGGCGCCACCGTCGGTCGCGAGTGGACTGCAGCGCGTCGGCCGCGCCGGACACCAGGTCGGCGAGATCTCCCGCGGTGTGCTGTTCCCCAAACACCGCACCGACCTCATCCACTGCGCCGTCACGGTCGAGCGCATGACGAACGGCAAGATCGAGGCGCTCGAGATCCCCGCCAACCCGCTCGACATCCTCGCGCAGCAGACCGTCGCGGCCACCGCGCTCGAACCGCTCGACGTGGAGCAGTGGTTCGACGTCGTCCGGCGCAGCGGATCCTTCGCGACGCTGCCGCGCTCGGCCTACGAGTCGACGCTCGACCTCCTCGCCGGCCGCTACCCGTCCGACGAGTTCGCCGAACTGCGCCCCCGCCTGGTGTGGGACCGCGACGGCGGCACCCTCACCGGCCGTCCCGGTTCGCAGCGCCTGGCCGTCACCTCGGGTGGCGCCATCCCCGACCGCGGCCTGTTCGCCGTCTACATGGTGGGCGAGCGGCAGTCCCGGGTCGGCGAACTCGACGAGGAGATGGTCTACGAGTCCCGAGTGGGAGACGTGTTCGCGCTCGGCGCCACCAGTTGGCGGATCGAGGAGATCACCTTCGACCGAGTCCTCGTCAGTCCCGCGTACGGCCTGCCCGGACGGCTGCCGTTCTGGCACGGCGACGGATTGGGCCGCCCCGCCGAACTCGGTGAGGCCCTCGGCGGCTTCCTTCGCGAACTGTCCTCGAGCACCCCGGACGAGGTGACGGCCCGTCTGGTCGCCGCCGGCCTCGACACCAACGCCACCACCAACCTCGCCGCTCTGGTCGAGGACCAGCAGCAGGCCACCGGCCGAGTGCCCACCGACCGCACCCTCGTCGTCGAACGGTTCCGCGACGAACTCGGCGACTGGCGCCTGGTGCTGCACTCGCCGTACGGGCTGCGGGTGCACGCGCCCTGGGCGCTCGCGATCGGCGCGCGCCTGCGGGAACGGTTCGGGGTGGACGCCGCCCCCACCGCCTCCGACGACGGCATCATCGTCCGTCTGCCGGACACCGATGACACTCCGCCCGGCGCGGAACTGTTCGCGTTCGAGCGGGACGAGATCGAGGACATCGTCACCGACGAGGTGGGCGGCTCGGCGCTGTTCGCGTCGCGGTTCCGTGAATGCGCCGCACGCGCACTGCTGTTGCCGCGGCGCACGCCCGGCAAGCGGGCCCCGCTGTGGCAGCAGCGGCAGCGATCCGCGCAACTACTCGATGTGGCGCGCAAGTTCCCGACGTTCCCGATCCTGCTCGAGACGGTGCGCGAATGCCTGCAGGACGTCTACGACCTGCCCGCCCTGCGGGACCTGTTCGGCCGCATCGCCCGTCGGCAGATCCGGATGGTCGAGGTCGAGACCGCGACTCCGTCACCGTTCGCGAGCGCGCTGCTGTTCGACTACGTGGGCGCGTTCATGTACGAGGGCGACAGCCCGCTCGCCGAACGTCGCGCCGCCGCACTGTCACTCGATTCCACGCTGCTCGCGGAACTGCTCGGCCGCGTGGAGTTGCGCGAGCTGCTCGACGCCGATGTCATCGCGAAGGCCGAACGGGAGCTGCAACGGCTGGTCCCCGAGCGCCACGCGCGGGACGTGGAGGGCATGGCCGACCTGCTGCGGCTGCTCGGCCCGCTCACCACGGAGGAGGCCACCGAACGCTCCACAGCCGACCCGGCGCCGTGGCTCGACGAACTCGTCGCGCACCGTCGCGCTCTGCACGTCTCGTTCGCCGGACGCCAGTGGTGGACGCCGATCGAGGACGCGGCCCGGCTGCGCGACGGTCTCGGTGTGCCGCTGCCGATCGGGACCCCGGCGGCGTTCATCGAACCCGTCGACGATCCACTCGGCGACCTGCTCGGCCGCTACGCGCGCACCCACGGGCCGTTCACTCTGTCCGAGGCCGCGGAGCGCTTCGGAATCGGATCCGCCGTCGCCCGCGACGTGCTGGCGCGCCTGGCGAACGAGAAAAGGGTCGTCGAGGGCGAGTTCCGGCCCGGGGCCTCCGGTAGCGAATGGTGTGACGCCGAGGTGCTCCGGCGGCTGCGCCGACGCTCGCTCGCGGCGGCGCGGGAGGAGGTGGAACCGGTCAGCACCGCGACGCTGGGCCGGTTCCTGCCGAGCTGGCAGCATGTCGGCGGCTCGCTGCGCGGCCTCGACGGCGTCGTGACGGTCGTGGAACAGCTTGCGGGCGTTCCGATTCCCGCGTCAGCGCTCGAGTCGCTCGTTCTGGGCTCGCGGGTGCGCGACTACTCCCCCGCGATGCTCGACGAGCTCACCGCCACCGGCGAGGTGCTGTGGTCCGGCGCCGGGCAGATCTCCGGCAAGGACGGCTGGGTGAGCCTGCATCTGACGGAGTCGTCGCCGCTGACGCTCGCGGCTCCGGCCGACATCGAGCTCACCGACGTGCACCGCGCCGTCCTCGACACCCTCGCCGGCGGCGGGGCGTACTTCTTCCGGCAGCTGTCCGACACCGTGCAGTCCACCGACGACACCGCACTCACCGCCGCGCTGTGGGACCTGGTGTGGGCCGGGTACATCGGGAACGACACCCTGGCCCCGCTACGTGCGCTGCTGTCGGACACCTCGCGCGCCACCCCCAGCCACCGCACCCCGCGCCGGGCGCCCCGCGCGCACGCCTACCGCCGACTCGGGCGTCCCACGATGCCGACCCGCAGCGGTCCGCCCACCGCGGGTGGACGCTGGTCACTGCTGCCCGAGCCGGAAACCGACCCGACGCTACGCGCCCACGCGACCGCGGATCTTCTGCTCGAGCGGTACGGCGTGGTCACGCGCGGTTCGGTGGTCGCCGAGGAGGTGCCCGGCGGGTTCGCCTCGATGTACAAGGTGCTCACCGGTTTCGAGGACGGCGGCCGCTGCCGACGCGGCTACTTCGTCGACACCCTCGGTGGCGCGCAGTTCTCCACGCCCGACGTGGTCGATCGCCTGCGCACCCACAGCGACTCGATCGAGGGCCGGCACGCGGCGGCACCCGCTGTGACGCTCGCCGCGTCCGACCCCGCCAACCCGTACGGCGCCGCACTGCCGTGGCCGCCGTCGATGGCCGGTGACGACGCACCCAAGCATCGCCCGGGCCGCAAGGCCGGTGGCCTGGTGTCGCTCGTCGACGGCGAGCTGGTGCTGTTCGTCGAGCGCGGCGGACGGACCGTCCTCACGTTCACCGACGACATCGGCGTCCTGCGCACGGCCGCCGAGTCCCTCGCCGCCACCGTCAAACGGGGCGGGATCGACAAGGTGGTCGTCGAAAAGGTGAACGGGACGACGATCCACGGCAACGACTTCGCGCCACTGCTCACCGAGGTCGGATTCTCGGCGACGCCGCGCGGCTTCCGACTGCGGGCGTGACGCGATGCCCGAGGGTGACACCGTGTGGCAGGCCGCGCGCCGCCTCGATGCTGCGCTCACCGGCCACATCCTGACCGAGTGCGACATCCGGGTGCCCCGCTACGCGACCGTCGATCTGTCCGGCGAGACCGTCGATTCGGTCGTGTCCCGGGGCAAGCACCTGCTGACGCGTATCGGCGAGTACACGATCCACACGCACCTGAAGATGGAGGGATCCTGGCAGGTGTATCCGAGGGGAGCCCGATGGCGGCGGCCCGCGCACCAGGCTCGCATCGTTCTGGGTACCGCAGACACCGTCGCCGTGGGCTTCTCCCTCGGAATCACCGAGGTGGTCGATCGCAGCGACGAGGAGAGCGTCGTCGGGCATCTCGGACCGGACCTGCTCGGCCGGGACTGGGACGCAGCGGTCGCGACCTCGAATCTCGTTGCGGCAGGGACCCGTCCGATCGGCGAGGCGCTGTTGGACCAGCGCATCATGGCGGGCATCGGCAACGTCTACCGCAACGAGATCTGTTTCCTGCGCGGCATCGATCCGCGCACCCCTACCGACCACGTGCCGAACCCGTCCAAGATGGTCGACCTCGCGCACCGACTGCTGAACGCCAACCGGGACCGTCCCGTTCGCGTCACCACGGGTGATCGGCGCCCCGGACGGCGGGACTGGGTCTACGGGCGGGGCGGCAAACCGTGCCTGCGCTGCGGCACCCTGATCGTCGCCGGCGAGTTCGGCGAGGAACCCGGTCGGGAACGTTCGATCTTCTACTGCCCGAACTGTCAGCCTCTGCTCCGCCCGGACGGCTGACCGGCCGATTCCAGCAACCCGACACAGTGCGCGACGAACCGCTCGCGCGGCGCGGTGATCGTGCCGTCGAGGTAGCCGATGAACAGGCTCGTGAGCGCGCCGACCAACCCGACCGCGGTCATCTGCCGCTCGTCGGGATCCGGGAGCCGCGAGAGTTGCTCGTGCACCAGCAGGACGAACGCCGGGGCGAGTTCGAGTCCCTGCCCGCCCAGCGCGGGTTCCGTCAACGGCGCGAGCAGCAGCACGCGCCCGCGGGCCGGGTCGTCGACCATCAACTCCACGAACGCCGACACCGCCGCTACCGCTCGATCCCGCGGAGATCCGGACGAGGCGACGGCGTCGACGAGCGCGTCACGCGCCTGCCGGCCCACGTCCTCGTAGACCGCGCGCACGTATTCGTCCCGGTCGGTGAAGCTCTCGTAGAAGTACCGCTCGGTGAGCGCTGCGGCCCGGCAGACCGCCCGGACGCTCACGGCCGCGCCTCCCTCCGCACCGAGCAGGCCCACGCCCGCCGCCAACAGTGCCTCGCGGCGCGCGGCACGGCGTTCCGCGATGCCGGTGCCCGCCCAGGTCCGCCGCTCCGTACCCAACAATCCTCCAGACCTTGACCGTCTTCCGCCCCGATCCTAATCTGACAACAGGCGTAGTCAATTTCTTCCGGAAGGCAGCTTGCATGACTCGATCGGACAGTCCCGCACCGATCCCCCTCGGCCCGGGTTCGCTCACGTGGCGATACTTCGGCGACTGGCGGGGCATGTTGCAGGGACCGTGGGCGGGGTCGATGCAGAACATGCACCCGGGCCTGGGCGCCGGTGTCGAGCAGCACTCCCGCTTCTTCGAGGAACGCTGGGAGCGCCTGCTCCGGTCGCTGTACCCCATCGGCGGAGTCGTGTTCGACGGCGATCGTGCGCGGACGACGGCCGAGGAGGTCCGCGACTACCACCGGAACATCAAAGGGATCGACGCACAGGGGCGGCGGTATCACGCGCTCGATCCCGACACCTTCTACTGGGCGCACGCCACGTTCTTCATGGGCACGATCGTCACCGCCGAGAACTTCATGGGCGGGATCACCGAGGACGAGAAGCGGCAGCTGTTCACCGAACACGTCCAGTGGTACCGGCTCTACGGGATGAGCATGCGGCCGGTGCCCCGGACGTGGGAGGACTTCCAGGAGTACTGGGATCACATGTGCCGCAACGTCCTTGAGGACAACAAGGCGACCCGCGACGTCCTCGACCTGTCGGATCTCGGCCGGCCTCCCTTCATGACGTGGATGCCCGAACCGCTGTGGCGCATCGCCCGCATCCCGGTGTCGAAGGGCTTCGTGTGGCTCACCGTCGGCCTGTACGACCAGCCCGTGCGGGATCTTCTGGGCTACCGGTGGGGACCGATGGACGCGGCCGTGCACCGCGTGGTGGGACGCGTCGTGAACGCGGTGTTCCACCTGGTCCCCGAGCGTCGGCGCAAGCACCCGCGGGCTCGGGGCGGCCTCGACCGGGTGAGCGGGCGCAGTGCCGTCGACGCCCCGCTGGTCCACACCCCGGCCCGCAACCTGCCGCCGCTCGCGCACCGCAACGATCCGAGTCACTACGCGCCACCCGTGGGCTGATTGTGCGACGCTCTGTCGCATGGAATCGGATCTCCGCTCGCTGCTGCACCGACCGCTTCTCAGCCGGTCGGTGCCGCTGGACAAGGACAACGCCGCCAGCCGCATCAGCGCCTACGTGTACGGCAACATCCTGATCCTGGCCGCGTTGATCCCGGAGACGATCTCCCGCAGTGATTCCCGCACCATCGCCGTCGTCGCGGGCACCGCGCTCTCCACCTTCATCGCGCACGCCTTCGCCGAAGGGGTCGGGAAGTCGGTGCGCTCCGGCCGGCAGCTGACCACGGCCGAACGTTTCTCCGAACTCCGCGACTCGGTGCCGGTCCTCAGCTCGGCGGTCGTGCCGATCGTCGTACTCGGCACCGCGTACTTCGGCTGGCTCGAACCGTTCACCGCGCAGGTCGTCGCCGAGGTCGCGATCCTGATCCGCATCGCGTCGATGGTCTTCGTCATCACCCGACTGCGCGGCGAGCGGCCGTCCGGCTACACACTGATCGCGGCGGCGGCACTCGCCGTCGTCGCCACCGCGATCGTCGTCCTCAAGGTCGTGCTGACCCACTAGGCGCCGTGCCGGGCACCGGCTCGAGAATCTCCGCCCGCGCCTCGGGCGCCGCCACGCGCAACGCGTCCGCGGACAGGTCGTCCGGCTGCGCCTGCGACAGCACCTCGGCCTCGACGCGGGCGCGGTAGGTCTCGACCTCCCGGTCGATCGCGGCATCGTCCCAACCCAGGATCGGCGCGACCAGACGGGCCACCTGCTCGGCGCAGCTCACGCCGCGGTGCGGGTACTCGATCGAGATCCGGGTGCGGCGGGCGAGAATGTCCTCGAGGTGCAGGGCTCCCTCCGCCGCGACGGCGTACACGGCCTCCGCCTGCAGGTAGTCGGGCGCGTCGGTGATCGGCTGCAACAGTTCCGGCGACTCCTTGCCCGGTGCGAGCACCTCGTCGATCAGCGAACCGTAGCGGCCGAGCAGGTGCTTGATCCGGTACGGGTGCAATCCGTAGAGCTGCCCGAGGTGCACGGCCTGGTTCACGAGCGCGAAGTAACCGTCCGCGCCCACCAGCGGAACCTTCTCGGTGATCGACGACGCCACCGCGGCCGGAAGATCCTCGGCCGCCAGGTCGACGGCGTCCTTCCCCATCACCCGGTAGGTGGTGTACTTGCCGCCGGCGATCGCGATCAGCCCCGGCGCCACGCGCGCGACGGCATGCTCACGCGAGAGCTTCGACGTCTCGTCGCTCTCCCCCGCCAGCAGCGGACGCAGGCCCGCGTAGACGCCGTCGATGTCGTCGTGGGTGAGCGGAGTCACCAGCACCTTGTTGACGTGGCCGAGGATGTAGTCGATGTCGGCCTCGGTCGCCGCCGGGTGGGCGAGGTCGAGGTTCCAGTCGGTGTCGGTGGTGCCGATGATCCAGTGGTTGCCCCACGGGATCACGAACAGGACGGACTTCTCGGTGCGCAGGATGATCGCGGAGTCGCTGACGATCCGGTCGCGTGGCACGACGATGTGCACACCCTTCGACGCCCGCACCCGGAATCGGCCGCGCTGGCGGGAGAGCGCCTGGATCTCGTCGGTCCACACACCCGTCGCGTTGATGACGACGTGTCCCTTGACCTCGGTCGTGGCGCCGTTCTCCGAATCCCGCACGCGCACACCGGACACCCGGTCCGCTTCGCGCAGGAAGCCGACCACCTGGGTGGACGTGCGGACCACCGCGCCGTAGTGCGCCGCGGTGCGCGCGACCGTCATCGTGTGCCGGGCGTCGTCGACGACGGTGTCGTAGTAGCGGATTCCGCCGATCAGCGCGCCCCGCTTGAGTCCCGGTGCCATGCGCAGCGCACCGGCCCGCGTCAGATGCTTCTGCGCCGGAACGGACTTCGCGCCACCCATCCGGTCGTACAGCATGAACCCGGCCGCCATGTACGGGCGCTCCCACCCGCGATGAGTCAGGGGGAACAGGAACTTCAACGGTTTGACGAGGTGCGGCGCGAGCGTCGACATCGACAACTCCCGCTCGTGCAGGGCCTCGGCGACGAGCCCGAACTCGAGCTGCTCGAGGTAGCGCAAGCCCCCGTGGAACATCTTCGACGATCGGGACGAGGTACCCGACGCGAAGTCCCGGGCCTCGACGAGCGCGACCTTCAGTCCGCGGGTCGCGGCATCGAGGGCCGCGCCCACACCGACTACGCCGCCACCGATCACCACCACGTCGAACTGCTCGGATCCCAACTGCTCCCAGGCCTGCTCCCGCTGCTGCGGACCCAAGAACTGCACACCAGGCTGCTTGTCCAACTCGGTCTCCCGTGGTTGTCGGCGAATCTGGTCCCAGGCTAGTAGCTTCGTGGCCAGACTGCCCGAGAGACGAGGATGACCGTGACCCAGTACATCGCCGCGATCGACCAGGGGACGACCTCGAGTCGGTGCATGATCTTCGATCACGACGGTCGGGTCGTCGGCGTCGCGCAGAAGGAACACGAGCAGATATTTCCGGAACCGGGCTGGGTGGAGCACGATCCCGAGGAGATCTGGAGCAACACGCGCGAGATGGTCGGTTCGGTGCTGGCCAAGACCGATCTCACCGCCAAGGACATCGTTGCGGTCGGCATCACCAACCAGCGTGAGACCGCCGTCGTGTGGGATCGCGGGACCGGCAAGCCCGTCTACAACGCGATCGTCTGGCAGGACACCCGCACCGACAGCCTGTGCGACGAACTCGCGGGCGACGAGGGGCGCGGCCGCTTCCGCGAGACCACCGGACTACCGCTGTCCACGTACTTCTCGGGGCCGAAGGTGCGGTGGATCCTCGACAACGTGGACGGAGCACGCGAACGCGCCGAAGCGGGCGAACTCGCGTTCGGCACGATCGACTCGTGGATCATCTGGAACCTCACCGGTGGTCTGCACGTCACCGACGTCACCAACGCGTCGCGCACCCTGCTGATGGACCTCGAGACGCTCGACTGGGACCACGACATCTGCGAGGCGATGGGCATCCCGGTCTCGATGTTGCCCGAGATCCGCAGTTCGTCCGAGGTGTACGGCGACCTGGCGCTGCCCGGGATCTCCGCGGGCATCCCCATCGCCGGCATCCTCGGCGACCAGCAGGCCGCGACGTTCGGTCAGGCCTGCCTGTCGGAGGGCGAGGCCAAGAACACGTACGGCACCGGCAACTTCCTGCTGCTCAACACCGGTACCGAGAAGGTCCACAGCGAGCACGGACTGCTCACCACCGTCTGCTACAAGCTCGGCGACAAGCCCGCCGTGTACGCGCTCGAGGGGTCGGTGGCGGTCACCGGTTCGCTCGTCCAGTGGCTGCGCGACAACCTCGGGATCATCCAGTCCGCCAAGGACATCGAACCGCTCGCGCAGTCGGTCGACGACAACGGCGGCGCGTACTTCGTGCCGGCGTTCTCGGGTCTGTTCGCACCGCGGTGGCGGCCCGACGCGCGCGGCGTCATCGCCGGACTCACCCGATACGTCAACAAGGGTCACCTGGCGCGCGCCGCGCTCGAGGCCACCGCCTACCAGACCCGCGAGGTCATCGAGGCCATGCGCGCCGACTCGGGCGTCGAACTGACGACGCTCAAGGTCGACGGCGGCATGGTGGTCAACGAGACACTCATGCAGTTCCAGTCGGACATCTTGGGTGTCCCCGTCACCCGTCCGGTGGTGAACGAGACCACAGCGTTGGGCGCGGCCTACGCCGCCGGGCTGGCCGTCGGCTTCTGGGAGAGCGAGGACGACGTCCGCAACAACTGGGCCGCGGACAAGACCTGGGAGCCGCAGATGGACGAGGCCGAACGCGATCGCCTCTACGCCGGCTGGAACAAGGCCGTCGAGCGCACCTACGGCTGGACCGACGAGGACAGCGCCTCCACGTAGGCCTTCCACGCCTCGAGTCGCTCGCGCCAGTAGTCCGCACCCGGACCGTACCCCACCTGTGTTGCGCGAATCAGAACCTCGGAGTCGTCCACGACGAAGTCGATCCGCACCTCGGTCGGTGACTGGGCCGTTTCGGCCGCGGATCCCCACCTCATTACGATGGTCTCACCGTCGACACAGTCCACGACCCTGCCTCTGCGCTCGCCCCAGGAGATGAGGGCATCGCCACCGACTTCCGCATCGACGACGAGATCCACCCACCATCCGGCGCGTTCGCGGTACCGCGCGATCGCGTTCCACACCTCGCGTAGCGAACCGGCGACCGCGACGGTTTCGTCCACCGTCTGACATTCGGGCCCCACCGGATCACCCGCGACGGGCGCGAACGCCTCGAGACTTCTCAGGTCGTCGAGCGAAACGAGCGCCGCGGCCGGCGCACCGTGCGGGGTGATCGTGATCCGCTCGCCGCGGTATCCCACCCGGCACACCAGCTCCCGCAGCTGCGCCCGCGCCACCCCGAACGGAACCTCCGATGTCGTCATTGCACGGATGCTAGGCGCGCGGTCCGACAGCCCGGCCGGGCGGAAGCACCGAGGTCGGAGCGCAGAAGATCGATCACCGCAAAAGCCATTCGGTACAGATCACGAGAGTTTGTACAAAACTCTTCAGGCGCCGATCACAGTTCCGAGCGATGCGCCGAGTGCGCGGCCCGCAGCCGGTCGACGCCCTCGGCCAGGACTGCGCCGTCGTAGGTCGCGAAACACAGCCGGGCCGCATGCGGGTGGGCGCTCGCGACGCCGAACGCCCCACCGGGCACGAACGCCACGTCGTGGCCGACGGCGGTGTCGAGCAGTCGCGCGGTGTCGGTACCGTCGGTGAACTCGATCCAGCAGAACATGCCGCCGTGCACCGTGGCATGCGAGATGCGTTCCCCGAAAGCGGTTTCCAGCGACGAGACGAGCACCCGCGCGCGCCCGGCGTAGGCCGCGCGGACGGTGGCGAGATGCCCGTCCAGCCACGCGTCGTCGCCGAGAAGTTCGGCGGCGATCTGCTGTGTGAGCGACGAACCGCACAGGTCCGCACCCTGCTTGAGCAGTTCGACGGCCTCACACACCCGGCGGTCGCCGTGTAGCCAGCCGATCCGCAGGGCCGGGGCGAGCGTCTTGGACCCGCTCGACAGCCGGATCACCCGATCGGAGTGGGCGGCGACGGGAGCCGGCGCGGGCGCGTCGAACCACAGTTCGCCGTACGGATCGTCCTCGATGATCCAGAATCCGTACTCGTCCGCGAGCGCCGCGAGGTGCACCCGCCGCTCCGCCGACAGCACCACCCCCCGCGGATTGTGGAAGTTGCTCACCGTGTGGACGAGCGTGGGCCGCAACCCCTCCCGCAGAGCCTGCTCGAGTGCGGCGGTATCCATGCCGTCCGCGTCGAGCGCGACGGGCACCAGCGCGGCCTGCGCGGTGCGGAACACCTGCAACGCACCGGTGTAGCCGGGTTCTTCGACGACGACGGTGTCCCCCGGATCGAGGAGCACCTGCGCGAGCAGGCTCAGCGCCTGCTGCGAACCGTGGGTGACGACGACCTCGGAGGGATCGATCGTCCGGCCCACCTTCACGCTCTCCCGGGCCGCGACGATCTCGCGCAGCGGCGCCCAACCGGACGTCTCGCCGTACTGGACCGAGCGCGGATCGGCGAGCGCGCGGTGCGCGGCCTCGGTGATCCGTTCCCGCGGAACGAGTTCGGTGGCGGGCAGGCCGCCGGCGAGGCTGATCACCTCGGGGCGGGCGGTGAGGGTGAGCAGGTCCCGGATGGCGGAACTGCGCAACCCTTCCATCCGCGAGGACAGGCGCGGGGACGCTTCGAGCGAGGGCGAATCGAATGACATACGACGACTCCGTGGTCGATGAAGGACGAAGGCAGGAACACCCAGGTCGTCCCGGATCCACGGGGCGGAGAGCGATGCGAGGGGTCGATGGTTCTCGACCCCTCGCATCATGTCACAGTCGAACCACAATGTGGAAATAGAATCTCACATTGCGGGACTAGGGCGCGTCAGTCCAGATCGTCGTGCCGCATCAGCTGACGCGAGGCCTCGGTGATGGAACCCGACAGCGACGGGTACACCGAGAACGTCTGCGCCAGGTCGTTGACGGTGAGGTTGTTCTGCACCGCGATCGCGATGGGCAGGATGAGCTCCGACGCGGTCGCCGCCACGACGACACCGCCGATGACGACACCGGTGGCCGGACGGCAGAAGATCTTCACGAAACCTCGGCGCAGACCGGACATCTTGGCGCGCGGGTTGGTATTCAGCGGCAACATGACCGTGCGCGCCGGCACCTCGCCGTTGTCGATCGCGGCCTGGCTCACGCCGACGTTCGCGATCTCGGGACGCGTGAACACCGCGGAGGCGACGGTCTTGAGCTTGATCGGGCTGACGCCCTCGCCGAGCGCGTGGTACATCGCGATGCGACCCTGCATCGCGGCCACCGAGGCCAGCGGCAGCAAGCCCGTGCAGTCGCCGGCCGCGTAGATGCCGGAGACCGCGGTCCGCGAGACCCGGTCCACGCGCAGGTAACCACCCTTGTCGAGCTCGATACCGGCCTTCTCGAGACCCAGGCCCTCGGTGTTCGGCGTCGAGCCGACCGCCATCAGCGCGTGGCTGCCGTGCACGGTACGTCCGTCCGCGAGCTTGACGACGACGCCGTCCTCGGTGCGCTCGACCGCATCGGCACGCGCGTGCTTGACGAGGGTCACGCCGCGCTCGGCGAGCACGTCCTCGAGCACCAGGGCCGCGTCGGCGTCCTCGTGGGGCATGACGCGGTCACGGCTCGACACGAGCGTGACCTTGACGCCCATCTCGGTGTAGGCCGACACGAACTCGGCACCCGTGACACCGGAACCGACGACCACCAGGTGCGACGGCAGTTCGTCGAGGTCGTAGAGGTGGCGCCACGTCAGGATGCGCTCCCCGTCCGGCACGGCGCCCGGCAGCACGCGCGGGCTGGCGCCCGTGGCGACGAGGACGACGTCGGCTTCGAGGACCTTCTCCTCGCCGGTGGTGAGCGTTGCCCGCACCTGGTGTGCGGCCATGCCGACCTGAGAGTCGATCAGCTCGGCGGTACCGGACAGGAGCTGGACGCCGACGCTCTGGAGGCGGGCGCGGATATCGGAGGACTGGACCTGGGCGAGGTTCTTGACGCGGGAATTGATCTGCGGCAGCGAGATCGTCGCGTTCGCAGGATCGAGGGAAATGCCCAGGTCGGTGGCACGGCGCATGTCGGTGCGGATGCCGGTGGAGGCGATGAAGGTCTTCGACGGGACACAGTCGAACAGCACGCACGCGCCACCGATGCCGTCCGAATCGATCAAGGACACCGAGGCGCCGTGCTGGGCCGCCACCAGGGCGGCCTCGTATCCGGCAGGTCCGCCACCGATGATCACGATCCGGGTCATTCGTCCTCCAAGCTTGCCTCGACGGCCGGGATCTCCAGCCAGGCCCGGGTACAACGCTATTCCAGTGACCGGGAACACGCAGGCAAGGGCCCCCTCCCATGCGCCGAACATGTCGGATCCCGCGCCGGACGGTTCTCCCGCTTCCCCAGTTCCGAGCGGACGGATTAGGCTTGCCGCCGTGCCGATCTACGCCGCCTACGGGTCCAACATGCATCCGGAACAGATGCTCGAGCGCTGCCCACACTCCCCGATGGCGGGCACCGGGTGGCTCCGCGGCTGGCGGCTCACGTTCAGCGGCGGCGACATCGGGTGGGAGGGCGCACTCGCGACCGTCGTCGAGGACCAGGACGATCCGGACGCCGGCGTCTTCGTCGTCCTCTACGACGTTCCCACCGAGGACGAGGAGCGCCTGGACCGCTGGGAGGGCTCCGAACTCGGCATCCACCGCAAGATCCGGCTCCGCGTCGACACCGCCGACGGCCCCGTCCTGGCCTGGCTGTACGTGCTCGACGCCTACGAGGGCGGCCTGCCCTCGGCCCGCTACCTCGGTGTGATGGCCGAAGCCGCGGAGATCGCCGGCGCCCCGGCCGACTACGTCCGGAGCCTGCGCACCCGCAACAGCCGCAACGTCGGGCCCGGCACGCCCTAGCCCGCGTTCAGGACTGCAACACCAGATTGGTCAGCACCCGGACGCCCGTGACCAGCGCCCGCTCGTCCAGATCGAACGTGGGCTGGTGGATGTCCAGCTGCGGGCCGTGCCCGGACCACACCCCGAGCCTCGCCATCGCGCCGGGCGCCTCCTCGAGGTACCAGGAGAAGTCCTCGCCGCCGCCCGACTGCGGGGTGTCGGCGAGCGCGTCCGGCCCGATCGCACGCACCGCGTCCTCGAACATCCGAGCCGAGACCTCGTCGTTGACGACCGGGGGCACCCCACGGCGATAGTTGAGTTCGTAGCGCACCCCGGTGGGCGCGAGCAGTCCGTGCACGATCTCCCGGACGGTCGGCTCGAGCAGAGCCCAGGTGTCGTGGTCGCCGGTGCGGACGGTGCCGGTGAGGATGCCGCTGCGCGGGATGGCGTTGGGCGCCTGCCCGGCGCTCACCGCGCCCCACACCATCACCGTCCCGCTGCGCGGATCGATGCGGCGGCTGAGCATGCCCGGTAGTCCCGTGATGACCGTGCCGATCGCGTACACCAGGTCGGTCGTCAGGTGCGGACGCGACGTGTGCCCGCCGGGCGAGTCGAGGACGAGTTCGACGGTGTCGGCCGCCGACGTGATCGCGCCGACCCGCACCCCCACCTTGCCGGCCTCGAGCCGCGGATCGCAGTGCAGCGCGAAGATGCGCGAGACGCCCTGCATCCCCCCGGCGGCCACGACGTCGATCGCACCGCCCGGCATCACCTCTTCGGCCGGCTGGAAGATCAGCCGAACTCCGATAGGCAACTGCGGCATCGAGTTCAAGGCCAGAGCAGTTCCCAGCAGGATCGCGGTGTGCGCGTCGTGTCCGCACGCGTGCGACACACCGGGCACCGTCGACGAGTACGGTGCGCCCGTCGCCTCCTGCATCGGCAGGGCGTCCATGTCGCCGCGCAACCCGATGCGCATGCCACCGGGACCGATGTCGCAGATCACGCCGGTTCCGCCGGGCAGCAGCAACGGCGACATCCCGGCCGCGGACAGCTGGCTCGCCACGAACGCGGTGGTCGCGAATTCGTGCCGTGCCAGCTCCGGGTTGGCGTGGAAGTGTCGACGCCACCGCGACAGGTCCATCGTGTGCTCGGCGAGCCACTTCTCGACATCCTCGTTCACCGGCGTTCCACCCTCTCGAGCAGCCGCGCTCGCTGGTCCTCGTCGAGCGCGGCGCGAATCGTCGTGCGTGCCAGAGCGATCGCGCCGTCGAGCACGGCACGGTCGGCCGACTCGCCCACTGCGGCCGCCGCGAACTCCGGCTGGTGCGTCACGGCACCGCCGGAATCCAGACCGACCACCGGGTGGATCCCCGGCACCACGTGCGTGACGTTGCCCATGTCCGTACTCCCCAGCGGCCGAGAAGATTCCAGTTCGGCGGACAACGGAGTCCGTCCGAGGTCCACGATCTCGTCGCGGTACACGTCGGACAGCCACGGGTCCGGGCGTAGTTCGGTGTACGGCGGCGAGACCGTACGGATCTCGTGCGTACACCCGGTCGCGAGCGCTCCGGCCGCGAAGCATGCCTCGGCGCGGGCGGTCAGTTGCTCGAGTGAGTCCGCGGTCCGGGCGCGCAGGTAGTAGAGCATCTCCGCATGCGCGGGAACGATGTTGGGGGCCGCACCGCCGTCACTGACGATGCCGTGCAGTTGCTGGCCCGGCGACAGATGCTGTCGCAGCAGCGCGAGACCCACCTGCGCGACGGTGACGGCGTCGGCGGCGTTGCGCCCGAACTCCGGTGCGGCCGACGCGTGCGCCTCCCTGCCGGTGAACGTGATCGCGAGGTCGGCGAGCGCGAGCGACATGGCCCCGACGATGTCGAACGGCCCGGGATGCACCATCAACGCCGCGGCGACGTCGTCGAAGATGCCGCGCTCGAGCATGAGGATCTTGCCCCCACCGGTCTCCTCGGCCGGCGTACCGATCACGCGGACCGTGATGCCCAGCTCGTCCGCGACCGGCGCCAGCGCGAGGCCGGCGCCGACCGCGGACGCCGCAATGATGTTGTGGCCGCAGGCATGACCGATCTCGGGCAGCGCGTCGTACTCGGCGAGGATGCCGATCACCAGATCGCCGCTGCCGTAGCTCGCCTCGAACGCCGTAGGCAGGTCCGCGATCCCGGTGCGCACGTCGAAGCCGCGGCCGCGCAGGAACTCGACCAGTTTGGCGGCGCTGCGATGCTCCTCGAACGCCAGCTCCGGCTCGGCGTGAATGGAGTGCGACAGCGCGATCAGATCCGATCGCGCGGCCGACACCGTGTCCGACACTGCTGGGGATCCTGATCTCACAGACCCCAGTCTCTCATTCCTGCGCGCAGAGTCCCGATCAACCGAACTTGAAGTTGCTCTCGTCGGTCTTCGTGTCGAGGGCCTCGAGCGTCTCGCGATGGATGCCGCGCTTGATTCCGGCAAGGTTCGCACCGCGCGTGGAGACCAGTGCGGACGCCCGCGCGACGGCGGCACCGAGGACCAGATCGCCTTCGACCGCGTCGTCGACGATGCCCGCCGCGAGGGCATCGGCTCCGCCGTAGCGGCGGCCCGTCGTCATCGCCTCGACAGCCGTCTGCCGTGCCAGCCGGGACGTGAGCAGCGACGACATGCCCACCGTGAACGGCATGTTCAGGTTGACCTCGGGCAGGCAGTAGTAGCCCCGGTCGCTGCGCATCACCCGGAAGTCCTGCGCGACGGCCAGCATGGCGCCCGCGCCGAAGGCATGGCCCTGCACGGCGGCGATCGTCGCCATCGGGAAGGTGAGCAACCGGGAGAAGACCGTGTGCACGCGATCGAGGTAGCCGGGCAGCTTGTCCAGGTTGCCGAAGATCCAGTCGGTGTCGAGGCCGTTGGTGTAGAACTTGCCGGTTGCCGTGGTGACCAGCGCGGCGGGCCCCTCGTGCGCCTCGACCTCGTCCAGCAGCGCGTGCGTCGCGTCGATCCAGTCGGGGTGGAACCTATTCTCGTTGTCCGTCTCCCCCTCGTTGCCGAGGTACAGGACGAAGACGTCGCCTTGGCGATTCAGGTATGGCATGAGCGCGATACTACCCGCGAGTAACATCGCGTGTCGCCACTACTGTGTCCCTTCATGGACACCCTCGAGCAGCAGGCCGCCGACGCCCTCGCCGACCGCACCGGGATCGCGAAGCACCGCGCCGCGGTCGTCCTCGGATCGGGCTGGCAGGCCGCCGCCGACGCGCTGGGCGAACCGGTCGCCGCCGTGCCGATGGCCGACCTGCCCGGATTCGCCACACCGTCCGCCTCCGGACACGCCGGGACGGTACTGTCCGTCCGCGTCGGCGACACCCCCGTCCTGGTGCTGCTCGGCCGCGCGCACGCCTACGAGGGACACGACCTCTCGCGCGTCGTGCACCCGGTTCGCACCGCGATCGCGGCAGGCGCCGAGACCGTCGTCCTCACCAACGCCGCGGGCGGGATCCGCGAAGGAATGAGCGTCGGACAGCCCGTCCTCATCAGCGACCACCTCAACCTCACCGCGCGCTCCCCGCTGGCCGGCGCACAGTTCGTCAATCTGGTCGACGCCTACAGCCCCCGGCTGCGGGCGCTCGCCCGAGAGATCGACCCGACACTCGCCGAGGGCGTGTACGCCGGACTGCCCGGCCCGCACTACGAGACACCCGCCGAGATCCGGATGCTCCGGACGCTGGGCGCGGACCTGGTCGGGATGTCGACCGTGCACGAGACCATCGCGGCCCGCGCGCTCGGCGCGGAGGTCCTCGGCGTCTCCCTCGTGACGAACCTCGCCGCCGGCATCACCGGGCAGCCCCTCGACCACGCGGAGGTCCTCGCCGCGGGGCAGGCGTCGGCCGGGCGCATGGGCGGGCTGCTGCACGACCTGCTGGCGCGGTTGTGACCCTCCGTTTCGGGACCGCGGGCCTGCGCGGACCGGTCGGCGACGGGCCCGGCTGCATGAACGTGGGCGTCGTCGAGCGCACGACGGCGGGACTCGCGGCGTGGTTGCGCGACAGGTGCCTCGGCGGCGGCGTGGTGGTCGTCGGCCGCGACGCCCGGCACGGATCCGAGGACTTCGCGACCGCCGCCGCCGAGGTCCTCGCGGCCGAGGGTTTCGACGTCGTGCTGCTGCCGCGCCCGCTGCCCACTCCCGTCGTCGCGTTCGCGGTGCGCCGTCTCGGCGCGGTCGCCGGCGTGCAGATCACCGCGTCGCACAACCCGCCCGCCGACAACGGTTACAAGGTGTACGTGCACGGCGGGGCGCCGCTCGCCGCCCCGGCCGACCGGGAGATCGAGGAGGCGATCGGCCGCGTCGCCGGCATTCGGCGCGCTGCTGTCGCTCCGGTGGACGACACGCTCGTCGACAAGTACCTCGAGCGGGTCGCGTCGCTGCCGTTCGGCGACCGCCGCGGCGTCCGCATCGCACTCACTCCCCTGCACGGCGTCGGCGGCGACATCGCGGTCACAGCGCTGCGCGACGCCGGGTTCACCGATGTCCACACCGTCACAAAGCAATTCGCGCCCGACCCCGACTTCCCGACAGTGACGTTCCCGAACCCGGAGGAACCCGGGACCACCGACGAACTGCTCGCGGTCGCCGCAGCCGTCAGTGCCGATGTCGCGATCGCGCTCGATCCGGATGCCGACCGCTGCGCCGTCGGCGTTCCCGGTCCGGACGGCTGGCGCATGCTCACCGGCGACGAGACCGGTGCGCTGCTCGGCGACCGGATCCTCACGCACACGCCCGGGGACGCTCTCGTCGCGACGACGATCGTGTCGTCGACGCTGCTCGGGAGGATCGCCGACGTCCACGACGTCCGCTCGGCCCGAACGCTCACCGGGTTCAAGTGGCTCGTGCGCGCCGGCGAGGGCCTGGTGTACGCGTATGAAGAGGCCGTCGGGCACTGCGTCGACCCGGACGTCGTGCGGGACAAGGACGGCATCTCGGCAACCGTGCTGATCGCCGATCTCGTGGCCGATCTGGCGGCCGACGGGCGCACTCTGCTCGATGCGCTCGACGACCTCGCCGCACGGTTCGGCGTCCACGTCACCGGCCAGGTGTCGCGCCGGTTCGACGACCTCGCCGAGATCGGTGGTGCGATGGACCGGCTCCGCACCCACCCGCCGACCGAGATCGCCGGAATCGCCGTCGAGGCAACGGACCTCGCGTCGGTGCGCGGACCGCTCCGCACCGACGCTGTCATCCTCGCCGGCCCCGGACTCCACGTCACCGTTCGGCCGTCGGGCACCGAACCGAAGCTCAAGGCCTACTTCGAGGTGGTCGAACCGGTTCCGTCCGCCGCGGACCTCGCGGCGGCCCGTGTCGCCGCGCAGGCTCGGGCCGACGCCGTGCGAGCCCACCTTGCGAGTGGTAGCGGGCCCGGCACATCCTGAAGGTCGAGCACTCCCATCCGAAGGCGACCACGGAACGGAGAACGAGACATGTCTTATCGGAACGGCTCCCCCTCGCGAACCAGCGCCGCAGCACTCGCGGTCACGGGGGCCGCACTCGTCGCTCTGGCCGGTTGTGGCGGAAGCGACGACAGCACACAGGACGCCACCACGACCACGAGTACTGCCACCCCCACGAGCACGACAACTGCCACGAGCACCGGCACGGCCAATGCCGCGGCCCCGAGCACGCAGGCACTCGAACGAGCGGGCGCCACCGCCGTGGCCGCGGTTCCCGGGAGCGTCCTCGTCTCGATCGAAACCGAGCACGACGGCACGTGGGAGGCCCAGGTCGTCACACCCGACGGGGTGGAACACCACGTCGACGTCTCCTCCGAGGGTGCGACGGTCCTCGGGACGCCTCGGGTCGACGACGAGGACGAAGCCGACCGCGCGAAGCACCGCGATCGCGTGCAGGCGGCGACCCTCGACTTCGCCGCGGCCGCGGCCGCCATGCTCGCCGAGGCCCCGGGCGGAGCCGTCACCGAGCTCAACCTCGACACGGACAACGGCACCACGGTGTGGGAGGCCGACGTGCTCGACGGGTCCGGTACGAAGCACGAAGTGACGATCGACGCGGCCACCGGCACCGTCATCTCGAACACCACCGGACGCTGACCGCTCAGCGGAACTTCGAGCCCGGTCGCATCAAACTCTGATACAACCTTCTGGTCATCGAAGTTCGGCGATTCGAGAGGTTCGGGCGATATGAGAGTTTTCCGAGACAGTGCCACCTCCCGGGTGCGGGCGGCTGCCGTGCTCGGTGTCGCGCTCGTCGCCCTGGCCGGCTGCAGCAGCGACGACGGAAGCAGCGCGGCTACCACCACGTCCAGCGCTGCGGCGCCGAGCACCTCCGCGAAGTCCTCGGCGTCCTCCGGAGCCTCCGCGAACGCGACGACGTCTGCCCAGGGGGCTCCGAACCCGGGCACCGAGGAAGCGACACTCGACTACACCGCCGCCACCGGCGTCGTGCTCACGGAGGTCCCCGGCGGCCGGATCACCGATCTCCGGTTCGTGGTGGAGAAGGGCGGCACCTACGTGTGGGAAGCCGACGTGCTCGACGCATCCGGAGCTCAGCGTGCGGTGGACGTCGACGCAGTCTACGGCCGGATCCTGCAGAACGTGCCGCGCTAGCGCGGACCGAACTGCCGATCACCGGCGTCGCCGAGGCCCGGCACGATGAAGGCGTTCTCGTCGAGACGTTCGTCGACGGTGGCCGTGACCAGGCGCACCGGGTGGCCGGAGTTCGCGAGCGCCTCCACGCCCGGCGGGGCCGCGACCACGCATACCGCGGTGATGTCGGTGGCGCCACGCGCGACGAGCAGGTCGATCGTGTGCACCATCGAGCCGCCGGTCGCGAGCATCGGATCGAGCACGAAGACGGGCAGACCCGAGAGGTCGGCCGGCAGCGATTCGAGATAGGGCACCGGCTGGTGCGTCTCCTCGTCCCGGGCCATGCCGACGAACCCGACCCGTGACTGCGGAATCGTCAGGCTCGCCTGATCGACCATGCCGAGTCCCGCCCGCAGGACCGGAACCAGCAGCGGCGGCTGCGCCAGGCGGTAGCCCGTCGTCACCGCCACCGGCGTCGTGACGTCGAACTCCTCGACCTGAGCGTCGCGGGTGGCTTCGTAGATCAACATCTGGGTCAGTTCGCGCAGTGCGGAACGGAACGTGGGGCTGTCACTGCGCTCGTCCCGCATCGTCGTCAGAAGAGCAGCTGCCAGCGGATGGTCGACCACGTGCGTTTCCATGACTGCACAGAATAGTGGGCCGGTTCCCGCTCCCGAATTCGATGGGAACCGAACGGCTCCCCGCGACGTCCAACCCATCGACGGAATTCTTTTCGACGGGGGGAACCGCATGGGTGAGTTCTCGGCACAAACTGCTGGAATCGCGGCGTTCGGCGCCACGGCGGCCGCTCTGGCCGCACAGACAGAGGCTGCGGGGGTGTCTGCCGCCACGGCAGGTCCCGCGCTGCTCGGGCCGGTGTTCGGGATCGTCGGGGGCGATTTCGTGGCGGCGCTCGCAGCCGCGCAGTCCGTCCACGTCTCCGAGGTCGGCCGCCTCGCCGCCGCCTGGTCCGCCATGAGCGCGGCCGCCGCGAGCACCGCCGCCGCATACGACACCACGGACGCCGGAAGCGCCGACACGCTCACCGGCACGGGTGCGGGGTTGTCGTGATCGACGTTCTCGCGCGCCCCGTCGTCGACCTCCTCTCCGCCTTCGGCTCGGGCGCCCTTCCGGGCGCGTCCCCCGCCACATCGCTACGGGCGGCATCGGACGCCATCGACGCTGCCCATGCCCTCGGCCGGACCGGGATCAGCGAGCTGGGCGGGGTCTGGACCGGTGTCGCCGCCGACGCTGCGGTCGCCAAGGCCGAGACCACGCAGTCCGCGTCGGTCCAGCTGTCGGACCGCGGCCGCGAGATCGCGGTCGTCGTCGAGGCGGCGTCCGAATGTGTGCGGGCCGGGAACGCCGAACTCGCCGCGATCCTGCAGTCCTTCCTGTCGCTCGCCTCGTCCGCACTCCCCGCGCTGGCGACACCGGCCGGCCAGATGATGCTGATCGGCGCCGCGATCGAGCACCTCGGTCGCGCCCTGACCGTCGTCGAGCGGGTGCGCGCCGAGCTGGCCGTGCACACCGCGAAGGTCGTGGACCTCACCGCCCCGGACCCCGTACCCGCCGACGCCCGCACGGTCGCCGCGTCCGCCGGCGTGCCCGCAGGAATTCCGGCGCCGCCGCAGGCCGACGTCGCCGGTCGGGTGCTGTCGGCGCTCGCCGGTGCCCCCTCCGGGTCGTTCGGATCACTCGGCGACACCGCGACACCCGTCTCGTACGGATCCGGCTCCTACGGTTCCGGTTCCGCCGTGGCCTCCACCGAGAGCGGCAGCGCGGGAGGTTCGAGTTCGTACGATCCGCGCTTCGGTGGGGTCGGAGTCGAGATCGTGCTGCCCGACGGCAGCACCGCCGTCGCCCCCAACGAGGAGGCCGCCGACGCGGTGCGCAACGCCCTCACCCAGCAGGGCGTGCCGTACCAGTGGGGCGGCACGACGCCCGGACAGGGACTGGACTGCAGTGGCCTCACCCAGTGGGCCTACCGCGAGGCCGGGGTGGAGCTGCCCCGACTGGCCCAGGAGCAGAGCGTCGGTGTCCCGGTCACACAGGAGAACGTCATGCCCGGCGACCTCGCGGTGTGGGACGGCCACGTCGCGATGGTGATCGGCAACGGCCAGATGGTGGAAGCCGGCGACCCGGTGTCCGTCAGCGCGATCCGAACCAGCAACAGCGGCATGGGCTTCCACGGGTTCTACCGGCCCACGGAATGAGTGCCTCGTCCCACGATCGGAGTGACATGACAGAACCCTTCCCACCCCCACCGCCGTGCTCGGCGAGCGTCGCCAACCGCGCGCGCACCGTCGCGGTCCGTGCCACGGAGACGGGCCTGCCGCTCGACATCCGCATCGACCGCAACGAACTGCGCTACGGCGGCGAACGTCTGGCTGCCGAGATCCTGCGCCTGTGCCGGGAGGCGGGTCGAGAGGCCGGCGCCCGGCGACGCGAACAACTGAGCCGCGACGGTGTTCCCGGCGACGTGCTCGATCGGCTCGGGCTACCCACCCGCGAGCAGGTCGCTGCCGGCCAACGCGTCGACGACGAGAACCGGGCCGCCCCTGCGAGTTGGATGCGGCCGGCATGAGCGGACGCGACATGGACGCCCTCGTCGAGCGAGCGACGGCACGACTGGATCTCCTCGACGGTGCCCTGTCCGCGCTGCACGCCGTGCGGGCGGAGGCCGTGAGCGACGACGGCCGTGTGCGAGTCGAGGTCGACGGCAACGGCAGCCCGACCGGGTTGTGGCTCAGCGATTCCCTGCAGGACCTCGACGCCGCGGTGCTCGCCCGGGCCGTCACGCACACCGCGCACCTCGCCGCGGCCGCGGCGGCCGAGGAACGCAACCGGATCACGTCCGAGCTGTTCGACACGTTCGAGACGCGATGACTGTGTCCAGCTATATCTTTGCGCCGCGGCTGGCTAGGCTTCCGGCCATGGCTGGAGACATCGTCCCGATCGAACTCGGTCTCACCCGAGGCGACCTCGTCACACTGTGGGCCCCGAGCTGGCGCGAGGGCGACGACGAGTGGGAGGCGTTCCTCGGCCACGAGGAGGATCTGTACGGGTTCCCCACGGTCGCCGAGCTCGCCGCGTTCATCCGAACGAACCGCGACAACGACCTCGTCGACCACCCGGCCTGGGCGACCGTCTCCCGGCTCGCCGCACCCGAACTCGAGCCGGACGACACCCACGGGTTCGATCTGATCGGTGTCCCCGAGCTGGCGGCGAGCGATCCTGAGCCGGCGATCGTCGCCGAGCTTCGCAGCACCCTCGACATGGTGCGAAACCTGGGCGAGGTGTGCGAGCTCGAACCGGTCGTGAAGTTCTTCGCGAACCACTCCGAGCTGAACTATCTGCGCGGCGGCGTGGACGTGTTCGCCGGGCGCGAGGGCGAGGAGCTGTGGGACCGGATCGGGACCGCGGTCGCCAAGGACTGGGACGCGGTGATCGACGCCGTCGACTCGATCGTCTCCACCCCCGATGTCGATGCGGAGGCCCTCTCCGTCGCCGAGGCCGAGGTCCTCGCGGCGGAGGAGAACGTGGTCGACGCCGACGACGAGGCCGACGCGGACGAGGATCTGGACGAGTACGACACCGATTCCGCGGAGGACGAAGAGGAAGAGACGTTCTGGACCGAGGTGGGTATCGACCCGATCCAGATCATCACCTCCGAGACCACCTACTACTCGCTGCGCTGCTATCTCGACGATCACGCGGTGTTCCTGGGCCGCGGCGGAAAGATCTCGGTGTTCGGTTCGGAGCGCGCACTGGCCCGCTACCTCGCCGACAACCACGACCACGCGCTCGCACAGTTGAGCACGTACGAGCAGGTCCAGAACGCCGCGGTGGACGGTTCGCTCGACATCGAGGTCACCGACCAGAACGTCTACGTCCTTCCGGGGTTGGCCGACGACCTGGCGGACGGCCCGGACACCGTCGACGCCGACCAGCTCGAGCTGGCCGTCGAGCTGTTCACCGACGCGGCGGACTTCGCCAAGGACGACGCCACCGATGCCGCGCTCGCCGCGTCGACACCGCTCGGCTGGTACGTCTCGTACATCCTCGAGCCCGATCCCGGACGCATGACGCCGAGCCCGCCGTTCCAGGCCGAGGCCGAGTCGTGGCGCGCGCTGGAGAACGAGTTCGAGACGCGCCTGCGGCCCGAGTAGCCGGCAGTCGGTCGTGCTGATCAGCCGATCAGCACGGCGTAGCCGGGTTTGATCACCTCGTCGATCAGCGCCAACCGCTGGTCGAACGGGATGAACGCCGACTTCATCGCGTTGATGGTGAAGCGTTCGAGATCGCTCCAGCCGTACCCGAACGTGTTGACCAGCGCCAGCATCTCGCGGCTCATCGTGGTGTCGCTCATCAACCGGTTGTCGGTGTTGACGGTCACCCGGAACCGCAGCCGCGCGAGCAGGTCGAACGGGTGCTCCTCGAGGTTCGCGACCGCGCCGGTCTGCACGTTCGAACTGGGGCACAGCTCGAGCGGGATCCGCTTGTCGCGCACGTAGTTCGCGAGCAGTCCGAGGGTCATCTCACCATCGGGGCCGACCGTGATGTCGTCGGTGATGCGCACCCCGTGTCCCAGCCGGTCCGTGCCGCAGAACGCGATGGCCTCGTGGATCGACGGCAATCCGAACGCCTCGCCGGCGTGGATCGTGAAGTGGGCATTGCACGTGCGCATGTACTCGAAGGCGTCGAGGTGCCGACTCGGCGGATACCCGGCCTCCGCGCCGGCGATGTCGAAGCCGACGACGCCGCGATCGCGGAAGCGGACCGTCAGCTCTGCGATCTCGCGTGAGCGGGCTGCGTGCCGCATCGCGGTGAGCAGGCAGCCGATCCGGATCTCCCGTCCCTGCGCGCGGGCGCTCTCCTCTCCCTCCCGGAAACCGGCGAGAACGTGCTCGACGACCTCGTCGAGACTCAATCCGCTCTCGAGATGCTGCTCGGGCGCGAACCGCACCTCGGCGTAGACGACGCCGTCGGCGGCGAGATCCTCGGCGCATTCCCGTGCGACCCGGCGCAGACCGACCGGTGTCTGCATCACCGCGACGGTGTGTGCGAACGTCTCGAGGTAGAGCTCCAGCGAACCGCTGTCGGCGGCTTCCCGGAACCACGTGGCGAGTTCGTCGGCCGTCTCCGCGGGCAGTTCGGTGTAGCCGCATTCCGCGGCCAGTTCCGCGACGGTGCCCGGCCGCAGTCCACCGTCGAGGTGATCGTGCAGCAGCACCTTGGGCGCGCGGCGGAGATAGTCGAGATCCAACGGCGCTGTCATGGCTAGACGGTAGCCGCGGGACCTGTCGATCGCGTGGCATCCGCATGCCGAGTGTCGGAACGAGCTGTGGCCGGCAGGTGGGATCACGAATTGCTGTGGACCACTTCCGTCACACAAGATGACGGCCGTAACCATGCGAAATGATGTTACCGGCGAGTAGAAACTCGCCGACGCGGCACAGACCGTGTGAGACATTTTCCACATTGCATCCGCAGGCCACAGACCCATGGCCCCGAGGCGCGATCCCACGTCGCACGCGTGCACACCGGACGCGACGCCGACCATCGCAGACCGATGACCATTGTCCTGCAACGGTTTACGTCGAAACAGGGCCCTTGGTCCCCAGTCGGGGCCCACTACTGAATGCATGCAGACAATCGACTGTCACCGCCAGACTCGATATGGGAAGGCAAACCTAACAACCATTTTCGACGCCGTACGAACCGCAGAGGGAATTAGTTCCCGGATTCAGTTGGGTTTAGAGTTCACAGAAGTCGGTTTAGGTTCTCGTCGAGCCCGAGCTGCTGGACACTCGAAAAGCTGTGCAGGCTCGACGCGCCCACCAAAGACGTTGGAGGCACAGCACTCGATGAGCAGCACGACTGAAGCCGCTCCCGCTAAGGAGCGCACCCGGTCGCTTTACCGGGGAGACCCGGGCATGTGGTCCTGGGTTCTACACAGGATCACTGGCGTAGCGACATTCTTCTTCCTTTTCGTCCACGTCCTGGACACCGCGCTCGTGCGCGTCAACCCGGACACGTACGACCGAGTCATCGAGACCTACAAGAACCCCCTTGTCGGCCTCATGGAGCTCGCCCTCGTCGCCATGGTGCTGTACCACGCACTCAACGGCGTGCGCGTGATGCTCGTCGACTTCTGGTCGAAGGGACCCCAGTACCAGCGCGTCATGCTCTGGGTGATCATCGCGATCTGGTTCGTGGTGATGATCCCGGGTGCCGGCCGCATCTTCTACAACATGTTTGCGGGGCACTGACATGACGACAGAAGCCAAGTCTCTCGGCACGGCGTTCGATCGCCCCGCCAGCCTGGACAACCCCCGCTCGCCGCGTAAGCCGGCGAAGAACAACTTCGAGCTCTACGCGTGGCTGTTCATGCGTTTCTCGGGCCTGGCGCTCATCATCCTGGTCCTGGGTCACCTGTTCATCATGCTGATGCTCGACGACGGCGTGCATCGCATCAACTTCGCGTTCGTCGCGGGTCGCTGGTCCAGCCCGTTCTGGCAGTTCTGGGACCTCACCATGCTCTGGCTCGCCCAGCTGCACGGCGGTAACGGCCTCCGTACGGTCATCGCGGACTACTCGCGCAAGGACTCCACCCGGTTCTGGCTCAACACGATCCTGGTCGTGTCGATGATCCTGATCATGGGTCTGGGCACCTACGTCATCTTCACCTTCGACCCCAACATCTCGGCGAGCTAGGGGAGCAGAGACTTCATGCAGGAACATCGTTATGACGTCGTCATCGTCGGCGCCGGTGGCGCTGGCATGCGCGCAGCCATCGAGTCCGGCCCCCGCGCCCGCACCGCGGTCCTGACGAAGCTGTACCCCACTCGTAGTCACACCGGCGCCGCCCAGGGCGGCATGTGCGCCGCTCTGGCGAACGTCGAGGAAGACAACTGGGAGTGGCACACCTTCGACACCGTCAAGGGCGGCGACTACCTCGCCGACCAGGACGCCGTCGAGATCATGGCCAAGGAAGCCATCGACGCGGTGCTGGACCTCGAGAAGATGGGTCTTCCGTTCAACCGCACCCCCGAGGGCAAGATCGACCAGCGTCGTTTCGGTGGTCACACCCGCGATCACGGTAAGGCTCCGGTTCGCCGTGCGTGCTACGCCGCCGACCGCACCGGCCACATGATCCTGCAGACGCTCTACCAGAACTGCGTCAAGCACGACGTCGAGTTCTTCAACGAGTTCTACGCGCTCGACATCGCGCTGACGGAGACCCCCGAGGGCCCCGTCGCCACCGGTGTCATCGCCTACGAGCTCTCCACCGGCGAGATCCACGTCTTCCACGCGAAGTCGATCGTGTTCGCCACGGGTGGCTCGGGCCGCATGTACAAGACGACGTCCAACGCGCACACCCTCACCGGTGACGGCATGGGCATCATCTTCCGCAAGGGCCTGCCGCTCGAGGACATGGAGTTCCACCAGTTCCATCCGACAGGCCTCGCCGGCCTGGGCATCCTCATCTCGGAGGCCGTCCGAGGCGAGGGCGGCATCCTCCGCAACGCCGACGGCGAGCGGTTCATGGAGCGCTACGCCCCCACCATCAAGGACCTCGCGCCGCGCGACATCGTCGCCCGCTCGATGGTGCTCGAGGTGCTCGAGGGTCGCGGTGCCGGTCCGAACAAGGACTACGTCTACATCGACGTCACGCACCTCGGCGAGGACGTGCTCGAGGAGAAGCTCCCCGACATCACCGAGTTCGCGCGAACCTACCTGGGCGTCGACCCGGTCACCGAGCTCGTTCCGGTGTACCCGACGTGCCACTACGTCATGGGCGGCATCCCCACCAAGATCAACGGTGAGGTGCTGCGCAACAACGAGGACCACGTGCCCGGCCTGTACGCCGCCGGCGAGTGCGCGTGCGTCTCGGTGCACGGCGCCAACCGCCTCGGCACCAACTCGCTGCTGGACATCAACGTCTTCGGTCGTCGCGCCGGCATCGCCGCCGCGGAGCACGCCGAGAAGTCCGACTTCGTCGAGCTGCCCGAGAACCCGGCCGAGAAGGTCGAGAAGTGGCTCGAGGTCATCCTGTCCGATCACGGCCACGAGCGCGTCGCGGACATCCGCACCGAGCTGCAGCAGTCGATGGACAACAATGCGTCGGTGTTCCGCACCGAGCAGACGCTGTCGCAGGCGCTCGAGGACATCCACGCCCTCAAGAAGCGCTACAACCACATCACGGTCCAGGACAAGGGCAAGCGCTACAACAGCGACCTGCTCGAGGCCGTCGAGCTGGGCTTCCTGCTCGAAATGGCCGAGGTCACGGTCGTCGGTGCGCTCAACCGCAAGGAATCGCGTGGCGGCCACGCCCGCGAGGACTACCCGGAACGCAACGATGCCGAGTACATGCAGCACACGATGGCGTACAAGGAAGGGTCGGAGCTCATCTCCCCGATCCGTCTGGACTACAAGCCGGTTGTCCAGACCCGCTACGAGCCGATGGAGCGTAAGTACTGATGTCCGCACCTGTCATGGACAAGGACGCACCCGCGCTGCCGCCCGTCCCCGAGGGCGCGGTCATGGTCACCCTCAAGATCGCCCGGTTCAACCCGGAGGACGGCGAGGGCCAGCGCTGGGAGAGCTTCCAGGTTCCCACCCTGCCGACCGACCGTCTGCTGAACCTGCTGCTGTACGTGAAGGGCTACCTGGACGGCACGCTGACGTTCCGTCGGTCCTGCGCGCACGGCGTGTGCGGTTCGGACGCGATGCGGATCAACGGCGTCAACCGTCTGGCCTGCAAGGTCCTGATGCGCGACATGCTGCCCAAGGACGGCCGTCCGATCACGATCACCGTCGAGCCCATCAAGGGTCTGCCGGTCGAGAAGGATCTGCTGGTCAACATGGAGCCGTTCTTCGACGCGTTCCGCGCCGTGAAGCCGTTCCTCATCACCACGGGCAACGAGCCGACCCGCGAGCGCATCCAGTCGCAGGCGGACCGTGCCCGGTTCGACGACACCACCAAGTGCATCCTGTGTGCTTGCTGCACCACGTCGTGCCCGGTGTACTGGAGCGACGGCACCTACTTCGGCCCGGCCGCGATCGTGAACGCGCACCGCTTCATCTTCGACAGCCGTGACGAGGGCGCGTCCGAGCGTCTCGACATCCTGAACGACAAGGACGGCGTGTGGCGCTGCCGCACGACCTTCAACTGCACCGACGCGTGCCCCCGTGGCATCCAGGTGACGAAGGCGATCCAGGAAGTCAAGCGCGCGCTGCTGTTCGCCCGCAAGTGATGCTCTCGTAAGCACCCACAGCACCACCGTTTTGCGCACTTGGCGCTGCTCCCGACCAGTTCGGGGCAGCGCCAAGTGCGCAATACGCGTTTCAGGGCCTACCCTGGAATTTCGTTATGGCTGCTCACCCGATGTCCGCGCGGCGGCGAATCCTCCTGACCGCCACTGCCTCCGCACTCCTCCTCGGTGCCGGGGGCGCTCCCGCCGTGGCCCTGCCCCTGGCGGGGCAGGCTCCCCTCCCAGCGGACCCGGCGGTCGCGCCCACCACCACTCCCCCGTTCAGCACACCGAACACCGACGCGTGCCCGCAGCGGCTGTCGCCGCCGCCCGCGATCGACCTGTCGGAGGTGCCGCGTCCCGGTGAGACCGCGCCCGCCCCGGTTCCGGTGCCGGAGGAGCCGGTCGGCGGAGAGGCCCTCGGCAACTGCGGCATCGTCGCCGCACCCGGCACCCCGCCCCTTCCCGCCGAGATCTCCGCGACCGGGTGGGTCCTGTCCGACCTCGACACCGGACAGGTCCTCGCCACGAAGGATCCGCACGGCCGCTACCGACCCGCCAGCACCATCAAGGTGCTGCTCTCACTCGTGGCGCTGGACGAACTCGACCTGGACACGACGATCGTGGCGGATGCGGCGGCAGCTTCGATGGAGGGCAGCTCGGTGGGTCTCGGCGCCGGCGGCACGTACAGCAACCTGCAGCTGATGCAGGGGCTCGTCATGCGGTCGGGCAACGACGCCGCTCAGGCCCTCGCACAGCAACTCGGCGGCGAGCAGGCCACCGTGGCCAAGATGAACGCCAAGGCCGCGTCGCTGGGCGCGTCGGACACCCGGACGGCGTCCGTGTCCGGACTGGACGGGCCGGGCATGTCGACGTCGCCGTACGACCTCGCGCTGTTCTTCCGCGCGGCCATGCAGAACCCGACGTTCGCCCAGCTGATCACGACGGACACCGTGATGTTTCCCGGTCATCCCGCCGATCCGACGAAGCCCGACGACAAGCCCGTCGATCCGTACCCGATCTTCAACGACAACCAATTGCTCGCCAACTACCCGGGCGCCCTGGGTGGCAAGACCGGATACACCGACGACGCCCGTCAGACGTTCGTCGGCGGTGCCGAACGCGACGGCCGACGCCTCGCGGTCACGTTGATGGCGGCGGATGTGCTGCCGATCCGTCCGTGGGAGCAGGTCGCGCGCCTGCTCGACTACGGCTGGGCTCTCGACCCTGCCGTCTCGGTGGGGGTCCTCGTCGATCCGACGAGCACGTCGGACGAGCCCGCGGTCCAGGTCTCCGGACCCGAGACACACGGTCCCGGAGGCATGGACCTGGCGTCGGGCTCGGATCTACCGAACAAGGACCTCGCGGGACGCGTCGCGGTCGGCATCGTCGGGACGGGAATCGTTGTCGGACTGCTGGGGTGGGCGCGGGTGATCACCCGCCGGAAGCGACGCTGATCCGGCCCTGATCCGGCGCTGTTGCCGCTCAGTCACCACGCCTGCGCCACAGGCCGGCCAGCCCGATCGCGGCGAGCGCGCCGGCGCCGGTGAGTGCCAGCGCCTCCTTCGCCGACGCACCCTCGCGGACCTGCACGCGGGGCTTGATGACGGCGGCCTCGGGCGGCGGCACGTACGCGTTGGCGAGGTTCTCCCGGGCCGTGGCCGCCCACGCGGTGGCGAACAGGATGAGGCGCGCGCTGAGGTTCGCGAACACCAGGAGACCGATGATCGGACCGAAGGCCGCACCTGCCGGACCCCGACTCACGGCCTCGAGGTAGATCGCACCGACCTGACGGAAGATCTCGAAGACGATGGCGGCTGCGAACGCTGCGCGCCCGGCGCTGCGCAGCGTCACCGTCTCGCGCGGCATCCGCGCGATCACCCAGGACAGCAGCGCCCAGGTGGCGAGCACGCCGATCGCCAACGAGGTGATCCGCAGCAGGACGCCCACACCGGTCACGTTCTCCACACCGAGCCACTCGACGACCTGACGGGCGACCGGACCGTTGCTGAGCGCCGACAGTCCGAACGTCACGAGCATCGCCCCACCCAGACCGAGGAGCGCCCCGAAGTCCTTGAGCTTCGTGATCACGAAGTTCCCGGCCTCGTGGGTGTGCTCCCACATCGCCGTCAGCGCGTCCCGGAGGTTGGTGATCCAGCCGATGCCGGCATACGCGGCGCCGAGGAGACCGAACACACCGACACTCGTGCGCGCGGAGATCGCGGAGTCGATCAGTCCGTTGACGGTGTCGCCGAGCCCGCTGGGCATGTTCTTGCTGACCTGGTCCTGGATCTCGGTGACCCACTCCGGATTTCCCGCGAGCGCGAAACCGGCGATCGCGAACGCGACCATCAGGATCGGAACGATCGCGAGGATCGTGAAGTACGTGATCCCGGCGGCGTAGTAGTCGCCCTTCTGCTGCTGGTAGCGACCGCCCGCCCGCACGAGGTGATCGAGCCACGGCCGCGCCGCACGCTGCCTGTCGAGAAAACTGGGCGCGGCCTCGGCCATGTACGGGTTACCTCCTGGTTGTCAGGAATCCCACCTTCTCATAGACCTGCCCGAGTGTCCGGGCAGCGACAGCACGGGCCCGATCGGCACCGGAGGCGAGAATGCGGTCCAACTCCGCGCGGTCCGAGAGGTAGCCGTCGACCTTCTCGCGCAGCGGCGTCACGAACTCGGCGAGGACCTCGGCGGTGTCGGCCTTGAGGTCGCCGTAGCCCTTACCCTCGTAGCCCGCGACGAGGTCGTCGATGCCCTTGCCGGACAGTGCCGACTGGATCGTGAGCAGGTTGCTGACGCCGGGCTTGTTCTGCGGGTCGAAGCGGATCTCCCGCTCGTTGTCGGTGACTGCGGACTTGATCTTCTTGGCGGAGACCTTGGGGTCGTCGAGGAGGTTGATCAAACCGGCCGGCGTCGGGCCGGACTTGCTCATCTTCGACGTCGGATCCTGCAGGTCGTAGATCTTGGCGGTGCCCTTGATGATCTGTGCCTCGGGGATCACGAACGTCTTGCCGAAGCGGGTGTTGAACCGGCCGGCGAGGTCGCGCGCGAGCTCGAGGTGCTGGCGCTGGTCCTCGCCCACCGGCACACGCTGCGGGCGGTAGAGCAGGATGTCGGCGGCCATCAGCACCGGGTAGGTGAACAGCCCGACGCTGGCGTGGTCGCTGCCCTGCTTGGCCGACTTGTCCTTGAACTGCGTCATCCGGCTCGCCTCACCGAAACCGGTGATGCAGTTGAGGACCCAGGCCAGCTCGGCGTGCTCGGGCACCTGGCTCTGCACGAACAGCGTCGACCGCTCGGGATCGATGCCGAGCGCCAGCAGCTGAGCGACGGCCCGAAGGGTGCGCTGCCGCAGTTCCTTGGGGTCCTGCGGCACGGTGATCGCGTGCAGGTCGGGGATGAAGTAGAAGGCGTCGAAGTCGTCCTGCAGGGGCACCCACTGCTGCAGCGCACCGAGGAAATTGCCGAGGTGGAACGAGTCGGCGGTGGGCTGGATACCGGACAGGACGCGAGGCTTCGCGGTCGGTGCGGTCGTGGGGTTCTCTGCAGTGCTCGACATAATTCCCGATACTTTCACGCGCCGGGATCGGCGATGCGAGGGAGGTGCACGCCGACCGAGGTGAAACGTTCGACGACGGCGTCCGCGTGTCCGGACCGCACCTGCAACGCGATCGACGCGACACGGCCGCCCATCGCCTCCGCGAACCACGCCAGTTCGGTCGGCTGTTCGTTCAGCAGCGTGTCGGCGTCGAGTACCAGCACCACCGGGTCCACGCCGACCGTGTCGGCGAGCTCGCCGAAGCACTCGTCGAACCCATCCTTGTTGCGGCCGAAGTAGTACGGGAACTGCAGCGCCGCAGCGAACTCGTCGAACAGCGCCGCGACCGTCGGCATCCGTCGGCCGCGCACGTGCCGCACCGGGCGCGCGGTCCGCAGCTCCTCCTCGATCCCGGCGGTGCGGCGGGGATCGGCGACCAGCAGGGACAGTCCGTGCGGAAACGTCGGGGTCATCAGCGCATCCTCGCGAACGTCTCGTAGTGGTCGTCGGTGTACCACGCGGACCCGTCGCTGCCGGTCACGATCCGCTCGGCATCGCGGCCACGGCCGTCCACCTTCCGGTTGACGTCCCACTCCTGGTAGCGGACCTTCTGCCCGCCGGCAGTCGCGGGCAACCGGCCCTCGTGATTCCCGAACGTCCGGCCGCCCTGTGTGCCGGGGGCGTCGCCCGGCGGCCAGCGTCCGGCGTCGACGGCCGCGAGGGTGACCCACGCGGCCTGGGGCACGCCGCTCACCTGCCGGGGAGCCGTGGTGGTCGCGGCCTTCGCGGACGCGGCGGCGCTGCTCGTGGCCGACACCGACGACGCGACGGACGATTTCTCGTCGCCCCCGTTCTGGGTGCCCACGAACAGCGCGACCGCCAGTCCCACGAGGGCGACCAGCAGGGCGACGATCGGGCTCTTGCGCCGCGCGGCCATCAGCGGAACTGCACGGTGACGGGCGCGTGGTCGGACCAGCGCTCCGCGTACGTCGCGGCGCGTTCGACGCGAGCCTCCTTCGCGCGCGCGGCCAGGCCGGGCGTGGTGAAGTGGTAGTCGATACGCCACCCGGCGTCGGTGTCGAAGGCCTTGCCGCGGTACGACCACCACGAGTACGGGCCGTCGACCTCGGGGTGCAGTTCGCGCACGACGTCGACCCACGCGCCGCCGGTGAGCAGCGCAGCCACCCACTCGCGCTCACCGGGCAGGAACCCCGACTTCTTGACGTTGCCCTTCCAGTTCTTGATGTCCCGTTCGGTGTGGGCGATGTTCCAGTCGCCGCACACGAGCACGTCGCGTCCGGCCGCCGTCGCCGCCTGGGCGCTCGCCGTCAGATGCGCCGCGAACGACGCCATGAAGCGTTCCTTCTGCTCCTGCTTGGGCGTCTCGGCCTCGCCGGTCGGCAGGTAGAGGCTGCCGACGGTGAGCGCGTCGAAGTCCGTCTCGATGTAGCGTCCGGCGTCCGCGAACTCGTCGTCGCCGAAGCCGATGCGGACGGCGTCGGCCGGCCGGCGCGAGAGCACCGCCACACCGTTGCGTCCCTTCGCGGACGGTTCCGCGGACGCGACGTGCCAGCCCTGCTCGAGGGCCGGTGCCAGCGTCTCGTGCAGTTGCTTGTCCGACGCCCGCGTCTCCTGCAGGCACACGACGTCGGCCTGGGATCCGGCGAGCCAGTCGATCAGGCCCTTGCGGGCGGCGGCGCGGACGCCGTTGACGTTGACGGTGGTGATGATGTGCGGCACGCGGAGAACCGTATCGGACGTCACCGACGAGCCGTCACCACCGCGACGGCCAGCACCGCCAGGCCGGCGAGCGCCAGCCCCGACCCCACCAGTGCGGGCGCCGTGTAGCCGAGACCGGCCGCGATCACCACACCACCGATCCACGCCCCGAAGGCGTTGGCGATGTTGAGAGCGGAGTGGTTGAGTGCGGCCGCGAGCGCCTGCGCGTCGGCGGCGACGTCCATCAGCCGGGTCTGCAGTCCCGGCACGAGCGCCGACCCCGCCGCCCCGACGAGGAACAGCACCACCATCGCGGTGTACGGGTTGTGCGCGGCGAGCGCGAAGAGCGCAAGGAGCGCCACCAGGGCGGCGAGCATCGCGAACAGCCCGGGCGTGAGCGCCCGGTCCGCGAGGCGGCCGCCGAAGACGTTGCCGACCACCATGCCGAGCCCGTAGACCATGAGCGCGAGCGGCACCAGCGCCACCGGAAGTCCGGCGACGTCGGTCATGGTCCAGCCGACGTACGTGTAGACAGCGAACATGCCGCCGAAACCGACGGTGGCAACGACGAGCGTGAGCCACACCTGCCCACGCCGCAGCGCCGCGAGCTCGGTCCGCGGATCGGTGGTCCGCACGTCGTGCAGGGGCGGCACCCGGAGCGCGATCGCCGCGACCGTCAGCGCACCGATGATCGCGACGACACCGAACGCGCTGCGCCAGCCCAGCCCCTGTCCGATCCACGTGGCGGCGGGTACCCCGACGACGTTCGCGACCGCGAGCCCGCTCATGACCATCGCGACGGCCTTCGCGCGGCGTCCGGGACCGGCCAGGTGGGCGGCGACCAGCGACGCGACCCCGAAGTAGGCGCCGTGCGGCAGTCCGGCGACGAAGCGCGCCACGAGCAGCCCTCCGTAGTTCGGCGCGACGATCGTCGCCGCGTTGCCGACCGTGAAAGCGATCATGAGCGCGATCAGCAGCGTCTTGCGCGCCGCCCGCGCCGTCAGGGCCGCGATGACCGGCGCCCCCACCACGACGCCGAGCGCGTACGCGGTGATGACGTGCCCGGCGGTGGGCTCGGAGATTCCCAGACCATCGGCGATCTGGGGCAGCAGGCCCATCGCGACGAACTCGGTGGTGCCGATGCCGAACCCGCCCATCGCGAGCGCGAGCATCGCGCGGCGGCGACCGGCGGCCGAGAGTTTGTCGGCAACGGGCGTGGAAACAGTGGCCGAGACGGTCAAGAAGTGGAGCCTTCCGAGCTCGATACGAACGGACGCGACACCGAACGGCGACGTCCGACGGTAGCGGGGAAACGGAAACGGGACGTTCCCACGAAGGGAACGCCCCGTTTCGGCGAGGGTTACGCGATTATGCGCGGGCCTTCTGCAGGTTCTCGTCGAGGGTCGCGAGGAACTCCTCGGTGGTCTGCCAGGCCTGGTCCGGACCGACCAGCAGTGCGAGGTCCTTGGTCATCTGGCCGTTCTCGACGGTCTTGATGACGACGTCCTCGAGCTGCTGAGCGAAGTCGATCAGCTCCGGGGTGTTGTCCAGCTTGCCGCGGTGCTCGAGGCCACGGGTCCAGGCGAAGATCGACGCGATCGGGTTGGTCGACGTCGGCTTGCCCTGCTGGTGCTGACGGAAGTGGCGCGTGACGGTGCCGTGTGCGGCCTCCGCCTCGACCGTGCGTCCGTCCGGCGTCATCAGCACGGAGGTCATGAGGCCCAGCGAGCCGTAGCCCTGCGCAACGGTGTCGGACTGGACGTCACCGTCGTAGTTCTTGCAGGCCCAGACGTAGCCACCCTCCCACTTGAGCGAGGATGCGACCATGTCGTCGATGAGGCGGTGCTCGTAGTGCAGGCCCGCGGCGTCGAACTCGGCCTTGAACTCGGTCTCGTAGATGTTCTGGAACTCGTCCTTGAACATGCCGTCGTAGGCCTTGAGGATGGTGTTCTTCGTGGAGAGGTACACCGGGTAGTTCTGCTGCAGGCCGTACGCGAGCGAGGCGCGCGCGAAGTCCTGGATGGACTTCTTGTAGTTGTACATACCCATGACCACGCCGCCGTCCTCGGGCAGGCGGCACACCTCGTGCTGGATCGGCTCGGAGCCGTCGTCCGGGGTGTAGGTGATGGTGACGGTGCCGGCGCCGGGAGCCTTGAAGTCGGTGGCGCGGTACTGGTCACCGAAGGCGTGACGGCCGACGATCACGGGCTTGGTCCAACCGGGGACCAGACGCGGGACGTTCGAGATCAGGATGGGGGCGCGGAAGATCGTGCCGCCCAGGATGTTACGGATGGTGCCGTTCGGCGAACGCCACATCTTCTTCAGGCCGAATTCCTCGACCCGCGCCTCGTCCGGGGTGATCGTGGCGCACTTGACGCCGACGCCGTGCTTCTTGATGGCTTCCGCGGCGTCGATGGTGACCTGGTCGTCGGTGGCATCGCGATGCTCGATCCCCAGGTCGTAGTACTCGAGATCGACATCCAGGTACGGATGGATCAGCTTGTCTTTGATGAACTGCCAGATGATGCGCGTCATCTCGTCGCCGTCGAGTTCGACGACCTTGCCTTCGACCTTGATCTTGGACATGGGGGCTTCGCGTCCTCCTAGGAAGTGTCCCTGGTTCCGTTCCCTGGGTACTGGGGGTGCACGGGCCGCTTTGTGGGCGGACCCGCCAACGGTTCAATTATCAAACGTAGACGTTTCGGATCCCCCTCGGCAGGGACGACCCAAACATGACGAGCGTACTGCTATTGATTCGGAGCGCAAGCACGCCCCCTGGGCTCACACACCTACCTACCGGTAACTTTGCGTGTTTCACCACCCCTCGGGTTCGAAGTTCCGCACCCTCCTTCCCGTGTGCCCGTTTCTGCCGCTAAGATCACGGCCAGGTCATGAGTGTCAGCGTCAAGCCCCGGCTCGCTGGCCGGCAACCCTCCAACCGCGGTGGGGTGCCCCGGGTGATGACCAGGTCTTCCGACGCAGGTCGGGAGACAAGCGCGGGTCCGCTGGGACGGACCCACTGACCGGGCCATGCCCCACCGGAGGTTCTTCATGTGTAGTTGTCACGAGTAGCCGGTCCACAGGCGCGCAGACGATGCTGCGCCAACCTCATCTGCAGACTTCACAACCTGGAGTAGAACGACTCATGACCGAAATCACGGACGCAGTCGACCCGACGGCGAACTGGAGCTTCGAGACCAAGCAGGTCCATGCCGGGCAGTCGCCCGACGGAGCCACCAACGCCCGCGCGCTGCCGATCTACCAGACCACGTCGTACACGTTCGACAGTACCGATCACGCCGCGGCGCTGTTCGGCCTGGCCGAGCCGGGCAACATCTACACCCGCATCATGAACCCGACGCAGGACGCCGTCGAGCAGCGCATCGCCGCGCTCGAGGGTGGCGTCGCCGCTCTGCTCCTCGCCTCCGGCCAGGCCGCCGAGACGTTCGCGATCCTCAATCTGGCCGAAGCGGGCGACCACATCGTGTCGAGCCCGCGCCTGTACGGCGGCACGTACAACCTCTTCCACTACTCGCTGCGCAAGCTGGGCATCGAGGTCTCGTTCGTCGAGGATCCCGACGACATCGAGCAGTGGCGCGCCGCGATCCGCCCGAACACCAAGGCGTTCTACGGCGAGTCGATCTCGAACCCGTTGGGCGACATCTTCGACATCCCCGGGATCTCGAAGGTCGCGCACGAGAACGGCATCCCGCTGATCGTCGACAACACCGTCGCGAGCCCGTACCTGATCCGCCCGCTCGAGCACGGCGCCGACATCGTCGTCCACTCGGCCACCAAGTACCTCGGCGGCCACGGCACCGCGGTCGCCGGTGTCATCGTCGACGGCGGCACGTTCGACTGGACGCAGGGCCGGCACACCAACTTCACCACCGCCGACCCCAGCTACCACGGCGTCGTCTACGCGGACCTGGGCGCACCGGCGTTCGCACTCAAGGCCCGCGTGCAGTTGCTGCGCGACCTGGGCGCGGCCATCTCGCCGTTCAACGCCTTCCTCATCTCGCAGGGCATCGAGACGCTGAGCCTGCGGATGGAGCGGCACGTCGCCAACGCGAAGGCCGTCGCCGAGTACCTCGACGCCCGGCCCGAGGTCACGTCGGTCGCGTACGCCGGCCTGCCCTCGTCTCCGTGGCACGAGCGCGCGAAGACGATCGCCCCGCGCGGCACCGGCGCGATCGTCGCGTTCGAACTGGCCGGTGGCGTCGAAGCCGGAAAGAAGTTCGTCAACGCGCTGTCCCTGCACAGCCACGTCGCCAACATCGGTGACGTGCGCTCGCTGGTGATCCACCCGGCGTCGACGACCCACTCGCAGCTCACTCCCGCGGAGCAGCTCGCCTCGGGCGTCACCCCGGGTCTGGTCCGGCTCGCCGTCGGCATCGAGGGCATCGACGACATCCTCGCCGACCTCGACGCCGGCTTCGCGGCGGCAACATCTTGACCGTCAGCTCTGTCCGCAACGCCCGTCCGGCGGGGTTCCCCCCGCCGGACGGGCAGTTGTGTTTTATCCCCATCGGCTCGCTCGAACTCGAGAGCGGCGTCGTTCTGCCCGACGTCACGGTCGCGGTCCAGCGGTGGGGTGCACTGGCGACCGACCGGGACAACGTGATTCTCGTCGAGCACGCCCTGACCGGCGACTCGCACGTCACGGGACCCGCGGACGACGAGCACCCCTCCCCCGGCTGGTGGGACGGCATGGTGGGCCCGGGCGCCCCGATCGACACGAACGAGTGGTGTGTGATCGCCACCAACGTGCTCGGTGGCTGCCGCGGCACCACGGGTCCCGGATCGATCGCCGCCGACGGTGCGGTGTGGGGTTCACGCTTCCCGGAGATCTCCATCCGCGACCAGGTGGCCGCCGAGGTGGCCCTCGCCGACGTGCTCGGCATCGAACGTTTCTCCTCCGTCGTCGGTGGGTCGATGGGTGGCATGCGGACGCTCGAGTGGATCGTCGGCCATCCCGATCGGGTGGACTCGGCGCTGGTCCTCGCGGTCGGCGCCCGTGCCACGGCCGATCAGATCGGCACCCAGACCACCCAGATCGCCGCCGTCACGAGCGACCCCGACTGGCAGGGTGGCGACTACCACGGCACCGGACGGATCCCGCGTGTCGGCCTGGGGCTGGCCCGCCGCATCGCCCATTTGACGTACCGCACCGAGGCCGAACTCGATTCCCGATTCGCCAATGATGCGCAGGCCGACGAGAACCCCCGCGACGGTGGCCGTTACGCGGTCCAGAGCTACCTCGACCATCAGGCCGAGAAGCTCGTCGCCCGGTTCGATCCGGCGACGTACGTGCTGCTGACCGAGGCGATGAACCGACACGACGTCGGCCGTGGCCGCGGCGGTGTCGCCGCGGCGCTGGCGTCGACGAACGTCCCGGTGATCGTCGGTGGCGTCGACTCCGACCGGCTGTATCCGCTGCGCCTGCAGCAGGAACTCGCCGACGGGCTGGCGGGCAGCGACCGGTTGCGCGTGCTCGCGTCGAAGGACGGCCACGACGGCTTCCTCACCGAAGCGGATGCGGTGGCCCAACTGTTGAAAGAGACGATGGAACTGGCGCGCGCCGCCCGTCGGGGCTGAGCACGGACGACACCCGGATGCGGCCGCGCGTCAGTCGGTCCCGAGCGGGTCGATCGACGCCGCCAGTGTGATGATCGTGGCGCCGACCACCGCCATCGCCGCCACGTCGAATCCCTTGCCACGCACGGCCAGCAATCCGACTCGGTCCGGCGACAGCACCGCACGCAGGAAGGCCGCGAGCACCATGGCGCCCCCGAGAACGAGGGCGCCACGGCGCCAGCGGTCGGCGAGAACCAGCACGAAGGCCGCCGCCACCACGAGGAGGACGGCGAGCAACGGCCAATTCCTGCGCACGAACTGCGTCACGGACGAGTCCTAGTCGGACAGGCCGGCGAGCTGCTCGGCCCGCTCCACGACGTTGCTGAGCAGGAAGGCGCGCGTGAGCGGTCCGACACCACCGGGGTTGGGCGACACGAAACCGGCCACCTCGCGGACGTCGTCGGCGACATCCCCGCGCAGGCCGTCGGCGGTGCGGCTGACGCCCACGTCGAGAACCGCGGCACCGGGCTTGATCATGTCGGCGGTGACGAGTCCCGGGACGCCGGCCGCGGCGATCACGATGTCCGCCTGACGCACCTGTGCGGCCAGGTCACGGGTTCCGGTGTGGCACAGCGTGACCGTGGCGTTCTCGGTGCGGCGGGTGAGCAGCAGGCCGATCGGGCGGCCGACGGTGACGCCGCGGCCGACGACGGCGACGTGGGCACCGGCGATCGGAACCTCGTAGCGGCGCAGCAGGTGCACGATGCCCCGCGGGGTGCACGGCAGCGGCGCTTCCTTCCCGAGGACGAGGCGTCCCAGGTTCACCGGGTGCAGGCCGTCGGCGTCCTTGTCGGGGTCGATGCGCTCGAGCGCGGCGTTCTCGTCGAGGTGCTTGGGAAGCGGGAGCTGCACGATGTACCCGGTGCACTCGGGGTTGGCATTGAGCTCGTCGATCGTGGCCTCGAGCTCTTCCTGGGTGATGTCGGCCGGCAGGTCGCGGCGGATCGAGGTGATCCCGACCTTTGCACAGTCGCTGTGCTTGCCGCGCACGTACGCGGCCGAGCCGGGGTCGTCGCCGACGAGGATGGTGCCCAGTCCGGGCGTGATGCCCTTCTCCTTCAGGGCTGCCACCCTGGCCTCGAGGTCCTCGAAAATCTCGTCGCGGGTTGCTTTGCCGTCCAGGATCGTTGCAGTCACGGCGACCATTGTTCCAGGCTAGGGTCGCTGCATGTCACCGGCTCCGGATCTTCGTGGTCCCCGTGTCCTGTTGACCCCCGTCCGGCCCGCCCACCACGAGCGGCTGAGGGAGATCCATCGGCTCCCGGAAGTGAGCCGATGGTGGAAGGAACCCGACGCCGACTGGCCGGCCGCCGAGCCCGACACGGTCGCGTACGCAGTAATTCTCGACGACCGGGTCGTGGGATTCGCGCAGTGGTATCAGGAGGCCGATCCCGAGTTCCGGCACGCCGGCGTGGACCTGTTCCTCGACACCGCGGTGCACGGACTGGGTTGGGGAACCGAGGTGGTCCGGACGCTCTGCACCCACCTCGTCGACGACCTCGGCTTCCACCGGATCGTCATCGACCCCGAGGCCGCGAACGCGCCGGCGATCGCGTGCTACCGCAAGGTGGGCTTCCGCGACGTCGGTGTCATGCGCGAGTACTGCCTGGGCGCCGACGGTGTGTGGCGCGACGGGCTCCTGATGGACCTGCTGGCGCGTGAACTGGTGCGCTGACCGACGCCGTCACCACGGTTCGACGACCAGGCCGTGCGCGGCCGCGTAGGCGACCGCCTGCGTCAACTCGACCTGGGTCTTGTCGAGTTTCGCGGCGGTCCACAGTCCGGGGTCGGCGTGCGCGCCACGCAGATCCGCTCCCTCGAGCCGGATCGCCTCGACCCGCGCGCCCGACAGGTTCACCGAGCGCAGGACTGCGCCGCGCAGATCGGCCTGCACCAGGTTGGCCTCCCGGAAGCGGCAATCCGTGAAGTCCAGCCCCCGCAGATCCGCGCCGCCCATCGACGCCAGCGTGAAGTCGACCTCCTCGAGCACCAGCGGTCGCATCTGGCACTCGACGAAGATCGAACCGAGCATGCTGCAGCTGCGGAAGCTACTGTGCCACATGGTGGTCCGCGCGAACATGCACGACCGGAACGCACTGCCGTGGTGGTGCGAATCGGTGAGGTCGGCACCGGTGAAATCGCATTCGGTGAACACCACGAACTCGGTGTTCAACTCGGACAGGTCGGCGTCGCGGAACGAGCACGCGGTGTAGTGCTGCCGGCTCCACTTCTCCCGGGCCAGGCGGGCATCGGAGAAGTCCTCCCCCACGATCTCGACGATTTCTCCGGTCATGAGTCCCATGCTGCCCCCGCACACCGACAAATTCGACCGGCGTGATCCGCTCGGCGGCCGGCTGTCCGCGCCTGGCAAGCTGAACGGCGTGTTCCGAGTGATGTTCCACGAGCCCCGCATCCCACCCAACACGGGAAACGCGATCCGCATGGTCGCCGGGACGGGCTGCGAACTGCACCTCGTCGGCCCGCTCGGGTTCGACCTGTCCGAGCCCAAGCTTCGGCGCGCGGGCCTCGACTACCACGACCTCGCGTCGGTGACGGTGCACGAGAACCTCGAGGCCGCGTGGACCGCGCTGCAACCCGACCGGGTCTTCGCGTTCACCGCGCACGCATCTACGTCGTACGCAGACCTCGCCTACCAGCCGGGCGACGTGCTGCTCTTCGGCCCCGAGCCGACCGGGCTGGCGCAGGAGGTCCTGGAGGATCCGCACGTCACCGCGCAGGTGCGGATCCCGATGGTGCCGGGCCGGCGGTCGCTGAACCTGTCGAATGCGGCGGCGGTCGTCACCTACGAGGCCTGGCGCCAGCACGGCTTCGCCGGGGGCGTCTAGCCGACGGCCGTTCGGCGCACCATCCGCACCAGGTCTCCGGCGGGACCGGACAGCTGACGCGGACCGCGCCACACCGCGCGCAGGCTGCGTTCGAGGACGAGCCCGTCGACGTCCACCACCTTCAGCTCGCCCGCGGCCACCTGATCGGCCACTGCGAGGGTGCTCATCACCGCCGGCCCGACACCCGCGATGATGCTGGTGCGGATGGCCGCGGCGCTGCCGAGCTCGAGCAGCGGCGGCGTGCGCGGCAGGTCCTGCAGGGCGACGTCGAGGGTGGTGCGGGTGCCCGAGCCGGGTTCGCGGACCACCAGCGGTGTCTGCGCGAGTTCGGCCACGGTGATCGGCTTGCGGCGCCGCGTCCACGGATGCGCCGGATGCACGACCACGACGAGCTTGTCCCGCGCGACGGTCACGCTGTGCAGGCTGCGCGGCAGCGTCGGTGATTCGACGAATCCGACGTCGCACGCGCCCGACTCGAGCCGCTCGAACACCTGGGTGGAGTTGAGCACCTGGAGGTGGATGGTGACGTCGGTGTCGAGACCCCGGAAGCGGCCGAGCCACCCGGGAAGCAGGTGTTCGGCGACGGTCATGCTGGCGCCGATCGTCAGTTCCGCGGATCGTTCGGCGCGCAGCCCGTCGGCGACGTCGAGCAGTCGATGTGCCTCGCCGAGCAGTCGGCGCGCCCAGTGCACGATCACGGTGCCCTGCGGGGTGAGCGTGGATCCGGTGGTGCGCCGATCCAACAGCGGCATGCCGAGTTCCCGCTCGAGTTGCTTGATGGCGCGGCTCCCGTTGGGCTGCGCCATTCCCGCGTTTCTGCTTGCCGCGCTGAGACTTCCGTGGTCGTCGACGCCCACGAGCAGTTCCAGGACATCGAGGTCGGGCCAGCGGCGGCGCATTCGCAGATTGTATGCGCCCAACTATTGACATATCCGATCGATATGCCCTCATGCCGTTTTGCCGTCTACCGAACGACCGTTCAGTGCCGGAATCTGGAAGTCATGAGCAGTAGCGTCGACCAGCAGACCGCCGCCCCGGCGGCGTCCACCCGCGCGCGGGCCGCCGCGTCCTCACTGCTGCCGGGTGTCGCGGTGGCCGCCGTCGCCACCGCCGTCGCGATGGGCATCGGACGCCTGCTGCCGACCGTCAGCCCGCTGCTGATCGCAATCGTGCTCGGCGCCCTCGCCGCCAACACCGTGCACCTGCCCGCGACGATCCGGCCCGGGCTCACATTCTCGTCGAAGAAACTCCTGCGGGTCGGCATCGCCCTGCTGGGTCTGCAGCTGATGCTCAGCGACATCGTGGGACTCGGGTGGGGCATGATCGCCGTCGTCGTCGCGATCGTCACGCTCGGTATCACCGGAACCATGGCGATGGGTCGCATGCTCGGGCTGTCGTGGACGCAGCGTCTGCTGATCGCGTGCGGGTTTTCGATCTGCGGTGCGGCCGCGACCGCCGCGGTCGACGGTGTCGTCGACGCCAAGGAGGAGGAAGTCCTCACCGCGGTGGCGCTCGTGGTGCTCTTCGGCACCTTGATGATCCCCACCATCCCGCTGCTCTCGCGCGCACTGGGCATGGACGAGACCGAGGCCGGAATGTGGGCGGGCGGCTCGATCCACGAGGTCGCCCAGGTCATCGCGGCCGGCGGCGCGCTCGGCGGCGGCGCTCTCGCCGTCGCGGCCGTCGTGAAGCTCGCCCGCGTCGTGATGCTCGCTCCGGTCATGGCCGTGATCGGCCTCCAGCAACGCCGCCGGTCCGACGGTGCGACGACCGGCACCCGCCCGCCGCTGGTACCGCTGTTCGTGGTGGCGTTCCTCGCGTGCGCGGCACTGCGCTCGAGCGGCATCCTCCCCGACAGCTTCCTCTCGGCCGCCAAGTTCACTCAGACCGCGCTGCTGACCGCCGCGATGTTCGCGCTCGGCACCGGCGTCCACATCGCCACCATCAGGAAGGTGGGACCGCGCCCCCTCGCGCTGGCCGCGATGTCGACGGTGTGGGTCGCCGCGATCGCGTTGGTCGGCGTGCTGATCGTGAACTGAGTCCGCGCGGGTGAGCAGCGCCCGCGGTGCGATTGTCCGATCTGCCCCACTCGGACCGAGGGACGCGATACAGTGCCTCCGAAAACCGGATGTATCAGGGGAATTGCACGTTACGCAGCGTTTCGGGTATGTCGGGTCCAGCCCTCTCGGAACCATCGAAGGACCAACACCCATGCGAAACGGAGCATTTCGCCGTGCGAGAAACGCCGGTGCCGCTCTGGCCATGTCTCTCACGGCCCTGCTGATCCCGCCCCTGGTGGGCCACACCGCTGTCGCGAACGCCCAACCGGCATCGCACCTGGTGCGAATCGACGACGCCGACTCCCGTGCGGTCACAGCGCAGGTGTACTCGGAGTCGATGGACCGCGTCGTCCCGGTCCGTGTGTTGCTGCCCGCCGACACGTCCCGGACACGCCCGACCCTGTACCTGCTCAACGGCGCCGGCGGCGGCGAGACCGACGCGACCTGGCAGGCCAACACCGACGTCACCGAGTTCTTCGCCGACAAGCAGGTCAACGTCGTGACCCCGATGAGCGGCACCGCCAGCTACTACACCGACTGGGAGCGCGACGACCCGGTTCTGGGACGCAACAGGTGGCAGACCTTCCTCACCCGAGAACTGCCGCCGATCATCGACGCCGAGTTCGGCGGGAACGGCACCAACTCGATCGCAGCCATCTCCATGACCGCGACGTCCGTCCTCAACCTCGCGATCGCCGCGCCCGGTCTGTACAAGGCCGTCGGGTCCTTCAGTGGGTGCGCCGAGACGAGCACCCCGATGGGATCGGCGTTCGTCGACCTGGTGGTCCGTTCGGCAGGAGGCGGGGATCCCGTGAACATGTGGGGGCCGCCGGGGAGCCCGGCACGGCTGGCCAACGACCCTGTTCGCAACGCGGAGAAGCTCCGCGGCACCGAACTGTTCGTCTCGTCCGGCTCGGGCCTGCCGGGGACGCACGACTACCTGGACGCGCCAGGTGTCGACGGGGATCCGGTCGCGTTCGCACGTCAGGTCGTCGTCGGCGGCGCGATCGAGGCCGCGACCGACGTCTGCACCCGGAATCTCGCGAATCGTCTTCGCGCCCTGGACATCCCGGCGACATTCGACTTCAACCCCACCGGCACCCACTCGTGGGGGTACTGGCAGGACGACCTGCACCAGTCGTGGCCGCTGATGGCGCGGTCGATGGGTATCTGAGGCCGCCCGCCGCGAACCGACACCGGCCGCTCAGCTACGGCCGCACGCGATGTCGAGGAAATCGCGCGCCGCACCGCGCAGCCCGCGGGAGCCGTCCCACACGGCGAGCAGTCGACGCGGCATGCGCAGGCCCTCCACCCGGACGGACGCGAGCCGTCCGTCGTGCAGATCGGTTTCGACCGCGAGTGACGAGACGACCGCCGGGGCGTTGCCCGCGACGACCGCGGCCTTGACGGCGGTGCACGACGTGAGCTCGAGCAACGGGTCGACGCAGCCGGGCACCGCGTGTTCGAGTGTCGTGCGCGTGCCGGATCCCGGCTCCCGCTGGATGAGCGGGGTGGCCGCGAGTTCGCTGGGGTCGATCGGGGCCCGCGCGATCCACTTGTGTCCGGGCGGCACGATCACCACCAGTTCGTCGTGCGCGACCTCCACCGCGCGCAGGCCGTCCGGGGCGGCCGGGCCCTCGACGAACCCGAGATCGGCCTCACCCGCTCGCACCTGGGCGGCGACGTCGGTGGAGTTCAGCAGTCGCACCGAAGTGACGACGTTGGGGTACTTGCGCCGCATCGCGACAGTCCAGCCCGGCACGAGGTATTCGGCGATCGTCATGCTGGCGGCCACCGTCAGGTTCGCGTCCCGCTCGCCGCGCAGGGCGGCGACACCGGAGGCCATCTCCTCCGCCGAGTCGAGGATCGCCGACGCCCATTCGAGGATCAGCGCGCCCTCCGCGGTGGGCTGGACACCGCCCGCGCCGCGATCGAAGACCCGCAGCCCGAGCTGACGTTCCGCGGAACGCACCCGCGCGCTGACGGCCTGCTGACTGAGTCCGTGTTCACGTCCGGCGGCGCCCATGCTTCCGAGCCGGCCCACCGCGACCAGCACGTCCAGCGCGGCGAGTTCGGGAACACGGTTCGAAAGCGGCATACCCCCAAGGCTAGACCCACAAACGGCGTTTGTATCCCGTCCACTCCGAGGCTTCTACCGGGAACAACACTGGAACGGCAGTGTTGGTTTCATGCTTACCGCCCCGCGTCTGGCCCATCTGACACCCAACTGGTTCGCAGTGGTGATGGGTACCGGCATCATCGCCGTCGCCACGTCGTCGCTCCCGGTGAACCTGCCGGGTCGCCGCGGGATCGCGCTGATGTTCTGGATTCTCGCGGTGGCCCTGCTCGCGGTGCTCGTGACGGCCTTCGCCGTGCACTGGATCCGACACACCGAGCACGCCCGCGACTACGCACGCAGCACCACCATGTTCCCGTTCTACGGCGCACTGCCGATGGCCGTGCTCACGGTCGGAGCCGGCACCGCAGCGGTGGGGTCGACGGTCCTCCCCGCCGGTCTCGCTTTCGCTGTCGCGGGGACCCTGTGGGCGATCGGCACGATCGGTGGCCTGGCGACGAGCGCGGTGATGGCGACGCGGTTGCGCGCCGTGGCCGATCGCGGCACCCCGGTCCCGGCGTGGCTGATGCCGGTGGTACCGCCGATGGTGTCGGCCGCGACCGGCGCCGCCCTGGTGACGCACCTGCCCGAGGGTCCGGCGCGCGCCGCGATGCTCGCGGGCTGCTACGCGTTGTTCACGCTGGCCCTCGTCTTCGCCCTGTTCATCGTCGCGCTGATCGCGGCCGAATTCCGCGACGGTGGGCTGCCGCCGCTGCAGGCGCTGCCGACGATGTGGATTCCGCTCGGCATCGTGGGGCAGTCGATCGCGGCCGCCAACAATCTGGGCACCGCAGCCGGACACGCTGTCGGGCACGACACCGCGACTGCTCTGCACCTGTTCGGCCTCGGCTACGGCCTGCTGATGGGGACGGTCATGATCGTCGTCATCGCCGCGGTCTGTGTCCTCACGGCGCGCGCCTTCCGGCAGGGTCTGACGTTCACCATGAGCTGGTGGAGCTTCATCTTCCCGGTCGGCGCGTGCGCCGTCGGCATGGGGGCGTTCGGCGTCGCGGGCGATTTCGAGATTCCGCGACTGTTGTCGGCCGGACTGCTGGGCGCCCTGGTCGTCGCCTGGTGCGTCGTGGCCGTGCACACCGCACACCGGCTTCGGACCAGGGCGCTACCCGCTCCGGCGTGAGCCGGGTGGACCGTCAGGCCAGCGCGTCGATCGCGGCCTGCAGGCGGGTCGTCGCCTCGGCGGCGACCGCCTCGAGCCCGGGCTCGTCGGTCACCGCGACCATGAGCGCCGGGTTCATCGCCTCGACGATCACGCCGTCACCGTCGGAACGGACGACGACGTTGCACGGCAACAGGAGCCCGATCTGCCGGTCCACGCCGACCGCGCGATGCGCGAGCTGGGGGTTACAGGCGCCGAGGATGACGTACTGCTCCATCTCGGCACCGATCTTCGCCTTCAACGTCGCCTGCATGTCGATCTCGGTGAGGACGCCGAAACCCTGCTCCTGCAACGCCGCCCGCGTCTTGGCGATGGCGTCGTCGAACTCGGTGTCCAGCCGGGTCGAGATTCCCAGTTCCATCACGTGCTCCTCACGGTTGTTTCAGGCCAGGGCCAGGAACAGCTTCTCGAGTTCGGCCTCGGTGAGCGGCTCGGACGCCTTGCCGTCGCCGGACAGGCATTCACGCAGGCCGGTTGCGACGATCTTGAAGCCGGCGCGGTCGAGGGCGCGGGACACGGCCGCCAACTGCGTGACGACGTCCTTGCACTCGCGGCCGTTCTCGATCATCGAAATGACACCGGCCAGCTGTCCCTGAGCGCGGCGCAGTCGGTTGAGCACCAACGCGATGCTCTCTTCGTCTCCGGTCATGTGAGACCTCCTCGTTTCCCTTTCAGATTACCCGCAGGGGTATCGCTCCGCGGCGGGCTGTGACCGAGGTCTACCGGTCGCAGCCCGCCGGGAAATCAGCCGTGCGAGAACGTGATGTTCGGCAGGGCCTTGCGCAGCCAGGTCGGCGACCACCAGGCCGCGTTTCCGGTCAGCCGCAGCAGTGCCGGCAACAGCACCAGGCGGATCAGGACGGCGTCGAGCAGCACGGCGATGCCGAGCAGAATGCCCATCTCCTTCGGCGGCAGCGGTTCCGCCAGCGCGAAGCTGAAGAACACGCCCACCATGACGGCCGCGGCCGCGAAGATGATCCGACCCGAGTGCGCCATGCCACCGATCTGGGCACCGCGCGCGTCACCGGTCTTCTCGTACTGCTCCTTGACCGTCGACAGCAGGAACACGGTGTAGTCCATCGCGATCGCGAAGATCATCGCGAAGAAGAACACCGGACCCCAGCCGTCGAGGAAGCCCTGCGGGGTGAAACCGAGCAGGTCGGACAGGTGCCCGTCCTGGAAGATCAGCTTCGACGCACCGAACGCCGCCGCGGTGGAGAGCAGGCTGACGACGGTACCGATCAGGGAGACCAGCGGTGCCTGCAGCGCCACGAGCAGCAGCAGGAAGCCGAGCACCAGGATCACGCCGATGACGATCGGCAGGTAGTCGTTCAACGCCGTCTGCAGGTCCAGGTTCTCCGCCGGCGCGCCGCCGACGAGTGCGCTGTCGGGCAGTTCGCCGCGCAGGGTGTCGAGCGTCCCGCCGAGTGCGGGGTCCGACGGGTCGACCGTCGGTAGCGCCTGCATCATCACCAGGCCGGAACTGTCCGAGGCCGGCATGGCGGGCGTCACCGCGGCCACGCCGTCGACCGTCGCCGCGGCCTCGGCCGCTGCGGGTGCGTCGGCCTCGGGGACCACGATCTGCAGCGCGCCCGGCGCACCGATACCCATCTGTTCCTGCACCAGTTCGTAACCCTGACGCACGGCCGCGTTCTCCGGCACGACCTGGATGGACGGCATGGCGACCTTCAACCCGAGCACGGGGATCGCGAGGCCGATCAGGATCGCGACGGCGCCGACCGCGAACGGCAGCGGGTGCCGATCGAGCAGCCTGCCCCACCTGGTGAACAGCGGCGAGCCGTCGGTCTCGTTCTGCTGCTTCTTGGCGTACGGCAGCGAGCCCGCGTTGACCTTGCGACCTAGCTTCGCGAGTACCGCGGGAAGCAGCGTCAGCGTCGCGGCGAGAACGAACACGACCGCGAGCATGATGCCGACCGCCATCGTCCGGACCGCGGGTGCGGGGACGAGCAGCACGGCGGACAGACTCACCAGCACCGTCAGACCCGACAGCAGGACGGCCTTACCGGCGGTGTCCATCGTCTCGGCGACCGCCAGCCGCGCGTTGGCGGTCTTGCGCAGCGCGTCGCGGAACCGGACGACGAGGAACAGTGCGTAGTCGATGCCGAGCGCGAGCGCGAACATCATCGCGAAGTTCATGGCCCACACCGAGATCGGCGTGATCTCGTTGAGCAGCACCAGTCCCCCGGCGGACGCGACCAGACCCGCGAGGGTCAGCAGCAGCGGCAGCCCCGCGGCGACGAGCGAACCGAACGCCAGCACCATGATGCCGAGCGTCACCGGCCACGACATCATCTCGGCCTTGATCATCGCGTCGTGGTTGGCCTTGTTGAAGTCGCTCCACAGTGCCGACGCACCGGTCGGGTAGACGTCGATGCCGTCGCCCGAGAGCGCCGTCAGCTCACCGCCGAGGTCGTCGACCGCACGGACCATGTCGTCGGTGTTCGCGTTCGCGCCGGCGACGAGGATGCCGGTGTGGCCGTCGGGGCTGACGGTCATGCCGGGCTGCGGCGGGATCACCTCGCCGATGCGGGCGTCGCCCTTCAGCACCGCCGTCGCGTCGCCGAGCACCTGCTGCACGGCCGGGTCGTCCAGCGGCTTGTCGTCGGAGTGGACGACGACCTGGATCGCCGACGACGCGTTGCCGCCGAAGTGTTCCTGCGCGAGCTCGCGCACCTGCACGGATTCGGAGCCGTCGGCCTGCCAGCCGGCGCCGGCCAGCGAGCTGAACACCGACGGCGCCGCGGCGCCGAGGGCGACGACGAGCACGAGCCACGCGGTGATCACCCACTTGACGTTGTCGGCCATCGCGGCACCGAGCCGGGCGAGCGGGCCGCCGACGGACTCGGTGGATGGCGGCGGGGAGTCCTGCCGCTGTCCGGTGGTGGTCATGGGAGGTGCCTTTCGGTGTTGTGGGTGTCTGGTTCCGTCCCGCGTTTTGCGCACTTATCGCGGTTTCACGGGTGGGATTCGCGCGATAAGTGCGCAGAACGCGAGGGACGAAAATACGGGTGGGGGTATATGGGAGGGCCGAAGAGAACCCGGTCGAGAACCACTCGGTTTCGACCGGGTTCGGGTAGTGCTAGCTGCCGGACTCGACGGCGCGGCCGGACTGCAGCCACGCCATGGTGCCGCCGGCGACGTTGACGGCGTCGACGCCGCGGGCCTCGAGGTACTGCGCGGCCTGGGCGCTGCGACCACCGGCCGCGCAGATGACGTACACGGTGCCGTCGGCCGGAACCTCGTCGACGCGCGCGACGAACTCGCTGAGCGGGATCAGGATCGCGCCGGGGACCCGCGCCTCGGCGAATTCGTCCGCCTCACGGACGTCGACGAGCGGGGCGCCGGTGGCCAGCACCGCTTCGAGTTCGGTCACGTCAATTTCGCGCATGGGGTTCCTTCCGGGGGTTCTGCGATGTCAGGAGATGCCGACGGCGCGTTCGCGCGCTGCCCTGCATCCCACGTCTTGTAGCCGCCGTCGAGGTTGGCCGCGGGGCGTCCCAGTCCGGCGAGCAGGCGCACCGCGGTGTGGCCGCGCTGGCCCACCTGGCAGTGCACGATCAGGTCACCGGCCGGCAGTTCCCCGACCCGGTCCCTGAGCTCGTCGAGCGGGACGTTGACGGCGCCGGGAACGGCGCCGGCCGCGAACTCGTCGGCGGTGCGGACGTCGACGAGCGACGCGCCACCGGCGACCAGGGTATCGAGTTCGTGCCACTGGACCGTCCGGGTGGAGCCGGTGCGCAGGTTGTCGGCGATGTAGCCGAGCATGTTCACCGGGTCCTTGGCCGAGCCGAACTGCGGCGCGTACGCCAGCTCCAGGTCGGCCAGGTCCGACGCGGTGAGCCCACCGGCCATCGCGGTGGCGATGACGTCGATGCGCTTGTCCACGCCCTCGCCGCCCACGGCCTGGGCGCCGAGGATGGCGTCGGTCTCGGGGTCGACGAGCAGCTTGATCGCCATTTGCTGAGCGCCCGGGTAGTACCCGGCGTGCGACTGCGGGTGGGTATGAACGACACGGTGCGCCCGCCCTTCCGCGCGCAGCCGCTTCTCGTTCCAGCCGGTCGCCGTGACGATCAGCCCGAACACTCCGACCACGGCCGTGCCCGACGAGGACTTGGCGCGCACCGGGCGGCCGGCGATGACGTCGGCGACCAGGCGGCCCTGCCGGTTGGCCGGGTTGGCGAGCGGGATCATCGCGACGCCGCCGCCCACCGCGTCACGCTTCTCGACGGCGTCACCGACGGCGAAGATGTGCGGGACCGAGGTGCGCATCCGGTCGTCGACGACGACGCCACCCCGCTCCCCCAGATCGGCCCCGGCCATCTTCGCCAGCGCGTTCTCGGGCCGGACGCCGATCGCCATGACGACGACGTCGGCCGGGAGCGTGCGCCCGTCCGCGAGTTCGGCGGTGTTCGCGCCGATCGAGGTGAGCTGCGTGCCGAGTTCGAGGCGCACGCCGTTCTCTCGCATGCGGTCGGCGACCGGTGCCGCCATCTCCGGATCGAGCGGCGCCAGCACCTGGTCGGCGAGCTCGACGACGGTGACGTCGAGATCGCGGTGACGCAGGTTCTCGGCCAGCTCGACGCCGATGAAGCCGGCGCCGACGATGACAGCGCTGGGCGCCCCGGACGACTGCGCCGACTCGATCTGCTCGACCAGCCGGTCGACGTCCTCGACGTCGCGCAAGATCAGCGCACGTTCGACGCCGGGCAGCGGCGGCACGATGGGGCTCGCACCGGTACTGAGGACCAGTTCGTCGTAGTTCTCGACGTAGGTGTCGCCCGACGCGAGGTCGTGGACGGTGACGGTGCGGGCGTCGGGGTCGATCGCGGCGACCTCGCTGCGGACGCGGACGTCGAGCCGGAAACGCGCCGCGAGGCTCTCGGGCGTCTGCAGTAGCAGTTCGTCGCGGTCCTCGATGACGCCGCCGGCGTAGTACGGCAGACCGCAGTTCGCGAACGACACGTGTGCGCCGCGCTCGAAGACGACGATCTCCGCCGACTCGTCCAGACGACGCATGCGGGTGGCCGCGGACATTCCGCCGGCGACACCTCCGACGATGACAACCTTCACGATCTACCTCCTCGATGTTGCGATCGACTATACCCCAGGGGGTATCTGACGAGGTGTGAAGCCGCTCTCAGCGGAAGTCCCGCGACCTGCTCGACATCCGCAGGTCCATGAGCTGGAGATGATCCGCGACCACGGTCACCGCACCCTCCGCGTTCTGCACCTTTCCCCGCACCAGCAACGCCGGGGCGCCGGTGGCGAGCTTGCGATACCTCGCCCACAGGCCGACCGAGCACACGACATTGACCATCCCGGTCTCGTCCTCGAGGTTGACGAAGGTCACGCCGGCCGCGGTGGCCGGCCGCTGCCGGTGCGTCACCGCTCCCCCGACCAGCACCCGGTCGCCGTCCGGGACGTCCAGCAGCCGCGACGCCGGGAGCACTCCCAGGGCGTCGAGCTGCGGGCGTAGGAACTCCGTCGGGTAGCTGTCCGGGGAGACGCCCGTGGCCCACACGTCGGCGGCCGCGAGTTCGAGGTCGCTCATGCCGGGTAGGGCGGGCGCGCGGGTGGACGCCCCGGTACCCGGCAGCCGGTCGGGCCGCTCCCCCGACGCGGCGCCGGCCGCCCACAGCGCCTCGCGCCGGGACAGACCGAAGCACCCGAGAGCACCGGCGGTCGCGAGCGATTCGACCTGCGCCGTGGTCAGCTCGATCCGGCCGGTCAGGTCCAGGATCGACCGGAACGGCCCGTCCTCCGCCCGGGCCGTGGTGATGCGCTCGGCCAGTTCGGCACCGATCCCGCGCACCTCGCCCAGCCCCAACCGCACCTCGGTGCCGTGCTCCTCGAGGGTGGCGTGCGCGAGGCTCGCGTTCACGTCGGCCCCGTGCACCCGTACTCCGTGCCGGCGGGCGTCGGCGACGAGGGACTGCGGCGAGTAGAAGCCCATCGGCTGTGCCCGCAGCAGGCCCGCGCAGAAGGCCGCCGGATGGTGCAACTTGAACCACGACGAGTAGAAGACGAGCGACGCGAAACTCTGCGAATGGCTTTCGGGGAAACCGAAGTTCGCGAAGGCGTACAGCTTCTCGTAGATCCGGTCGGCGACGTCGCCTGTGATGCCGTGCAACTCCCGCATGCCGTCGTAGAGCCGTCCACGCAGGCGTTCCATCTTCTCGGGCGAGCGCTTGGAGCCCATCGCGCGCCGCAACTGGTCGGCCTCGGCGGCGCTGAATCCGGCGGCGTCGACGGCCATCTGCATGAGCTGCTCCTGGAACAGCGGCACCCCGAGCGTGCGCGCCAGCGCCTTCTCGAGACAGGGATGGTCGTAGACGACGGGTTCGCGACCGTTGCGGCGCCGGATGTAGGGGTGCACCGAGCCGCCCTGGATCGGGCCGGGCCGGATCAACGCGACCTCGACGACGAGGTCGTAGAAGTTGCGGGGCTTCAGGCGCGGCAGCGTCGCCATCTGGGCCCGCGACTCCACCTGGAACACACCCACGGAGTCCGCCCGCTGCAGCATCTCGTATACCGCCTGCTCGGACAGGTCGAGCTGCGCCAGGTCCACCTCGATGCCCTTGTGTTCGGCCACCAGGTCGATCATGTAGTGCAGCGCCGAGAGCATGCCGAGGCCCAGCAGGTCGAATTTCACCAATCCCACTGCGGCGCAGTCGTCCTTGTCCCACTGTAGGACGCTGCGGTTCTCCATGCGCGCCCACTCGACCGGACACACGTCGGCGATGGGACGGTCACAGATCACCATGCCGCCGGAGTGGATACCGAGGTGCCGCGGGAATCCCTCGATCTGCGCGGCCAGTTCCAGCACGGCAGGCGGAATATCGGTGCCGGTCTCTTTGCCGACGCCGCTCCACCGGCTGACCTGCTTGCTCCACGCGTCCTGTTGCCCCTGCGAGAATCCGAGCGCCCGTGCCATGTCCCGCACCGAGGACTTGCCGCGGTAGGTGATGACGTTGGCGACCTGCGCGGCGTACTCGCGGCCGTACTTCGCGTAGACGTGCTGGATGGCCTCCTCGCGGCGGTCGGACTCGATGTCGACGTCGATGTCGGGTGGGCCGTCCCGCTCCGGCGAGAGGAATCGCTCGAACAGCAACTGGTTGCGCACCGGATCGACGTTGGTGATCCCGATCGCGTAGCAGACCGCCGAGTTGGCGGCCGATCCCCTTCCCTGACAGAGGATGTCGTTGTCCCTGCAGAACGAGACGATGTCGTGGACCACGAGGAAGTAGCCGGGAAAGGTCAACCGTTCGATGATCCCGAGTTCGTGTTCGATCTGCGCGTACGCCGCCGGATTCGACGACGGCGGGCCGTAGCGCCGCCGTGCGCCCTGCATGGTCAACTCCCGCAACCAACTGGCCTCGGTGTGTCCGTCCGGGACGTCGAACGGCGGCAGCTTCGGTGCGATGAGCCGCAGGTCGAACGCACACGCGAGCCCCAACTCGGCCGCTCCCGCAACGGCCTCCGGGTGGCTCGCGAACAACCGCGCCATCTCCGCCCCGGACCGCAGATGCGCGCCCCCGGTCGGCGCGAGCCAGCCCGCGGCCTCGTCCAGGCTCTGCCGGGCGCGCACCGCGGCCATCGCCATCGCGAGACGCCGCCGGGACGGCCCGGCGAAGTGCGCCGCAGTGGAGGCGATCACGGAAAGCCCTTGCCTTGCGGCTATTTCCCCGAGAACCGCGTTGACCTCGTCGTCCTCGGGCAGACCGCGATGGGTGAGCTCGACGGACACCCGATCGGCCCCGAACCGGTCGACGAGGTCACGCAGCGCCGCCTCGGCGGCGGCGGGCCCGCCCGCGGCGAGCGCACTGCGCACATGCCCCTTACGGCAACCGGTGAGGATCTGCCAGTGCCCACCCGCCGCCGCGGTGAGCTCGTCGTAGTCGTAGCGAGGCTTGCCCTTCTCCCCGCCGGCAAGGTGTGCGCCCGCGATCTGCCGAGACAGCCGCCGGTACCCCTCCTGCCCGCGAGCCAGCACCAACAGGTGCGTGCCGTCGGGGTCGGGAACGCCGGTGCGCGGGGCGGCATCGAGGGACAGCTCCGCCCCGAACACCGTCCGCATGCCCAGTTCCTTCGCGGCCTCGGCGAAACGGACCACGCCGTACATGCCGTCGTGGTCGGTGAGCGCGATCGCGTCCAGTCCGAGGCGCACCGCTTCCTCGACGAGTTCCTCGGGCGAACTGGCACCGTCGAGGAAGCTGAAGGCCGAGTGGGTGTGCAGCTCCGCGTACGGCACGGTGGCACCGACCGGACGTACAGCACCGTCGGCCAGGTACGCGCCGCGCTTACGGGACCAAGCCGGGCTGTCGCCGCCGTCGCCCGGGAACTGCGACTCGTGCCGCGGGCGCCCCGACAGCACCCGCTCCATCTCCGCCCACGTCGGCGGACCGTTGCCCCAGCCCATCCGCACCCTTCCCTTCGGACCGCACATCCGCCGCCGAACCACCCGACGCCGGAGCCCGAGCGGGGAAGACGCTTCGAACACATGTTCTATGGTCGCACCGCTTCGGTCGCACGTCAATCCCGCAGGTTTACACCTTTTCGATTCACGGCAACAATCGAATTGATGTGACACCAATTCTTACCCGGCGGTAGGTGATGAATTCGGTCGCGCGACCGAATATTCTTACCCGAAAGTAGAAAACAGAAATTGATTCGGATGCGGAGGTCGTGAAATTAGACATACCGCCCGAGCTTGCACCTTCCGACGTGCCCAAACGCGCGAGAAGCGGACATAACACGCCTCCTACCTGGACGAATGTCAAACAGAGAGTTTTCCGAAGACGTGCTGCGCAAAAGGAATCACCGTTATAGGCTCCGCCCGATCGCACCCGATTCTTCAATTCCAGTGAAATCGCATCCGCTCGATCCCGGGCGCGATCGATGCACCTTTCGAGACGCTCAACAATTCGGGCACCCGACCGAATCGGACCACAGGGACGAGATGACTACAAATACGACCAGCAGCATGTCTGCGCGCAGCATCACGATGGCCGACCTCCCCGACCTCGCCGGCACGAGCCTCGGCACTTCGCATCGAGTCCTGATCACGCAGGAGCAGATCGCACTGTTCGCCGACGCCACCAACGACCACCAGTGGATCCATGTCGACCCGGAGCGGGCGGCGACCGGTCCCTTCGGCTCGACGATCGCACACGGCTACTTGACCCTGTCCCTGGCCGTCGAGCTCTTCTTCCGCCTGCTCGACGTCACCGACTGCGCCCAGGTGATCAACTACGGCCTCGACAAGGTCCGCTTCCCCGCTCCGGTTCCGGTCGACTCGTCGGTGGGTGCGGTCGCCGACGTGACCGCCGTCGAACCGTGCCCGGGTGGCTATCAGCTCGCCGTGACCCTCACCTTCGACGCGGCGGGCGTCGACCGCCCGGTGTGCGTCGCGCAGATGATCCTGCGCTACCTGGGCCCGGTGGGCTCCACCGACTCCACGTCGAACGCTGCCGGAGGCGACCGTGCTCGATAACGCGATCCGCCGGGTCTCCGCCAGGGTCGACCCCGCCGGCTGGTTTGCCGCGAGCGCATCGGTGGCCCGGAACGCAGCCTGCAACCCCGCAGCCGTCGCCGCCGCCACCGGCAGGCTGGCAGTCGGGTTGGCACAGATCCCGCCCGACGCGGTGCGAGTGGCCGTCGGCGCGAGCATCCAGCCGCCCGCTCCCGGGGACGCCCGGTTCCGAGACCCAGCCTGGCAGGACAATCCCGCCTACTACGCGGTGCTCCGCTCGTACCTCTGCGCACGCTCGTACGTCGACAGCCTGGTCGATGCGGGCACCGCGGATTCCTTCACCGCCGCCAAGGCGCGCCAGTTGGCGCATCTGCTGCTCGACGTCGCGGCGCCCACCAACAACCCCGTGACCAACCCGGAGGTACTCACCCGCGCGATCGCGACGGGTGGAAAGAGCTTGGCTCGCGGCACGTCGTACCTTGTCGAGGACGTGGTCAGACGCGGTGGCCGCCCCAAACGCACCGACGACACCGCTTTCACGGTCGGCGAGAACATGGCCGCGACGCCGGGCCGGGTGGTCTTCCGGAACGACCTGATCGAGCTCATCCAGTACGCACCGCAGACCGAGCAGGTGCATGCGACGCCGCTCCTGGCATGCCCGCCCTGGATCAACAAGTTCTACATCATGGACATCGGCCCGGGACGCAGCTTCGTCGAGTGGGCAATCCGGCACGGCCGCACCGTCTTCCTCATCTCGTACCGCAACCCGGACGAGTCGATGAGCGGGGTGGGATTCGACGACTACCTCACGGACGGGGTGACCGCGGCAATGGACGTCGTCGGGGACATCACCGGGGCATCGAAGATCGACCTGGTGGGCCTGTGCCTCGGCGGAGCGATGGCGTCGATCGCGGCCGGCTACCTGGCTGCGGCCGGTGACGACCGCCTGGGCACGCTCACGCTCGCCAACACCCTGCTCGATTACAGCAATCCCGGCGACCTCGGGCTGCTGACCGACGCCGAGACCCTCGCGAAGATCGACATCGTGATGCGACGGGCCGGATACCTCGACGGCGCGGACATGGCCCAGACCTTCGACCTGCTGCGAGCGAACGACCTGATCTTCCGGTACTGGGTGAGCCGCTGGATGCTGGGCGAGGAACCGCAGTCGTTCGACCTGCTCGCGTGGAACGAGGACTCGACCCGCATGCCGGCGTCGATGCACAGCGCCTACCTGCACACGCTCTACGGCGAGAACCAGTTGGCCCTGGGTCGTTTCACGATCGCCGGACGGACGATCTCGCTCGGCGACGTCGGCGGCGACGTGTACATCGTGGGCGCACTGGACGATCACATCGTGCCGTGGCAGTCGTCGTACGCGGGGGCCGTGCTGTTCGGCGGCGACGTGCGGTTCGTCCTGTCGAACGGTGGCCACATCGCCGGCATCGTCAATCCGCCGGGCAAGAAGACCTGGGTCGAGGCCTGCAGTGAACCCGACGGCAGGGCGCCGAGCGGATTGCCGGCGGACCCGTCGGTGTGGCGGGAGTCGGCCGAGCGCCGTTCCGTCTCGTGGTGGGAGGACTGGGCGACCTGGTCGCAGCAGCGCGCCGGCGACCTGCAGGCCCCGCCGCCGATGGGCAGCAAGCAGCATCCGGCCATCGGAACGGCCCCCGGCACTTACGTTTTCACCTGATTCCACTCCACACCCAGCGCGTTAGCAATCATCATGCTAATTTGCTAACGACAGGTTCGATCACGCCATCTCCGAGGAGCCCCCATGGCCGCACAGTCCACCACCACCGCGAACACCACCGCGACCGCGCGCACCGCCGCCGAGAAGACCCTCACGGACGGAATCGGTTCCGTCGCCACATCATTCGAGGAGAACCTGGGCCGCGTGCAGAGCCTCAACGAGACGTTCCTCGACGCCGCGAAGCTGAGCGGCACTCTCACACTCGACACCTACGACAAGGCGCTGACCTCCGTCCTCGACTACAACAGGTCGATGGCGTCGGCCGCGAAGTTCGACTGGGTAACCACCCTCGTGGACGCCCAGGCCTCCCTCGTGCAGGGCCTCAGCGCCGCCGCCACCACGGCCGCGCGGGAAGCGCTCCGGTAGGGCCGGCCCAGGCCCCCGGCCGGATCACTGCGTCGGCCGGGGGCCTCGCCGCCGCTTCGCGATCGTCACGTCGCGGAACGTCTCGTACATCTCCTCGAGCGCGGACCGCTGAGCCTTGGTCAGATCGGCGTCACGTCGGATCGCGGCCACCACCTCGGGCACGTTCTCGGCGTCGGCCCGGCTCGCCTGCGCGGTCAGCATGTCCGCCGACGTGTGCAGGTGCTCGGCGATCGCCGCCAGTACGTGCTCGCTCGGCGCTCGAAGGTCCCGCTCGATCTGTGACAGATACGGATTCGAGATCCCGACCATCTCGGCGAACTTTCGCATGGGCACGGCGGCGAGCTCGCGCTGCTGCCGGATGATCTCGCCGAGAGTCGGGGGCCGGACGTCGTCCACCATGTCGGCCAGCCTACTGAACCACCTGTGGGGTCCGGATCCACCGTTGCCACGTGGGCCGTGCCAGCGCAGCGAACGCACGATAGCCCCCACTGCCGGGATGAGCACCGTCGCCGTCATGCACCTGCTGCATCCAGACCGCGTCGGCGACGAGGGCGTCGAAGACCGAGACGTACTCCACACCGGCGGCGGCGCAGACCTCGGCGAACCGACGATCCAGCCGAGCCGTGCGAGCGTTCTGATCCGCGTCGGCCATCGGCGGCGGTCCGACCACCATCGGCCGCCACCCCGCCGCTGCACACTCGTTTAGCACGCCGGTGAGGTTGGCGACGGAGGTCTCCGGATCGACACGCGGTGCCCCACCCTCGACGGTCGTGTCGTTGGAGCCGAACGAGAACACCACCCGGCCGTCGCAGTCCTCCGGCAGACGCGCCTCGCACTCCGGCCGCCAGCGCGCTCGTATGTCGCTCGACGTCTGCCGCCGCACCCCGAGGTTGTACGTCGTCAGCGCCACGCCCTTCGTCCCTGCCGCGAGCCTGCCCGCCCAGCCGAGGAACTCGCAATCGCCCACTCCCGCAACGAAGGAGTCACCGACGAAGCACACGCGCACGTCATCCATACCCACGATGATGTCAGTGGGCGACGGCGACGGCGACGAGGCGGGCGGCACTTCCGGCGACCGCACCGTCCCGGAGGCCCGAACCGTTCACCGCGGTGTGTTATCCAGAGCCCATGAGCGCAGACTCCCCCGGTACCCAACCGCCGATCGGTACGACGACCGCGACCATCCGCGCCCTGTCCGCGGGCCTGGCCCCGAGCGAACGCCGCGTCGCCGACGTGTGCGCCGAACGCCCCCGGGAGGTGGCGTGGTGGTCGGCGGCAGACCTGGCCGCCGCGGCGTCGACGTCGACCGCGACGGTGGTGCGAGCGTGCCAGAACCTCGGCTTCTCGGGCTTCCAACACCTGCGCATGCTGCTGCTGCGCGACCTGGGCGCGGAGTCGTCGACGGCCGCCGAGGCGGCCGCACCGCCCGGAAGCGTGGGCGTGCTGCGCACGATCGTCACGGAAGTGGGTTCGGATCTCGCCAGCGGTCTGGCACCGCTGTCGGAGGACGCCTTCGACGACGCCGTCCGGGTGCTCGCGAACGCGCGGCGTATCCTCGTCGTGGCCAACGGTGGATCGTCGACGGCCGCCACGGCGTTCGCCGTCCGCTTCCTGCTGTCGGGGCGGGCAGCCGAGGCACCGACCGACACCGTCGTGCAGGCTCTCACCGCGCGCACCCTCTCCTCCGACGACGTGTGTGTCGCGGTGAGCGACTCGGGGATGAACGCGTACACGATCGACGCCACGAGGGCCGCTCTGGACGCCGGGGCCCATGTCGTCGGTGTCACCGCGCATGCCCGCTCGTCGCTCGCCGCACTGGCGGACACCACACTGATCGTCGGCAGTGGGTCGGGCCCGTACGCCGCGCACGGAGTCTCTGCGACGATCATCCAGCTGACCTTCCTCCTCGGCCTCCAGGTCGCGGTGTCCGAGGTGGACGGCACAAGCCGGGGTTCCACCGAGCGGGACGTGGAACATCTTGTCGCCCTGATGAATCCGAAGAGCGAGTCACTCGACCCCACGGAACTCGACTAGCCGCGAAACGCTCACGGGTCGTTGGACGGACATTCAGTGCTCGTTCACCTTCGACTGGCTGACTACTCCATGTAATGAGAATTCCGAATCCAACCGATTCGGGTAATCACGTTTCATCGGAGAGGGTCATGGGCAGTATTCGAATCGAGGGCCTGGGCAGGAACTTCGGCGGCGTGACCGCCGTCGACGACATCTCGATGGAGATCCGCGACGGCGACTTCCTGGTCCTTCTCGGACCTTCGGGGTGCGGCAAGACGACGCTCCTGCGGATGATCGCCGGGCTCCTCGAACCGACCGGCGGCCGCATCGTGCTCGACGGCGAGGACATCACCGGCACACCCGCCCGCAAGCGCGACGTCGCGATGGTCTTCCAGAACTACGCGCTGTACCCGCACCTGTCGGTGGCACGGAATCTCGGGTTCCCCCTTCGGGTCCGGAAGGTCGCGAAGGACGAGGCCACGGCTCGCGTCGACGAGGTGGCGCAGCAGCTCGAGATCGCGCACCTCCTGGATCGCAAGCCCAAGGAACTGTCCGGCGGCCAGCGTCAGCGCGTCGCCGTCGGACGCGCGATCGTGCGCAACCCCAAGGCGTTCCTCATGGACGAGCCGCTGTCGAACCTCGACGCAAAGCTGCGGACGGCCACCCGCCGTGAGCTCACCGATCTGCACCGGCGCCTCGGGGCGACGTTCGTGTACGTCACCCACGACCAGGTCGAGGCGATGACGATGGCCACCCGGATCGCGCTGCTCAACCGCGGATCCGTCGAACAGATCGGTACGCCCGAGGAGGTGTACGACCGACCGGCTTCGGTGTTCGTCGCCGGCTTCCTCGGCAGCCCCGCGATGAACCTCCTCGACGCGACCGTCCTGAGTGCGCGCGGCGCCGTCCGTGCGGAGGCCCCCGGCGTCCGCGCCGACCTGTGGCCCGGCACCACCGAGGACATCGACGTCGTCCTCGGCGTGCGGCCCGAACACCTCCGCCCGGGCATCGGCACCGAGCCCGTAGCCCTCATCGCGACAGTCGATTCGGTCGAGAACCTCGGCAGCGAGGAGATCGCGTACTGCACCGTCGGCGATGCCGTCGTGTGTGTCCGCTCCCCGCGGCCGATCGCGATGCGCGCCGGCCAGTCCCTCACCCTCACCACCGATCCCGAGCACGTACACCTGTTCGACCGCGCGAGCGGACGCCGGCTCGAGTGGATCGACACGTCTCAGCCCTACGACTACCCCGTCTCTTCTGCTAGGAGCCTGACCAATGCGTAGACGCACTACCGGCCTGGCGCTGCTGTCACTCGCCGCCGCCCTCACCGTGGCCGGATGCGCCACCGGCGCCACCGGCGCCACCGCGTCGAGTTCGTCGGCGGACGGACTCGCCCCCGAACTCGACCCGAACCAGAAGGTCGACATCGTCTTCGAGTCGTACAACCTCACCCAGGCGGGACCGTGGACGGACACCGTCACCGGCCTCATCGCCGATTTCGAGGCCGAGCACCCGAACATCTCGGTCAAGGCCCAGCCACCCCAGGGCACGTCGACCGCCGGCAGCGGCACCGCGAGCAGCGTGCAGACGCAGCTGCTGGCCGGCAACCCGCCGGACGTCGCGCAGTTGACGTTCGACACCCTCGACTTCGCCGTCAACCAGCTCGGCGCCCACTCGCTCGATTCGCTGGTCGGCACCGACACCGTCCAGGAGCACCTGGCCGGCGCGCACCCGTATCACCCGCGGGCCGCAACGCTCGGAGACTGGGAGGGCCAGACGTACGGCATGCCGTACGTCTTCTCCACCCCCGTGCTGTTCTACAACGCGAGCGTGTTCCAGAAGGCCGGGCTACCTGCCGACACGGACCTGTCGACGTGGCCGAAGGTCGCCGACGCCGCGAAGAAGATCACCGCGTCCACCGGGAAGCCGGCACTGACCGTCTCGTGCGCGGTCAAGGGCGGCAACTGGTGCATGCAGGGCCTGTTCCGGTCGGCCGGCGGGAACGTGCTCTCCGACGACCGGGACAGCGTCGAGTTCGCGAGCGACGATTCGCTGGCGGCGGTGCAGATGCTGCGCGACCTGTACGACCAGGGCGTGCTCGCCAACCAGGACTCCGCGGGCCAGATGGAGAGCTTCATGAAGGGCGACACGGCGATCCAGCTGCAGTCGTCCGCGATCCAGGGGATGCTGCTGGGCGCCTCGAAGGCCGCAGGCTGGGAGCTGAAGGCCGCGGCCATGCCCGCCTTCGACGGCCGTGAGGCGGTGCCCACCAACTCCGGTTCGGCCCTGTTCGTCTTCGCGCAGGATCCGGCGAAGCAGCGCGCCGCCTGGGAGCTCATCACGTTCATGACGAGCGACCACGCGTACACCGAGATCTCGTCGAAGATCGGCTACCTGCCGCTGCGCACGTCGCTCACCACCGATCCGGCCGCACTGAAGTCGTGGGCCGACGGCAACCCGCTTCTCGCCCCCAACCTGAAGCAGCTCGACCGGCTCGAGCCGTGGCAGTCGTACCCCGGCAACAGCTACGTCCAGATCGACGACATCCTCGCCACCGCGGTCGAGGAGTCGGTCTTCTACGGCAAGGACCCCGCAACCACCATGGCCGCCGCCCAGAAGCGCGCCCAGGACCTGATCGGCTGACACACGAGATGACGACTCCCCTCCGCACCCCGACCAGACGTCTGCCCGCGGGCGGCGTGCACAACCTCCGCGACGTCGGCGGCTATCCCGCCGCGGGCCTGACCACGAAGTGGGGCAAGCTCTTCCGCTCCGACTCCCTGCACGGCATCGATCCGGCGGGCCGCGCCGAACTGGCCGACCTCGGGCTGGCCCTCGTCCTCGACCTGCGGGAGAGCGACGAGCGGGCGAGCGCGCCGAACGCGCTCGACGGCGTCGGACACCGCGACGTCCACCTGCCCGTCTATCGCGACGGCATCGGGAGCCGAGGGGCGACGCACACCGCGCAGACCCTCGATCTCGGCGGCATCTACACCTGGATGCTGAGCGAACACGGCGGCGCACTCACCGATGCGGTGCGCCTGATCGCCGGCTCGGGTAGCGAGCCGGTTCTGGTGCACTGCACCGCCGGCAAGGATCGCACCGGGCTGGTGATCGCCCTGACCCTGGCGGCCGTCGGTGTCGAGGACCGCGACATCGCCGCCGATTACTCGCTGTCCGAGGTGATGCTGGCCGGCGAATGGGTGGACGCGATGACCGCGGTGATGGCGGCGCGTGGCCTGCCCGCCGAAATCGACATCGCCCAGATCGTCGCCTCCAGCCCGGCCCCCCTGATGCTCGCCACCCTCGCGTCACTGCGCGCGAGCCACGGCGACGTGCGCGGCTACCTGCGCGCACACGGCATGACCGACACCGAACTCGACGACCTACGCGCCTGCCTCGTCGGCTGACGCCCACCCCTCGAACGCGAAGGAAGACAAACATGTCCGAGAACGGACAGTACGGCGCCCCCGACCATTTCGTCCTGCACATCAGCGACACCCACTTCGTCGGGGACGGCGAGTTCCTACACGGCAGCGTCGACAGCGACAGCAAGTTGGCCCGCGTCTTCGACCGCCTCGACCGCGCGGGCCAGCGACCCGAGGCGATCGTGTTCACCGGCGACCTCGCCGACGCCGGCAACCCGCAGGCGTACACCCGACTGCGGGATCTGGTCGAGCCGGCGGCGGAGAAGCTGGGTGCCCGGGTGATCTGGGTGATGGGCAACCACGACAGCCGGCCCGAGTTCCGTGCCGGACTGCTCGGCGTCGAGCCCACGCAGGAGTCGGTGGACATCGTCCACGACGTCGACGGCCTGCGGATCGTCGCACTCGACACGACCGTCCCCGGCCACCACCACGGCGAGATCACCGACGAGCAGCTCGATTGGCTCCGTGACGTTCTCGCGACCCCGGCGCCGCACGGCACCTTGCTGGCCCTGCATCATCCGCCGGTGCCGAGCACGCTGGAACTGATCGAGGCCGTCGAACTCCGCGACCAGCGCCGGCTCGAGGACCTCCTGCGGGGCACCGACGTCCGCGGCATCCTCGGTGGCCACCTCCACTACTCGACCACGTGCACCTTCGGAGACATCCCGGTGTCCGTCGCCTCGGCCACCTGCTACACCCAGGACCTGTTCCCGACCGGCGGAGGCATGCGCGGACAGGACAGCGGGCAGTCGTTCAACCTGATCCACGTGTACGCGGACCGGATCCTGCACACGGTCGTCCCCGTCGAGGAGGGCCCGACGCTGTACGAGGTGACGCTCGAGCAGATGCGCTACTTCCAGTCGCTGTCACCCGAGGAGCAGCTCGCGGCGATGGCTCGCACCACGAGCCACTGACGCCTTCCGAAACCGATTGCGAGAAATCAATGTTCGTCGAAGTTCCGGCGGGCGCCCTGCAGCAGACCGCCGCCTCGTCCCAGCCCGTGCGGGCCGGGGCGGGGTGGCGCTCGCGTGCGTCGCGCCGCGCCGTCCCCTACCTCTTCCTGCTGCCGGCGACGGCCCTGCTCGTCCTGTGGACCTACAAACCGCTCGCCGAGACCGTCGGGCTGTCCTTCTACAAGTGGAACATGATTCCGACCAGCCCGAAGAAGCCGGTCGGCCTCGACAACTACACCGCGGTGCTGTCACTTCCGGAACTGCACCAGGCCCTGTGGAACACGGTGGCGTACATCGCGGCGTTCATGGTGTTCTCGCTGGTGCTGCCGCTCCTGATCGCGCTGCTGTGCACGCGGGTGAGCGGACGGTCCCGCACCTTCTACCAGGCCCTGACCTTCGTACCGTTCCTCGTGACACCCGTTGCGAGCAGCGCGATCTGGCGCTGGCTGTTCAACCCGGACAACGGCATGATCCCGCGCATCTCCGCGTCGATGGGGCACGATCTGGGCAACGTGTTCCGTGATCCGAAGCTCGCGCTGCTCGGTGTCGTCGTGATCGTCGGCTGGCAGATGCTCGGCTTCGGCGTGCTCGTCATCTCCGCCGGTATGGCCGGGATCAGCCCCGACTACGGTCACGCCGCCGCGCTCGACGGCGCCACGCCGTCGACGATCACCCGGCGCATCACGCTGCCGCTGCTCTCCCCCACGCTCGTCTTCCTGGCGCTCATGACGATCCTGCTGAGCGCGCAATGGACCTACCCGGTGATCGACGTCCTCACGCAGGGCGGCCCGAGCGGATCGTCGACCAACATCTACTACCTGTTGTACGAGTTCGGTTTCCGCAACTTCGACGCCGGGCTCTCGGCCGCCGCGGGCACTCTCTTCTTCCTCGGCTTCGGCTTGATCGCATTCGTGTTCGTGCGGTTGTCCGAGCGGCTGAGCTTCTACGACAACTAGGAACCATCGATGGCCTTCGTCCTTCTCGATCCCGCCCCGCCCAGCACGTCCGCATCCGCACCGCCCGAGGCACCCGCGCCGCCGCGCCGACGCAACCGTCGGGTCGCGCTCGGCCACATCGTCCTGGCCGCGCTCGCGCTGTTCAGCATCTTCCCCGTCTACTGGATGTTCGCGACCGCGCTGCGCCGGCCGGAGGACTCCCTGTCCGGCAGCCCCGTTCCGTGGCCGCTGAACCTCGACAACTTCCGGTACGTGTTCGACACCATCCCGATGCTGTCGATGCTCACCAACACGTTCGCGATGGCGTTCGTCGTCGCGATCAGCCAGCTGTTCGTCGCGCTGCTCGCGTCGTACGCATTCGCCCGGTGGGACTTCGTCGGCAAGCGACTGCTGTTCCTGTTGTTCGTCGGGTCGTGGCTGGTGCCGTTCCAGGTCACGATGATTCCCAACTACCTGCTCATCTCGCAGATGGGTCTGCTCGACACCGTCGCCGGCGTGGTGCTCCCGAATCTGTGCTCGGCGTTCGGCGTGATGCTGCTGCGTCAGCACCTGGAGGCCTTCCCCCGCGAGCTGCTCGACGCGAGCGAGATGGACGGCCAGGGCGCGTGGGCATCGCTGTGGAAGGTGATCGTCCCCAACATGCGTCCGGCCCTCGCGGCGCTCGGAATCATGCTGTTCATCTCGGCGTGGAACGAGTACCTGTGGCCGTCGCTGGTGCTGCGCAACTCGGATGCGCTGGTGCAGATCGGTATCCGCAGCTTCCTCGGCGCCGAGGGCAACAACTGGGGTGCGGTGATGGCGGCGTCCGGCATCGCGTGTCTGCCGATCTTCCTCATCTACATCTTCCTGCAAAGGCACGTCGTCGACGCGTTCGTGCGGTCCGGATTGAAGTGACGCACTGCACTTGTCGCTAGAGTCGCGGGAATGACACGCTGGGCCTCGATCGTCGTTGCACGCAAGTGGTGGGTACTGGCGGTCGTTCTGATCGCTGCCGTCGGGGCCGGAATCTGGGGCATCGGCGTGTTCTCCAAACTCAGCCAGGGCGGCTACACCGATCCGGGTAGCGAATCGGCGGAGGTGTCGCGGATCGTCGACGACAACTTCGGCCGCCAGGATCCCGACATCGTGGCGATCTACACGGTGCCCGCCGGACGGACTCTCGCCGACCTGGAACCGGTCGTCACCGCGACGCTCGACCGGTTCGCTGCCGACGTGCCGACCCAGTCGGTGACGTCGTACTGGACGGCGGTCCCGCCGGCGAAACAGTTGCTGCTCTCGAACGACGGGACGAAGGTGGCCGCGTCGATCGTGCTCTCGCCCGACGCGGACGTGACCGTCGCCAACTTCGGCGACCTGCTGCCGAAGCTCGAGATCGAGGGGGTGGATTCCGAGTTCGCGGGCGGGGCCGTGGTCGGGGTCTCCCTCAGCAATCGGTTGCAGGCCGACCTGGTGCGCGCCGAGGCGATCGCCATCCCGATCACCCTGGTGCTGTTGGTGTTCGTCTTCGGTGGTCTGGTCGCGGCCGCGGTCCCGGTGTTCGTGGGCCTGCTCTCGGTGCTCAGTTCACTGGGCATCCTGCGCCTGCTCACCGAGGTCACCGAGGTCAGTTCGTTCGCGCTCAACGTCGCCTCGCTGATCGGTCTGGGCCTGGCGATCGACTACGGCCTGTTCGTCGTCAGCCGTTTCCGGGAGGAGCTGACGGCGGGATCGACGCCCGCCGACGCGGCCCGTCGCACGGTGCTCACCGCCGGACGCACCGTCATGTTCTCGGGCCTGCTGCTGGTGTGCGCGTTCGCCGGCATGCTCGTGTTCCCACAGGCGGTGATCCGCTCGCTCGGGTTCGGCGCGATCGCGGCCGTGACGGGTGCGGCCGTGCTGTCGCTGACGGTCGTCCCGGCGCTGCTGGCCGTCCTCGGTCACCGCATCGACGCGCTGTCGTGGCGCAAGGGTGCGGCGCAGCGCGGCGAGGAGCGCGCCCGGCGGTTCTGGGGCGGCGTCGTCACCAAGGTGATGAAGCGCCCGGCGGTCGTCGCGGTCGGCATCACCGCCGGACTGCTCGTGCTCGCGGCGCCGCTGACGAAGGCGACGCTCGGCGAGATCACCTACACCGCGCTGCCGGCCGACGATCCGGCGCGCATCGCCACCGAGACGCTCACGACCGAGTTCCCGTCGACCGGCGAGGGCGCGACCGTGGTGCTGCGCGGCCCCGACGGTGCTCCCGCGTCGCCGGGCGACCTGTCGAAGGTCGTCGCGTCGGCCAAGCAGGTGGACGGCATCTCGCAGGCCGTGGTCCTCGCGACGAAGAACGACGTGACCGCGATCCAGGCTCTCTACGCCGAGGGTGTCGAGGGCGGCGCGGCCGGCGACGCCGTGCAGGGCCTGCGGGCCATCGATGCCCCGCCCGGCACGCAGCTGCTCGTCGGCGGTGGCCAGGCGTCGGTCGACGACGGCAATGCCGCGATCGTGCGCTGGCTGCCCGCGATGATCGCGATCATGGTGGTCTCGACGCTGGTGCTGATGTTCCTGGCGTTCGGGTCGGTGGTGCTGCCGGTCAAGGCCGTCGCAATGGCGGGACTGAGCCTCGCCGCCACGTTCGGCGTCCTCACCTGGATATTCCAGCAGGGGCACGGCGCCGACCTGCTCGGTGTCACCCCGGCGCCGCTCGAGGCCACGTTCGTGGTGCTCATCCTCGCGGTGGTGTTCGGATTGTCCACCGACTACGAGGTGTTCCTGATGTCACGCATGGTGGAGGCCCGGGCCGCCGGCGCCACCACGGAAGAGGCCGTCCGGACCGGCGCCGAGCGCACCGGCCGCGTGGTCACGGCGGCGGCGATGCTGCTCATCGTCGTCACCGGCGCGTTCACGGTGTCGGGGCTGTCGATCATGCGGTTCCTCGGAGTCGGCATGATTCTCGCGCTCGTCATCGACGCGACGGTCGTGCGGATGCTGCTGGTGCCGTCGCTGGTCAAGCTGATGGGTGAGGCCAACTGGTGGGCCCCGGCGTGGATGCGTCGGATCCACGAGCGCGTCGGCCTCGGGCACTGAGCGTTGCCGGCACCGAGTTGCGTGCACCCCTGGTGACACTCCTTACTTCGGAGTAAGTTCCGGGGGTATGGCCACGTACATCGTCACGGGCGGCACCGGGTTCCTCGGCAGGCACACGATCGAGCGACTGCTCGAACGGGAGCCGTCGGCACAGGTCCACGTACTGGTCCGGCCCGGATCTCTGTCGAAGTTCGAGCGCCTGGCCGACCATTGGCCGGACAGCGACCGGGTCCACGCGTTGGTCGGCGATCTCACCGAACCGGACCTGGGACTCGAAGCGGCGCCACCGGCCGCCGACCACGTGCTGCATCTCGGCGCGATCTACGACCTCACCGCGGGCGAGGAGCAGGCGTCGACCAACATCGACGGCACCCGGGCGGTGATCGACCTCGCCGACCGCCTCGGCGCGACCCTGCACCACGTCTCGTCGATCGCGGTGGCCGGCGATCATCGCGGCCGCTTCACCGAGGACGACTTCGATCTCGGTCAGCGCTTCCCGACCCCGTACCACCGCACCAAGTTCGAGGCCGAACGCCTGGTGCGGACGTCGGCCGTGCCGTGGCGGGTCTATCGACCGGCGGCGGTGGTGGGCAGTTCGGTCACCGGCGAGATGGACAAGGTGGACGGCCCCTACTACTTCTTCCCCGCGCTGGCGGCGCTCGCGAAGCTGCCGTCCGCACTACCCGTCGCCGTCCCGAAGCTGGGATACACCAACGTGGTTCCGGTGGATTTCGTCGCCGCCGCGATCGTCGAGTTGATGCTGCGGCCGAATCTCGACGGCCGAACCTTCCATCTCGTCTCCCCCGACGCCCAGCCGGTGCGGCAGATCTATGCCGCACTCGCGAAGGCCGCGCACGCCCCCACCCCGATCGCCGATCTCCCAGGAGCACTCGCCCGGCCGCTGCTCGATCCGCCCGCCCCGATGCGTGGAGTCCGCGACGTCACACTGCGCCGGATGGGCGTCCCGCCGGTCATGCTCGACCACCTCACGCTGCCGACGCGTTTCACGACGGAGCAGACACGAGAGGCACTGCAGGACAGCGGCATAGCGGTGCCACCCTTCCCGTCGTACGCGGGGACGCTGTGGGCGTACTGGCGCGAGCACCTCGACCCGGACCGCGCCCGACGCGACGACCCGGCCGGCCCGCTCGTGAACCGGAACGTCGTCATCACCGGCGCGTCGTCCGGCATCGGACGCGCGGCCGCGATCGCCACCGCCGCCAAGGGCGCGACGGTGCTGCTGCTCGCCCGCCGCGCCGACGAACTCGACGCCGTGGTGTCCCAGATCCGCGAGACGGGTGGATCGGCGCACGCCTACCAGTGCGACATCACCGACAGCGAAGCCGTCGAGCGCACGGTGAAGTCGATTCTCGCCGAACACGATCACGTCGACATGCTCGTCAACAACGCGGGCCGGTCCATCCGGCGCGGCCTGTACCGCTCGACCGACCGGCTGCACGACTTCGAGCGCACGATGGCGGTCAACTACTTCGGCGCGGTGCGCATGGTGCTGGCACTGCTGCCGCACATGCGCGAGCGCCGCTACCGCCACATCGTCGACATCAGCACCGCGGGCGTGCAGGCCCGGACCCCCCGCTTCGCGGCATACGTCGCGAGCAAGTCCGCCCTCGACGCCTTCGCGGACGTCGCCGCCGCCGAGACCCTCTCGGACGGCATCACGTTCACCACGATCCACATGCCGCTGGTCCGCACCCCGATGATCGCGCCGACCGGTCAGTACAACGCCGGCCCCGCCGCGAGCCCGGAGAAGGCCGCGGCCATGGTGGTCCGCGCGCTGATCGACAAGCCCAAACGCATCGACGTCCCGGTCGGCACGCTCGCCGAATTGGGCGCCATGTTCGCACCGCGCCTCAAGGACCGCGCGCTGTCGCAGATGTACCACGCGTTCCCGGATTCCCCGGCCGCGCGCGGGGAGGCCGCAACCGAGGCGCCCCTCGCGCCCCAGGCGTCCACCCCCGCCCCTCGACCGACCGGTCCGACCGCCTCCGCCGCGCGACTCGGGCGTCGTCTGGCCCGGCTGATTCCGGGCACGCACTGGTGACGCGTTTGCACTGGTGAACGGGTGTATTTCGTCCCACGAATCGCACAGAATTTCGATTCGCGAGTTGGCCAAACCGTCTTTCGCTGTGCTAAGCAAGAAGGAGGGATCAACGAAAATAGGGAGAAAACTTTGACGCCAAGGATCGCGATTTTGGGAGCCGGTCCGAGTGGCCTCGCACAGTTGAGGGCATTCGAGTCAGCGCGGAAATCAGGTCTTGGGTCGATGCCCGAAATTGTTTGTTACGAAAAGCAGAGCGATCTGGGCGGCATGTGGAACTACACGTGGCGCACGGGTCTCGACCAACACGGCGAACCGGTACATGGGAGCATGTATCGCTTCCTCTGGTCCAACGGGCCGAAGGAATGCCTGGAGTTCGCCGACTATTCTTTCGAGGAACATTTCGGCCGACCGATTCCGTCGTATCCGCCGCGGGCCGTGCTGCACGACTACATCATGGGACGCGTCGATCAGGACGACGTCCGCAAGTACATCCGTTTCGACACCGCCGTCCGGTGGGTCGAGTACGTTCCGGCGGAGAAGTCGGAGGACGGCCCGGGCAAGTTCGCGGTGACCGTCGCCGATCACGCCAAGGATGTGCTCGAGACCGAACTGTTCGACCACGTGGTGGTCGCAACCGGACATTTCTCCACGCCCAACGTTCCGCATTTCGACGGCATCGAGGATTTCCCCGGACGCGTCCTGCACGCCCACGACTTCCGTGACGCGCGGGAATTCACAGGTAAGCGCCTCCTGCTGATCGGCAGCAGCTATTCCGCGGAGGACATCGGCACCCAGTGCTTCAAGTACGGCGCGGCCGAGGTGACGTTCAGCTACCGGTCCAACCCGATGGGCCACGACTGGCCGGAGGGGCTGTCCGAGGTACCGCTGCTCACCGGGATCGACGGCAACACCGTGCACTTCCAGGACGGCACCAGCCGTGAGGTGGACGCGATCGTCCTGTGCACCGGGTACCGACATCACTTCCCGTTCCTGCCCGACGAACTGGCGCTGAAGACGAACAACCGCCTGTATCCGCGCGACATCTACAAGGGCGTCGTCTCGCAGGCGAATCCGCAGTTGTTCTTCTTGGGCATGCAGGACCAGTACTTCACCTTCAATATGTTCGACGCCCAGGCCTGGTATGTGCGCGACGTGATTCTCGATCGCATCGAATTGCCTGATCGCGAGGCCCGCGAGCGGGATATCGATGCGTGGCGCGAGCGCGAGGAAAACCTGCGTACCGCGGTCGACGAGATCGATTTCCAGGCCGCCTACATTCGCGACCTGGTCGATCGGACCGACTATCCCGAATTCCACGTCGAAAAGCAGGGCGAGCTTTTCAAGAAGTGGAAGCAGGACAAAAAGAACGACATCATGGGCTATCGGAACTGCAGCTACACGTCGACGCTGACCGATACCGTCGCGCCGCCGTTGCACGACGAGTGGATGAACATTCTCGACGATTCCGCGGAGTCTTTTCTCGCCAACGATTTCGGAATCAAGGGGCGTTCCCGCGGGCCGCGCAAGGTGACTCCGATCGGGTCGCCGCACGCCCGCCCGGCGGCCCGCGTCGCCGAGTCCGGCTGACGAATCGCTACATCGAACTCCCCGCCGACACCTCGGCGGGGAGTTCGTGCACGTTCACCGCGACGACCGGGCGGACCGGCTTGGCGTCCGCGCCGCAACTGGCCGGCCGGGCCGACAGCTCACGCTGCGCGAGCGACACCCGCCAGCGGCGCCCGTCGCGGTGGCTCACCACGGGGTCCGGCACCGTCTCGTCCACCGTCAGATCGTCGGTTCCGGCCGGCACGTCCTCACGAACCGCCACCTCCGCGACCTGCCCGCGCTGTCCCCAGATGCTGCGCCCGCGCAGTCCCGGCAGGTAGACCTCGTCACTGCGCGCGGCGCGCACTGCGAGCCCACTCTCGGCAGGGGTGAGGCGGCCGTAGGTGTTGCCGCTCGGCAGCAGGATCATCGACGGCGCGAACCGGTGTCCGCCGGTGTGCGAGCACTCCCACACGTCGTCGGGAAACTCCTCGGCGAGCGTCGCCGCGACCGGACGCCCCAGGACCGCACAGCACTGGTCGCGTTTGCCGTGCGCGCACACCAGCACGACCGGACCGTCGACGCGCTCCCCCAGCCCCGGCGCCGGGCCGGCGACCCTCGACAGATCGATGTCGAGCAGGTCGGCGACGCGCGCGATCTCGAGGCGCTCGCACCACGCGTGGTCCGGGTGCGAGTTCGCCAGCAGCACCGTCCTAGTGCCGCGCATCTGCTCACTGCGTCCCGGACGCCGGATGAACATGATGCGGGCCCCGGCCGCGGCGGCCCGGTCCGACAGCGCCCCCGCCAGTTCGGCACCCAGCGCGGTCCCGTCGAGCACGTCGCGCCCCCACGCTCCCGGATACTCGACGCACACCCATCCCGCGACCTGCGCCGCGGTGCCGGGCAGTGGTTCGTCCGCGGACAACACCGAACACGTGAAGGGGCCAGCCTGAGGTACCGATTCACTCACCCCGTCATTGTGTACCGACACTCACCCGTAGAACTTCCGGCCCTCGGCAAACTGCTCGACGAACGACGCGATCCGCCGGGCCCGGGTCTCCGGACGTTTGGCGTCCTGGATGCGGTACAGCGCCGCGAACCGGTTGCGGCTGTCGAGGGTCGCGAAGAATGCTTCCGCTGTCGGGTTCGCGGCCAGCGCGTCGGCGAAGTCCTGCGGCACCTGCGCGTCCTTGGGTCCGTCGTAGGCACGCTCCCACCGTCCGTCGGACTTCGCGGCCTCCACCGCGGCCAGGCCCGACGGCTCCATCAGCCCACGCTCGAGAAGGGCCTCCACGGCCTCGCGGTTGCGCTTCGACCACGGACTGCGGGGACGGCGGGGAGTGAAGCGTTGCAACCGGAAGTCGTCGTCGAGCCTGCGCGCCTGGCTGTCGATCCAGCCGAAGCACAGCGCCACCTCCACCGCCTCGGGATAGCTGACGGTCGGGTGCGGCGATCCCTTCTTCGCGAGCTTCAACCACACCCCGGGAGACGAGGAGATGTTGGTGCGCAACCACTCCCGGAACGCGGCCTGATCCGCGAACTGTTCGATCGGTAGTTCGTCGGCCATGTCAGCGTCCGCGCCACACCCGGGCGAAGCCGCGGGTCAGGTACGCCAGCGACCCGAGCGCGAGCACCCACTTGGTGGTGCTGACCGCGGTCGTCGCGCGGATGGTGCGGTCGGTGATCCGATACCGGTGATCGAGCAGGTACAGACCGGCGACGTTCTCGATGTAGTCGCCTGCGGCCGCGGCGACGGGAGCGGCGAGCAGCACCCGCTTGACCGTCGGCGACAGCGGAGCGAGCTGGTCGAGACGCCGCGCGCCGGCCCGCAGGGCGGCCGCGTAGAGAACCGGGTGCACGAAGTCCGGGTAGAAGTGGCTGCGGTAGCGCTCCGTCTCGGCGGCGTCCATCCCGTCGAGGACCGTCCGGTACGCGTGCGCCGACCGGGCGGTCTGCGTCTTCAGCAGCTTCGGCCCGACCGGGCCGAGCAGCCGCAGGATGTTCGCCTGCGACACCACGAAAGCACCCGACCAGGCGATCAATTTACCGTTTGCACCAAGTGCTCCACCCCGGAAACCCATGTCCCGCATACTGCCACGCGGGGCGCGGGTTCAGGGCCGCATCAGGGTCAGGGCGCCATCAGGAAGGGCAGTACCGCGTTCTCGAAGTCGCGGAAACGGTCCCGGTGGATGCTGTGCCCGCACGCGAACGACACCACCTCGCAGTCCCGGATCGCCTGGACCGCGACGTCGAGCAGTACCGGGTCCACCATGCCGGTCGGCCCGCCTCGCAGGATCAGGGTCTTCGCCTCGATGTCCGTGAGGCGTTGCCACCACAACGGATGCGGCTCGTGGAACTGGGTGAGCGCCGACGCCGTCATCGACCGGTCGAACGCCCACACCGCGCGTGGGCTGCGCAGCATGCTGGTGGTCGCGTGCCACAGCTCGACGAGCGACGGCAACCGCCCGCCGAAACTGGGAACGGGATCGCCCGGCCGGAGCGGCAGCGGCGCCTCCTCCAAGACCAGGCGGCGCACCAACTCCGGGCGCTGCTGCGCCACCAGCGACGCCGCATGCCCGCCCAGTGAGTGCCCCACCAGGTCCACCCGGTCGAAGTCGAGGTCCTCGCACAGCCCGAGGATGTCGTCGCCGAACTCACCGAACAGGTACGACGCGGCCCGTGCGCTGCGACCGTGACCGCGCAGATCCACCGCCAGGACCCGACGTCCTCGCGCCGTCACCGACCGCGCGAACCGGTCCCACGTGCGGTTGTCCCCACCCATGCCGTGCACCAGGATGACCGGAACCTGATGCGTCCCAGACGAACCGCCACTGTCGCGGTAGGAAATCGTGTGACCGCTGCGGGTGACCGTCGTCTCGGTGAGCTGCACGGTCATCGAGCGTAGTCGGGCTCTCGTTCGGGAACGGAGCGGGTCACCCGCTGCGGGGTGAGGTTCAGCCGACGCAACAACTGGGCGTTGGCCGCGACCACCACCGTCGACGCCGACATCAGGATCGCGCCGATCTCCATCGGCAGCACGAACCCGACCGGGGCGAGCACGCCGGCCGCGAGCGGCACCGAGATCACGTTGTAGCCCGCCGCCCACGCGAGGTTCTGCACCATCTTCCGGTATGTCGCGTGCGACAACTCGATCACCGACACCACTGCACGCGGGTCGTCGCTCACCAGCACCACCCCGGCCGACGCGATCGCGACGTCGGTGCCGGCGCCGATCGCGATGCCGACGTCGGCCTGCGCGAGCGCCGGCGCGTCGTTGACGCCGTCGCCGACCATCGCGACCCGGCGTCCGGCGGCCTGCAACTCCTTGACCTTCGCCCCCTTGTCCTGAGGCAGCACCCCGGCGATCACGTCGTCGATGCCGAGGTCGTCGCCGACCGCACGGGCGACGGCGTACGCGTCACCGGTCAGCATCACCACCCGCACGCCGCGGGCGTGCAGCGCCTCGATCGCGTCGCGGGACTCCGGGCGGATCTCGTCGGCCAGGGCGAGCGCGCCGACGACGCGACCGTCGCGCAACACGTGCAGGACGGTCGACCCCTGCGCCGCCCACTCCTCGGACACCGGCAGCGCCGACGCTCCGTGACCGTCGAGCATGCCCGGCCCGCCGACGCTCACCTCGGCGCCGTCGACGGTCGCGGTGACACCGACACCGTTGCGTGCCTGGAACGCGGTGGCCTGCGGGATCCGCAGGTCGCGGTGCTCGGCCGCCGCGACGATCGCGCGCCCCAGCGGGTGCTCGCTGTCGCGTTCCACCGCCGCGGCGAGCGCGATCAGGATCTCCTCGTCCACGCCCGGCACCGCACCGGCCGCTACCAGGGCGGGCTCGCCCTTGGTGAGCGTGCCGGTCTTGTCGAACAGGACGGTGTCGACGGTGCGCATCGCCTCGAGCGCCCGCCGGTCGGTGATGAGCACGCCGGCGCGGGCGGCCCGTTCGGTGGCGATCGAGACGACGAGCGGTATCGCCAGACCCAGCGCGTGCGGGCACGCGATGACCAGGACCGTGATAGTGCGGGTGATCGCCTCGTCGGGGGTGCCGAAGATCGACCACACCAGCAGCGTGACGACCGCCGCGCCCAGCGCGAACCAGAACAGCAGCGCGGCGGCCCGATCGGCGAGCACCTGCGCCCGCGACGACGAGTTCTGCGCGTCGGCGACCAGTCGTTGGATCCCGGCGAGCGCGGTGTCCGCACCGACCGCGGTGATCTCGACCCGCAGCGCCGAATCGGTCGACACCGTCCCGGCGACCACGGAGTCGCCGAGTTCGCGGCGCACCGTGCGCGACTCCCCGGTGATCATCGATTCGTCCAGGTCACCGGCACCCTCGACGATCCGCCCGTCGGCCGGGATCCGTCCACCCGGACGCACCATGACGACGTCGCCGGTCGTCAGGTCGGCCGTCGAGACGGTGGTGACGGTCCCGTCGACGCCGATGCGTTCGGCCTCGTCCGGCAGCAGGGCTGCGAGGGAATCGAGCGCGCTCGACGCCTGCCCGAGGGAGCGCATCTCTATCCAGTGACCGAGCAGCATGATCACGATCAGGAGCGCGAGTTCCCACCAGAAGTCGAGGTCGTGTCCCAGAATGCCCAGGCTCGACCCCCACGACGATACGAACGCGACACTGATCGCGAGCGCGATGAGCAGCATCATGCCGGGTTGACGCGCCCGGATCTCGCTCACCGCGCCGGTGAGGAACGGCCGGCCGCCCCACACGAACATGACCGTGCCGAGCAACGGCGAAACCCATTCCACCGCAGGGTTGTCCGGCAACGTGTAACCGACCAGGTCGGCGAACATCATGTTCGCACCCACGACCGGGATCGCGAGAACCAGCATGATCCAGAAGAGTCTGCGGAACTGGGCAACGTGATCGCCGTGCCCGGCGTGACCCGAGTGCCCGGCATGGTCCGAGTGCCCGGCATGTTCGGCGTGCCCCTGGTGAACGTCTTCTCCGTGCGGCCTCATGATCCCTAACCTATACCCCCTATGGGTATTCTGCAGCACTATTCGTAGATGCCTTCCACTCCCCACCTTCCTCCCTCGTAGATCAGAAGCAAGGCCCGCGAATCGGCGAGCAGGACCTGCGCCCGGGAGGCCGCACGCGCAGCCGAGGCGTCCCACCACCGCTCGTCGACCGACCACGGACCCGCCCAGCCCTGCACACCCCAGTCCCGACTCCCCCAGCGCAGTCGTGCGGGTACGGCACTGAACTCGCCCCGCCCGGTCACCTCCACCGGGCCGCCCGAGCGATCCTCGAGCGTCACCGCGGGGATGTTGGGCAGCACCGTGGACGGCGCAGGTTCGGGCAGTCGCCCCGGCCACGGCGCCGACGGATCGGCTCCGGGAACCAGCTCGTCCCCCAATGACACCAACGTGATTCGATCCATCGGCCCCCTGCCGCCGCTGAGCACACCCACCTGGACCGCCTCGCCGCCGAGCAGGCCCTGCACCCGGACCAGCGCCCGCCGGGCCCGCTCGTCCTCCTCGCCGACGCCGCCCCACAATCCGAGTTGCAGCGCACCGGCCGCAACCACCTCAACCGGTTCGAGGCTCAGCACCGTGATCCCGGCGGTGGGCCGCGAGTCGCTGCGCCCGGTGAGCCAGCCGTCCAGTTGCCAGCGGATCCGGTCCGCGGTGCCCTCCGGCGTCAACGGCTCGGCGCACCGCCACGTCCGGCTCAGGTGCTCGCCGTTGCCGGTGCTCGCCGACACCTGCAGCCGGGTACATGCCACCGACGCCGCCGAGAGTTTGGCGTGCAACCGCTCCGCCAGCGCCCGCCCCGCGAACGCCGCGGCGTCGACCCGCTCGATCGGGGGATCGCACTGCTGCTCCACCTCGAGATCCGGGGGCAGCGGCCGCGCCGACGGTGGCCGCTCCGGTTCCCCGCGCGCGGTCCGGTGCGCGAGGACGGCGTCGGTGCCGAACCGTGACGCCACGTCCACCGCGGACAGCGCGGCGAAGGCCCCGACGGTGCGCAACCCGAGCCGGCGCAGCAGATCGACCAGGTCGGTCCGATCGGGCGCCGCGAGGCTGGGCTCGGCCGCGATCTCCGCGATCGGCAAGGGTGCGAGGAACCGGGCGCCGCCCCCGCCCGGCACCAGCGCCGCGTGCCGGGCCGCGATCACCGCGGTGGACAGTTCGTCGGCGATCCCGATCTGGCATTCGACACCCGCCGCCGCGACCGCGTCCACGAGCCGCTCGGCGGCCGCCTCCTCGGATCCGAAGTACCGGATCGCGCCGCGAGCCGCCAGGACCAGCAGACCGGGACGCAGCACCTCGACACCCGGCGCCGCCTCGTCGACGGCCGCCGCCACGGATTCGAAGAGTCGCGCATCTCGCTCCGGATCGGACTGCGCCACATGCAGTTCCGGACACCGGGCCTGCGCATCCCGGCGCCGCAGCCCGCGACGCACCCCGTCGGCCCGGGCCTGCGCCGAGCACGCGATCACCCGATTGGCCAGGAACACCGCCACGGGCCGGGTGGCCGGGAGGTCCGCGACGGCGGCCGCGGCCACGGCGGGCCAGTCCGGACACCACACCGCCAGCACACGCGAGCTCATCGGACGGCCGCCTCCGGCGCGAACGCGACCGCCTCCGGAACCCACTCGACCCGGCCCTGCGTGGACCGCACGTCGAGGCAGGCGGTCCGCGTCTGGAACGAGCGCCCCTGCGCCCGCACCGCCAGCCGGACCGACCGCAGCCTGCCGCGTCCGGCATCGGCCCCGCGCCCGACCCCGTCGTAGCCACGCACCCGCGCCTCCAACCGGACCTCGGCCCCGCCCCAGTCCCCGTCGGTCACGATCAGCGTGGACTGCTTGCTGCGGGCCCGGGCCACCACGGCACGCGCCCGCGACGGGGGCACCGAGACGCCGCCCAGCCCGAGCACCACCAGATCCATGCCGTCGAGTAGCACCGCCGCGACCTCCACGGGGTCCGGACCCGGGTTCGGCACGAACGCCAGCCGGCGCAACTCGGCACCCATCTCGGTGGCCGCGAGCAGACCGAGTCGAGGACAGCCGATCACGGCCGCGTGCCCGCCGTCCGCGGTCACCGAGGCCAGCAGACCGAGCAGCAACGAGGTCGCCCCGGAGATCGAGACCACCGATCCACGCGCGAGCCCACCACGCGGCAGGAGTGCGGACAGCGGCCCGGGCACCGGAAGAACCCGATCGCCGTCCCGGCTCTCGCGGCCGTCCGCCGTCTCCCCACGCGACGGCACCGCCGCCATCCGGCGGCGCAGATACTCCAGGCGCTGCTGCCGCGTCAGCCCCGCCAACGGGGCGGACTCGTCGGGCTGTGGCCCGGGTGGAGGTACGGACAGTCGGGCGGGTTCGGTCATGGGCTGCTCCCCGGGGGCACACGCTGGTTCTTCAGGTTCTCGGCACGCGCGGGGAAGACACGAGCACTCGAATTCTCGTTCGAACACGTTTTCGAATCCTGTTCAGTAAAGCGCCCCCACGCCGGGACGTCAAGGGAACCTCCGCGAATCCACTAACCTCGGGGACGTGACTCAGCAGGAACGCTCCGGACAGCCCCGACGCAGCCGGGCGGTCGTCGGACCGGACTACCTGATGGCGGGTAGATACCGGCTGCGTTCCAAGCTCGGCGGCGGCGGAATGGGCGCGGTGTGGCTCGCCCACGACACCCTGCTCGACCGTGAGGTGGCCGTGAAACAGGTCACCTCCACGGCCGGCATGGACGACGCCGCGGCCCGCGAGGTCCGGCAGCGCGCGCTGCGCGAGGGCCGCAACGCCGCACAGTTGTCCCACGAGCACGCCATCGCGATGTACGACGTCGCCGTCGAATCCGACGAGCCCTGGCTCGTCATGGAGTATCTGCCGTCCCGCAGCCTCGCCGAGGCCATGAGCTACGTCGACACCCTGCCGCCGCTGCAGGTCGCGCAGATCGGTGCGCAGATCGCCGCGGCGCTCACCGACGCCCACGCGGCGGGCATCCTCCACCGCGACATCAAGCCCGGGAACATCCTCGTCGCCGATCGCGGCGACGCGCTCGGCATCGTCAAGATCAGTGACTTCGGGATCGCGCGCGCGAAGGGCGACGCCCCCAGCGGCAAGGCCGGCGTCATCACCGGAACCCCCGCGTACTTCGCCCCCGAGGTGGCCCGCGGCGACGACCCCACCGAGGCCAGCGACGTCTTCTCGCTCGGCGCCACGCTGTACACCGTCGTCGAGGGGCAGCCGCCGTTCGGACTCGACACCGATCCGATCGCGCTGCTGCACCGGGTGGCGAAGGCCGAGATCTACCGGCCGAGTCTCAGTGGGCCGCTCACCGACACGCTCCTGCACATGCTCGAGCCCGACCCGGCCCGCCGTCCCACGATGGCGCAGGCGCGTGACGCCCTCGCGGCCGTGGCCCTCGGCTCGGATGCGGTCGGGCGGACCGGACTCCTGATCGGCGAACCCGTCAAGACCTCCGACGGCGCCATCCCGAACTGGGCGTACCGCTCGGCACCGGCGGCGATCCCCCGACGCCGCCTGACCCCCACGACGGCCACGGATCTTCCTGCGGTGCAGTCGAACACGCCGCTGGGTTCGGTTCCCCGCCCGGCCGGACGCACGTGGCTGCGTCAGCTCACCGACGGACTGAACGGCCCCCAGGCCCCGACCGATCTCCGTGGCCGGGTCGTCGCGGCCGCACCGCTCGCGATGGCCGTCATGGTCGGCGTCATCGTGCTGGCGCTCGTCATCGTGCTCATCGTCGCGCTCCTGGCCTGACGCGCCCCGGCAGTCAGTCGATGCGGCGGCGGTGTGCCCAGCGTGTGAGCGCATTCCGGTTGGACTGCTGCGTCTTCCGCAGCACGTTCGAGGCATGCGTCTCGACGGTCTTCACCGAGATCACCAGTTCCTCCGCGATCTCCCGGTACGTGTAGCCGCGCGCCAGCAGACGCAGCACCTCGAGTTCCCGCGGGGTGAGCGAGTCCAGTTCCGGATCCAGCGGCGGCTCCGGCGCGCTCGACCGTCCGGTGAACGAGTCCAGCACGAACCCCGCGAGTCGCGGGCTGAAGACGGCGTCTCCCCCAGCCACCCGGCGCACACCGTCGGCCAGCTCCGCACCCGAGATCGTCTTCGTGACGTAGCCGCGCGCACCGGCCCGGATCACCGCGATGACGTCCTCCGCGGCGTCGGACACGCTGAGCGCCAGACACACCGGGCCCGAGTCGATCCCGTGCAGCACGGCGACACCGCCGCCGTCGGGCATGTGCACGTCGAGCAGGACCACCTGCGGTCGCAGCGCGTTGATACCGGCGATCGCCTCCGCGACACCGCCGGCCTCGCCGACGACTTCCATGTCCGCCTCGCGCCCGAGTTCGGCACGCACCCCCGCCCGGAACACCGCGTGATCGTCGACGAGGAACACCCGGAACTTGTCGGGGGTGGTCTGTGGCGAGGCCGTGAAAGTCACGGCCCCACCCTAGGACATCGGTTCGGCCTCGTTCACGACGTCCTCGGCGTCGTCGTCCGACACCGGCCGCGGCATGTGGATCCGCACCTCGGTTCCCTTGCCCACCGTGGAGCGGACCTCGACCCGACCACCACGGCGTTCGATCCGGGCGCGGATCGACTTCGCCAGCCCCTGCCGATCCTCGGGGACGGTGTCCGGATCGAAACCGACGCCGCGATCGCGCACGAACACGCTCACCTGGTCGCGTTCCGTTTCGGCGTACAGGTCGATGCTCGACACCCCGGAGTGCTTGGCGGCGTTGACGAGCGACTCGCGGGTGGCGCCGAGCAGCGCCGTGAAGCACTCCCGCGACAGCCCCCCTCCCTCACCGCCCTCGGCCGCGAGCTCCACGTCGCCGACGGTCACCGGTCGCACCGTGACGCCGTGCTGGTCCTCGACCTCGCCGGCGATCGTCTGCAGGGCCTCCGACAGGCTCGTGTGGGCCGTTTCCCCGCCCCCGAACAGCCACCGGCGCAGCTCCCGTTCCTGTCCGCGCGCGAGTCTGGTCACCTCCTGCGGCGAATCGGCCTGCTTCTGGATCAGCGCGAGGGTCTGCAGGACCGAATCATGCAGGTGCGACGCGATCTCCTCGCGTTCCTCGTTGCGGATCCGGGCGGCGCGCTCCTCCCCGAGCGCCCGCCACAGCCGCAGCCACAGCGGCACCGTGAGCAGGCCCGCGCCGACGAGCGTCACGACGACGGCCAGCAGCGACGAGCGCAACGCATCGAGGTCGATCTGGGCGAGCACGACGACGCCGAGTCCGGTGACGATCAACGTCACGCCGCCGAGGATCCGGGCCCACGTGAGCACCGTCGGTCGGCGTGGGAGTCCGAGCACCGACCGAGACCCGTCGACGTCGAATTCGCGCCACACCAACGCGGCACCGATCGCGACGACGAGGAACGGGGTGACGACCGATGCCGCGGTACCGCTGACCAGCCAACTCAGGCTCGCGGCGACCGCGAGCCCGATGACGGCCAGGCCGATCGCCCGGCGACGCTCCGACGTGTCCGGCCGTTCGGTGTCCGTACCCTGCGGGGTGAAGATCCACAGCAAGCCGTAGGCCACGATGCCTGCACCCGCCAGCGACGCCAGCAGGGCGAACGCGACACGCACCTTGAACACGTCGACGTCGAGGTGATCGGCGATGCCCCCGGCCACGCCGCCGACGATGCGGCCGCCCGCCCGACGCTCGAGCTTCGGGTAGAGCGGTTCGTCCACGGCGGGAACCGCCGAGACGGCGAGTATGGGCGCGTTCGTCGCCTCGTTCGGATCGGCCAGGGGTTGCACAGTCTCGATCCTGGCACGAATCCGGATGTCGGACATCAGGGCCCGACCCTGAGATTCCCGCCGTCCGATCGGGCGGGTCAGGGAAAGATCAGGGTAGTTCCCGATGGTGTGAACCACGCGCCGACCGGAACGATGGATGCATGACCACAGGGAGCTTTTCGGATCAGCTTCACGACCTCTGGCGGACCCGGCCGTTGCGGCTGCCGCAGCAGGGACATGTCGCGGGTGTCGCGGCCGGAATCGGCCAGCGCTACAGCGTCGACCCCGTCCTGGTGCGCGTCGCGTTCGCCGTGTCGACGCTCTTCGGCGGCGCCGGCATCATCCTGTACATCGCATGCTGGCTGTTGCTGAGCAAGCCGGGCGACCAGGTGTCCCCGGCCGAATCGCTCCTCGGGCGCGGCCGTAGCTCGCAGTCCGGCACCAAAACCGTGGTGCTGGTCGTCGCCCTCGCGATCGCACTGAGCACGATCGGACCGATCGGATTCGGGATGGGCGGCTCGGTCGTGCTGAGTTTCGCGCTCATGCTCGGCGGCCTGTGGCTCCTCTATCAGCGGCAGCCGGTTCCGCCGCCGCTCCCGGCGAGTGTCGCGCAGGCCGTTCCGAGCCACCCGGTCACGTCTTTCCAGACCGCGCAGGCCGGCGCCTACCCGCCGCCCGCGTACAGCCCGTACACGCGGCTGCCCGATCACTACGAACCGTCCCCCGCGCCGCCCGTGGACAGCGGCACCGGGGACTCGGGGCACACGAGTCCCACTCCCCCCGCGTGGGATCCCCTCGGGGTTGCTCCGTTCGCATGGGATCTGCCCGAGCCCGCCCGTGCCCCCGAACCGCCGGCCGAGTTGCCGCGCAAGCCGCGCAGCCGATTCACGTCCGTGGTCCTCGGCCTTGCGGTTCTCGCCGCTGCCGCCGCTACCGGCGTGTGGGCCGCGACCGGGGCGGAATGGTTGTCCCCCGCCCGGATCGGCGCGATCTCACTCGCGGTGATCGGCGCCGGACTGCTGCTCGGTGCGTTCCTGCGCCGCGGCTACGGACTGCTCGTCGTGGGGTTCCCACTCGCCGGATTCGTGGTCCTCGCCTCCATCGTCGGACCGCTGAACTTCGATGAGTCCAGGGTCGGCGAACGCACGTGGACGCCCCGATCGATGGCCGAACTCGCCCCGGTGTACGAGGGCACGGCGGGCGACTTCACCCTCGACCTGCGTCAGCTCCCGCTCACCGAGAACCGAGACGTGCACATCGACGGCAAGCTCGGCAACTACACCGTGATCGTGTCGCAGAACATGGACGTCCGCACCGACTGCTCCGTCGTGCTCGGCTCCACCGATTGCATCGGGGACGCCGCCGTCGACGGAGGCGCAGACGGCGTCGGCGGGCCGGTTCTGAACCTGAAGGTCGACAACAAGGCCGGAGAAGTGAGGGTCTACCGTGGCTGAATTCGCTGACAACTCGGACATCCCCGGCTCGGACATCCCCGAGGACACCGACGAGCACACCCCGCCGACGGCGTCCCGACGCCCCTCGATCGGCCTGTTCCTCGCCGGCCTCGCTGCACTACTGATCAGCGTGTGGGCCCTGGTCGGACCGTTCTCGCTCGAGCCCCTCGCGAACGTCGAGTTCCGCTGGCTGTTCGTCGTCGCGGCCGTCGTCATCGGCGCGGTGCTGGTGTTCTCCCCGGGACGGCGGCGCTAGCCGCAGAAAACGACAGCGCCCCGGCCTGTGTGGTGGCCGGGGCGCTGTCGCGTGTCAGTGCGGGATCACTCCCACTCGATCGTTCCCGGCGGCTTGCTGGTCACGTCGAGCACGACGCGGTTGACGTCCGCGACCTCGTTGGTGATGCGGGTGGAGATGCGCTCGAGCACCTCGTAGGGCAGACGCGTCCAGTCCGCGGTCATGGCGTCCTCGCTCGAGACCGGGCGCAGCACGATCGGGTGACCGTAGGTGCGGCCGTCACCCTGGACGCCGACACTGCGGACGTCCGCGAGCAGCACGACGGGGCACTGCCAGATCTGGCCGTCGAGTCCGGCGGCGGTGAGCTCCTCACGCGCAATGGAATCCGCGTGCCGCAGGATGTCGAGACGGTCCTGGGTGACCTCGCCGATGATGCGGATGCCCAGGCCCGGTCCGGGGAACGGCTGGCGTCCGACGATCTCCTCGGGCAGACCCAGCTCGCGGCCGACGGCGCGCACCTCGTCCTTGAACAGCAGACGCAGCGGCTCGACCAGCTTGAACTGCAGGTCCTCGGGCAGGCCGCCGACGTTGTGGTGGCTCTTGATGTTCGCGGTGCCGGTGCCGCCGCCGGACTCGACGACGTCGGGGTACAGCGTGCCCTGGACGAGGAAGTCGACGGTCTCGCCGTGCGCGGCGCTCTCGCCGAGCACCTCGGACACCGCACCCTCGAAGCTGCGGATGAACTCCCGGCCGATGATCTTGCGCTTGGTCTCCGGGTCGGACACGCCGGCCAGCTCGCGCAGGAACGTCTCGGACGCGTCGACCGTGACGAGGCGGGCGCCGGTCGCGGCGACGAAGTCCTTCTCGACCTGCTGGCGCTCACCGGCGCGCATCAGACCGTGGTCGACGAACACGCACGTGAGGCGGTCGCCGATCGCGCGCTGCACCAGGGCCGCGGCGACAGCGGAGTCGACGCCACCGGACAGGCCACAGATGGCCTTGCCGTCGCCGACCTGCTCACGCACCTGCTCGATCAGCGCGTCCGCGATGTTCGCGGCCGTCCACGCGCCCGGGATCTCGGCGATCTCGTGCAGGAAACGGCTGAGCACCTGCTGACCGTGCGGCGAGTGCAGGACCTCGGGGTGGTACTGGACACCGGCGAGCTTGCGGGCGCGGTCCTCGAACGCGGCGACCGGCGCCCCGGCGCTGGAGGCGGTGACCTCGAAGCCCTCGGGTGCGGCGGTGACGCCGTCGCCGTGGCTCATCCACACCGGCTGCGTCGCGGGCAGGCCGTCGTGCAGGACGCCACCCGAGACGGTCATCTCGGTGCGGCCGTACTCGCGTGCACCGGTGTGCGCGACGGTGCCGCCGAGGGCGTTGGCCATCGCCTGGAAGCCGTAGCAGATGCCGAAGACCGGGACACCCAGGTCGAAGAGGCCGGCGTCGAGCTGGGGCGCACCCTCTTCGTACACGCTGGACGGGCCACCCGACAGGACGACCGCGAGCGGCTTCTTGGCCGCGATCTCCTCGACGGTCGTGGTGTGCGGCACCACTTCCGAATACACCTTCGCCTCGCGTACGCGGCGCGCGATCAGCTGCGCGTACTGGGCTCCGAAGTCGACTACGAGAACCGGCCTGTCCTGCTGGGTTTCTGACACCTGCACAGTCTAATATGCGCAGCTCCGACGCCTTCCCCGGCCTAGGCGACCCCGCTCCCCGCTTCGGTGTCCTCCTTCTGACCTCCACGGATCTCGACGATCGGGAGGGTCAACGCGGCCGGCGCGCCGGCCGGCACCACCGGGGAATTCGGCGCGACGACGGGAACTCGCCGGTAGGGCGCGCCCTGCGCGGGCCGGGTGTCCTGCTCGCCCTTGTTCGGCCACAGCGACGCCGCCCGCTCGGCCTGCGCGCTGATCGTCAGCGACGGGTTCACGCCCAGATTCGCCGACACCGCGGCACCGTCGACGACGCTCAGCGTCGGGTAGCCGTACACGCGGTGGTAGGGATCGATGACGCCGTGGTCGGCGTCGGAGCCGATCGTGCAGCCCCCGAGGAAATGCGCGGTGAGCGGGATGTTGAACACCTCGCCCCACGTGCCCCCCGCGACGCCGTCGATCTTGTCGGCGATCCGGCGGGTGGCCTCGTTCCCGGCCGGGATCCACGTCGGGTTCGGCTCGCCGTGGCCCTGCTTGCTGGTGACCTTGCGGCGGCCGAGCACTCCGCGCTTGGTGTACGTGGTGATCGAGTTGTCGAGGTTCTGCATCACGAGCGCGATGATCGTGCGCTCGCTCCAGTCCTTCACCGACAGCATCCGCAGCATCTTGCCGGGGTTGGCGGCGATCAGCTTCAGCAGCTTCACCCACCGCGGGGTGGAGCCGCCGCCGTCGGTCATGAGCGTCTGCAGCAGGCCCATCGCGTTGGAGCCCTTGCCGTAGCGGACCGGTTCGATGTGGGTGTCCGAGGTGGGGTGGAACGACGACGTGATCGCAACGCCGTGCGTCAGATCCATCGCGGGGTCGACCTTGTACTTGCCGGCGCCGACGATCGACTCGGAGTTGGTGCGGGTGAGCTCACCCAACCGGTCGGACAGCTTCGGCAGTGTGCCGGTGTCCTTCATCTTGTGCAGCAGGTGCTGGGTACCCCACGTGCCGGCCGCGACGACGACGTACTTCGCGGTGTACGTCTTGTGATTCTTGCGAACCTTCGCCCCGGTACGTCGGGTCACGACGTCCCACGTACCGTCCGACGCCTCGTGCAGCGACTCGACGGTCGTCATCGGGACGATCGTGGCACCCGCCTTCTCGGCGAGACCGAGGTAGTTCTTGATGAGGGTGTTCTTGGCGCCGTGGCGGCACCCGGTCATGCACTCACCGCACTCGATGCAGCCGGTACGGGCCGGGCCGGCGCCGCCGAAGTACGGGTCGGGGACCGTCTCGCCGGCCTCGCCGAAGAACACACCGACCGGCGTCTGGATGAACGTCTCGCCCACACCCATGTCCTCGGCGACCGACTTGATGACCTCGTCGGCGGGCGTCATGTGCGGGTTCTGCACGACGCCGAGCATCTTGCGGGCCTGCTCGTAGTGCGGCGTGAGTTCGGAGTCCCAGTCGGTGATGTCGCGCCACTGCGGGTCCTCGAAGAACGAGGCCGGCGGCTTGTAGAGGGTGTTGGCGTAGTTGAGCGAACCGCCGCCGACGCCCGCACCGGCGAGGATCAGGACGTCGCGGAGCAGGTGGACCCGCTGGATGCCGTAACACCCGAGGGCAGGCGCCCACAGGAACCGCTTGAGATCCCACGACGTCTTGGCGAAGTCTGCGTCCTCGTACCGACGGCCCGCCTCGAGCACTCCGACCTTGTAGCCCTTCTCCACCAGCCGGAGCGCGGTGACGCTGCCACCGAATCCCGAGCCGACGACGAGCACGTCGTAGTCGGTCGCACGCTGCTTGCCCATTTGCACACCTCCACCGAAGAACCGGGTTTGCTACTCGCCAGTATGCACCGCTTTCCTGTGACCCGAGCCACAAGGGTGCCCTAACTGTAACTACAGGTTCCACCAATGGTGCGGGATCCGTGGAACGACTGTGGCCGAATGTCACACCGGTTCAGTCCAACTGAACGGATGTGACATTCGGCCACAGAGGGAAGGGCAGGTCAGGCGCGAACGCTCAGGCCCACCTTCTGGAACTCCTTGAGATCCGAGTAGCCCGACTTCGCCATCGAACGACGCAGGCCGCCGACGAAGTTGAGCGAACCGTACGGGTCGTCCGACGGCCCGTTCAGCACCTGGTCGAGAGCGGGACGCTCGCCGTACGACACCGGCAGCAGCGAGCCGCGCGGCATCGACGGGTGCGCCGCAGCGGACGGCCAGAACCAGCCGCCGCCCGGAGCCTCCTGCGCGACCGCGAGGGGCGCGCCGATGACGGCCGCGTCGGCACCGCACGCGATGGCCTTCGCGAAGTCACCCGACGTGGTGATGTCGCCGTCCGCGATGACGTGCACGTAGCGGCCACCGGTCTCGTCGAGGTAGTCACGACGCGCCGCGGCGGCGTCGGCGATCGCCGTCGCCATGGGGACGCCGATGCCGAGGACCTCACGGGTGGTGGTGGCGCCCTCGGTGGAGCCGTAGCCCACGATGACACCGGCCGCGCCGGTACGCATCAGGTGCAGCGCGGTGCGGTGATCGCTCACGCCACCCGCGATGACCGGGACGTCGAGCTCGGAGATGAACGTCTTGAGGTTCAGCGGCTCGCTGTCCCCGTGCGCGACGTGCTCCGCCGAGATGATCGTGCCGTGGATGACCAGCAGGTCGATGCCGGCCTTGACCAGCTCCGGTGTGAGCGCGCGAGCGTTCTGCGGGCTGACCCGGACGGCGATGGTGACACCGGCGTCGCGGACCTGCGCGACAGCGGCGGCCAGCAGACCGGGCTGGATCGGCGCGGCGTGCAGTTCCTGCAGGCGCGCGACGGCAGCGTCCGGATCGACTTCCTTCTCCGCCATCTCCGCGAGCTCGACGAGCTTCTGCTCGACGTCGGCGTGCCGACCCCACAGGCCCTCACCGTTGATGACACCGAGACCGCCGGCCTTGCCGAGCTCGATCGCGAACGACGGCGACACCAGCGCGTCGGTCGGATGAGCCAGCACCGGGATGTCGAAGCGGTACGCATCGATCTGCCAGGCCGTCGACACCTCCTTGGAGGAACGGGTCCGGCGAGAGGGAACGATGTTGATGTCGTCCAACTCGTAGGTGCGTCGGGCAGTCCTGCCCATGCCGATTTCGACGAGGTCGCGCACGCGCGCCCCTTTCTCGATTGTGTTGTGTGCTTAGCGGGCAGCGTAGTTGGGCGCTTCGACCGTCATGGTGATGTCGTGCGGGTGGCTCTCCTTGAGACCGGCCGCAGTGATCTGGACGAACTGCGCCTCCTGCAGCTGCTCGATCGTGGCGGAGCCGGTGTAACCCATCGCCGCCCGCAGACCACCGGTGAGCTGGTGAATGACCTGCGCGAGCGGGCCACGGAACGGCACCCGGCCCTCGATGCCCTCGGGAACCAGCTTGTCCTCGGCGAGCACGTCGTCCTGGAAGTAGCGGTCCTTCGAGTAGGACTTGCCCTGACCACGGCTCTGCATCGCACCGAGCGAACCCATGCCGCGGTAGCTCTTGAACTGCTTGCCGCCCACCAGGATCAGCTCGCCCGGCGACTCGGCGGTACCGGCCAGCAGGGAACCGAGCATCGCGGCGGACGCGCCGGCCGCGAGGGCCTTGGCGACGTCGCCCGAGAACTGCAGGCCGCCGTCCGCGATGACCGGGACGCCGAGCGGCTTGCACGCCGCGGTGGCCTCGAGGATCGCGGTGATCTGCGGGGCACCGACACCGGCGATGACGCGGGTGGTGCAGATGGAACCGGGACCGACACCGACCTTGACGGCGTCCGCGCCGGCCTCGACCAGCGCGAGGGCGCCGGCGCGGGTCGCGACGTTGCCGCCGATGAGCTGGACCCGGTCGCCGATCTCGGCCTTGAGCTTGGTGATCATCTCGAGCACACCGCGGGAGTGGCCGTGCGCGCTGTCGACGACGAGGACGTCCGCGCCCGCATCGGTGAGCGCCATCGCGCGGGTCCACGCGTCGTCGCCGACGCCGACCGCGGCACCGACCAGCAGGCGTCCGTCACGGTCCTTGGTGGCGTTGGGGTACTGCTCGGTCTTGACGAAGTCCTTGACCGTGATGAGCCCGGTGAGCTTGCCCTGGCCGTCGACGATCGGCAGCTTCTCGATCTTGTGGCGACGCAGCAGACCGAGCGCGACCTCGGCGGTGACGCCCTCACGCGCGGTGATCAGCGGCGCCTTGGTCATGACCTCGGCGACCTGACGGTTCTGGTCGACCTCGAACTGCATGTCGCGGTTGGTGATGATGCCGACGAGCTCGCCGGCGTCGTTCGCGACCGGGAGACCGGAGATGCGGAAACGCGCACACATGGCCTCGACGTCGGCGATGGTGTCGGTCGGCCGGCACGTGACCGGGTCGGTGACCATGCCGGCCTCGGACCGCTTGACGGTCTCGACCCATCCGGCCTGCGCCTCGACGGACGAGTTGCGATGCAGCACACCCATGCCGCCGGCACGCGCCATCGAGATGGCCATGCGCGCCTCGGTGACGGTGTCCATCGCGGAACTCACGAGCGGCACGTTCAGCCGGACCTCGCGCGTCAGCTGGGTCGAGGTCTCGACCTGGTTCGGGACGACGTCCGATGCCGCGGGCAGCAGCAGCACGTCGTCGAAGGTGAGACCCAGCATCGCAACCTTGTTCGGGTCGTCTCCCCCGGTGTGCACGTGCCCTGCGGAACTACTCATGCGGCTCGGGCCCTCCATCAAGCGTCGATCGGTAAAGGAAGAAGGTATGGACGCCGGAAACTATTCCTTCGCCCGCCGTCCATGGTATCGGCTCGCGGATACCGGCTCGCTCCGGGCGGCTCACGGACGCTCGGCGACGCACCGGACGTGATCTAGCTAGCGCAGACCGGGCTGACCTGCGTACCGTGGTGTTGTGCGCGATCAACTGCCTCCCGGCCTTCCCCCGGACCCCTTCGCTGGTGACCCCGCCGACCCGTCCGCTGCGCTCGACGCGATCGAGCCGGGTCAGCCGCTCGACCCCCACGAGCGTCTCGCCGTGGAAGAAGATCTCGCGGATCTCGCGGTGTACGAGGCACTCCTGAGTCATCGCGGCATCCGCGGACTGGTGGTGTGCTGCGACGACTGTCAGCAGGATCACTACCACGACTGGGACATGCTGCGCGCGAATCTGCTCCAGTTGCTCGTCGACGGCACGGTTCGTCCGCACGAGCCGGCCTACGATCCGGCGCCCGACGCGTACGTGACGTGGGACTACTGCCGCGGCTACGCGGACGCATCCATGAACGACGCACTGCACGGCGACAGCTTCGATCTCTGAGGCTGATTTCCAGCCCCACGAACGACGACTACGGCCCGGCGAGGAAACTCGCCGGGCCGTAGTCGTGTGCCGTATGTCGGCGTGTGTGGTGTCAGGGTGACGGCGTGACCGGGGACGGCCCGCCCAGGGATCCGCTCGAGGCCTTCGTGGTCGACGTCGACGACGGTGCCGTCGTGGTCGTCGTCGGTGACGGCGTCCCCGACGACGGGGTTGCGGGGTTGGTGGTGGGCGTGGACGACGCCGCAGCGGACGACGACGGTGCCGTCGACGTGCCGGGGAGAATGCCGAGCGAACGCGGGTCCACCGGCCAGCCCGGGATCCCCGGGTTCGATGGCGACAGTTCTGCCCCGGGATCCGTAGTCGACGAGTCGACGGCGCTGGAAGTGGCGGCACCGGTCGCGGGCGGCGCGGGAGTCGCCGGCGGCGGTACGGCCTTGTCCAGCTCGGTGAGCAGGCGCTGACGCCACACGTTCAGTTCGTCGCGGGTCCCCGCCTCGTTGACCGCGCTCGCGCGGGCACCTGCCGAATCGAGCTTGGCCTTCGCACCGGCGGCATCGCCGGACGCGATGAGCCGCTCCGCTTCCTCGAGGTTGGAGGTGGTGTCGATCTTCGCCACGGTGGACGCGGCCCGCTCGGTGAAGACGACCTGCTTCACACCCCACAGCGGATCACCGGGTTCGGCGTTGTAGGAGAAGATCGTCATGCCACCCATCGCGATCGCGACGACGGCCGCGGCTGCAGCGATCGGGCGAAGCAGCCGCAGATGGTTGCGGCCGGAACGGGTGCGGGTGACGAGAGCGTCCCGGGCACCGAGTTCGGCCTGGACCCGCGCGACGATGTCGTCGAGATCGGGTTCGGCCGGCATCGGCTGCGCGAGGATCTCGGCACGCCAGTTCGAGAGCAGAGCCGCGACCTGATACTCCTCGGAGCTATCCGTCGCAACGGGCCCGTCGGTGGAGATCGCGTCGATCAGGGCGTCGTCGCGGCGGACCGCGGCGACATCGATCGGCATGCCGTTTCCGGCGAGATCGGCGTGGGGGTCGCCCGGCTCGCCACTGTTTCCCCTAGCCATGTCTCTCACCTGCTTTCGTCACTTCCTTCTTCAACTTCGCGAGAGCCCGGTGTTGAGCCACGCGCACCGCTCCGGCAGTACTACCGACTGCCGCCGCCGTCTCCTCGGCCGACAACCCGACGACGAGCCGGAGGACGAGGATCTCGCGATGCTTCTCGGGAAGCGTCTGCAGCAATGCGTTCACCTGTCGGCTCGTCTCCGAGTTGAGAGCCCGTTCCTCCGGGCTGTCGTCCGCGGACACGACATCTGGTACTTCAGCAACAGGATCGGATTTGTTACGCGCCGCGTTTCGGTGCGCGTCGGCGACCTTGTGCGCGGCGATTCCGTACACGAACGCCATGAACGGCCGGCCCTGGTCCTGGTACCTGGGAAGCGCCGTCATCACCGCGAGGCACACTTCCTGTGCCACGTCGTCCGCAGACAACTGGCCGCGTTCGGCGGCACCGACCCGGGCCCTGCAATACCGCACGACCAATGGGCGGATACTGGCGAGAACCTGGGCCAGAGCGCTCCGGTCACCTTGCGCGGCAGCAGCGACTGCGGAGTTCAACTCCTCACCCGTGTTAGACATCGTCAGAGCGGATCCTGGCGTTACAGTGGCACGTCCCCCCAGCCGGGTGTGCTTCCACCTCGCAGCGGAACCCTGTCACTCTAACTACAGAGTCCGACCGGACATCGCATCGTCGGAATATCCGGCGGTCATTTTGCGAACTTCCCGCCCCGACCTGCGATCTCGGCGGCGCACTCGTCCCGCACGGCCCGCACGGCGGGATCCGACCCGACTCCGTCGAGCAACATCGCCGCCGCCCAGCGGAGCGGCAGCAGTCCGTGCGCGCCACTGTCCGCGAGCACTCCTTCGGCGGTCCCGATCGCGCGGTCGAGTGTCGGCAGACCGGTTGCGGCAGCGGCGGAGAGCAGCGCCGACTTGATGCGATGACGCACCGACGGGTGGCTCGCGGACCGCTCGACAGCCCTGTCGGTGCAGGCCGTCGCGGTCGCGAAATCTCCGGACGCCAGCGCGATCTCCGCAGTGACCCAGTCCAGCCGCACGTGCTGACGCCACAGCGCGTCCTCGTCCCCCACGCCGGCGAGGTGTGTGGCACACCGCTCGAGCAAGCGTCGGCCGAGCGCGAGCCGACCGCAGCCCAGAGCGTCGGCAGCGAGACCGGTCAGCGCGTCGCAACGCGCCTCGTGCCACCACCGATCGTCCGGACCACCGGTTCCGATCAGCGCCAGCGCGGCGCCGTCGTATCCGGACGCCACCGCGTGGCCGCCGAGTTGACGCAACAAGGACGCGCGCGTGCTCGACGCCAGCGAGGCGAGCGCCGGATCGAGACCCGGCATGCGCTGCAGGTCGTCGAGCGCCGCCCTGGCCTGCGCGTACCGGCCCTGCCCACCCAGTGCGACCGCACGCAGCCAGCGCCCCGTCGGATCCGACGGAACGGGCAACGGGTTCCGGCCCGGCGTGGAGCCGAACGCAGCGTCGAACAGCATCCGGTGATCATCGCACTGCGCTCGGCGCCGCAGGTTCCCGCCCACAGGGAGCCCGAGGCCGACAAATCCCAGAAAGTTGACAATTCTCCAACTGGACGACCGTCAAACATTATTTACGCACCAAGATCGACGTCCACCGAGTCACGTCCTCCAAGTTTGAAGAATATGTGGCGGCCGGGTTAACGACAATCGCCGAAGAATACTCGGGAGTAACCCACGGAGCGAGAACATTCAGGACGACCGTTCAGGAGACACGCGCAACCACGTGCAGGAACACGTTCACGCCCCTTACTGGCACGCAATCACACACCTGACCGCATGTAAATGTCCAGGGCGTTAATTCTTCGCCCCCAAGATATGCAAATCGCCACTAGTCGAAAGTGTTGACGGGATTTCGTATACACCTTTACGGTTGCGGGGCATGACCGATTCATTGGTCTCGTCCACCCGGGGGGTGGCGGGCCGCTCGCAGAGTCACCGCGAGCCTGCTGACAGAGGAGTACTGATGCCTGTTCCAAACCATCTACCCGGCCCAAACGCCGACATCTGGGATTGGCAGATGCGTGGGCTGTGTCGTGGCGTCGAATCGTCGGTGTTCTTCCATCCTGACGGGGAACGTGGACGGGCGCGGGCTCAGCGGGAGAGCCGCGCGAAGGAGATGTGCCGAAGCTGCCCGGTCCTGGCCCAGTGCCGGAACCACGCACTGACGGTCTGCGAGCCGTACGGCATCTGGGGAGGAATGTCGGAGTCCGAGCGCGAGATCCTCACCCGACAGTCACGGCGCCGCATCGCCTGACCGACGTTGAACGAAGCCCGGGACACCACCACCACGCACCGGTGTCCCGGGCTTCGTCGTCTCCGGGGCGCGCTGTTCCAGTCCCGGTGACAGCCTCCATTCCCACCCACCGCGAATCCGACCCGTCCTCCTGCCCGGCGGCTCCGAAGCACTTAGCGACAGTGCACGGAACCCGCCGTCAGGAAGGCAATCCCATGAACTCCAAGACGCCCCGCGTCATCGCCGCCGCCGCCACCGCTTCGATCGCCCTGTTCGGAGTGGCCGCCTGTTCGTCCGACGACTCGTCCGACTCCACGACGTCGTCCACACCGTCCATGTCCTCGTCGATGCCGAGCGAATCGGGCATGATGACGTCCGGCTCGGCAGCCCCCGCCGCTGATCTGGTGGGCCCCGGCTGCGCGGAGTACGCCGCCACGGTCCCGGACGGGCCCGGCTCGGTCTCGGGCATGGCGCAGGATCCGGTCGCGGTCGCCGCGTCGAACAATCCGATGCTCACGACACTCACGGCCGCGGTGTCGGGTCAGCTCAACCCGGACGTGAATCTCGTCGACACCCTCAACGGCGGACAGTTCACCGTCTTCGCCCCCACCGATGCGGCCTTCGCGAAGCTGGATCCCGCGACGGTCGACCAGTTGAAGACCGACGACGCCCTGCTCACCAAGATCCTCACCTACCACGTCGTGCCCGGTCAGCTGCCGCCGAGTGAGGTCGACGGCACGCACACGACGGTCGAGGGCGGCGACGTGACGGTGACGGGCTCGGGCGACAACCTGAAGGTCGACCAGGCCGGTGTGGTGTGCGGCGGCGTGAAGACCTCGAACGCCACCGTCTACCTGATCGACTCGGTTCTCATGCCCCAGTAGATCCCCGCCGGTAGATCCGCCGGCAGAACGCACCACAGTCACCACCGCCCGAGAGGATCCGGCCGATGCACGCTACGGTTGTCCACTATGCACCCGAGCGAGCACGTGTGAGTTCGGCCGGACCCTCCGGTGGTGACGACTTCTGCCCGGCGGACAACGTCGGACTCGTTGCCGTCCGCCGCGCCGAGTCCGACGAACTACGAGCGCTCCTGGCGCGGGTCGCGCGCGGCGACCAGGCCGCCTTCGCCACCTTCTACGACCGCACCGGCCCCCGTGTGTACGGACTCGTCCTGCGGGTGCTCCGAGACCCGGGGTTCTCGGAGGAGACGACGCAGGAGGTCTACCTCCAGGTGTGGAAGTCCGCCGCCGGGTTCGATTCCGGCCGCGGGTCACCGTTGTCGTGGCTGATGACTCTCGCGCATCGCCGAGCCGTGGACCGCGTCCGATCGGAGCAGTCGCACACCGATCGCGAGATCGTCTACGAGACCACCAACCGGACCGACGAGTTCGACGAGGTCACCGAGGAGGTCACGCGCCGTGCGGAACGTCAGGCGGTGGTCGACTGCATGCAGACACTCACGGACCTCCAACGCCAGTCGGTGACGCTCGCGTACTACGGTGGCCGGACCTACCGCGAGGTCGCGGGCGAACTGGGCGTCGCCGTTCCGACGGTGAAGACCCGCATCAGAGATGGATTGGCAAGGCTCAGAGGATGTCTGGGGGTGATGTGACGTGGACGACGACCTGATCGAGTGGGCGCACCTGTACGCCCTCCACGCCCTCGACGACGAGGACCTTCGTGCGCTCGACGCACGCTTGGGCGACGCGGACGAGACGACCCGGGCGGAGTTCGACACGGCGGTCCGGTTGGCGCGCGAGACGATGGCGGCAGCCAGTTCGCTCGTCGCCGTCACGCCACCCGCATCGCTGCGCCGCGACCTGCTGCGGCAGGTGTCGGGGGACGACCTCGCGAAGCGTCGAAACGACGAGCAGCGAAACGACGAGCGGCGAAACGGCAAGCGCCGCTGGCAGGTCGCGGTCGCGTCGGCCGCAGCTGCCGTCGTGTTCCTGGTCGGCGGCGTCGTCATCGGCCGGCAGGTCACTCAGGCGCCCCCGGCACCGTCCGTGACCGCGCAGATCCTCGACTCCCCGGATATGCAGTCGTCGTCGACGGACATTCCGGGCGGCGGCACCGCGACCGCGATGTACTCCAAGGATGCGAATGCCGCGATGCTCGTGATGAACGGCGTCGCACCGCCGCAACCGGACACGGTGTACCAGATGTGGCTGGTCCGGGACAGTGAGCCGGTGCCGGCGGGCACGATGGGACCGGAGCAGGTCTCCCCCACGACGACCGCGGTTCTGCAGGATCTCGACGGCGCGACGCAGCTCGGTTTCACGGTGGAGCCGCCCGGCGGGTCGTCGCACCCGACGGGCACCATGTTCGCCGCGATCCCGCTCACCTGAGGCCGAGACCCTCGAAAGCAGAAGACCCCCGGAAGAATTCGTCGAATTCGTCCGGGGGTCTTTCGCGTCGGCAGGTGCCGAGGAGATCAGTGAGCGTGGCCGTGGCCGTGGTCCGCTGCTTCCTCGACGGGCTTCTCGACGACGGCGCTCTCCGTGGTGAGCACCATGCGAGCGACCGACGCGGCGTTGACAACCGCGGAGCGGGTCACCTTGACGGGGTCGACGACACCGTCGGCGAGCAGGTCGCCGTAGGTGAGGGTCGCGGCGTTGAAACCGTGGCCCTTGGGCGCCTCGGAGACCTTGCTGACCACGACGGCACCGTCGAGGCCGGCGTTGGTGGCGATCCAGTACAGCGGAGCCTCGAGCGCGGTGCGCACGACCTCGACACCGGTGGCCTCGTCGCCGGAGAGCGACGCTGCGAGATCGGTGAGGGCCCGACCGGCCTGCACGATGGCGGAACCGCCGCCGGGGACGATGCCCTCCTCGACCGCAGCCTTGGCCGCGTTGACCGCGTCCTCGACACGGAACTTGCGCTCCTTGAGGTCGGTCTCGGTGGCCGCGCCGACCTTGATGACGGCGACGCCGCCGGCCAGCTTCGCGAGGCGCTCCTCGAGCTTCTCACGATCCCAGTCGGAGTCGGTGTTCTCGATCTCGCGCTTGAGCTGGCCGACGCGGGTCTCGATGTCGGCCTCGGTGCCTGCGCCGTCGACGATCGTGGTCTCGTCCTTGGTGACGACGACACGACGGGCGCTGCCCAGCAGGTCCAGGCCGGCGTCCTTGAGCGTGACACCCATGTCGGCGGTGATGACGGTGCCGGCGGTGACGACGGCGAGGTCCTCGAGGAACGCCTTGCGGCGGTCACCGAAGAACGGCGCCTTGACGGCGACGGCCTTGATCGTCTTGCGGATCGAGTTCACGACGAGGGTCGACAGCGATTCGCCCTCGATGTCCTCGGCGATGATCAGGACCGGCTTGCCGGACTCGGCGATCTTCTCGAGCAGCGGCAGGAACTCGGGCAGGGAGCTGATCTTCTCGCGGTAGAGAAGGATCAGCGCGTCCTCGAGCACCGCCTGCTGCGCATCGATGTCGGTGATGAAGTACGGCGACAGGAAGCCCTTGTCGAACTGCACGCCCTCGGTGACGACGAGTTCGGTCTGCAGGGTCGAGGACTCCTCGACCGTGACGACGCCGTCGACTCCGACACGGGTCATGGCCTCGCCGACCAGCTCGCCGATCTCCTCGTCGCGCGACGAGACGGTGGCGACCTGCGCGATGGCGTCCTTGCCCTCGACCGGCGTCGCGGCGGCGAGCAGTGCCTCCGAGACCGCGTCGGCGGCCTTGGCGATGCCGACGCCGAGGGCGATCGGGTTCGCGCCTGCCGCAACGTTCTTCAGGCCGGCCTTGACCAGCGCCTGGGCCAGCACGGTGGCGGTGGTGGTGCCGTCGCCCGCGACGTCGTTGGTCTTGGTGGCGACGCTCTTGACGAGCTGCGCACCGAGGTTCTCGAACGGGTCCTCGAGCTCGATCTCGCGCGCGATGCTCACGCCGTCGTTGGTGACGGTGGGGCCACCGAATGCCTTGGCGAGCACCACGTGCCGACCGCGGGGGCCGATGGTGACCTTCACGGCGTCGGCGAGCTGGTCGACGCCGCGCTCGAGCGCGCGCCGGGCCTTCTCGTTGAACTCAATTTGCTTGGACATTGATTCAGCTACTCCTGAGATTCAGGGTTTCGTCCCGAAACGGATTTCAGGGTTACCGCCGGAAACGCACTCCGCCCCGGGTCCGATGAGGAACTCCGGGGCGGGAGGCGTGAGGCCTACTTCGCGACGACAGCCAGAACGTCGCGAGCCGACAGGATCAGGTACTCCTGGCCGGCGTACTTGATCTCGGTTCCGCCGTACTTGCTGTAGATGACGGTGTCGCCCTCCTGGACGTCCAGGGGGATGCGCTTCTCGCCATCCTCGTCCCAGCGGCCGGGGCCGACGGCGACGACGGTGCCCTCCTGGGGCTTCTCCTTCGCCGTGTCGGGGATGACCAGGCCGGAGGCAGTCGTCGTCTCGGCCTCGTTGGCCTGGACGAGGATCTTGTCCTCGAGCGGCTTGATGTTCACGCTCGCCACGATGAGCCCTCCATTTTCAGGGGTTTCGTTGGGCCCGAGGCTGTTCCTCGGACCACGATAAGTTCAGTCACCACGTGACTCCTCACGTGCCCCGTCGTCGCGGGTGCCGGGACTCGCTCAGCGTCGACTAGCACTCTATACATGCGAGTGCCAGCACTCAAGGCATACCCGAGTGCCGGCACCCGGCGTGGCGGCCGTCAGTACTGCGAGGGCATCTCCAGCACCGCCATCGTGCAGCGAGACACGCAGACCAGCTTGCCCTCGTCGTTCACGATCTTGATCTCCCACACGTGCGTCTTGCGGCCCATCGCGAGCGGCGTCGCCTCGCCGTGTACCCATCCCGAGCTCACGGGACGCACGTGGTTGGCATTGATCTCCATGCCGACGCAGTGGAACCTGCTGCGGTCCACCGCGAAGATCGACGCCCAGCTCGCGAGCGTCTCCGCCAAGGCGACCGACGCGCCGCCGTGCAGGACACCGGCCGGCTGCTTCGTCCGCTCGTCGACCGGCATCCGGCCGCGGAGCGAGTTCTCGGTCATCTCGGTGATCTCGATGCCGAGATTCCGGTTGAGCGTGTCCGCGCCCTTGTCGTTGGCGATGTCGATGGTCGGATCGCCGATCCAGATGCTCACGAAACCTTCACCACGACCTTTCCGTTGACGTCTCCGTCGATCATGGCCTGGAAGCCGGCGTGAATGTCCTGCAACGGGATCACGCGGTCGATCTTCGGCCGCAGCCCGGTGGCCTCCATCATCCGCAGCATCGACACCAGCTCGGCGCGGGTGCATCCGGTCGAACCCAGGATGCGCTGCTGCAGATAGAAGATGCGGGTCAGGTCGGCGGGCGGGTTGGACCCCGACGTCGCGCCGGCGATGACGATGGTGCCGCCCGGACGAAGCGAGCGCATCGAGTGCGCCCACGTGGCCTCGCCGACCGTCTCGATGACGACGTCGACCTTCTCGGGGAGGCGTGCGCCCGCCTCCACCGCGGTGTGCGCACCCAGTTCCAGCGCGGTGGCGCGCTTCTCGGCGCTGCGGCTCGCGGCGTACACCTTGGCGCCCGCCGCGGCGGCGAGGCTGATCGCGGCAGTCGCGACACCGCCGCCGGCGCCCTGCACCAGCACGCGGTCGCCGGCCGTGATCCGCGCCTGGGTGAACAGCATCCGGTATGCCGTGGTCCACGCGACGGGCAGGCACGCGGCCTCGTCGAACGACAGCCACTCCGGCTTGGGGATCAGGTTGCGGCGGGGAACCACGAGGTATTCGGCGAACGCGCCGTCGTGCTGCTCGGACAGCAGCGCGCGGTTCGGGTCGAGCGTCTCGTCACCCATGCCGCCGTCGGCGTCGGCGATCACCGGGTAGACGATCACCTCGTTGCCGTCCTCGTCGACACCGGCCGCGTCGCAGCCGAGGACCATGGGGATCCGGTCGGCCGGGTGTCCGACGCCGCGCAGCGTCCACACGTCGTGCATGTTGAGGGCGGACGAGCGAACCGCGACCTTGGCCCAGCCGTCCGGGACGACCGGATCGGGGACCTCGCGAAGTTCGAGTCCTCCCAGCGGGTCGTCCGCGTTCTGGGCGACGGCGACGGCTGCGAGCATGAAATCTCCTGTGCTGTCGGACACAGCGACCGGGTGCGGCGCTGCGAAACATCTGTTCGGATACCCATGCTCGGCCTGTCGGTGTATCTCGCGCGAGCGCGCGTTCCGCACCTCGGCACGACCGCTGGCATCGAAAGCAGTCGCGGTTGTCTCCTGTTGTCATACCCGGCTGGGCCTCGCACCCGGCTGGTCGACGTCACCGTCCGCATCGCCGAAGTTCAAGGGAGACGACTCATGTGTACCTCCGATGGAGGCAGCCCGATCACGGGCTCGATCCAGCGGCCGGCCGCCCTGACCACGTTCGTCGACGTGTCGACGATGGTCGACACCGACAACGGCTACGTCGATCGCGCGGTCTTCACCGACCAGTCGATCTACCAGCAGGAGCTGCGCCGCATCTTCGCCCCGAGCTGGCTGTTCCTGGGGCACACGTCGCAGATCTCCAAGCCCGGCGACTTCCTCACCACCTACATGGGCGAGGATCCGGTCATCGTCTCGATGGGCAAGGACCGCACGATCCGGGCGTTCCTGAACTCGTGCCGCCACCGCGGCGCCCGGGTGTGCCGCGCGGATTTCGGCGCCACCAAGAACTTCACGTGCACCTACCACGGCTGGAGCTTCGACACCGCCGGCAAGCTGGTGAGCGTCCCGAACGAGGCCGGCTACCCGGAATCCTTCGACAAGAAGGACTGGGGCCTGGTCGAGGTCGCCCAGCTCGACACCTACCACGGGCTGATCTTCGCGACGTGGAATCCGGCGGCGCCGCCGCTGAAGGAAGCGCTCGGCGGCATGGCCTACTACATGGACGCGATGCTCGACCGCGATCCGGAGGGCACGGTCGCCGTCGGCGGCATCCACAAATGGGTGCTCGACGGCAACTGGAAGTTGGCGGCCGAGCAGTTCGCCACCGACTGGTACCACGTCAACATGTCGCACGCGTCGGCGCTGATGGTGCTCTCCCCCACCGGCCGCGGCCCCAAGTCCGAGATCGTCAACACCCCCGGCCGCCAGTTCAGCGACCCGCTGGGTCACGGTGCAGGCTTCCCGACGCACCCGCGCAGCCGCTTCGACGCGCAGCCGGTGCACGACTACTACGACTACGACGCGCTGCGTGAACGCCTCGGCGACGAGCGCGTCGAGGGGCCGATGACCACCGGTCACGCGACCGTCTTCCCCAACTTCTCGTACCTGCCCGTCAACGGCAGCATCCGCGTCTGGCACCCCAAGGGCCCGGACAAGATGGAGGTCTGGGCGTGGACCATCGTCGACAAGTCGATGCCCGAGGACGTGCGTGAGGCGCAGCGTCTCTACAACCTGCGCACCTTCGGTCCCAGCGGCATCTTCGAGCAGGACGACGGCGAGAACTGGAGCGAATGCCAGTCCATCGCAGGCGGTTTCATGACCAACAGTGTGCCGCTGAACTACCAGATGGGCCTGGGCTCCGAGCGTGAGGACGGCGTCTACCCCGGCAAGACCAGCGAGTTGTACAGCGACGCTGCCGGCCGCGGCTTCTACCGGCGCTGGGCAGAACTGATGAACACACCGGCATGGCACGAAAAGAGCGCGAAGTGAGCGAGACCATCACCAAGATCAAGATCGGCGCGGTCGGCGACATCGAGGACGGCGAGGCGCTGGTCGTCGACGCCGAGCAGACCGGCACGGGCGAACCGATCGCAGTCTTCCACGACGAGGGCGAGTACTTCGCGCTCAACGACCGGTGCAGCCACGGCGAGGCCTCCCTCGCGGACGGCTGGATCGAGGGCGGGCAGGTCGAGTGCCCGTTGCACTCGGGCAAGTTCTGCCTGCGCACCGGATCCGTGCTGTCCATGCCCGCCACCGAGGACGTCGCGGCCCACAAGGTCGAGGTCGAGGGCGACGAGATCTGGTTGTACCCCGGCCAGGCTGCCGCGCAATGACCGATCCCGTGAGCACTCCCGAGCGCATCGTCGTCGTGGGTGGCGGACTCGCCGGTGTCAGTGCCGCCGGCGAACTCCGCACCCGCGGCTTCGACGGCGAGATCACGCTCGTCGACGGCGGGCCCGCCCCGTACGACCGTCCGCCGCTGTCCAAGGCCTTCATGTTCGGCACTGCCGACGAGTCCGATCTCGCCCTGGCCAAGCCCGATTGGTATGCCGCGCAGCGGATCACTCTCCGCACGGGGGCCGCGGTGACGGCACTGAAACCCGACGACGGGATCGTCGAACTGGCCGACGGCACCCGCCTGGACGCGGATGTGACGATCCTGACCACCGGCGCCGGCGCCCGACCGTTGCCGGTCCCCGGCGGCGACCTGCCGCAGGTGCACCTGCTGCGCACGATCGACGACGCGCGCGCCCTCAAGGCACGCCTGGTTCCGGGGGCGCGACTGATCGTGATCGGCGCCGGCCTCATCGGCGCCGAAACCGCCTCGGCGGCACTGCAGCTGGGCGCGACCGTGACGCTGGTCGATCCGCTCGATCCGCCGATCGTTCCCGCGGTCGGCCCCGAGATGGCGCGCTACCTGCACGACCAGCACACCGAACACGGCATCGCGGTGTACACCGCAGGCGTCTCGGAGATCCGGCCGACCGGCGAATCCGTGACCGTCGTACTGACCACCGGCGAGGAACTCCTCGCCGACGCGGTACTCGTGGGCGTCGGGTCGATCCCGTCGACCGAGCTCGCAGAAGCCGCGGGTCTCGACGTGGACGGCGGTGTGCTCGTCGACGAACACTTCCGCACGAGCCATCCGGCCGTGTTCGCCGCCGGTGACGTCGCGCGCCGACGCGCTGCCGACGGCACCCTGCACCGACGCGAAGAGCACTGGGAAGCAGCACAACTGAACGGACGCGCGGTCGCCGCCCGCGTCCTGGGGCAGGAACCCGACCCCGAGTGCGCGGGCTGGTTCTGGTCCGACCGGCACGGGATCCACGTGCAGGGCGTCGGATCGATGACCGCCGAGGGCGAGACCGTGATCCGGCCGCACCCCGACGACGCCACCCGACCGCAGATGGTGTTCCGAGTCCGGGGCGACACCCTGGTCGGAGCCGCGTTCATCGACGGCGGTCCCGCAGTGCGGGCCGCGCGCATCATCATCGACCGCGCTCTTCCTGTGGATCCGGCCGCTCTGGCCGATCCGTCCGTGAATCTGCGCAAGCTCGCCAAAGGATGACTTGACCATGGCAACCGACACCACCTCGGCGGCGGTCCCCGCCCAACGGCAGATCGCCGACGCCGCCACGCATTTCCGTGTGCAGCAGCTGTACTTCCACGAAGCCGAACTGATCGACGACGGCCGTTTCACCGACTGGCTCGACCTGCTCGCGGAGGACCTGCACTACTGGGCGCCCACCCGCAGCAACCGCCTGCGCCGTCAGCAGTCGCTCGCGGTCGCGGCGCGCGGGGAGGCCGCGTTCTTCGACGAGACCCGCGCGAGCCTCGCCTGGCGCATCCGGCGCTTCGACTCCGGGATGGCGTGGGCCGAGGATCCGCCGTCGCGCACCCGCCACCTGGTGAGCAACGTCGTCGTCCGTCACGCGGACGCGGACGAGCAGGAGATCGGGCAGTGGTACGCGCGTTCGAACTTCATCGTCTACCGCAACCGGCTCGAGCGTGAGGTCGACATCTACTCCGGCGGTCGTGAGGACATCCTCCGCGAGACCGGAAGCGGCGACCTGGTGGTCGCCCGCCGCACGATCCTTCTCGACCAGAACGTGTTGCTGGCCAAGAACATCAGCACCTTCTTCTGATCCCTCATTCCTGCTCGGAACAACCAGGCGACGATCCTCCCCAGACACAAGGAGCGCGTGACACAGTGACAACGAATGCAGCGGCAGAGACGGCCGTGACCACCCGCGAGGTCCAGACCTCGCTCGGCACCATCAAGGTGAGCGAGGCCGGCAGCGGCCCGGTCCTGGTGATGCTGCACGGCGGTGGCCCGGGTGCGTCGGCGATCGCCAACTACAGCCAGAACCTGCCGGCTCTGACGCCGCACTTCACGGTCGTGCTGCCGGACCAGCCGGGATTCGGTGGCAGCTACCGCCCCACGGAGGAGGACCTTCGGGAGCGGAGCATCACGCAGATCACGGTGGACGCGCTGATCCAGACGCTGGATGCGATGGGCATCGAGGAGTTCCACCTGATGGGCAACAGCCTCGGTGGCGCCGCCGCGATCGCGCTCGCGCTCGCGATCCCGCACCGCGTCACCCGTCTGGTGCTGATGGCCCCGGGCGGCGGCTGGCTGCCGTTCGGCCCGACGCCGACCGAGGGCCAGAAGGCGATGTTCCGCTACTACAACGGCGGCGGCCCGACCGTGAAGAAGATGAAGGACTTCGTGCGCACCATGGTCGCCGACCCCAGGCAGTTCGACGACGCCAACATCGAGGCCCGCTACGAGGCGTCTCTGGACGAGAGCCACATCGAGTTCTACCACCGCTACAACGCCGCGTTCGCGCGCCGTCACGGCATGGATCCGCTGTGGCGCGACGCCCACGAGATCGAGGCGCCGACGCTGCTGCTGTGGGGCACCGAGGACCGCACCATCACGTTCGAGGGCTCGCAGCTCATGCTCAAGCAGATCCCGAACGTGCAGTTGCACGCCTTCAGCAAGTGCGGCCACTGGGTCCAGGTGGAGCGACAGAAGGAGTTCGAGCGGCTCGTGGTGGATTTCCTGGAGGATCAGTGACCGGGTGGCTCGGGGGCAACGTCGCCCTCATCACCGGTGGCGGTTCCGGGCTGGGCCGGGCCGTCGCCGAACGGTTCCTCGACGAGGGCGCATCGGTCGTCGTCGCGGACCGTGATCCCGCCAAGTTGAGCGAAGTGATCGAGGCGGCCGGAGATCGCGGCGACCGCGTCCACACGGTGGAGGCCGACGTCCGGTCCGCCGCCGACCAGCATCGCGCGGTCTCGGAGGCCGTCGCACGCTTCGGTAAACTGGACACCCTGGTGCCCAACGCCGGCATCTGGGACTACCAGCGCTCGATCACCCGGTTCGACGGCGAATCGTTGTCGGCGGCGTTCGACGAACTGTTCGCCGTCAACGTCAAGGGCTACCTACTGGCCGTCGAGGCGTCGTGGCGGGAGCTGGTCAAGACCCGCGGCAGTGTCGTGATGACGCTGTCGAACTCGGCCTTCTATCCGAACGGAGGCGGTCCGCTGTACACCGCGAGCAAGCACGCCTGCCGCGGACTCGTGCTCGAGCTGGCGTACGAGCTGGCCCCGAAGGTCCGGGTCAACGGCGTCGCCGCGGGCGGCATGCGCACGGACCTGCGCGGACCGGAGTCGATGGGCATGGCCGAACGGTCCATCGAGGCCTCGTTCGCCCGGAGCGCCACGACGGGCGACAACCCACTGCTGCCGCTGCACGACGCCAGTGTCGATCCCGCCGATTTCACGGCGCCCTACGTGCTGCTGGCCTCGTCGGCCAACAGTTCCAACATCACCGGTGCGATCATTCCCGTCGACGGCGGCATCGCTGCCCGTGGGTTCCGCACCGCGGCAGGCGGAGACGATCTGTGAGCACCGAGAAGCATCCTGTCGACATCAGCCCGGCACGTGCGCTGCAGAACCTGGGCCGACTGCACGGTGCCCGCACCGCGCTGATCTACGAAGACCACACGATCGACTACCGCGAACTCACCGCGCGCGTGCACGCCATGGCGCTCACTTTCCACGCGTCGGGTGTCCGCAAGGGCGACCGGGTGGCCTACCTGGGTCTCAACAGCCCGACGTTCCTGGTGAACTACCTCGCTGCGGCGTGGGTGGGAGCGGTGTTCGTGCCGATCAACTTCCGCCTGGCCGCCGCCGAGATCGCCTATCAGCTCGGCGATTTCGGACCGCGCGTTCTGGTCGTCGAACCCGGCCACATGCCCGTCGTCGACGAGATCGATGCGGCGGTCCTGCCGTCGCGTCTGCTCGCGGTCGACAACGACGACGCGGTGCCGCTGACGGACGGGCCGGGCGAGCACTGGGAGCGACTGACGTCGGCCCTCGCCCGCGGCGAAGCCCTCGGAATCACGATGACGCCGCTGCCGCGGTACGCGGACGACCTGGCCGCGCTGATGTACACGTCGGGCACCACCGGACGCCCCAAGGGCGTCATGCTCACGCACGGCAACATCTGGTGGAACTCGTTCAACGTGGACTCGGTGGTCGAGACCAGCCGCAGTGACGTCAACCTCGCGGTGGCGCCGCTGTTCCACATCGGCTGCCTCAACTCGTTCACGCTGCGAAGTCTCGCCCGCGGCGGCGCGACGCTGGTGCGTCGCACGTTCGATCCGGCGCGCACGCTCGCGGACCTCGTCGAGTACAAGGTCAACACCATCTTCGCGGTGCCCGCCATGTTCTCGGCCGTCGCACAGCTTCCGCAGTTCGCAGGTGCAGACCTGTCGCGGCTGCGCTCGGCGATCGTCGCAGGCGCGCCCGTGCCGCCGAGCCTGGTCAAGGAGTACGGCCACCACGGTGTCGCGCTGCAGCAGGCGTGGGGTCTGACCGAGACCGCACCGTTCGCGACGTCGCTGCCACCCGAGCGGACCCTGGAGCGGGCGTCGTCGGCCGGTCTCCCGATGCCGTTCACCGAGATCAAGATCGTCGATCCGGTGACGGGTGTCACTCTCACCGAACCCGATGCGGCCGGCGAGATCTGCGTGCGCGGGCCGAACGTCACGCCGGGCTACTGGGCCAACCAGCAGGCCACGGATGCCGCGTTCGACGCCGAGGACTGGTTCCACTCGGGCGACCTGGGCTGCCTCGACGAGGAGGGCTTCCTCTACATCGTCGACCGGATCAAGGACATGATCATCACGGGCGGCGAGAACGTCTACCCGGCCGAGGTCGAGCGGGTGCTCGTCGAGCACCCGGGCGTCACGGACGCGGCCGTCGTCGGCGCACCCGACCCCAAGTGGGGCGAGATCGTCGTCGCCGTCCTCGTGGTGTCCACCGACAGCGATCCGACGCTCGAAGAGATCCGCGACTTCACCGGCGAGCGCCTCGCCCGGTACAAGCTGCCGAAGGAGATTCTCGTGCTGGACTCCCTGCCGCGCAACGGTTCCGGCAAGCTCGACAAGGTCTCGTTGCGCAAGCTGGCGGCCGACGGACACGGTTCGCTGAGCCGATGAGCACCCCGGGCTGGCCGCTGACGTACTCCGTCGACGACGGTGGCACCTCGCACGAGGTCCGCGCACGGTTCGCCGTGCGCGGACCCCTCGGCAACGCGTATCCCGCCGGCATCGCGGATGTGGAACTCGATCTCCGAGGCCTGGGCGACACTGCCGTTCTGGGCGATCTCGCGGAACGCATCCTGCGGGAGAACCCGCAGTGCCGCCGGATCGTGCTGCCGGTCCCGGCCGGCGACCTCGATGCCATCGGTTTCGGGGAGGACGCCGGGTTCCGCTACGTCGTCGACGTCGACATTCCGGGAGAACGCGAGGAGGTCACCGAACTGTCCCTCCTGGTCCGGGAACCGGGTTGGGTCGCGGACGCACCGACGGCTGTCGACGACCTGCCCCTGTAACCCAGCGAGCTCTCGAAGGGCGGTCGGATTCGCCCGAATCCGACCGCCCTTCAGTCGTTTTCGCAGCTTCGTGCGGCGCGCCTCCCGCCGATTCGCGTCGGGCTCTGGTACTTGGTTGAGGTGAATACACCTGTCACGCCGAGCCCCTCGGCCCTCATGTCCGTCGCCGCCCGCGCCGCCCACGCGATGGTGGACTCTCCGCCGCATCTGATCGTCGACGACACCGCACGACTGATCTGCGCGGCCGCCGGCAACCCGTCCCCCCTGGACTTCCATCTCGCCCATCCCGGCGAGCCCGTGCTCGCGGCAGCCCGCGTGTCCGCCGCAGCCCGCAGTGCGTACACCGAGCGGCGGCTGCATTCGTCCGGCATCCGGCAGTACGTCGTGCTGGGTGCGGGCCTCGACACATCGACGCGGCGCATGCCGACGGCCTGCGCGGCCTGGCACGTCGACCTGCCGGGCGTGCTCGCGTGGCGCGGCTCGCTCCTCGACGGGGCAGGCACCTCGGACCTCGGCGCGCCGGTGCCGGTCGACCTCACCGTCGACGACCCGGTTGCCGAACTCGCACACGCCGGTCTTCGCATCGACGAACCGGCGTTCGTATCGTGGCTCGGGGTGTCGATGTATCTCGACGCCGGCGCAGTCCAGCGGACCGTCACATCTCTCGGCGCCCTCGCGCCGGGATCCGAGCTGGTGTTCGACCACATCGTCCCCGGGGCCGCACGGGACGAGGCAGGCAACAACTACGTCCGGGCCGTCGCGGCGGCCGTCGGTGCACAGGGCGAACCATGGCGCTGTACGCCCACCTCGACGGACCTCGCCACATGGCTGGAAGGTGCGGGCTGGTCGACCGTGGATTCGACCGCCGAGGCCGATTCGGTGCCTGCCGGTTTCTGGGACCGCTCGGATGCGCTGCGCCCGATGCAGCTCGTCCGCTTCACCCATGCCCGGCTGACCCCTGGGCTGGGACAGGCCTGAGCCGGGGGCTGGCACCGGGCGAAACGGATAAACTGCGTCGTCTCGATCGACGACGGAGGGGGATCCGATGACGGGCTCGATCGCGCTGCGGCGGGCAGCGGCGGTGATCGGCGGTGTCGGCATCGCGTCGGGACTGGCCGCTCTGGTCGCTTTCCGCTCTGGCGCCTCCACCAACGTGGTCATCGTCGCGGCCTCGTTCGCACCGTTCCTGTTGGCGGTGACGATCGTCGGTGCGATTGTCGCCGCCGCAGCGCGGCAGTGGATTCTGCTCGGGATCTCCGCGCTGGTGGTGGCGCTGGGTGCGTGGGCATTCGGCCCGTTGTGGGTGGGTGGAGCGTCGGGCGGCGACGGGGCACCGGCCGGCCCCACGGTCCGCGTGATGCAGTCCAACATCATGGTGGGCTCGGCGGATCCCGTCGCGCTGGTGCAGGCGGTGCGGGACCGGGGTGTCGACGTCCTCACACTCCAGGAACTGACCGAGCCGGCCGCGGCCGCGCTTCGTGAGGCAGGCCTGGAAAGTGTTCTGCCACACACGTTCCTGGAACCACGCGCGGGAGGTGTCGGCGCGGGTATCTACAGTCGGTTGCCGCTGTCGAACGGGCGGACGGTGGACGGCATGGCGCTGACGAATCTGGTCGTCGACGTGGATGCCGGGCTGGATCGGCCGGTGGTGCTGTACGACGTGCACCCGGTGCCGGCCTACATTGCACCGGCGGCCGACTGGACCGAGGACTTCGACCGCCTGCGGGACGCGATGGATGCCGCCGCGGTCCACGACAACGTGATCGTGAGCGGCGACTTCAACGCCACCTACTCGCACCGCAAGTTCCGGGATCTCCGGCACGGCGGCTACGTCGACGCCGCCGATCAGTTGGGCGCGGGAATCCTGCCGACGTACCCCACGGACAAGCGCTACCCCGCGATCGTCGGCATCGACCACATCCTCACCAAGGGTGCGCAGGCCACCTCGCTCGAACGCATCGAGGTGGCCGGGTCGGACCATTACGGACTGATCGCGGATCTGCGATTGAGTGATGCTCAGAATGGCGGCGACTCCTCTCCGCGATAGGCGGCGCGGCTGCCTCTGTCGACAGGCCTGCGCGGCAGTTGCGGCGCCAACGTCGGGGCAGCGTCTCGGACATACATCCCGCCGGGCAGCGTCACCGTCGCGGTGCCGTAGCGACTTGTCCACACGACGACACCACCGCCGAGCATCGAGGCACCGACTCGGCCCATGGTCTTGAGATTGTGGTGGAACCGGCACAGGCACTGCAGGTTCGACCCGATCGTCCATCCACCCGCAGTCGGGTTGCGGTGCGAGAACGGCACCACGTGATCGAGTTGGCAACGGGCGGCCGGCACGGAGCATCCCGGGAATCTGCAGTGCCCGTCGCGCGTGCGGGCCATTGCCGCCGTCGCCGCGTCCGGGCGGTACTGCAGCGCCCCATCGGGCGGGGTCGTCAATCCCCCATGCCCATCCGGTCGACGCCCACGCTTCGTCGCAGGATTTGCGTCGAGCGCCTTCTCGATCTCCGCGATCGTTCGGCCGACACCACACGGTGGCGGCCCAGAACTCGGACCTGATCGCGAGTGCGCGCGCGGCACATCACCGCCGCGATGCCGGGATCCCCGCGCCCGGAACACGTGCAGGCCCGGTCGCCGCGGCGCGTGGTGAGGTGTCGAACCGTCGGCCCGGCTCCCGGTCTCGGTCTCGGTCTCGGTCTCGGTCTCGGTCTCGGTACCAGCTGGGGGTTTCTCCCGTTCGTCCGTAACCAACCCGAGTTCGGCTGCCACGTCTACCATCTCGGTGAGCATCGCCCGCCAGGTCGCGTCTTCGGACAGCATCTGTGCGAGCATCGGATCGATCGGTCCGTGTCCGTCGAGGTACGCGGGCGAGGCGGTAAGTCCGAGCAGAGTCGCGACGTCGACGGTGATCTGCACCAGCGGCTTCCGCCGCGACGGCACAGTCGACGCACCGGCCTTGGGGCAGTCGGCCCGCTCGCACGTGCACGGCAGGGCAGATTCGCCGTGCAGCAGCGCCACGAATGCGTCGACCAGCAGGATCGGCCGACCGCGGCGATCCTTCCTGCACACGGTGTCGGCCATCTCGCACACCAGTTGCCAGGCAGCCTGCCCCTGTTCGGCGGTCAGCACCGCGGTGAACTCCGACAACGGTCCGGCAGGGCGCACCTTGATCCGGCACTCCGCTTCGGCAACTTCACGATCCGATGCCGCCTCGTCGGGACGGGCGCGCACGATCAATTCTCGAATCTCGCGCCCGAGTGCGGCCGGCGCCAATCGCCGGGCAGATCGGATGATCTCGGCTTCGAGGAGAGCAACGGTTTCCGGCCGCAGTCCCGTCGTCTCGCGATGAATCCGCCAGACGCGGGCGTAATCGAGATCGCCGGCCAGGAACGCGGCACACGTGAGCGGGAGACGGAGCCGCAGATCGACGCCGAGGTCACAGAAATGGGAGGCCATCGTGTGCGAACAGCCCAGCCTGGTCGACACCTCCGCGATCGCCTCGTTGCCGCAATCGCGAATGTCGCCGCCGCACAACGCCACATCGCGCCCGAGTGCCGACAGCCTCAATTCGCCCGCCAGCAGGACCTTGCGGGCGGCGTGCATGTTCTCGATCCGCGCCAGCTCCAACAGCTCGACGAACCGCAGCGCGTCCCGCGCGACGTCGCCCGCCGCCTCTCCGACCCCACCCCCATCGAACATACTTTCGACTATACGGCCGCCCTCCGACAACCCGGGCGCGTCTACCGGATCTCTGCGAATGACCGGGAAGACTCCGACGATGACGTCCGATTTCGGGCCCGACGCATCGGGGTACCGTCGGCGAGCGATCGCCGACTCACTGCGCCGCTATCTGCTGGATGCGACGTCCATGCCGGCCGCACCGACGCCGGAGCCGGATGATTCGACCGGATGGTTCGCCCCCGCTCCCGGCGGACACAACGAGAAGTACGGGCGAGAGCCCTGGACCAACATGCGACGTCGAAGTCGGCGTCGCCGGGCGAGCGGTCGCCGTGTCGTTCACGTGGCGCCCCGACGACGACCCGACGCGGTCGTACGTGGTCGTGCTGTACGCCCCGGACTGGGACGACGTCACCGGATCCGACTCTCTCATCACGACTCTCGACCTGCTTCTCGACACTCCGGACTGGCCTACCCGCGCCCATCCCATCGGAGGCAACGTCGCGGTCGTGATCCCAACGCCTGATGTCCGGACACTTCGAGAGCCGACATCACGCGACATCGTCACACCCCACAACCCGCTCCAGATGCATACGCAGCGCCCTCGCCACGACGTCCGGGGCCTCGAGCATCGGGATGTGCCCGACGCCCGGCAACACGATCTCCTCGACCTCGCCGGACAGTTCGTCGACGAAGCCCTGCGTGCAGGTGTCCCGAGGCAGGAAGGTGTCGAACTCGCCGAGGATCAGCGACGTGGGCACGGTGATTCGATCGAGTCCGCGTAGCGGGCCGTCACGAAGGAACGCCGAAAGGATCGGCAGGTACACCGGGCAGTGCGACACGGCCCTAATGACATTCGTGGCGTCGTCCGGATCTACCCGGCTGACGTCGTGGCTGCAATTCGCGATGATGGGGCGCTGGAAGAAGCGATGCGCGGCAGCACGGTCACCGAGCACCCGCGCGAGCGCCATGAGCGGGAACTGCGCCACGAATCCGGAGCCGACGCGGAATTCGATGCGGGAGAATCGTTTCCACCCGCCTCCCGGATTCACCCCCGCAACCGAGCGGGCCCTGCCCCGACGCGCCAGCTCGAACGCGACCTGGCCGCCCAGCGAGTTGCCGACGACATGACAGGTGTTCCAGCCCATCGCGTCGAGTTCCCGTTCGATGCCGTCGGCGATGCCGGCGATCCCCAGGTCGCGCCACCGCAGTCGCGGTCCGCCCCAGTGTCCGGGCATCGTGAGCGCGAGAACGTCGTAGTCGGACGCCAGGTCGTCGGCCACCCGATGCCACACGTGGTGCGACAGCGTGAAGCCGTGCAGCAACAGCACCGGCTCGCCGGATCCCCTGAGATACGCCGACGTCACCATGTCGTCTCCTCCCCCGAGGCGTCCTTCATGGGTAGCACTCGGGTCCGGGGACGACAAGGGCGGGCGTCTCCGACAGACGCCCGACCCGATGTCGAAGAGCGGAACTACTTCGCCGTGGTCACCGCGAAACCGGCCACCCACTCGGGGATGGCACGGTAGTAACGCGACTGCAGCTCGTACGAACCGGTTGCCGCGAGCGCCGCGTACGCGGCGATCCAGGTGCGGACCTCGTGCGACGAGCCGCCGCCCTGCGCCTCGAAGAATTCGTTGGTCCAACCGTCGAACTGCTCGATGTCACCGGACGCGACGATGTCGAGAACCTCGTTGTCCCACACGGGGTTGAGCGGCTTGCGAGTGGAGGTCCCGGCGGCCAGGTCGATACCGGACTGCACGACGCGCTGCTCACCGCGGGCGCGCTGCTCGGGGGTGGGCGGGTTGCCGAGGATCAGCGCCTCGGCGACGCGCGGCGGCGCACCCTCGAGAATCGGGACCGGCGGGTCGTGCGACAGTCCACCGGACGCGAGGAACAGCACGCGCTTGTCGAGCCGCGCCGCCGCCTCGCCGAGCGCCTTGCCGAACTGCCGGATACGACGCACCGGGCCGAGCGGCGCGGCCACGCCGTTGACGAAGACCGGCACGGTCGGCACCGACTGGATGCCACCGAACAGCATCTCGAGCGGCTGCACGAAGCCGTGGTCGACCACCATGCGTGCCGAGATCGTCAGGTCGATGTCCCGTTCGAGGACGCCCTTGGCGATCGCATCGGCCGCTTCGTGGTCGACCAGGATCTCCCCTTCGGCGGAACCGAAGTCGCCCACCGCGAGTGCTCCCGTGGCGAGCGCGAAGGGCGGCATCTTGCCGTAGAAGAACCCGTTGTAGTGGTCCGGCGCGAACAGTACGACGAGTTCGGGGTCGTACTCCTGCACGAAAGCCCGCGCGCCGGCGACGGCGTGATCGACCTCGTCGAGCACCTCCTGCGCCGGATCGTTGAGCCCGATCAGCGGGGAGTGGGACAGCGCAACCAGCGCAACTGACATGAATGGCTCCTTCGGCCTGAATCACTGTCCGGGAGAAGTTCGCTCCCGGGAGTCGGGGGACTACGAGGCCAGCGCGACCTGCGACGCACTCAACGCGCGCGACGCCGCCATGCAGACCCGCCGCAGCGCCGGCTCCGCAGCCGCGGGTGCGTAGCGAGATACCTGGCCGGACACCGAGAACGCGGCGACCGGACGGGATCCGGCTCCCGTGACGACGCCACCGACGCACACGAGACCGTCACGACTCTCCTCGTTGTCGAAGGCCACGCCGGTGCGGCGAATCTGCGCCAGCTCCGCGCGCAAGCGACCGATGTCGGTGATGGTCTTCGACGTCCGCGCCGCCAGATTCGAACCGATCAGTTCCTCGGAGTCCTGACCGGAGTACGCGAGCAGCGCCTTGCCCACCGCGGTGCAGTGCGCGGGCACGCGCCCACCGACCCGGGAAGGTGATGCGACGGTCCGGTGGCCGTACAGCTTGTTGATGTAGAGGACGTCCGGGCCGTGCAGCACCGCGAGGTGCACGGTCTGCCGGGTGGCCTCGTACAGATCGGCCAGGAACGGGGTGAGGACGTCGCGGACCGTGGAGTGCTGCGGGGCATACACGCGGCCACCGAGATTGTGCAGCTCGGAACCGAGCCGGTAGTCGCTCCCGACGCGCTCGACGGCGTGGTTGCGCTCGAGCATCCCGAGGATGCGGAACGCCGTCGACTTGCTCAGCCCGGAGCGGCGCGCGAGTTCACTGACACCGACGCCCGAGTACGCCTCCTGGCCGAAACTGGTGAGCAGGCTCATCGCCTTGTCGACGGCGGCACGGCCGTCCCGACCCGAACCCGAACCCGAACGAGACAGATCGGCCAATTCCTGGACACCCATCGATCCCACCACTTCACTCTGCGAAACGGACATCTCCGGCGCGACCCGGCGCCTGGTCCGAGTGTGCCCACCAGCCGATTACATGTCAAGATTGACGATATTGATATTAAAAGTGACAACCGGCCCGACTCGGCTTTAATCGTCAGCAGCATTGCGCTCATTCGACGGCACCGGTCGGCACCGAGCACTTCGACCGAGAGGAGGGTCCGTGGACAGCAACCCGCTGATCGCACGCAATGTTCAACGGTTCCGCAACGAGCGGCAGATGAGCATGGGCGACCTCGCCAAGCGTGCGGACCTGTCGAAGCAGACGCTGTCGAAAATCGAACAGGGTGTAGGCAATCCCACAGTCGAGACCATCGACGCGATCGCCGCAGCACTCGACGTACCCCTGCGACGCCTCGTCACCGAGTGGGGCACCCGCGTATTCGTGGTGCGCGCCGGCGAGGGCATCTGGAACGACAAGACCGGCACGGGCACGACGAAGGTCCTCGACCAGATCTACGGCTCCGGCTACGTCCGCACGAGCATCATGCGACTGAAGGCCTCGACGACCGACGGCCCCGACGAACTCGTCCGGGCCGCGGATTCCGCCGGAACTCTGATCCATGCCTACGTCATCAGCGGCAAGGTGCGCGTCGGTCCCGCCAACGAACTGGCCGACCTGGGCCCCGGCGACTTCGTGCAGTTCCCGAGCGACGTCCCGTGGGTGCTGGCCGCGTCCACCGCCGAGGCGACCGTGCACGTCGTGACGACGATGCCCCAGGTTCCCCAGTTCGGCCCACTGAGCGACGAGAGCGCCTGACAGCCGACACTCCGCCGATTCCACCGCAAACGGGCGTTGGATAACGAATCGTCGCCTACAGTGTCCGCGTGGGTGAACAGCAGATGAACGGAATGAATCGGCGCACCTTCCTGGGGGCCGCCGGTGTCGGCGCACTCGGGATCTCGGCACTGCCGCTCGTCGGTAACCGATCGTGGAATCCGCTCGCAGCGCAGGCCCATGCGGCCGCACCGCTGCCGGCGTCGATCGCCGGTACCACCCTCGAATCCGTCGCGGTTCCGTTGGGCTCCAGCGGATACCGCCGCCTCACCGCGGGCCCGGGCTGGCCGCTCGTGGTCCGCGCAGACCTCGCCGAGCCGCAGTCCGGACGCGAGGATCGCCGCACGGACCTGGCATCGATCGTCCAGCTGACCGACGTCCACGTGCTCGACGCCCAGTCGCCCGTGCGGTTCGAGTACGTTCACCCGTTCCAGGGCGCGGCATTCCGCCCGCAGGAGACCATGACGGCCCAGGGCCTGATCTCGCTGATCGACCGCGTCAACTCCCTCCGCAAGGGCCCGCACACGCAGCGCGACTTCGACGCCGTCGTCACCACCGGCGACAACACCGACAACAAGGAATTCGTCGAACTGGGCTGGTTCCTCACTGCCCTCAACGGCGGCGTCATCACCCCCAACACCGGTGACCCGACCCGGTACGAGGGCGTGCAGAACTCGGGTGCCGACCTGTACTGGAATCCCGAGTCGTCCATCCAGGACATCTACAAGAAGACCGGATTCCCGGAGATCCCCGGCCTGCTGCACGCGGCCCTGCAGCCCGTCACCAGCTCCGGGCTGAACACGAAGTGGTACTGCGTGTTCGGTAACCACGACGATTCGGTCGAGGGCACCCTCCCGAGCGGCATTCCGTTCCTCGAGCAGATGTACACGGGCAACAAGAAGTTCGAGGTTCCCGACTCCTCGGATCAGGCGGCCCGCATCTCCAGCGCCCTGAGCTCGGACCCGACGGCGGTGCTGAACCTGCTCTCCGCGATCACCACCCCGCCGCGGACGGTGACACCGGACGCGCGGCGCCAGCCGTTCACGCCGCGCGAATTCATTGCTGCCCACCTCGATCCCGCGAACACCGGCCCCGGCCCGGTCGGCCACGGCTTCGCGCCCGACGCCGACGAGACCGGGATCGGCTACTACACGTTCGAGATCTCGCCGGGTGTCATCGGCATCAGCATGGACTCGACCAACCGCGCCGGATTCGTCGACGGCTCGCTCGGCGAAGCACAGTTCAGGTGGATCGAGCAGACGCTGCTCGCCGGCAGCAGCAAGTACTTCGACACCAACGGCGCGCTGATCACGCAGAGCCGCACCGACACCTATTTCGTGCTGTTCAGTCATCACACCAGCACGACGATGGCGAACACGCTGCCCGACCCCGAGCGGCCCCTCGAGCCGCGCGTCAAGGGTGCGCAGCTGGTGGACCTGCTGCACCGCTTCCCGAACGTCCTCGCCTGGGTCAACGGACACACCCACGAGAACCGGATCACCCCGCAGGTGGGCCAGACGCCGGAACAGGGCTTCTGGGAGATCAACACCGCCTCGCACATCGACTTCCCGCAGCAGGGCCGCATCATCGAGGTCGTCGACAACCACGACGGCACCGTCTCGCTGATGACGACGCTGATCGAGGCCGACAGCCCGTACCAGGTCGACTACGACGACTTCTCCCCCGCGGGTCTGGCCTCGATGTACCGCGAGTTCTCGTTCAACGACATCCACGCGGACGCCAAGCTCCTGGGCGGTTCGCCGGACCACAACGTCGAACTCGTCCTCGCGACTATGCGCTGACACGCCGCGACGCGCTGGGAAGACGCGCTGGAAAGAACTGTCACCGGGAGGCCGGTGGGGACATCTCGTCCCCACCGGCCTCCCGTGTGTCCTTGAGTGCCCTGCCCCACTTGACGGCCTGGGTCAACAACTTGACGCCCACCGCGAGCATCACCAGGTTGCCGACGATCATCACGGTCACGACGGCGCGCGCCGGCTGGGTCACGGCCGCGATGTCCCCGAATCCGACGGTCGCGAACACCGTGAGCGTGAAGTAGAGCGCGTCGATCCGCGTGAGAGCCTCGTTGAAAGACCCCGTATCCATCTGCGACAGAAGAAATATCGTCGTCGCCGACCCCAACAGGTACACGGGCAGCGTGACGGCAAGCGCTTCTGCCGAGCGCACCTCCGGTGTGGGCGAGCGAATGATCTGACGGACCTGCCAGGCACACAACGCCACCACGCCCACGGCCCCGCCGGTGAGCACCACGATCGCTCCCGCATCCGAGACGTGATCCATCGGCAGTGCGAAGTAGGCGATCAGCAGAATCACCACGGTGGCGGCGGACCGTATCAACGCCTTTCGCAGCATCCGACGCCGGTCGTGGCGGTCGAGGCTTGCCAAGTGGATCGCGTCGGACATGAACCCTCGCTTCCGAAGTCGCTGGAGCGGCGCTCGCGGACCGCTCACAGCGGTCCGTTGCACCGCAAATGTCCGACCCGACCTGCACCGACGCATACCCACCGAGCGCCGTCACCCGACATTGGGTAACGTTCAGATAACGACGCCCACGGCCGGCATCGAATTATCTCAGTTTCCGGCCCGGATGGGCCCGGAACACGAGCGAACTGACACGAGCCGACCCGAACACCGAAAGCAGGAGGTGGACCATGCGAAACTCACTCGGTATCTCCACCGGAGCAGCCGGGGTGTGCAGCGCACTCGTCTCCTCCGATGACACCGGCGTCCAGGACGTCGAATACCGCACGATCTCCGCCGACCTCGGCACCCAGACCGATCCGGGTGACCTGGCACTGTCCGCGATAGGGCTGATGACCACCCAGGTCCCCGACCGCCGGATCGAGCCCGACGCCATCGCGGTCGCGTACCGCACCGAATCCCAGGCTGCTGCGGTGCGTTCCGCAGCGAAATCCCAGAAGCGGTCGATCCGGCTGGTGCCCGAGACCGCCGCCACCCTCACGTACCTGCGCAGCACCGGGCTCGTCGCGCAGTACGGCATCATCGCCCTCGTCGATCTCGGCGCGTCCGGCCTCACCGTCACCATCGTCGACCAGGCCGACGGGACCGTGTTCTTCCGCGATCGCACCGCGACCGTCAGCGCGGACGCCGCGGCCGACGAGACGGCCGACGACGCCGGTTCTCGCGTGGCCGAGTTCGTGGCAGAGGCCTTCGCTCAGGCCCTGCAACGGCCCGAAGCTCTCGTCCTGGTCGGCGGCGGTGGCCGGATCCCCGGTATCGCCTCCGCGCTCGAAACCACGTTCGACGGCACGACCATCGAGGTGGCGGAACCCGAGGCCGCGACCGCGAAGGGCGCCGCACTGCTCGCGGGATCTGCCGAACGCCAGAAGTTTCCACTCGTCACCGGATCCGGCGGACGGGTTTCCGGTGCGCTGGTGGCAGCCGTCGTGGTGGGTGGGCTGATGCTCGGCTACGGCGTCAAGGAGATGGTGCCGCAGAGCGAGGAGAACTACTCCCCCACCGGGAGTCAGGTGATCGAGACCCCCACGACCGTTCCCTACCAACCTCCTCCGAGTCCTCAGGAAACGTGGCTCCCGACGAACGATCCGCACCCGACGACCACCGTTCCCGTTCCGCAGCCACCGCTGCCGGTGCCGACGTACGACTACAGCACGCCGGAACCGAGCACGAGCTACCCGACGTTCGAGGAGACGCCTCCCACGACGTCGGAGCCGTCCCCCGAACCGACCACGACGCCAACGACGACGACAACTCCGCCGCCGACCACGACGACGCCGCCACCGGAAGACCTGCCGTGGATCCCGCCGAAGTGGCCCGAACTGCCCACGTGGCTCCCCGAGATCCCCAGCATCTCGCCGCCGGACACCGAGGTGCCGCCGACGACCGAGCCGCCGGAGACGTCCGGTCCGGCCGAGACCCCGGAGCAGAATCCGGAATCGGGTCCGGCGACCGGATCCAGTGATACGGCTGCGCCTCCGACCACCACCGCTGCACCGGCGCCGGAGGCACCGATCGCGGCCGTGCCCCGGGTCACTCCCGAATCTGGCTCACCGACACCGGAAGTCCCGGATTCGTCGCCGAGGTGAGCGCCGACGGCTGCGCGCCGCCCGCGATCAGGTGGGCGCCGAGCGCCGCGATCATCACACCGTTGTCGGTGCACAGCCGCGGCCTGGGCACGCGGAGCGTGAGACCGGCTGCTGCGCAACGCTCCTCGGCAAGCGAACGAATCCGCGAGTTCGCGGTGGCGCCGCCGCCGAGCACGAGCGTGTCGACACCGACGTCCTGCGCGGCGCGCACGGCCTTCATCGTCAGCACGTCCGCAACCGACTCCTGGAAGCCCGCCGCGACGTCGGCGACCGGAACCTCCTCGCCCGCTCGCTGCTTCGCCTCGACGAAGCGCGCGACCGCCGTCTTGAGACCGGAGAACGAGAAGTCGTGGCGCGCGTCCCGCGACCCGGTCATCCCGCGCGGGAACACGATCGCGTCCCGGTCGCCCTGCTGCGCGAGACGATCGAGCGCGGGCCCGCCCGGGAAGCCGAGACCGAGCAGGCGCGCGACCTTGTCGAACGCCTCACCGGCCGCGTCGTCGACCGTCGTGCCGAGCTCCACGATCGGCTTGCGGCCCAACTCCTCCACGTGCAGCAGGTGCGTGTGACCGCCCGAGACCAGCAGCGCGACGCACGGCGGCATCGGCCCGTGCTCGATGGTGTCGACCGCGACATGACCGCCGAGATGGTTGATCGCGTAGAAGGGCACCCCCCACGCGGCCGCGTACGCCTTGGCAGCCGCGACACCGACCAGCAGTGCGCCGGCCAGACCGGGACCGATCGTCACGCAGATCGCGTCGGGCCTGTCGATCCCCGCAGCCGCGAGGGCGCGCTTCATGGTCGGCACCATCGCCTCGAGGTGGGCCCGCGACGCCACCTCCGGCACGACACCGCCGTAGCGAGCGTGCTGGTCGACACTCGACGCCACCTCGTCGGCGAGGAGCTCGCAGCTACCGTCGCCGTTCCATCGGACGATGCCGACACCGGTCTCGTCGCACGAACTCTCGATCCCCATCACGATCATGGCCGTCACTCCTTGCCCTGCCGCTGCGCGGCCTCGGCGTCGGTCGGTGCCGGGCGACGCATCGTGAAGGCGTCCGCGCCGCTCGGCTGGTAGTACCGCTTCCTGGTGCCGACGATCTCGAAGCCCTCACGCCGGTACAGCGCGATCGCCGGCTCGTTGTCGGTGCGGACCTCGAGGAACACCGGTCCGCCCCACTTGTCCGCCACCCGCAGCAGCTCGCCCAGCAGCGCCCCGCCGACACCGCCACGCTGCGCCGACGGATCGACACCGATCGTGTGCACCTCGGCCTCCGGTGTGATGCTCGTCCCGAGCAGCGACACTCCCGCGTAGCCGATCAGTGCGTCGTCGCCGTCGCGGGCCGCGAAGTAGTGGTTGTGGCCGGCCGCCAGCTCCGACCGGAACGCGTCCGCGCTCCACGGATCGTCGCCCGGGAACAACAGCTGCTCGAGCTCCGCGCACCGGGTGGCGTCGGTATCGGCGAGCGGGACGATGCGAAAGCTCATTTGCGCCGGTCCGCCAACTCCACCGCGTCCGGTCGGCGCAGGTACAGCGGCACCAGCGGTTCCGGCTCCACCCCGACGCGCAACGCCTGCGCTGCGACCGCGACCAGCCCCGCAGCCGACGGCGTCTCCGCCGGCAGCACCGGCAGATCGAACAGGTCCACGTGCGACGCCGAGCCGGCGATCACCTGCGACGGCTCGCCGTCGAGGTCGGACGGCTTGATCACCTCGGGACCCTCGACGCGGACCCCCTGCGAGTAGCGCGCCCAGTACACCTCGCGCCGACGGGCATCGGTCACCACCAGCAGGTCCCGGCCGTCCGCCGCATCCACCGCGATCGCGTCCAGACTGCACACGCCGTGGACCGGGATGCCGAGCGCGTCACCGAACGCCGCCCCGGTCGCCATCCCGACCCGCAGACCGGTGAACGGCCCGGGGCCCACGCCGACGACGACGGCGTCGAGATCGGCGGGGGTGTGCCCGGATTCGGACAGGCACTCGAGGATCTGCGGCGTCAGGACCTCGGCGTGGGCACGAGGGTCGACGGTCGCCCGCGTCGCCAGCGCCTGCGGGACGTCGGTAACGGAGTCGGGGTCGAAGCGCACGACGCCCGCGGTGACCGCAGGAGTGGAGGTGTCGATGGCAAGCACAAGCACGGTAATCCAGGCTACTCGGCCTGCCGTTACGTGCTGGACACCCACTCCCACACGGCCGTGCGGACATCCGACTCCGGCTCGCGGCGCAACCGCACCAGCAGGTGCCGGTCCGCGAGATGCTCGACGACGCCCTCGCCCCACTCGACCACGACGACAGCCGACGCGAGGTCGGTGTCGAGGTCGAGTGCGTCGAGCTGGTCGTGCATGTCCACGGTCTCCGACGCCACGGCCTCGTTCAACCGGTAGGCGTCGACGTGCACGAGCGCAACGGGGGCGCCGCCGTCCGGTCGTGCGCCCGCACGGTGCTCGCGCGCGATGATGAACGTCGGCGATGTCACCCGCCCCTCGACGCCGAGACCGGCGGCGATGCCCCGGGTCAACGCGGTCTTGCCGGCACCGAGCGGGCCGTCGAGCACTACCAGGTCACCGGCAGCGAGATCGGCGGCGAGCGCGCGTCCGAGCGCCTCGGTGTCCTCGGTCGTCGGCAGGGTCGCCTCGCCCCGCCCGGTTCGCGTGTCAGCCGACATCTGTTCGCTCCAGTTCACCCACCAGCGCCGTATTCTCGCGATCTTCGCGTCTCGACACGGCGCGCCGGACCAACCGATCGATCGCATCGGAGGTTACCTGCGGGAACTCGAGTTCCACGAGATGGCCCGCGTCGCGCACGCGCACCAGCTCGGCGCGCGGGAGCGCGGCGGCCAGCGCCTTCGAGCTCGTGAACGGGATGATCATGTCGGCATCGCCGCACAGCACCAGCGCCGGAACGTCGCCCAGCACGGGCAGCGCCTCCGACTCGTCGTGCAGTTCGAGCGATTCGAGGAAGTTGACGATCGTCACGACCGAGACGTCGCTGAGCATGCCGTCGGAGAACTCGACCAGTCGGGGGCTCACCTCGGTGCCGTACGACGCCGCCCGCAGGATCGGCGAAATGATCGCGCGGGCCGCGCCGCGCGCCTGCTGCACCACGCCGGGCGCGGTGCGCACCGCGAGGCGGAACGCGTCGATCACCGGGTTGTTCAGGTTCCGGCCGAGCCCCGACTTGTTCAGGCCGGCCGCCGTGGTCGCGAGGAATCCGACGCCGATCACCCTGTCGTCGAACAACTCCGGGAACTGGCGGGCCATCGCGAGGATGGTCATGCCGCCCATCGAATGCCCTACCAGCACCACCGGCCCCGACGGTGCCGTCGCCTCGACCACGGCCGCCAGATCGCGACCCAACTGCGCGATGGTGCAGCTCTCCGCGGTCGCCGACCCGGACTCGCCGTGCCCACGCTGGTCGTAGAACACCAGGCGGGCCGTATCGCTCCACCTCTCCGCGAGCTGGGTGCGCTGGAAGTGCCACGACTCCATCCGCAGGCAGTAGCCGTGCACGAAGATCACCGTCAGCGGCGCGTCGTCCGGGCCCACCTCGCGAACCAGCAGCGGCACGTCGTCCTCGGTCGTGACGACGCGACTGCGGTCGCGGGAGAGAACCGTGAAGTCCTCGGACGCGTAGATCTCCGGGCCCCGGCGGGTCGTCGCGGCCTTGACCGCGTTGAGCCCCGCGAGCGTGCCGATCGCCGCGACACCCGCCACTCCCCCGAACAGGCCCAGCCTGTTCAGGATGTTCATGGCCGGCCGCCCGGGCCTCCGACATAGGTGCGGACGGTCCGGCCCCGCACCGACGTCACCACCTCGTAGTGGATGGTGTCGAGGGCATCCGCCCAGTCCTGCGCGTGCGGTACGCCGCCCCGCTCACCGTCTCCGAAGAACACCGCGGTGTCGCCCTCCCGTACCCCGGCGCCGTCCGGACCGAGGTCGACCACGAGCTGGTCCATGCAGACCCGGCCGATGCCCGGGCGCCGATCGTCGCCGAGCCACACCTCGAGCCGTCCTCCCAGCGCGCGCGGAATGCCGTCGGCGTAACCGACCGGCAGCAACGCCACCGTCGTGTCGCGCGGTGCCACCCACGTGTGCCCGTAGGACACGCCTTCTCCTGCCGCCACCTTCTTCACCAGCGCCACCCTCGATCGGAACGTCATGACCGGCCGCAGGCCGAACGTCCCCAGATCCGGAACCGGGGACAGTCCGTATATCGCAATTCCCGGGCGAACCATGTCGAAGCGCAGGTCGGGACGGGTGAGGGTGGCCGCAGAGTTCGACAGGTGGGCTGCCTCCGGGGCCAGTCCGATGCGCTTGGCATCCGCGAGCGCGCTCGTGAAACGCTCACGCTGGTCGTCGATCACCGGGTGGTGCGGCTCGTCGGCGTGCGCGAGGTGCGAGAACACACCCTTGAACCGGACGGCGCCCTCCGCCTCGACGCGCGCGAGATCCTTCAGGAAGTCGGTCCACTCCTCGCGGGAGACACCGTTGCGGTTGAGACCGGTGTCGACCTTGACCGTCACGGTGGCGGCGGCCCCGACCTGACGGGCGGCCGCGGCGACCGCGGCCAGGTGCCGCGGCGACGACAGGCCCAGTTCCACCCCTGCGGCGACCGCCGGGGCGTAATCGGAATCCGCGGTGTGCAGCCAGGAGAGCACCGGCGCGGTGATGCCCGCCTTCTTGAGTTCGAGGCCCTCCGCGAGCGTCGTGACCCCGAGCTCGCCGGCGCCGGCCGCGAGCGCGGCGCGAGCGACCGGGACCGCACCGTGGTTGTAGGCGTCGGCCTTGACGACCGCCATGACCGTCGCGCTGCCCGCGTGCTCGCGCAGGATGCCGATGTTGTGGGCCACCGCATCGAGATCGATCACCGCTTCCGCCTGAGGCGCCGCCGCAGGTGGAGGCGTGTCCGCCGCCATGGGGGCGGACGTCGAGGTCGGGTCGGTGTCAGGCTCCTGCGCGGTAGTGGTCACGAACTTCGATCCTGCCACTCGTCGGGAGGAAACTCCTGCACGGGTACAACCCGACCAGTCACGATTCGGGCACGTGTGAGCTCGGAAACACCCGCAGGATCCGAATCGCCGACCGGAGATGCGCGAGCAACGTCGACGCCGAGATCGGTGCGAGACCGTCGTCACCCGTCTCGTCCGAGCCCTCGCGCGCCCCCAGGTTGGCCGCGAGCGAATGCGCTCGCGCGCCGGCGGCAGCGGCCGGAGCCGGTTCGAGCCCGGTCGCCAGCAGCGCACCGATGATCCCGGACAGGACATCGCCCGAACCCGCCGTGGCCGCCCACGAGCTTCCCGCGTCGTTGACGTACGCCCTGCCGGTCGGATCCGCGATCACGGTCGCTCGCCCCTTGAGCAGGACCGTCACCCCCCACTCCGCGGCCAGCGCGCGCGTCGCCGCGACCCGGTCGGGTGTCGGCGCGACACTGGTGATGCGTTCGAACTCGCCGGCGTGCGGGGTCAAGAGAGTGGGGGCGGCACGGTGCCTGACGAGGTCGGGGTGCTCGGCCAGCAGGTTCAGGCCGTCGGCGTCGACCAGCACGGGGACGTCCGAGGCGAGAACGGTCCGCAGTTCCTCCAATGCAGCATCGTCGGTGCCGATGCCCGGGCCCACGACCCATGCCTGCACCCGACCGGCTTCGGCGGGCGACGGCGCCGCCACCACCTCGGGCCAGTGGTTCAGTACCTCCGCCGCCCCGCGCCCCGCATACCGCACCATTCCGGCCGTCGCCGTGACTGCCGCGCCCGCCGACAGCACCGCCGCCCCCGGGTAGCGGCCGCTGCCCGCGACGACGCCGACGACGCCCTGCGAGTACTTGTCGTCCGCCGCGTGCGGCACCGGCCACAGCCGGCCCACCTCCCACGGGTCGAGCGCCTGCAGGTCGGCTTCGGGGAGGGTGAGACCGATGGGCACCAGTTCGACGCGGCCGCACCGCGCGGCGGCGAGCGCATGCACGGGCTTGAGCGCACCGAATGCGACCGTCACCGCCGCAGTCACCGCGGGACCGTCCACCGCACCAGTGTCGGGATCCACCCCACTCGGCAGATCCACCGCGACGATCGGGGCATCCAGTTCCGCGACGATCGCCGCGGCGGTCGGCCGCAGCGGCCCCTTCCCGGAGATGCCGACGATGCCGTCGAGCACCAGGTCGGCACTGCCCGGGTCGGCCGACACCCGCCCGCCCGCGGCACGCAGCGCCGCCAACCCTGCGGCGTGTGCACGCGCCGGATCGAGGAGCATCGCGGTGACCGCGACGCCGCGCCGCCGCAGGAGCGCTCCCGCCCACAGCGCGTCGCCGCCGTTGTCACCGGAGCCGACGAGCAACGTGACCCGACGTCCCGCGACGCCCCCGGTCCGCGCCCGCAACTCGTCCGCCGCGACGCGTGCCAGGCCGTAGGCCGCGCGGCCCATCAGCGTGCCGTCCGGCAGGCTCGCCAGCAACGGCGCTTCGGCGGCCTTGATCTGCTGTGCCGTGTAGTAGTGCCGCATCCGTCAGGCCGCCACCGGACCGGAGATCATGAACCGCGCACCGTTCGGATCGGCCACCTGCGCCATCCGGCCGTACTCGGTGTCCCACGGTGGGGTGAGGACCTCACCACCCAGGTCGACGACCCGGGCGATCGCGACGTCGGTGTCGTCGACCTGGACGAACATCTGCCAGTGCGAGGGCACCTCGGCCGGCAGCGCCTTGCTCGCGTCGTAGATCCCCGCCAGGTCCTCGCCGTCGAACCTGCCTGTGGAGTAACGGAATTCGTCGGTGTCGCTCAGGGTGGCGAGATCCCAGCCGAACGCGTCCCGATAGAAGGGCAGGGCCGCGTCGTAGTCCTTGCTGACCAGTTCGAACCACGCGGGCGTACCCGGCTCGCCGATCACCCCGAACCCCCGGTGCTCGGCCGGCTGCCATGCGCCCACCACCCCACCCGACGCGTCCAGGAACATCGCCATCCGACCCTGCTGCGGGACCGTCATCGGCTCCATCATCACCTGACCCCCGGCCTTCGCGACGGCCTGCGCGGTCGCGTCCACATCCGCGGTCGCCAGGTAGGTCGTCCACACGTTCGCATACGGATTCCCGAGCTCCCCCGGCATCGCGCCGGCCACCGGCTTGCCGCCCGCGAAGAACATCACGTAGCCGCCGTACTCGTCGGAGGAACCCTCGTGGGTCCACCCGAACAGCGCGTCGTAGAACGCGGTGGCGCGGTCGATGTCGGACGACTGCAGGTCGATCCAGCAAGGGGCGCCGAGCGGCGCGGTTTCACGGGCAGGCATGTCAACTCCTCGTGCGATTCGAGGTCACGGAGGTGTCGGAGGACACACTCGCCGTCAGACTACGCTGAATTGCATGAAAGCACGGGCAACCGCGATGGCCATCGGAATCGCTTTGGCTGCAACCCTTTCCGGGTGCAGCTCGGACTCGGGAGGCGGCGCTCCGACGGACCTTCCGGGTGACGCGGACAAAGCGCTCACCGTCGAGGTGAAGAACATGGCCTACTCGCCGTCGTCGATCACGATCCAGGCCGGGCAGACCGTGACGTGGGTGTTCGACGACCGCGGTGTCCCCCACGACGTCGTCGGACTGGGCGATGCCGAATCCGTGCTGCGCAGCCCACTGCTCAAGACCGGCACGTGGCAGTACACGTTCACCGAACCCGGCACCTACGACTACACGTGCTCACTGCACCCGGACATGCTCGGTGTGGTCGTGGTGGTCTGACGACCACGACCACACCGAGCAGGTCGTCGGGCTATTCGACGGTGACGGACTTCGCGAGGTTGCGCGGCTTGTCCACGTCCAGTCCACGCGCGACCGCGACCTCGGCGGCGAACACCTGCAGCGGTACCGTGGACAGCAGCGGTTGCAGCAGCGTCGGCGCGGCCGGGATCTCGATGAGGTGGTCGGCATGCGCCCGCACCGCCTCGTCGCCCTCCTCCGCGATGACGATCGTCGTCGCGCCACGCGCCTTGATCTCCTGGATGTTGGAGACCAGCTTCGAGTGCAGCACCGCGCGCCCCTTCGGCGACGGCATCACCACGATGACCGGCAGGCCCTCCTCGATCAGCGCGATCGGGCCGTGCTTGAGCTCACCGGCCGCGAAGCCCTCCGCATGCATGTACGCCAGCTCCTTGAGCTTGAGCGCACCCTCGAGCGCGACCGGGTACCCCACGTGGCGGCCGAGGAACAGCACCGCCGACGAATCGGCGAACTGGCGGGCCAGCGCACGCACGGGCTCGACGGTCTCGAGGACACGGGACACCAGGCCCGGCATCGCCGCGAGATCGGCGTACTCGCGGGCCACCTCGTCCGGGTACTTCGTGCCGCGCGCCTGCGCCAAGGCCAGCCCCACCAGGTAATTCGCCGTCACCTGGGCGAGGAAGGCCTTGGTGGAGGCCACGGCGATCTCCGGACCGGCGCGCGTGTAGAGGACGGCGTCGGCCTCGCGGGGAATCTGCGCGCCGTTGGTGTTGCAGACCGCCAGCACCCGGGCCTTCTGATCCTTCGCGTGCTTGACGGCCTCGAGGGTGTCCGCGGTCTCACCCGACTGCGAGATCGCCACGACGAGCGTGGAACGATCCAGCACCGGGTCGCGGTAGCGGAACTCGCTGGCCAGCTCGACCTCGACGGGCAGCCGGGTCCAGTGCTCGATCGCGTACTTCGCGAGCAGGCCCGAGTGGTACGCGCTGCCGCACGCCACGACGAAGACCTTGTCGACGTCGCGCAGTTCCTGATCGGACAGCCGCTGCTCGTCGAGCACGATCGTCCGGTCCACGAAGTGGCCGCGCAGGGTGTCGGCGACCGCCTGCGGCTGCTCCTGGATCTCCTTGAGCATGAAGTAGTCGTGGCCGCCCTTCTCGGCAGCCTGCAGGTCCCAGTCGATTCGGAAAGCGCGGGTATGCGCGGACGCATCGTTGCCGAAGAAATCGGTGACCGAGTAACCGTCCGCGGTGATCACCACCACCTGGTCCTGACCGAGCTCCACCGCATCCCGGGTGTGCTCGATGAACGCCGCGACGTCGGAGCCGACGAACGTCTCGCCCTCACCGACACCGATGACGAGCGGCGTGGACCGGCGCGCGGCGATGATCATGTCGGGATGGTCGGCGTGCGTGAACACCAGCGTGAACGCGCCCTCGAGACGGCGCAGCACCGCCAGGGCGCTCTGCAGGAAGTCGCCCGCGGTGGGACCGGACTCGTACGCCTTCGCGACGAGGTGAACCGTCACCTCGGAGTCGGTGTCGCTGAGCAGGTCCACTCCGGCGGCCTCGAGTTCGCCGCGCAGTGGCGCGAAGTTCTCGATGATGCCGTTGTGCACCACGGCGAACCTGCCGCTCGCATCCCGATGCGGGTGTGCGTTGCGGTCGGTGGGCTTGCCGTGCGTCGCCCACCGCGTGTGCCCCATGCCGGTGGTACCGGCGAAGTTGTCCCGCCCGATCTCGTCGAGTTCGGCCTTCAGATTCTCGAGACGTCCCGCCTTACGCTCGGTCGCCAAGCCACCCTTGCCGTCCAGGACCGCGACGCCGGCGGAGTCGTAGCCGCGGTATTCCATCCGCTGCAACGCCTTCTCCACGACATCCAGAGCCTGGCGGTGGCCTACGTACCCCACGATTCCGCACATGGTTCACCAGGGTACTTGGGTGACCGTGTGGAGCGAACTCGGTCCACGATCGGATAACGTCACACCCGTGGCGCAGACACCGAAGTCCCTGGTATCCAAGCTGTCCAAGCGCGGCCCGCACAAGGTGCTGCGCGGCGATCTCGCGCTCGCGGGACAGCCCGGCGTCGTCTACACGCCCGCCGAGGGCTTCAACCTGCCCGCAGTCGCCTTCGCCCACGACTGGATGGTCGGCGTCGACAACTACGCCGGCACCTTCGAACACCTCGCCTCGTGGGGCATCGTCGTCGCCGCGCCCGGCACCGAACGCGGCCCGGTTCCGTCACACCTCGGTCTGGCCGCCGATCTCGTCACAGCCCTCGACATCTGCTCCGGAGTCCGCCTGGGGCCCGGCCGGATCAGTGTGCAACCGGAACGCATCGCGGTCGCCGGCCACGGCATGGGGGCCGGCGCCGCCGTCCTCGCGGCCTCGCAGCACACGACGATCAAGGCCGTCGCGGCACTGTTCCCCTCGCCCACGTCCCCGTCCTCCGCGGTCGCGGCCGCCCGGGTCTCGGCGGCGGGACTGATCCTCGCGGGCGCGAAGGACGTCGACTCGCTGAACAGCGACGCCCTCGCCCTCGACGACGCATGGCGGGGTTCGTCCCTGCTGCGTGTCGTCGACAAGGCGTCCGACTCCGGGCTCGCCGAGGGACGACGGCGGCTCGGTTTCCTCGGTATCGGTGGATCGGAGCATCGGACCCAGCGCGTGACGCGCGCGATGACGACCGGCTTCCTGCTGCACCGCCTCACCGGCGACAAGGCGTACGCCGCCTTCGCCGACGTCGACGCACACTTCCCCGGCACGCATCCCGCCGTGCGGGAGGACGCCGAGCACGACGGTCACCCGCTCGACCCTCACGAGCTCGCCGCGCACCGCGCCGGCACCCGGGCCGGCCGACTGCTCGGCAGCTGATCCCGCCTCACATCCCGCCGGCCTCGGCGAGCGCGACCTCCCGATCGTCGGCGCCCGGTTCCTGAGGACCGGCCTCCGCAAGTGTGGGGTCGACGGTTCCCGCACCCACGGGCGACGCGGCGTCGGCCGGTGTCCGGGTACCGCGGACCGGATTGGACCCCGCCCCCGGTCCGATCGCACCCGGCGAGGCCGACGGGGTGTGCTCGGCGGGCGGTTGCGCTGCCGGCGCTTCCTCCGGCCGCGCGTCCTCTGGCGGCGCACAGTAGTCGGCGGGCGCGGGCGAGTCGGCGGGCGCGGGGGGCTCGGACACGGAAGCCTCCGGGGGCTCGACCGGGGCCGCGGGTTCGGGGAACTCGGGTGCGGGGCACTCGGGTTCCGCCTCCGGTTCCGGCTCCGGCTCCGGGACCACCGCCACGGGTTCGGGTTCGGGTTCGGGGTCGGGGTCCGGCTCGGTGTCCGGCGCCGCCGGTTGCGGTTCGGGCTGGGGTTCAGGTTCGGGTCGAGGCTCGGATGGCGCTGCAGCACAACTGCACTCGCAATCGCTTGCGCATCCCGTATCCGGTCCCGGCTCCATGTTGAGGCTACCGGTTTCGCGCACCGCCTCCGTCACCTCCACGACGATGTCACCGACGATTCCGAGCGCGACCTCGGCCGCCGCACCGACAATTGCACCCGCGGCACGCACCGCGCCCTCGATCGCGAGCGAGCCGCTCGTCCCTGCCGATGCGCCCGACCCGACCGACCCGACCGTGACGCCGGAAGTCGGCGCCGGCGGCAGTAGCGGCGCGGGCGGTGCGGTACCGCTCGCCTGAGCCGCACTCGTCCCCACGTTCGTACACGTCAGCCCGGCGAGGCTGCCGGTGGGTGGCGGTGCCGCGGCAGCTCCCGTGCAGGCCGGGGCAGTGGCGGGCGCCGACGGCGGTTGCGGGCACGGCGATGTCGGCATCGCTGCACGGCCGTCGGAACAGACCTCCACCGCCTCGATCCGCGCCGGGGGCCGGAAGTCGCTGTCGTCGACCGCGCAGAACGCGGCGTCGAGGTTCCGGAACACGTCGTCGACCGACGATTCCGCCCTGTCGCACAGCTCGGCGAACTGCGTGGTGGTTTCCCGGACCCGGGCGAGGAACACGTCGACCGCCCAGTTCGCGGCATCGTCGGCCGCGGAACCGAAGTTCACGGCGGTCGCGACGATCTCGTCGACCTCGGCCACGGTGCGGCCGCAGACACGAGCCGGATCCAGGCTCGCGACCCAGTCCGCCTTACGCGCAGCGACGTCCCGTAGGACCCGATCCGCCTCCACCAGTGCGCACCGCACGTCGCCGAGATCCTGCTTCGATCTGGCGGCTCGCTTCAGGTGCTCCGCGAAATGGGCGTCGGCAGAGTCGACAGCCGGACCCTGCCACGATCGCGCCACGGCCGACCGAATCCGCTCGTGGTCGCTGCACCGTCCGTCGATGTCCTCCACTGCGCGGGTGACGACGTCGATGTCGGCAGCGAGCGCGTCGAGTCGGATATCGCCCTGCTCGAAGTAGCGCGCCTCGATCTCGTCGTAGGTCGGAAACGTGTCGCCGGTACCCGCCCGCTCGGCCACGAACGCCGCGCGGGGAACGAACGTCGCGAAGAACCGCAGCCCGTCCGCGGCAGTCCTCAGCACGGCATCCATCACCGCGTCCCGAGCGACACGACGTCGTCGGCGTTGGCGGCGTCCCGCGCTTCGTAGGCATCGACCGTCTCGACCAGCCCGCGGGCAACAGCCGCCGACCCGGTCGCGAACGCTCCGATCGCCCGCGCGAGCCTCAGGTAACCCTCGCGGATCGCGCGTTCCCGACCCGGATCGTCGAGGCCGTTGCCGAACTGGCACTGCCCCACCCGCCAGGCGAGGCCGCCGGCCCCGTCCGCACTCTCCTGCAGCGACCGAGCCGCCGCCCGTACCCCCGCGACGTCGATCGAGACCACGTCTGCCATCGGTTCCGCCTTTCGCGCTGTCGATCCGGACTCTTATGCCCAGTTCGACGCAGCAGGCGTCCGTCCGGTTCCGTCAGGCCGACGCGACGTGCCCGGCGAGCGTTTCGGCGATCCTCTGCGCCACATCGAGATCGGCGGCCTCGACCATCACGCGCACCAACTGCTCGGTGCCGGACGGGCGCAGCAGCACCCGGCCCGTGTCGCCGAGTTCGGCCTCGGCGGCCTCGATCGCCGACTGCACCCGGGGCGCTCCGGCGACGGTGGCCTTGTCGGCGACCTCGACGTTGATCAGAACCTGCGGCAGCGAGGTCATCGCCCCCGCGAGGGTCGCCAGGGACGCTCCTGTCTGCGCCATCCGGCCCATCAGACGCAGACCCGTGAGCACGCCGTCGCCCGTCGTTCCGTGTCCCGGGAGCACGACGTGGCCGGACTGCTCGCCACCGAGGCTGAAGCCGCCGGCACGCAACTCCTCGAGCACGTAGCGGTCGCCGACCGCGGTGGTGCGTAGTTCGATGCCGGCCTCGCGCATCGCGATGTGCAGACCGAGGTTGCTCATGACGGTGGCGACCAGGGTGTCGTCGACGAGCTCACCGGCTTCGTGCATGCCGATCGCGAGGACGGTCATGATCGCGTCCCCGTCGACGACGGCGCCGGACGCGTCCACCGCGAGGCAGCGGTCGGCGTCGCCGTCGTGCGCCAGTCCGAGGTCGGCGCCGTGTTCGACAACCGCACGCTGCAGCCCTTCGAGGTGCGTCGAACCGCAACCGTCGTTGATGTTCAGGCCGTCGGGATCGCTGTTGATCGCGATCACCGTCGCGCCGGCGGCGCGGTACGCCTCGGGAGCGACCGTGGACGCGGCGCCGTGCGCGCAGTCGACCACGACGGTGAGTCCGTCGAGGCGGGAGTCGAGGGCGTTCGCGAGATGGGCGAGGTATCGACCGGTGGCGTCGAGAGCGACGTCGACACGGCCGATGCCGGCGCCGGTGGGCCGGCGACTGGGGCCGGCCGCGATGGCGGTCTCGATCCGGTCCTCGATCTCGTCGTCGAGTTTGTGGCCACCGGCCGCGAAGATCTTGATGCCGTTGTCGGGCATCGGGTTGTGCGACGCCGAGATCATCACTCCGAGCGCGGCGCCGTATTCGCCGGTCAGGTACGCGACGGCCGGCGTCGGGAGGATGCCGACCAGCACGACGTCGACACCCGCCGCCGTGAGTCCGGCGGTGACGGCGGCCTCGAGCATCTCACCGCTGGCCCGCGGGTCGCGGCCGACGACCGCGACAGGCCGCTCCGGCCCGGGCCCGGGGGGCGCGAGTACCTCCGCTGCCGCGGCGGCGACCTTCAGCGCCAGCTCGGCGGTCAACTCGGCGTTCGCCAAGCCCCGCACTCCGTCCGTGCCGAACATACGACCCATAGATTCCGACCCCTCCAGATCCGGGTGAGCAATCAGGTGAAACACGAAAGCAGGCGTCCGGAAGCGAATGAGCTCTTCGAACGCCTGCTCTCGTGGAAGAACAGGTGCCGGAGCCGGCACGAATGCCGACTCCGGCGACACATCAGCGCTTGGAGTACTGAGATGCCTTGCGGGCCTTCTTCAGGCCGTACTTCTTGCGCTCGACGGCGCGAGCGTCACGCGTCAGGAAGCCGGCGCGCTTGAGCGCGGGGCGATCCTCGGCAGTGACCTCGATGAGCGCACGGGAGATGGCGAGACGCAGCGCGCCGGCCTGTCCCGAGGGGCCGCCACCGGTCAGCAGAGCGGTGATGTCGAACGACTCGGTGCGCTCGACCAGGACCAGCGGAGCCTTGATCAGCTGCTGGTGCACCTTGTTCGGGAAGTAATCCTCGAGGGTGCGGCCGTTCAGCTTGAACTCACCGGTGCCGGGGGTCAGGCGGACGCGGACGATCGCCTCCTTGCGACGACCGACGGTCTGAACCGGGCGGTCGATCACGATGGGAGCCTGCGGAGCAGCCTCGTCGACCTCGACAGCCTCGGACTCCGAGGTGTACTCGGTGATCTCGTCGGCCGCGACCTCGACGGCCTCGTTGAAGTCTTCGTTGCTCACTGGGCGACCTGCTTGATCTCGAACGGAACCGGCTGCTGCGCGGCGTGGGGGTGGGTCGGGCCTGCGTAGACCTTCAGCTTGCCCGCGATGGCGCGGCCCAGCTTGTTCTTGGGGAGCATGCCGGTGACGGCCTTCTCCACGAGACGATCCGGGTTCTTCTCGAGAACCTCGCCGACCGAACGGGACTTGAGGCCACCCGGATGTCCGGAGTGGTGGTACAGGAACTTGTCCGTACGCTTGTTGCCGCTGATGGCAACCTTGTCAGCGTTGATGATGACGACGAAGTCGCCGCCGTCAACATGCGGTGCAAAGGTGGGCTTGTGCTTGCCGCGGAGCAGGTTGGCTGCCTGCACGGCAAGGCGGCCGAGCACCACGTCGGTGGCGTCGATGACGTGCCACGTACGGGTGACGTCACCGGCCTTCGGGGAATAGGTAGACACAGAACTTCCTCGTCTGTTCGTTTCCGCTGCTGGCCCGGCGTGCCTCGTGCAAATGCACCGCTGGTTCCCGGCGGCCAGTTGAGACCCGAGAACCATTTCCCTCCGCGCACGAATGCGCAGCGAGAGATGACACGCCGACGTAGAAGACTACCGGCTCGTGTCAGGCAGGGTCAAAGCGCCCTGGTTGCCCACGAGCGCTTCGGCCAACTGTTCCACCGCCCAGGCGAGATCCGCCCGCGAGATCACCAGCGGGGGCGCGATCCTGATCGTGCCCTCGTGCGCGTCCTTGGCGAGCACCCGCCGGGCCAGTAGACGCTCGCAGATCACCCGCGCGGCCGGCTGCCCCGGGGCCAACTGCACACCCGCCCACAGCCCCCGTCCACGCACCTCGGACACCCGGTCGGCGGGCAACGCCGACAGCAACCCGTGCAGGTACTCCCCCAGCTCACGGCTGCGCTGCTGATACTCCCCCGTCTCGAGCAGTCGCACCACCGCACTACCGACCGCACACGCGAGCGGATTGCCACCGAACGTGCTGCCGTGCTGCCCCGGGTGGAGGACCCCCATGACGTCCCAGTTCGCGACCACCGCCGACACCGGCACGATCCCTCCGCCGAGCGCCTTGCCGAGGACGTACACGTCGGGGACGACCGCCTCGTGATCGCACGCGAACGTGTCCCCGGTCCGCCCCAGACCGCTCTGGATCTCGTCGGCGATCATCAACAGTCCGTGCTCGTCGCACAACCTCCGCACCGCTGCGAGGTAGCCGTCGGGCGGCACCAGCACTCCGGCCTCGCCCTGGATCGGCTCGACGAGGACCGCGACGGTGTTCTCGGTGATCGCGTCCGCCAGTGCCACGCTGCTGCCGTAGTCGACCGAGGGGAACCCGGGCGGGAACGGCCCGAAACCGTCGCGTGCGTCGGGGTCGGTCGAGAAGCCGACGATCCCGATGGTGCGCCCGTGGAAGTTGCCCCCGAACGTGATGATCTCCGCGCGGTCGCGCTCGACACCCTTGACGTCGTAGCCCCACTTGCGCGCAAGTTTGAGGGCCGTCTCGACAGCCTCGGCACCCGTGTTCATCGGCAGGACGGCGTCCTTCTTGCACAGCCGCGCGAGGTCGGAACAGAAGTCGGCGAACCGGTCGTGCTGAAAGGCCCGGCTGGTGAGCGTGAGCCGGCCGAGTTGCTCCCGAGCCACCGAGACCAGCGCGGGGTGCGCGTGCCCGAAGTTCAACGCGGAGTAGCCCGCGAGCACGTCGAGGTACTCGACACCGTCGACGCCCCGGACCCAGGCACCCGAACCCGATTCGATCACCACCGGCAGCGGGCTGTAGTTGTGGGCGCTGTGTGCGTCGGCCCGCGCGAGCGCCGCGCGCGTCTCCTCCGTCACCGGCACGAGCCCTGCTTCGGGCTGTCGTCCTACCGTCATGATCCGCCTCCCGGTCCGGCACGAGGCACCACCGCATTCGGATCACGTCAGTATCCGCCGACCGGTGCACGGCGGCAATGGTTCTCGACCGGAAAATCACTGCGGACACACGTGTGCCCCGACGTCTCTCCATCGTCGGGGCACACGTTTCAGGCGTAGTGCGGAGGCTACGCCCAGCTGTTGGCAGCGGCGGTGTTCACCTGCTGCATGTCCGCGTTGCCCTGGCCGACGACACGGCCCACGGCGTCGAGGATCTGGTTCAGCTCGTCGGCGGCCGCATCCCACTTGGCCTGGTGCTCCTGGTACGCGGCGGACGCTGCGCCGTCCCACTCCGCGACCATCGGGGCGATCGAGCTCTTCAGATCACCCAGCTTCCCGTTCATCTCCTTCTGGAGGGCGTCGATGCGAAGCTGGAGTGCCTCGATCTGGCCGAACGAATAACGCATCATGTGCTGCTGCTCCTCTGTGTCTGTGGTCCGGGGATCGAAATCAGATGTTCAGGCTGCTTGCGACGTTGTTGAGCGACGACGTGTGGTCCTGCTGCGTGGTATCGAACGTCACGCTGTTGGACTTGATGTTCTCGCTGATCGACTGGAGCGCGTCGTTGAGCTTCTTGGCGCTGCCGTCCCAACGCTCCATGAGACTATGGAACGCGATCGCTGCCGATCCCTCCCACGACCCACGAATCCCGTCCACCTCGGACCGGAGGTTCCCGAGCAGTCCCGCGATCTCCTCGCGGACGTCGCTGACGCGACGCGACGTGTCCTCCATGGTCGAGACTGTGGTCTTCATCTGATCGCTCACTCTGACTCCTTCGGAATCGTTTTCGCGTTTCCGCGCCCCGGCCCGGGTCGGCCCCCCGTGAAACAACCACAGCCGGCCTCGGCCTCTACCAGTTCGCGCCTACATATGGTTCGACGCAGCGACAGGTGAATTCGGTTCCATTCGTCCCGAGACTTTTTCGGACGACTTCGTCGGACGCGGATTCACCGCGTCGGAGCGACCGCCACGGCGCGGACCGCCTGCTCGCAGTCGGCGGCGATCGCCTCCCATCCGACGTCGCGGTACTGGCAGCCGACACTCACCTGCACGCCGTCCTCCACGAGCACGAACCACCGCACCCGCGACCCGTCCGCGGGTGACTCGACGTACCCGACAGCGTGCCTCCCCCCGAACTCGACATCGGCGGTGAAGCCGGAGAACGGTCCCGCGGACCCCCGCTCACCGATCTTGCGTTCGAGCCCGCGCACCACCGCGTCCCGCCCGGAGCCTGCCGCGAGTTCGGTGGGCAGGAGCAGGATCCGTCCGCCACGTCCGTCGTCCGGAGCCAGGTCCAGCCGAACGGATCGGTCAGCACGCGCCTGCCACGCCTCGGGCAGTTCGGTGCTCACCCTGCCGATCTCGACACGATGCAGCGCTGCCACCGCGGCGGGTGATCGATCCGATTCGCGTGCGTACCGGACGGCGATCACCGACCCGACGGCGACGAGCAGCGCCACCACCGTGAGCGTCACCGCGAGCGCGACCGTGGGCCGCGCGGTCGTGCGCGACGGTTCCGGATCCGGAAGCCGATCGACCCACGACGTCCGGGCAGGCTCGGACAGGGCGGCAGCGGGGTCCGTTTCGGGAATCCTCGTGTCGCTGCCGACGAGTGCCGCTTCCGGCACCACGCGCACGTCCCGGGCGCCGCTCGCCGACAGGAGATCGGCGACCGCGTCGGCGGATGTGCCGACCACGGTGACGGCCGCAGCGGACTCTCCCGCGCTCACTTCCTCGATCAACCGCTCGATCACCGAGATTCGTCCGGAATCGGCTTCCAGATCGAGGGTTCCGATACGCGGCGCGAGTGTGCAGGCCGCGATCGTCGGCAGCCCCTGCGGGCCCCGGTGAACGGCCGCGACCGAGATCGACGTCTCGGCGCACTCGACGACGATCCAGCCGCCCGCCCCCGTCGGCGCCGGAACCGCGAGTGCGATCGGCACGGTCGCCACGTCGTTCGCGGAACGTCGTGCAGCCTTCTCGAGCACCGCACGTCGCGCACTCCCCCACAGCGTCGGATGCAGGACAGTCATCGAATCGACGAAACCACCCTGCCCCGACACGCTTCCGGCTGCACCCCCGATCACAGCGGCGAGCACCTCCGCAGTCGGCCGAACGTGCCGCCCCGAGTCGACGAGCTCGTCGTCGATCGCGTCCAGGCAGTCGCGCAGTTCCGCGGCCGGGGACGCGACGACCCCGGACGCCGACCCCACCCACACGGCGTCGACCGCGAGGTGGATCACGACGGACGTCGATGTCACAACGGGGGCAACCATGCGACCTGGACGAGCGCGGTACCGGCCCGCGTCACGAACGTCCCCCGACCGGGCGGCATCTCGGACGGGCGGATCGCACCGACGAGATTGCCCTCGTCGCGGCTTCCACTCATGACGATGCCCGCCGGCACCAGGTCCCGGATTCGGGCGATGACCGGTTCGTACAGTGCCCGGGATGCGCCACCGGACCGTCGCGCGACGATCACATGCAACCCGAGGTCCTTCGCATGAGCGAGGTAGTCGAGCAACGGCGTGAGGGGGTTTCCGCTCGACGTCGCGACGAGGTCGTAGTCGTCGACCACGACATAGATCTCCGGCCCCGACCACCACGACCGTTCACGCAACTGCTGCTGGGTGGTGTCCGGACCGGGCATCCGGCTCGCGAGAATTCCCGCCAGGTCGCTCATCATCGTGGCGAAAGTCGTTGCGGAAGCTGCATATCCCGCCAGGTGGTCGCCTTCCACGACACCGAGCAGGGTGCGGCGGTAGTCGCCGATGATCAGCTTCGCCTGCTGCGGGGTGTTCGACTCCATCAAACCGAGGCAGATACCCCGGAGCAGAGTCGTCTTGCCGCACGCAGTGTCACCGAATATCAGGAAGTGCGGCTGGTCCGCGAGGTCGAGACGGACCGGGGCCAGTTCGGCCTCGTCGATGCCGATCGGCACCGACAGACACGGCCCCTCCTCTGGCCACCGCCCGGCGAGCCCGGAGAGCAGGTCGGTACGCGGAACCCGCTCCGGCAGCATGCGGACCGGCGGCGCCGACTCGCCGGGGTGCGATTCCCGGATCCGTGCCACCGCCTCCGCCACACCCCCGCCGAGATCGTCGCTGCGGCCGACTCCGTCCAGTCGCGGCAGCGCCGACAGGAGATGCAGGCCGTCCCGCGTCATGCCACGGCCCGGTCGCCCGGCGGGAACCAGCATCGCCTTGGCTCTGCCGATGTCGGAGTCCGTCGGGTCACCCAGGCGCAGTTCGATTCTCGTTCCCAGCTGATCCTTGAGCGCGGGCCTGATGTCGGCCCACCGCGGGGTCGCCAGGACGACGTGGACGCCGAAGGAGAGTCCCTGCCCGGCGAGTGCGGCGATCTGCGCCTCGAGCGCCTCGAAGTCCTGGCGGATGCTCGGCCAACCGTCCACCACGAGGAAGACGTCCCCGAACGGGTCCTGCGACACCGCGTCCGTGCCGTCAGCCCCTTCCCGGCGCCGACGACGGAAGTCGGCCATCGACTCGATGCCCAGTTCACGGAACCGACGCTCGCGTCGGCGGACCACGGTCGCGATCTCGGCGACGGTCCGCCGCACCAGGTCGACATCGAGACGGTTCGCCACGGATCCCACGTGCGGCAGCCCGGACAGGCCGGCCAGGGTGCCACCACCGAAATCGAGGCAGTAGAACTGCACCTCGCGCGGCGAATGCGTCGCGGCCATCGACAGGATCAGCGTCCTCAGCACGGTGGACTTGCCCGATTGCGGACCACCGACGACGGCGACGTTGCCCGTCGATCCGGCCAGGTCGGCGATCAACACGTCCCGGCGCTGGTCGAAGGGACGGTCGATCACGCCGATCGGTGCGCGCAGCGGCTCCCGAGCGGGCGACGGATACCCCGACGCGGAGTACGGCAGTAATCGGTCCAGCGTGGGCGACGTGTCGAGCGGTGGCAGCCACACCTCGTGCGCGGCGGGCCCACAGTCCCGGATCCGATCGACGAGTACCTCGAGCAGCGATCGAGCGTCGACCTCCGCCTCGGGTAGCTCGTCCAGGACGCTCGGGACGATCGGCTCGTCGTGGACGGGCAGCGCGACCGGATCCGCGGTGAACAGTCGCGGCCGCAGATCGGCGGTCGGTGCCACCGCGCTCGTCGCGCCGCTCGCCCGCTCCTTCTCGTACGGCCCGGACACGTACGAGGCCTGGAACCGCACGATCTCCGCGGAGTCGCACTTGAGGTAGCCTGCGCCCGGTGACGCGGGTAGATGGTATGCGTCCGGCACGCCCAGCACGGTTCGGGACTCGTTGGCCGAGAACGTCTTCAGGCCGATGCGGTACGACAGGTGGCTGTCCAGACCGCGGAGCTTGCCCTCCTCCAGACGCTGACTCGCGAGCAGCAGATGCATCTGCAGGGACCGCCCGAGTCGACCGATGGCGACGAAGAGATCGGCGAACTCCGGTTGCTGGCTCAGCAACTCGGAGAACTCGTCGACGACGATGAAGAGCGCCGGCAGCGGCGCCAGGTCGGCACCGGCGGCGCGCGCCTTCTCGTAGTCGGTGACGTTCGCGAAATTGCCGGCGGCCCGCAACAGTTCCTGCCGCCGGTTCATCTCGCCGGCGAGGGCGTCCCTCATCCGGTCGACCATCGCGATCTCCTCGGAGAGATTCGTGATGACCGCCGCGACGTGCGGGGCCCGGTCCAGTCCCAGGAAGGTCGCACCGCCCTTGAAGTCGACGAGAACCAGGTTCAGTGCCTCCGGCGAGTGCGTCGCGAGCAGGCCCAGCACGAGGGTGCGCAGGAACTCGGACTTGCCCGACCCCGTCGCGCCGATGCACAGGCCGTGCGGACCCATCCCGTTCTGGGCGGCCTCCTTGAGATCGAGTTCGACGGCGCTGCCGTCGACTCCGACACCGATCGGCACCCGGAGACGGTCCCGCCCCTGACGGGGGACCCAGGCCCGCGCGGGATCGAACTGCCCCACGTCGCCGAGCCCGAGCAGTCGACTCCAGCCGGCAGCGACCGGGCCGTCGCCGCCCGTGCTCGTGTCCGCGGTGGCTGCGGCCGCGATCCGGTAGGGCGCGATCCGGCGCGCCGCGGACAGTGCCTCGCGCACGGTGAGTGCGTCTGCGACCGCGAACGTCTCCACGCCGGCGGCGCTGCGGGCGCCGAGCCCGCCGTCCTGCACGACCAACTGCAGTCCGCGCGTCGCGGTCAGTCGCGGGCAGTAACCGCTGAGGTCGAGGAGGGTCACCGAGTCGAGCCCGCCGTCGGCGACCATCGCGATGTCGCCGTCGAGGATGCCGCCGTCGACCACGACCACCACCTGTGGAACCCCCTGGACCGGGCCAGCCGTCCGGGAGAACCGTCCGCGCATCGCCAACTGGCCACCGAGCGCGGCGTCGAGTTCCAGGACCGAGCCGTAGATCATGCGGGTCTGCCCCAGCCCGTCGACGATGTCGGTGTGCTGCGCGTGCGGGAGCCATTTCACCCAGTCCCACTCGCTGCGGGTGTCGGGTCCGCACACGACTGCGACCTGGAGTAGGTCCGGACCGTGAAACGTGCACAGCTGCAACAGCATCGCGCGCGCCAGATCCCGCGCCGCAGCACGGTCGCCGTCGATCCCGATCGCCGCGAAGCCGCGCAGGGACACCGCGGTCGGCAACTCGGACACGACCGAGTGGGCCCGCACGAAACGCCGGAGGGCGACCGCGGACACCGGTTCGAGGTCCTCGACGGGCCCCGTCTCCGGAGGGATGAGACGCGTCGCCAACCGCTGGCTGCCACGCCCCACCCTCACGTGGCAGAAGTCCGTGTCGGCGATCCTGCGCTCCCACATCCGAGCGGCGCCCGGCAACGTCCAGAGTGTGTCGGGGTCGGGATGGCTCCATTCGAGCGCCGCACGCTGCTGCCTACCGGTGTCGAGCGCCTCGCGCCGCAGCTGGTCGAGATAGCGCAGATAGTCCTTGCGGTCCTCGTTCGTCTCACCGGCCTTGGCTCCCCCGCCCCGGCCGGATCCGGCGAGCATGCCGAGCGTCGACACCAGCATCATCACCGGGAACAGCAGCGACATAGGGCTCGCCGCCATGCCCGAGGTGAACATCAGGGCCACCATCCCGACCATCGCCGCGACCATCACGAGCGGAAGCAACTTGGTCATCAGGTTTCCGGGGGTCGCCCGGGGGATCTCGGGAGGCGTCTGCAGGCTCACCTCGCCGCCGGGTGCGCGCGGCGCCTCCCGTCGCGCCTTGCGCACGAAACGTGCAGTGCCCATGCTTCCACCCCTAGAAGACGGCGAATCCCCCGCCCGGTGCGGCGCCTCCACCGCACCGAGTCACCCCCCACGGGCTCCGGACTCGCGAACAGGAAACTACCGCACGCTCCCGACAGATGCCGCAGAGGTGTCGTCGAGCCGGGCCTGGATACCCGGTACAGTGCCGGTGTTTACGAAAAGAGCTGTTCGGATGGGGATCCGGACCGCAGATTCCGGGGGGAACGATCGTGACAGTGCTGCGCGCCGACCAGTCGACCGGCGGTACGACAGGCGCCCGACCACGCGGCGTGACCGACCTGTGCCGGCTGACGATCCTGACGCCGCACAGTCAGATCGACCTTGCACTACCGAGCTCGGTACCGGTCGAACTACTCATCCCGGGGATCGCCGATCTGGTCGAGAAGCACAGTGCCGCCAACGACTTCGACGTCACCGGCGATCGACTCCAGCCGACACGGTGGGCGCTGTCCCGGGTGGGCCGCCCGGCGCTGTCGCCGGCGTCGAGCCTGCAGGAGCACGGCGTCCTCGACGGCGAGCTCCTCGTCTTCGACAGCGTGGAGGCGAGCCCACCCCCTCCCCTGTTCGACGACGTCATGTACAACGTCGCGGTCGCCGACACCGGCCACGCGCACCCCTGGACGCCGCGGGTCGCGCGCGTGACGGGTTCCGCGATCGCGGTGGCCGCGGCCACGGCCGGCGCGGCAGTGCTGCTCCGCACCGAGGGCGCCACCGCATCTGTCGTCGGCGCCGTCGCGGCCTTCGCCGTGGTCGTGGCCCTCCTCGTCGCGGGGGCGGTGGCCAACCGGGTGTACGACGACGCAGGCGCGGCACTCACCCTGGGCGCCGCGGCGCTGCCGATCTCGTTCGCGTCGGGTGCGCTCCTCGTCCCCGGCGACAGCCTGCCCCCGGACACGTTGCTCGGCCTCGTCATGATCGGAGCCTGCGCGGTGCTGGCCCTCCGCGCGGGCGGAGTCGGGCACGCCGTCTTCACGGCGGCCGCGTCGGTCTCGGTCCTCGGATCGCTCGCCGCACTCGTCGCAGTCCTCACCGAGCAGTCGACGCGCTCGGTCGGAGCAATGCTCGTCGGCGGCGCCCTGGCCGGACTCGTCTTCGCACCCCGGCTCGCGATGATGCTCGCGAAGCTTCCGCTACCACCGGTGCCCGCGCCCGGCACGTCGCTCGATCCCACCGAGGACGATCCCGACGACGCCCGGACCATGCCGTCGTTCGCGACGGTCGAGTTGCGCGCGGAGCACGCGCGCCGCCATCTCACCGGACTCGTCGCCGGCTCCGCCCTGCTGACCACGACGGGCGCACTTCTCGCGGCTGCGCCCACATCGGCCAGCGGAATCTATTGGCCCGGTACGGCTCTGGCCATCGTCGCAGCGGCGGTACTGATGTTTCGCGGCCGGACGTACACGTCCGCCGAGCAGGCCGTGCCGCTCATCGTCGGGGGCAGCGCAGTACCGATTCTGCTGTCGATCGTGACAGCCGTGGTGGTTCCGGGCACTGCGCTCGCGCTGTTCGCGGTCACGGCACTGCTCGTCATCGCGGCCGTCGTCCTGGGGACCGTCGTCCCGCGACGAACATTCTCACCCGTGCAGCGCCGGACCGCCGAGATCGTCGACTACGCGGCCATCGCCGCCGTCGTGCCACTCGCGTGCTGGGTCTCCGGACTGTTCCTCGCCGTGCGCGGGCTGTGATGCGGGTGCGCCCCACCGTCCGGTCCGCAACGATCGCCTCGCTCCTCGCCGTCGCGACGACGCTGTCCCTCGGCGGTGTCGGTTCGGCCGTCGTCCCGGCGCCGATCGACCCCGGCCGGCTGCCGGGGCCCGCGCGCCCGGCCCCGCTCGCGCCCACCGAGCAGCGCAATGCGTGTGCGGTGGCGCTGCCCTCGACCGTCGAGCCGAATGGCCCTCTGCCACAGCGTGCGATGGACTTCGAGTCGGTGTGGCCGCTCACCCGCGGCGCCGGTCAGACCGTCGCCGTGATCGACACCGGCGTGGCACGTCACCCTCGCCTACCCGGCCTGATTCCGGGCGGGGACTACGTGTCGACGGGCGACGGTACCGGGGACTGCGATGCACACGGAACCATCGTCGCAGGCCTCGTCGCCGCGTCGACCGATCCCGCATCCGGGTTCGCCGGCGGCGCTCCCGACGCGCGGATCATGACGATTCGTCAGTCCAGTGCGAACTTCTCGGAGGCCCGTCGGCGGGACGATCCGAACGACGTCCAGAACACGTCCGGCTACGGCAACACCCAGACGATGGCGATGGCGATCCGCCAGGCCGTCGACAACGGCGCAACGATCGTCAACATCTCAGAGGTGGCGTGCCGGCCGGCTGCCGACGGTATCGCCGACCAGTCGCTCGGCGCCGCGGTGCACTACGCCGCCACAGTGAAGAACGCGGTGATCGTCGCCGCCGCAGGTAACTTCCGGTCCGGCGGTTGCATGGCCCAGAACCCCGGTATCGACCCCCTGCACCCCGCGGCGGATCCGTGGGACTCGGTGGCCACGATCGCAACTCCCGCGTGGTACGACGACTACGTGCTCACCGTCGGATCCGTCGATCCGGACGGGGCGGCTTCGGAGTTCAGTCTCGGAGGCCCGTGGGTGGACGTAGCAGCACCGGGCACCGGCATCGTCTCGCTCTCTCCCGACGGCACGGGCGAAACACGCAGCTGGCTCAGCGGGCAAGGACAGCAGATGCCGTTCGTCGGAACGAGTTTCGCAGCTCCGCTGGTGTCCGCGACGGTGGCGCTGGTGCGTGCCAGGTTCCCGCAACTGAGCGCGCAGCAGGTGATCGCCCGGATCGAGGCCACCGCGCACGCGCCGGCCGAGGGATGGAACCCGTTCGTCGGCCGCGGTGTCGTCGATCCCACGGCCGCCGTGACCGCGGATCTGCCCGACGGCGCTGTCGCGGAGCAGGTTTTCGCGTCGGCACAGCTCCCGAACCCGGAGCCGCCTCCGTCGCCGGACGGCAGGCCTCGCACGGTGGCGCTGGCCGCGACCGCGGGGATCGTCACGCTCGTGATCCTCGGCGTGCTGGCGTCGCTGCCGCTGCGCCGGCGATCGTCACGACGCGACTAGTTACCCGCAGCGACCGGTGCCGGATCCGCGTCGGGGGACACACCGTCGTGCGCGACCAACGCCTCCTCCTTGCCGAGAGTCGGCCCGGGGGCGAGTAGTTCGACGAACCGCCACGGCGCCGGCGCACCCGGCACCTCGAATCCCAGGGCTTTCGCCGCATCGGCGTTCTTGACCCCGTATCGGACACCGGTGTCGGCGACGAAGAACAGGCCGCCCTTGCGGACACTGCCCGATTCCAGACCCGTCGCCTGCACGAAACCCCCGGCGGCCGGACGCACGTAGGCGAGATCCGCGTGGTCACCGGAACCGTCGGCCTGCGCCAACCGGACCGCGCGAGCATCATCCGGGATCGGCAGCGAACGCCCCGCCGCAACCGTGAGCGCCGCGTCCACCCGTCCGGAATCGTCTCCGGGCACCACAGCCTGCGGAGTCCAGGTCAGACAGCCGACCGGCTCCTCCGAGGGATCCGCGAGCCGCGGCGGTACGGACGGGAACGCCGACACGTCGAGCGCGTCCGCCAACGGCGCCTCTGCGAGCGCATCGGGGCTGATCGTCGCTATCTCCGATTGCCCCTGCGAATCGGCGAACTGGATGAGAAGCGCCGTGGCGGCACTGATCTCCTGCACTCCGTCGCGGAGAACCACGTAGTACCGCGTGTCGTCGCCACGCAGCAGCTTGACGACCGAGCCGACGGTGCGCCCGGCGATCCGATACGACGGGGCGGAACCTCGGGACTCTATCCGCGGCGGCGTGATCGGGAGCGTCTCGGGGATCGCGTTGAGCAACCCGCGCCCGATCGGACGCGGCTGCGCACCTTCGAGTCCCAGCGCACGGGTCACCGCGCGGTCACCGAGATCGATCGACGCCCGGTGGCCGTCGTACACGAGATATGCGTCGTCACCGTGCGACACCAGCAGCGCACGATCGGTGTCGAGCGGTCGAACGCGATCACTCCACGACGGTGCACCGACCACCACCGCAGTTGTGACAGAGCCGGTTCCGTCGGCAGCGACCGTGTCACACACCGTCCACGGCTGCCCGTCCGGCGAACCGGCCGGAAGCGCCGACGGGGCGCCCGGGATGCCGACGAGCGCACCCCGTGGCCGCGACTCGATCTCGGACGTCGACACCGTCACCGGCTGCACCGACTCGCCGACGATGAGTCGCGCGGAGGCAAGGTTGAGCACGGGATGCAGCGCATCGTTCATCGCGACGAACATTGCGCCCGAGTCTTTTCCGACGACGATCGTCGCGTCGCCGATCTTGTCCTGCGGGCGGAACAGCGCCAGGGCGGCGCAACCGGCAAGCACCAGACACGCCGCGACGATCCCTACGCCGAGGGCGCGCGACTGCGACCGCATCGGATCGCTCAACATGCGCACGTCCTTACGGACGAGCGCATGTTCCATACGACGGACCAGGAATCTGTATCCGCTGACCTGCCATCGAGTAGTCGGCTGTGCAGCCATGTTCCCTCCCCCACGAGGCGCACGCTTCGGGTCCACACAGTACAGTTCGCTCGAAAGCACTCTTCGGCGGACGACTTCTCGCTCCGTCTGGTTCAGGTATCGGGGAGGAACCGTGGACCATTTCCGTGCCGGACGCCGTCCGAACACGACTGCCGCAGCACTGGTGACGACCGTCGTGGTCGCGCAGTCGGTCGGCGCTGTCGTGGGTCTGCTCGCACTGCTCGCCGGACTGCCGCTGTGGGCGGCGGTCGCCGTCGGTGCGGTGTCAGGCGGAGCGCTGTTCACCCGGGTCGGAGGTCGGTTCGCGGTGGAGTGGGCCGACACCGCTCTGCGCCGACTCGGCAACCGTCGACCGGGCATCGGGTACAGCTCCGACTTCCATGCCTCCGGCGACACCGTCGGCCTGCACTGGATCGACGGCCAGGTCATCGCGGTCGTCGAACTCCTTCCGGCGTCCGGCCTCTGGACCCGGGTGACCCGCGACGGTGTCGACACTCCCGACCACGTGCCCGTTGCGGCGCTCGCCGCGTGCCTGAACCAGCACGACGTCACCCTCGGCGGTATCGATGTCGTGGCCCACGGCAGTCGCGCCGTCACCGGCAGCCCCGCCGCCGACGTCTACGACAACCTGGTCGGGCCCCTGCCCGCCGTCGCCCGGCGCACCGTGTGGGTCGCGCTCCGCTTCGACGCCGCCGCGAACGGTGCGTCCGTCGCACGCCGTGGCGGCGGCGAAGAGGGCGCGGCTCGCACCGTCGCGGTCGCAGCGCGGCGAGTCGTCCGTGCCCTCTCCGACGCGGGCTGTCGCTCACGGATTCTGCAGGCGTCCGAAGTGGAGTCTGCGGCCGCCCTCGTCTGCCGCGGCATCCACCCCGACACGATGGACCAGAACTGGTCGCACGTCCCGCTCCAGAGCCTGCGCAACACCGGCAACGCGATCGATCCGCGACACCTGAGCCGCGAGCTCCTCTCCTCCGTGTGGGCCCTACCCAGCGTGGGGACCACCGTCTCGGTACGCCTACGCCCCAGCGCGGACAAGGACTCGGTACTCGTGGGTGCCGCGTACCGCACCACCACCCGAGCCGCGCCGTCCCAGGGCTTACGGAGCCGAGGCCTGATCTCGATGGACGGCCGGCACCGCGACGCTCTGGTCGCGCAGTTACCGGTCTCGTCGCCCGAGCTCGACGACCTCACGCCGCTGCGGGCGGCCGCTCCGGGTCTTCTCGATGCCCTGCGCCTCCCGGTTGCCGGTTGCGGGCAACTCGTCGGATCGGACGCCCAGGGCCACGCCGTCACGGCCCGGCTCTTCGGCCCGGGAGTGCGCGACGTGCTGGTCACCGGGGAGTTGTATGTCGCGCAACAGATTGTCTTCCGGTCCGTGGGGACCGGGGCGCGGGTACTGATCCACACCGACCGGCCGCATGCGTGGACGACGCTGGTGAAATCGGTCGGAGCGCCGTCGCGACTCCGAATCGCCCGCGAATCATCCTTGACCGAAACGGGATTCGACACTCTCGTCGTCGACGGTCCGCCGGCCCCGCCGGCTCGTCCAGGCATGACGACCGTCCACGTGCAGCCCACCACGACGCCCGCGACAGCGACGGTCGCCGTCGCGATCGTCCAGCCCGGGTCGTCGGGTGACCGCGTGATCCTGACGACGGAAGGGCACAGCATCGAACTGGCACTGGTGACGATCCCGTCCGAGACGGCCTTCGTCGGACGTCCGCGCCCGTCGAGGCTCGTCGGCGCGCATTGAGTCTCAACCCGGATACGGCACGTGCGCGCGCTGCGTCCGCAAGGCGTCGCCCCACCACGCCAACTGCGTGAGCATCCGCTCGGCGGCGTCGTTCGCAGCGCCGTCCGCCGGGTCGAAGTGCTTGCGGGCCTGGTGGAAACTGACGGCCTCACGGAGCGAGACCATGTGCAGCTCCGCCACCACCTGACGCAGTTGCTCGACCGACCGCAGGCCGCCCGACATCCCTCCGTACGCGACGAAACCGATGGGCTTGGCGCGCCACTCGTACTTGACGGTGTCGAGTGCCGTCTTCAGCGCCGCCGGATAGCCGTGGTTGTACTCGCTCGTCACGACGACGAAGGCATCCGCGCGCCCGATGCGTTCGGCGAAGGCGTCGGCCTCGGGGCCGGCAGAAAGATCCTGCGGCAGAGAGGTATCGGCGAGGTCGAGAACCGTGGTGTCGAACTCGTCACGGGCACCGGCGCGTTCGACGAACCAGTCGGCGACGACGGGCGCGAACCGGTGAGTGCGGACGCTGCCGACGATCACCTCGAGACGTAGCGGTCGTTCCAGTTCCATCGGCACGCTCCCTTCCGATCCGATCCTAGAGCGCAGGATCAGAGTCCGCGGGTGAGCAGAATCGCCAGTTCTTCGTATGCGGCGGCGTCGTCGAGCCCGGTCGACGACGCCACCTGACGCTGCTGGATCCGAACCATCGCCGCGGCCGCGATGTCACCGACGAACGCCGCATGTGCGTCCCGTAGTTCCCCCGCCGCGACCCCGTCCGTGATGAGTTCCTGCACCCGCCGGGCCGCGAACCGCGTGTTGCGCTGGTACACCTCACGAGAGGCGGGTTCGGCAGCCAGATCCTCCATGAACTGCACCGAAGCCGGCCGCAGCTGCTCGCCTACGGCCTCGAGATACCTGCGGATACGGTCGCGGGCGTCCACCGCACCGGCCACGCTCGCCTCGACCTTCTCGGTCGCGCCGCGGAAGAAGTGCACCGTGGCCGCCCGGACCAGCTGCTCCTTGCTGTCCGCGAGGCGGTACAGCGTGGACTTCGAGCAGTGCAGCCGGGCGGCCAGGTCGTCCAACGTGAGATGCGCGAATCCCTCGTCGAGGATCAGGGCCACGAGTGCGTCGAACAGCGCGACGCGCCGGGCCGTCATCTTCACCGGGGTTGCCATACGCGAGACAGTACTGCAGTATCGCCATCAGTACTACTTTTCAATCTCGTCAACCCACGAGGAGAACGCCGTGCCCGTCGAACGTCTGCTGCCCACCCAGGAAGCTCACGACCTGATCGACCTCACCCGCGACGTCGCGGACAAGGTGCTGGCACCGATCGTCGACGAGCACGAGAAGACCGAGACGTTCCCCGACGGCGTGTTCCCGGCGCTCGGACGCGCCGGACTGCTGAGCCTGCCCTACCCGGAAGAGTTCGGAGGCGGCGAGCAGCCGTACGAGGTGTACCTGCAGGTGCTCGAGGAGATCGCGGCACGCTGGGCTGCCGTCGCGGTCGCCACGAGCGTCCACAGCCTGTCCTGCTTCGCGCTCGCGACCCACGGCACCGACGAGCAGAAGGCGAAGTGGCTGCCCGACATGCTCGGCGGCGAGACCATCGGCGCCTACAGCCTGTCCGAGCCGCAGGCCGGTTCCGACGCCGCGGCACTGATGTGCCGAGCCACCGAGGCGGACGGCGGGTTCCGCATCAACGGCAGCAAAGCGTGGATCACCAACGGTGGTCGCGCCGACTTCTACACCCTGTTCGCCCGCACGAGCGACGACGGCTCCCGCGGCATCTCGTGCTTCCTGGTCCCGAAGGACACCGAGGGACTGAGCTTCGGAAAGCCCGAGGAGAAGATGGGGCTGCGCGCCGTCCCGACGACGGCCGCGCACTACGACGACGCCTTCGTTCCCGCCGAGCGACTCATCGGCAAGACCGGACAGGGCCTGCCGATCGCGTTCAGCGCCCTCGATTCCGGGCGTCTGGGCATCGCGGCCGTCGCGGTGGGCCTGGCGCAGGGCGCACTCGACGACGCCGTCGCGTATGCCAAGGAGCGCAAGGCATTCGGCAAGCGCATCATCGACCATCAGGGTCTCGGATTCGTCCTCGCCGACATGGCTGCCGCGGTCGACTCGGCCCGCGCCACCTACATCGACGCCGCCCGGCGCCGCGACGCCGGACTCCCCTACTCGCGCAACGCCTCCGTCGCGAAGCTCGTCGCGACGGACGCCGCCATGAAGGTCACCACCGATGCGGTGCAGGTGTTCGGCGGCTACGGGTACACACAGGATTTCCCCGTCGAGCGGTACATGCGCGAAGCCAAGATCACCCAGATCTTCGAGGGCACCAACCAGATTCAGCGTCTCGTCATCGCCCGCCAGCTCGCGGGCTGACCCTCAACCGCCGCAGCAACCGGCGCCACCCGGATCGACCGCCGTGCGCATCTCCCGCGTGGCCTCGTTGCGCGCGGCGAGGTCCTCGTCGGCCGGATAGTCGACTCGAACCAACGACAACCCGTGTGCCGGCGCGACCGCCACGGCACTCGCGCGTTCGCGTTCGGCGAGCAGCCCCGCCATCCATTCGACGGTGCGGCGGCCCTCGCCGACCGCGAGCGCGGCACCGACCAGACTGCGCACCATCGACCAGCAGAAGGCGTCCGCGCTCACGAAGGCGGTGAGCCCGTGCCCCGACTCGGGAGCGGAGCCCGCGGAGCGCCCATCGGACACCGCCCAGTCGAATCGCTGCAACTCCCGGACCGTCGTCGCACCCTCGCGACGCTTGCAGAACGCCGCGAAGTCGTGCAGGCCCAGCAGTCGCGACGACGCCTCCCGCATCGCGTCGACGTCGACGTCCTTCGGCCACGCGACCGTGTCCCGGGCCCGCAGCGGCTCGGCACCGTACGGCGCCGTGGTCAACCGGTACTCGTAGTGTCGGCGAATCGCCGAGAACCGTGCATCGAAATGCTCCGGGGCGAAGGAAACGTCCTTGACCCGAACATCTCTGGGCAGGAACCGGGCGAGACGGCGAACGAGCCGCGAGGGCTCCTCCGGAATCATGTCGGCCGGCACGTCGACATGCGCCACCTGACCGCTCGCGTGGACACCGGCGTCGGTGCGCCCGGCGACGGTGAGCAGCACCGGGGTACGGACGATCGCGCTGAGCTTCTCCTCGATCTCGCCGCACACCGTGCGGCGGCCGGGCTGACGCGCCCAGCCGGAGAAGTCGGTGCCGTCGTAGGAGATGTCGAGGCGCAAGCGAACGAACCCGCCGTCCCCGGAGGGAGCGGCGGGTTCGTTCGATGCGGCAGATGCCGAAACCAAGTGGACTAGTCCTTCTTGGCCTCGTCGGCGTCGGCTGCGGTCGCGGTCTCGTCTTCGACGGCCTCGATCACGGCGTCAGCGTTCTCGACCTCGGCCTCGGTGGCGTCGGCCTCGACGGCCTCCACCACGTTCTCCTCAGCCGGGGCCTGCGAAGCCGCGACGCGACGAGCGCGATCGGCCTCGGAGGTGACCGTCTTCTCCTTGACGAGCTCGATGATCGCCATCGGAGCGTTGTCACCCTTGCGGGGGACAGTCTTGATGATGCGGGTGTAGCCACCATCGCGGTCGGCGTAGAACGGGCCGATCTCCGCGAACAGGCCGTGCACGACGTCCTTGTTGCGGATGACCTTGAGAACCTCGCGACGATCGGCAAGGGTTCCACCCTTGGCCTTGGTCACGAGCTTCTCGGCGTACGGACGCAGGGCCTTGGCCTTGGCCTCCGTGGTGGTGATTCGGCCGTGCTCGAAGAGAGCAGTCGCCAGGTTGGCGAAGATCGCCTTCTGGTGCGACGCCGACCCGCCGAAGCGGGCACCCTTCTTGGGCTTGGGCATTGGAGCTCCTCTGGGGCTCGCCCAGCACATTTGCCCATGTGCCGGGTGATACGGGTTACAGCTGTTCGGTCTCGGCGTAGTCCTGGTCGGTGCCGTCAGCGTCGCTGAAGGAACCGGTGTCCGTGTCACTCCACGTACCGGTGGCGGCGTCGTAGCCGGCAACGGTGGTGGGATCGAAGGACGCAGGGCTGTCCTTGAGGGCGAGGCCGAGCGAATGCAGCTTGACCTTCACCTCGTCGATGGACTTCTGTCCGAAATTGCGGATGTCCAGCAGATCGGACTCGGTACGGCCAACCAACTCGCCGACGGTGTGAACACCCTCGCGCTTGAGGCAGTTGTAGGAACGGACCGTCAGGTCCAGATCCTCGATGGGGAGTCCGAAGGAAGCGATGTGATCGGCCTCGGCAGGCGAGGGTCCGATCTCGATACCTTCTGCTTCGACGTTCAGCTCACGGGCCAGGCCGAAGAGCTCAACCAGGGTCTTGCCCGCCGAAGCGAGCGCGTCCCGAGCGGTGATGGAGTTCTTGGTCTCCACGTCGAGAATCAGCCGATCGAAGTCGGTGCGCTGCTCGACGCGAGTCGCCTCCACCTTGTAGGTGACCTTGAGCACCGGCGAGTAGATCGAGTCGACCGGGATACGGCCGATCTCGGCGCCGGACGCCTTGTTCTGGACGGCGGGGACATAGCCGCGACCGCGCTCGACGACGAGCTCGATCTCCAGCTTGCCCTTGTCGTTCAGGGTGGCGATGTGCAGATCCGGGTTGTTTACCGTGACGCCCGCCGGCGGAACGATGTCACCCGCAGTCACGACCCCGGGGCCCTGCTTGCGGACGTACATGGTGACCGGCTCGTCCTCTTCGGAGCTCACGACCAGGCCCTTGAGGTTCAGGATGATGTCGGTGACATCTTCCTTCACACCGGGGACGGTGGTGAACTCGTGCAGGACGCCGTCGATACGGATGCTGGTGACAGCAGCGCCGGGGATCGACGACAGCAGGGTGCGGCGCAGCGAATTGCCGAGGGTGTACCCGAAGCCTGGCTCGAGGGGCTCGATGACGAACTTCGAGCGGTCTTCAGCGATGACCTCTTCGGTCAGCGTGGGTCGCTGAGAAATGAGCATTGGATTTCCTCCTGTACGGGCGTCCGCCATATGACGCCCACGATGGGAAAGGCTTGGGACCCGGGGGCGGCCGTTACCGACCGCTCCCGGGTATCACGCCTTACTTCGAGTAGTACTCGACGATGAGCTGTTCCTGCAGCGGAACCTCGATCTGCGCACGCTCGGGGAGCTGGTGCACCAGGATGCGGAGGCGTCCACCGACGACCTGCAGCCAACCCGGGATCGGGCGATCGCCCTGGGTCTCGCGGGCAATCTGGAACGGCAGGGTCGCCAGCGACTTCTCGCGGACATCGATGATGTCGTACTGCGAGACGCGGTAGCTGGGGATGTCGACCTTCTTGTTGTTCACGAGAAGGTGGCCGTGCGTGACCAGCTGACGCGCCTGACGACGGGTGCGAGCGAGGCCTGCGCGGTACACGACGTTGTCGAGACGCGACTCCAGGATCTGGAGCAGGTTCTCGCCGGTCTTACCGGGGCGGTTGACCGCCTCCTGGTAGTAGCGACGGAACTGCTTCTCCATGACGCCGTAGGTGAAGCGAGCCTTCTGCTTCTCCTGCAGCTGGAGCAGGTACTCGCTCTCCTTGATGCGCGCGCGGCCGTGCTGGCCCGGCGGGTAAGGACGCCGCTCGAATGCCTGGTCGCCTCCGACGAGGTCGACGCGCAGACGACGCGACTTGCGGGTGATGGGTCCGGTATAACGTGCCATGTTCTTTTACCTATCCTTCCCGCTACTTAAACCCGACGCCGCTTGGGCGGACGGCAGCCGTTGTGCGGCTGGGGGGTGACATCGGAGATGGTGCCGACCTCGAGGCCTGCAGCCTGCAGCGAGCGGATCGCGGTCTCGCGGCCCGAGCCCGGGCCCTTCACGAAGACGTCGACCTTCTTGACACCGTGCTCCTGCGCCTTGCGGGCAGCGTTCTCAGCGGCGAGCTGAGCGGCGAACGGCGTCGACTTACGCGAGCCCTTGAAGCCCACGTGGCCCGACGACGCCCAGGAGATGACGTTGCCGGCCGGGTCGGTGATCGACACGATCGTGTTGTTGAAGGTGCTCTTGATGTGAGCGGCACCGTGCGGGACGTTCTTCTTGTCCCTGCGACGCGCCTTCTGGGTCTTCTTCGGACCGGTGCTACGTGACTTGGGAGGCATTACTTCTTCTTTCCTGCGACGGTGCGCTTCGGACCCTTACGGGTGCGCGCGTTGGTCTTGGTGCGCTGTCCACGCACGGGCAGACCACGGCGGTGGCGCAGGCCCTGGTAGCAGCCGATCTCGATCTTGCGGCGGATGTCCGCCTGCACCTCGCGGCGCAGGTCACCCTCGACCTTCACCGACTCCTCGATGTACTCGCGGAGCTTGGCGAGATCCTCGTCCGTGAGGTCCTTGCTGCGCAGGTCCGGGTTGACACCCGTGGCAGCCAAGATCTCCTTGGAGGTGGTACGGCCGATGCCGTAGATGTAGGTCAGTGCGATCTCCATGCGCTTTTCGCGAGGAAGATCAACACCTGCGAGACGTGCCATGTGGCATTCCTATTCGGTGTGCGGAGGTCTGCTCCCAGTCCGTCCCCTGCGCATAAGACTCTGCGTTCCGATCGCAGTGGGGCCCCGGCCTCCGTGCCGGGGGTGGACCGATACCTGCCCGTGAACGTGCTGAGCCCGGGTATCGGCTGGTGCTGAGAGGTCTTCTTTTGCTTGTTGCCAAGCAGATCTTCGAAGAAGCTGTGCTGCTGGGACTAGCCCTGACGCTGCTTGTGACGCAGGTTCTCGCAGATCACCATGACGCGCCCGTTACGGCGAATCACCTTGCACTTCTCGCAGATCTTCTTGACGCTAGGCTGAACCTTCACGTGCGTCTGATCTCCTGTTGTCTGTCCGCCCGAGGGCAGACATAGTTTTCCCCGGCCGGGTGTGGCCGGGGAAGCTTTTTACTTGTAGCGGTAAACGATGCGTCCACGCGACAGGTCGTAGGGCGACAGCTCCACGACGACGCGGTCCTCGGGAAGGATGCGAATGTAGTGCTGACGCATCTTGCCGCTGATGTGTGCGAGGACCTTGTGGCCGTTCTCCAACTCAATGCGGAACATCGCATTGGGCAGTGGCTCGACAACTCGTCCCTCGACCTCGATGGCCCCGTCCTTCTTAGCCATGTCCTCCGCGATCCGTTGAGTGGCGTATGGGTGCATCGGTTACCGTCACCGGTATCCGCTACAGCGGTGGCTCCAGTCGCCGGCCGAGAACGCCACTCCGACGCAAGGTCGGACACGCAAACAACCGATACGCAGGGCGCACCGTTTTTCCACTCTACCGGCATTTCCCAACCAGGCCAAATGGGGGCACACGGCTCCCCCGCCCCACCCGAAGGAGTGACCCAGTCACATGCGCGCCCTCGTCCAGCGAGTCACGACAGCGGCAGTCGAGGTCGACGGTGCCGAAGTCGCCCGGATCTCCCCGCCCGAGCACGGACAGGGTCTGCTCGTCCTTCTCGGCGTCGGCCACGACGACGACCCGATCGGCGCCGCGAACCTCGCGCGGCGTGTCTGGCGCCTGCGCATCCTCGACGACGAGAAGTCGGCGTCCGACGTCGACGCGCCGATCCTCGTCGTCAGCCAGTTCACCCTCATGGCCGACACCCGCAAGAGCCGGCGGCCGTCGTGGTCCGCCGCCGCGCCCCGCACCGTCGCCGAACCGCTCGTCGACGCGTTCGGCACCGCACTGCGGGAACTCGGCGCCACCGTCGAAGTGGGACGCTTCGGCGAACACATGCGGGTGAGCCTGATCAACGACGGGCCGGTCACCGTCCTCCTGGAGGGATGACCCACCGACGAAGCACCGAGCGGGCAGCGACTGGTCGCTGCCCGCTCGGTGCTTCGGGATAACTCTGCTCAGTTGTCGCCGGGGCGGAGCGTGAGGATCCGCGGGCCGTCCTCGGTGACGGCGACCGTGTGCTCCCAGTGGGCGGCGCGACTGCCGTCGGTGGTCACCACGGTCCAATCGTCGCCGAGCACCTCGGTCTCGTACGTGCCGAGCGTGAGCATCGGCTCGATCGCCAGGACCGATCCGATGACGAGGTGCGGGCCCTTGCCGGGCGCCCCCTCGTTCGGCAGGAACGGATCCATGTGCATCTCGCGACCGATCGCGTGACCGCCGTAGCCGTCGACGATCCCGTAGGACCTGCCGTGCAGCTTCTCGGCAGCATGCGTGCCCTGCTCGATGGCATACGACACGTCGGTGAGCCGGTTGCCGTCGACCATGGCGGCGATGCCCGCCTCCATCGACAGCCGCGTCGCCTCGCTCAGCTGAGCGTCCGCCTCGCTGAGCTCGCCGACGCCGAACGTCCATGCCGAGTCGCCGTGCCAGCCGTCGAGGATGGCACCGCAGTCGATCGACACGAGATCGCCCTCGACGAGGACGTCGTCCGCCGACGGGATGCCGTGCACGACGCGATCATTGACCGACGAGCAGATGGAGCCACTGAACCCGTGGTAGCCGAGGAAGGACGGCACTGCGCCGGCGTCCCGGATCACCGACTCGGCGACCCGATCCAGCTCGAGGGTGCTGACACCGGGCCGGGCCGCGTCCCGCACCGCCACGAGGGCGGCACCGACGATCGCGCCCGCCGCGGCCATGGCGTCGAGCTCACCCGCCGTGCGGAACGGAACGACCTTGCGCTTGCGGCCGAACGCCATTACTTCCCCAGCGCGGCCAGGGCGCGGGCGTTGACCTCTTCGACAGCGCCGACGGCGTCGACGGTGACGATCTGGCCGGCGTAGTAGTTCAGCAGCGGCGCGGTCTCCTCGCGGTAGACGCGCATGCGGTTGCGGATCACGTCCTCGGTGTCGTCGGCGCGGCCGCGGGCGAGCATCCGCTCGACCACGACGTCGTCGTCGACGTCGAACGCCAGCACGCCGTCGAGCTTGGCGCCCAGGCCCTCGAGGATGCCCTCGAGCGCCTTCGCCTGATCGACCGTGCGCGGGAACCCGTCGAGCAGGAAACCGTTCGCGGCGTCCGGCTCGGCCACGCGGGCCTTCACCATGTTGTTCGTGATCTCACTCGGGACGAGATCGCCCGCATCGAGGTACTTCTTGGCCTCGAGCCCCAGCGGCGTCTCCTGCCCGATGTTCGCGCGGAAGAGGTCTCCGGTGGAGATGTGCGGAACGCCCAACTTCTCCGACAGAATCGCGGCCTGGGTGCCCTTACCGGCACCGGGAGGACCAAGGAGGACAAGTCTCACTTGAGGAACCCTTCATAGTTTCGCTGCATAAGCTGGCTCTCGATCTGCTTCACAGTATCGAGGCCCACACTGACCATAATCAGCACCGCGGTACCGCCGAACGGCAGGTTCTGCACTCCGCCCGAATTGCCGATGTCGAGGAACAGATTCGGCAGGACAGCGATGGTGCCGAGGTAGATGGCGCCCGGCAGCGTGATACGGCTCAGTACATAGTTCAGGTAATCGGCGGTCGGCCGGCCCGGACGGATGCCCGGGATGAAGCCGCCGAACTTCTTCATCTCGTCGGCGCGCTCCTCCGGGTTGAACGTGATCGCGACGTAGAAGTACGTGAAGAACACGATCATGCCGAAGTAGATCAGGATGTAGACCGGGTTGGCCGGGTTCACCAGGTACTCGTTGATGAACCGCTGCCACCAGCTCGGATCGGTGCTCGTGTTGGAACCGGTGAGCTGCGCGATGAGGTTCGGCAGGTACAGCAGGGACGACGCGAAGATCACCGGGATGACGCCGGCCTGGTTGACCTTGAGCGGCAGGTACGTCGAGGATCCGCCGTACATGCGGCGACCTACCATGCGCTTGGCGTACTGCACCGGGATACGGCGCTGGCCCTGCTCGACGAACACGACACCCGCGATGATCGCCAACGCGGCGACGCACACGAGCGCGAAGGTCAGGCCACCACGGCTGTCGAGGATGGCCTTGCCCTCGGACGGGATGCGCGAGGCGATGCCCGCGAAGATGAGCAGCGACATACCGTTGCCGACGCCACGCTCGGTGATGAGCTCGCCGAACCACATGACGAGCGCTGCACCCGCCGTCATCACCATCACGATGATGATCAGGCCGAACACGCTCTCGTCGGCGATGATCGGCTGGCTACATCCCTGTAGCAGCTGGCCACGCGCAGCGAGTGCCACGATGCCGGTCGACTGCAGGATCGCGAGCGCGATCGAGAGATAACGCGTGTACTGCGTCATCTTCGCCTGACCCGACTGGCCCTCCTTGCGGAGTTCCTCGAACTTCGGGATGACGACGGTGAGGAGCTGAACGATGATGCTCGCCGTGATGTACGGCATGATGCCGATCGCGAAGACCGACAGCTGCAGCAGCGCGCCGCCGGAGAACAGGTTGATCAACGAGTAGATGCCGGCCGACTCACCGCCGGATACCTGGTCGATACAGGCACGGACGTTTCCGTAGTCGACACCCGGAGACGGCAGCGTCGCGCCGAGGCGATACAGGGCGACCAGACCGAGTGTGAAGAGGATCTTCCGCCTCAGGTCTACCGTCCTGAGGGCCGAGACAAAGGCGGAAAGCAAAGATCCTCCTGGGCGCACGACGGACAGGGAAGCGAACCAATTGGTCCGTCCGGTGGATTGCAGAACTCTAGAACTCTAACAGTGACACATGAAATTACAGCCCCGTCAGGGGCTGCCCGATCACCAGTATGCCCCGCTGCGAAGAGCGTCGAACGAAGAATGGCCGCAACATCACCCCGAGGGACGATGTTGCGGCCATTCTTGCGATCAGACGAGCGAGATCACAGCTCGGTGGTGGTACCACCGGCAGCGGCGATCTTCTCCTTCGCGGCGCCCGAGAACTTGTTCGCGGTGACCTGGACGGCAACCGCGATGTCGCCCTCGGCGAGCACCTTCACGAGCTGGTTCTTGCGAACCGCGCCCGCGGCGACGAGCTCGGCGACACCGATCTGTCCACCCTCGGGGAACAGACGGGCGATGTCACCGACATTGACGACCTGGTACTCGGTGCGGAACGCGTTCTTGAAGCCCTTGAGCTTGGGCAGACGCATGTGAAGCGGCATCTGTCCACCCTCGAAGGCGGCCGACACGTTCTTGCGGGCCTTGGTGCCCTTGGTACCGCGACCAGCGGTCTTGCCCTTGGAACCCTCACCGCGACCGACGCGAGTCTTGTCGGTCTTGGCGCCGGGAGCCGGACGCAAGTGGTGCAACTTGATGGTCATGGTTAGACCTCCTCAACCGTGACGAGGTGGCGCACCACGTTGATCAGACCGCGGTTCTGCGCGTTGTCCTCACGAACGACCGACTGGCGGATGCCCTTCAGTCCGAGGGTGCGCATGCTGTCCCGCTGGTTCTGCTTGGTGCCGATGGTGCTCTTGACCTGGGTGACCTTGAGCTGTGCCATTACTTCACGCTCCCAGCCTGTGCACGAGCGCGGAGCATGCCGGCCGGGGCAACGTCCTCGAGGGGCAGGCCACGACGGGCTGCAACCTCTTCCGGACGCTGCAGACCCTTGAGGGCGGCAACCGTCGCGTGCACAACATTGATGGCGTTGTCGCTACCGAGCGACTTGGCGAGGATGTCGGAGACACCCGCGCACTCCAGCACGGCACGCACCGCGCCACCGGCGATGACACCGGTACCGGGGCTGGCCGGACGCAGCATGACGACGCCGGCAGCCGCCTCACCCTGGACGGGGTGAGTGATGGTGCTGCCGATCAGCGGCACGCGGAAGAAGTTCTTGCGAGCTTCCTCGACGCCCTTCTGGATAGCCGCGGGAACTTCCTTGGCCTTGCCGTAACCGACACCGACGAGGCCGTTGCCGTCGCCGACGATCACGAGAGCGGTGAAGCTGAAGCGACGACCACCCTTGACGACCTTCGACACGCGGTTGATGGAGACGACGCGCTCGATGTGGTTCGACTTCTCGGCGGCGTTGTCGCGACGGTTGTCACGACGATCGCGGCCACCGCGGTTGTCGCCCTGGTTCGGACCATTCTGTCCGGCGGGTCCGCTTCCGCCGTCACGCCTTTGACGTCCCGGCATCAGGCATTCCTTCCGTTAGTAATGTCAGTCATCAGAACTTCAACCCGCCTTCGCGAGCGGCGTCGGCCAGGGCCGCGATGCGGCCGCTGTAGGTGTGGCCACCGCGGTCGAAGACCACGGCCTCCACGCCGGCAGCCTTGGCGCGCTCGGCGATCAGCTGACCGACCTTGGCACCGCGAGCCTTCTTGTCGCCGTCCAGCGCACGCACGTCGGCCTCGATGGTCGACGCAGACGCCAGGGTCTTGCCGGCCAGGTCGTCCACCAGCTGCACGTGAATGTGCCGCGACGAACGGTTCACCACGAGACGAGGACGCTCGGGGGTGCCGGAGACCTTCTTGCGGAGACGGAAGTGACGACGCGCCTTCGACAGACGACGCGCAGTGGACACGTCCTTGCCCAGCGGAATCCGCTTGGCTTTCTGGTTTGCAGTCTGGCTCATATCACTTACCCGTCTTTCCGACCTTGCGACGGACCTGCTCACCCTCGTAGCGGATGCCCTTGCCCTTGTACGGGTCGGACTTGCGCAGGCGGCGGATGTTGGCCGCGATCTGGCCGACCTTCTGCTTGTCGATGCCGGAGATCGAGAACTTGGTCGGCGACTCGACAGCGAAGGTGATGCCCTCCGGAGCCTCGATCGGGACCGGGTGGCTGTAGCCGAGGGCGAACTCGAGGTCCTGACCCTTCAGCGCCACACGGTAACCGACACCGTGGATCTCCATCTTGGTGGTGTAACCAGCGGTCACACCGGTGATCATGTTCTGCACCAGGGTGCGCGACAGACCGTGCAGCGCACGGCTGCGACGCTCGTCGTCGGGACGGGTGACCAGCAGGGCACCGTCCTCACCCTTGGCGACCGAAATCGGCTCGGACACGGTCAGCGACAGCGAACCCTTGGGTCCCTTGATCGCGACGTCCTGGCCGTCGATGGTCACGTCGACGCCCGCGGGGACGGCGACCGGAATCTTTCCAATACGCGACATAGTGGTGGCCTCTCTTACCAGACGTAGGCGAGGACTTCCCCGCCCACACCCTGATTGGCCGCCTGACGATCAGTGAGCAGACCGGACGACGTGGAGATGATCGCCACGCCGAGGCCGCCCAGGACCTTGGGCAGGTTGGTGGACTTCGCGTACACGCGCAGACCCGGCTTCGAGACACGACGCAGGCCGGCAAGGCTCCGCTCGCGGCTCGGGCCGTACTTGAGGTCGACGATCAGCGTCTTGCCGACCTCGGCATCCTCGGTGCGGTAGTCGGAGATGTAGCCCTCGCGCTTGAGGATCTCGGCGATGTTCGCCTTGATCTTCGAGTGCGGCAGCTTCACCTCGTCGTGGTACGCCGAGTTGGCATTACGCAGACGCGTCAAGAAGTCTGCGATCGGATCAGTCATGGTCATGAGTTGACCTGTGCACCTTTCTCGTTGGGGTTCCCATGCAGCACCGGAGTCCGGCCCCGCTCCCCCGATTGCTCGGAGGAGCGGGGCCGGCCCGATCGTGGGCCTACAACGAAGTGGTTCTTACCTTCACCGTTCCGCGGATGCGGGACGGAAGTCTTCGTTCGGGCTGCTTACCAGGAGCTCTTGTGAACGCCCGGCAGCTCGCCGGCGTGCGCCATCTCGCGAACGCAGATTCGGCACAGGCCGAACTTGCGGAACACGGAGTGCGGACGGCCGCACTTCTGGCAGCGGGTGTACGCGCGCACCGCGAACTTCGGCTTCTTGTTGGCCTTGTTGACCAGTGCCTTCTTAGCCATGGGCTCAGTTCTCCTTGAACGGGAAGCCGAGGTGCTTGAGCAGCGCACGGCCTTCTTCGTTGTTGGTGGCGGTGGTCACGACGGTGATGTCCATACCGCGCGGACGATCGATCTTGTCCACGTCGATCTCGTGGAACATCGACTGCTCGTTGAGGCCGAACGTGTAGTTGCCGTTGCCGTCGAACTGGTTGCCCGACAGGCCGCGGAAGTCGCGGATACGGGGCAGCGCGATGGACACCAGGCGGTCCAGGAACTCCCACATGCGGTCGCCGCGCAGCGTGACGCGCGCGCCGATCGGCATGCCCTCACGCAGCTTGAACTGCGCGATGGACTTGCGGGCCTTACGGATTTCCGGCTTCTGGCCGGTGATCAGGGTGAGGTCTGCGACCGCACCGTTGATCAGCTTGGCGTCACGGGCGGCGTCGCCGACACCCATGTTCACGACGACCTTCACCAGGCCGGGGATCTGCATGACGTTCGCGTAATCGAACTCAGCGTTCAGCGCGTCCTTGATCTCCGCACGGTAGCGGGCCTTCAGACGCGGCTGGGTCTTGTTCTCGGTGGAGGTCATGTCAGATGTCCTTCCCGTTCTTCCGGGAAATGCGAACGCGCTTGCCGGTCTCTTCATCCGTGCGGTAGCCGACGCGAGTCGGGTTTCCGTCGGAGTCGACGACCATGACGTTCGAGACGTTGATCGGAGCTTCCTGCGTCACGATGCCGCCCGAGGAGGCGCCACGCTCGTTCGCGGAGACCGCGGTGTGCTTCTTGATGCGGTTCACGCCCTCGACCAGGACCTTGTTGGTCGCGGGGTAGGCCTGAATGACCTTGCCCTTCGCGCCCTTGTCCTTGCCGGAGACGACCAGCACGGTGTCACCCTTGTGCACCTTCATCACAGCACCTCCGGGGCGAGCGAGACGATCTTCATGAAGCGCTTCTCGCGCAGCTCACGACCGACGGGTCCGAAGATACGAGTGCCGCGCGGATCGTTGTCCGCCTTGATGATGACAGCGGCGTTCTCGTCGAACTTGATGTACGAGCCGTCCGGACGGCGACGCTCCTTGGCGGTGCGGACGACGACGGCCTTGACCACGTCGCCCTTCTTCACGTTTCCACCCGGGGTTGCGTCCTTGACGGTGGCGACGATGATGTCGCCGATCCCGGCGTAGCGACGAGACGAGCCACCGAGAACGCGGATGCAGAGAATCTCCTTGGCACCCGTGTTGTCGGCGACGCGCAGTCGCGACTCCTGCTGAATCACTAACTTCTCCTTGACCTGGCTTGTTTCGACCAGTACGAACCGCAGTGGCTCGTGCTGATCGTGCGCGGCAGATTTCCGACCCGACGCGCGCGGTCCGTACCCGCCGATGGTGGGGCCACCACTGCTTTCGCAGGGCAACCCCACCATCGTACTGGATACATACTTCGGCTCTTACTTGGCCTTCTCGAGGACCTCGACCAGACGCCAGCGCTTGGTGGCCGACAACGGGCGGGTCTCCATCAGCTGCACGCGATCGCCGATGCCGGCGGTGCCGTTCTCGTCGTGCGCCTTGACCTTCGTGGTCCGACGGATGATCTTGCCGTAGAGCGGGTGCTTCACCCGGTCCTCCAGCTCGACCACGATGGTCTTCTCCATCTTGTCGGAGACCACGTAACCGGTGCGGACCTTGCGGCTACCGCGCTCTTCGGTGCTGTTGGTGCTCACTGCCTTATCCTCACTCATGCCGCGTCTCCTGCGTCCGGACCAGCGGCCAGGCCGAGCTCGCGCTCGCGCAGGACGGTGTAGATGCGCGCAATCTCGTGACGGACCGTGCGCAGCCGGCGGTTGTTGTCCAGCTGGCCGGTGGCCATCTGGAAACGAAGGTTGAACAGTTCTTCCTTCGCCTCGCGGAGCTTGGTGACCAGTTCTTCGTCGGTCAGCTCGCGGAGCTCTGCAGCAGGGCTGGTGGTTGCCATCAGAACTGCTCCTCCCTCGTCACGATCCGGCACTTGCACGGGAGCTTGTGCATCGCGCGGCGCAGGGCCTCGCGGGCGATCTCCTCGTTCGGGTAGCTCATCTCGAACATGACCCGTCCGGGCTTGATGTTCGCGACCCACCACTCCGGCGAACCCTTACCGGAACCCATGCGGGTCTCGGCAGGCTTCTTCGTGAGCGGACGATCCGGGAAGATGTTGATCCAGATCTTGCCGCCACGCTTGATGTGGCGAGTCATGGCGATACGAGCGGACTCGATCTGCCGGTTGGTGATGTAGGCCGGCTCGAGAGCCTGGATGCCGTACTCACCGAATGCCACCTGGGTGCCGCCCTTGGCGGCGCCCGAACGGCTCGGGTGGTGCTGCTTGCGGTGCTTGACCCGGCGCGGGATCAACATGCGTCAGCCCTCCTTCTGCTCGGTAGAAGCGGGAGCATCGGCGGTTGCGGTCGCAGCGCGACCGGCCTCGGTGCTGGTCGCCGTGGTGCCGGCAGCACCGGAGCGACGCGGACGGCTCGGACGCTCGCGACGCGGGCGCTCGGCCGGGGCCGCGGCGGACAGCTCACGCTTGCCGCCGACGATGTCGCCCTTGTAGATCCAGACCTTCACGCCGATGCGACCGAAGGTGGTCTTGGCCTCGTACAGGCCGTAGTCGATGTCCGCACGCAGCGTGTGCAGCGGAACGCGACCTTCGCGGTAGAACTCCGAGCGGCTCATCTCGGCGCCGCCGAGGCGGCCCGAGCACTGCACGCGGATGCCCTTGACGTTCGGCTGACGCATGGCCGACTGGATGGCCTTGCGCATCGCACGACGGAACGCCACACGGTTCGAGAGCTGCTCGGCGACACCCTGTGCCACGAGCTGGGCCTCGGCCTCGGCGTTCTTGACCTCGAGGATGTTCAGCTGGACCTGCTTGCCGGTCAGCTTCTCGAGCTCGGCGCGGATGCGATCGGCCTCGGCGCCACGGCGACCGATGACGATGCCCGGACGCGCGGTGTGGATGTCCACACGCACACGGTCACGGGTGCGCTCGATCTCGACCTTCGCGATGCCCGCGCGCTCCATGCCGGTGGCGAGGAGCTTACGGATCGCGACGTCTTCCTTGACGTACTCCGCGTACTGCTTGTCTGCGTACCAGCGCGACTTCCAGTCGGTCGTGATGCCGAGACGGAAGCCGTGCGGGTTGATCTTCTGGCCCACTACTGACCACTTCCCTTCCGGCGGTTACGACCCGCTGAAGCGGACACATTCGCCCGGCTCTCAACGATGACCGTGATGTGGCTCGAACGCTTGCGGATCCGGAAGGCCCGGCCCTGTGCGCGCGGCTGGAACCGCTTGAGGGTCGCACCCTCGTCCACGAACGCCGTCGCGACGACGAGCGTGGCGGGATCCAGGTTCAGGTTGTTCTGCGCGTTGGCAGCTGCGCTGGCGATCACCTTCGCGACCGGCTCGGCAGCGGCCTGCGGTGCGAACTTGAGGATCGCGAGAGCCTCGTCGACCGACTTGCCGCGGACGATGTCCACGACACGGCGCGCCTTCATGGGGGTCACGCGCACATGGCGCGCGACCGCCTTCGCGGTGGGGTTCTGGGTTTCAGTACTCATCGACGCTTGCTCTTCCGGTCGTCCTTGATGTGGCCCTTGAACGTCCTGGTCGGTGCAAACTCTCCGAGCTTGTGGCCAACCATCGAATCCGAAACGAACACCGGAACGTGCTTGCGTCCGTCATGGACGGCAAACGTGTGACCGATGAAGTCCGGAATGATCGTGGAACGACGGCTCCAGGTCTTGATGACCTGCTTGGTGCCCTTCTCGTTCTGCACGTCCACCTTCGCAAGGAGGTGGTCATCGACGAACGGGCCCTTCTTCAGGCTGCGTGGCATCCTTCACTCCCTCCTAGCGCTTGTTCTTGCCGGTACGGCGACGGCGGACGATGAGCTTGTCGCTCGCCTTGTTCTTGCGGGTGCGGCCCTCGGGCTTGCCCCACGGGCTGACCGGGTGGCGACCACCGGAGGTCTTACCCTCACCACCACCGTGCGGGTGGTCGACCGGGTTCATGACCACACCACGGACGGTCGGGCGAACGCCCTTCCACCGCATACGGCCGGCCTTGCCCCAGTTGATGTTCGACTGCTCGGCGTTGCCGACCTCGCCGACGGTGGCGCGGCAGCGCACGTCGACGCGACGGATCTCACCGGACGGCATACGCAGCGTGGCGTAGGTGCCTTCCTTGCCCAGCAGCTGGATGCTGGCGCCGGCGGAACGGGCCATCTTGGCGCCGCCGCCCGGACGCAGCTCCACCGCGTGGATGGTGGTACCGGTGGGGATGTTGCGCAGCGGCAGGTTGTTGCCCGGCTTGATGTCGGCGCCTGCGCCGGACTCGATCGGGGCGCCCTGCACCAGGCCCTTGGGGGCGATGATGTAGCGCTTCTCGCCGTCCGCGTAGTGCAGCAGCGCGATACGAGCGGTGCGGTTGGGGTCGTACTCGATGTGAGCGACCTTGGCCGGCACGCCGTCCTTGTCGTTGCGACGGAAATCGATCAGCCGGTAGGCGCGCTTGTGACCGCCACCCTTGTGGCGGGTGGTGATGCGACCGTGGGCGTTACGACCACCGCGACCGTGCAGCGGGCGAATGAGCGACTTCTCGGGCGTCGACCGAGTGATCTCGGCGAAGTCCGAGACGCTCGAGCCGCGGCGGCCCGGGGTAGTCGGCTTGTACTTACGGATTGCCATGAGTCTTCTCGTCCTCTATATCTCGTCAAGTCCCAGACGCTTACGCGACCGGGCCTCCGAAGATCTCGATGGGCTTGCTGTCGGCCGAGAGGGTCACGAGCGCACGCTTGGTGTCCTTGCGCTTGCCGTAACCGAAGCGGGTCCGCTTGCGCTTGCCCTGACGGTTGGCGGTGTTGACGCTCGTCACGGTGACACCGAAGACCTTCTCGACGGCGATCTTGATCTGCGTCTTGTTCGAGTCCGGGTGCACCAGGAAGGTGTAGGTGCCTTCCTCGATCAGTCCGTAGGACTTCTCGGAGATGACCGGGGCCAGCAAGATGTCGCGGGGGTCGGCGATGGTGGTCACTTGCTCTCCTCCTCGTTCTTGGCCGGGCCCGCGATGAAGGTGTTCAGAGCCTCGAGGCTGAACACGACGTCATCGCTGTTGAGCACGTCGTAGGTGTTGAGCTGGTCGGGTGCGATGGGGTGCACGCCTTCCAGGTTCTGGACGCTCTTCCACGCGGCGATGTCCTCGCGGCCGACGACCAGCAGGAACTTCTTGCGGTCGGACAGCTCGCCCAGGAACGACTTCGCCGTCTTGGTGGACGGGACCTGCCCGGCGACCAGTTCGGTGATGACGTGGATGCGCTCGCTGCGAGCCCGGTCGGAGAGGGCGCCACGGAGAGCGGCAGCCTTCATCTTCTTGGGGGTGCGCTGCGAGTAGTCGCGCGGCTGCGGGCCGTGGACGACGCCACCGCCGGCGAACTGCGGCGCACGGGTCGAGCCCTGACGTGCGCGGCCGGTGCCCTTCTGGCGGTACGGCTTCTTGCCACCGCCGCGGACCTCGCCGCGGGTCTTGGTGGAGTGCGTGCCCTGACGTGCCGCAGCGAGCTGCGCGACGACGACCTGGTGCATCAGAGCGATGTTCGCGGTCGCGTCGAAGATCTCGGCGGGGAGATCGACGGTGCCGTTGGTGTTGCCACCGGCAGCCTTGACGTCGAGGGTCAGCTTGGTTGCGGTCTCGGTCATGCCGAAGCACCACCCTTCACTGCGGTCTTGACGATCACGAGGCCGCCCTTGCGGCCGGGGATCGCACCCTTGATCAGCAGCAGGCCGTTCTCGGCATCCACCTTGTGGACCGAGAGGTTCTGCGTCGTGATGCGGTCGGAGCCCATGCGGCCCGACATGCGCATGCCCTTGAACACGCGACCGGGGGTGGCACAGCCACCGATGGAACCCGGGCGACGGTGAACGGCCTGTGCACCGTGCGAGGCGCCCTGGCCGGCGAAGCCGTGACGCTTCATGGTGCCGGCGAAGCCCTTGCCCTTGCTGGTGCCGGTGACGTCGACGTATGCGCCGTCCTCGAACACCTCGGCCGTCAGCTCCTGGCCCACCTCGTACTCGGAGGCGTCGGCAACGCGGAGCTCGACGATGTGGCGACGCGGGGTGACGCCGGCCTTGGCGAACTGGCCGGAAGTCGGCTTGTTCACCTTGCGGGGGTCGATGGCGCCGAACGCCAGCTGCACGGCGCTGTAGCCGTCACGCTCTTCGGTACGGATCTGGGTGACGACGTTCGGCCCAGCCTTGACGACGGTGACCGGGACGACCCGGTTGTTCTCGTCGAAGACCTGGGTCATGCCGAGCTTGGTGCCCAGGATTCCCTTGATCTGATTAGTCATTTGATATCTCCGCTGCGTCTTCCCAAGCTCACTGGATGTTCACGTCGACGCTGGCCGGAAGGTCGATGCGCATGAGCGCGTCGACCGTCTTCGGCGTCGGGTCGAGGATGTCGATCAGCCGCTTGTGAGTACGCATCTCGAAGTGCTCGCGCGAGTCCTTGTACTTGTGCGGCGAGCGGATGACGCAGTACACGTTCTTCTCGGTAGGCAACGGCACCGGGCCGACCACGCGGGCCCCGGTACGGGTCACCGTCTCGACGATCTTGCGCGCTGACGCGTCGATCGCCTCGTGGTCATAGGCCTTGAGCCTGATGCGGATCTTCTGTCCCGCCACGCTTGTGTCCTTTTCTTGCCGCGTTTCGTAGAACCCGAACGAGCCGGGGACTACCTCGTCTGCACAGCCCTCGGCTGAAACACGACACGAACAACACACACTCGCGATCGAGACATCACTCGATCCGCTGCCGCTGTTCATGTGTCATGGTTCTCCGGCCCACGCGGTCGGGCGTGTCGCCCAGCCACTCATTCCCGGGCCCCGGAAATCCCTTTCCAGGAGCCGCGAGAACCGCACCGGATGCGCCCGCGAGGGGCGCAAACGTTGGGTACTGCTTCCGTCTTGCATCGTCGTGACCAGGCACTTCGTCCCGATACTCGACTTTCATCCAGCCTGACTCAGGTCGCAACGGAGCGCGTCCCGGTCAAGGCAACCCGATCAGTATGCCGTAGCCGACCCCAGAGATCAAATCGCAGTTCCCCCGACATGCGAGGTCAGCGGGCAAATCGGACCCAATCAACTTACCGACAAGTAAGATCGGTCCATGACGACCGCTCCCACCGCCACCTACCGAAGCTGGCAGAAGTTGCCCGCCAACGGATTCGGGCGCGCACTGTTCTCGATCGGCATGTGTGCACGAGTGCCGTACTTCGCGACTGTGCTCCCCGCCGTCCGGCGTCTCGAGCCCGGACACTGCGAAGTGAGCGCCCCGAAATGGTGGGGCGTGCACAACCACATAGGAACGTTCCACGCGATCGCGGCGTGCAATCTCGCCGAGGCCGCGATGGGCATGCTCGCCGAAGCGACGGTGCCGGCGACCCATCGCTGGATCCCCAAGGCGATGAACGTGCGCTACGTCGCGAAGGCGCAGTCGCGGCTGCGGGCCACCGCACGGCTCGACCCGATCCCGGACTTCGAGGCCGTCACCGAGGGCACCGAGCTGACGATTCCGGTGTCGATCACCGACCGCACGGGCGCGGAGGTCGTCCACGCCGACATCACCGTCTGGGTGACTCGCGCCTGACGCGCGGGTCGGCCGCGACCTCGACCCCACCGGACCCGATATATTTGATCCGATCCGATGTGTTGCACGCGTCACACCAGCAGGTCCCGAGTCGGGTATCCGATCGGGCAGCCGCGAACGAGGCGGGCACACGCGTCCCGCCGAGGAGTAGTCATGGCCCCGCCCGCAGCCCGGTCGACCGGGAGTCTTCGACGCCGACCGCAGTTGTCCGACGACGTTGCCGTGCACGTGCGCAACGTGATCATGTCGGGCGGGGTCCGTCCGGGCGACTTCATCCGCCTCGACGAGACCGCCGCGGAACTGGGCGTGAGCGTGACCCCGGTGCGCGAGGCCCTGCTGACCCTGCGGGGTGAGGGACTCGTCGAGCTGGTCCCCCACCGCGGCTACGTCGTCGCGCCGCTGAGCCGGGACGACGTCAACGACGTCTTCTGGCTGCAGGGGCGCATCGCCGAGGAGCTGGCCGTCCGCGCCGTCGACCACGTCGACGACGACGCCCTGGCGGAACTGACCGCGATCAACGACCAGCTGCGGCGCGCGGTCGATCTCGCGGACGCGGTCCGGATCGAGGAGCTCGAGTTCGGCTTCCACCGGATCATCAATCGTCTGGCCGGGGCCCGGAAGCTGTCGTGGTTCCTCCTGGGAGCGACCCGGTACACGCCGGTGCACTTCTATTCGGCGGATCGCGAGTGGGGTGACGAGGCCGTGGCCAGCCACGGGCGCCTCGTCTCGGCACTGGCCGCTCGGGACCACGCGGGTGTCGCCGCCGAGACGCGGGCACATTTCGACGACGGCGCGAAGCGTCTGGTGCGGCATCTGGAAACGATCGGGATCTGGGACTGACTTCGAGGTCGTCCACCGCCCGGAACGGCCGCTATGTGTGGGGAATCGGGTGCCGCGTCCGTCCGCGAGGGCCGTGTGGCGTAGGCCACGCGGGTAACATTCCCCGGCAGCGGCGGGAATACACGTCGACGAAGGATGGACCCGTGGCCCCCGACTGGCGGTCAGCCATCCGACCCAGGTGAACTAGCGGAGTGTCGATGCCAATTTTCCAGGACGCAGCCGTGCTCGTCGACGACGTCCACAAGTCCTTCGGAGATGTGAAGGCCTTGCAGGGCGTCAGCTTCGAAGCCAAGCGCGGGACGGTTCTGGGCATTCTCGGCCCCAACGGCGCCGGCAAGACGACGACGGTCAAGGTTCTGTCCACGCTCCTGCGCCCCGACCGCGGGCGGGCGGTGGTCGCCGGCCACGACGTCGTCACGCACGCTGCCGACGTCCGCCGATCGATCATGATGACGGGTCAGTACGCCGCGCTCGACGAGACCCTGTCGGGTCGGGAGAACATCGAACTGTTCGGCCGGCTGATGGGCCTGGACCGCGCGTCGGCGAAGCAGCGTGCGCAGGACCTGCTCAGTGAGTTCGATCTCCTCGACACCGGCAAGCGGCCGGTCCGTGGCTATTCCGGCGGCATGCGCCGACGCATCGACATCGCGTGCGGGCTGGTCGTGCGCCCGGAGGTGGTGTTCCTGGACGAGCCGACGACGGGTCTCGACCCGCGCAGCCGCCAGGGTGTGTGGGCGCTCGTCGACACCCTCAAGGAGCAGGGCATCACGGTGCTGCTGACCACGCAGTATCTCGAGGAGGCGGACCTGCTCAGCGACAACATCATCGTCATCGACCGGGGCATGGTCATCGCGGAGGGCACCGCGGATCAGCTCAAGGAACGCACGGGTGGCAGCTACTGCGAGGTCGTTCCACTGGATCCGCAGAAGCTGCCGTGGGCGGTCCATGCGCTCGGCAATCTGGTCCCGCACGAGATTCGCACCGAGATCACCGAAGGCGCCGATCGCGTGTCCGTGCCGGCCCCCGACGGCGCCGCCACGCTGTCCGAGGCGCTGCGCCGCCTGGACGCTGCGGGCATCGAACTCGCCGACATCGCGCTGCGCCGGCCGTCCCTCGACGACGTCTTCCTGTCCCTGACCGGTCATTCCGCTCCGGGGGCCGAGCGATGACCTCCAGCACGAACAGCGCGGCGAACGGCCTGGCGGTGTCGGCGGCGTCCAAGCGTGCCGCGGTCACGGTGCCCGCGAGGCGCATCGGCTCGCACCGGCGCCCCGACCCCAACGGGTTCCAGCAGTGGCTCGCGCTCACGGGTCGCAGCCTCAAGACGATGGTGAAGACCGGAGAACTCGCGGTCGCCGTGATCGCGCCGCTGATCTTCACCGTCGGCTTCTATCTGCCGCTGCGCTTCGTGATGAAGCTCCAGGGCGTCGACTACGCGCAGTTCCTCATGCCGATCATCGTGTTGCAGGCGATGGCCTTCACGGCGATCTCGGCGTCGCAGGTCGCCTCGGTGGAGTCGCTGCTCGGCCTGACGACCAGACTCAAGACGATGCCCGTCGCGGGGCCGGTTCCGCTTCTCTCGCGCATGACCCGAGCCCTCATACGGTCCGTGATCACCCTCGTGGCGGCTTTGGCGTACGGCTACGCCATCGGCTTCCGTTTCAGCGCGGGCGCGGCGCAGGCAGCACTGTTCTGTGCGTTGGCGCTGTCGATCAGCGTGGCGCTGTCACTGGGTGCGGACGCGATCGGCACCCTGGCGAAATCCCCCGAGGCCACGTCCCAGGCGTTGGCGCTGCCGCAGCTCATCCTCGGCATGCTGTCGTGCGGGTTCGTGCCGGAGACCGGGTTCCCCGAATGGATCCGGCCGTTCGTGCGTAATCAGCCGATCTCGCAGTTCTCGTTCGCGATGCGGGACATGGCGGAGGGCGGGGTCACCTCGTCGTCGCTCTTTCCGGCAGTCGCGTGGTGTGTGGGTCTGGTCGTGGTCTTCGCGCCACTGGCCGTGTGGGCGAGTATGAGGCGCAAATGAGTGAGTCCCCGGAACGCACGATGACGTCGAGCCGAGCGGCGCGCGCGTCTGCTTCCTCCATCGATTTCCCGCCGCCCACCGAGGCCTGGCCGGAGAAGTCCCCCAAGGCGTTGTGGGTGCACAGCACGGTCCAGTGCAAGCGCCTCCTCACGCGCTGGTCGCGGGATCCCTCGACGATGATCCAGGCCCTGCTCTATCCGGCCCTGACCCTCGTGATGTTCCGGATCGTCATCGGCAACACCGTGACGGCAGCGACGGGCCAGCCCGCGGTCTACGGTCAGGTCCCGATGATCATCCTGATCGGTGCCATGTTCGGCTCGATCGTCAGCGCCGTCGGTTTGCGAGCCGAACGGAAGACCGGTCTGCTGTCGCGGTTCTGGACGCTTCCGATCCACCGGGCCGCCGGCCTCGTGGGCCGCATGATGGCGGAAGCGGTACGCGTGACGATCACCACCATCGTCATTCTCGTGGTGGGTCTCTTCCTCGGTTTCCGGCTGACCCAGGGATTCCTGCCGAGCGTGCTGCTCGTGATCCTGCCGGTGATCTTCGGCATGGGCTTCGCGATGATGGTGACGGCGCTGGCCACGGTGTCCGGCGACGCGCCTCTGGTGGAACTCGTCTCGATCGGCTGCACGCTGCTGATGTTCTTCAATTCGGGTTTCGTGCCGGTCATGGCGTACCCGACGTGGCTGCAGCCCATAGTGGCGGCGCAGCCGATGTCGTGCGCGATCGATGCGATGCGCGGGTTGGCGATGGGCGGGCCGATCCTCGAACCCGTGCTGCAGACCCTCGCGTGGTCGTTCGGCATGATGGCCGTGTTCGTGTACCCGGCGATCAAGGGCTACCGGCGCGCGGCCGCAACCGGCTGAGTCGCTCCGACGTACATATCTGGATCGGTACCGACCTCGGGCCGTCCGGAATCCACTCCACGTTCACCCGGTCCAGGGAGCGAATGTGTGTTTCGTCTGATATTTGTTTCTGTGAGTTCAGAGGGTTGGGTTTCCGTCCGCTGCGCTTCATCCCTCCCCTCTTCTGTTCCCAGGAGCATCCGCATGGTTCTTCGGCGGCGCCCGGCAGCGAGATTCCTCGCGGCCGCGACTGTGGTCTTCTTCGGCGTACTCGGTTCTCCGCCGCCCGCCGCAACTGCGAATCCCGGACCGGGCCGAGCCGACTTACCGTCGGCGGCCGCCGCGTCCATACCTCCCGCCGGCGCCAACGTCTGGAGCTGCCGCCCCACGGCACGACACCCACGACCGGTGATCCTCGTCCACGGCACCGGAATGGACATGCGCAGCTGGGGCAGGCTGTCCCCCGCGCTGCAACGCGAGGGCTACTGTGTCTTCGCCCTGGACTACGGCGGGTCCGCGGGCGTGTGGGGCCGCGGCGACATCCGCGCTTCGGCCCGTGAACTGGCGGGCTTCGTCGACGTGGTGCGGGCACGGACCGGCGCCGCGCAGGTCGACGTCGTCGGTCATTCGCAGGGCGGAACGATGACGCGGCAGTACCTTCGGTTCGAAGGTGGCGCGGATCCCGCTGATCCGTCACGCAACAAGATCCGCAGCCTGGTGATGCTCGGTCCCACGACGCACGGCACGACGTTCGGTGGCCTGCAGACCTTCGTCGACGCCTTCACCTCGCTGCGACTCACCGACGAGCCGACCAACGAATGGCTCGCCGATCTGGGCTTCGGGGTCGCCACGTACCAGCAGATGATCGGATCGAGGTTCCTGTCCGACCTCAACGCCGGACGCGAGACCATGCCCGGTGTCGACTACCGGGTCATCGCGTCCCGCAGCGACACCGTCGTCACCCCGCCCGAAGGGTCGTTCCTCGTCCCCGCCCCGGGATCGTCCGTCCTCAACCAGTGGATCCAGGACAGTTGCCCGGCGGCGAACGTCTCACACGTGGGTCTGCTCGACGATCCGCGCTCGATCTTCCTGGTGCGGCGAGCGCTCGACCCGGGTCTGCCCGGCGCAGTCCCCTGCTGACGGGCCCCGTCCACCACTGACGGTGTGAACCCACGGGTGGCCGGCTCTTCCCCCAGGAAGGGCCGGCCACCCGTGCGTCCTTCTCAGCGACGCAGGTATCGGTCGAGTTCCGGTCCGACCACCTCGAGCGCTCCCGGTGACAGCAGCTGCCGGTGTCCGGCAGCGACCGGGATCACGTCGACCGATCCGCGGACGGAATCGCGCCAGCCCGCCGCGCCGTCGGCCTCTCCCATGTCCGCGCCGAAGTAGAGCAGATCGCCGTCGAAGTCACCCGGACGGTAGCGGCCGAGGAGGTCGAACGAATGCGAGATGCTCTCGACGATGCGTTCCCAGTCCTCGCCTGTGATGCGGTCGAACGGTGCCGGCAGTCTGCGCAGGATGGCCTCGACGCGGTCGGCATCCAACTGTCGGAGCGCGACGTCTCCACCGGCGAGTTCGGCCGCGAAATCACCCAGGAGGTCGCCCAACGAGGGGTCCTCGTACTCGGCGACGCCTGTCGCCGGGTCCGCGACATGGCTGTCGAGCATGGCGAGGGTCTGCACCGTCTCGCCCATGTCACGTAGGTGTACCGCCATGGCATGGGCGATCGATCCACCGAGGGACCAACCGATGAGGTGGTAGGGGCCGCTCGGCTGGATCCGTCGGATCCGGTCGACGTACAGCGCAGCCCAGTCCTCGATGCTTGCGGGGAACTCGATGTGCTCGCTCAGGGCGGGCGACTGGATGCCGTAGATGGGGCGGTCCTCGTCGACGTACCCGGCCAGACCGGCGAAGCTCCACGACAGCCCGGTGACCGGGTGGATGCAGAACAGTGGCTCCGACGTGCCCGAGGCCCGCAACGGCAGCACCACACCGAGACCGGCGGCCTCGTGGTCGCCGCGGTCCGCGCCGGAGTGTGCACCGGCTTCGATCCGCGCCGCGATGCTCTCGACCGTGGGATCGACGAACATCCACTGCAGCGGCAACGTGACGTCGAGAGCGTCGCGCAGCGCGGCCACGACGGTCACCGCGACGAGTGAATTGCCGCCGAGGTCGAAGAACTCGTCGTCGAGACCGACCCGGTCGATCCCGAGCGCGTTCGCGAAGGCACGGGCCACCGCAGTCTCGACGGGCGTAGCCGGAGCACGGAACTGCCGTGGCGCGACGTCCGGGGCCGGCAGTGCCTTGCGGTCGATCTTGCCGTTCACGTTCAGCGGGAGAGCGTCGAGTTCGACGAAGACCGACGGCACCATGTAGGACGGCAGGCCGGTCGCGAGGCCTGCCGCAAGTTCGGCGGTGTCGATCGGCGCGGTGCCCGTCGACACGATGTATGCCACCAGCCGGTCGCCGGACCGGCCGTCGTTCCGCACGATGACGGCCGCCTCGGCGACGTCGCTGCGCGCCCGCAGCGCGGCCTCGATCTCGCCGAGCTCGATGCGGAAACCGCGCACCTTGACCTGGAAGTCGGCGCGCCCCACGTAGTCGAGGGTGCCGTCGGTGCGCCACGCGACGACGTCACCGGTGCGGTACATCCGCTCCCCCGCCGGACCGTACGGGTCGGCGACGAATCGGTCGGCGGTGAGCGCCGGACGACCGAAGTAGCCGCGCGCCAGCTGGGCGCCGGCGAGGTACAGCTCGCCGGGCACACCGACCGGGACGGGCCGCAGACGGTCGTCGAGGACGAGCAGTCGGGTGTTCCATTCGGGCCCGCCGATCGGCACTGCGGATCCGGTGGTGTCCTCGACGCGCTGCGCCGTGACCGACACCGCGGCCTCGGTGGGCCCGTAGAGGTTGAACAGGTCGGACGTACCCGCGGCAACGAAGCGCGCGGCGGTGTCGGCCGGCAGCACCTCGCCGATCGCGAGGACCCGGCGCAGCGACTCGGGCAGCCGGTCCCCCGACTCGACGAGCAGCGCCTGCAGCATCGACGGCACCGCGTGCAGGGTGGTCACCTTCTCGCGACGCATCAACGAGTCGAGGTAGCCGGGGTCGCGGTGGCCGTCCGCGGTGGCGACGACGAGTCGTCCGCCGGAGGTCAGCGCGGACCAGAACTCCCACACCGACAGGTCGAACGTCGCCGCGGTCTTGAGCAGCGCGGCATCCGAGGCGTCCAGGCCGTATTCGGCGCGCTTCCATTCCAATTGGTTGACGATCGCCGCATGGCTGACGGCCACGCCCTTGGGCCTGCCCGTCGAGCCCGACGTGAAGATCACGTAGGCGGTGTTCGCCGGCCGCAGCGGTGACGTGCGTTCGCGGTCGGTGACCGGGCGGGTGTCGATGTCCGTGGCCTCGAGCGTGTCGACGTGCACCACGGGAAGGTGCGCAGGCATCTCGACGTCCTCGCGGGTGGTGGCCAGCACGCAGACCGGTTGCGCCGTGTCGAGGATGTACGCGGTGCGGTCGGCGGGATGGTCCGGGTCGATCGGCACATAGGCGCCGCCGGCCTTCGCGACCGCGTACATGCCGACGAGCAGGTCCACCGAACGCCGCATTGCCAGCGCGACACGGGATTCCGGTCCGACGCCCATCCCGATCAGGCGACGGGCCAACCGGTTGACCCGCGCGTCGAACTCCGCGTAGGAGAGCCGTTCGCCCTCGGCCACGACGGCCAAGGCGTCGGGGGCGGCCACGACCTGAGCGTCGAACAGGTCGACCAGTGTGAGGTCGTCCCCGACCGGATGCCGGGTCGCATTCCACCGCCCGAGCACCTGATCGCGCTCGTCGGCGTCGATCATCTCGAGGTCGCCGACCGGTACCGACGCATCGGCGACCACACCGCGCAGGATGCGGGCGTACATCTGCGCGAATCGGCGGACCGTCGCCTCGGTGAACAGGTCGGTGGCGTACGTGAAATCGACGCTGAAGTCGGCGGGATCACCGTTCGCGTCGACGTTGTCGACGATGGTGGCGTGCAGGTCGAACTTGGCCAGTTCGAAGTCGATGTCGACCGGAGCGACCTCGAGTCCCGGAAGCTCGAGGACATCGTTCTTCATGTTCTGGAACGAGAAGCCCACCTGGAAGAGCGGATGCCGGGCGCGTGAGCGAACCGGGTTGAGGACCTCGACGAGACGTTCGAACGGCACATCGTCGTTGGCGAAAGCATCGAGGTCCGCGCTGCGCACGCGTTCGAGCAGATCGACGAAGGACTCCCCGGGATCGACCTCGATCCGCAGTGCGAGGGTGTTGACGAACATGCCGATCAGGTCGTCGAGCGCGGCCTCACCGCGGCCCGACACCGGGGTGCCCACGACGATGTCGCTGCTGCGCGACAGCCGTGCCAGCAACACCGCCAGCGCCGCGTGCATGACCATGAACGAGCTCGCACCGCGCTCGCGGCCCAATTCCACCAGGCCGCGGTGTGTTTCGGCGTCGACCGACGCACCGATGGTCGCGCCGGTGTACGACTGCACAGCCGGCCGCGGGAGATCGGTGGGCAGATCGAGCTGATCCGGGATGCCGGCCAGTTTCTCCTCCCAGAAGGCGATCTGCTTCGCGATCACCGAGTCCGGATCGTTCTCGGAACCGAGCGTCTCGCGCTGCCAGACCGCGTAGTCGGCATACTGCACGTCCAGGGGAGCCCACCCGGGCGCGGACTCGGCCGCCCGCGCGACGTACGCGGTCATGACGTCGCGAACCAGTGGTCCCATCGACACGCCGTCCGCGGAGATGTGGTGCACCACGAGCGTCAGCACGTACGACGACGGTGACAGTTGGAACAGACGCACCCGCAGCGGCACCTCGGCCGTCACGTCGAACGCGGTCAGCGCGATCGCGCTCAGCCGCTCGTTCACCGCGTCGGCGGCGACCTGTTCGGGCCCGAAGTCCCAGTCGGCCACAACATCCTGGACGGGGAGCACCGACTGGTACCCGACGCCGTCGTGCTCGGGATACCGGGTACGCAGTGCATCGTGCCTGGACACGACGTCGACGACCGCCTCGCGAAGCGCCTCGACGTCGAGGTCTCCGGTGAGGCGGACGGCGATCGGGATGTTGTTCACCGCCGACTCCGGCTCGAGGCGATTGAGGAACCACATCCGCTGCTGCGCGAGCGACAGCGGGATCCGGCTGTCGTGGCTGCGTGCCACGAGGGCGGGCCGCACTGCGCCTGTGAACGATTCCATTCGTGCCGCAAGGGCTTCCACGGTGGAAGCGTCGAACAGCTCGCGGACGGGGACTCGCGTGTCGAGGGCCGCACCGAGCCGCGCCACGAGCTTGGTCGCGACGAGCGAGTTGCCGCCGAGGTCGAAGAAGTCGTCGTCCAGGCCGGCCCGGTCGACTCCCAGTACGTCCACGAAGGCCTGCGCGACGAGCACCTCGGTCTCCGACGCGGGGGCGCGGAATTCACGTGCCTCGAAGCTGGGTACCGGCAACGCCTGACGATCGAGTTTGCCCACCGCGGTGAGGGGCACCTCGTCGAGGACGACGATCGACGCGGGAACCATGTACGACGGCAGCAACGACGCGACGTGCGCGGACATCGCGTCGGTGTCCACCCCGTCGGCGAGCACGTAGGAGACCAGCGCGGTCTGACCGGACGGCATGGGGTGGCCCACGGTCGTCGCGAACGACACTCCGGGGCAGTCCGTCAGTGCGGCGTCGATCTCGCCCAGTTCGATCCGGAAGCCCCGGACCTTGACCTGGAAGTCCGAGCGGCCGACGTACTCGATCGACATGTCGGTGGCGCCTGCCGCTTCTCCACTCGGCGACGCGGTCCATCGGACGACGTCACCGGTGCGGTACATCCGTTCTCCCGCAGCGCCGTACGGGTTGGCGACGAACCGGTCCGCCGTCAGCGCGGCACGGCCGTGGTAGCCGCGTGCCAGCGCGCCGCCCGACAGGTACAGCTCACCGGCGACGCCACGGGGCACCGGACGCAACCGGGTGTCGAGGACGAGGGCTCCCACGCCGGGAACGGGGCCGCCCACCGTGACGGGCTTGCCTGCGAACAACTCTCCTCGCGTCGAGATGATCGTGGTCTCGGTGGGACCGTACGCGTTGAAGAACTGACGGTCCGGCGCCCAGTTCCCCACGAGTTCGGTGGTCGAGGCGTCTCCGCCCACGGACAGCAGACGCAGATCGTCGAGGCCCTCGGGGTTCATCGATCCGAGAACGGCGGGCGTGATGATCGCGACGGTCACCTTGCGCTCGGCGAGCAGAGCATGCAGCTCCTCGCCGCCGAGGATGGTCGGGGGCACCACCACGAGTTCCGCACCCGCCGCGGCGGCGAGCGCCCACTCGAACACCGACGGGTCGAAACTCGGCGAACAGATGTGCAGCACACGATCCGACGCGGTCACTGAGTACAGGTCCACGGACTGGTCCACCAGGCCAGACAGACCTCGGTGCGTCACGACGACGCCCTTCGGTCTGCCCGTCGATCCCGACGTGTAGATCACGTAGGCGGCGTGGTCGAGCAGCAGGGGCTGCGTCCGGTCACCGTCGGCGACGGTCTCGGCGGAATGCCCGGCGTCGACCGCGGCACGTTCGAGATCGTCGAGCGACCACCACGAGACCGCACCCGGCAGCTTCGCGATCGAGTCGGCCACGGCGATACCCAGCGCCGCGGCGGAGTCCGTCACCATGTGTTCGATCCGGTCGCCCGGATACGTCGGGTCCACCGGCACGAAGGCGGCGCCGGTCTTCGCGACCGCCCACACGCACAGCACCATCTCCCAGGAACGCGGGAACGACAGTGCAACCACACTCTCCGGTCCGATGCCGCGCGAGATCAGTTCACGGGCGAGAACACTCGAACGCTCGTCGAGGTTCCCGTACGTCAGCGTGGTGTCGCCGCAGCCGAGTGCCGGAGCGTCCGGATTCGACGCCACGGTGCGGCCGAGAATCTCGGTCAGGGTCTCCGGTCGCGCCACCTCGGGTCCGGCGACGGTGGTGAGGGCCGCGAGTTCGGGATCCGAGAGCAGCACCGCATCACCCACGGGCACCGAGGCGTCGGAGACGAGGGAGTCGAGGAGCCGCACGAATCGCTCGCCGATCGAGACGACGGTCGACGCGTCGAACAGGTCGGTGGCGTAGGTCATGTCGACCGCCAGGGCCGCCCGACCGGAATCACCGTCGACGACGTCCGCGACGGTCACCTGCAGATCGAACTTGGCGAGCGCGATGTCGAAGTCGACACCCGACACGCTCAGCCCGGGCAGTTCCAGGGCCTGCCCCGCCACACCGCTCTGGAACGCGAGAGCCACCTGGAACAGCGGGTGCCGGGCCTGCGAGCGTTCGGGGTCGAGGATCTCGACGAGCCGCTCGAAGGGCAGGTCGGCGTGCTCGAAGGCAGCCAGGTCGGTGGACCGGACCTGTGCGAGCAGGTCGGCGAAGGACTGCCCGCCGTCGATCTCGGTGCGCAGAACCAACGTGTTGACGAACATGCCGATCAGGTCGTCGAGGGCAGCCTCGCCGCGGCCGCCGACCGGCGTGCCGATCGCGATGTCCGAGGTTCCACTGAGCCGCGCGAGCAGGACCGAGAGCGCGGCGTGTACGACCATGAACGGCGAGGCCGCATGGGTTCGAGCTACATCCTCGATGCGGGACCGGAGATCGGCGTCGATCGAGAACGTGTGCGTGGCACCGCCGTTGGAGGCGACCGCGGGACGCGGACGATCCGACGGCAGGTCCAGCTGGTCGGGCAGGCCCGCGAGCGCGGACGTCCAGTAGGCGACCTGTCGCGCGATCACCGAGTCCGGGTCGTCCTCACCGCCGAGGACCTCACGCTGCCACAGCGCGTAGTCGGCATACTGCACGTCGAGCGGCACCCAACCGGGCGCCTGACCCCGGCTGCGGGCCGCGTAGGCCGTCATCACGTCGCGTGCGAGCGGGCCCATCGAGACGCCGTCGGCTGCGATGTGGTGCAGCACCAGGACGAGCACCAGCTCGGTCGGCGACAGCACGAAAGCCCGTGCGCGGACCGGGAGTTCGGCGGTCAGGTCGAACCCTTCGAGCGCCCACTCCTCGATACGGCCGACCAACGCGCCCTCGGTGACCTGCTCGACCCCGAGATCGACGTCGAGGGCGTCCGCGCTCAGGATCTGCTGACTTCCGACTCCGTCGATGTCCGGGAACACCGTGCGCAGCGACTCGTGGCGGGCAAGGACATCTCGCACCGACATCGCCAGCGCCTCGGTATCCGCGTCGCCCGACAGCCGGATCGCGAGCGGAATGTTGTTCACTGCGGATTCGGGGTCGAGTCGGTTGAGGAACCACATCCGCTGCTGCGCCAACGACAACGGGATCCGATCCGGACGCGGCCCCGCCACCAAAGCCTTACGACCACCCACCCCCGCGAGCGACTCCACCCGCACAGCAAGCGCTTCCACCGTCGACGCATCGAACAACACCCGCACCGGCACCTGAGCGTCGAGCGCCCCGCCCAGACGCGCGGCGACCTGCGTCGCAACCAGCGAATTACCACCGAGCGCGAAGAAATCGTCGTCCAGACCCACCCGATCCACACCGAGCACATCCGCGAACACACCCGCAACGAGCACCTCGGTCGCCGTCACCGGCGCCCGGAACTCGCGAGCCTCGACCACCGGCTCCGGCAACGCCTTCCGATCCAACTTGCCCGACGCATTCACCGGGAACGCATCGAGCACCACGAACAGCTGCGGCACCATGTACGACGCCAGTCGCTCGGCCAGGGCAGCCTTCACCGCGCCCTCGTCGACCGCGACCCCGGACACCGGCACCACGTAGGCGACCAGCCGGTCGTTCCTCACCAGCACCACCGACTGCGCAATCGACTCCTGCACCAGCAGCGCCGACTCGATCTCCCCCAACTCGATCCGCAGACCACGCAACTTCACCTGGAAGTCCGTGCGACCGATGTACTCGAGCTCACCCGAGCTGGTCCACTGCACCAGGTCACCCGTGCGATACATGCGAGAACCATTCGCACCGAACGGATTCGCCACAAACCGATCCGCCGTCAAATCCGCGCGCGAAACATACCCGCGCGCCAACTGGGCGCCCGCCAGATACAACTCACCCGCAACACCCACCGGCACCGGGTTCAAACGCCCGTCCAGCACGAACAACTGCGTATTCCACACCGGCGCACCGATCGGCACACCAGCCTGATCCGCGACAGTGACCTCGTGGAACGTGACATCGACAGCGGCCTCCGTGGGCCCGTACAGGTTGTGCAGAACCGCACCCGAGACGTCCCGGAAACGGGCCGCGGTCTGCGGCGGCAACGCCTCACCCGACGCGAACACCAACCGCAACGACTCCACAGCCGGCTGCGTCGGATCCCCCGACACTCCGCCCGCCAGCGACGCCACGAACACCGACAGCATCGACGGCACGAAATGCGCGACGGTGACGCTCCGCTCGGCCATGACCCGCGCCAGGTAGGCCGGATCCCGGTGCCCGTCGGGCGCCGCAACCACCAACCGCGCACCCACCTGCAACGGCCAGAAGAACTCCCACACCGACACATCGAACGTGAACGGCGTCTTCTGCAACACGATGTCGTCAGCGGTCAGCCCGTACTCCGCCTGCATCCACACCAGACGATTCACAATCGCCCCATGCTCGACCGCCACACCCTTCGGCCGACCCGTCGAACCCGACGTGAAGATCACGTAGGCAGTGTTCGAACCACGCAGCGCCCCAAGCCGATCCACATCCGACACCGGAGCAGACGAGAAGCCGGACACATCCACCTCGTCGACAAGCACGACGGGGACAGACCTCTCCCCCGCGACCTCGACATGGTCTCGCGACGTCGACAACACCAACGCGGGCGCAGCCGTGTCCAGGATGTAGCCGTTGCGCTCGGCCGGCTGATCCGGGTCGATCGGCACATAGGCTCCACCGGCCGCGAGCACCGCATACATGCCCACCAGCAGATCCACCGACCGCCGCATCCCCAGACCCACCAACGAGTCCGGCCCCACACCCTCCGCGATCAGCAACCGCGCAGTGCGCCGCACCCGGCCCGCGAACTCCGCATAGGTGAGCGACTCACCCTCGAACACCACCGCCACCGCATCCGGCGTCCGCGCCACCTGCGCCTCGAACAGATCCACCAACGTCACGTCGTCGACCGGGCGAGCGGTGGCGTTCCACTCCTCGACCACCAGCGACCGCTCGACCTCGTCCAGCAACTCGACGGCACCGACGAGGGTCGCCGGGTCGCCGACGACCGTGTCGATGACCCGCGCGAGCCGGTCGCCGAAGGTGCGCATCGACGACTCGTCGAAGAGATCCGTCGCATACGTGAGCGCGATCGCGTACCCGGACTCGGCCGCGGACTCGAGAACCGTCACCTGCAGATCGAACTTTGCTGTGGCGGAGTCGAACTCGACCTCGGATACGGCAAGGTCGCCGAGCGCGAACTCGGCGCTCCCGAGGTTCTGGAACGTGAGCATCACCTGGAACAACGGATGCCGCGCCTGCGAGCGCGCCGGATCCAGAATCTCCACCAGCCGCTCGAACGGCACGTCCGCGTGCCCGAACGCGGCCAGATCCGACGACCGCACCTGCCCGAGCAGTTCCTCGAAAGTCGCACCCGGCTGCACATCCGCACGCAGCACCAGCGTGTTGACGAACATGCCGATCACATCATCGAGAACCGCCTCACCGCGACCGGCCACCGGCGTGCCGACCGCGATGTCCGACGTCCCGCTCAACCGCGCCAGCAACACCGACAGCGCCGCATGCACCACCATGAACGGCGTGACGGAGTGTTGACGAGCGAACTCGTCGACAGCTCGGGAGAGGTCGGCGTCGAGCGTGAACCGGTGCGTGGCACCGTGGTTGGTCGCGACTGCGGGGCGCGGGCGGTCGGTCGGCAGATCCAGCTGGTCCGGAAGCCCGGCGAGCGCCTGTGTCCAGAACGAGATCTGTTGCGCCAGAACGGAGGTGGCATCGTCCTCGGACCCGAGCACGTCCCGCTGCCACAACGTGAAGTCCGGGTACTGGACCGGGAGGGGCGCCCACGTAGGTGCGTCGCCCGCCGAGCGGGCGGCATAGGCCGCCATCACGTCGCGGGTCAGGGGGCCGATCGAGAAGCCGTCGGCAGCGATGTGGTGCACGACGAAGACCAGCGCATGCTCGGTCGGTGACACCGCGAACAGGGTTGCCCGGAGCGGGATGTCGGCGCCGAGGTCGAAGCCGGCGCCCAGCAGTGCAGCGACCCTGTCCAGGAGGTCGTCGGCCGACACGTTCTCGACGGGAAGCAGGTCGGCAAGTTCGGCCGTGGGCCGGACCGTCTGGTAGCCGACGCCGTCCGCATCGGGGAAGACGGTGCGCAGCGACTCGTGGCGCTCCACCACGTCCACGACGGCGGACCGCAGTGCCGATACGTCGAGCGCGCCGGTCAACCGGATCGCGACGGGAATGTTGTTCACCGTCGATTCGGGCTCGAACCGGTTCAGGAACCACATGCGCTGCTGCGCGAGCGACAACGGAATCCGGTCCGGTCGAGGCCCGGCCACGAGTTCCTTGCGTGCGGGGGCACCGGATTCGGTCGCGATCCGGGCTGCCAGCGATTCCACGGTCGGTGCCTCGAACACCGCGCGCACCGGAATCTGTGCACCGGCGGCCGCAGACAGTCGTGCGACGACCTGCGTCGCGATCAACGAGTTTCCGCCGAGTTCGAAGAAGTCGTCGTCCCGGCCCACCCGATCGACACCCAGCACGTCGGCGAACACCGACGCGACGAGTTCCTCGTCGGAGCCTTCCGGAGCGCGGAACTCGCGGGCCTCGAAGACCGGGGTGGGCAGGGCCTGACGGTCGAGCTTTCCGACCGGGGTCAGTGGAATCTCGTCGAGCAGCATCACCGTGGCCGGCACCATGTGCCGCGGGAGCGACCGAGCGACGAACTCCGGGAGCACGGCCGTGTCGACCGTGCGCCCCGGAACCGCGTGGACGTATGCGACGAGCACCTTGCTGCCGGCGCCGGATCCGTGTGCGACGACAGCCGCGAAGTCGACGTCGTCGTGGGCTGCCAGAGCCGACTCGATCTCGCCGAGTTCGATCCGGAAGCCGCGGATCTTCACCTGGAAGTCGGAGCGTCCGACGTATTCGATCTGCTGAGCGGCATTCCACCGCACCACATCGCCCGTCCGGTACATCCGGGCGCCGGGTTCACCGAACGGGCACGCGACGAAACGTTCGGCGGTGAGGGCAGACCTGGCGTGGTAGCCGCGGGCGACGCCCGGCCCCCATACGTACAGCTCGCCCGCAACCCCCACGGGAGTGGGGCGCAGGCGGTCGTCCAGCACTACCAGTGACATGCCCTGGGTCGGGCCACCGATCGTGATCGGTTGCCCGGCGACGAGCGGATCGGAGATCGCCGTCATGATCGTGGTCTCGGTCGGGCCGTACCCGTTGAAGAACCGTCGTCCAGGGGTGGCCCAGCGCGACACCAGGTCGGGAGGGCAGGCCTCGCCGCCGACGACGACGTCGAGGAAGGTGTCGAGTCCCGCGGGGTCCACCGATGCCAGCGCGGCGGGGGTCACGAACCCGTGGGTGACCCGCTGTCCGGCGATCAGCGCGGCCAGTTCCTCGCCGCCGTACACCGTGGGCGGTGCGATCACCATCGTCGAGCCCGCACCGACCGCGAGGAGCAGCTCGAGCACCGAGGCGTCGAAGCTGGGCGAGGCGAAATGAAGGGTGCGGGATCGCGGGGTGAGGTTGTACCGCTGAACCTGTTCGGCACAGAAGTCGCCCAGACCGGCCTGGGTGACCACGACGCCCTTGGGCTTGCCCGTCGAACCGGATGTGTAGATGACGTAGGCGGCGTCGGTATCGGTCAGTCCGCGAGTGCGGTCGGCGAACGAGATCGGCTCCGGCGAGTGCTCGGCCAGAGTCTTCTCGAAGGTGTCCCCCAACACCATCCACTCCACCGATTCGGGGAGCGAGTCGCGAGCCTCCGGGGTGGTCAGTCCCAGGACCACCCCCGAATCCGACACCATGTGGGCGACACGGTCGGCCGGATAGTTCGGGTCGATCGGCACGTACGCCGCACCGGACTTGGCGACGCCCCACACCGCGGACACCGACTCGATCGAGCGGGGCACGGCGACGGCGACCGCGTCGCCCGGGCCGATGCCGCGCTCGATGAGCACGCGGGCGAGCCGGGACGACCAGGCGTCGAGGTCCGCGTAGGTCCGGGAACGATCCTCGTACACGAGCGCCGTGGCCGACGGATCCCGCTCGACCGCGGCCGCCAGCAACTGCGGCAGAGTCCGCGACACGGGGCGAGTCCGGCGCGCCGGGCGTTCCCTGCGCGCCGGGCGGGGGCGCCGCGTCCGCTTGCCCTCGTTGCCTTCCGTTCCCTGCAGCTCCCGACTCTGCTCACTCATGCGTTCCGAACACCTCGTGTACCACTTGCCGGCATCTCACAACGCACCACGGTGACTCATTCCTTACATCGACTACGCCCAGAACAAACCTTCATTATCGCCTCACACCGACCATGCGTCCGCGTCGGTGACGACCCGGACGTCCGGGGCGCCGTCCGAGCTTCCACCGTCGGTGAGGACCAGCACCTCGAGATCTTCGAGTTCTTCCACGTCGAGCGACTGAGCGCAGGCGTTCGACAGGAAAGCGTGGGTCACCCATTCGTCGGCGCAGACGTCGGTGACGTTACCGACACCGGTCTCGGTGACCACCGTCACCGCGCCTGCCGTGGAGGCCAGCAGCAGCTCCATGACCGACCAGATACTCGTGACCGGATCGAGGCTGACCGTCCGCGATTCGTAGGTGATTCCGTATCGGGAACGGTCCCGCTCGGCCAGCGCCACCGCGTAGCCATGGCTCAGGACCACTGATCCGTCCGCCGCCGAGAACGCGGGGTCACCTGCCTCGAGCAGTCGAGTCCGCTCGGAGTACGAGACCGGCCGACCAGGCTGCTCGTCGATCCGCGCGCGGTCCGCGGTGTCGTCCAGCACGATCCACTCGACACCCTCGTACGCCGTCTCCCGGTGCCGGGAGTCGGTGACGCCTACCTTCGCCGGCAGCGCCGTATCGATCGATTCCCAGGTGACAGCCGTCACGTCGACCGGGGTGAACGCTGCGCCGGACTTGAGTACCGCCCACGCCGCGATCACGGCGTCGGCCGACCGTGCGAGTGCAACGGGAACCCGATGTCCCGGGCCCACGCCCGCCGCGATCAGCACACGGGCCAGCCTGGACGAGCGCTCGTCGAGTTCGCTGTAGGTGATCTCGGTGCCGTCGTCCGAGACAGCGGGCGCCTCCGGGTCCGATTCGACGACTGCCGCCAGCACCTGCGGCAGGGTGCCGGTGGCCGGTGCGATCGTGTCCGACGGATCTGCTGCCTCCGCACGCGCGGAGGCGATTCCGGGCAGGCGCCCGCGCTCGGCCTCCGACACGATCTCGATGTCTCCGACGACAGCGTCGGGGTCGGCGACGACCGCTTCGAGGATCCGCACGAACCGCTGGCCCAACGTCACCACGGTCGCCGCGTCGAACAGGTCGGTGGCGTAGGTGAGGATCGCCTCGAGGTTGCCCGAGTCCGCCGGAATCAGGGTGAGCTGCAGATCGAACTTCGCGGCGCGGTCGGCATCCGGGACGCTGCTGACGGTCAGACCCGGCAGCGCGAGGTTCGCCTGCTGTTGATTCTGGAACGAGAGCACCGTCTGGAACAGCGGATGCCTCGCCGACGAGCGATCGGCCGCGACGGCTTCGACCACCCGCTCGAACGGCAGATCCGCATTGCCGAACGCCGAGAGATCGGTCTCCTTGGCCCGTGCCAGCACCTCGGTGAACGTCATCGACGACGTCAATCCCGTGCGCAACGCGAGGGTGTTGACGAACATGCCGACGAGGTCGTCGAGCGCCGCGTCGCCGCGACCGGCGATCGGCGTGCCGACCGTGACATCCCATGTACCGCTCAGACGCGCGAGCAGTACCGCCAGGGCGCTGTGCGCGACCATGAACAGCGAGGCACCCTCGCCGCGTGCCAACGACTCGAGACCCGAGTGCAGTTCCGCGGGGATCGTGAACTCGGTCTCGGCGCCCCGCATCGACGCGACCGCCGGCCGGGGCCGGTCGGTGGGGAGCTCGATCAGGTCGGGCGCCCCGGCAAGCGTGCGGGTCCAGAACTCGAGTTGCGCGGCGGCCACGCTCCCGGGCTCGTCGGCCGAACCGAGCACCTCGCGCTGCCACAGCGCGTAGTCGGCGTACTGCACGTCGAGCGGCGCCCACTGCGGCGCCTCGCCCTGCGCTCGTGCCGCGTAGGCGGAGACGAGATCGCGCGCCATCGGCGCCATCGATACACCGTCGGCACTGATGTGGTGGACGACGAACGCGAAGACGTGCGTGGTGTCGTCGAGGCGGAACAGTCCCGCCCGCAACGGCACCTCGCTGCGTACGTCGAATCCCCGTCCCAGCAGTTCCACGACGCGACCGTGCAGGTCGGCAGCGTTCACGGTGACGGGCGCGAGATCGAACTCGACGTCGTCGGCCGCGACGATCTTCTGGTGCGGCCCCTCCGCATCCTCCGGGTAGAAGGTGCGCAGCGACTCGTGGCGCACCAACACGTCCCGCAGGGCCGTGCGCAGGGCGTCGACGTCGAGCGAGCCGGTCAACTTCATCGCGAGGGGGATGTTGTAGCTCGTCGATTCGGGGTCGAGTCGGTTGAGGAACCACATCCGCTGCTGCGCCAACGACAACGGGATCCGATCCGGACGCGGCCCCGCCACCAAAGCCTTACGACCACCCACCCCCGCGAGCGACTCCACCCGCACAGCAAGCGCTTCCACCGTCGACGCATCGAACAACACCCGCACCGGCACCTGAGCGTCGAGCGCCCCGCCCAGACGCGCGGCGACCTGCGTCGCAACCAGCGAATTACCACCGAGCGCGAAGAAATCGTCGTCCAGACCCACCCGATCCACACCGAGCACATCCGCGAACACACCCGCAACGAGCACCTCAGTCGCCGTCACCGGCGCCCGGAACTCGCGAGCCTCGACCACAGGCTCCGGCAACGCCTTCCGATCCAACTTGCCCGACGCATTCACCGGGAACGCATCGAGCACCACGAACAGCTGCGGCACCATGTACGACGCCAGCGACGTCGACAGCCGCGCCTTGACCTCGGTGACATCCAGATCCTGACTTGCCACCACGTAGGCGACCAGCTGATCCGACTTCACCAGCACCACCGACTGGGAGACCTCCGGCAACGCCAGCAGCGCCGACTCGATCTCCCCCAACTCGATCCGCAGACCACGCAACTTCACCTGGAAATCCGTGCGACCGATGTACTCGAGCTCACCCGAGCTGGTCCACTGCACCAGGTCACCCGTGCGATACATGCGAGAACCATTCGCACCGAACGGATTCGCCACAAACCGATCCGCCGTCAAATCACTTCGGCCCACGTACCCGCGCGCCAACTGGGCGCCCGCCAGATACAACTCACCCGCAACACCCACCGGCACCGGGTTCAAACGCCCGTCCAGCACGAACAACTGCGTATTCCACACCGGCGCACCGATCGGCACACCGGCCTGATCCGCGACAGTGACCTCGTGGAACGTGACATCGACAGCGGCCTCCGTGGGCCCGTACAGGTTGTGCAGAACCGCACCCGGCACCACATCCCGCAGGCGCACAGCCGTGGACACCGGCAACGCCTCACCCGACGCGAACACCAACCGCAACGACTCCACACCCGCCACAGCCGGCGCAGCCACGAACACCGCCAACATCGACGGCACGAAATGCGCCGTCGTTACACCACACTCGATGATCGTGCGCGCGAGATACTCCGGATCCCGATGACCATCCGGAGCAGCAACCACCAACCGCGCACCCACCTGCAACGGCCAGAAGAACTCCCACACCGACACATCGAACGTGAACGGCGTCTTCTGCAACACGATGTCGTCAGCGGTCAGCCCGTACTCCGCCTGCATCCACACCAGACGATTCACAATCGCCCCATGCTCGACCGCCACACCCTTCGGCCGACCCGTCGAACCCGACGTGAAAATCACGTAGGCGGTGTTGCCGGAGCGCAGCGGTGCTCGCCGCTCGGCGTCGGTGACCGGGCCGTCGGCGCAGTCCGACACGTCGACCGTGTCGATCTCCACGCTCCGCAGGCCCGGCATGTCACCCGCGTCACGCGACGTGGTGAGCAGCAGAACGGGATTCGCGGTCTCGAGGATGTAGCGGTTGCGCTCGGCCGGCTGATCCGGGTCGATCGGCACATACCCACCACCGGCCGCGAGCACCGCATACATGCCCACCAGCAGATCCACCGACCGCCGCATCCCCAGACCCACCAACGAGTCCGGCCCCACACCCTCCGCGATCAGCAACCGCGCAGTGCGCCGCACCCGGCCCGCGAACTCCGCATAGGTGAGCGACTCACCCTCGAACACCACCGCCACCGCATCCGGCGTCCGCGCCACCTGCGCCTCGAACAGATCCACCAACGTCACGTCGTCGACCGGGCGAGCGGTGGCGTTCCACTCCTCGACCACCAGCGACCGCTCGACCTCGTCCAGCAGGTCGATGTCGCCGACGAGCGCCGACGGTGCGGAGGTGACCGCGGACAGGATGCGCAGGTAGCGGTCGCCGAAAGTGCGCATCGTCGCGGCGTCGAACAGGTCCGTCGCATACGTCAGGTCGATCGTCAGGCCGCGGTCGTCCCCGGTCTCGGTGACCGTGACCTGAAGATCGAACTTTGCTGTGGCGGAATCGAACTCGACATCCGAGACCTCGAGCCCGCCGAGATCGACGCGGGTGAGTCCCAGGTTCTGGAACGTGAGCATCACCTGGAACAACGGATGCCGCGCCTGCGAGCGCGCCGGATCCAGAATCTCCACCAGCCGCTCGAACGGCACGTCCGCGTGCCCGAACGCGGCCAGATCGGTCTCCCGGGTCCGCGTCAACAGGTCCTCGAACGAGCGGGCGCCGTCGACGTCGGTCCGAAGCACGAGCGTGTTGACGAACATGCCGATCACATCATCGAGAACCGCCTCACCGCGACCGGCCACCGGCGTGCCGACCGCGATGTCCGACGTCCCGCTCAACCGCGCCAGCAACACCGACAGCGCCGCATGCACCACCATGAACGGCGTGACGCCGCGGGTCCGCGCAAGGTCGGCGATCGCGGACTGCAGGTGGGCCGGGACCTCGACGGTGTGCCGGGCGCCGCGGTAGCCGGCGACGGCGGGGCGTGGCCGGTCCGTCGGCAGGTCCAACTGGTCCGGCAGACCCGCGAGGGCCCGCTCCCAGTAGGCGACTTGCGCCGACATCGTCGACTTCGGATCGTCCTCCGAGCCGAGGACGTCGCGCTGCCACAGCGTGTAGTCGGCGTATTGCACCGCGAGTGGCGCCCACCCGGGCAGGGTGCCGGCGGAACGGGCGGCGTACGCGGTCATCACGTCGCGCGTCAGCGGCCCCATCGAGAAGCCGTCGGCCGCGATGTGATGCACGACGAGCACCAGCACGTGCTCGGTGGGCGACAGGGCGAACAGCCGCGCCCGGACGGGGATGTCGGTGGTGAGGTCGAAGCCTGCCACGACCATCTGCTCGACGAGCGCCGGCAGGTCGGCCTCCGCCACGATCTCCGCGGTGACGGCGTCCGCGACCTCGGACGTCGGGCGGATCGACTGGAAGCCGACACCGTCGACGTCGGGGAACACGGTGCGCAGCGACTCGTGCCGGTCCAGGACGTCACCGATTGCCGCGGAGAGGGATTCGACGTCGAGGTCTCCCGACAGCCGGATCGCGAGCGGGATGTTGTTCACCGCCGATTCGGGTTCGAACCGGTTGAGGAACCACATGCGCTGCTGCGCGAGCGACAGCGGAATCCGATCGGGCCGGGGGCCGGCGACGAGAGCCTTCGCTCGGCCGCCGGTGGACGCCGACACCCGGGCGGCGAGGGATTCGACGGTCGAGGCGTCGAACAGGACACGCACAGGGACCGTGGAGTCGAGCGCCGCACCGAGTCGGGCGGCGACCTGAGTGGCCAGCAGCGAGTTGCCGCCGAGCGCGAAGAAGTCGTCGTCCCGGCCTACCCGCTCGGCGCCGAGGACCTCGGCGAACACCGAGGCGACGGCTTCCTCGACGGGGGTGGTCGGGGCCTGGAACTCACGTGCCTCGAATTCCGGCTCGGGCAGTGCCGTGCGGTCCAGCTTGCCGCTGCCGGTCAGCGGCAGTCGGTCGAGAATCACGAACGCGGCGGGCACCATGTACGCCGTGAGCGAGCGGGCCGCGAACTCCTTCAATGCGGTCGCCTCGATCGACCGGTCCGCGGCCGCCACCACGTAGGCGACGAGCTGGTCGCGCAGCACGACGACGGCGGTCTGGGCCACCGCGTCGTGCCGGGCCAGAACGGATTCGATCTCGCCGAGTTCGATCCGGAAGCCGCGCAGCTTCACCTGGTCGTCGGCGCGGCCGACGTACTCGAGCACCCGCGCATCGGTCGTGCGCACCATGTCGCCCGTGCGGTACAGGCGTGATCCCGGGGCACCGAACGGGTTGGCCACGAACCGTTCCGCGGTGAGCGCGGGGCGGCCGAGGTAGCCGCGGGCCACGCCTGCGCCGGCGAGGTACAGCTCACCGGGGACGCCCGCGGGCACGGGCCGCAGACGGCCGTCGAGCACGTATGCGTCGGCGCCGCGGATCGCCCGCCCGATCGTGACGGGCTCGCCGGGAACGAGGGCGTCGGAGATGTTGGACGCGACGGTCGCCTCGGTGGGTCCGTACGCGTTGAACATCCGGCGGCCCGGCGCCCATCGTGCGACAAGTTCGGCCGAGCAGGCCTCGCCGCCGACGACCACGGTGCGCAGGGCCTCGAGGCATGTCGGGTCCACCGAGGCCAGGGCGGCCGGCGTGACGAACGCGTGCGTGACGTGGTGCGTGCGCAGCAGTTCGGCCAGCTCGTGCCCGCCGTAGACGGTGGTCGGGGCGATCACCATGGTGGCGCCGGCACCGAACGCCATGAGCAGTTCGAGGATCGACGCATCGAAGCTGGGTGACGCGAAATGTAGTGTGCGGGAACCGGCCTCGATGCCGTACCGCTCCACCTGCTCGGCAGCGAAGGCGGCCAGACCGGTGTGCGTGACCACCACGCCCTTCGGCACACCGGTCGATCCGGACGTGTAGATGACGTAGGCGGCGTCGGTGACGCGCAGCGGCCCGGTGCGGTCCGCTGCGGTCACGGGGGCGGCGGATCGCGCGGCAACGTCGTCCACCGTCGCGGCGTCGTCGAGGACGATCCACGGCAGAGCGGCGGGCAGGACGCCGACGTGCTCGGTGCGGGTGATGCCCAGCAGCGCAGACGAATCCGACACCATGTGCGCGACGCGGTCGGCCGGGTAGTTCGGGTCCACCGGGACGAAGGCGGCGCCGCTCTTGGCGACGGCCCACACGGCGACGACGGACTCGATCGAGCGGGTGAGCGCGACGGCGACCACCGACTCCGGGCGGGCTCCGCGCGCGATCAGCGTGCGTGCGAGACGCGACGACCGCTCGTCGAGGTCGCGGTAGCTCACGGTCTCGTCACCCGAGACGAGCGCGGCCCGTGCCGGATCCGCGCTCGCGGCGGCGGACAGGATCTGCGGCAGCAGCACCGGGTCCGGCCCGAGGCTCCCGGTCACCGCGGTGAGAGTGGACATCTCGGCGGTGTCGAGGAGATCGATGTCGCCGACCACGACGGACGCGTCGGCGGCGACGGCCTCGAGCACGCGGACGAATCGATCGGCGAAGGTGCGCATGGTCGCTGCGTCGAACAGGTCGGTCGCGTACGTGAGGTCCACGTCCAGAGCGCCGGTCGCCGAATCGCTCGCAGCGACTGTGACGGCCAGGTCGAACTTCGCGACGGCGGCGTCGAAGTCCACTCCCGACACTGTGAGGTCGCCGAGCGCGAGTTCGGTGCGGTCCATGTTCTGGAAGGACAGGGCCACCTGGAACAGCGGGTGCCGGGCCTGCGACCGAGCCGGGCTCAGCACCTCGACCAGTCGCTCGAACGGCACGTCGGCATTGCCGAAAGCCTCGAGATCCGTGGCGCGCACATCGGCGAGCAGGTCCGTGAACCGGCGGTCGCCGCGGACGTCGGCCCGCAGCACGAGGGTGTTGACGAACATGCCGACGAGGTCGTCGAGCGCGGCCTCGCCACGGCCCGCGACCGGGGTGCCGATCGCGATGTCCGACGTTCCGCTCAACCGGGCCAGGAGCACCGACAGGGCCGCGTGCACCACCATGAACGTCGAGGCGCCGTGGTCGCGGGCGACCGCGTCGAGACGTGCCGACGTCCCGGAATCGATCGAGAAACGGTGTGAGGCACCGTTGTTCGACGCAACCGTGGGACGCGGGCGGTCGGCGGGCAGGTCCAGGCGGTCGGGCAGTTCCGCGAGCGCGCCCCGCCAGAACTCCACCTGCCGCGAGATGACCGACTCCGGATCGTCCTCGCTGCCCAGCACCTCGCGCTGCCACAGCGCGTAGTCGGCGTACTGCACCGCGAGCGGCGCCCAGTCCGGAGCCGCACCGGCCGACCGCGCGCCGTACGCGGCGACGATGTCACGCGTGAGCGGGCCCATCGAGAAGCCGTCTGCACTGATGTGGTGCACGACCACCACCAACACGTGGTCGGCGGGCGCCACCTCGAACAGCCGCACCCGGAACGGGACGGCGGCCGTGACGTCGAAGCCCTGCGAGATCGTCCGGGTCACGACGGCGGCGATATCCGACTCGGGCACCGACTCGGCGACGAGGTCGACCGGTACGCGGTCGGCGGGCAGGACCACCTGGCTCGCGGAGCCGTCGGTCTCCGGGAACACGGTGCGCAGCGACTCGTGCCGGGCGATCACGTCGGACACCGCCTCGCGGAGGGCGCCGACGTCCAGTGCGCCGGTCAACCGGATCGCGACGACGATGTTGTTCGCCGCGGATGCCGTGTCGAAGCGGTTGAGAAACCACATCCGCTGCTGCGCCATCGACAGCGGGACGGTGTCGGGGCGCTCCCGCGCCACGAGCGGGGCCCGGGTGTCGCCGCCGGCGGCCACCGCCGCATCGACGAGCGCCGCGAGTCGCGCGACGGTGGGGGCGTCGAAGAAGTCGCGCACGTCGATGCGGATGCCGAGGTCGGCGTTGATGCGCGCGACGACGCGGGTGGCGCTCAGCGAGTTGCCGCCGAGCGCGAAGTAGTCGTCGTCGACTCCGATCCGCTCGGCGCCCAGCACCTCCGCGAAAGTCGCCGCGAGCGTTTCCTCGGTGGGTGTGCTCGGCGCCCGGTACTCGCTCGCCAGTGACGAGAAGTCCGGCGCCGGCAGGGCCTTGCGGTCCAACTTGCCGCTGGCGTTCAGCGGGAACTCGGCCAGCGCGACGAACAGTGACGGCACCATGTACTCGGGCAGACGCGCACTCACCGCGGCGGCCAACTCGTGCCGATCCACGTCGGCGCCGCCGTCGGTGACGACGTACGCGACGAGGTGGTCCCCCAGGTCGGCGTCGGCGTGCACCACGACGACGGACTGCGAGACAGCCGGGTGGTCCAGCAGGGCCGACTCGATCTCGCCGAGCTCGATGCGCAGACCGCGCAGCTTCACCTGGAAGTCGGTGCGGCCGATGTACTCCAGCTCGCCGGAGCGACCCAGCTTGACCAGGTCACCGGTCCGGTACATGCGCTCGCCCGGAGCGCCGTACGGGTCGGCGACGAATCGGTCGGCGGTCAGGTCGGGGCGCTGCAGGTAGCCGCGGGCCAGCTGCACTCCCGCGAGGTACAGCTCACCCTCGGTGCCGGCCGGGACCCGCCGCAGGCCCTCGTCGAGGACGTACAGGTCGGTGTCGGCGACCGCCGCGCCGATCGGGACCGTCGACTCGTCGTCCGCGGTGACCTCGTGGAACGTGACGTCGACGGCGGCCTCGGTGGGCCCGTACAGGTTGTGCAGCGCCGCACCCGAGACGTCCCGGAAACGGGCCGCGGTCTGCGGCGGCAACGCCTCACCCGACGCGAACACATTCCGCAGCGTCGTGACGTCCTTCGCGCTCGGCTGTGACGGATCCCCCGTCGCTCCGCCCGCCAGCGACGCCACGAACACCGACAGCATCGAGGGCACGAAGTGCGCGACGGTGACGCCCCGCTCGGCCATGATCCGCGCCAGGTAGGCCGGGTCCCGGTGCCCGTCGGGCGCCGCGATCACCAGGCGTGCACCGGCCTGCAAGGGCCAGAAGAACTCCCACACCGACACGTCGAACGTGAACGGCGTCTTCTGCAGCACGACGTCGGCGTCGGACATGGGGTACCTGTGCTGGCGCCAGCGCAGATTGGCCACGATCGCGCCGTGTCCGACCGCGACGCCCTTGGGCCGGCCGGTGGAGCCGGACGTGAAGATGACGTACGCGAGGTTCTCGGCCGACAGCGGCGCCGACCGGTCGGCGTCGGTGACCGGCGCGTCCGAGCGGTCCTGAAGATTCAGCGTGTCGATCGCGAGGATCGGGGTGTCGGTGTCGAGGGTCAGCCCGTCCCGGGTGGTCGTGAGGATCACGACGGGACGCGCGATGTCGAGGACGTAGCCGAGGCGATCGGCCGGGTGGTCGGGGTCGAGCGGCACGTAGGCGCCGCCCGCCTTGACGATCGCGTACATGCCGACGAGCAGATCGAGTGAGCGGCGGATCCCGAGACCGACGAGGCTGTCCGGTCCCACGCCGAGCGAGATCAAGTGGCGTGCGAGACGATTCGCGCGCGCGTCCAGCTCCGCGTAGGTGAGGGTCGCGTCGTCGAACTCCAGCGCGATCGCGTCGGGCGTGCGGGCCACCTGATCGTCGAACAGCGAGGCCAGAGTGGTAGCAGGTCCGGCGTCGGGGGCAGCGGTGGCCGCGTCGCCGAGCACTTCGGTGGCGTCCGCGAACAGGGCGCTCAGGAGTCCGGGCAGTCCTCCGGTCTCGGGTGCCTCGAGCAGACCCGGCGCCACAGTGGACAGCACGACCGGGACGAGCGCGTCGATACCGAGCACGCCGCCCATCGCGGCATCGAGATTCTCGATCTCCTGCTTCAGCCGGGCATACGTGACGGTGGTGCCGCCGGCGGTCAGAGCGATCCGCTCGGGATCGACCTCGACCACGCCCGCGAGGAGCCTGGGCAGATCCTCGATCGTCAACGCGTCGACTCCGGGCTGCTGGGCCGCCATGTACTTGTCCTTCCCGACATCTGAAATCTTCGATCGCTCGATTCGGGGGAGCCGACGGGTCGGCTCCCCCGAATCATCCGACTGCGATCACTCGTGTCCGCCCTCGATGATCGCCGATGCGGTGACGATCATCTCGGCAACCGCCGACCGATACCCGTCCGGGCCCAGCGCGGGCAGGATGCCCGGCAGCAGACCCGTCAGGGCGACGGTCATCAGCGCCTCGCCCTTCAACGCGGCACCCATCAGCGTGACGGTCGCGTCCAACTTCGCGTGCAGCTGCCCGAACGTGACGTCGGTGCCGTCGTGCGCGATGGCCACCGTCTCGGGCGCGACCTGCGCGGCGCCCGCGACCAGCTCGGGGAGGTCGTCCACCGTGAACTGCTTCTTCGGCTCGAGTGCCGCCCGTTCGGTGTCGGTCGTGACGTCGATGGCGCGCAGCACCACGGCGGGATTCTCGGTGACGGCGCCCAGGATCCGCACGAACCGGTCGGCGAAGACCTCGACGGTCTCCCGGTCGAACAGGTCGGTGGCGTACGTGAACGATCCGTCGATGCCGGTGAGGGCGCCGGACTGATCGAACTGCTCCACCGCGGTGACCTGGACGTCGAACTTCGACTGGTCGGCGCCGAGATCGACAGCCGACACCTCCAGTCCGGGCAGCGCGAACGTGCCCGTCTGCATGTTCTGGAACGTGAGCATCACCTGGAACAGCGGTGTGTAGGCGCTCGAACGGCGGACGCCGGCCGCCTCGACCACCTGCTCGAACGGCACGTCGGCGTTGGCGAACGCGGCCAGATCCCGGGTCCGCGCGTGTGCGAGCAGATCCGCGAACGACGCGCTCGGCTCGACGCGGGTGCGCAGCGCGAGCGTGCCCACGAACATGCCGATCAGGTCGTCGAGGGCGGCGTCACCGCGGCCCGCGACCGGGGTGCCGATCGTGACATCGTTCGACCCGCCGAGCCGCGACAGCAGGATCGCGAGCGCCGCATGGAAGACCATGAACGTCGTCGCGCCCTGCTCGCGGGCCGTCTTCTCGACGCGCGCAGCGAGGTCCGCATCGACCGTGAACGGAACCGCGGCACCCGCGAGCGAGGGACGGGCCGGCCGCGGACGATCAGTCGGCAGCGCCGACAGTTCCGGTGCCCCCGCCAGCTCGTCCACCCAGTACGCGATCTGCCGGGCGACGGCCGATTCCGGATCGGACTCGTCGCCGAGGACCTCACGCTGCCACAGCGTGAAGTCGGCGTACTGCACGCCGAGCGGCTCCCACTGCGGCACACCGCCGTCGATCCGCGCGACGTACGCGAGCATGACGTCGCGGATGAGCGGCCCCATCGAGAACCCGTCGGCCGCGATGTGGTGCGCGACGAACGCGAGCACGTGCTCGGTCTCCCCGAGCGCGAACAGCGCCGCCCGGACGGGCACCTCGGTGGTGACGTCGAATCCACGTCCCAGGAACTCGATCAACCGGTCGGTGACGTCCGTCTCGGACACCGCGATCGGCCGTAGCCGCGGCACGGCCCGATCGACCGGGACCAGCACCTGCGCCGGGCCGTCGGCGGTGTCCGGGTACGTCGTGTGCAGCACCTCGTGCCGCGCGATCACGTCGGCCACGGCACCCGCCAGGATCTCGGCGTCCAACGCGCCCGACAGTCGCACGGCGACCGGGATGTTGTAGGCCGCCGACGCGGTATCGACCTGGTTGAGGGTCCACATCCGCTGCTGCGCGAGCGAGAGCGGGACGTGCGCCGGACGCGTCCGCGCGGTGAGCGCGGGGCGTCCGCCCTGGCCGACGAGCGGGGTGACCGCAGCCGAGACACCCGCGACTGTCGAGTCCTCGAACACCACACGCACCGGCACCTGCGTGTCGAGCGCCGCACCGAGGCGGGCCACCAGCTGTGTGGCCACCAGCGAGTTGCCACCGAGTTCGAAGAAGTCGTCGTCCAGACCGACCCGCTCGATCCCGAGGACGTCGGCGAAAGCACCGGCGACGATCTCCTCGATCGGCGTGGTCGCGGCCCGGAAGTCGCGGGCCTCGAACACCGGCTCCGGGAGAGCCTTCCGATCGAGCTTGCCGTTCGTGTTGAGCGGCAACGCATCCAGCACCACGTACGCCGACGGCACCATGTACGACGGCAGCGTCCGCGCCAGCGCGGCGTTCACCGTCGCGGTGTCGGTGTCGGCGTCGGCCATCAGGTACGCGACCAGGCGCGTGCCGGTGTGAGCGTCGGTGTGCGCCGTGACCGCGGCCTCGCGGATCCCGGGCAGTTCCCGCAGCGCCGCCTCGATCTCGCCGAGTTCGATGCGGAAACCGCGGACCTTGACCTGGAAGTCGGCCCGCTCGACGTACTCGAGTTCGCCCGCGGCGACATCCCCCGTTGCTTCGCTCGCCCCGACCTTCCAGCGCACCACGTCACCGGTGCGGTACATCCGCTCACCGGTAGCCCACGGGTCGGCGACGAAACGGTCGGCCGTGAGGTCCGCCCTGCCGTGGTACCCGCGGGCCAACTGCACGCCCGCGAGGTACAGCTCGCCCGTCACACCGGCCGGAACCGGATTGAGCCGCGAATCCAGCACGTACACCCGAGTGTTCCACTCCGGCACACCGATCGGGACGACGACGGTGTCCGCGTCGGTCACCTCGTGGTGGGTCACCGACACCGCAGCCTCGGTGGGTCCGTACAGGTTGTGCAGCACCGCGGTGTTGTCGGCACGGAATGCCTGCGCGGTCGCGGCCGGCAGCGCCTCGCCGATCGCGAAGATGCGGCGCAGCGACGCCGGTAGCGTCCCACCTGCGGTCGTGGTGAGCATCGACAGCATCGACGGGACCACGTGCAGCGTGGTGACCTGCTCGTCGCGGAGCAGGTCCAGCAGGTAGCCCGGATCGCGATGACCGTCCGGCGACGCGATCACGAGCCGGCCGCCGCACGTGGTCATCGACCAGAACTCCCACACCGACAGGTCGAACGTCGCAGCCGTCTTGAGCAGCGCGGCGTCCGTGGAGTCCAGCGCGTATTCGTCACGCATCCAGAGCAACTGGTTGACGATCGCCCCGTGCGGCACGGCGACGCCCTTGGGTCGGCCCGTCGAGCCCGACGTGAAGATCACGTACGCGGTGTTGCGGGAATCGAGCGGCCGCAGTCGATCGGCGTCGACGACCGGGGTGGCCGCGAACGCGTCGAGGTCGACGGTGTCGATCTCGACTACCGGCCACCGCGCAGCAGCGGCACGGTCGCTCGACGTGGTGAGCACGCACACCGGCTGCGCCGCCTCGAGGATGTAGCCGGTCCGCTCCGCGGGCTGGTCCGGGTCGACGGGAACGTAGGCACCGCCGGCCTTGGCGACCGCGTACATGCCGACCAGCAGATCGACCGAACGGCGAATCGACAGGGCCACGAGCGACTCCGGTCCCACGCCGTCCGCGATCAACCTCCGCGCGAGGCGGTTCACACGGGCGTCGAACTCGGCGTACGTGACCCGCTCGGCGCCGCTGACGAGGGCGATCCCGTCGGGGGTGGCCTCCACCTGCGCGTCGAACAGGTCGACGAGGGTCGCCGGCTCGGTCGGCGTCGCGGTGGCGTTGCACTCCACCAGCAACCGGGCCCGCTCGTCGAGGCCCAGCAGATCGACGTCGCCGACGGACAGCGTGGGCTTGACCACGACGGTGCCGAGCAGGCGCGCGAAGCGGTCCGCGAACGAGCGGACGGTCGACTCGTCGAACAGGTCGAGGGCGTACGTCATCGACGCCTTCATGCCCGCCGGGTCGCCGCCGTCGTCGTAGCGGTCCTCGACGATGAGGTGCAGATCGAACTGCGCCACACCCGATTCGATCTCGGCCGCCTCGACGGTGAGGCCGGGCAGCTCGAGCGTGCCGGTGTCGTGGTTCTGGAACGAGAAGCCCACCTGGAACAGCGGGTGCCGCGCCGTCGACCGCGTCGGGTTGAGGTGCTCGACCAGCCGCTCGAACGGCACGTCCGCGTGCGCGAACGCCTCGAGATCGGTGTCGCGCACCCCCGACACCAGGTCGGCGAACGACTGCGCACCGTCCACGCGGGTGCGGAACACGAGCGTGTTGACGAACATGCCGACCAGCGCGTCGAGTTCGGCCTCGCCACGACCCGCGATCGGGGTACCGACCGCGATGTCGTCGCTGCCCGACAGCCGCGACAGCAACACCGCGAACGCCGAATGCACCGCCATGAACAGCGTCGCGTTCTGCTCGCGGGCGAGATCACGCAGCGCCCGGTGGGTCGGGGCGTCGATCTCGAACTCCACGAGGCCGCCGCGGAACGACTGCACCGCGGGACGCGGATGGTCGGTCGGCAGATTCAACTGGTCCGGCAACTCGGCGAGCGTCTCGCTCCAGTATCCGAGCTGCTGCGCGGCGAGCGACTGCGGATCGCCCTCGTCGCCGAGGATCTCGCGCTGCCACAACGAGTAGTCCGCGTACTGCACCGCGAGCGGCGCCCACCCCGGGGCGAGTCCGGCAGTGCGTGCGGCGTACGCGGTCATGACGTCGCGGGTGAGCGGCGCGAGGGAGACGCCGTCCGCGCTGATGTGATGGACGACCATGGCGAGGACGAACTCGTCTGCGCCCGTGCGGTACAGCTCCACCCGGATCGGGACGTCGGAGGTGACGTCGAACCGGGTCTCGGCGAGCGCACGCAGCCGGCCGGGTAGGTCGACCGGAGCCACGTCGACGACCTGGAGCGGCGTACGCGCGTCCGCGGCGGACAGGATGACCTGCGCGGGACCGTCGTCGGTCGCCGGGAACACCGTGCGCAGCGACTCGTGCCGCTCCGTCACGTCGGCGAGGGCCCGCTCGAGTGCCTCGATATCGAGGTTCCCGGACATCCGCAGTGCCAGCGGGATGTTGTACGCGGTCGACTCGGTGTCGAACCGGTTGAGGAACCACATGCGCTGCTGCGCGAGCGAGAGCGGGATCCGCTCGGGACGCGGGCGGGCCGCGAGGGCCTTGCGAGTACCGCCGGCCTGCTGCGTCAGCCGCGCCGCGAGGGCCTCGACCGTCGACGCCTCGAACAGTTCCCGCACCGGCACCCGTGTGTCGAGGGCCCGACCCAAGCGGGAGACCACCTGCGTCGCGACCAGCGAGTTGCCGCCCAGTGCGAAGAAGTCGTCGTCCAGCCCCACCCGGTCGACACCCAGGACCTCGGCGAAGACACCGGCCACGATCTCCTGGGTCGACGTCGCCGGAGCCCGGAAGGCCTTCGTCTCGAAGACCGGTTCCGGCAAGGCCTTCCGATCCAACTTGCCGGACGCGTTCAGCGGGAAGGCGTCGAGCACGACGAACGTCTGCGGCACCATGTACGACGCGAGCGAGGCGGCCAGTTCGGCCTTGACCCGGTCGACGTCGAGTCCACCCGGCGCGGCCACGTAGGCCACCAGCTGATCGGACTTGACGAGCACCACCGACTGTGTGACCTCGGGTCGCGCCAGCAGTGCCGTCTCGATCTCGCCGAGTTCGATCCGCAGGCCACGCAGCTTCACCTGGAAGTCCGTGCGCCCCAGGTACTCCAGCTCACCCGCAGGAAGATCCCCCGTCGCTTCGCTCGCCCCGACCGTCCACTTCACCAGGTCACCGGTGCGGTACATCCGCTCGCCGGTGGTGGCGAACGGGTTCGCCACGAAGCGGTCCGCCGTCAGGTCGGCCCGACCGAAGTAGCCGCGCGCCAGCTGGGCTCCCGCGAGATACAGCTCGCCCGCGACACCCGCCGGGACCGGGCGAAGGCGCCCGTCGAGCACGTATGCCCGGCTGTTCCACACCGGCGACCCCATCGGGACGCTCGCACCGACGGTGCCGGCGACCGGGCGAGCCGTCGCGTGCACCGCGAACTCCGTCGGTCCGTACAGGTTGTGCAGTTCCGCACGGTTCACCGCGGTGAACCGTGCTGCGGCCGAGGTCGGGAAGGCCTCACCGGCCACCTGCACCAGCCGCAGCGAATCGCAGTCACCGGACGCCAGCTCCGCCGTGAACGCCGTCAGCATCGACGGCACGAACGACGTCGCCGTCACCGACTGCTCCTCGATCACCCGCGCGAGATACGCCGGATCTCGATGCCCGTCCGGGGCCGCGATCACCAGGCGGGCACCGACCGCCAACGTGCCGAACAGTTCCCAGAGCGAGACGTCGAACGTGAACGGGGTCTTCTGCAGCACGACGTCGTCGGCCGACAGGGCGTACTCCGCGCACAGCCACTCGATCTGGTTGACGATCGCGGTGTGGCCGACGGCCACGCCCTTCGGCCGGCCCGTGGAGCCGGACGTGAAGATCACGTACGCGGCGTTGTCCGGACGCAGCGGCGCACGGCGCTCCGCATCGGTGACCGGGGCGTCCGAGAACCGCGAGACGTCCACGCCGTCGAGAGCCACGGCGCGTTGCACTGCGGGAAGGTCGCCGCTGTCCCGCGAGGTGGTCAGCAGCAGAACCGGATTCGCCGTCTCCAGGATGTAGGCGTTGCGTTCGGCGGGCTGGTCCGGGTCGATCGGAACGTATCCGCCGCCCGCGGTGAGCACCGCGTACATCCCCACCAGCAGGTCCGGCGACCGGCGCACGCCGAGCCCGACGAGCGAGTCGGGGCCGACGCCCTCCGCGATCAGCAGCCGCGCGGTGCGGCGTACCCGCGCCGCGAACTCCGCGTACGACAACGACTCGCCCTCGTACACCAGTGCCGTGGCATCGGGAGTGCGCGCCGCCTGTGCGTCGAAGAGATCCACCAGCGTGGACCCCGTGACCGCATGATCGGTCGCGTTCCAGTCGCCCAGAACCAGGGACCGCTCACGCTCGTCGAGCAGATCGATGTCGCCGACCACCGCAGTCGGATCCGCGACGACGGTCTCGAGTACCCGGACGAAGCGGGCGGCGAACACGCGCATCGACGCTTCGTCGAACAGATCGGTGGCATACGTGAGATCGACCGTGTACCCGGATTCCACCGGCTCGACCGTGACCTGGAGGTCGAATTTCGCGACGGCCGCGTCGAAGTCGACCGCGGACACGCTCAGTCCGGCGAGCTCGAGCGAGGCACGATCGAGGTTCTGGAACGCCAGCATCACCTGGAACAGTGGGTGCCGGGCCTGCGAGCGCTCCGGGTCCAGGATCTCGACGAGACGCTCGAACGGGAGGTCGGCGTGCTCGAACGCGGCCAGATCGGTCGACCTGATCCGTGCGAGCAGGTCGGCGAACGGCTGACCACCGTCCACCTCCGTCCGCAGGACCAGCGTGCCGACGAACATGCCGATCACGTCGTCGAGCGCAGCCTCGCCGCGACCGGCGACCGGGGTGCCGATCGCGATGTCGGAAGTGCCGCTCAACCGCGCCAGGAGAACCGACAACGCCCCGTGCACCACCATGAACGGCGTGGCACCGCAGGCGCGTGCCACCGAATCGATCGCGGCATGCAGCTCGGGACCGATCGAGAAGCGGTACGACGCACCGTGGTTGGACGCCACCACCGGCCGAGGCCGGTCCGAGGGCAGATCCAACTGCTCGGGCAGGTCGGCGAGCTGCCCGGTCCAGTACTCCACCTGACGCGAGATGACGGACTCGGAATCGTCCTCGCTCCCGAGGACTTCCCGCTGCCACAGCGAGTAGTCGGCGTACTGCACCGCGAGCGGGGCCCACGACGGGGCCTCCCCCGCCGAGCGCGCGGCGTAGGCGACCATCACGTCGCGGCTCAGCGGAGCCATCGAGAAGCCGTCGGACGCAATGTGGTGGACCACGATCGCGAGCACGTGATCGTCGTCGGCGAGTCGGAACAGCGCCGCGCGCACGGGGATGTCGGTCGACAGGTCGAAGCCGGCAGCGGCCAGCGACTCGATCCGGGCGGTCAGGTCGCCACCGTGCACCGTCTCGGGCTCGAGATCGATCGCGACCCGTTCGACCGGCAGGACGGCCTGCGTTCCGACGCCGTCGACGTCGGGGAAGACGGTCCGCAGCGATTCGTGCCGGGCGATCACGTCCCGCACGGCGAGGCGTAGGGCGTCGACGTCCAGGCCGCCGGACAGCCGGATGGCGAGCGGAATGTTGTTCACGGCCGACTCGGGCTCGAACCGGCTGAGGAACCACATGCGCTGCTGGGCGAGCGACAACGGGATCCGCGCCGGTCGCTCCCGTGCGGTCAACGGAGGCCGGGAGCCGGAACCTGCCAGCACCTGCGCCCGCGCCGCCAGGGATTCGACCGTCGACGCCTCGAACAGCACCCGCACCGGCACCTGGGTGTCGAGTGCGACGCCCAGACGCGAGACCACCTGCGTCGCCACGAGCGAATTGCCGCCCAGGGCGAAGAAGTCGTCGTCCAGCCCGACGCGATCGAGGTCCAGGACGTCGGCGAACACACCGGCGACGATCTCCTGGGTCGGAGTCGTCGGCGCGCGGAAGCTCCTGGTCTCGAACACCGGCTCCGGCAGAGCCTTCCGGTCCAGCTTGCCGGAGGCATTGAGCGGGAACGCGTCGAGCGCGACGAACACCTGCGGAACCATGTACGACGCCAGCGACGTGGCCAGCGCGGCCTTGACCGTGTCGGCATCGAAGTGGTCGCCCGCGACCACGTACGCGACCAGCTGATCGTTCTTGACCACGACGACTGCTCGCGTGATCTCCGCCATCGCGAGCAGCGAGGTCTCGATCTCCTCGAGCTCGATCCGCAGACCACGCAACTTCACCTGGAAGTCCGTGCGGCCGAGATACTCCAGCGTGCCGTCGGCTGTCCGGCGGACCAGGTCACCCGTGCGGTACATCCGCTCCCCGTTGTCGGAGAACGGGTTCGCCACGAAACGATCCGCTGTCAGATCCGCCCGCGAGGCGTATCCCCGTGCCAGCTGCACGCCCGCCAGATACAGCTCTCCCGGAACTCCCACCGGCACCGGGTTCAGTCGCGCGTCCAACACGAACGCCCGCGTGTTCCACACCGGCGCACCGATCGGCACCACACCGGTGCCGGCGCCGGTCGCCTCGTGCCGGGTGGCCTGCACGGTCGCTTCCGTCGGACCGTACAGGTTGTGTACGGACGCCCCCGTGACCCGTCGGAGCCGTGCCACCAGTGCACCGGTGAGCGCCTCGCCGCCGCTGAACACCCGGGTCAGGGACGCCGCTCCGTGAGCGTCGAGATGGTCGATCGTTGCCTCGAGAACCGACGGTACGAACTGCGCGACGGTGACCGACCGCTCTCCGATCACCCGGGCCAGCGCGGCCGGGTCGCGATGCGCGTCGCGCGGGGCGACGACGATGGCGGCGCCGACCTGCAAGGGCCAGAACAACTCCCACACCGATGCATCGAAGGTGAAGACCGTCTTCAGCAGAACGCGGTCGGCCACGCCGAGGGTGTACTCGTCCTGCATCCACGCGAGCTGATTGACGACGGAACGATGCGAGACCGTCACGCCCTTCGGCCGGCCCGTCGAACCCGACGTGAACACGACGTACGCGGCGTTGTCCGGACGCAGCGGCGCCGGACGCTCCGCCGCCGTGACCGGGGCGTCGGAGAAGCCGGACACGTCGGCGGTGTCGAGGTGAACGGTGCGACGCACCTCGGGCAGGCCCTCGCCCTCGCGCGAGGTGGTCAGCAACAGAACCGGATTCGCCGTCCCGAGAATGTAGGCGTTCCGCTCGGCGGGCTGATCGGGGTCCACCGGAACGTAGCCGCCACCGGCGGCCGCCACGGCGTAGAGCGCCACGAGCTGATCCAGCGATCGACCCATCGCCACTGCGACCAGCGACTCGGGCCCCACGCCCTCCGCGATCAGGAACCGCGCCACGCGGCGCACGCGCGCCGCGAACTCCGCGTACGACAGTGCTTCGCCCTCGCACACGACCGCCGTCGCGTCCGGGGTCCGGGACACCTGCGCCTCGAACGACTCCGGCAGCGTCGTGCCGTCGACCACACGATCGGTCGCGTTCCAGTCCCCGACGACCCGTGCCCGCTCGACGTCGTCCAACAGCGCGACATCGCCCACGGCAACCGTGGGGTCCGCCAGTACCGCGGACAGTGTCCGGACCAGACGTGTCCCGAAGTCCGCCATCGTCGATGCGTCGAACAGGTCTGTCGCATAGGTCAGTTCGACGGTGAGACCGGCAGCGGCCCCGGCGTCGTCGATCGACTCCATGACGCTGACCTGGACGTCGAACTTCGAGAAGACCTCGTCGACGTCGACCTCCGAGACCGTCACGCCGGGGAGTTCGAAGCTCGTCCGACCGAGGTTCTGGAAGGCGAGCATCACCTGGAAGAGGGGGTTGCGGGCCTGGGAGCGCGTCGGTGCGAGGACCTCGACCAACCGCTCGAACGGCACGTCCGAGTGCGCGAACGCGCCCAGGTCCGTCTCCCGCACCGACTCGACGAGAGCCTCGAACGACCGATCGCCGTCCACCTCGGTACGGAGGACCAGAGTGTTGACGAACATTCCCACCAGGTCGTCGATCGCGGATTCGCCACGTCCTGCGACAGGGGTACCGATCGCGATGTCCGACGTGCCGCTCAGCCGCGCCGCCAACACCGACAGCGCCGCGTGGAAGACCATGAACGGTGTCGTGTTGGTGCGCTTCGCGAACGCGACGATCGCCCGATGGATCGACGCGGAGACGGGGAACCGGTGGGTGGCGCCGCGACCGGACGCCACCGCGGGCCGGGGCCGGTCGGCAGGCAGGTCGAGCTGGTCCGGCACGCCCGCGAGACGGTCGCTCCAGTAGGCGACCTGCTGCGCGAACACGGATTCCGGGTCGTCCTCGGCGCCGAGCGCCTCGCGCTGCCACAGCGCGTAGTCGGCGTACTGGACGGGCAGCGGTTGCCACGTCGGCAGGCCGCCCTCGCAACGAGCGGTGTAGGCCACCATGATGTCTCGGGTCAACGGCCCCATCGAGAAGCCGTCGGCCGCGATGTGGTGCACCACGAGAGCGAGAACGTGCTCGGTGGGGCTCAGTTCGTACAGCTCCGCCCGCAGCGGGACCTCCCGCGTGACGTCGAACGCCGCGCGGGCCAGGTCCCCGAGCGCAGTCGGTAGTTCGTCGGCGCCGATCGCGATCGGCTCGAGCGCGATCCGCACGTGCGACGCCGGACGGATCACCTGGGTCCCGACACCGTCGATCTCGGGGTACACCGTCCGCAGCGATTCGTGGCGGACGATCACGTCACCGACCGCCGCGCGCAACGCGGTGCGGTCGAGCAGCCCGGACAGCCGGACGGCGACAGGGATGTTGTTGCCGGCGGACGAGACGTCGAATCGGTTCAGGAACCACATCCGCTGTTGCGCGTACGACAGCGGAATCCTCTCGGGCCGCGACCTCGCGACGAGCGGGCGGCGTCCGCTGCCGACCGACTGCTCGATTCGAGCCGCCAACGCTTGCACGGTCGAGGCTTCGAACAGCTCCCGCACCGGAACCCGCGTGTCGAGACTCTCGCCGATCCGAGCCACGACCCGCGTCGCGACGAGCGAGTTGCCGCCGAGATCGAAGAAGTCGTCGTCGCGGCCGACCCGTGGCGTGTCGAGCAGTTCCGCGAACACCCCGGCGACGATCTCCTCGATCGGAGTCTCCGGTGCCCGGAACACGCGCGCCTCGAACTCGGGCTCCGGCAACGCTTTCCGGTCCAGCTTGCCACTGCCGCTGATCGGCAGCTCGTCGAGCACGACGACGGCCGCGGGGACCATGTACGCCGGCAGGGCCCGCCCCACCGAGTCCTTCACCTCGGCCGGGTCGATCGAAGCCCCCGGAGCGGCCACGAGGTACGCGACGAGCTGCTGATGCTTGACCACGACCACGGCCTGCGCGACGGCGCCCAGGCGATGCAGCACGGCCTCGATCTCACCGAGCTCGATGCGGAAGCCGCGCAGCTTCACCTGGTCGTCGGCGCGGCCGACGTACTCGAGCACCCGGTCGGCGGTCGTGCGCACGACGTCGCCGGTGCGGTACAGACGCGAGCCCGGCGCGCCGAACGGATTGGCCACGAACCGCTCCGCGGTGAGTCCGGCACGCTCGTGGTAGCCGCGGGCCAGTCCCACTCCCTCGAGGTACAGCTCACCCACGACGCCGGCCGGTACCGGGCGCAGGCGCGCGTCGAGCACGTAGGTGCCGGCCCCGCGGATCGCGCGGCCGATCGTCACCGGCTCGCCCGGCACGAGCGGGTCCGAGATGTTGGAGGCGACCGTCGCCTCGGTCGGCCCGTACGCGTTGAACATCTTCCGGCCACCGGTCGCCCAGCGGGCCACCAGGTCCGCCGAGCACGCCTCGCCGCCGACGACGACGACGCCGAGGGCGTCGAGCGCGGACGGATCGACCGACGCCAACGCCGCCGGCGTCACGAAGGCGTGGGTGACGCGACGGTCCGCCAGCAGTTCCGTGAGCTCCTGACCGCCGTAGATCGAGGTCGGTGCGATCACCATCGTCGCAGCCGCGCCGAAGGCCATCAGCAACTCGAGGATCGACGCGTCGAAGCTCGGTGACGCGAAATGCAGGGTCCGCGAATCGGAATCGATGCCGTACCGCTCCACCTGCTCGGCCGCGAACGCCGCCAGGCCGGTGTGCGTGACCACGACGCCCTTCGGCACGCCGGTGGAGCCGGACGTGTAGATGACGTACGCGGGGTGCCCCGGAGCGAGAGGCCGTACCCGATCGGTGTTCGAGAGCCGCTCCACCGACTGTTCCGCGAGGCCTGCCGACACCGCCGCATCGTCGAGCACCAGCCAGGGAAGGCCGTCCGGGAGGACGTCGGCGTGCTCGGACGTCGTCACACCGAGCACGGCGCCCGAGTCCGAAACCATGTGTGCCACCCGGTCGCGCGGGTAGTTCGGATCGACGGGCACGAACGCGGCACCCGATTTCGCGACCGCCCATACAGCGGTCACCGATTCGACGGACCGCGTCAGTGCCACCGCGATGACGTCCTCGGGGCCCGCGCCGCGCGAGCCCAGCAGCCGCGCCAGTCGAGTGGACCGCTCGTCGAGTTCGCGATAGGTGATCTCCTCGGCACCGGCGATCAGCGCGAGTGCGTCGGGATCGGCGTCCACCGCCGCTGCCAGCAGATCGGGCAACAGCGTCGGCTCGGGCGCGTCGAGCCCGGCGGGGCCGGTGAGCTGGGCGATCTCGTCGGCGCCGAGAAGCTCGATGTCGCCGACGACGGTGTCCGGGGAAGCGACCACGGCCGCGAGCACACGGAGGAATCGGTCCGCGAGCGCCTGCACCGTCGACTCGTCGAACAAGTCTGTCGCGTAGGTGAACTCGCCTGCCATCCCGCCCGCGAGACCACCCTCGCCGATCGATTCCCGGAAGGTGAACTGCAGATCGAACTTCGCGACCGCGGCGTCCAGCTCGACCTTGTCGATGGTGAGGTCGGGCAACTCGAGATGAGTCGCGCCCAGGTTCTCGAACGACAGCATCACCTGGATCAGCGGGTGCCGGGCCGTCGACCGCGCGGGGTTGAGGATCTCGACGAGCCGCTCGAACGGGATGTCGGAGTTCGCGAACGCCCCCAGCGCCACGTCCCGTGCGTGCGAGAGCAGATCCGCGAATCGCGTACCGGAGTCGACGTGCGTGCGCAGCACGAGCGTGTTGACGAACATGCCGACCAGATCGTCGAGCGCCTGCTCGCCGCGCCCGGCCACCGGAGTGCCGATCGCGACGTCGTCGGTGGCGGCGGAACGGGACAGCAGAACCGACAGCGCCGCGTGCACCACCATGAACAGAGACGCGTTGCGTTCGTGCGCGATGGCGATCAGCGCACGGTGCACGTCCGCCGGCACTGTGAAGTCGATCGTCGCGCCGCGATAGGACTGCCGCGCCGGGCGCGGACGGTCCGTCGGCAGGTCGAGCTGGTCGGGCAGGCCGTCGAGGTGCGCCGACCAGTAGCGAGCCTGCTTCGAGACGATCGAGTCGTCGTCGTCCTCCGAGCCGAGGATCTGCCGCTGCCACAGCGCGTAGTCGGCGTACTGGACGGGCAGGGCCTCCCACACGGGCTGTCCCCAGCGCACCCGCGCGTCGTACGACGCCATGACGTCGCGGGCCAGCGGACCCATGGACCAGCCGTCGGCGCTGATGTGGTGGACGACGATCGCGAGGACGTGGTCGAACGGGTCGATCCGGAACAGTCTGGCGCGAACCGGAGTCTCCGTCGTCACGTCGAACCCGGTCGACGCGAAAGTCACCATCTCACGGTGCAATTCGTCGACCCCGACGTGCACCGGAGTGAGGTTCGGAACGACGCGCACGGCGTCCACCACCGCCTGGTGCGGCCCCTCGGGCGAATCGGGGAACACCGTGCGCAGGGACTCGTGGCGGTCGAGCACGTCCACCAGCGCGACCTGCAGGGCCACGACGTCCAGATCACCCGTCAGTCGGAGACCGAACGCGAGGTTGTAGGTCGCGGATCGGGGGTCGAGTCGGTTGAGGAACCACATGCGCTGCTGCGCCAACGACAACGGGACCCGGGCCGGGCGTTCCTGGGCGACGAGCGGGGCGCGGTTCCCCGCGCCTGCGTGCTGTTCCACCCGCACCGCGAGCTGCTCGACGGTGGACGACTCGAACAGCACCCGCACCGGCACGGACGTGTCCAGCGCCGCCCCGAGGCGGGCAACCACCTGCGTAGCGATCAGCGAGTTGCCGCCGAGCGCGAAGAACTCGTCGTCCAGTCCGACCGTCTCGACTCCGAGGACGTCCGCGAGAACGTCCGCCACGATCTCCTCGACCGGGGTCCGCGGAACCCGGAACGACTTCGCCTCGAACACCGGGACGGGCAGCGCGCGCCGGTCGATCTTGCCCGACGTCGTCCGCGGCAGCGCGTCGATCGGCAGGAACAGGGTGGGCACCATGTACGACGGCAGTCGCAACGAGAGGTGGGCCCGCAGATCCGCCGGATCGAACGGGACGACGCTCTCGGCCGACGCGACGACGTACGCGACCAGCTGGTCACCGGCCCGCGGGTCGTGGTGCAGTGCCACCACGGCCTGGGACACCGAACCGTGCTCGCGGACAGCCGTCTCCACTTCGCCGAGCTCGATACGCAGACCGCGCACCTTCACCTGGAAGTCGCTGCGCCCCACGTACTCCAGCTCGCCCGTGCCGTCGGGCTCGACGATCCAGCGCACGAGGTCACCGGTCCGGTACATCCGCTCACCCGGCTCCCACGGGTCGGCGACGAACCGTTCCGACGTCAGATCGGACCGGCCGCGGTATCCGCGCGCCAACTGGGAACCGGACACGTACAGTTCCCCGACCACCCCGGCGGGAACCGGGTTCAACCGGGCATCGAGGACGCGAACCCTGCTGTTCCAGACCGGGGCGCCGATCGGCACGGCTGCCGACTCGGTTCCGGTGACGGTGCGCCGGGTGACCTGGACCGCGGTCTCGGTGGGGCCGTACAGATTGTGGATCGCGGCATCGCAGATGCTCCGGACCCGGGAAACGACTGCCGAGGTGAGCGGTTCACCGCCACAGAACACGTGCGCCAACGACACACAGCCCTGCCGCTCGAGGTGGTCCGCGACGGCGTCGAGCACGGTCGGAACGAACTGCACCACCGTGATCGACTGCTCCGCCAGGATCCTGGCCAGGTACGCGGGGTCGCGGTGGCCGTCCGGCGCGGCGACGACGATGCGGGCCCCGGATTCCAACGGCCAGAACAGCTCCCACACCGACGCGTCGAACGTGACGGGAGTCTTGAACAGCACCGAATCGTCGGCGCCGAGGCGGTACTCGTCCTGCATCGACAGCAACTGGTTGACGACGGCCGAATGCGAGATCGTCACGCCCTTGGGGCGACCGGTCGATCCGGACGTGAACAGCACGTAGGCCGCGTTCGCGGGGCGCAGGGGGGCACGCCGGGCCGCGTCCGTCAGCGGCGCCGACGACATCGCGGACAGATCCAGGGTGTCGACGTCGACACGCAGCACGTGGGCCGGCAGGTCGACGGCGTCACCGGACGTCGTCAGGACGCACGAGGGACCCGCGGTGCCGAGGATGTGAGCGTTCCGCTCGACGGGCTGCTGCGGATCGAGCGGCACGTAGGCGCCACCGGCAGCGAGGACGGCGTACACGGCCGTGAGCAGTTCGGGTGAACGTTCCATCGCGACGGCGACCACGCTCTCGGGCCCGACACCCACCCCGACCAGATACCGCGCGAGGCGGTTGACGCGGGACGCGAACTCGTCGTAGGTCCACGATCCCGTCGCGAACACCACCGCCGGCGCCGACGGCGTCGCCGCCGCCTGACGTTCGAACAGTTCGGGCAGCGTCACGGCGGGGAGATCGTGGCCGGTCCGGTTCCACTCGTGGACGACCTGGTGCTCCTCGGTGTCGTCCAGGAGGCAGACGTCACCCACGGTCAGCGTGGTGTCGGAGACGATCGCATCCAGGATGCGCACGAACCGCTCCGCGAACGTCGCGACGGTCGACTCGTCGAACAGGTCCGTCGCGTACTCGAGGACGGCCCCGATCGAAGCGGGTGCGCCCGACTCGTCGAATCCCTCGGAGATCTGCAGCTGGAGGTCGAACTTGGAGACGGGAACGTCGAGTTCGGCGGCTGCCGCGCGCACCCCGGCGAAACTCAGGTCGCGCACCCCGGCCACCTCGGCGGACAGCATCGCCTGGAACAGCGGATGGCGGGCCGGCGACCGGGTCGGCTCGAGTGCCTCGACCAGCCACTCGAAGGGGACGTCCGCGTTGCCGTACGCCTCGAGATCGGTGGTCTTGACGGCGTCGATCAATTCGGCGAACGTGACGTCCGGATCCACCTGGGCGCGGAGCACGAGCGTGTTGACGAACATGCCGATCAGCCCGTCGAGCGCCTGGTCGCCGCGTCCCGCGACGGGTGTACCCACGGCGATGTCCGACGTCCCGCTCAGGCGCGCCAGCAGCACCGCGTACGCCGCGTGCACGACCATGAACAACGTCGCGCCGTGCTCACGGGCGACATCCAGCAGCCGCGCGTGCGTTTCGGCGGAGACGTCGAAACGCAGCTTGGCGCCGGCGCCCGACGCCACGGCCGGGCGGGGGCGGTCGGCCGGGAGATCCAGCTGGTCCGGCAGCCCCGCGAGCGCTCCGGTCCAGTACTCGATCTGCTGTCCGGCAATCGAATTCGGGTCCGTCTCGGAGCCGAGCATCTCGTGCTGCCACACCGCGTAGTCGGCATACTGCACGGGCAACGGCGCCCATGCCGGGGCGGCGCCCTCGGATCGGGCGGCGTACGCGATCATCAGATCGCGGGCGAGCGGTCCGAACGACGAGCCGTCCGCCGCGATGTGGTGCAGCACCATGGCGACCACGTACTCGGTCTCGGACAGCCGCAGCAGCTCGATCCGGAACGGGGCTTCCGTCGTCACGTCGAAGCCGCGGGACGCGAGGCGCAGCAGGGTCGGCTCGAGATCGCCGGGTGCGGTCGCGACCGGTTCGAGGTCGCGCACGACGTCGCGGACGGGAAGAACGACCTGCTGGGCGACGCCGTCGACCTCGGGGTAGACCGTGCGCAGCGACTCGTGCCGCTCGACCACGTCCGCGAAGGCGGCGGAGAATGCCTGCGGGTTCACCGCACCGGACAACCGGACCGCGAACGGGAGGTTGTAGACCGCCGTCGTGGCGTCGAAGCGGTTGAGGAACCACATCCGCTGCTGGGCGAGCGACAGCGGGATGCGTGCGGGGCGGGCGACCGAGCCGAGGGCGGGCGCACCGGTGCCGCGATGGACGGTGGCCCCCGCGCGCGCGGCCAGCGCCGCGACGGTCGAAGCCTCGAACAACTCGCGCACGCCCAGCCGGACGTCGAGAGCGGCGCCGACCCGGGTCACGACCTGCGTCGCGACGAGCGAGTTGCCACCGAGTTCGAAGAAGTCGTCGTCGAGGCCCACCCGCTCGATGCCGAGCACCTCCGAGTACACCGCCGCAACCGTCTTCTCGGCATCGCTGCGAGGAGCGCGGAACTCCTTGTTGCTCAGGAACATCGGTTCGGGCAGCGCTTTACGGTCGAGCTTGCCGCTGGTGTTGAGCGGGAAAGCGTCGAGCACGGTCACCGACGCCGGGACCATGTAGGCCGGCAGCGACCGGCCCGCGAACTCGGCGAGATCCGCCGGGACGATCGTGCGACCGGGTCCGGGCACCACGTAGGCGACCAACTGGTCGCCGGTCGCGGTCGACACCACGAGCACGACGGTCTGCGACACATCGTCGTGCGCGAGCAGGACCGTCTCGATCTCGCCCAGCTCGATGCGCTGGCCGCGGAACTTCACCTGGAAGTCGGTGCGCCCGATGTAGTCGAGGTTGCCGTCCGCCCGCCAGCGGACGAGGTCACCGGTGCGGTACATCCGCTCCCCCGCGGTGCCGACACCGTCGATTCCGCCGAACGGGTTGGCGACGAACCGATCCGACGTGATGTCGGGCCGGCCGACGTAGCCCCGGGCCAGCTGGTCGCCCGCGAGATAGAGCTCTCCCGGCTGACCGATGGGGGCGGGTCGCAGTCGGTGGTCGAGCACGTAGGCGCGAGTGTTCCACTCGGCGACACCGATCGGGACCGTCGCGGTGTCCTGCGGGCCCGACTCGTAGTAGGTCACCGACACCGCGGCCTCGGTGGGGCCGTACAGGTTGTGCAGACCCGCGTCGCACAACTCCCGGAACTCGGCGGCGGTCTCGGGCGGCAGTGCCTCACCGATGACGAAGCAGTCTCGCAGCGAATCACACGATCCGGCAGGGGCATTCGCGACGAACACCGTCAGCATCGACGGCACGAAGTCGGTGACGGTCACCGAGTGCTCGGCGATCTTGTTGGCCACGTACACCGGGTCACGGTGACCGTCCGGAGTGGCGATCACCATCGATGCACCGACCCGCAGGGGCATGAAGAAGCCCCACAGCGACACGTCGAACGTGGTCGCCGTCTTCTGCAGGTAGGCGTCCGACTCGGTCATCGGATACTCGTGCAGCATCCACTCGAGCTGGTTGTCGATCGCGGCGTGCGAGACCGCGACGCCCTTGGGCCGGCCCGTCGAACCCGACGTGTAGATCACGTACGCGGTGTTCTCCGGGCGCAGCGGCGCGAGCCGGTCGGTATCCGTGACCGGCCGGCTGTCCAGCACCGCGAGATCGAGCGTGTCGATCTCGAGCGACACGACGCCCTCCGGCAGATCCACGGCGTCGCGCGCGGTGGTGAGCACGCAGGCCGGGCCGGCGGATTCGAGGATGTACGCGGTGCGGTCGGCAGGGTGGTCCGGGTCGATCGGAACCCACGCACCGCCGGACTTCACGATCGCGTACAGGCCGATGATCAGGTCGAGGGAACGCCGGATAGACAGTCCGACAAGCGATTCGGGACCGACACCCATCTCGATGAGCGTGCGGGCGAGCGCATTGGCGCGGGCGTCGAGCTCTGCGTACGTCAGCGTCGCGCCCTCGAACACCAGCGCTGTCGCGTCGGGCGTGCGCGCCACCTGCTCGTCGAAAGCCTCGGCAAGGTTGCGCGGCCGGAAGTCGTGGCCCGTACGGACCCACTCACCCAGCACCGTGCGGCACTCGAGTTCGGTGCCGAGCGGAATCCCCCACACCGGCTGGTCCGACGCCGCGGCCACGTAGCGGTCGAGGAATTCGACGAAGCGCTCGTGGTTGCGGCGGGCCTCGTCGTCGCCGTACAGGTTGGGGTTCGACTCGAAGTCGACGTGCGTCGTAGCGCCCGCGATGCCCTGGTAGACGTTGACACCGAGATCCTCGATGAGGCCCGTCGAGAGGATGTGCTGCTCGCCGACGGTGTCGCCGAACCGCAGTTCCGTGTGGAACATCATGATGTTCACCCACGGTCCGAAGAACGACGCCTGCCCGGCCGCGCCCGTGACGTCACGGCGGATGTCCTCGTGGCGGTACCGCTGATGACGCAGCGCGCCGGACACCTCGGTCGCGACTCGGCCCAGCATCTGCGACACGGTGGTGTCGGCGGGCACCGTCAGGCGCAGCGGGACCACGTTGGACGTCATGCCGCCGGAGCGCCGCAGGACCGCGTTCGTGCGCGCGGTGACGGGCAGGCTCAGGACGACGTCCTCGCGGCCCGTCATCTGGGCCAGGTAGGCCGCGAACGCCGCGATGACGACCGTGGCGATCGTCGTGTCCTCACGGTCGAGGAAGGCGTCCATCCGGGCGGACGTCCCTTCGGACAGCGCGGCGCTGTCGATCCGGCTCAGCGGCGCGGGCGGCGCGGCACGGCCGGCGAGACTCGTCGGCTCCGCCACGTCGGCGACGCGCTCGAGCCAGTAGTCACGGTCCGATGCGAAACGCGTCGAGGAGCGATAGGTGCGGTCGGCGTCGTAGACCTTCTCCAGCGGCGACGCCAGGCTCGGCGAGGGCTCCACACCGTCCACGTCGGCCGAGTAGAGTTCGGCCACGCGGTTCACGAACGTGGTCGCACCGAATCCGTCCAGCACGACGTGGTGGGCACGGTTGTACCAGTAGTAGAGACCGTCCTCGACGTGCAGGACGGCGGCCACGACCAGCCGGTCGCGCAGGAGATCGACGGGCGCGCTGTAGTCGGCGCGCATCCACGCGAGAGCCGCCGCGCGCGGATCGGCTTCCGCCCGGAGGTCGACGTACTCGGGAGCGTCGTCGAGCGAGGTGTCGACCAGCTGTCGCGGCTCGGCGTCGACCTCGAGCAGACGCACGTACCCGGACCCGGTCTCACCCGCGGCCCGAGCGCTGGCCCGGTGCAGCCGGGCGACGTCGAGTTCGCCACGAAGTTCGACGTACTGGGCGATGTTGGCGGGCACGGACGGGTCCACGTGTTGCGCGAACCACATACCGAGCTGTGCCTGAGACAGCGGGAACGGACGTGCCTCCCCGCCGATAGAGCTGTCACCCTCTAGTCCACCGACGCCTAGCGAGTCCAAACCCAGAGCCTCTCTTCTCACCATCACGCGCCCCCGCCCACGTGTCGCCGAGCGACCCGAGGCGGACACCGAAACACATGACCCTTCTCAGCCGTGCCCGACACAGGTTCGAACGGTCGGCCGACAAGGCACACACTCGGGATATATCTGCTGATCGGACCTGTTTCGTTACAGCAGCGGGCGCCGGCGGACGCCGGTCACAGAGTTCAGGGAGAGACGGCCGACCACGTGGATCGTGATCGCGCAGACTCGCCGAACCCCGGTCTTTCCGAGGGGTCACCTATGGCGGTCTGTCACCGATTCACCTGGGTCGAACACACCCGCATCAATCTACAGGGTCGGCCCGTCAGAACCCATTTCCGACCAGTTCATCGCACGTTCACTCCGTCACGTCGAGCGCGGCGATCACCTTGGTCGGGCGGACGCGGACCACGAGTTCCCCCGGCACGCCGTTGCGGCGCCCGAACTCCTCCGCCCGCGCGTCACCCATGTACCGCCGGCCGATCTCGGTCGCGACCCGCACCAATTCATCCGGATCCGTCGAGATCACGGCAGCGCCCTGGATCTGCACGAACGCATACGGTGGCTGCTCGAGGTCGACACACAGGGTCACGCGCGGATCCCTGGCGAGATACCGCCCCTTGGCCGTCGACGCCCCCGTGTTGAACACCACATCGTCCCCCTCGAGGACGAACCAGACCGGGGCGACGAGCGGACGGCCGTCTCCGGAGAGGTACCCGAGCTTGCCGGTCCTGGTCCCCCGGGTGAGGAACTCGCGGACCTGCGGGTCCTGCAAACTGTCTCGCAGACTGCTCACGAACCGAACAGTACGCGTGTCGGCGCAGGTGCGCCGGGTTCGCGTGCGGTCCGCGTCAGGACAGGACTTCGACCAGCGTGGTCGCCGAGTCTCCCACCATGTACTTCTCGATCCCGTCGAGGTGCTTGCGCCAGAAGTCCTGTGCCGCAATGGCGTCGCCGCTCCGCAGATGGGCAAGCAACTTGGTGTACGCGCGATGCGCCGCGCGGGCAGCCGGTTTGTCCTGATTGTCCCCGTGCGAGGCGATGAACAGGTCGTTGTGCGCCTCGATGATGTGCACGAGCATTCCGGCCAGCACCGCGAGGGTCTCGTTCCCGGCCAGATCGACCAGGCTCTGGTGCAGCTGGACGTCGTGGTGCGCGAACGCGGCCGCGTCGTCCACGAGACCGGCGCCCTCGTCGATCAGTGCGGCGAGGCGATCGAGTTGATCGGCATGGCCCGGACCCGCCAGGACTCCCACCGCGGACACCTCGAGCGAGGCGCGGGCGCGATAGACGTCGACCAGCGGCGTCCCCTTGTACTGCAGCAGCAGACCGGTGTACCGAGCGGCGACGGAGGCGTCCGGCGCCATGACCCGGGCACCGCCGCGGGCACCGCGGAGCACCGTGATGATCGACTCGGATTCGAGGATCCGAAAAGCCTCCCGCAGGGTGGGACGCGAGACGCCGAACTGCTCCATGAGCACCGATTCGTTCGGCAGCGGATCGCCCGCGCCGAGCTCGCCGGTGATGATTCGTCGGCGCAGGTTCGCGGCGACGAGCTCACCCGCCTTGGGCACCCGCACCACAGTCGACTTCGATCCGACCGCCACGTTGTCCATCTCCTCGGCTCCCGTCCCGGCAGACGCCCGGACTCGGTACCGATGAAGAGTACAAGGCTTTAGTTGTTTCTTCCCCTCCCGACGGCGCGATCGGTCGGTGTCGGGGGCACGTCGTGGTCAACCACGAGCAGAAGCGATGCTACTCATGGGTAATCTCACACCGTCACCGAGCCCCGAATCGGGCAAACCAGTCGAGGAGGTCGGCATCGTCGACCGCGCTGCGATCGACCACCCGGGCCGCTTCGTCACCCTGGAACAGTCGTTTGATCGGTACCTCGAGCTTCTTGCCGGTACGGGTGTGCGGAATGCCCGGAGCTGCGACGATCTCGTCCGGCACGTGCCGCGGCGACGCCTTCTCCCGAATCACCGCCCGGATGCGCTCGCGCAGCGAGTCGTCGAGTACGCACCCGTCGGCGAGGACCACGAACAGCGGCATCCAGTAACCGCCGTCACTCCGCTCGGCACCTATGACGAGCGCCTCGACGATCTCCGGAAGCCGTTCGACGGCCTGGTAGATGTCGGCGCTGCCCATCCGGATGCCGTTGCGGTTGAGCGTCGAGTCCGAACGCCCGTGCATGACGACTCCACCGTGCTCGGTGATGGATATCCAGTCGCCGTGCCGCCAGACCCCGGGAAACGAGTCGAAGTAGCTCGCGCGGTACCGGGCGCCGTCCGGGTCGTCCCAGAACCGCACGGGCATCGACGGGAGTGGTCGGATGATCACGAGCTCGCCGACGTCGCCGCGGACCGGCCGACCGGACTCGTCGAACGCGTCGAGTGCCACCCCGAGGTACGGCACCGACAACTCCCCGGGCCACACCGCGGTGGTGCGCGTCCCGCCGACGAACGCCGAGACGACGTCGGTGCCGCCGCTGATGGACATGACCGGCACGTGCGCGCCCACGTTCTCGGACAGCCACCACGACGAGGACGCCGGCAACGTGGATCCGGTGATCCCGACCGCGCGCAACGCACCCAGGTCGTGATCCGCCGCCGGGACGATCCCGGCCTTCTGGCAGGCCAGGACGTAGCCGGGGCTGGTACCGACCACGGTGACCCCGAGATCGGCCGTCGACTCCCACAATCGGCCCTGCGCCGGGTACGCGGGGCTGCCGTCGTAACAGACGACGGTGGCACCCACCAGCAGACCCGCGACCTGGAAGTTCCACATCATCCAGCTCGGACTCGTGTACCAGAAGAAGGTGTCGTCGCGTCCGATGTCGCTCTGCAGCGCGATCGCCTTCAGGTGCTCGAGGAGGACGCCGCCGTGGCCGTGCACGATCCCCTTCGGCAGACCCGTCGTGCCCGACGAGAAGACGATCCACAAGGGGTGGTCGAACGGCACCGGAACGGGCTCGAGCACGGCGTCGCCGTCGGTGGCCTGCTCCCATGCGAGGGCGCCGGGCACCGCTCCGGTACCGAGGCGCGACACCGCGACGGTCGCCGCGAGCGTGGGCATGCCGGCCCGCAGCTGCTCGACTTCGTCGGTCCGCGAGTGTTCCTTGCCGCCGAAGCGGTAGCCGTCTGCGGCGACGAGCACCGTCGGTTCCAGCTGTCCCAGGCGGTCGAGCGCGGCCGGGGCCGAGTAGTCCTGGCCGCACGCCGACCACACGGCCCCGAGGCTCACGGTCGCGAGGAACGCGACGATCGCCTCGGGCACGTTGGGTAGGTAACCGACGACCCGGTCGCCCGGCCCGACGCCGAGCGAACGCAGGGTCGCGGCGAGCGCGCCGGTCTGCCGGGTGAGCTCGGCCCACGACAGCGTCTCGCGGTCGCCGGCCTCGTTCTCGTACACGACGGCGGGACGGTCGGTGCGCGCATTCCGCACGACATGGTCGACGTAGTTGAGCCGGGCCTGCGGGAACCACACGGCGCCGGGCATCGTATCGACGGCGAGGGCCGGACCGGGATCGACTGCCGACTCGACCGCGAAGTAGTCCCACACCGACTGCCAGAAGGCACCGAGGTCGTCCACCGACCACTGCCACAGGGCCCGGTAGTCCGGCAACGTCAGCTCGGTGCGCCGTTCGACCCACCGGGCGAAGTCGGTGATCCGGGCGCCGGCGACGTCCCCGTCGGTCGGCACCCACTGCGGCCGGGTACCGGTGGTTCCTTCACTCGTCACGCGCTCACGTCTCCCTTCCCTGCGCGACACCGGAGCGTCGCACGATCTCTTCCGCGTGCCGCAGCACCGGCGCGTCCACCATCCGGCCCTCGAACGCGAACACCCCGCGCTCGCGCGAGGCTGCCCCGAGAATCCGCTCCGCCCAACCCAATTGCTCCGCGGTGGGCGCGTAGGCGGTGCGGATGACGTCGATCTGACTCGGGTGGATCGCCACCTTCGCATCGAATCCGACCGCGACGGCGTCCTCGCACTCGGCGCCGAGCCCCTCGCGGTCCGGGATGTCGAGGTACACCGAGTCGAGGGCGAACCTGCCGTGGGCCTTCGCTGCCAGCAATGCGGTCGACCGGACGTGCCGGGCGACGTCCCGGTAGGCGCCGTCCGGCTTCCGGCTCGACGCGCCGCCGAGGGCAGCGACGAGATCCTCGGCGCCCCACATCACGCCGACGGCGTTCTCGGCCTGCACCGCCTGCTCGATCGCGAGCGCCCCGAGCGGCGACTCGACGAGCGCGATCACCGACAGCGGTGCGAGATCGAGGACCTGTTCCACGGATTCGCACTTGGGCAGCATCACGGCGGTGTACGGCGTTCGGTCCAGTGCGGCGCAGTCGAGCGCGTGATCGTCGGTGCCGTGTGCGTTGACCCGCACGACCGTACGGTCCGGGTCGAGCGGGACGTCGACCAGTGCGCGACGTGCGGCCTCCTTGTCGGCGGGCGCGACCCCGTCCTCGAGGTCGAGGATGACGACGTCCGCGGTGGCCGCCGCCTTGGCGAACCGCTCCGGACGGTCGGCGGGGCAGAACAACCAGGCCGGGCCGGGAAGCGTTCCCGTCCAGAGTCTCTCGGCGGTGGGTTCGCTCATGCGGGCCTCTTGCGGACGAGGGTCTTGCGGACCGCCGTCGCGACGACGTCGCCGTGCTGGTTGCGACCGGTGTGCTCGAACGTCACGATGCCCTCCCCCGGCCTGCTGCGGGACTCGCGCAGGTCGGTCACGACGGTCTCCGCGTACAGCGTGTCGCCGTGGAACAGCGGCTTGGGGAACGCGATCTCCGAGAAACCGAGGTTCGCGACGATGGTTCCCTGGGTCAGTTGCGCCACCGACAGACCGACCAGCGTCGACAGCGTGAACATCGAATTGACCAGTCGCTCACCGAACTGCGTCTCGGCGGCGAACGCGGCATCGAGGTGCAGCGCCTGCGTGTTCATCGTGAGCGTCGTGAACAGGACGTTGTCGGCCTCGGTGATGGTGCGCCCCGGCCGGTGCGCGTAGACGACCCCGGTCTCGTACTCCTCGAACCACAGCCCACGCTGGACGATCTTGCGTGCCGTCACTCGTCAGACCCCCAGTTCCCGCGCGATGAGCATCAACTGGACCTCGGTGGTGCCCTCCCCGATCTCGAGGATCTTGCTGTCGCGGTAGTGCCGGGCCACCGGGTACTCGTTCATGAAACCGTATCCACCGAAGATCTGGGTGGCATCGCGCGCATTGTCCATCGCGGCCTCGCTCGCGATCAGCTTCGCGATCGACGCCTGCTTCTTGAACGGCTTGCCGGACAGCATGAGTGCGGCGGCGTCGTAATACGCGGTCCGGGCCACGTGGGCCCGCACCTCCATGCGCGCGATCTTGAACTCGATGGCCTGGTTCGCACCGATCGGGCGACCGAACGCCTCGCGCTCCTTCGCGTAGCGCACCGACTCGTCGACGCAACCCTGCGCGGCACCGACCGACAGGGCCGCGATCGCGATGCGGCCCTCGTCGAGGATGCGCAGGAAGTTCGCGTAGCCGCGGCCGCGCTCACCGAGCAGATTCGCCTCGGGCACCCGCACGTCCTGGAACGTCAGCGGATGGGTGTCGGAGGCGTTCCAGCCGACCTTGTCGTACGCCGGTTCGGCGGTGAAACCGGGCGTGGAGGTCGGCACGAGGATCGTCGAAATCTCCTTCCGCCCGTTGTCCTTCACGCCCGTCACCGCGGTCACCGTGACGAGCTTGGTGATGTCGGTGCCGGAGTTGGTGATGAACTGCTTGTTGCCGTTGATCGTCCATTCGCCGCCGGCGAGCTCGGCCTTGGTGCGGGTGCCGCCGGCATCACTGCCGGCGCCGGGTTCGGTGAGACCGAACGCGGCCAACGCCTTTCCGCTCGTGAGTTGCGGCAGCCACTCCGCCTTCTGCTCCTCGTTGCCGAAGCGGTAGACCGGCATCGCGCCGAGGGAGACGCCGGCCTCGAGAGTGATTGCGACGGACTGGTCGACCTTGCCGAGTTCCTCGAGCGCGAGGCACAGCGCGAAGTAGTCGCCGCCCATGCCGCCGTACTCCTCGGGGAACGGCAGACCGAACAGGCCCATGTCGGCCATGCCGTCGACCACGGCGTACGGGAAGGTGTGGTTCGCATCGTGTTCCGCGGACACCGGCGCGACCACGTTCTGCGCGAAGTCCCGGACGGTCTTCGCGAGCTGCTGGTACTCGTCGGGCAGCGATCCGGTGGACAGGTACTCGGTCATGACGCGACATCCTTCGGTGCGAGTTCGGGAGACAGCTCGGATTCGGTGGCGGGACTGACCCGCGCGAGTAGTTGATCGACCCTGACCTGGTCGCCGACCCCGACGAGGACCTCGACGACGCCGCCGATGGGCGCGGACAGGGTGTGCTCCATCTTCATGGCCTCGACGACCACGACGGCGGTCCCGGCGTCGACGGTCTCGCCGGACGCCGCGGCCACCGCGATGACCGTGCCGGGCATCGGACTGGTCAGCTCGGCGTCGCCGGCGTGGGCGTCGCCGCCGCGGACACTGGCCTCGCGCAGTTGCGAGACCGTCCACGTACCGGTCGCGCCGGCCAGCCACAGGGTGCCGTCGGCTTCCCCGACACGGTAGGTGTCGCGGCGACCGTCGAGCACGACGGTCAGGACGCCGTCGTCGAGTCGCGCTGTGAGCGTGTGGTTCTCGCCGCCCTCGATGTGCGCAGAGCCGTCCTCGGGAGTGCCGGTGACGAGCACGTGCTCGGTGCGGTCACCGGCGCGCAGGCGCAGCGAGATCGGATGCGTCCCACCGACGCGCCAACCGCTCGGAGCGTCCCACGGATCCGAGGTGTCACGGGGCCAGAGGCCGAGCCAGTGGTACGCGGCCGCGGCGACGAGGACATCGTCGTCGACCGGCGGGGCGTGGAAGTCGGCGACCCGGCGGTCCAGCAGACCGGTGTCGAGCCGTCCGGCGCGCACGTCCTCGTCGGCGAGCAGGAATCTCGCGAAGGCGATGTTGGTGACCACGCCGAGGACCGCGGTGTCCGCGAGCGCCCGGTCGAGCCGTCGCAGCGCCTCGGCCCGGTCGTCACCGTGCGCGATCACCTTGGCGAGCATCGGGTCGTAGTCGCTGCCGACGACGGTCCCGTCCTGCAGTCCCGAGTCGACACGCACGCCGGCACCGGCCGCCTCCGCGAGACCGAGGACCGTGCCGCCGGTGGGCAGGAAGCCGCGGACCGGATCCTCCGCGTACACGCGCGCCTCGATCGCGTGACCGGTGAGCGTCACGTCGTCCTGCACGAAGCCGAGGGGCTCGCCGGCGGCGATGCGCACCTGCCACTCGACCAGGTCCAGGCCCGTCACCATCTCGGTGACCGGGTGTTCCACCTGCAGGCGGGTGTTCATCTCCATGAAGAAGAACTCGTCGGGCCGGTCGGCGGACACGATGAACTCGACGGTGCCCGCTCCGGTGTAGTCGACGCTGCGGGCCGTGTCGCATGCCGCGGCGCCGATCCGGGCGCGGGTCTGCGCGTCGAGCAGCGGCGACGGGGCCTCCTCGATCACCTTCTGGTGCCGACGCTGCAGACTGCACTCGCGCTCACCGAGATGCACGACGTTGCCGTGTTCGTCGGCGAGGACCTGGACCTCGATGTGCCGGGGCCGCAGCACGAACCGCTCGAGGAACAGGGTGTCGTCGCCGAAGGCCGACGCCGCCTCCCGCCGCGCGCTCACCAGCGCGCCGGGCAGATCCCCCGGCTCCTCGACCAGTCGCATGCCCTTGCCGCCGCCGCCCGCGGACGGCTTGACCAGCACCGGATAGCCGATGTCCTCGGCCGCGGTGATCAGGTCTGCGTCGGACAGTCCCGGCCTCGCGATACCCGGCACCACCGGGACGTCGAACGCGGCCACCGCGTTCTTGGCGGTGATCTTGTCGCCCATCACCTCGATGGCCCGCGCCGACGGGCCGAGGAAGGCGATCCCGGCGGCCGCGCACGCGGCGGCGAACGCTGTGTTCTCGGAAAGGAACCCGTATCCGGGGTGGATGGCCTGCGCGCCGGTGCGCTTGGCCGCGTCGAGCACCTTGTCGATGTCGAGATAGCTCTCGCGGGCCGCCGCCGGCCCGATCAGCACGGCGGTGTCGGCCTCACGGACGTGCCGCGCACCGGCGTCGGCCTCGCTGTAGACGGCGACCGACCGGATACCCATTTCACGGAGGGTGCGGATGACCCGTACCGCGATCTCGCCGCGGTTGGCCACCAGGATCGTCTGGAACTGTGCAGTCATGTGTCCCTCACATCCGGAAGACGCCGTAGGAGACCGGCTCGAGCGGCGCGTTCGCACACGCCGACAGCGCCAGTCCGACAACGGTTCTGGTATCGACGGGATCGATCACGCCGTCGTCCCACAGCCGGGCCGTCGAGTAGTACGGATTGCCCTGCGCCTCGTACTGCGACCGAATGGCGTCGGGGTCCTTGCCGGAGCCGACGGCGCCGAGAACGGACGCGGCCTGCTCGCCGCCCATCACCGAGATTCGGGCGTTGGGCCACATCCACAGGAAGCGCGGCGAGTACGCCCGCCCGCACATCGAGTAGTTGCCCGCGCCGTACGAGCCGCCGATCACGACGGTGAGCTTCGGCACCCGGGCGCATGCCACCGCCGTGACCATCTTGGCGCCGTGCTTGGCGATGCCACCGGCCTCGTACTCGCGGCCGACCATGAAGCCCGTGATGTTCTGCAGGAACAGCAGCGGGATGCTGCGCTTGTCGCACAGTTCGATGAAGTGCGCGCCCTTCATCGCCGACTCGGCGAACAGCACGCCGTTGTTGGCGACGATGCCCACCGGGTGCCCGTGGATCCGGGCGAAACCGGTGACGAGCGTCTTGCCGTACTCGGCCTTGAACTCCTGGAAGCTGGCGCCGTTACCGGTGGCCCCGTCCACGATCCGGCCGATCACTTCGCGGACGTCGTACGGGATGCGCGGGTCGGTCGGGACCACGTCGTACAGCTCGTCCTGGTCCGCGACGGGCGCGACCGTCTCGGCCACGTCCCACGGTCGCGGTGCACGCGGGCCGAACGTCGCGACGATGTTCCGGACGATGCGCAGCGCATCGCGATCATCCTCGGCGAGGTGGTCGGTGACGCCCGAGACCTTCGAATGCAGGTCGCCGCCGCCCAGCTCCTCGGCCGTGACGACCTCACCGGTCGCCGCCTTCACGAGCGGCGGGCCGCCGAGGAAGATGGTGCCCTGGTTGCGGACGATCACGGCCTCGTCACTCATCGCCGGGACGTACGCGCCGCCGGCTGTACACGAGCCGAGGACCGCAGCGATCTGTGGAATTCCCTTGGCGCTCATGGTCGCCTGGTTGTAGAAGATGCGCCCGAAGTGTTCGCGGTCGGGGAACACCTCGTCCTGCATCGGCAGGAACGCGCCTCCGGAGTCGACGAGGTAGAGGCACGGCAGGTTGTTCTGCAGCGCGATCTCCTGCGCCCGCAGGTGCTTCTTGACCGTCATCGGGTAATAGGTGCCGCCCTTGACGGTGGCGTCGTTCGCGACGATCACACACTCGCGTCCGGAGACCCGGCCGACGCCGCCGATGACGCCGGCGCCGGGGCACTCGTCGTCGTACATGCCGTTCGCGGCGAGCGGAGCCAACTCCAGGAACGGGCTGCCCGGGTCGAGCAGGGCGTCGACGCGGTCGCGGGGCAGGAGCTTGCCGCGAGCGACGTGGCGCTCACGGGACTTCGCGCTGCCGCCGAGCGCTGCCGCGGCCAGCTTGTCGCGCAACTCGGCCACGAGGGCCAGGTGCTGCTCCCGATGGGAGGTGGTTGAAGCGGTTCGAGCGGTTGTCACGTCACCGTCCTCGCAGTTGATGGATACGATGAGACTCGGTTAATCCCGACTAACTGAAATTAGGTTATCCGTGATTAACTGAGTTGTCCAGATCACACGAACGGGAAAATGTGACCGATGACCGACGTCGAAGGTGAAGTGGCGGCGGCCCCCGGCCGGCGCAGCCGGGCCAAGGCCGACCGGCGCCGAGAACTCCTCCGCGCCGCAGCGCGGCTGATCGCCGAACGCGGCTTCCCCGGGGTCCGGCTCGAGGACCTCGGGTCCGCGGTGGGCATCAGCGGCCCCGCGGTGTACCGGCACTTCCCCAACAAGGACGCACTGCTCGTCGAGTTGCTCACCGATATCAGCGAGCGACTGCTCGCGGGCGGAACGGACGTCGTCGAGCGCGTACCGGACCCGCGCCGGGCACTCGAGGAACTGGTGGACTTCCACCTCGACTTCGCGCTGGGCGAGCCCGACCTCATCCGGGTGCAGGACCGCGATCTGCACTCGCTGCCCGACGACGCCCGCCACCGGGTGCGCCAGACGCAGCGTCGCTACGTGGAGATCTGGGTGGGTGTGCTGCGGAGGATCGATCCGGGTCTCGACAGCACGCATGCGCGCATCGCCGCGCACGCGACGTTCGGCCTGATCAACTCGACCCCGTACAGCGCGGTGTCCCCGTCCGTCGATGCGACGAACGGGAACACGACACGGCGCGTGCTGCGCCGGATGGCCCTGACCGCGCTCGCAACCCGGTCCGGGTGAGCCCTCAGGACCGTTTGGCCGTGATCGACGTGTACGCGAGCGTGAGGACCGCAGCGACCGCGATACTGATGATCCAACGCCACCAGTCGATGCCGGGTGTGTCTCCCTTGTCGCTGATCAGTCCCCAGATCCAGTAACCGATCAGTGCACCGACGATGCCGATCACGATGGTGATGATCCAGCCCATCGCCTGCTTGCCCGGAACGACCAGCCTGGCGATGACGCCGATGACCGCGCCGAAGATGATCGTGCCGATGATCTCGCCCATGACGGGCTCCTTCCGTCCGCCCCCGGCATGCGCGGAACACGCTCCCACCCTGGCTCGACGGTACGTTCTCCGACGAGCCAGGGCGGAAGATCAACGAGATCGTTGTGCGAGCGAGTCCGTTACGGCTCGTGGATGACGACTCCGCGAATGTTCTTGCCGTTGCGCAGGTCCTCGTAACCCTGATTGACGTCCTCGAGCGAGTACCGGGTCGTGACCAGTTCGTCGAGCTTCAACTCACCCTGGTCGTACATGCGCAGCAGGCGGACGATGTCGTACTGCGGGTTGGCCGAGCCGAACAGCGTCCCCTTGATGGTCTTCTCGTTGAGCGTCAGATCGGCGCCCGAGACGTGCACGGTCAGCTTCGTCGGATCGGCCAGGCCGGTGATGACGACGGTGCCGCCCTTGCCGATCACGGCGGTCGCGGCTGCCACCACCTCCTCGTCCACGGTGCCCACCAGGATCAGAGCCTGGTCGGCGCCCTGTCCCCAGCTGAGTTCGTTCACCTTCACCGCCGCTTCCTCCGCTGTCGCGAAGGCGTGCGTGGCCCCGAACTTCAGTGCGGTCTCACGCTTGAACGCGAGCGGGTCGACGACCACCACGTACCGTGCGCCGGCCTGCACCGCACCCTGCACGGCGTTGATCCCGAGACCGCCGATGCCGTAGATGACGACGATGTCACCGGCGCGGACGCCGCCCGCGTAGACCGCGGTCCCCCACCCGGAGGGGACACCACACCCGACGAGAACGGCCGTCTCCAGTGGCAGCCATTCGTCGACCTTGACCACCGAGTGCTGGGAGATCGTCGCCCGCTCGGAGAACGTGCCGAGCATGCACATCGCGCCGAACTCCTTGCCGTCGGCGCGGAATCGGAACGTGCCGTCGGGCATCGAGCCTTCGAGGATCGTGGCGCCCATGTCGCACAGGTTCTGCCGCCCGGTGGCGCAGTAGCGGCACGTCCCGCAGTTGGGGATGAAGCTGCACACGACGTGATCGCCCGGCTTGACCTTGGTGACGCCGGGACCGACCTCCTCGATGATCCCCGAGCCCTCGTGCCCGCCGACGATGGGATAGCGCGGCGGCAGGTCGCCGTCGGTGAGATGCAGGTCCGAATGGCACAGTCCCGCAGCGGTGTACTTGATCAGGACCTCACCGGGACCGGGCCCGTCCAGGTCCAGTTCCATGATCTCGAACGGCTTCCCGGCCTCGAGCAGCACGGCGGCCTTGGTCTTCATGGGTTCTCCTTCGAAGTGTTCTGTCGGGGGTGTCGAAATCAGAGCGCGACGTTGACGGCCTTGGTCTGGGTGTAGAGGTCGATCGCGGAGGCACCGAGTTCGCGGCCCCAGCCGGACTGCTTGTAGCCACCGAACGGCATCGCGGTGTCGAAGCCGTTGTACTGGTTGATCCAGACCGAGCCGGCCTTCAGTCGGCGCGCGGTGCGATGCGCCTTCGAGATGTCCCGGGTCCAGATACCGGCCGCCAGTCCGTAGATCGAGTCGTTGGCGGCGGTGACGATGCCCTCGTCCGCGTCGAACGGCATCGCGGCGACGACGGGGCCGAAGATCTCCTCCCGGACGACGCTGAACTCGGGCTTCACATCGACCAGGACGGTGGGCTCGACGAAGTAGCCGGCGTCGCCCCAGCGCTTGCCGCCGGTGAGCGCGCGGGCGCCGTCGGCGAGTCCGTCGCGCAGGTATCCGGTGACCCGGTCGAGTTGCTCCTGCGACACGAGCGGACCGAGTTCGGTGGTGGGGTCGAGCCCGGGACCGATCCGGACCCGGCTCGCCGCCTCGGCGACGGCCTCGGTGAAGCGTTCGAAGATGCTGTCCTCGACGTACAGCCGGGTGCCGGCGACGCAGCACTGACCATGGTTGAACAGCCAGGCGTTGAGCGAACCCTGCACCGCCGCATCGAAATCGGCATCGGCGAACACGATGTTGGGACTCTTGCCGCCGAGTTCGAGGGTGACCTTCTTCAGGTTGCCCCTGGCGGCGTCGACGATCTTCTTGCCCACCTCGGTCGAACCGGTGAAGGCCACCTTGTCGACGTCGTCGTGGGCCGACAGGGCAGCGCCGGCGTCACCGAAGCCCGGGACGATGTTGACGACACCCGGCGGGAAGCCGGCCTCCTCGAAGACCTCCGCGAGCATGAGCGCGGTGAGCGGGGTCTGTTCGGCGGGCTTGAGGATCACGGTGTTGCCGGCCGCGAGGGCGGGCGCGAGCTTCCAGGACGCCATGAGCAGTGGGAAGTTCCACGGCACGATCAGTCCGCACACTCCGACCGGCTCGCGGAGGGTGTATGCGTGGAACTCGCCACCGGGCGAGAACGGCATCGACACGTTGACGGTGCTGCCCTCGATCTTGGTGGCCCAGCCCGCGTAGTAGCGGAAGACGTCGGCGGCCCACGCCGTGTCCACCGCCGACGCGATCGCGGCGGACTTGCCGTTGTCGAGCGCCTCCAACTGGCCGAACTCGGCCGCACGCTCGGTGAGCAGATCGCCGACCCGCCAGATCAGACGCTCCCGCTCGTTGGGCTTCATCGCGGCCCACGGCTCGAAGGCACGTCGCGCCGCACGCACCGCGCGGTCGACGTCCTCGGCCTCACCGTGCGCGACGTCGGCGAGGTGGCCGCCCGTCGCGGGGTCGTACGTGACGAACGTGCGCCCCGACGCCGCATCGACGAATTCACCGTCGATGTACAACTGCTTGGTGCCGGCGAGAAACTCGCGAACTCGCGGCGAAACGGCCTGCTCGGCAACGACTGTCATGCCCGAACCTCCTGCAGTTCTGTCTGTGATGTGCAACACAGACATCGTGCTTCGGGAGGTGGGTCGTCAACTGTTCAAGCTTTGGACAGCTCCGCGCAGCGTCCGGTCACACGGTGATGTCGAGCGCGCGGATACGGCTGTAGAGCGTCGTCCGGCTGATCCCGAGTCGAGCGGCGGCGTGCACCTTGTTGCCGCCGCTCTCGCTGAGCGCCTCGACGATCGCGTCGCGCTCGGCCCGCTCGCGACCACCCAGGCGTGCCACCCGGCCCGGCGCGCGGTAGTCCTCGGGCAGATCCTCGACCCGGATCACACCGCCGTCCGGCCGGTCCGGGAGCCCGGCGAGCACGGCCCGCAGTTCGACGAGGTTCCCCGGCCACGCGTGTTCGGACAGGGCGGCCGACGCGCTCGGGCCGATTCCGAGATCCGCGCGGCCGAGTTCCCTCGCGAGCGCGGTCACCAGTCCGTCGAGTTCGCGGATCCGATGCCGCAGGGCGGGGACGGCCACCTGGTTCCCGCAGCGCGCGAGCAGATCCCGAGCGGCGGGCGGGACGGTGTCCACCGGATCGCTCGTCACCACGATCCGCGGTCCTGCGGGATTCGCGACGAGTGACGCGACGAGCGCCAGCACCGATTCGGGGGCCAGGTGCACGTGCTCGATCAGCACGTAGGAGGGCCCGCGCGCGACGACGTCGAGCAGGTCGGCGGACCACTCGCGCTCCCCCTGCCCCACGATCTGGGCGGCGTCCAGCGCCTCGACGGATCCGTCGGCGAACTGCCGGGCCGCCCACGTCCGTCCGCTGCCCGGTTCGCCGACGAGCGCGAGCGAGCCCGTACCGGATCGCAACTCGTGCAACCGGCGTCGTAGTCGCGACGTCGCGTCCTGCGGTACGGCAGTGCGGCGCACCGGCGCCCGCGTCCGCCCGGCATCGAGCAGGAAGAGGGCGCCGCTTTCGGCGCCGGCGACCCGATCGATCTGCAGGGCGGCACTGCCGCCGGCGGACAGGAGGAAGTCCAGCCGACGCGATTCCCCGGCGGGGACGTCGGCGGCGAGTGCTCGCAACGCGGCGTGATCGCTCGGCGCGAGCATCTCGACCGCGGCCTTGTTGGTGAGCATGATGTCCTGCCCCATCGCGGCGACCGCCAGCCCACGTTGCCGGGCGGCCCGCTGGAACGCGTCCACGACGCGGCGATCCGACTCACGCGCACCCTCGAGCAGTCGCGCCTCGATGTCGCCGACCGCACGCGCGACGAACGGCGCGAACAGCGGATTGGCGGTCTTCTCGGTCGCGGTGATGTCCAGGATGCCCTCGATCCGACGGGTCACCGGATGGACGATCGGTTGCCCGTAGCAACTGAACTGGCGGAACGACTCGAGGAAGTGCTCGTGGCCGTGGACGACGATGCCCTGCCGGACCTCGAGCGGTGTCCCGAGCGCGTTGGTGCCGTAGTTCTCCTCACTGAGTACGACGCCGGGCAGCAGACCGACACCCTCCATCGCGCCTCGCAGCGCGTCCGAATCGAACACGCGGGCCACGACGCGGCAGTCCCGATCGACCAGGAGGATGCCGCAGCCCGTCCCCGCCAGCTGCACACCGAGTTCGTCGAGGACCGGACGGGCCGCCCGCAGCAGACGCTCGGACGAATCCGACGGGTCGAACAGTGTCGGCTCGGGCACCCGGGCGGGATCGATGCCGCTGAGCTGCGAACGCTTCCAGGACAGTTCGATCTCCGGCCGTAGACCGTGTACCACCACCGACTCCTCCGCTCAGCCGCGGTCGATCAGTTCGAGCGACAGCTCCCGCATCTCGACCTTGCGGATCTTCCCGGTCACCGTCATGGGGAACTCGTCGACGAGGTGCACGTACCGCGGGATCTTGTAGTGCGCCAGGCGCCCCGAGCAGAACGCGCGGACCTTGTCGGCGTCGAGCGGCTGAGCGCCCTCCCGCATGCGGATCCACACCATGAGTTCCTCACCGTACTTCGCGTCGGGCACCCCGATCACCTGGGCGTCGAGGATATCGGGATGCGTGTAGAGGAACTCCTCGATCTCCCGCGGGTACACGTTCTCACCGCCCCGGATCACCATGTCCTTGATCCGGCCGGTGATCGCGACGTAGCCGTCGGCGTCCATCACTCCGATATCGCCGGTGTGCATCCATCGCGCGGAATCGATTGCCTCGGACGTCTTCTCCGCGTTGTCCCAGTACCCGAGCATCACCGAGTACCCCCGCGTACACAGCTCCCCCGCTTCGCCGCGCGGCACCGTCAGACCCGTCGCCGGGTCGACGATCTTGACCTCGAGGTGCGGGCCCACACGCCCCACCGTGGACACCCGCTGATCGATGGAGTCGTCACGGCGGGTCTGCAGCGACACCGGCGACGTCTCGGTCATGCCGTAGCAGATCGACACCTCCGCCATGCCCATGTGCTCGATGACCTGCTTCATCACCTCGACCGGGCACGGCGATCCGGCCATGATGCCGGTGCGCAGGCTCGACAGGTCGTAGGTGTCGAAGCCGGGGTCGGCCAGCTCGGCGATGAACATCGTCGGCACCCCGTACAGCGACGTGCACCGCTCGGCCTGCACCGCCGCCAGCGTCGCGGCCGGTTCGAACGCCGGTCCGGGAATCACCATCGCCGCGCCGTGGCTGGTGCAGGCGAGGTTTCCCATCACCATTCCGAAGCAGTGGTAGAAGGGCACCGGGATGCAGACGCGGTCCTGTTCGGTGTACCCGCACAGCTCGCCGACGAAGTAGCCGTTGTTGAGGATGTTGTGGTGACTGAGCGTTGCACCCTTCGGGAATCCGGTTGTCCCCGAGGTGTACTGGATGTTGATGGGGTCGTCGGCCGAGAGCGCACGCTGCGCGCGGGCCAGGACGCCGCGGTCGTCGTCGAGCGCAGCGCGGCCGGCCCCGAGCAGCCCGTCCCACTCCGCCGAACCCAGCAGCAGCACGTGCTCCAGGGCAGCGCACGCCGGGCGGACCTGCTCGATCATCGCCGCGTAGTCGGACGTCTTGAAGGCCGGTGCCGCGATCAGCATCCGGATGGCCGCCTGGTTCAGCACGTACTGCAGCTCGTGGGAGCGGTACGCGGGATTGATGTTGACCAGGATCGCGCCGATCTTCGCCGTCGCGTACTGCACCATCACCCACTCGGCGCAGTTGGGCGCCCAGATGCCGACCCGGTCACCCTTCGTGATGCCGGCGCCGAGGAGTCCCGTCGCGAGTGCGTCGACGTCGCCGGCAAGTTCGCGGTAGGTCCAGCGGCGGCCCGAACCGCGATCGATCAGCGCGTCCCGCTCGCCGTGCGCGGCGACGGTGCGGTCGAAGTTGTCGCCGATGGTGTCGCCCAGCATGGGCGCATCCCACGTGCCCGAGGCATAGCTCGGCAGGGATTCCGACAGCGAAGTCGTGGTCATCGCGTTCCTCTCCGGGTGCCTACCGGCACCCACTGGGGAGGCCCGGCAATGCGGGCTCCCCCAACGTACTCGCTCGAGTGTGATCCAGGACATAGTCGACGGTCGAGGGTGCCGACAACTGTTCAGAGTTCGAACACCCTCGACCCGTCACGCGTTCAGATCGCGCGGTCCTTCGTCTCGACCAGCGCCTTGGTGCACACGAAGCTGACGATGCCGAGCACCGCGAGCATCAGGCCGATCGCGAAGCTTCCGAACGACGAGGCCAGCGGCGCCGCGATCAGCGGCGGGATCGCGCCACCGAGCACGCCGGCGAGGTTGTAGCCGAGCCCGGCGCCCGTGTAGCGGTAGCGGGCCGGGAACATCTCCGGCAGGAGCGCCCCGCACGGCCCGTAGGCCATGCCGAAGATCGCGAGCGTGACGCACATGCCGACCACGAATGCGGCAGAGGATCCGGTGTCGAGGAGCGGGAAGAGCACGAGCGCCCAGACCACGGCGAGCACACAGGAGATCATGATGACCCGGCGGCGCCCGATGCGGTCCGAGTAGAGCGCCGACACGACGATCGCCGCACCGAAGACGACGGCCGCGACGATGCCGACCGCCAGCACGAACGGGCGACTGAAGCCGAGGGTCTTGGTGCCGTAGCTGGTGAGGAACGCGGTGCCCATGTAGAAGAGCGCGAACAACGTCGCGAGGGCGCCGGCCGAGAGCAGGATCTCCTTGGTCTGGAATCGCCACGCGTCCAGGAACGGCAGCGTCCGCGGAGCCGACGTGTCGTCGGAGGCCTGCTGGGCCCGGAACACCGGGGTCTCCTCGATGGCCAGACGCATGTACAGGCCGATGCCGACGAGAACGATCGAGAAGACGAACGGCACCCGCCAGCCCCAGTCGAGGAACGCCTCGTTGGTGTCACCGAAGATCGCGCCAGTGAGGATGAACGTGCTGCTGGAGAGCACGAAGGCGATCGCCGGCCCCAACTGCGGGAACATCGCGTACAGGCCACGTTTGCCGGGCGGGGCGTACTCCGCGGTGAGCAGGGTCGCACCGGCCCATTCGCCGCCGACGGCGAAGCCCTGACCGAACCGGAGCAACACGAGGATGATCGGCGCCGCGACCCCGATGGTCTCCGCTCCCGGCAGGAGTCCGATGAGCAGCGTCGAGATCCCCATCAGCAGCAGGGTGGAGACGAGGGTCTTCTTGCGCCCGATGCGGTCGCCGTAGTGCCCGAACAACATTGCGCCCACGGGCCGGGCGATGAACGCCACCGCGAACGTCGCGAACGACGCGACGGTGCCGGCGGTGGATCCGAGCGCCGGGAAGAACACGGTCGGGAAGACCAGTGCGGCGGCGGTTCCGTAGATGAAGAAGTCGTAGAACTCGATCGTCGTGCCGATGCAACTCGCGACAGCCACTCTGCGCACTCCGGTGCGTGGGGTGATCGTCGAGTCGACCGATGGCGACACAGTCGTCATGGATCCCTCTTCTCGAGCCGTGTGTGACGCCCCGATTGGCGTCAGCGACTGCGAGGAAAGGTAGTGATCCAGCTCACTTGGCAGCCACCCCCGAAAAGGGGTGGAGTGACTCAGGTCACCGCCGCGTGGCAAGCGGTGGGGGCATCCGGGCGAGGACGGCGGCGAGTATCGCGGCCCACAGGGCAGCCACCCACAGCGCGTTCAATCCGAGGAAACGATGTGCGAGCGCCCCGAGAGCGGCTCCGAGCACCATCGCCGACCACAGCAGGAAGTGCCGGACCCATCCCCACCGCTCGCCGCCCGTCAACGCCGTGACCAGACGCTGCCCCATCTTGACGAGCGTGCCCGTCATGTAGGTGAGACTGATGCTCACCTCCCCCTCACGCTCGAACGTGGAATTCTCCGCGCCCATCGCGAGCACCATGAGCGCGATCGCCACCGCGGTGACACCCACGAGGTGGGCCACCGCAGCGAGAGCGAGGAGGATCGTGACGAGCACGAGCACCGCCGGACGGTGTCTGCGCGCGGCCGTCCGTCCGGTGAAGGACCCGGCCATCACGCCGATCACGAACAACACGACGATGCCCGCGCCGGTGAGCGCAGTGCCGACCAGGCCATCGCCGAGCGAGACGGCCAGCTTGGTGGAGTTCCCGCTCATGAAGGACACGAAGTATCCACCGAGCGTGATGAACCCCATCGCGTCCACGAATCCCGCGAGGCCGGAGAGGAACACCGCGACGACCGCGACGCCACGGGGATAGTGCAACACCATGGGTGGAACATAGCCCCGTGCGCCCCGCCCGCCGGCACACGCCGGCCGCCGGGCGGGGCATCAGGTCAGGCCGCGGCGTCCTCGTCCAGGCCGCACGCGCCGCGCAGTTCCCGCGAGATCTCGCCCCACACCGTGGCGTACGACGCGATCTCCGGTGCGGCGATCCACGCCGGCTCGCCGGCCTTCACCTTCCGCAGCGCCTCCGCGAACAGATCCTGGTAACGCGAGAGCCGCGGCACGAAGGCAGAGACGTCGTCGAGGACGTCCTGCGCCTTTCGGTCCAGCGCGGCGAGCTCCTCGACGTCCGTGTCGCCCTCGACGAGTTCGCGCAGCGGACCGTCGAGTTCGAGGAAGCGCTCGTGGATCTCGGCGATCGAATCCTCGTCGATCGACACGCGCTCGGCGTCGAGCTGGTCGCCGAGCTCGGCCACACCCGCATCGGTCAGCGCGAACGAACCGTCACCGGCCTCCTCCGCCTTGCCCTGCGCGAGGAGGGCGTCCCGGGCCGCCTCCGCGGATGCCGGTGCGACGCCGAGTTGTGCGGCGAGGACGGCGGCCGTCACCTGCCCCTTCAGCCGGATCGTCTGCAACAGTGCCAGTTCGTCGACGTTGCCCGCGAAGGCCATCGTGTTCTCCTCGTGTGTGCGGAAGTTCCGACAGGAAACCTACCGCCCGAGGGTCGGCGCCGGGTCATCCACGGTGGCCCGGCACCGGGCAGGCATCGGCCGCCTCCGCCACCACGAGCGGGCTCGACGCCGGCCCGGGACGCGCGCCGCGTTCCCAGTCGGCACCGAGCAGCGGCACCTCGCTCTCGAGAGCGGCGAGTTCGGCGGCGTCGAACACCCGCCCCCGGCTGAGCAGCCGCACCCCCTCCGGCGCCTCGAGGCTGAACCCCGCCCCGCGGCCGGGGACGACGTCGAGCACCAGCTGCGTGTGTTTCCAGGCGTCGAACTGCGGGCCCGAGATCCACAGCGGCACGGCATCGTCGTCCTGCGGGGCGATCGTGCCGCGCTCGCCGACCCCCAGACTCAGATCGAACACCCCGAGCAGGACGTCGCGATCGCCGACGGCGAACTCTCCCAACGGGAAACACATCGGAGCCGAGCCGTCGCAGCAACCTCCGGACTGGTGCAGCATGAGCGGGCCGTGGACGTCCGCGAGGTGGCGCAGCAACGACGCCGCCGCGCCCGTGACGACCGCGCGGGCCGGGGCCGCGCTCATGCGAAGTCCAGGACGATGCGGCCGTCGATCATGCCGCGGTCGAGTTCGTCGAAGACGGCGTCGATGTCCTCGAGTCTGCGCGTGTGGACGGTGGGGCGGATCGAGCCGCGCGCGTAGTAGTCGAGCGCCTCGACCATGTCCTGGCGGGTGCCGACGATCGAGCCGCGCAGCGTCAGTCCCTTCAGGACGGTGTCGAAGATCGGAGTCGGGAAGTCGCCGGGCGGCAGTCCCATGAACGTGACGGTCCCGCCCCGCCGGGCCATGCCGATCGCCTGCCCGAACGCGGCGGGGTTGACCGCGGTCACCAGTACCGCGTCGGTGCCCCCGGTAGCCCGCTGGATCTTCTCGACGGGGTTCTCCTCGTGCGCGTTGACGAGCAGTTCGGCGCCGTAGCGGGCCGCGAGCGCAAGCTTGGAGTCGGCGACGTCGACCGCGGCGACGCGCAGTCCCATCGCGGTGGCGTACTGCACCGCGACGTGACCGAGTCCGCCGATCCCGGAGATCGTCACCCACTGGCCCGGGATGACGTCACTGACCTTGAGCCCCTTGTAGACCGTGATGCCCGCGCAGAGGACCGGTGCCACCTCTATCGGATCGGCTCCCGCCGGTACCCGGGCGGCGAACCGGGAGTCGACGAGCATGTACTCGGCGAACGAGCCGTCGACGGTGTAGCCGCCGTTGATCTGCCGCTCGCACAGCGTCTCCCAGCCGGTGCGGCAGTACCGGCACTCGAGACACGTCGACCACAGCCACGCGTTGCCCACGTGATCGCCCACCGCGAGTTCGGTGACACCCTCCCCCACCTCGACGACCTCGCCGTAGCCCTCGTGCCCCGGAACGAACGGCAGCGTCGGCCTGACGGGCCAATCGCCCTTGGCGGCATGCAGATCGGTGTGGCAGACGCCGCTCGAGCGCACCTTCACGAGCGCCTGATCGCGCCCCGGCCTCGGAACGGGGACCTCCTCGATCGACAGCGGCTTGCCGAACTCGCGAACCACCGCGGCCTTCATCGTCTCGGTCATACGGAACCTCCGGACTCGGGGATGGGGGAGCGCGGTGCCCGCCGAGGGGCACGTGCGGGCACCGCGCAGTTCCGGCCGGCTCGCGCCGGGGTCGGTCGGTCGGTCGATCAGAAGAAGCCCTGCGCCTCGGGTGCGTAGCTGACGAGCAGGTTCTTCGTCTGCTGGTAGTGGTCCAGCATCATGTGGTGGTTCTCGCGGCCGATGCCGGACTGCTTGTAGCCACCGAACGCCGCGTGTGCGGGGTACTGGTGGTACGTGTTGGTCCACACCCGGCCGGCCTGGATGTCGCGTCCGGCCCGGTACGCGACGCTGCCGTCCCGCGACCACACCCCGGCGCCCAGTCCGTAGAGGGTGTCGTTCGCGATCGCGATGGCCTCGTCGTAGTCGGCGAACGACGTCACGGACACGACCGGGCCGAAGATCTCCTCCTGGAAGATCCGCATGTCGTTGGTGCCGGTGAAGATCGTCGGCTGGACGAAGTACCCCTCCGACAGGTCGCCACCGAGTTCGGCACGCTCGCCTCCCGTGATGACCCGCGCGCCCTCGTTCTTCCCGATCTCGATGTACGACAGGATCTTCTCGAGCTGGTCGTTCGACGCCTGTGCACCGATCATCGTGTCGGTGTCGAGCGGGTCGCCCTGCCGAACGGCCTTGGTGCGCACCGCGGCCAACGCGAGGAAGTCGTCGAAGATGTCCCGCTGGATCAGCGCACGAGACGGGCACGTGCACACCTCACCCTGGTTGAGCGCGAACATCGTGAAGCCCTCGAGCGCCTTGTCCTGGAAACCGTCGTCGGCGGCGAGGACGTCGGAGAAGAACACGTTGGGGCTCTTGCCGCCGAGCTCGAGCGTGACCGGGATGAGGTTCTGCGACGCGTACTGCATGATCAGCCGGCCGGTCGTGGTCTCACCGGTGAACGCGATCTTCTTGATCCGCGGGCTCGACGCGAGCGGCTTGCCCGCCTCGGTGCCGAACCCGTTGACGATGTTGACCACCCCCGGTGGCAGCAGGTCACCGATGATCGAGAACAGGTACAGCACCGACGCCGGCGTCTGCTCGGCCGGCTTGAGCACGACGGCGTTGCCGGCCGCGAGCGCGGGCGCGAGCTTCCACGTCGCCATGAGGATCGGGAAGTTCCACGGAATGATCTGTCCGACCACGCCGAGCGGCTCGTGGAAGTGGTAGGCGACGGTGTCGGCGTTGATCTCGGACAACGCGCCCTCCTGCGCCCGGATCGCCCCCGCGAAGTAGCGGAAGTGGTCGACCGCGAGCGGGATGTCCGCGTTCAGGGTCTCCCGGATCGGCTTGCCGTTGTCCCACGACTCGGCGAGCGCGATCTTCTCGAGATTCGCCTCGATCCGGTCGGCGATCTTGTTGAGGACGATCGCCCGTTCGGCGACCGGCGTCTTCCCCCACGCGGGTGCCGCGGCGTGCGCGGCGTCGAGCGCCAGTTCGATGTCCGCTGCCGTCGATCGCGCGACCTCGCAGAACGGCTGTCCGGTGATGGGCGTCGGGTTCTCGAAGTACCGCCCCTCGACCGGCGCCACCCACTCGCCGCCGATCCAGTTGTCGTAGCGAGATTCGAAGGACATCAGGGCATCGGGCGAACCGGGACGGGCGTACACGCTCATGAAGACTCCTACTCCGTCGGGACGAACACCCCGTTCGGGGTGTGACACAGGACACTAAGCAGGTGAACATCGCGATTACGTTGCAGAAGTGGTCACAACTGGGCGACGGCGGCGCGCGGGGCCGACAGCACACTACGCACGGTGCGGTTCGCGGATGTGCGAAATCGTCACGAAACCGGCATGCGACTGGCTAGTGTGCGACTCGGAGGTGGAACACGTTCCACCGTATGAGTCGTTGCTCTGGAAGGAATGCCGATGCAGTTCAACCTGGCCGATATCTTCGAGACCGTCGCGGGGGCCGTGCCCGACCGCATCGCGCTGACGTACGAGGGACAGCACCTGTCGTATGCGAGCCTGAACGCGGAGGCGAACAAGGTTGCACACTTCCTGTCCGAGGCCGGGGTGGCGCCGGGCGAGCACGTGGCACTCTTCCTGAAGAACAGCATCGAGCACGTGACGTCGCTCCTGGGCATTCTCAAGATCCGCGCGGTCCCGATCAACGTGAACTACCGGTACACCCCGTCCGAACTCGAGTACATCTTCACCAACTCGGACTCGACCGCGGTGATCGTCGAACTCCCCGAGCACCAGCGCACCCTGGCCGGTCTTCTCGGCAACTGTCCGCTGGTCCGCACGGTGATCGTCGTCGGAGAACCGGAACAGGAACTGCTCGACGCCGCCGAGGCACGATCGGTGACCGTACTGCCGTTCGCCGATTCCCGGAGTCACTCGGACGCCACCGATTTCCCCGCCCGATCCGGCGACGACCTGTACGTGCTGTACACGGGCGGTACCACCGGCTACCCGAAGGGCGTCATGTGGCGCCACGACGACTTCTTCCACAAGCCGCTGTCGGGCGGCAACCCCTACGGCGCGGATGCCCGCAAGGATCTCGCGGAGATCGCGGCCGCGGCCAAGGAATTCCCCGACATGACGTTCCTGATCGCGGCACCGCTCATGCACGGCGCCGCGTCGTACTCGCTGTTCACCTTCTTCACGCTCGGTGCCCGCCTGGTGGTGATGCGCGACTTCGATCCTGTGAAGGTGGTCGAGGGCATCGAGAAGGACAAGCTCCAGGTGATCCTGATCGTCGGTGACGGTATGGGACTGCCGCTGGTCGACGAGATGGAACGCCGCAAGGGCGAGGTCGATCTCAGTTCGCTGTTCTCGATCACCTCCGGCGGCGCGATCTGGTCGCTGAGCGTGCGCGAGCGGATGCTGGCCGTCAAGCCGGAGCTGTTGCTGCGCGACAACTTCGGTGCGTCGGAGTCCGGTAACGACGGCGCCTTCACGATCGACGACAACGGCAACCTGCGCATGCCCCCGTCGCCGAACCTCATCCTGGTGAACGAACGGCTCGAGCAGATCCCGGCGGGCTCCGACGAGATCGGCTACATCGCGCGCATCGGCAACGTCCCGCTCGGTTACTACAAGGACGAGGAGAAGACCGCCCGCACCTTCCCCACCCGCGCCGACGGCACCCGCATCTCCGTGCTCGGCGACATGGGCACGATCGAGGAGGACGGCACCATCGTCTTCCTCGGCCGCGGCTCTCAGTGCATCAACACCGGCGGCGAGAAGGTCTTCGCGGAAGAGGTCGAGGCGGCACTGCACGCACACCCGTCGATCTCGGACGCGCTCGTCGTACCGGTGCCCGACGAGCGGATGGGACAGCGCGTCGCGGCCGTCGTCGCGGTGTACCCGGGGTCCGACGAACTGACCCTCGACGTCGTCCAGGATCACTGCCGCAAGACACTCGCCGGCTACAAGGTGCCGCGCGCGTTCGTGGTCGTCGACGAGGTCCGGCGCACGCCGGCCGGTAAGGCGGACTACCGCTGGGCCACCGACATCGCCGCATCGGACGCCGTCACGAGCTGAGCTGCAGGAGGGTGCTCGCACGCTCCGCCACCATCACGGCGGTGGCGTGCGGGCCCCGGCTGGGGATCGCCGGGAATATCGACGTGTCGACGATGAACAGTCCGTCGACGCCGTGGACGCGGCAACGGTCGTCCACCACCGACGTCGCGGTATCGGACCCCATCCGGCAACTGCCGGACAGGTGCAACGACGTGCCCAGGTGTTCCGACAGCCACTCGTCCGACGTGTCTACGCCGTCGGGGTCCACCAGATCGCTCATCGCACCGGTGCGCATCAGGTCGGCCGCATGCGTCACCGCGGACCGCAGCACGTCGCGGTCGTCGGCGGACTCGAGGTAGCGGTACGACACCGACGGCGGATCCCCCGGATCGGCAGAGACGAGCCGGATCTCACCGCGGCTGTGCGGCTTCATGAGCACCACTCCCAGACACGGCCGGCCGATCCCGGATCCCGGGACGAGATCACCGAACGACGCCGTGTACGGACGCATCTCGATGTCGTCGGTGTTGAGGGTCACCTGCAGCGCCGGCATCCTCGACGTCCGGGAGACCGGGCGGCGGTAGCGGTACGGCAGCACCACCTCCGGATGGTCGCTGAAGTCCGATCCCACCGCGGGCAGGTCCGCGACCACCTCGATGCCCAGACCGCGCAGGTGCCGCGCGTCACCGACCCCGGACAGCATGAGCAGGTGCGGGGTCGCCACCGCGCCCGCGGTGAGGACCACCGTCGACGCCCTGATGGTGTGCCGCCCCGAATCCGTCACGATGTCGAGCCCGGTGACCCGGGTGCCGTCGAACAGCACCCGCGTGACCGTCGCGCCGGAGCGCACCGTGAGGTTGGGGCGCCCCAGATTCGGCAGCAGGTACGCCGATGCCGGACCCACCCGCACACCGTTGCGAATGTTGAGAGGGACCGGCCCGACGCCGTGCGATCCGGGTGCGTTCTTGTCCCGGTCCTCGGGATGTCCGGCGGCGAGCGCGACCTCTGCGAATGCCGTGGTCACCGGATGCCAGCGGTCGCGGGGCTCGCGGTGGACCGGGATCGGGCCGTCCGTCCCGTGCCACGGGCCGGAGAAGTCCGCGTCGGATTCGATGCTCCGGTACGACGGCAGCACGTCGTCGAACGACCACGACGCCGGCCAGTGCTCGAAGTCGTCCACCTGCGCCCGCACGAAGTAGCCGCCGTTGACCGCCCCGGAGCCTCCGAGCACCCTGCCGCGCGCAATCCACCCCGACCGTTCACTGGTCAGGTTCACCGGGTACGGCCACACCCAGCGGCTGTCCGGCCCCACCGGAAGCACGCCGGCATCGACGAGCTCGGGTGGGTACTCCGACGGAATCCGATGTCCCGGACCGGATTCGACGAGCAGCACCCGCCGGTTCGGATCCTCGCTGAGCCGGCCGGCGAGGACGCTCCCGCACGAGCCCGCGCCGACGACGACGACGTCGGCGGACTCGTCCGAGTGCGGGCCGTCCGGTTCCACCGTCAGCTGCCGATACGGGGGGCGAGCGCCCGCAGATCACGGGCGCGGACGGCGCCCTGCCACAGGCCCGCGCCGTACGCGATATCGTCCAGGCGCTTGAATGCCGTGTGCCGCACCGGATCCAGACCACCGGGCTGCCGGTGCTTCACCCAGTCCACGACGCCCTCGGTGACGGCCACCGCCAGCGCCAGCCGCCGGATGCGTCGCGAGCACAGAACCGCCAGGAGCGTCACCGGCCAGTAGTGGCGGCACATCGCGGACGCGAGTTGCCACGCACCGCCCGCGAAACCGCGGGCCGCGAGGATCGCCGCGATCCGTGTCGGCTGGTCGAGCTCACGGAAGGTGCGCCGCAAGCGCGTCATCGTCACGACCGTCGTCACAAGGCTGCCGAGCAGACCGATGCGGGTACAGGTCGCCGCCGCGAGCACGGCGAACAACGTCCACTTCGACATCGCGACGGGGGGAACCATGCCGTCGTGCCGCGCCGCGAGCGGGGCGGCGCCGGTGCCGTAGAAGCGTTTGCGGGTGAACCACTTCCCGAACGTGACGCGGTGGTCGTGCGCGACCTGCGACACCGGTTCGTAGCGCAACCGCCACCCGGATTCCTGCAGGCGCCAGCACAGGTCGACGTCCTCCGCGACGTGCATGTTCTCGTCGAATCCACCGGCGTCCACCAGGACGTCGCGGCGCACGAGCATCGCGGCGCTCGGCACGTACGCCACCGGACTGCCCGAACGTACCGCCGCCTCCTTGCGGCCCAGGTCGAGCGACGAGCGCGTGTGTTCGTACCGCGCCAGCATCGACCCCTCGGGTTCGAGCGCCACGATCCGCGGCGCCACCAGAGCCACCGCGGGATCACTGAAGTGGCCCAGCATGAGCTCGAGCCAGCCCGTCGTGGGCACCACGTCCGAGTCGAGGAACGCCACGAAAGGTGTTCGTGCCGACCGTAGTCCCGTGTTCCGGGCGGCGGCCGGCCCCCGCGAGGAGTCGTGCCGCAGCAGCGTCACCTGTGCGGTGCACTCGGACAGGTCGGGTAGCTCGAGTGGGGTCGCGGAGCCGTCGTCGACGACGATGACGTTCAGCCCCCGCAGCGCCGGGACGAGACGGGCGAGGCCGTCGACGTTGTCGCGGATCGGCACGACGATCGTCACGTCGCTCGGCGACGGCGTGCTCATGGGGCGCGGATTTCCGACACCGGAGTCCAGGAGGCGTCTCGCGACGACCGCGGTCTGCGAGTCGACGACCTCGAGGTAGCCGTCACCGATCATCTCGGCCGCCGCGGGCGCCAACTTGAGCATCCGCATCGGCGACCCGCCGATCAGGACCCGACCTCCCGAGTAGGCGCGCACCTGGGGGTCGAGGCGGACCCCGAATCCGTCGGGCAGACGAGCATTGCGCATCAGACGATGTTAAGGGTCCGTGCGGTCACAGGCAGAACTAGTGGCCAAAAACCGGGACAAAACGCCACACCAGTCACACCAGTCTCCCGTCGGCCCGTGGCGCCCAGCGCTCGACCGCCTCGACGGCCCTGCGGACGAGGTCCGCGAACAGCCGCTCCCCCTCCTCCGCCGACGCGCCGACGGGATCGCCGAGGATGCCGTTGGGGGTCGCCGCGAGCATGCCGCCCGACCGCAGTTGCGGCATCAGATCCGCGATGGACGCGGTGTTGCCGGGCTCGGCGCGGTCCATCGCGACGTCACCTGGCGAAAGATGCAGCAGCAGGGATGTTTCGGTGCGTCCGGCGTGCGCGTCGGCACCCGGTACGGCGCACGGCAGCCAGGTGGCGTCGCGTCCCTCGTATCGAAGGAGTTCGACGGCCTTCACCAGCGCGGGCCCGTTCCCGCCGTGGCCGTTGACGAACACGACACGCCGAGCCCACCGACACGCCGATCGTCCGTATTCGATGAGCAGCATCGCGAGTGCGTCGGTTCCGATCGAGATCGTTCCGGCGAAGCCCTCGTGCTCGCCGCTCGCCCCGTACGTGATGGCGGGCGCCTGCGCGACGCCGGTGAGTGCGCCGGTCAGAGCGGTCGCGATGCGGGTGTCCGTGTCCAGCGGCAGGTGCGGACCGTGCTGCTCGAACGAGCCGACCGGGACCGCGACGGTGAGTTCGTCGCGCGGCACATCAGGCCACGGGGTGCGGGCGAGGTCCATCGGTCGATGGTAGAGCGGGCACGCCGCTCACGGCTTCTGCACCTCGACGACTTCGCCGGCGAAGGTCGCCGTTACGTTCCCCTTGGCGACATCGGCGTCCACGACGTAGACCGTGACCCGCGACTCGGCGACCCCCGACGGCGGGCGCAAAGCGCGAATCGCGACCCGATCGACGTGGCCACTCGGCAGACCCACGAGGCCGGTGGCGCGACCGATCAGATCGGCAATGGACTCGCTGTCGAGTCGGGCGAGGTCGACCGTGTCTTGATCCTCGCCCCGCGACGTGGGCGGCGTCCACGGCTCGAATCCGGCAGCGCCCGTGAACATCCACCGCTGCATCTGGGTCGGCTGCCGGGGGATCATCTTCGCAACCACCGCGTCATCGCTGTACAGATCGACATCGTCGGCGACCAGATCGCCGAACTTCGACTCGAAGCGGCGCACGAACTCGCGCATGCCGTCTGCGGTGAACAGGGCGATCGGCTCGGCCGACTGTTCGTCGGCGCTCGATTCGGAGGAGGCGGCACGACCGTTGGAGCCCCCGACAGACATCATCTGGGCCAGACCGACCACGATCAACGCCACGACGCCCACCGCGGCGAGAACGAGAACGAGATGACGCGACCGCGGCGACCCGGACCCGGATCCCGCCCCGGATTCGCGGTCGGTCCCATCACCGACGAGATGATCGGGTATCTGCAAGTCCTTGGTCAACGCCCGCAGAGCGCCCAGCGTCGTCGCGCGCATCGCTGTCGCAGTGCGGGACTCGTGCTCTTCGACGCCCAACTGACCGTCCGCATATGCGGCGTCGAGCAAGCTGCACGTCTGCGCGCGGTCGATGTCGCGCGCTCGGGTCTTGTCAGATCTCGCATCCGGCACGCCCAGACCCTACTGGGTGCCGGACTCGATACCCATTGACTCGAACATCAGTTCGAACTAAACTAGCTTCATGAATCCGGGGGGACTCAACAATTCGAGCATCGCAGTAACCGCACCGCGGCCCGAGGACATAGGCGCGCTGCCCGAAATCGCACTGCTGCAGACCGCGCTCGATATCTTCCACGCAATGGAACAACTCGACACCCTGAGGGTGGTTGCCGTCGCTGAAATCGACGCGCGCGCAGTCTCGTTCGACACCCTCGGTTTCCGCAGCGTCAAGCAGTGGCTGGCTGCGAACACGTTGTTGGAAGTACCGGCCGCGGCACGGATCCTCGCGTTGGGCAAAATGCTGAGCCGGCAACCCGAGATTGCCGACGCCTTCAACGAGGGCGCCGTCTCGGCGGAGCATGCCGCGTTGATCGGTAGATTCTGCGAAACCCCGCCGCGCGGCATGCCTGTAGAGGCGTTGGGTGCGTGCCGGAAAGTGTTGCTGGACGCCGCTTCCGGACCCGCCGCGACCACCATGACCGTGCGCACCTGCATCGCGAGGCTCGAGCGAATCTTCGAGTCCGACGAACTCCCGCCCAGTGAAGACGTCGAACGGAACGAATTCCACGCTTCGAAAACCCTGAACGGACGCGTCGCCGTGAAGGGCGATCTCGATGCCGTCACCGGCGAGACGCTGTTGACCGCACTGTCTGCGTTGACCAAGCCGGGGAATCCGGTCGACGACCCCGCCGGCTCGCGCAACCCCGCGCAGAAGCGGGCCGACGCGTTCGCCGAGATCCTGCGCCGCTACCTCGACAGCGGCGAGGCGCCGGTCGAGGGCGGCGAACGACCCCACCTGTCACTGCATGTGAACGCCGCCGACCTTGCGTGCAGCGAAGCGGATCACGAGTCGACTCATCCGGATGGTGAGCCGGACCTGTTCGGCGAGAGGGATGTTGCGCGCATGCCGCACTTGGGGCCGCTCACCATCGCCACCGCCCGCAGACTCGCGTGCGACTGCCACCTCACCCCGATCGTGATGCACGACGGCGTCCCCATCGACCTCGGCCGCACCAGCCGAACCGTCTCCAAGAAGCAGCGCAGGGCGTTGGTCGCGCGCGACCACGGCTGCGCATTCCCCGGCTGTGGAGCACCGCCCGCCCACTGCGAAGGCCACCACGTCAAGCACTGGGCCGACGGCGGACCCACCGACCTCGACAACCTTGTCCTACTCTGCCGCTACCACCACCGACTCCTCCACCACAGCCACTGGCAAGTGAAAATCGGCGCCGACCGAAAGCCGTGGTTCACCCCACCCAGTTCGGTCGATCCGTACAAGAAGCCGATCCCCGCCCACGGCCGAGCAGGACCCCGCGCGGCGTAGGTGGCTGTGTCGGAGACCGAGAGACGGGTTTACAACGACACCGCTACCCGATGCCCTTCGAGCACGGCAGCGTGCGAGCGGCGCGGCGTCACGGCATCCCCGACCCGATACACCTCGAACGGAGTAGAGCCGCTGTGCGTCAACGCCTTCCACAGCTCGTCGCAGGGTTCCTGGTGGATGGCACACACTACCCAGTCGAACTCCTCGGTCCGAGTGACGCCTTCGAGGTGGTTGTCCAGTGCGACCCGGAGCCTCCCCGAGAATTCTGCGACACCGCTCACCGCCACATCGGTCCACTGCTCGATGCCGGCGCGATGCGCACGCTGCTGCCACCGCTCCAGGTCGAGCGTGACCCCCAGGTCCTGCCCCACGATCATCCCGGGGGTACAGATCGCGACGGTGCATCCACGCGCCGCCAACGTCTCGGCCACGGACGGCCCCTGCTGGAATCCCAGTTCGTCCACCACGAGAACACGGCCGCCCGGGGCGACACTTCCGTCGAGGACGCTCCGGGCATGAACGACACGCGCGCACTCCCCCGCCCACCACGGGCGCACCGGACGCGCCCCCGTCGCCACCACCACGACGTCCGGCGACTTCTCCCGCAACAGTTCCGCGCCCACCTCGACGCCCGTCTCGATCCGAACACCGCGACGGACGCACTCGCGCTCCAGATTCCGCACCAGATCACCGAGTTCGCCGCGACCGGGAGCAGACGCCGCCACCCGGATCTGGCCACCCACGGCGGACGAGCGTTCGAACAGTGTCACCCGATGCCCCCGCTCCGCCGCGGTCGCCGCAGCCGACAGCCCTGCCGGACCGCCACCGACCACCACCACACGTCTGCCCGGCAGGCGCGGATCGGGCAACGGCACCGACTCCCGGCCGGCACGCGGATTCTCGACGCAACCCAGCCACCGGCCGAGGCCCATGCGTCCCACGCACTCCTGATTGCACGACAGACAGGTGCGGATCTCGTCGACGGCGCCGCGCAGCGCCTTCGCTGCGAAATCCGGGTCGGCGATCTGCCCGCGCGCGATGCCGACGAGATCACACCGGCCGTCGGCGAGGGCGCGTTCCGCCTCCGCGGGCTCCTTCAGCCGGCCGACCCCGATCACCGGCACCGCCACCGCTCCGCGAATCGCCTCCGAGATGTGCAGCGCGTAACCGCGGGGAGTCGCCATCGACGGTTCGACCAGATACAGCGTCTCGGTCGCCACACCCATCGTGGTGTTGATGTAGTCGACGGCGCCCGATGCCGCGACGATCCGGGCAACGGCCACGGCCTCGTCGAGCACGATCCCGCCGGTCACCTGCTCGTCACCCGAAAGACGCACACCCAGAATCAGGTCCGGGCCGAGCACAGCGCGCACCGCGCGGATCACCTGGACGAGAAACCGGGCCCGGTTCTCGAGCGAACCGCCGTAGCGATCGCTTCGCCGATTCGTGGCCGACGACAGGAACCCGCGAATGAGCGACGACTGCGAAGCCTGCAGTTCGACGCCGTCGAATCCCCCGTCACGGCAGTGCCCGGCGACGGCGGCGTACGCGTCGACCAGTTCCTCGATCTCCGCCGCGTCGAGCGGCTTCGGCACCTCGCGGAACAGCGGATCCGGGACGGGGCTCGGCGCCCACAGCGGTCGGCGCGAATACAGCCCCGACCCCTGGCCGCCGTTGTGGTTGAGCTGCGCGAGGATCACCGCGCCGTGGTCGTGCACGGCGTCGGTGATCCTGCGGTAGCCGTCGACCACCGCCGGGCGATAGCCGTGAATCACCTTCTCGTACGGCCAGTCCGACGGGTGGACGCACTGCTCCTCGGTGATGATCATCCCCGCCCCGCCCGCCGCACGGGCCGCGTAGTACGCGGCGTGCTGCTCGGTGGGCAGACCCTCCTGCGCGTAGTTGGTCAGGTGCGCGGTGAACACGACCCGATTGCGCAGGGTCCACCCGCCGACGCGGAGCGGGGACGACAACCGTGGATACAACATGGATCGGTCGCGTCAGACCTTCGTGTTGCCCTGATCCAGCGCGACCTGACTGGCCGTGACCGTCTTGGCGCCGTCACCGGCGAGCCACAGCACGGCATCCGAGATGTCGTCGGGATCGGCGATGGGCTTCTCGGTGAGGATCGGTGCGAAGTTCGGCCCGTAGTGCGGGTACTGCTGCAGGATCACGAGGCTGCCCTGATCGGTGCCCATGTGGGTGTTGACGCCGTACGGGTGGATGGAGTTGACGCGGATCTTGTACTCGCCCAGTTCCTTCGCCGCGGCCTGCGTCAGACCCACCAGACCGAACTTCGACGCGGCGTAGTGCGCCTGGCCGGGCAGCGCCTTGATACCGGCCACCGAGCTGACCACGATGATGGAGCCCCCGTTGCCCGCCTCGATCATGGCCGGCACCGCGGCCTTGAGGGTCTTGAACGCACCGGTGAGATTGATGTCGATGAGCGTCTCCCACTGGTCGTCCGACATCTCCCAGAAGCGGTTCCAGTTGCAGATGCCGGCGTTCGCGATCACGACGTCGAGTCGGCCGAACTGCTCCACGCCCGCATCGACGACCGCCTTCAGCGCAGCACTGTCCCGGACATCCGCCTCGCGGGCGTAGATCTTCGCGCCCTCGGCCTCGACGAGGCGCACGGTCTCCGCGAAGTCGTCGGCCGTCGCGGCGTCGTACGTGTTGTGATCGGTGACGCTCTTGCAGACGTCCACCGCGATGATCGCGGCGCCCTCACGCGCCAACCGCACCGCGTGCGTGCGGCCCTGACCGCGCGCCGCGCCCGTGATGAAGGCGACCTTGCCGTCGAACTGTCCCACCGTGATCTCCTAACCCGTGACTACCTCGTACTGCGACATGGACATGGCCGCGAATCTTCCCTCGCGGACGGCTTCGAGGACGGTTCGGGGTGCGACACAGTCACCGGCCCTCACCGTGCCCTCTCCTACGGCCAACTGTTCGTTCGGAAGCGGAAGCGAACAGTCCACCAGTACCGAGCACGGTACGCCGAAGCGGACACCCGTGAAGCGGTTCTGCAGCAACACTTCTCCCGATGTCCCGGCCACCGGGAGAACTGCGAGATGCGACGCGACACCGGCCTCCCGCAGACGCCGGCTCGCTCCCACCAGATCCCCCGTCGGCCCGAGCCGCGAACCGATCAACTGGTCCGGTGTCGCGAGCGCGACATCGTCGCCCCGATCGGCCAGCAGCAGCGCGACCGACACGGCGACCGGCCCGCCGACCGGGTCGAACACGACGACCGGCCCCGCATCCGACCGCGCTCCGGACAGCACGTCGGCCGCGGTGAGCACCTGCACACCGGACTCCACCGGACACGGCGGCGGACGCGACATGCTCCCGATCGCGACGACCACAGCGGTGCCGGCTCGGCGCGCGGACGCCACATCGTCCGGTCCGATGTCGGTACCGGTGCGAATCTCGACGCCCAGTCGGCGGCACTCCGCCTCGAGCCAGTCGGCCAGCCCCGACAAACGCTCGCGTCCCGATCCGTCGGCGGCGGTACGGAGCATGCCGCCGAGCCGAGTGGTGCGCTCCGCCAACGTCACCCGGAACCCCCGCAGCGCGAGCACCCGGGAGGCCTCGAGTCCGGCAGGCCCTCCGCCCACCACCAGCGCGGAGGACCGGCCGGACACCGCGGCGGGCTCCGGATCGATCGTCTCGAATCCTGCCGTCGGGTTGCCGATGCACGTCACCACCGGGTTTCGAGGATCACGAACCAGGCAGGTCTGGTTGCACAGCACACACGGTCGTGGGGCCGCACCGCCGCGCACCCGCGACACGAGGTCCGGCTCGGCGATCTGGGCGCGGGTCATCTCCACGAGATCCGCGACGCCGTCGTCGAGTGCCAGCTGAGCCTGCGCCGCGTCGACGACGCTGCCCTGCAGCACGACCGGGACTCGTCTGCCGGCGGCGTCGCGCATCGAGCGACACAGGTCGAGGTTGAACCCGGGCGCGGTGTGGCCGTCCGGCCGATAGGCGGCGGTGGAGTACGGCCCGCCCCGCACCACGACGAGCAGATCCAGCGCATCCGCCAGCGCACCGACCTGATCCGCCGCGTCCTCCGGTGTGACACCCGCCCACGGTGCCTGCTCGTCGCAACTCAGTCGCAACGACAGGATGCGCTCTCCCAGTTCGGCGCGCACCGCGGCGATCACCTCGCGGGTGAGTCGAAGCCGATCGGCCCCGTACGTGTCCGTGCGACGGTTCGTCAGGCCGGAATGGAACTGGCGCAGAAGAGAGGACGGGCCGGCGTCGAGCTCGACACCGTCTACGCCCGCGGCCACCGCGAGCCGGGCAGCCCGACCGAAACCCTCGACGAGCGCGGCGATCTCGCCGGGCTCCATCTCCATCGGCAGCTCGCGCGAGACCGGGTCCGGGAACCGGGACGGCGCCCACAGCGCCGATTGCGACCACGCGCTCGACCCCTGCAGCCCGGTGTGGCCGAGGCCCGCGAGCACCAGGGACCCGTGTGGACGGCACGCGTCCACCACCGCACGCCAACCCGGCTCGCAGTCCGCGGCGAGCGGGGCCCGTTCGTACGGCCAGTCACTCGGATGCACCGACGCGGTCTCGGTGACGATCAGCCCGGCGCCGCCGCGGGCACGGCGTTCGTAGTACGCGATGTGCCGAGCGGACAGCGCGCGGCAGTCACCCAGGTTGGTCTCGTGCGGACCGAAGAGCACCCTGGCCGGGGCGGTGCGCCCGGCGAGGGTGAACTGCTCGGTGAGACTGCCGCGCACGTGCGCGGTTTTCTAGCCGACGCCCAGGTCGCGGCGGAAGCCCTCCGGGACCACCAGGTCGCTTGCACTGAGATCGTGAATCGACTTGTGTCCCAGACCCAGGACGGCCGAGTCGATGCCACCGCGGAGGATGTCGAGGACGTTCTCGACACCGGCCTGGCCGTTGGCCGACAGGCCCCACAGGTACGCGCGGCCGATCATGACGGCGCGGGCGCCGAGCGCGAGCGCCTTGACGACGTCGCTGCCGCGGCGGATGCCGCCGTCGAGCACGACCTCGAGCTGATCTCCCACGGCCCCGGCGATCGCGGGCAGGGCCCGGATCGGTGCCGGGGTGCCGTCGAGGTTGTTGCCACCGTGATTCGACACCGAGATCGCGGAGCAACCGGCGTCGAGCGCCCGCTTGGCGTCGTCGACACGCATGACGCCCTTGAGCATGAACGGTCCGCCCCACTGCTCACGCAGCCAGGCGACGTCCTCCCACGTGGGCAGCGGCGTGCCCATCCACTGGCCGTACGCACCGAAGAAGGTGGGTGGCTGCTGGCCCGGCGCCGCCAGGTTCGGCGTCGTGAGATCCGGAACCTTGCCGGTCTTGGCGAACTCCCACAGCCACTTCGGCCGGGTGATGCCCTCCGGGGCGAACTGGAACATCGCCTTGAGGTCCATCTTCTCGGGGATCGACGGGCTGCCCCAGTCACGGCCGTTGGAGAACGACCAGTCGAGCGTAATGATCAGACCGGTGGCCCCGGCTGCGCGGGCCCGCTCCATGCGCTGGAGGAGGGTGTCACGATCGCCCACCCAGTACATCTGGAAGAACGTCTGCGGGTTGGCCGCCGCCACCTCCTCGATCGACTTGCTCGCGAACGAGCTGAGCCCGATCGCGGTGCCCCGGGCCGCCGCGGCGCGGGCGACCGCGACCTCGCCGTCCGGGTGCACGGCCTGCACGCCGGTCGGCGAGATCATCACGGGCATCGAAATGGGCTGGCCCATCACGGTGGTCGACAGATCGCGCTCTCCGGACAGGCCGGCCACGTGCGGGGCGAAGCCGAGCTCGGAGAAGGCCGCGATGTTGTCGTCGACGGTCAGCCCCTTCTCGGAGCCCGCGACCAGTGCCGCATACACCGACTTGGGCAGGCGCTTCTTCGCGCGACGCTGCGCCTCGGCAACCGTCTCGAACCACGTGTTCTTGGCCATCACAAAACCTCTCGTACTGCTTGTGAACTACTTCTATTCCATTCCGGCAAGCGGATTTTCGTCGCAGATCTTCGCCGGCGGTCGGGTCAGCAGGGTCAGCGGAACCGGCGCCTGCGGTGTACGCCGCTCGGCACGCTTCCCGGTCCGCGAATGGTCCTGGCTCGACTTCGGAACGGTGCGGTCCGCCTCGAGTGCGGACGTGCCGTAGCCCTGGACGCACTCGGGGTCCGGGCCGTCCATCGGCAGGCCGGTGAAGAACTTGGCAGCCATGCACCCGCCGCGGCACGAGTCGTAGTGGTCGCACTTGCTGCACGCGCCTCCGGTCTGCGGCGAGCGCAGGTCCTGGAACAGCTCCGAGTGCTGCCACACCTGCTGGAAACCGCCGTCCGAGACGATGTTTCCGGCCAGGAACTGGTCGTGGATCGCGAACGGGCAGGCATACACGTCGCCGATCGGGTCGATCAGGCACACCACGCGGCCGGCGCCGCACAGGTTCAGGCCCGGCAGCGCATCGCCGTAGGCGGACAGGTGGAAGAACGAGTCGCCCGTCAGCACACCCTCGCCGTTGGCGACCAGCCAGTCGTACAGCTCACGCTGCTGCTCCTGCGTGGGGTGCAGTTCGTCCCACACGTCGGCGCCGCGACCCGACGGACGCAGGCGCGTGATGCGCAGCGTCGCACCGAACTTGTCGGCGAGCGCCTTGAACTCGTCGAGCTGGCTCACGTTCTCGCGGGTGACGACGACGGAGATCTTGGCATCCTTGAACCCCGCCTCGGCGAGATTCTCGAGCGCACGCACGGCCATCGCGAACGAACCCGGCCCGCGCACAGCGTCGTTCACCTCGGCGGTCGCGCCGTCGAGCGAAATCTGGACGTCGACGTAGTCGCTGGCCGCGAGGCGCTCGGCGACCTTCTTGTCGATCTTGACGCCGTTGGTGGAGAACTTGACGCCGACCTGGTGCTCGGTCGCGTAGTCGACCAGTTCCCAGAAATCGGAGCGGACGGTGGGCTCACCGCCGCCGATGTTGACGTAGAAGACCTGCATGCGCTGCAGCTCGTCGATGATCGACTTGCACTGCTCGGTGCTGAGTTCGCGCGGATCCCGGCGTCCCGAGGACGACAGGCAGTGCACGCAGGACAGGTTGCACGCGTAGGTGAGTTCCCACGTGAGGCAGATCGGGGCGTCGAGACCGAGTTCGAACTGGTCTACGAGACGTCCGACCTTCGGGACGAGCGGAGCGGCGGGAGACGACATGGTCGCGGGCGGCTCGAGAACTGAGGTCATGGGCTGAGTCCTCAAATCTGGAAAGTCTGGTTGGGTACAGAACGTGAAGAAGAGGCTGGGTTCAGGACGGCACGATCATGTGCGAGTCGGCCAGGGTGTCGAGGGCACGCAGATACGGCCGCGCCGCATCCTCCTCGATGCCGTGTGCTCGCAGAGCTGCCCGGACGTCCGGGTGCTCGGGCAGCGATTCGACGATCTCGACGATGGTGCGGTTCTTCAGGAACGACAGCTTGCGCGTCCCGAAGTGGTAGAGCAGCGCCCCGAAAGGTTCGGGGCGCAGCGCCACCTGCGGATGAAGCTTCCACGCCGCGTCGAGATCGATCGTGCCGGCCGACGAGCCGGAGCCGAGGGCCTGTTCGGACACGATCAGTACACGCCGCACATGCCGTCGATGGAAACCTCTTCCACGAGGGACTCCTCGACGAGGGAGCTCTCGTTGGCAGAGATGACACTGTCGCGATCGGACATCGATTCCTCCTCCAAATCGGACCCCAGCAGCGGGATCTGCGGTCATAGTGACTTCTTCACTGTGACTCGGTTCACCACTGTAATGGCATCGGGTGCACAATGACTAGTGAAGGAGGTCACAGGAGTGCGCAGTCGTAGAAACCCGTCGTCGCGGATCGGCCGGAGGCCGACCACCACACGCGACCGCATCGCGGCGGTGGGCATCGACCTGTTCGCCACGCGCGGGTTCGACGACACCAGCGTCGACGACATCGCGGAGGCCGCGGGAATCGCGCGCCGCACGTTCTTCCGCTACTTCCCGTCGAAGAACGCGGTGCCGTGGGGAGACTTCGACGCACATCTGGCCGAGATGCGCACACTGCTCGCCGAGATGCCCGACGACGAGCCGATCCTGGACAACCTCGTCGCGGCGGTCCTCGAGTTCAACACCTTCCCACCCGAGGTCACGGACGGCCATCGCCGGCGCATGGAACTGATCTTCGTGGTTCCCGCACTCCAGGCGTACTCCGTCGTGATGTACGAGGGGTGGCGCAAGGTGATCGCCGAGTACGTAGCCCGTCGACTTCACCTCCAGCCCACCGATCAGCTGCCCCGCACCGTCGGCTATCTGATGCTCGGCGTCGCGATGGGCGCGTACGAGACATGGCTGGCCGACGACTCGGCCGACCTGATCGAGCTGCTCACGAAAGGCAGCCGGATGCTCTACACCGGACTCTCCGAACTGCACGAGCCACTACTGAACGGAACCGCTCCATGACGCTCGACTCGCTCGCCCCCTGCGCCCCGGGCCTGTGGTCGCACGACCACGTCACCGTCGAACGCGTCCCGGGCGGGCCGATCACTCTCACCCGGAGCGGGCAGTCCCTGCACGTCCGGCACGCACTGGGCCCCGAGGCGCTGAGCGAGCGACTGGTCGCCGAGGTGACCGCGTCCATCGGCGACGCCGACTTCGGACAGACGGAGTTCGAGCTCACGATGGTCGGGCTGGTCCGCTCCACCGTGCCGGACGCCCTCGAGTCGTGGACCGTCTACTACCGCAACTCGCTCGAGGAACTCCTCGACGGCACCGCGGACTTCGCACCCATCCACGACAAGGCCGCCGAACTGGTGCGCGGATCGGTGCTCGACCTGGGTTCGTGCTTCGGATTCCTGCCGCTGCGCCTGGCCCGCGCCGGCGTCCCGGTCACCGCCACCGACATCCTGCCGGGCACCATGACACTGCTCGACGCCGTCGCGCCCCGCCTCGACATCCCCGTCTCCACCCTGGTGTGCGACGCCGCGAACGTCCCGGTGCCCGACGACAGCGCCGACACCGTGACCGCGGTCCACCTTCTCGAGCACGTCGACCCCGACACCGGCGCCGCAGTCGTCGCCGAGGCCCTGCGCATCGCCCGCGAACGCGTCGTCGTCGCGGTGCCGTACGAGGACGAGGCCACCGCCTGCCACGGACACGTCCGCACCTTCGACGCCGACGCGCTGCGGGAGCTCGGGGAATCGACCGGACGACCCTTCGACGTCTTCGACCACCACGGCGGATGGCTCGTCCTCGAGGCGTGACGACTCGAGGATTCACGCGCACCCTCGAGAATGCTCCCGATCAGCGGGAGCCGGAAGCGGCGAATTACCATCGCCCCGGTAGCGTCGCTACGCTGCTACGCTGAAACTAGAACACGTTCTAAACGTTCTACACTGATCCACGAGAGGACCAGAGTTCGCATGACCACTATCGACGTGCCGCACAGCTCTCGATCCGCGGTGCTCACCGTGTCCGGGGTAATCGAGGAAACCCCCGACTCGCGGTCGCTGGTCTTCGACGTCCCCGCGGACATGAAGAGCAAGTTCCAGTACAAGCCCGGCCAGTTCCTCACGCTGCGCATTCCGAGCGATCAGACCGGCTCCGTCGCCCGCTGCTACTCGCTGGCGAGCTCGCCGTTCACCGACGACGCCCCCAAGGTCACCGTCAAGCGCACCGCGGCGGGCTACGGCTCGAACTGGCTGTGCGACAACCTGAAGGTGGGCGACCAGCTCGAGGTCCTGCCCCCGGCCGGCGTCTTCACCCCCAAGTCGCTCGACCACGACTTCCTGCTCTTCGGCGGCGGCAGCGGCATCACGCCCGTCATGTCGATCCTGAAGTCGGCGCTCACGCAGGGCGGCGGCAAGGTCGTCCTGCTGTACGGCAACCGCGACGTCGAGTCGGTGATCTTCGCAGCCGAGCTGCGCGAGCTGGCCGCCAAGTATCCCGACCGCCTGACGATCATCCACTGGATCGAGACGGTTCAGGGTCTGCCCAGCGTCACCCAGCTCGCGACGCTGCTGTCTCCGTACACCTCGTACGAGGCGTTCATGTGTGGCCCCGGCCCGTTCATGGACACCATCCACGAGGCCCTGGCCCAGTCCGGGATGCCGCGCTCGCAGGTCCACGCCGAGGTTTTCAACTCCCTGAGTGGTGACCCGTTCCAGGACGTCGAGCTCGAGGAGGTCACCGCGGAGGAGGCCGCCGACGCCGCCACCGTCGAGATCGAACTGGACGGCGAGACCCACAAGCTCAGCTGGCCGCGGAAGCAGACGCTCGTCGACATCATGCTGTCGAAGGGCCTGGACGTGCCCTACTCCTGCCAGGAAGGCGAGTGCGGCTCGTGCGCCTGCACCGTCCTCGAGGGCGAGGTCTCCATGGAGCACGCCGGCGTCCTCGACGAGGAGGACATCGCCAACGGCTACATCCTCGGCTGCCAGGCCAAGCCGGTGACCGATCATCTCAAGATCGAGTTCTGACACTCGGTACCCGTTCGCAGAAGGGCCCGATTCCACCGTTCGGTGGGGTCGGGCCCTTCTCGCATCCGCGCCGGGTCGCCCGCATCCGGGTGCCGGCGCGACGACCGAACGTGACATCGGTTCGGTCCATCGGGACGCGTGTGACATTCGGCCACGAGAAAGAGGCCCGAACTGCACGAATCCGTGATGCGAGTGCAATCCGGACAACATTGATCGGCCGGTCAGTCAGCGTGACACTGAGGGTGTGAGGACACGATCCTTTCCCCGAGGAGGCTGGTCATGAAGGCATCAACTCGTTGGCAGGACTACGCGGCCGTCATCATCGGCGCCTACGCGGCCCTCTCACCCCTGTGGCTCGACACCAACACCGGTGCCCGCTGGTCGCTGATCGTGCTCGGCGTGCTGGTCGCGCTGGCCGGACTGGTCCACATGGCCCGGCCCGAGATGGTCGCGGCCGACTACGCGATGGGCGTGCTCGGCGTGCTGATGTTCATCTCCCCGTGGGTGATGAACTTCCACGGCATGGCCGGGGCATCCTGGACCGCGTGGGTCGTCGGCGCGCTCGCAGTCGTGGTGTCCGTCGTCGGTATGCCGGCGATGAGCGCCCGGATGCACGGGCACGGAGGGGTGGCTGCCCACTGATCAATCCGAACGATCCGATCCGACCGGAGGCACCCCATGCCCCCGCGCTCACGTCGGCGACGGAGCGCGAAGATCGACGGCGACGCGCGCGAGATGATCCTCGACGCGGCCGAGTCGCTCTTCGCCGCCCACGGCTTCGACGCCACGTCCACCGCCGCCGTCGCGGGGGCCGCGGGGGTGCCGAAGGGCCTGATCTTCTACTACTTCCCCACCAAGGCCGACATTCTGACGGCGCTGCTCGCGGAACGGCTGCCCGCCGAACCGCTCGACGACCTCGCGCCGCTCGTCGCGCCCGGCGACCCCGCGACGAGCCTGGTGAACCTCGACAACGCGCTCAACCTGCGCGATCACCACTCCTCGGTGATGCGGGTGATCATCTGGCGCGAGGCAGAGTCACACCCCGACGTCCGCGAGTACCTGCGCCGCTTCCGCTCGTATCTGCACGACGCGACGGTGCGGGTCCTCGAGGCCAGCGCCGCGGCACCGGTCCGGCCGGGGACGCTGCGCGCGTGCGCCAACGCGTGGGTCGCGGCCATGTTCTCCGCCGCCAGCAACGACCGGATGCGCGACCTCGACGACATCCCCCGGCGGCACCGCGACGAGCTCGACCCCGTGGCCCAGGTCGTGGCCGCGGGCATGGCCCGACTCGGCTGACCCGTACCCCGTTTCCTCCGTCAGCGAGACGGTGCGGCGAGCAGCAGCCGTCCGGCGTCGAAACTCGCAGCACTGATCGGCAGCTCGCCGCGAGTCCCACTGAGTAGGACCTCGACGGTCCCCTGCCCGGTCGTGTCCCGGCCGAGCGCGTCGATGCGGCGCAGCGTCTGCGCGGCCACGGCCTCGGCGCTGTCGAACAACGTCACGCCCTCCGGCAGGTGGGCCGCGATCTCGTCGGCGACGAGCGGGTAGTGCGTGCACCCCAGCACGACGCCGGTGACGTCGCCCGGGGTGTGGGCGGCGGCCGCCGCGATCGCCGCACGCGCGGCCTCGACGTCACCGAGGTCGATCGCGTCCGCCAGGCCGTGGCATGCGACGCCCACCACCGAGCTGCCGTTCGCGAACTGCTTCACGAGGTTCGCCTGATAGTCGCTCGCCGTGGTCGCGGCCGTGGCCCAGATGGCCACCGAATCGCACACCGCCGCGGCGGGCTTGATCGCGGGGACGGTGCCGATCACGGGAATCGCGTCCCCGAGATCTGCGCGGACGTGGTCGAGCGCCGTGACGCTCGCGGTGTTGCACGGCAGCACCACGACCTCGGCGCCGCGGTCCACCGCCCGGCGCGCGGTGCCGACCACCCGGTCGATCACCCACTGCTCGTCGCGCGGACCCCACGGCGCACCCTCGGGATCGAGCGAGAGCATCAGATCGAGATCCGGCCGCAACCGACGCAGCCAGGCAGACGTCGGCAGCAGTCCCAGACCCGAGTCGATGAGCGCAACGATCACCCGACAAATCTAGCCCGGTCAGGCAGGGGCGGACTCGAGCAGTTCCCCGATCGGCGCCCCGGCCGCGATCTTCGCCCGCATCTTCATGACGGCGCCGGCCGATCCCGCACCGACGACGGCGGTGAGCGTGCCGCCGCGGGAGTAGTACACGACGAACTTGCGTCCGTCGTCCTTGATCACGTGGACGTCGTCGGTGGCCGATACGGTGCCGAGCGCCTGGATCTTGAGGTCGTACTGGTCGCTCCAGAAGTACGGGACCTGCGTGGGCGCGTCCGGGTCACCCGTGCCGGTGAGGGCGCCGGCGAGAATCTTCGCCTGGTCGCCGGCATTGCTCCAGTGCTCGACGCGCCGGCGCTCGCCCGTACCCAGGCTCCACGCCGCGACGTCGCCGATCGCCCACACGTGGGGGTCACCGGTGCGGCCCACCGCGTCACACACCACACCGTTGTCCAGTTCGATCCCGGACTCCTCGAGCCAGCCGGTGACGGGCGTCGAGCCGATACCGATGGCGACGACGTCCACCTCGAGTTCGGTGCCGTCGGACAGGACCGCGCCGCTCACGTGCCCGTCACCGGTGAGCGCTGCCAGACCGACACCGGCGCGGACATCGACTCCGGCCTCGACGTGCAACCGTCCCACGAGCGCACCGACCTGCGCACCGAGCACCGACGCGAGGGGCGCGGGCTGCGGCTCGACGAGGACGACCTCCATGCCGAGGCGCCGCATGCTCGCCGCCAGCTCGCAGCCGATGAACCCGGCGCCGACGACCAGCGCGCGCTTGCCCTCGCCGAGATCGGCTCGCAGCGCACGGCTTTCGTCGATCGAACGCAGCACGTGCACACCCGCGAGATCGGGGAGACCGGAGATCCTGCGCGGGGCCAGCCCGGTCGCGACGATCAGTTCGCCGTACGCGACCTCGCTGCCGTCGGCGAGGGTCAACCGCCGCGCCTCACGATCGAGACCGGTCGCGGCGGAACCCAGACGCAGCTCGATCCGCTGCTCGTCGAAGAACTCCCGTGGGCGCAGGGTCGTGTCGTCGTTCTCGCCGCGGACGACGTCCTTCGACAGCGGCGGCCGGTCGTACGGCAGGTGCGGCTCGTCGCCGACGAGGACCAGCTCGCCGTCGTACCCGGACTGGCGCAGCTCCTCCGCCGCGCGGACGGCGGCCAGGCCGGCCCCGACGATCACGACCGGACCGTCGACCTTCTCGGTGCTGCTCATCCCTGCCATCCCCTCGGACTGCTCCGACCACTCGAACACAACTGGAACATGTTCTACCAAATCGGCGGGGTGCGCGACACCCCGCCGCCAGGCGCGCCCTCATCTCCGGCGGCGCCCCACCCCAGTCACTACAGTTGATTTCGACCGGCACCGCATCGGGAGGGCGCCGGAAGAGGAGCGACGATGACCACTGATCCGGGTTCGTACAGTTCGGGAGCGGGCCACGCTCCGGTGCACTTCGGGGCCGGACCCTCGTCCGACCTCGTCAGCTCGCAGGGACGGACGATCATCGCGGACGCCGTCGTCGCGAAGATCGCCGGCATCGCGACCCGCGAGATCGACGGCGTCTACGACGTCGGCGGCGGCACCGCGCGCGTCGTCGGCGCACTCCGCGACCGAATCCCCGGCGCGCGGGTCAACCACGGCCAGGGGGTCGCCGTCGAGGTCGGCGAGAAGCAGGCGGCGATCGACATCGGCATCGTCGCCGAGTACGGCGTCGCGCTGCACGAACTCGCCGCCGGGATCCGCCGCAACGTCATCGCCGCCGTCGAGAACATGACGGGACTCGAGGTCACCGAGGTGAACATCACCGTCTTCGACGTGATGCTGTTCGACGAGAACGATCCCGCCGCCGAGTTGGACGCCAAGCCGAGGGTCCAGTGACCGAGGCCGGTGTCCGAGCACCCGAGACCGCGGACCTCGCCGCCGCGGCCGCGCTCGCGGTGCCCGGGGTGTCGGGCCTGCACGGCGGCGAATTCGGCACGGTCGCGACCTATCTCCCGGGGCGGCGGATCACCGGGATCAGCATCCGCGACGACGCGTGCGCGGTCCACGTGACGCTGCGCTACCCGGCAGACCTGATCGCGACCGCCGATCGCGTGCGCGACGCCGTCCGCGCGGTCGTCGGCGTCCCCGTGGACGTGACCATCGAGGACCTGACGGACGCACTCCCCCACGACGAGACAGGACCACGGACATGAGCAGCACGGGCATGGGGCTGATCGCAGGCCTACTCCTCGCCCTCGCCGGAATCCTCGGCGGCTTCAGCGGATTCGTCTTCGCGGTGCTGCTCGGCGCCGTCGGGATGGCGATCGGCGCACACCGCGACGGGCACCTCGATCTCGGCGCTCTGCTCCGGTCCCGTGGCCGTGGCTGAGAGCCCCGACACCGATCCCGGGACGCGTGGGCGACTCGTCATCAAGGACCGGGCCTACGAGAAGATTGCGACCACCGCGGCGCTGCAGGTACCCGGCGTCGTCACGCAGGGCGGCGGGCTCACACGCTTCACCGGACGCGACCTCCCGCGCGCCGACGTCACGCCCGGATCCACGTCCGTGGCCCTGAACCTGTACCTCGGGGTCCGCTGGCCGTGCGACGTCGCGGAACTGACCCGTCGGGTGCACCGCGAGGTCGGCAAGCAGATCGAGGACCTGACCGGCCGCCCACTGCACCGGCTCGAGGTGCTCGTCGCGGGCACCGAGGCCACACCCGCCGACGACTCCGACGTCGGGTCCTGCCCGACACCGGCGCCCGCCGACACCGTGACGCCGCCGCGTCCACCGACCGCCGCCCCCGCCGCCGTCCCCGCCGCCGTCGTGATCGCGATCGGTCTCCTCGGGCTGGCTGCCGTCGCGGCCCGGGAACTGCTGATCGCCCGCGACGTGATCGGCGGCGCCCCCTGGCTGCGGAACACGTTCGAGTGGATCGGACGCCTGCACTGGCAGCAGTGGCTCGTCCCCGCCGCGATCGTGGCACTCGCTGTCGGGATCCTGTGCGTCCTGTTGGCACTGGCTCCGCGGACCCGCACCCATGTCGCGCTCCGCACGACCACCGGCGCCCCGACGACCTGGATGCGGCCGGTCGACATCGCCCGCATGTGCAGTGCGCGGGCCGGCACCGTCCCCGGCGTGGCCGTCGCGCACACGACGGTCGACCGGCGCCGGTCGACCGTCCACGTGCGACCGGACGATGCCGTCACCGGGCCGGCGGTGCCGGCGCTCGAGCAGGCCGTCGCCGACGCCGTGCGTTCGAGTCTCGACATCCTCGACCGCCCGCTGAAGCTCCGGGTGAAAGTGCGCACGCGGGACCGGCGGCGGGCATGAAGCGCGGACCCGCGGCACTCAACCGCCTCCTCGTGCTCCTGATCGGCCTCGTCCTCGCGGCCGTCGGCGCGACGGCCCTCGCGTGGGATCGCGGCGTCCCGACCGCACGCGACGCCGTCGCCCGTATCGACCGCGATCGTGTGGTAGCCGTCCCCGACGAGCCGTGGTGGCACTGGGCGCTCGGCGCGACGGTCGGCGTCTGCCTCGTGCTCGGGATCGTTGTCCTGGTCGTCGATCTGAGCCGTCGCCGGGCCGCGCCCACCGGGATGCTCGAGACCGTCACCGACACCCCCGTCTCGATCGATCTCGCTCCTATCGCGACCGGCGTCGCGGCGGAACTGGCCCGCCACACCGGGGTGCGACGGGCCCGCGGGCGAGCGCTGTCCGACCGTGGGCTGGCGACGATCCAGGTCACCGTCGAGGCCGACCCGCGCACCGACATCGCGGCCCTGACCGACGCGGCGGATCGGGTCGCCGCGACCACGACGGCCGCCCTCGGCGGATCCGCAATCGCGGACGTAGCGGTGCGAGTGCTGCTGCACCTCGATCGGACGGACCAACCTCCCGCACCGGCCACGCGAACGCAGCCCGACCTCGACCCTGGTGGAGACTGACACCATGCGCGACACGGAATCCGAACTCCCGACCGACGATGTCTCCTTCGAGGGGGACGACTTCTCCGACGCGGATTTCGCGGGCGAGAGCTGGCAGCACCGCTCCTACGTGAACTGTCTGTTCCGCGACACCGACCTGTCGGGTCTGGTGACCGAATCGGTGACCTTCACCGACTGCGATTTCACCGGCGCCGATCTCACCGGCTCGCAGCACAGCGGCTCCGCGTTCCGGAACTGCCACTTCGAGTACACCCGGATGTGGGACAGCACGTTCCGCCACTCGAGCTTCCTCGGATCGGTCATCCGAGACTCCCGGATCCGTCCGCTGACCCTCGAAGAAGTCGATTTCACGCTCGCCTCGCTCGGGGAGATCGACCTGCGTGGTGTCGACCTGTCGGGGTGCCGCCTGCGGGAGGCGAACCTCGTCAAGGCCGATCTCCGCAAGGCCGTGCTGCGCGGCGCGGACCTGACCGGCGCCCGTACGGGCGACCTCCGACTCGACGACGCCGATCTCGAAGGCGCCCGCGTCGACCCCGCGCTGTGGACGTCGGCGCGGCTCACCGGTGCCCGCATCGAGATGAACCAGGCCGTGAGCTACGCGGCGGCGCAGGGATTGCGCGTGGCCGGCTACTGACCCGGTCGGACGAACTCCGGCTGATCGAGGACCCGCAACCAACTCCCGTCGGGCTGACGTCGGACGACCTGCGCGCGAGCGCCGGCCCCGTCCCGTGGCGGCGTGGACGTCAGTGCGAGGTCGCCACTGACGAGCGTCGGCAGGGGCGGCTCCGGCTCGAAGCGCGGCGCATGCTCGAGCACCTGCGCCCACAGGTCCCGGATCGCCGCGCGACCCACCGTGAACGACCCCGGCGGATAGGCCATGACGGCGTTCTCCTCGTACAGTGCCGCGACGCCGTCCGCGTCCCCGGCGTTGGAGCGCTCGACGAACAACCGGGTGAGGTCCTCGGGGGTCATCGCCTGCTCGACATGTGCCTTCGTCATCGTGGTGTCCTCTCGTGTGCGTCCGATCCGTCACTACGAGCTTCGGCCATACCGAACAAGAAATCCAACAGATAGTTCTGCTCGAAACTAGAATCTCCAGTTATGGAACTTCGTCAGCTGGAGTACTTCGTGACGGTCGCCGAGGAAGCCAACTTCACCCGGGCCGCCGCGCGTGTACACGTCAGCCAGTCGGGCATCAGTGCGCAGATCCGCCAGCTCGAGAGCGAACTGGGCGCTCCCCTGTTCGACCGCTCGACCCGCATCGCCACACTCACGGTGGCCGGCGAGGCCGCCCTGACGCACGCCCGCGCCACGCTGGCCGCGGCCCGCGCCGTTCGAGACGCGGTGGACGACGTCAACCAACTGGTGCGGGGGCGAATCGAGGTCGGCATGGTCACGGCCTGCACCGTGACGCCACTGTTCGACGCCCTGTCCTCTTTTCATCGAGCGCACCCGGGGATCGATGTGACCCTGAAGGAGGACAACTCCGATCGACTCGTCGACGGGGTCCGCGGCGGCACCGTCGACCTGGCGCTCGTCGGCGTCGCCGGCGACGCGCCCGCCGATCTCGGCTCGTTCACGGTGGTGCGCGAGCGTCTCGTCGCCGCGGCTCCTGCCGGGCATCCGCTGACCCGACTGCCATCGGCGATGCTGGCCGACGTGTGCGGGCATCCCCTGATTGCGCTGCCGCCGGGGACCGGTATCCGCACGGTCCTCGAACGGGGTTGCGCGGAACTGGGCCGGCGGCCCGACATCGCGCTGCAGGCCAGCGCCCCCGATGCGGTAGCCGACCTCGCGGCCCGCGGACTGGGTGTCGCGATCCTGAGCGAGTCCATGGCCGCGGCGTACCCGGATCTGGAATCGCGGGTGATCATCGACATCGACGTCGAGGCCGTGCTGGCGCTCGTGTGGAAGGAAGACCCCTCGCCCGCACTGCGCGAGCTCCTGGCGCACACGCGCAGTGCCTTCGGGGTACACCCACGATCCCCGGAGACGCCGAAGGGCGCCCACTCCCGAAGGAGTGAGCGCCCCAGGCGTCAGTGAGAACTAGCTCACTTGATGATCTTCGTGACGCGACCGGCGCCCACGGTGCGGCCACCCTCGCGGATCGCGAAGCGCAGGCCCTCGTCCATGGCGACCGGCTGGATCAGCACGACGGACATCTCGGTGTTGTCACCGGGCATGACCATCTCGGTGCCCTCGGGGAGGGTCACAACGCCCGTCACGTCAGTCGTACGGAAGTAGAACTGCGGACGGTAGTTGTTGAAGAACGGGGTGTGGCGGCCACCCTCGTCCTTCGACAGGATGTACGCCTGGCCCTCGAACTCCGTGTGGGGAGTCGTGGTGCCCGGCTTGACGACGACCTGGCCGCGCTCGACATCCTCGCGCTTGATGCCACGAACCAGCAGACCGACGTTGTCGCCCGCCTGGCCCTGGTCGAGCAGCTTGCGGAACATCTCGATGCCGGTGACCGTGGTCTTGGTCGAGGTCGGGCGGATGCCGACGATCTCGACCTCTTCGTTGACGTTGACAACGCCACGCTCGATACGACCGGTGACGACGGTGCCACGACCGGTGATCGTGAAGACGTCCTCGACGGGCATCAGGAACGGCTTGTCGGTCTCACGGACCGGGTCCGGGATCGACTCGTCGACCGCGTCCATCAGATCCTCGATGGACTTGACCCACTTGGCGTCGCCCTCGAGAGCCTTCAGCGCCGAGATCGGGATGACCGGTGCGTCCTCGTCGAACTCCTGGCCGGCCAGCAGTTCGCGGACCTCCATCTCGACGAGCTCGAGGATTTCCTCGTCGTCGACCATGTCGGCCTTGTTCAGCGCGACGAGGATGTAGGGAACGCCGACCTGGCGAGCGAGCAGCACGTGCTCACGCGTCTGCGGCATCGGGCCGTCGGTGGCGGCCACGACCAGGATCGCGCCGTCCATCTGGGCTGCGCCGGTGATCATGTTCTTGATGTAGTCGGCGTGACCCGGGGCATCGACGTGAGCGTAGTGACGCTTCTCCGTCTGGTACTCAACATGCGAGATGTTGATCGTGATGCCGCGAGCCTTCTCCTCGGGAGCCTTGTCGATCTGGTCGAACGCGAAGCTCTCGTTGAGGTCCGGGTACTTGTCAGCGAGCACCTTGGTGATGGCCGCGGTCGTCGTGGTCTTGCCGTGGTCGACGTGACCGATGGTGCCGATGTTCACGTGCGGCTTGGTCCGCTCGAACTTCGCCTTCGCCACTGGATGTCCTCCTGGACTGATTGTGCTTGCGGTATGCAGCAGTGCGGTTGGTTATTACTTTGGTCGTGCTTCGGCCGACGAAACCGAGGTTACTCGCCGGTCGCCTTGGCGATGATTTCCTTCGAGACGTTCGAGGGAACCTCTGCGTAGGAATCGAACACCATGGAGAAGTTCGCGCGACCCTGGGTCTTCGACCGCAGATCACCGATGTAACCGAACATCTCCGAGAGCGGAACCAGCGCCTTCACGACACGGGCACCACTGCGTTCCTCCATGGCCTGGATCTGGCCACGGCGGGAGTTGAGGTCGCCGATCACTTCACCCATGTAATCCTCGGGCGTAGTGACCTCGACAGCCATGAGGGGCTCGAGAATGACCGGGCCGGCCTTGCGGGCGGCTTCCTTCAGCGCCTGCGAACCGGCGACCTTGAAGGCCATTTCCGAGGAGTCGACGTCGTGGTAAGCGCCGTCGAGCAGGGTCAGCTTGAGGTTCACGAGCGGGTAGCCGGCGAGAACACCGTACTGCATCGCGTCCTGCGCACCGGCGTCGACCGAAGGGATGTACTCGCGCGGAACGCGGCCACCGGAGACCTTGTTCTCGAACTCGTAGCTCGCGCCGTCCTCGCCGACGAAGGGCTCGAGGGCGATGATGACCTTTGCGAACTGGCCCGAGCCACCCGTCTGCTTCTTGTGGGTGAACTCGTGCTTCTCGACCGGACGGGTGATCGTCTCGCGGTACGCGACCTGCGGCTTGCCGACGTTGGCCTCGACCTTGAACTCGCGACGCATGCGGTCGACGAGGATGTCGAGGTGGAGCTCGCCCATGCCGCCGATGACGGTCTGGCCGGTCTCCTCGTCGAGCTCGACCGAGAAGGTCGGATCCTCTTCGGCGAGCTTCTGGATCGCGGTGCCCAGCTTCTCCTGGTCGGACTTGGTCTTGGGCTCGATGGAGACCTGGATGACCGGGTCCGGGAACGTCATCGACTCGAGGACGATCGGGTTGTCCTGCGCGCACAGGGTGTCACCGGTCGTGGTGTCCTTCAGGCCGATCATCGCGTAGATGTGGCCCGCGACCGCCTCGTCGACCGGGTTCTCCTTGTTGGCGTGCATCTGGAAGAGCTTGCCGATGCGCTCCTTCTTGCCCTTGGTCGCGTTGAGGACCTGGGCACCCGGCTCGATACGACCCGAGTAGACGCGCACGAAGGTGAGCTTGCCGAAGAACGGGTGCGCAGCGATCTTGAAGGCCAGAGCCGAGAACGGCTCTTCCTTGCTGGGCTTACGCGTGAGGATGGTCTCCTCGTCGTTCAGCTTGTGGCCCTCGACCTCACCGATGTCCAGCGGGTTCGGGAGGTAGTCGATGACCGCGTCGAGCATGGGCTGAACGCCCTTGTTCTTGAACGCGGAGCCACACAGAACCGGGTACAGCTCGGAGGCGACCGTCATCTTGCGGATGGCGCCCTTGATCTCCTCGACCGTGAGCTCCTCGCCGCCGAAGTACTTCTCCATGAGAGCTTCGTCGGACTCGGCAACGGTCTCGAGCAGCTTCTCGCGGTACTCGGCAGCCTTGTCGACCAGATCCGCGGGGATCTCCTCGATGGTCGGCTCGGTGCCGGTCGGCACGACGCCGCGCCACGTGATGGCCTTCATCTCGACGAGGTCGACGACGCCGTCGAAGTCGTCCTCGGCGCCGATCGGCAGCTGCAGGACGAGCGGCTTCGCGCCCAGGCGATCGATGATGGTCTGCACGGTGAAGTAGAAGTCCGCGCCCATCTTGTCCATCTTGTTGACGAAGCAGATGCGCGGAACGTCGTACTTGGCAGCCTGGCGCCAGACCTGCTCGGACTGGGGCTCGACGCCCTCCTTGCCGTCGAACACGGCAACGGCGCCGTCGAGCACGCGCAGCGAACGCTCGACCTCGACCGTGAAGTCGACGTGGCCGGGGGTATCGATGATATTGATCTGGTTCTTGTTCCAGAAACAGGTGACAGCAGCGGAGGTGATGGTGATACCACGCTCCTTCTCCTGCTCCATCCAGTCGGTCGTCGACGCACCGTCGTGGGTCTCACCGATCTTGTAGTTCACACCGGTGTAGAAGAGGATGCGCTCGGTCGTGGTGGTCTTGCCGGCATCGATGTGCGCCATGATGCCGATGTTGCGGACCTTGTTCAGGTCGGTCAGCACTTCCTGTGCCACAGGATTCTTCCCCGCTCGTTGATCGTGTCGGCCCTTCTGGGGCCACGTCTCTTTTTCTTGTCAGCCGGCCCGGTGACGGAACCGACACAGTAGTGACAACGCCAGGCCGAGGGATTTCGTGCCGGTGAGGCTCCCTCGGCCTGGCGTGGTATCACCAGCGGTAGTGCGCGAACGCCTTGTTGGCTTCAGCCATCTTGTGGGTGTCCTCGCGACGCTTCACGGAAGCGCCCAGGCCGTTGCTCGCATCCAGGAGCTCGTTGGCGAGACGCTCGACCATGGTCTTCTCACGACGGGCGCGCGAGAAGGTCACCAGCCAGCGCAGGGCCAGCGTGGTGGAACGGCCCGGACGAACCTCGACCGGAACCTGGTAGGTGGCGCCACCGACACGACGGCTGCGGACCTCGAGGGCGGGCTTGACGTTGTCGAGCGCGCGCTTGAGGGTGACGACCGGATCGGTGCCGGTCTTCTCGCGAGCCTGCTCGAGGGCGCCGTAGACGATGCGCTCCGCAGTGGACTTCTTGCCGTCCAGCAGGATCTTGTTGACGAGCTGGGTGACCAGCGGCGAACCGTAGACCGGATCCGCGACGAGCGGCCGCTTGGGAGCGGGACCCTTACGAGGCATCAGCCCTTCTCCTTCTTCGCGCCGTAGCGGCTACGCGCCTGCTTGCGGTTCTTGACACCCTGGGTGTCCAGCGAGCCACGGATGATCTTGTAGCGCACACCCGGAAGGTCCTTCACACGACCGCCGCGGACGAGCACCATCGAGTGCTCCTGCAGGTTGTGGCCCTCACCCGGGATGTAAGCGGTGACCTCGACAGAGCTGGTCAGGCGCACACGGGCGACCTTCCGCAGCGCGGAGTTCGGCTTCTTCGGGGTGGTGGTGTACACGCGAGTGCACACGCCACGACGCTGCGGGCTGCCCTTCAGGGCCGCGGTCTTGACCTTGGCGGCCTTGTCGCGGCGGCCCTTGCGGACCAGCTGGTTGATGGTTGGCATGTACCGGCTTTCTTTCTTCGGTTCCAGACTGCTCAGTCGAGCAACACTGGCTGTTCTGAAATTAGGGATCCATCGGTTGGGGCAAGGAAGCAACTGCCCCGCACCCATCCTCGTGCACACGAGGTCGGGCGTGTCGCGTACCCCCACACAGGCAGCCGGATGCTCGCACCCTGCAGAAACCGCAGAATTGCGTGCACGGCAATGCCCCGCATAGGCACACAGATCGGCCCGATCACGCCGGAGAGGAGCCTGCGGAGCGACCCCAGCGGTCGGACACGACCCCCAACGATACCCGGCGGCGACGTTGGAGGTCAAAGCGGGTCGGGCATGCTATGCCGCGAGGTCGAGTGTGGACTCGACCAGCACCGATGCCGCCTCGCACGGATCGGCCCCGCCCCCGGCGCGGTACTGCACCCACCATCCGACCACGCCACCCGCAGGGAATCCCGCCGTGATGCCGCAGCTGCCCGGATCGGCGGGGGGCTGCGCGAGCACGGCACGCCGGCCGCCGACGGTTACGTCCTCGACCTCGTACCCGAGCCGTTCGGACGTTCGCTTCTCGACCGCGAGGGTCCCCGTCTCGAACCAGTCGAACGTCACGCGGACCGGGCCGCCGGCGCCGTGCACGGTCCAGCGGCAGATCGCGCCCAGGAACCCCCGCTCGATCGTGCCCCCTCCGACGATCTCGGCGATCCGCTCGGGAGCGACGACGTCACACTCGGTGAGCAGGGACGCGTAGTCCGACGAGTGGGCGGCGCCGAACCCCTGCGGCACAGGCGTGCCCGTCACGGACTCGCCGCAGCCACCCAGGAGGAGCGCGAGCGCCACCGCCGCGACGCCCACTGTCCGCACGAGGAGCCCGGATCGCGACATCTCACTGCCCCCTTGCCACGGTCAGTTCGGCGAGATGACGGGCCGCGACACACGGATCGGCGGTGGGGTCGGTCTTGCCGTACGAGATCGACCAGTGCACGAAGTCGTCGCCGAACTCCACTCCCAGCTCGCACAGCCGACTCGAGAGCGAGGATTCGAATCCGGGATGCCCGCCGATCTCGATGTCGGCGGCGGGGCGTCCGATCATTTCGCTACCGGCCCGCTCGCGCCCGATCGGGCTGCCCCGGTACCACGAGAACGAGAAGTGAGGAGCGTTCCGGTCCTGGTCCGGCGACGTCTGCCACTCGCAACCGACGGAGTTTCGGACCACACCCGCGAAGTTCGGGACGCCGACCGCCTCGGCGACTTCCTCGTCCGTGATCGACCCGCACTCGCCGAAGAAGGGGCCGGCACCGGGCGCGCCGGACTCCACCGCGCCGGGTTCCTCGCTCGAACCTCCCCGGCCACACCCCGCGACCAGCAACGCGGCGGTCACGAGAACTGCAACCGGACACCCCAGCCTTCTCGCCGCCATGACGCGGAACTGTACCGCCCGCACCCCGCCCGGGGCAGGCGTCACACCACGGTGTTCGCCGCCCCCACCGGGGCGAGCGCGGCGTCGAGCTGCGCGGCCCAGCTCTTGACGATGTCGGCGCGGCGGCGCGAGTCGTCCGTGAGCACGTCGGCCAGCCCGAGCCCGCGGGCGAGGTCGAGTGTCGCCTGCACGAGTCGCCGCACCGCGGGATCCGAGTCGTCCACGCCGAGGCTCTCGACGGCGGTCCGGTGCGCGATGCGCCCGAACCGTTCCTCGAGGGGGAGCACGCGGGCCCGCAGCTCCGGATCCGCGGCCGCCGCGGTCCACACCTGGAGCGCTGCCTTGAACAGCGTGCCGGTGTAGTAGTCGACGAGACGCGCCACCACCGCCTCCGTGCGGCCCTCCCCCGCCGGCAACTCGGTGACCTCGCGGCGCGCCTGCTCCATCCGGCTGTCGAACATGAACTCGAGCGCCGCCGTGATGAGGTCCTCACGCGTCGGGAAGTGATGCTGCGCGGCGCCGCGCGACACCCCCGCGCGCTGCGCGACGACCGCGACCGTGGTGGCAGACCAGCCGAACTCGGCCAGACAGTCGACCGTGGCGTCCAACAGCCGATGTCGTGTCAGCCGGCTTCGATCCTGTTGTGGTGCGCGCATCGGCGTAGTCCTCTCCGGTGTCTTCCGGTGCCGTTCGGGTGCGAACTCCGCCTTGTGGGTGGTGGTTCGCGGATATTCCAGTAAACACTGCGCTAGTAAGGGTAACCTTCGTCACATTCGCATTGCGGAAGGGTCTCGGGCACGTTACTAATTCTCCTTAGGGAAGGTTTACCTACCTTCCGAATCGCATCGATCACAAGGAGACCTCATGTCCTCTGCCGAGCTCATTCCCGTTGCCGACTTCCTCGTCGATTTCGTCGGTGCCGCCGGTGACTTCTTCTCCGGCCTCAGCTTCTTCCTGGGCTCGCTCGACGCGGTCTCGGCGCTCTTCCCGGCTGCCTGATCCGACCTGCCGGACGGCGCCCGCTCCCGCCAGGGAACGGGCGCCGTCCGCGTCTCAGCCTCCGGCCGCCCACGACGGTTGCCGCTTCTGCAGGAAGGCCGTCACACCCTCGACGGCCTCGGGACTGCCGAAGAGCCGAGCAGACTGCGCCGCAAGGGATTCCCCGAAGGTGTCGAAGTCGGCGAGCATCTTCGCCGTGGTGAGTTTCTTGGACTCCGCCAGCCCCTGCGGCGAGCATTTCCGCAACGTCTCGATCAGGTCCTGCACCGCCTCCCCCGAATCCTGAACCGCCTCGCTGATCAACCCGATCGCCTCGGCCTCGTGGGGGCCGAACTTCTCCCCGGTCAGGAAGTACCGACCGGCGGCGCGCGAGGTCAGCCTGGGGAGCACCGTCAGCGAGATGATCGACGCGGCGAGACCCAGCCGCGCCTCGGTCAGGGCGAAGGTGCTGTCCGGCCCCGCGACGACGATGTCGCACGCCCCCACCAGCCCCATACCGCCGGCACGCACGTGCCCGTCCACCCGCGCGATCACCGGCTTCGGTAGCCGGACGATCGCCCGCAGCAGCTCCGTCATCTGCTGCGTCCGTTCCGCGGCGAGATCCGCGGGACTCGCGTCGGCCCCCGCGGCGCTCGCCTCCGACAGGTCCGCGCCCGCGCAGAACGTGCCGCCGGTGTGCGTCAGCACCACGGTGCGCACCCGGTCGTCGGCGGCAGCGTCGTCCAGCCCGCGTCGCAACTGCTCGACCAGGCCGCTCGAGATCGCATTGCGGTTGTGCGGCGAATCGAGTGTCAGCGTGGCGATTCCGTCAGCGGCTTCGAAGCGCACTCGACGATCCGTCATCTTCACAGCTCCTAGTAGGACTTGGGTAGGCCCAGCGAGTGCTGGGCGACGAAGTTGAGGATCATCTCGCGACTCACCGGAGCCACCCGCCCGATACGCGCGGCGCCCAGCATCGCCGACAGTCCGTACTCCTTGGTGAGCCCGCCACCACCGTGAGTCTGGATGGCCTGGTCGAGCGTCTTGATGGCAGCCTCGGCGGCCGCGTACTTGGCCATGTTGGCGGCCTCGGCCGCACCGAAGTCGTCACCGCTGTCGTACAGCGTCGCGGCCTTCTGCATCATGAGCTTCGCCAGTTCGAGTTCGATCTTGCACTGCGCGAGCGGATGGGCCAGCCCCTGGTGAGCGCCGATCGGCGTCTTCCAGACCGTACGTTCCTTCGCGAACTTCACGCCCGCCTCGAGCGCCCAGCGCCCCATCCCGATCGCCATCGCAGCACCCAGGATGCGTTCCGGATTGAGGCCCGCGAACAACTGCATCAGCGCCGCGTCCTCCGAGCCGACCAGCGCGTCCGCCGGCAGCCGGACGTCGTCGAGGAACAGCGTGAACTGGTGATCGGGTTCGATGATGTCCATCTCCATCGGCTGCGCGACGAAGTTCTCGGCGTCCGTGGGCACGATGAACAGCGCCGGCTTCAGCTTGCCGGTCCTGTGGTCCTCGGTCCGCGCGACGATCAGCACCGCGTCGGCCTGATCGACCCCGGAGATGTAGATCTTGCTGCCCCGCAGAACCCACTCCTCCCCGTCCCGGCGCGCGGTGGTGGTGATCTGGTGGGAATTGGAGCCGGCGTCGGGCTCGGTGATGCCGAACGCCATGATCTTGGAGCCGTCGGCGAGCGCGGTGAGCCACTGCTGTTTCTGCGCGTCGGTGCCGTACTTGCCGATGATGGTGCCGCAGATGGCGGGTGAGACGACCACCAGCAGCAGTCCGGCGCCCTGCGCGGCGAGCTCCTCCTGCACCAGCGCCAGTTCGTAGATGCCCGCTCCCCCGCCGCCGTACTCCTCGGGCAGGTTGACACCCAGGAAGCCGAGCTTGCCGGCCTCGGTCCACAGTTCGGTGAGCGGTTCGCCCTTGCGCGCCTTCGGCAGCACGTAGTCGACGTAGTTGAAGCGCTGCGCGAGCTTCGACACCGCCGCTCGCAGCTCCCTCTGCTCGTCCGTCTCGATGAAGCTGCTCATGCGCTCTCTCCTTCTGCCCCGGCCTCGTTCGACGCCGGTGCTTCCACGATTGCCAGAACGGATCCGACGTCGACCTGCTGGCCGACGACGACGGGGAGTTCGGTGAGCACACCGGAGGTGGGCGCCTTGACGGTGTGCTCCATCTTCATGGCCTCGAGCCACAGGATCGGCTGTCCGGCCTCCACGTGATCGCCCTCCGCCGCCCCGAGGCGGATCACCGCACCCGGCATCGGTGCGAGCAGAGAGCCCTCGGCGACGACAGAGGACGGATCGACGAACCGCGGGACGGCCGTGAGAGCCACCGGTCCGAGCGGCGAGTCGACGCAGACCGTGTCGCCGTAGCGCGCGACGTCGAAACGGCGCTGCAGGCCCGCCACGTCGAGGACGACGTGATCGGGCGTCGACGACACCAGCGACACGTCGTCGAATCCCTCGGCGCGCAGACCCGAGCGGGTGAGCAGGTAGCGGACGTCGTGGTCGCCGTGGATTCCGCTGTACCGCTTGACCTGCGGCTGCGACGGAAGATTTCGCCAGCCGCTCGGCAGGGCGCCGACCACGGGTGCCGCAGCCCGGTTCACCGCGGCGTCGGCCAGGGCGGCGGCGAGCGCGGACAGCTTCTCCGCGTCCGCGTCGGCCAGCGGTCGGGCGAGGACGTCCAGTCCGTGCGTGTCGAAGAAGGCGGTGTCGGTGTCGCCCGCCAGGAACGCCGGATGCCGCAGGACGTTCACGAGCAGATCGCGGTTGGTCCGCAGTCCGTGCAGACGGGTACGGGCCAGTGCCGACGCGAGTACCTGTGCCGCCTGCGCGCGGGTGGGCGCGAACGAGATCACCTTGGCGAGCATCGGATCGTAGAAGACGCTCACCACCGAGCCGTTCTCGACGCCCGAGTCCAGGCGCACGCCGGTCCGATCGAGGAGATCGAACTCGACCGTGTCGCCGGGAAGTTCGATTCGTTCGACCGTGCCACTCTGCGGCCGCCAATTGTGTGCGGGGTCCTCGGCGTACAGCCGGACCTCGATCGAGTGGCCCCGGATCGCCGGTGGCTCGGCCGGCAGTTCGGCACCGGACGCCACCTGCAGCTGCAACTCGACGAGGTCGAGTCCCGTGGTGCACTCGGTTACCGGATGCTCCACCTGCAGACGCGTGTTCATCTCCAGGAAGAAGAAGTCGCCGCGTTCGTCCGCCAAGAACTCGACGGTGCCCGCGCCCTCGTAGCCGATCGCGTTCGCGGCGAGCCTGGCCGCGTCGAACAGCCTGTTGCGCATGGACGGAAGGCGTTCGACGAGCGGGGACGGCGCCTCCTCGACCACCTTCTGGTGACGACGCTGGATGGAGCACTCCCGCTCCCCGATCGCCCAGACGGTGCCGTGCCGGTCGGCCATCACCTGGACCTCGATGTGGCGGCCGGTCTCGAGGTAGCGCTCGCAGAACACCGTCGGATCACCGAACGCGGACTGTGCCTCGCGCTGCGCCGCCTCGATCTCGCGGGGCAGCGCCGACAACTCGCGTACGACGCGCATGCCGCGACCGCCGCCACCGGCGGAGGCCTTGACCAGCACCGGTAGGTCCGCTTCGGTAACCGCAGCCGGATCGAGTTCGGCGAGGACCGGTACCCCGGCCTCGGCCATGATGCGCTTGGACTCGACCTTCGAACCCATGAGCTCGATCGACTTGACGGGTGGACCGATCCAGGTGAGGCCGGACGCCTCGACGGCCTGCGCGAAATCGGCATTCTCCGAGAGGAATCCGTATCCGGGGTGGACCGCGTCGGCTCCGGCCGCATGTGCCGCAGCGATCAACGCGTCGGTGCGCAGGTACGTCTCGGCCGGGGTGGCGCCCGGCAGTCGCACCGCGGCGTCGGCCTCGGCGACATGCGGACTCGCGGCGTCCGGGTCGGAGAAGACGGCAACCGTGCCGACGCCGGTGCGCCGACACGTCGCGAACACCCGACGGGCGATCTCGCCCCGGTTCGCGACCAGCACGGAAGTGATGTCGGAAGTAGTCACAGTCGGCCTCACATCCGGAAGACGCCGAAGTTCTCGGTGCCCTCGATCGGGGCGGTGGCGATGGCCGACAGGCACATCCCCACCACCGTGCGGGTGTCACGGGGGTCGATGACGCCGTCGTCGTACAGGCGCCCGGACAGGAACATCGGCAGCGACTCGGCCTCGATCTGGTTCTCGATCATCGCCCGCATCCCGGCGTCGGCCTCGGCGTCGAACGCCTGCCCACGCGCCTCGGCGGCCGCCCGGCCGACGATCGAGATGACACCCGCGAGCTGGGCGCCGCCCATCACCGCGGACTTGGAACTGGGCCACGCGAACAGGAATCGGGGATCGAACGCGCGCCCGCACATGCCGTAGTGACCGGCGCCGTACGACGCCCCGAGCAGGATCGAGATGTGCGGCACGGTCGAGTTGGCGACCGCGTTGATCATCATCGAGCCGTGCTTGATCATCCCGCCCTCCTCGTACTCCCGCCCCACCATGTACCCGGTGGTGTTGTGCAGGAACAGGAGTGGCGTGTTCGACCGGTTCGCGAGCTGGATGAACTGGGTGGCCTTCTGCGACTCCTCGCTGAACAGGACACCGCGCGCGTTGGCGAGGATGCCGATCGGATAGCCGTGCAGTTCGGCCCAGCCCGTCACGAGCGACGATCCGTACATCGGTTTGAACTCGTCGAAATCGGAGCCGTCGACGATCCGGGCGATCACCTCGCGCGGATCGAACGGAATCTTCAGATCCGACGGGACGATGCCGATCAGTTCCTCGGGATCTTCGAGCGGTTCGATCACCTCCGCTCGCGGCGCCGGGCCCTCCTTGCGCCAGTTGAGCCGGCGGACGATGCTGCGGCCGATACGGATCGCGTCCTGCTCGTCGAGGGCGAAATAGTCGGCCAGACCCGATGTGCGGGCGTGCATCTCGGCGCCGCCGAGGGACTCGTCGTCGGACTCCTCACCGGTCGCCATCTTCACCAGCGGTGGTCCGGCCAGGAACACCTTGGACCGTTCCTTGATCATCACGACGTGATCGGACATGCCCGGGATGTAGGCGCCGCCGGCGGTGGAGTTGCCGAACACGAGCGCGATGGTGGGGATCCCGGCCGCCGACAGCTTCGTCAGGTCGCGGAACATCCGCCCGCCCGGGATGAACACCTCCTTCTGCGTCGGCAGGTCGGCGCCGCCGGACTCGACGAGCGAGATGACGGGCAGCCGGTTCTGGACGGCGATGTCGTTGGCGCGGAAGCCCTTCTTGAGTGTCCACGGATTGGACGTGCCACCGCGGACGGTGGGGTCGTTCGCGACGATGAGGCATTCGACACCGCTGACGACGCCGATACCGACGATCGTCGACGCACCCACCGGGAACTCGGTGCCCCACGCGGCGAGCGGGGACAGTTCGAGGAACGGCGAGTCCGGGTCGATCAGCAACTCGATGCGCTCGCGCGCCAGCAGCTTGCCCCGCTTGTGATGTCGCTCGACGTACTTCTCGCCGCCCCCGGCCAGGGCCTTCGCGTGCTCGACCTCGAGTTCGGCGAGCTTGGCGGTCATCGACTCGGCCGCCGCCGCATACTCGGCCGACTTCGTATCCAGAACCGACTTCAGAATCGTCACGACTGATACCCCAATCGCTTGGCCGCCAACGAGGTCAGGATCTCCGTCGTCCCGCCCCCGATACCCAGAATGCGCATGTCCCGGTACTGCCTCTCCACTTCGCTCTCCGCCATGTAGCCCATGCCGCCGAACAACTGCACGGCCTGGTTCGCCACCCATTCACCGGCCTCGACGGCGGTGTTCTTCGCGAAACACACCTCGGCGACGAAGTCCTCGTTCGAGACGAGCGAACGTTCGACGAGGGTGCGCGTGTAGACGCGGGCGACGTCGATGCGCCGCGTCATCTCGGTGACCGTGTTCTGTACCGCCTGCCGGGAGATCAGCGGACGTCCGAACGTCTCCCGGTCGCGGCACCATTGCAGCGTCAGATCCAGGCAGCGCTGCGCGCTCGCATACGCCTGCGCGGCGAGCGCGATGCGCTCCGTGAGGAACGCCTGCGCGATCTGCGCGAACCCCGAATTCTCCTTGCCCACCAGGTTGTCCACCGGGACCCGGGCGTCGACGAACGACAGCTCGGCGGTGTCCGACGCCCGCCAGCCCATCTTGTCGAGCTTGCGGGCCACCTCGAATCCCGGTGTGCCCTTCTCGATCACGAGCAGCGACACCCCGCCGGCGCCGGGGCCGCCGGTCCGCACCGCGGTGACGACGAAGTCGGCGCGAACGGCCGACGTGATGAACGTCTTGGCGCCGTTGACGACGTAGTGGTCGCCGTCGCGCACCGCGGTGGTCCGCAGGTGGCCGACGTCGGAGCCGCCGCCCGGTTCGGTGATCGCGAGGGATCCGATCTTCTCGCCCGCGAGGGTGGGGCGCACCCACCGGTCGATCTGTCGAGAGTCACCGGCCGCGACCAGATGCGGGAGGGCGATGCCGCACGTGAACAGCGACGCGAACAGTCCGCCGGACGCACCGGCCTGGTGCATCTCCTCGCAGATCACGACCGCGTCGACCAGGTCGCCGCCCTCGCCCCCGACCGCCTCGGGGAAGCCGGCGCCGAGCAGCCCCAGCGCCGCGGCCTCACGGTGCAGCTCGCGGGGGATCTCGCCGTCGCGCTCCCAGTCGCCCAGGTGCGGGAGGATCTCCTGTTCCACGAATCCGCGGACCGTCTTGCGGAGCTGTTGCCGCTCCGGTGTGTCCCACACGGTCATGCGTGTCCTTCCTCGAGCTGGTCTCCATAGCTCGGTACGAGCCCTACCGGGATCTCGATGTGCCGCGAGCGCAGCCACTCACCGAGTCCCTTGGCCTGTGGATCGAAACGGGCCTGCGACGCGACACCGCGGCCGAGGATGCCCTCGATCACGAAGTTCACGGCCCGCAGGTGCGGCAGGACGTGGCGAGTCACGTCGAGGCTCTTCGCTTCCGGCAGCATTCGCTTCACCTCGTCGACGGTGAGCGCGTGCACGAGCCAGCGCCATTGCTCGTCCGTGCGCACCCACACACCGACGTTGGCATTGCCGCCCTTGTCGCCGCTACGAGCCGCCGCGACCGCGCCGAGGGGAACGGTGACCGTGTCGTCCCGGTCCCACGGATCGGGCAGCGTCGGTTCCGGCACGTCCTCGAGTGCTCGGGTATGCGTGCTCGGCGCGATGTCGACGCGTGTGCCGTCGGGCAGCACGGCGACATGCGGGACCTCGGCGGCATCGACGTAGCCGGGTGTGAACACCGCGTACGGCTGACCGTGTGAGGGCGGTGCGGTCAGTGTGAACCCCGGGTAGCTGGCGAGCGCCAGTTCGACGGCCACCGACGAAAACGCGCGGCCCACGACGTCCGGGTCGGTGTCGCGCACCGTGCAGCGCAGCAGCGCGCTCGCCGCCTCCTCGGTGTCGGCGTCGGGATGATCGGTACGCGCGAGTGTCCAGTCGAGCTCCTGCGGCCTCACCTGCAGCCACGAATCCATCTGGCGCCGAACCAGTTCGGCCTTGGCCTCGATGTCGAGCCCGGTGAGCACGAACGTCGCCTCGTTCCGGAATCCGGCGAGCGCGTTGAGCGACACCTTGTACTGCGGCGGCGGGGCCTCACCGGTCACGCCGGAGAGGCGAACGCGATCGGGGCCGTCGCCGGTGAGGAGCACCGAATCCATGCGGGCGGTGACGTCGGGATTCGCGTAGCGGGCGCCGGTGATCTCGTACAGCAACTGCGCAGTGACGGTGTCGACGGTCACCGCTCCCCCGGTCCCCGCGTGCTTGGTGACGACCGACGAGCCGTCGTCGTGGATCTCGGCGATCGGGAAGCCGGGACGGGTGAGGTCGGGAATCTCGGTGAACCACGAGAAGTTTCCACCCGTGGCCTGGGTCCCGCACTCGATCACGTGACCGGCGACGACGGCGCCCGCGAGCTTGTCGAAATCGTCTCGTGCCCAGCCGAAGTGCGCTGCCGCCGGCCCGACGATCACCGACGCGTCGGTGACCCGCCCGGTGACGACGACGTCGGCGCCTGCATCCAGGCACTCCACGATCCCCCAGGCCCCGAGATAGGCGTTCGCGGTGAGCGGCGCGGTCTCCCGATCGAGCCCCAGCTCGGCGACCCGGGCGATGAGGTCGTCGCCCTCCACGTGCGCGATTCTCGCGTTCAGTCCCAGCCTGTCGTTCACCTCGCGTAGCGCGCCGGCGAGACCGGCGGGGTTCAGCCCTCCGGCGTTGGCGACGATCTTCACGCCGCGATCGAGCGCGAGCCCGAGACAGTCCTCGGCCTGACGCAGGAAGGTCTTGGCGTAGCCGCGCGACGGATCCTTCATCCGGTCCCGCCCGAGGATCAGCATCGTGAGTTCGGCGAGGTAATCACCGGTCAGATAGTCGAGCTCACCGCCCTCGAGCATCTCGCGCATCGCCGAGATGCGGTCGCCGTAGAAGCCGGAGCAGTTGCCGATGCGCACCGCGGTCCCGGTCATCGGGTCGCCTCCGTCCGGCCCCGGTCCCTGCCCGCGCCCGGCGGACCCGCGAACGCCTGCGCGATCCCGAGCCAGCGCTCGGCGTCGTCGCCCGTCGTCCGCAGGGCGGTGTCGCGGCGGTGCACCCGCTGGGTGACGAGTAGGCAGAAGTCCTCGGCCGGCCCCGTCACCCGCTGGGCCGCATCCTCCGGACCCCACGCCCAGACTCCGCCGTCCGGCGCGGTGAGTTCCACCCGGAACTCCTCTGCGGGCGGCGTGATCTCGTTGACGCTGTACGCGAAGTCGCGGGTTCGCACCCCCAGGCGGGCAATGTGCTCGAGGCGTTCGGACACCTCCGGCGCCGCACCCAGTGCCTCGGCGACGTCGCGGCCGTGCGCCCACGTCTCCATCAGCCGGGCCGTCGCCATCGAGGCTGCACTCATCGGCGGTCCGTACCACGGAAGTTTGGTCCCGACGGGAACGTCGCGCAGTGCCTGTGCGAGCCGGGCGCGACACTCCCGCCAGTCGGCCAGAAGTTCCCGGGGCGGACGCTGCGCCTCGATCTCGGCGCCCTCGTCGACGAAGCCGTACGGGTTCTTCCACGCCTCGGCGAGTTGGGCGGTGAAGCCATCCTCATCGGTCGCGGCCAGCAGCGCCGCGCGGTCGGTCCACGCGAGGTGACCGATCTGGTGCGCGACGGTCCAGCCCTCCGCCGGAGTCGGCATCGCCCACTTCTCTTCGGGCAGGTCGGCGACCAGCACATCGAGTGCCGCACCTTCCGCACACAGGTCGTCGACGATCTTGTTCAGGTCAGCCACATACCCTCCTCGGATGCCGAGATCAGCATCACACCGGAGGGATTAAAAATCAAGCATGACTGATTGTTTAGCAACGAACAGCCACCACACGACCCCGCCCCGGACCGGTCACGCGGTCAGATGAGCCGCCGCGCCCCACACCCGCCGGCCACCACTGAGGGACCACTCCGCGTCGGGTGCGCGCGTGACGGGATGCTGCCGTTCGACCGTGAAGTTGGTGATGGGCAGGCGCTCCACCATCGCCGGCTCGGCCAGAGTGTTCCCGACGATCCCCTGCTCGAACATCGAGTACGCCGTGTGATTGACCGAGTGGACGGCGACCTGCAGCGCCGAGAGTGCGGTGTGGTGTGGGCCGAACTCGGCGAGCGTGTGACCGCCGCCGATCGTGGTGCCGACCACCGCGTAGTAGTGCCAATGCGAAGGATTGTCCGGGTTGTACGTGACGCCAGGCTCTTCAGCCATGATGCGCCCCTTCCCTGCTCGAGGCTCCTGTCGTGACGATAGAACCGACCCCCGACAGCCTCGGGGCGACGCGCCGACGCGAACTCGGACAACGCGAAGAGCCCCCGAGCGACGAATCGCTCGGGGGCTCTTTCGAATGCGGATGTCAGTGCATCATCACGGGCTGGACGTCCTCGGTCGTCGCGACCGTACGCTTGCGCGGCAGGAAGAACGCCGGGATGAGCGTGACCAGCACCAGGACGAACGCGACCATGAACGTCGCGCCGAACGAGTCGGCCGAATCGTTGAGCATCTGCGCGACGCTGCTCGGGTCGGTCGGCGGGGCCGCATCCTTGCTCAGGCCGTGCGAGGTCATCTGATTCGTCAGCACCACCGACATCGTGGCGGTACCGATCGAGCCCGCCGTCTGCTGGACGATGTTCATCAGCGTCGAGCCACGGGCGATCATGTCGTGCTTGAGCGTGACCATCGCGGCGGTCATCAGCGGCATCATCGTGCAGCCCATGCCGAGGCCCATCACGAACAACGAACCCATCAGCAGCGGGTACGACGACGTCGCGGTCAGCTGCGTGAACGTGAACATGCCCAGCGCGATCAGCGGCAGACCCGTCAGGACGATCTTGCCCGGGCCGATCTTGTCGACCAGTCGGCCGGCGATCGGCATCGTCACCATGGCGCCGATGCCCTGCGGCGCGAGCAACAGGCCGGCGGCCATCGCGGACTCACCACGCACCTGGATGAAGTAGCTCGGGAAGAGCAGGCCCGCACCCATGAACGCGATGATGAACATCGTGGTCGTGAGCACCGCGACCGTGAGCTGACGATTCTGGAACAGGTGCAGGTCGATCAGCGGGTGATCCTTGCGGAGCGCATGGAAGACGAAGCCGACGATCAGGACCAGGCCGACACCGATCGGGATCAGGACCTCCGGGGACAGCCCCTTGCCGTGCTCCGGGATCGACGAGACGCCGTACAGGAACAGCGCCAGGCCGGGCGAGAGCAGCAGCATGCCGACGAAGTCGAACGACTGCGACGGGCTCGGCTCGTCCTTCGGCAGCAGCTTGAACGCCGCGACGAGCGCGATGATGCCGATCGGCAGGTTGATCAGGAAGATCCAGTGCCAGCTGGCAGCGTCGATCAGCCATCCGCCGACGATGGGGCCGGCGATCGGGCCGAGCAGCATCGGGATGCCGAGGACGGCCATGACGCGACCGACACGCTCCGGTCCGGCCGCACGGGTCATGATCGTCATACCCAGCGGCATCAGCATGCCGCCACCGAGGCCCTGGATCACGCGGAACACGATCAGCGACGTGATGTCCCATGCGAAGGCACACAGGACCGAACCGATGACGAACAGCACCAGCGCGCCGATGTAGAGGCGTTTGGTGCCGAAACGGTCAGCGGCCCAACCCGTCACGGGGATGACGGTGGCGAGGGCGAGCGTGTAGGCGGTCATCGTCCAGGCGACGACCGCGTAGCTGGTCTCGAACGTCTCCGCGAACGTCGGCAGCGCGACACTGACGACGGTGACGTCGAGGATGGACATGATGGCGCCGAGCACCACCACGGAGGCGATCTTGAGAACCGCGCCGTCGATCTTGTCCGACTCCGGTGCCCCCGGTTGGGGTCCGGCCGTCGAGTTTGGCGTCGTCATGTACAGAATTCCTGACTTCGGGCCCGCAGGGCATCGCCCGCGAGTATGGGTTGAAGGGCCTCGAGCAACCGCCTGCGGTCCGGCTGGTCCAACCGGCCCGCGAACGCTCGGAGCTCGTCACGCTTGTCCTCGAGGTGACGGGAGACCAGGCTTCGCCCGGACTCCGTCAGCGAGACCCGTTTGATCCGACGATCCCCCGGGTCCTCACGGCGCAACACAAGTTCCTGACACACCAACTGGTCGATGTTGCGACCCGCGGCAGCCACCGACATCCGCAGACACTCCGCGACCTCGTTGATCGCGATCGGCTCGCCGTGCTGCGCCAGCACGAAGAGCGCACGGACCTGCGAGAACGACAGATCCATCGCGATGAGGGTGTCCATCGACTCGGACTCCCCCATACCCAGGAGACGCATGATGAACTCCTCGAGCACGGTGTACACGTCGTCCGGAGTCACATCAGCCACGGGCTCGAATAGTAGCGATCATGCAACTATTGCGGAAACGCAATTACCCCCACGGCCACGTGAATCCGCGGCCTCTCAACGACACCACGAGGCGACTACCTGCGGCAACAGATTTTCCGGGCAGGGAGGGGTCAGGTGACGAGGAACACAGTCAGTCCTGGACCAATACGGCCTTTCCGAGCACCCGGCCTGCCTCCAGATCCACGAGAGCCTCCGCGGCCGACGAGAGCGGGTACCGCGCCTTCACGAGGGGACGCAGCCCCGCCCGCACGTGCTCGACGAGCGCAGCATGCGTCTCTGCCAGCGCCGACGGCTCGTGTCGCAGGAACTCGCCCCACGCCGCGCCCACGATGCTGATGTTGCGGAACAGGACCCGATTGACCTTGACCGACGGGATACCGCCGCCGGCGAAGCCGATCACCACCAGACGCCCCTCGGGCGCGAGTGCGCGGACCGCGTCGTCGAACGCGTCGCCCCCGACCGGATCCACGACGACATCGGCGCCGCGCCCGTCGGTGAGCTCACGGACCCGAGCGGCCCACCCGTCGGCGAGCCGGACCACGTCGTCCGCGCCGATCTCGCGCAGGAAGTCATCCGCGCCGTCCCGTCGCACCACCGCGATCACCCGGGCCCCGTGCGCCTTCGCCAACTGGATCGCGGACGTCCCGACGCCGCCGGCCGCACCGAGGATCACGACGTTCTCCCCCGGCTGCAACCGTGCCCGCCGGGCGAAGGCGAACTCCATCGTCTGATAGTTGATGATCAGCGACGCCGCCTCCTCGAACGAGAGCTCGTCCGGGATCGGCAGCACCAGATTCGGGTGGACGGCGACGCGTTCCGCGTAGCCGCCGAGGCTCGACACCGCGAGCACCCGCTGTCCGGGCTCGAACCCGCTGCCCTCGGGTGCACCGATCACGACGCCCGCCACCTCGGTGCCGGGCACGAAGGGCGGCTCGGGCCGGATCTGGTACTTGCCGTAGCTGATCAGCAGATCGGGAAAGCACACGCCGCTGGCCTTGACGTCGATCAGCACCAGCCCCGCGGAGTCCGGTTCCGGGACCTCTCGAACCACGATCGCCGACGGCCCTGCCAGATCCGTGACCACCACTGCGCGCACTTTCCACCTCCGAAATCCGCAGGGCGGCATCTCCGGTGGACGCTGCACCCTGTGCGTGACGCTACCCCGGGTTCATCCGCCGAACAGCGCGCGACGCTTGCGTCCGACCGCCACCATCTCCGCGGTGTCCGTCATCTTGACCCGCGGCCGTCCGCTCGACAGTCCTCGGCTCCGCTCCGCCTGGTCGATCGCTTCCCAGCCTCGCCGTGAGATCCGCTCGGGCTGTCGATGCGCCAGCAGCTTGCCGAGGTCCTTCCGCCCACCGGTCGGCGTTGCCAGGCGCCGGGCTTCGAAATCCTCGACGAGCCGGGCGACGGTCTCCTTGGCGCACGTCTTGTTCGTCCCGATCACTCCGCTCGGGCCCCGCTTGATCCATCCGGTGACGTACACACCGCCGACCGGTTCCCCGGCTCCGACGACGACGCGGCCGCGGTCGTTCGGGATCACCCCGCGCCGATCGTCGAAAGGCACCCCCGCGACCGGACGCCCCCGGTAGCCGATCGAGCGCAGCACCAGCGAGGTGTCGATTCGCTCGGTGCGGCCGGTGGGATGCGCCGCTAGTCCACCGGCGGCGTCCTCGACCAACTCGTTCGCGACGACGCCGAGCCCCTCGACGTGCTCGGTGCCGACGATCTCCGTGGGCGACGTCAGGTATCGGAACACGATTCGCCGGTTGCCCGGAGCGGGAGTCCGCTCGGCGAACTCCTGCGCGAGGCGCACCTTCATCGCGACGGCCGGTTCGGTCGTGTCGGCGTCGACCAGCGCGCGGGAGTGCGGATCGAGCTCCACCTCTGCGGGGTCGATCACGACGTCCACCCCGGACAGGTCGCCGAGGGCGAGGAACTCGGGGTTGGAGTAGGCGGCCTGCGCGGGACCTCGCCGACCCAACAGCACGACCTCGCGGATGTTGCTGTCGCGGAGCGCCTTCAGTGCGTGATCGGCGATGTCGGTCTTCGCCAGTTCGTCGGGGTCCATCGTCAGGATGCGCGCGACGTCGAGCGCCACGTTGCCGTTGCCGACGATCACCGCCCGCTCCCCGGAGAGGTCGAACGTGCGGTCCGCGTAGTCCGGGTGCCCGTTGTACCAGGCGACGAACTCGGTGGCGGCATGGCTTCCCGGAAGCTCCTCGCCCGGCACGCCCAACGCCCGATCGCTCGATGCGCCCACCGCATAGATCACCGCGTGGTGATGGGCCAGCAGGTCGGCATGGCTGACGTGCTTGCCGACCTCGACGTTCAGGTGGAACTGGAACGCGTCGCGGCCGAGCGACCACTCGAACATCTCGGTCACCGACTTGGTGCCCGGATGGTCGGGCGCGACGCCGGCACGGACGAGGCCCCACGGCGTCGGCAGCTTCTCGAACATCTCGACCTCGACGTCGGAGCGTTTGAGCAGTTCCTCCGCCGCGTAGCAGGCCGCGGGCCCCGCCCCGACGATCGCGACCCGCAGGGTGCCGAGGTCCCGCACCGGCGGTGTCGCGGGGGTGAGCGGAATCCAGTCCGGCTGCAGCGGGTGCCGCGTGTAGTAGTCGGCGTTGATCTCGCGGTACCGCTGCAGCGACTCGGTCAGTTGGTCCTCGGGGAAGATCGCGTCCACCGGGCAGGCATCGACACACGCGCCGCAGTCGATGCAGGCCTCGGGTTCGATGTAGAGCATCTCCGTGGTCGCGAATTCCGCTTCCTCCGGCGTCGGATGGATGCAGTTCACCGGACACGCCGACACACAACTCGCATCGTTGCAGCACGCCTGGGTGATGACGTAGGCCATGTTCGATTTCCCGTCTCGAGCGCCACACGGGACGTGACGCACGCCCGACGCAGTCACCGATGTGACAGCCTTCATGTGACTATGAGTTACAGTTATGAGACTGTACTCGGCCCCGGGCGATCGAACAAGCACTCACGGCAGAGTCCGCGGCTCACCGAATCCGGTGACGACAGCGCCGCCAACTGTCACAATCGCTGGCGACAACCGCCGAACCGAGGGAACACCGTGGCTTCCGAGCAGATCGCCCCCGCAACGCAGAGCGTCACTCCGGCCGGATCGCCGGCGCCGGCGCCCCCGCCCGAGCAGTGTTTCGAGACCTCGCGCCCGATTCGCACCGGAGACGTCGACACCGAGAATCGACTGCGCCTCGACGGGATCGCCCGCTACCTCCAGGACATCGGCTCGGACAATCTGGCAGCGTTCGGCTTCGACAAGTCCGATCCCCTGTGGATCGTCCGGCGCACCGTCATCGAGGTCCACCGCCCGGCCGTGTGGCCCGACCGGATGCACCTGCGCCGCTGGTGCGCGGCGCATTCGACGCGATGGTCGGCGATGCGCGTCCGACTGACGAGCACCGCGGGCGCACTGATCGAGACCGAGGGCTTCTGGATCGACATCGGCGCCGACACCGGAATGCCCACCCGGATCAGCGACGGCCTGCTCGAGAGCCTGGGCCGGACCACCGACGAGCACCGTCTCCGCTGGAAGCCGTGGCTGACGGCGACACCGCCCGACATCGACGACTGGGAAGACCACGAGCGGACGTTCCACCTGCGGACCACCGACATCGACCCGTTCAACCACGTCAACAACGCAACGTACTGGCACGCGGTGGAGGACTGCCTCGCCGACCGGACGGACCTGCGAGAGACGCCCTACCGCGCGGTAGTCGAGCACCTGAGCCCGATCTTCGCGCGCGATCACGTGCGACTCCGCACCGACGGCGACGACACCTCGCTCTCGGTGTGGTTCCTCGTCGAGGGCGAGGTGCGCGCCGTCGCGCGCGTCGAGAAACTCCCCCGCGAAAAGGTCTGAGTCAGAACACCTTCTTCGCGACCACCGCGATACCCGCGATCAGCAGGGTCACCAGCAGCGCCGTGCCGAATCCGGTGAGCCACCACAGCACACCGAAGACGACCACGGCCGGAGCCGCGACGATCGCCACGATGGCCGGGCTCTCCTTGACGACCTCGAGCGCAGACTCCGCCTTCACCCGATCGATGTTCTTACCGGCCATGATGCCCTCCGCCTGTCCAATTAGTCCGATTACAGGAACATTCTTCCTGCTCCCCAGAATGCCCGAAGGCCCCGCCCCCTGGTGGGGACGGGACCTTCGAGTCGAACTTTCTACGGGTTAGCGGTAGTCGCTACCGAATCCGTAGTCGTCCAGCGGAACCGCAGCACCGGTGCCGGTGCCGAAGCCCTCCGGGCTGTAGTACTGGTCGTCGTAGGACGGAACCGCGTACGCAGCCGCGCGAGCCTCCTCGGTGGGCTGAACCTGGATGTTCCGGTACCGGTTGATGCCGGTGCCGGCCGGGATCAGCTTGCCGATGATCACGTTCTCCTTGAGACCGATCAGCTTGTCCGAACGGCAGTTGATCGCCGCGTCGGTCAGCACGCGAGTGGTCTCCTGGAACGACGCCGCCGACAGCCACGAGTCGGTCGCCAGCGACGCCTTCGTGATACCCATCAGCACCGGACGTCCGGCCGCAGGCTCGCCGCCCTCGGCGACGACGCGACGGTTGGACGCCTCGAACTCCGCACGCTCGACCAGCGAGCCGGGCAGGAACTCCGTCGAGCCCGAATCGATGATCGTGACGCGGCGCAGCATCTGGCGCACGATGACCTCGATGTGCTTGTCGTGGATCGACACACCCTGGCTCCGGTACACCTCCTGGACCTCGTTGACGAGGTGGATCTGCACCTGACGCGGGCCCATGACACGCAGCACGTCGTGCGGGTCGGCAGCGCCCTCGAGCAGCTGCTGACCGACGTCCACGTGGTCACCGTCCGACAGCAGTCGCTCCGAGCCGTCGTCGTGCTTGAACACGCGCAGACGCTGACGCTTCGACAGCTTGTCGTACACGACCTCTTCGCCACCGTCGTCCGGGACGACCGTGATCTTGTAGAAGCGGTCGTCGTCGTCGAGCTGCACCCGGCCGGAGACCTCGGTGATCGGGGCCTTGCCCTTGGGGACGCGGGCCTCGAACAGCTCCTGGACACGCGGCAGACCACCGGTGATGTCGGCCGCGCCGGCCGCACCACCCTGGTGGAAGGTACGCATCGTCAGCTGGGTACCGGGCTCACCGATCGACTGAGCGGCGACGATACCGACGGCCTCACCGATGTCGACGAGCTTGCCGGTCGCCATCGAGCGGCCGTAGCAGGTCGCACACACACCCGTGGCGGTGGTGCAGGTGAGGACCGAGCGGACCTTGACCTGCGTGACACCGGCCGCGAGCAGCGCGTCGATGGCCGGATCGCCCAGGTCGTGTCCACGCTCGACGATCACGTTGCCGTTCTCGTCGACCGCGTCCGCGGCCAGGGTGCGGGCGTACGTCGAGGTCTCGACGTGCGCGTCGCGGATCATCGTGCCGTCCGCTGCCTTCTCCGCGATCGTGGTGAGAATGCCACGCTCGGTGCCACAGTCGACCTCACGGACGATGACGTCCTGCGAGACGTCCACCAGACGACGGGTCAGGTAACCCGAGTCGGCGGTACGCAGAGCGGTATCGGCCAGACCCTTACGAGCACCGTGCGTGTTGATGAAGTACTCGAGAACCGTCAGGCCCTCCTTGAAGGAGGACTTGATGGGACGCGGGATGAACTCACCCTTCGGGTTCGTCACCAGGCCCTTCATACCGGCGAGCGAGCGAACCTGAGTCATGTTGCCGGCCGCGCCGGACTTCACGATCATCGGGATCGGGTTGTCATCGGGGAAGTGGGCCTCCATGGCCTTGCCGACCTCGTCGGTGGCCTCGGACCAGATCTTCACCAGGGCGCTGTTGCGCTCGGCATGGTTGAGAGCACCGCGCTGGTACTTCTTCTCGATCTGATCGGCCTGCGCCTCGAACTGCTCCATGATCTGAGCCTTCTCCGGCGGCACGAGGACGTCGGAGATCGAGACCGTCACGCCGGACCGGGTGGCCCAGTGGAAGCCGGTGTCCTTCATCTTGTCCACCGTCTGCGCGACCACGATCATCGGGTAACGCTCGGCCAGATCGTTGATGATCGTCGCCTGACGCTTCTTCGGCATCTGCTCGTTGATGAACGGGTAGTCCGCCGGGAGCAGATCGTTGAACATCACGCGGCCGAGAGTCGTCTCGACGATCCAGCCGTCACCGAAGTTCCAGCCCTCGGGGAACAGCTCCGCCTCGATCTCACGCGGCGGGCGCTGGTGCGTCAGACGCACCTTGATGTTCGCCTGCACCGACAGCACGCCACGGTCGACGGCCATCTGCGCCTCGGCCGGCGAGCTGTAGACACCCTGCTCCGGCTGGCCGTCGGTGGCCGGCTGGTAGGCACCGATCGCACCCTCGACCTCGCGGGTCAGGTGGAACAGACCCGTGACCATGTCCAGACGCGGCATGGCGAGCGGACGACCCGACGCCGGCGACAGGATGTTGTTCGACGACAGCATCAGGATGCGGGCCTCGGCCTGCGCCTCCGCCGACAGCGGCAGGTGCACGGCCATCTGGTCACCGTCGAAGTCGGCGTTGAACGCCTCACACACGAGCGGGTGCAGCTGGATGGCCTTGCCCTCGACGAGCTGCGGCTCGAAGGCCTGGATGCCGAGGCGGTGCAGCGTAGGTGCACGGTTCAGCAGCACCGGGTGCTCGTTGATGACCTCTTCGAGGACGTCCCACACCTGCGGACGCTGACGCTCGACCATGCGCTTCGCCGACTTGATGTTCTGCGCGTGGTTGAGGTCGACCAGACGCTTCATCACGAACGGCTTGAACAGTTCGAGCGCCATGAGCTTCGGCAGACCGCACTGGTGCAGCTTGAGCTGCGGGCCGACGACGATGACCGAACGGCCCGAGTAGTCGACGCGCTTGCCGAGCAGGTTCTGACGGAAGCGACCCTGCTTGCCCTTGAGCAGATCGGACAGCGACTTCAGCGGACGGTTGCCCGGACCCGTGACGGGCCGGCCACGACGACCGTTGTCGAACAGCGCATCCACGGACTCCTGCAGCATCCGCTTCTCGTTGTTGACGATGATCTCGGGCGCACCCAGATCGATCAGTCGCTTGAGGCGGTTGTTGCGGTTGATGACGCGGCGGTACAGGTCGTTCAGGTCGGACGTCGCGAAACGACCACCGTCGAGCTGGACCATCGGGCGCAGCTCCGGCGGGATCACCGGAACGGCGTCGAGAACCATGCCCATCGGCGAGTTGCCCGACTGCTGGAACGCAGCGACGACCTTGAGGCGCTTGAGAGCACGCAGCTTCTTCTGCCCCTTGCCGCTGCGGATGGTCTCGCGCAGCGACTCGGCCTCGGCCTCGATGTCGAAGTTCCGCATGAGGATCTGGATGGACTCCGCGCCCATCGCACCGGTGAAGTACTCGCCGTAGCGGTCGACGAGCTCGCGGTACAGGCCCTCGTCCACGATGAGCTGCTTGACGCTCAGCTTGGTGAACGTGGTCCAGATCTCGTCGAGGCGATCCAGCTCGCGCTGCGCACGGTCACGGAGCTGACGCATCTCGCGCTCGCCGCCGTCCTTGACCTTGCGGCGGACGTCGGACTTGGCGCCCTCGGCCTCGAGCTCGGCGATGTCGGCTTCGAGCTTCTGCGCGCGGGCCTCGAGATCGGCGTCACGCTGATCGGCGACGGTCTTCTTCTCGACCTCCATCTCGGCCTCGAGCGTGGAGAGCTCGTTGTGACGCAGCTCCTCGTCGACACCGACGATGACGTAGGCGGCGAAGTAGATGATCTTCTCGAGATCCTTCGGAGCCAGGTCCAGCAGGTAGCCGAGACGGCTCGGCACACCCTTGAAGTACCAGATGTGGGTGACCGGAGCGGCGAGCTCGATGTGGCCCATACGCTCACGACGCACCTTCGCGCGGGTCACCTCGACGCCGCAGCGCTCGCAGATGATGCCCTTGAAGCGGACGCGCTTGTACTTACCGCAGTAGCACTCCCAGTCCCGGGTGGGGCCGAAGATCTTCTCGCAGAAGAGGCCGTCCTTCTCGGGCTTGAGCGTGCGGTAGTTGATGGTCTCCGGCTTCTTGACCTCGCCGTAGGACCAGTTGCGGATGTCCTCCGCGGTCGCGAGACCGATGCGGAGTTCATCGAAGAAGTTGACGTCGAGCACGTAACTTCCTTTCCCCAGAGGGATTGTGGATCAGCGGGTGAGATCCGCTTTTCCTGACTGCCAATTCAAATGTGCTCTAGCGCCCCCGGGCCGTGTCACCACGGACTGCGTCACAGGCCGTATTCCACGGCCCGGGGACCGAAAACTAATTCGCGAGATCGTCCACGGTCGCGGCCTCGTTCCGGGACAGGTTGATGCCCAGGTTCGCGGCGGCACGCTCGAGGTCCTCGTCGTCGCCGTCGGCCATCGCGATGGCTGCGCCGTCCGAGGACAGCACCTCCACGTTGAGGCACAGCGACTGGAGCTCCTTGAGGAGCACCTTGAAGGACTCGGGGATGCCCGGCTCGGGGATGTTCTCGCCCTTGACGATGGCCTCGTACACCTTCACGCGACCGACCACGTCGTCCGACTTGATGGTCAGCAGCTCCTGCAGGGTGTAGGCGGCGCCGTACGCCTGCATCGCCCAGCACTCCATCTCACCGAAGCGCTGGCCACCGAACTGGGCCTTACCGCCGAGCGGCTGCTGGGTGATCATCGAGTACGGGCCGGTCGAACGCGCGTGGATCTTGTCGTCGACCAGGTGGTGCAGCTTGATGATGTACATGTAGCCGACCGACACCGGGTACGGGAACGGCTCGCCGGAGCGACCGTCGAACAACGTCGCCTTGCCGTCCGGGCCCACCATGCGCTCGCCGTCACGGTTCGGCAGGGTCGACCCCAGCAGACCCGTGAGCTCGTCCTCCTTGGCACCGTCGAACACCGGGGTGGCGATGTTCGAGTCGGCCGGTGCGGACAGCATCTCCTCGGGCAGCGTCGCCGCCCAGTCGGGACGCGAACCGTCACCCGCGATCTGCACGTTCCAGCCGGTCTTGCCGATCCAGCCGAGGTGCGTCTCGAGAACCTGACCGATGTTCATACGACGCGGAACACCGTGGGTGTTCAGGATGATGTCGACCGGAGTGCCGTCGGGCAGGAACGGCATGTCCTCCTGCGGGAGGATCTTGCCGATGACGCCCTTGTTGCCGTGGCGGCCGGCGAGCTTGTCGCCGTCCTGGATCTTGCGCTTCTGGGCAACGTAGACGCGGACCAGCTCGTTGACGCCCGGAGGCAGATCGTCGTCGTCCTCGCGCGAGAACACGCGGATACCGATGACCTTGCCGGACTCACCGTGGGGCACCTTGAGCGACGTGTCGCGGACCTCGCGGGCCTTCTCGCCGAAGATCGCGCGCAGCAGGCGCTCCTCCGGGGTCAGCTCGGTCTCGCCCTTCGGGGTGACCTTGCCGACCAGGACGTCGCCGTCGCGGACCTCGGCACCGATACGGATGATGCCGCGCTCGTCGAGATCGGCGAGGACCTCGTCCGAGACGTTCGGGATGTCCCGGGTGATCTCCTCGGCACCGAGCTTGGTGTCGCGGGCGTCGATCTCGTGCTCCTCGATGTGGATCGAGGTGAGAACGTCCTCCTCCACGAGGCGCTGCGACAGGATGATCGCGTCCTCGTAGTTGTGGCCCTCCCACGGCATGATCGCCACGAGCAGGTTCTTTCCGAGCGCCATCTCACCGTTCTCGGTGCAGGGGCCGTCGGCCAGGACCTGGCCCGACTCGACCCGCTGGCCCTCGTCCACGATCGGACGCTGGTTGGCGCACGTGCCCTGGTTGGAGCGCGCGAACTTGCGCAGGCGGTACGTGGTGCGGCTGCCGTCGTCGGCCATGACCGTGACGTAGTCCGAGGAGACCTCTTCGACCACGCCGGTCTTCTCGGTGACGATGACGTCGCCGGCGTCGACCGCGGCGCGCAGCTCCATACCGGTACCGACCAGCGGCGACTCACTGCGCACCAGCGGAACCGCCTGACGCTGCATGTTCGCGCCCATGAGGGCACGGTTGGCGTCGTCGTGCTCGAGGAACGGAATCATCGCGGTCGCGACCGAGACCATCTGGCGCGGCGAGACGTCCATGTAGTCGACGTCCGAGGACGAGACGAACTCGACCTCGCCACCCTTACGACGGACCAGAACGCGGTCCTCGGCGAAGCGGCCCGACGTGTCGACCGGCGAGTTGGCCTGCGCCACGACGTGGCGGTCCTCCTCGTCCGCGGTCAGGTAGTCGACCTGGTCGGTGACCTGGCCGTTCTCGACCTTGCGGTACGGGGTCTCGATGAAACCGAACGGGTTGACCCGTGCGTACACCGAGAGCGAACCGATCAGACCGATGTTCGGGCCCTCGGGGGTCTCGATCGGGCACATACGGCCGTAGTGCGACGGGTGGACGTCGCGGACCTCGAGGCCCGCGCGCTCACGGGACAGACCGCCGGGGCCCAGCGCCGACAGGCGACGCTTGTGGGTCAGACCCGACAGCGGGTTGTTCTGGTCCATGAACTGCGACAGCTGGGAGGTTCCGAAGAACTCCTTGATCGCGGCGACGACCGGGCGGATGTTGATCAGGGTCTGCGGCGTGATCGCCTCGACGTCCTGAGTCGTCATGCGCTCACGGACGACACGCTCCATGCGGGACAGGCCCACGCGGATCTGGTTCTGGATGAGCTCGCCCACCGTGCGCAGACGACGGTTGCCGAAGTGGTCGATGTCGTCGACCTCGACGGGCACCTCGACGCCGCCGGGAGCGGTCATCACGGTGTCACCGGCGTGCAGGTGCACGAGGTACTCGATCGTCGCGACGATGTCTTCCTCGGTGAGGGTCGACGCCTCGATCGGCAGGCCCGTGTTCAGACCCAGCTTCTTGTTGATCTTGTAGCGGCCCACGCGAGCGAGGTCGTAGCGCTTGTCCTTGAAGAACAGGTTCTCCAGGAGCGTCTGCGCGCTCTCCTTGGTCGGCGGCTCGCCCGGACGCAGCTTGCGGTAGATGTCGAGCAGGGCCTCGTCGGTGTTCTTGGCCGGATCCTTCTCCAGGGTGGCCATCATGATCTCCGAGAAACCGAACCGCTCGCGGATCTCCTCGTCGGTCATGCCGAGCGCCTTGAGCAGCGTCGTGACCGGCTGGCGGCGCTTGCGGTCGATGCGGACACCGACGGTGTCGCGCTTGTCGACGTCGAACTCGAGCCACGCGCCACGGCCCGGGATGACCTTGACGCTGTGCAGGGTCTTCTCGGTGCTCTTGTCGATGGACTCGTCGAAGTACACGCCCGGCGAACGGACCAGCTGCGACACGACGACACGCTCGGTGCCGTTGATGATGAATGTGCCCTTGTCGGTCATCATCGGGAAATCACCCATGAAGACCGTCTGGCTCTTGATCTCACCGGTGTTGTTGTTGATGAACTCCGCGGTGACGAACAACGGCGCCGCGTAGGTCATGTCCTTGTCTTTGCACTCGTCGACCGAGGCCTTCACCTCGTCGAAGCGCGGGTCCGAGAAGGACAGCGACATCGACCCGGAGAAGTCCTCGATGGGCGAGAGCTCGGCCAGGATCTCTTCGAGACCACCCGTTACCGCTCCGTCGCGGCGTGCGGCCGCACGCTCGCGCCAACTCGGCGAGCCGACCAACCACTCGAACGAATCAGTCTGTAGATCGAGGAGCCCTGGGACCTCGAGGGGTTCGCGAATCTTCGCGAACGAAACCCTTCGGGGGGCTCCGGGGATTCCGGCAACTGCCTTGGTCTGGCTAGAGACTGCCAAGATGCGTCCTTCCAGCACCTCACGCGGGCCGCTCTTGCTGGTGCGACCGCCGCTGTATCTGCTTCTTCATGTGGGGCGAATTCGCTGGTCACAACCCGAACGAAGCCTCGCCACAGGAGCAGGAAGCGAATCACTTCGCCGCAGTGAGGTCGAGAGGTGGACAGGAGGCAGCCAGCGCAACGTCCAAAAGTACACCCAAACCCAATAGATGTCGAGTCGGGCAGCAGAAAGGACACCCGTCGGGGTGCTGCGCGCGTGTGAGACGCGTGAATGTTCACGGATAGAGTGACGCGAGATCATCGCCGCGTCAAGCCTGAGTCCCGGCGATTCGATCACGGACCGTCCGCGCGGGTGGTGCGTGCGAATCGCCGGCCACAGCAGGCGCTGACCGAGGCTGTGGAGGCCGGACTACTGATCCGCGATATCAGACAATAGCCACACGCCGCCCACTTTTTCCATCCGAACGATCAACGGGCCCGACGCACTGTCCTGTGCGACCCCGTTGGACTCCGCACTGACCGTCACGTTCGTGATCAGTTCGGCCCGGTCACCGTCCAGAACCTTCACACCGACGTCGGTCACCTGAACGGTCGTGGCCGTCCCGCCCTGCTTCACCGCCGCCACGGTGGGATCGATCGTCTTGTCGAACTCGCCGCGCATGGTGTCGGTGAGCACGCCGCGGGCCCGGTCCGGATACTCGTCGATCGTGTCGGGGCTGTAGGTGTACAGCGTGTTCAGGGCGGACCGCGCCGCCTCCGTCACCTCAGCGGTGCCACCGCCGTCGACGTACGCGGTGTTCGCGACATCCGCACCGGGCCTGAACGCGGCGATCACGGCGAACACGGCCAGCACGACCGCCACCGCCCCGAGAACCGCCACGAGCCGCGCACGTGGGCCGCCGAATCGCGACGCACCGGCGCTGGTGCCGGGCTCCTCGGCCCCCGGAGCCGAGATCGGCGCGGTAGGGCGCGCCTCGTCGACGAGCGCCACCCCGACCGCCGTCGGACCGTCGGCGTCCGAGACGGCGTCGACGGTGGCCGGTCGAACGTCGCTACCCGGCCGCCCGCTGCCCGTACCGGCGACCTTGGGGCGCCGAGCGGACGACGCGGGCTTGGTGGTGCGGCGAATGGGAGGCATGACGGGGAACTCCTTCCGCCGGGCGGTGCGATCGATACCGCCCGGGATGTGCATGAGACTGGGGGCGGCTACCGGCCGCCGGCGTCCGACTCGGGAGCGGGCGCCGCGGGATCCGGCGCGGGTGCCGCGGGGTCCTGGGCGGGGGCCGCGGGGTCCTGGGCGGGGGCCGCGGGCGACTCCTCGAGCACGGCCGCATTGCCGAGATTGACGGACTTGGACGCCCGCCAGATGCCGTCGTCGCCCTCCTCCATCGTCAGCCGCATCGTGACACGCACCTTGCGCGACGTCTCGTTGGGCCACGACGTCGTGGTGGCGAGCACGACGATCGCGTCGGCGATGCCGTCGTCGGTGTTGAGCGAGGTCAGCGACGCTCCCAGCACCTCGGACTCACTGCGCGCGCCCGTCTGCCGAGTCTGCTGCGCCAGCTGGTCGCGCGTCGTGTTCAGGTCGTCGACCAGACCACCGGTGATGGACGACTCGATGTCGGCGAACGACTTGTCCAGGTTCGCGGCGTCGAACGAGTTGAGACTGATCGCGGCCTGCCGGGCGTCGGCGAGTGCCGACTCGCGGGCATCGGCGGCCGGTTTCTCCGACAGCGCGGCATGCGCCCATCCGTAGCCGAACCACACCGCAGCCGCGAGCGCACCGACGAGGAGCACACACACCGCGACCGTGGCCGCGACGAGCGTGTTGTTGTTCTTGGTGGTGTCCGTCACACGGCAACCTTACTCTCGGGTAACGAATGCTTGCCGAAGGCTACCGGACCGGCACGACGCCCATCAGGGTGGCGATCTGGGTGGCGATCGGGTTGAGGTTCAGCTTGTCCGGGTCGGTCTTGGGCGTGCTGTCCCACGGCTGCGGCGTCTCCGGGTCGGCGTAGACGATCCGCTCGGCGCTGCGCACACCCGTCGGGTTGCCCTGCTCGACGGTGCACCGGGCGTTCGCGTTGAACGGGAAGTTGTCCACGGTGTCGTCGAAGTTCGGATTCTCGGCCTTCATCTGCGCGAGGATCTCCTGCGTGCCCTCGTAGCCCTGCGTGCACGGCACCGGGTTGTTGGTCTCGAGCACCAGGCCGAAGTGGATGGTGCCGTCGCCCGGTGCGACCGCCGACGCGCCCGCGGACAGCGCCGGCAGGAACTGGAAGAACGGTTGCAGCGCGATGAACGTCGGCGAGATCCGCGTCAGGGTCGTCGTGAGGTTGGTGAGATTCGCCGTGAGGGCGTCACCGCTGTTGGCGACGAGCTTGCCGACCGTGTCCGTGGTGTCCTTGCCGGTGCCGATCAGCCGGCGAACGTCCGGATCGCTGGACTTCAACTGGGCGGTGATCTGGTCGAGCCCGTCACTGAACGTGCGGATCGCATCCGCCTGATCGGCCTGGGTGTCGAACACCGTCCGGCCGTCGCTGATCAACGCCAGCGTCTCGGGAAGCGCCTCGTTCGCCGTTTCGGTGAACCGGCCCAGCGAATCGACGAGGACCTGCAGGTCCCCGCCCTTACCGGTGAACGCCTTGCCGAGTTCCACGACGGCTGTGTGCAGCGAGTCCGTCGGCACCGACCGGGCCAGCCGGTCGACGCTGCCGATCAGGTCCTCGACCGGAATCGGCGTCGCCGTGTTCTTTTCGAGGATCACCGAGCCGTCGGTGAGGAACGGGCCCTGGTCGGTGTCGGGCTGCAGATCGACGTACTGCTCACCGATCGCCGAACGATTCGCCACGACGGCCTTCGCCGACGCCGGAATCTGCGGAGCTCCGTCGTCGATCATGAGCGCCACGGATACGCCGTCCTCGGTCAACGTGAGGTCGCCGACCCGCCCCACCGGAACGCCGCGGTAGGTGACCTCGGCGTTGGTGAAGATGCCACCGGAGTGCGCGAACTTGGCATCGACCTGGTATTCGCCGAATCCCAGCAGTGTGTCGAGCCGGACGTACTTGGCGCCGACGTACCCGATACCGAGCACCGCCACGACGATGAACGCCACCAACTGCCACTTGGCCAGACGCGAGACCATTACTCACCCACCCCCAGCTGCTTCAGGACCGCATCGAACGGGTTGACCGGAGCATTCGACGGCGCCGACACCGGCGCGGTTCCCGGCTCCGGGACCGGATTGGGCACGATCGGAGGGATCGGCAGGATCGACACCGTCGGCCAGCCCGGCCGCGGACCGTTGCCGTTGTAGTACGGGTTGTCGGGATTCACCGGAACCGGCGGACCGTACTTCGGCGGGTAGTACACCGGGTCCGGTTTGCCCACGCCCAGGTTCGACAGGGTGTCGCCGATCTGGAGGTCGATCGACAAGAACACGTTCGCCTGGCCACCGTGGATCGACGGGATGATCGAGTCCGGGAACGGGAACGTCGGCACCAACGGCAGAGACGTGATGATGTCGGGTGTCGCCACACCGAGTTCCTGCAGCGTCGGGCGCAGCGCACGCAGGTCCGCGATCAGATCGTCCTTGGAGCGGTTGATGACGTCCGACCCGACCTGACCGAGCCGATCGACCTGGCCGAGCATCTGCACCAACTGCGGACGCTGCTCGGACAGGATCGCCACGCCCTCGGGCAATTCGTCGAGGATCTTCTCGAGCTTGCCCGTCTGGTCCGCCACCCGACCGCTCAGCGTGTCGAGGCCGTCGAGGGCCCGGGTGATCGAGTCACGCTGCTCCTCGAGACCGGCGATCAGGGTGTTCGCCTGTTCGAGCAGACCACGAACCTTCGTCTCGCGGCCGTCGAGTGCCATCTCCAGCTCGGACACGATCGGCTGCAACTGAGCCACGCCGCCACCGTTGAGCAGCAGCGACAACGCGCCCAGCACCTGCTCGATGTCGGTGGCGTGCCGGGTGCGGTCCACCGGAATGGTGGCGCCGCTCGCCAACCGGGCCGTCGACGCGTTCTGCGGCGGGGCCGAGATCGCGATGAACTTCTCACCGAGCAGGTTCGACTGCTGGACCTCGGCGACCGCGTTGGCCGGCAGATCCACCGACCGGTTGACCAGTGTCTCCACCTGCGCGGTCCAACCGTCGTCGGCCACCGAGATGTTCTCGACGCGGCCGACCGGCACACCGTCGACTTTGACCGTCGACTGCGGCACCAGGTCCAGGACGTCGTCGAACTCGATCTTGACGTGCATCGGATCGCTGCCGATGTCCGCGCCGCCGGGCAGTGGAATCGAGTAGATGCCGTCCGAACCGCACGCGCTGACGGTCAACGCGACGACGCACGCGCCTGCCGCGGCTGCGGCCGTTTTCCGAAGATGCTTCACGGCGTGCCCCCCTGCAGTTGCGTGTCGCCACCGAGCCGCGGCGACGGGGTTCCGGGGACCGTCCCGGGCACGGCACCGCGCTGCAGGTTGTCGCCGCTGAGGATCCCGAGCGGCAGATTGAGCGTCGGAGTCTTCACACCGGCCGTCAACTGGTCGGTGACGACCTTGCAGTTGTCGATCAGCGGCTTCATCTGCCGCCCCAGGGCCTCGAACTCCGGATCGCCCGGCTTGAGCTTGGCGATGTCGATGAGCTTGCAACCCAACCCGAAGGGATCCTGGAGATCGGGCAGATCGACGCGCATCTGGAGCGTGCCCGATTCGGCGTCGTGGGTGTTGACGAGATTGCTGATCGCGAGCGGGATCGTCACGAGCGCCTCGGCGAGCGAGTCCCGCTGATCGGAGACGGTCTGGGTGACCGTGGTGAGGCTCTCGATGTTGCCCTGGAGCAGTTCCCTGTTGTTCTCGACGAACCGGGCCACGTCGCCGAGGGCGAGCGAGAGCTGATTGAGCGCGAGTCCCAGGTTCTCCTTCTCCCCCGCCAGGTACCCGCTGAAGTCCGCGAGCTGCGTGTTGAACTCGCGCACCTGGGTGTCGTTCGCCGCGAGGGCGCTGACGAACACCTGCAGGTTCTTGACGGTGTCGAAGATGTCGGCCCGGGAGTCGGAGAGCGTCCGCGCCGCCGCCGACAGTTGCGTGAACGTGTTGCCCAGCGCATCGCCGTTGCCGTCCAGGTTGGCGGCCGCGGTGTCGACGAGATTCGACAGCGCACCGTCCTTGTTGGCGCCGTTGGGGCCGAGCGCTTCGGACAGCTCCGTCACGCTCGCGTAGAGCTGGTCGACCTCGACGGGCGTCGCGGTGCGCTCCCTCGGGATGGTCGCGTCACTCGCCATCTTCTCGCCGCCCGAGTAGACGGGGGTGAGCTGGATGTACCGGTCGGAGACCACCGAAGGCGTGACCTGCGCCGCCTTCGCGTCCGCCGGGATGTCGACGCCACGGTCCACGGTCATCGTGACCTGCACCTGGTCGCCCTGCGGCACCACCGAGTTCACGGTGCCGACCTTGACGCCGAGCACCCTGACGTCGGAGCCCTCGTAGATGCCGACCGACTTGTCGAAGTAGGCGGTGATCTTGGTCGTTCCGGCGTTCTGGAACAGCCACCACAGCACTCCGACAGCCACGACTGCGACGGCAGCGATCAGGGCCACCGGAATCCACTTGCGGGTACCTGCCTGTGCCTCGCTCATGTCAGTTCCCCTCCAAGGTGCGCAGCGGCTCGCGATATCCGGGGATATCCGGCAGCCCGGGCGGGGTCAGGTTGGTCACGACCGAGTCGAACCAGCGGCCGTTGCCGAGCACGTTGGCGTAGATCCGATAGAACGGCGCGGCGAGCTCGAGAGCCTTGCTGACGTTCTGCTGATTGGCGTTGAGGATGTCTACGACGCCCTGCAACTGCGTCAGCGCCGGCGTGATCTGCGCTTCGTTGTCCGCGACTAGTCCCGTGAGCTCACGGGACAGGGTCTGCGTGCTGGTGAGCAGTTGCCCGATCGCCTGCTGCCTCGTGTTGAGCTCGGCCAGCAGGGTGCCACCGTTCGCGAGGATCTTCTGGAACTGATCGTTGCGGTCGGCGAGGATCTGGGACGTCTGCTTCGTCGCCTCGAACAGCTTCTTCAGCTCCTGGTCGCGCTTGGCCACCGTCTCCGACAGTCGCGCGACACCGTCGAGCGAGCCGCGGATCTCGTCCGGCGTGCCGGCGAAGGACTGCGACAGCACCTCGAAGCTCGACGCCAGCTGTGTGGTGTCGATGTCCTCGAGGGTCGTGGCCGCATCGCTGAAGGCGTCGATGACGTCGTACGGCGACGTCGTCCGTTCGAGCGGAATCCGGGTGCCCGGGTCGAGGACCTCGGTACCGCGCGGATCGAGGGCGAGATACTTCTGGCCGAGGATCGTCTTGATCTGGATCGACGCCGTCGTCTGGTCGCCGATCCACGCGTCCTTGGTCTGGAACGTGACCAGCACGCGGTCGCCGTCCAGATCGACGCCCGACACCTTGCCGACCTTGACGCCTGCGACGCGTACCTCGTTGCCGGGCTTGAGACCGGCGGCCTCCGTGAACTCCGCGGAGTAGCGGTTGCCCGCACCGATGATCGGGAGGCTGTCGAGGAAGAACGCCGACATGGTCGCGAGCAGGATGACGACGATGCCCAGGGCACCGGTCACCGCGGGATTGCGCCTCTTGGTCATGGCTGCTCACCGTCCGCGTAGCAGCGGGGCGCCGCGTTGGTGTAGATCGGCTGGTTGATCGTGGGCAGGTTGGTGGGCAGGTTGAGCTGCGGCGCGGTACCCGGACCGGCGACGACGTCGATGCCGCACAGGTAGAACTGGAACCACGAGCCGTAGCTGCCGGCGCGGCCCAGCTTCTCCATCTTCACCGGCAGATTCGCCAGAACCTGGTTGACGTCGGCGGACCGCTCGTTGATGTGCCCGGCGACGGTGTTGAGGCCGGCGATCGAGCCCTGGATCGAGGGCCTCGTCGGCACCAGCAGATCCGCGGTGGCGCTGGTCAGGTCGGACAGCGACTGCACCGACTGACCGATCACGCCGCGATCTGCCGACAGCCCGCTGACGAGCCGTTCGGTGTTCACGATCAACTGATCGACCTGCTCGTCCCGCTTGTTGACCGTCTCGAGGACACGGTTGAGATTGGTGATCAGATCGCCGATCACCCTGTCCTTGTCGGCGATCGTGTTGGTCAGTGAGGCAGTGTTCGCCACAAGTTCCTCGATGGTGCCGCCCTCCCCCTGGAACACCTGGATGATCTGGTACGACAGCTTGTTCACGTCGTCGGCGCTGAGGGTCTGGAACAGCGGCCGGAACCCGTTGAACAGGGTCGTGAGGTTGACCGCGGGCTTGGTGCGGTCCAGCGGGATGGTCTCCCCCGCGTTCATCTTGTAGCCCTGCTGCCCGGTCCCCTGTTCGAGCGCGATGTACCGCTGGCCCACCAGATTGCGGAAGCGGATGGTCGCGGTCGTGCTCGCCGGCAGCCAGTCGCGATCGCTGATCGCGAACTCCACCTGGGCTTCACGGTCGTCGACGATCTCGATCTTCGTCACCTGGCCGACGCGCACACCCCCGATGCGGATCTCGTCGCCCTTGTTGAGCGACGTCACGTCGGTGAACCGGGCGCTGAACTTGGTGCCGCCCGTGGCTCCCGAATTCGCGATCGTGAGCGCGAGCGCTCCCGTGGCGAGGATCGTCACGAGCGCGAAGATCACCAGTTTGGTGAGCGGCGCAGCCACCCCTCGCAACTGTCGCCTCACTTGACGCTCACCTCTTTTCCACGGAGCGCGGGCGCGCCGATCATGGTCGTCCAACCGGGCACGTCATCAGGCGCGATCCCGGTCGCCTCGCCGTACACCACGGCGAGGGTCTCGCGTTCGAGCGGCGAACCCACGAACGTCGCCGTGGACGCCGGCGTCACCGAGTACTGCGGGGCGGGAAGATCGGGAATGTCCTGGTCACCCGCGTTGCGCGTCGGCACCTGGTAGGAGCCGTCGTGGATCGATCCGCCCGGGTACTGGCCGATGTCGGTGCCCAGCGGCGGCGGTTCGTAGCAGCGGGGCCCGCGGGTGTCGATCAGTCGCGGCTCGTCCTGGTTGGGGAGGTACCGCCCGCGCGGATTGACCAGTTCGATCGTGGCGCGCGCACCCGGATTCGGTGAGTTCTCACCCGTGATCGCACCGGAGCGCGCCATCACGTCGGCGAAGTTGGCGAACGTGCACCCGAACGTCCCGGAGAAGCGTGCGAGGATTTCGAGCGCCTCCCGCGAATCGGCGGCGATGGAGATCAGCGACTCCCGGTTGGTCGTCAGCAGGTCGGCAGTGCTCGAGCTCGTCGACGTGACCGACGTGATGAGAGCGTCGATGGACGGGCGCTCCTGCACGATCGTCGCGTTCGTGGTCCGCAGGCTGTCGAGCGCGTTCACCAGCTCCGGCGCCGCGTCCGAGTAGGTCTGGGTGAAGGTCGCGAAGCTCTGGAGCCCCGCCTGCAGGTCGGGCATCCGTGTGTTGACGCCGGCGAAGATCGTGTCGAGCTGGTCGAGCGTCACACCGAGCTGCTCGCCGCGACCGTCGAGGGCCTGCGACAGCGCACCGAGCGTCGACGCGAGACTCTCCGGCGGGATCGCCTGCAGCAGCGGCAGCAGGCCGTCGAGCATCTTCCCGAGCTCGATCGCATTGCCGCTCTCGTCCTGGTAGATCGTCCCGCCGGCCTCGATCGGGTTGGGGCTCGGGTTCTCCGGGATCACCAGGTCGACGTATCGCTCGCCGAACAGCGTCTTCGGCAGTAGCCGAGCGGTGGTGTTGGACGGGATCAGATCGGCCTTGTCGGGTTCGATCGCCATGACGGAGGTGACCTTGCCGTTCGAGGTCGACGCCTCGCGCACCTCACCGACGATCAGACCGCGCACCTTGACGTCGGCGTTGCGCGGCAGCGCATTGCCGACCGTGTCGGTGACCAGGTCGACCTTGACCACATGCTTGAACGTCTTGTTGTAGCTCGCGATGGTTCCGCCCAGGAACAAGGCGAGGACCAGGAAGAACGCGACCCCCAGCACCCTGCGACGAAGCTTCGACGTCGACTCGATCATCCGGCCACCCGCACCGTGGTCGTGGTACCCCAGATCGCGAGGCTCAGGAAGAAGTCGAGCACGGCGATGGTGACGATGGCGGTGCGCACCGCGTGGCCGACCGCGACACCGACTCCGGCCGGGCCGCCGCGCGCGTGGAAACCGTAGTAGCAGTGGATGAGGATCAGCACGAACGCGAAGACCAGCACCTTGCCGAAGGACCACAAGACGTCCTCGGGCGGCAGGAACAGGTTGAAGTAGTGGTCGTACGAGCCCGACGACTGACCGTTGAACACCGTCGACACGACGCGGGAGGCGAGGTACGCGGCGAGCAGACCCACGATGTAGAGCGGAATCACCGCCACGAACCCGGCAATCATGCGGGTCGTGACGAGGAACGGCACGCTGGGCACAGCCATGACCTCGAGCGCGTCGATCTCCTCGGAGATCCGCATCGCGCCGAGCTGGGCCGTGAAGCCACAACCGACCGTGGCCGAAAGCGCCAGCGCGGCGACGATCGGTGCGATCTCGCGGGTGTTGACGTACGCCGACAGGAAGCCGGTGAGGACCGAGCTGCCCAGCTGATCGAGCGCCGCGAAGCCCTGGAGGCCGACCACGACACCGGTGAAGCCGGACATCATCACGATGACGCCGATGGTGCCGCCGATGACTGCGAGGGCGCCGCTACCGAAGGTGACCTCCGCGAGCAGCCGCAGCATCTCCTTGCGGTAGCGGCGGAGCGTGCGCGGCGTCCACGCGATGGCGCGCGAGTAGAACGACATCTGCTCGCCGGCATTGTCGAGCACGTCGAGCGGTTTGCGGGCCCATCGGCGCGCACGCATCAGGGCATAGTCGCCCCGCCCCCTGGCGATCGTCATCGGGTTACGCCCCCTTCGCCGGAACGATCTGGAGATACACCATGGTCAGGATCAGGTTTGCGAAGAAGAGGACCAGGAACGTGATGACCACGGCCTGGTTCACGGCCTCGCCGACACCCTTCGGCCCGCCCTTGGGAGTCAGCCCCTTGTACGCGGCGATCACACCGGCGATGACGCCGAAGATCGCGGCCTTGACCTCGGCGATGTAGAGATCCGGCAGCTGGGCCAGCGCGGAGAACGACGCGAGGTAGGCACCGGGAGTGCCGCCTTGGAGGATGACGTTGAAGAAGTAGCCGCCGGCGATACCGACGACGGACACGAGTCCGTTGAGGAGCACCGCGACCAGCACCATGGCGAGCACGCGGGGGACGACGAGCCGCTGCACCGGATTGATCCCGAGAACTTCCATCGCGTCGATCTCCTCGCGGATGGTCCGCGAACCGAGATCGGCGGTGACCGCTGAACCGGCGGCGCCCGCGATCAGCAGGGCTGTCACGATGGGACTGCCCTGCTGGATCACGGCGAGCACACTCGCGGCACCCGTGAACGACTCCGCGCCCAACTGTTTGATCAGCGAACCGGTCTGCAGTGACACGACCGCACCGAACGGAATCGCGACGAGCGCGGTCGGCAGGATCGTCACACTCGCGATGAACCACGCCTGTTCGATGAACTCCTTGAACTGGAACGGCCGCTTGAACGTGTTGCGAACCACGTCGACGAACAATTGAACGATGTTGCCGGCCTGCGTCAGCGCTCCGTTGACCGGCTTCATCAGCGACGCTCTCGTGCCCCCCATACGCAGGTCCCCTACCCGCGCTCGAACGAGGACTGCTCGAAGCCGCCGTCGTCGTAAACCGGGATAACCTGCGTCGCAGCATCGTCGTTCATGCTTGCAAGGATGCCCTGCTGTGCCTCGACCGGCAGGGTATGGAGGATCTCACGCACGCGGGCCTGCCGCCGCGCCACCGCCTGGCGGACGGGCAGACCGGGGGTGGCCTGCATCTGCGGAACCACGCCGTACACATCGTCGGTGCCACCGTGATGGTGACCGGCGTCGACGAGGGCCTGCTCCTGCGCCATCTGCACCTCGTCCTTCTCCTCCGACATGCCGATCGGACCGATCTTGCTGCCGTTCAGGAACTGGTGCACGACCGGCTCGTCACTGGTGAGCAGCACCTCGCGGGGCCCGAACATCACGAGCTGCTTCCGGAACAGCATCCCGAGGTTGTCGGGCACGGTGCGCGCGAGGTTGATGTTGTGCGTCACGATCAGGATCGTCGCATCGATCTGCGCGTTGATGTCGATCAGCAGCTGGCTGAGGTACGTGGTGCGGACCGGGTCGAGACCCGAGTCGGGCTCGTCGACGAGGATGATCTGCGGGTCGAGGACGAGCGCGCGGGCGAGCCCGGCACGCTTGCGCATTCCGCCCGAGATCTCGCCGGGCAGCTTGCCCTCGGCCCCGACGAGGCCGTTGAGCTCGAGCTTCTCCATGACGATCCTGCGGATCTCGGACTCGGACTTCTTGGTGTGCTCGCGCAGCGGGAAGGCCACGTTGTCGTACAGGTTCATGGACCCGAACAGCGCGCCGTCCTGGAACAGCACGCCGAAGAGCTTGCGGATCTCGTACAGCTCACGCGAGGAGCACTGGAGGATGTCGGTGCCGTCGATGACGATCGAGCCCTCTTCCGGGCGCAACAGACCGATCAGCGACTTCAGGAAGACGGACTTACCCGTGCCCGACGGCCCGAGCAGTGCGCTCACCTCTCCGGCAGGCAACGTGAGAGACACGTCCTGCCAGATCTTCTGAGAGCCGAAAGACTTTGTGAGCCCTTCGACTGCTACCTCGACTCCCACCATTACCTCCTGCGTAAGGAACGTCCCCCCACCGCGCGATCCACTGTGGGTTGCGTCACTCTATCGCATCGAAGTGTTATCCGTGACACCAAATCCTACTCACGAGTAAGTAAGGATTACAACCCTGTGATGACGATTCCTCGAAACGGCCCGGGACCGCGAAAGAGGACCGCCCCCAACGGGAACGGTCCTCTTTCTCGATGCTTCGTCAGGAAGCAGCGCGAATACTCGTCTTACTTGACGGTGATCTTCGCGCCGGCAGCCTCGAGCTTCTCCTTGGCGGCGTCGGCCGCGTCCTTGGCAACCTTCTCCAGGATCGGCTTCGGAGCACCCTCGACGAGGTCCTTGGCTTCCTTCAGGCCCAGGCCGGAGACGACCTCACGGACGACCTTGATGACCTGGATCTTCTTGTCGCCGGCCGACTCGAGGATGACGTCGAACTCGTCCTGCTCCTCGGCAGCGTCGGCAGCGGCAGCCGGGGCGCCCGCAGCAGCGACGGCGACCGGAGCAGCAGCGGTGACCTCGAAGGTCTCCTCGAACGCCTTCACGAACTCCGAGAGCTCGAGCAGGGTGAGCTCCTTGAACTGGTCCAGCAACTCTTCGGTGGTGAGCTTCGCCATGGTGGCGTCCTTCCTCTTAAGTCCTGTGTCGCCGATCCGCGACCGGACAGGTGGTGATGGTTGTGATGCGCAGGTGCGGATCAGCTATTCGGCAGCGGCGTCGGCGGGAGCCTCGGCGGCCCCACCCTCCGCAGCCTTCTTCTCCTGCAGCGCGGCGGCCAGACGGGCCACCTGCGAAGCGGGAGCATTGAACAGGCCGGCGGCCTTTGCCAAGTTGCCCTTCATCGCGCCGGCGAGCTTGGCCAACAGGATCTCGCGGGACTCGAGGTCCGCGATCTGGTTGACCTGATCCACGGACAGCGCAGCGCCGTCCATGTACCCGCCCTTGATGACGAGTGCCTTGTTGTCCTTAGCGAAGGCCTTGATGGCCTTGGCAGCGTCGACCGGCTCGCCCTTGATGAATGCAATGGCGGTCGGTCCGACGAACAGGTCGTCAAGTCCCTCGACGCCCGCCTCAGCGGCGGCACGCTTGACCAGGGTGTTCTTGGCGACGGAGTAGGTGGCACCTTCTCCGAGAGCGCGTCGCAGCTGCGTCAGACTCGTGACCGACAGACCACGGTATTCCGTGATCACGGCGGCGGACGAGTCCTTGAACTGCTCGGTGATCTCTGCAACTGCAGAAACCTTCTCAGGCTTTGCCATACTTCGCCTCCTCTCGTGACAGTCGTTGTTCCACTTCGGGCCGTGACATGCAAAACGCCCCGGTGCAGGGCACACGGGGCGTACACGAGGAGATCCATCCATCCGGCCGGGGCCGGGCGCAGACAAACATCCCCCACCTCGTCCTCCTGCGTGGGCCGCCGGGCAATCCCGGACCTTCAACCGATCTCATTGCTGATTTCGGTGACCAACGGTCTTTGGCAGAACATGTTTCGGGGCGGAATTCGCATCTAGCACCGAACTCCATGGAAGACAGTAACCAAGCGCGGCGCAGGACGCAAACAGATCGTCCACACGACTGCCGTTTGTGCGGCAGATCACTTTCCTCTGAAAACGTGTCCGACGGCGCAGGTTTGAACGTAACCGACAGTTACATGTAGTGGGCTAGGTTTCGGCCATGACACTCACGACCCCCGTCACCGGCGCCGCGCTCGGCCGCCGGCGCAGATTCCTGGCTCTGGCGGTGATCTGCCTGGCAGAGCTCCTCGTCGTCCTGGACAACACGATCGTCAACGTGGCCCTGCCGTCGATCGGGGTGCAGTTGCGCACCGACGTCAGCGGGCTGCAGTGGGTCGTCGACGCCTACACGCTGACCTTTGCCGGCCTGCTGCTCGCGTGTGGCAACCTCGGCGATCGGTACGGTCGTCGCCGCGTCATGACGATCGGTCTCGTCGGAGTCGCGGTGATGTCCGTCCTCGGAGCCTGCGCCGGTTCCCTGGGGCAGGTGATCGCTGCCCGTGCCGCGATGGGCGTGTTCGCCGCGGCCGTGTTCCCCGCGACACTGGCTCTGATCATCAACATCTTCACCGACGTCAGGGAGAGGGCGCTGGCCATCGCGGCGTGGACGGCGATGGCGGGATTCGCCATCGCGATCGGCCCCGTCTCGGGTGGCTGGCTCCTCGAACACTTCTCGTGGCACGCGGTGTTCTGGATCAACGTCCCGGTGGCGCTGGTCGCGCTCGTCGCGACCCTGCTGCTCGTTCCCGAGTCCAGGTCGGGATCGACCGGCCGGCTCGACAAGGCCGGCATCGTGGCGTCGGTCGTCGGTATCACCGGGCTGGTCTGGGCGATCATCGAGGCTCCCCGGCACGGCTGGCTGTCCCCCGTCACCCTGGGAACCGCCGCCCTGTCGCTCGTCGCCCTCGCAGGATTCGTGCTCTGGGAATTCCGTGTCGACTCGCCCATCCTCGACATGCGGTTGTTCCGAGTGCGGAGATTCTCACTTCCCGCCCTCGCGATCGCCGTCGCCTACTTCTCGATGTTCGGTTTCCTCTTCCTCATCACCCAGTACTTCCAAGGGGTACGCGAGTACACGCCGCTCGAGTTCGGCATCGCGTCGCTGCCGTTCGCGATCTCCGTCGCGGTGGGCGCCCCCATCGCAACGCTGCTCGCGCAACGCGTCGGGACGACGGCTGTGCTCGTCTTCGGACTCCTGCTGACGGGCGTGGGCCTGTACCTCGGCGGCCAGGTCGACGTCGACAGCAATTATCTTCTCGACGTGCTGCCGTCGATGGTGTCGATGGCCCTCGGACTGGCGATCGTGCAGGGCCCGGCGACCGAGTCGATCATGTCGTCGCTACCGCTCGACGAGGCCGGCGCCGGCTCCGCCGTCAACGACACGACGCGGGAAGTGGGCGGCACGCTGGGCGTCGCCGTTCTCGGATCGATCGTCGCGTCGTACTACGTCGGCAAGATCTCCCCGGTGGTCGACAGCATTCCCGCCTCGCTCATGAACGAGGACGAGAAGAGCTTCGCGCGCGCCACGATCCTCAGCGTGCTCGAGATCCGGAACCGTGACATCCCCACGATGATCGAACCCCAGCGCGAGCAACTGATCACCACGATGAAGACCGCGGTCCTGGAGGGAGCGCACGCGGCCTCGCTCGTCGCGACGGGCGCGGTACTGCTGTGCGCCGTCGTCGTCGCGCTCTTCCTTCCGTGGGCCCCCGCCGATGGGCGTGCGACCATGCTCGCGTGGCGTGACCGGGACGCCTGAGCCCTCCCGAGAACGCCGAAGGCCGGCACAGAGAAAACTCTGTGCCGGCCTTCGATGTCGATCAGGTCGCGAGGTGTCGCGACTTACTCGCCGTCCTCGAGGAGGTTGCGGGTACGGTTCGGATCCACCGGGATGCCCGGTCCGGTGGTGGTCGAAACCGTGACCTTCTTGACGTAGCGGCCCTTCGCCGACGACGGCTTCGCACGCAGGATCTCGTCCAACGCCGCACCGTAGTTCTCGACCAGCTTGGCCTCGTCGAACGACGCCTTGCCGATCACGAAGTGCAGGTTGGCCTGCTTATCGACGCGGAAGTTGATCTTGCCGCCCTTGATGTCGGCGACAGCCTTCGCGACGTCCGGCGTAACGGTGCCGGTCTTCGGGTTCGGCATCAGGCCACGCGGTCCGAGGACGCGGGCGATGCGGCCGACCTTGGCCATCTGATCCGGGGTGGCGATCGCGGCGTCGAAGTCGGTCCAACCGCCCTGGATGCGCTCGATCAGGTCCTCGGAGCCCACGGCGTCCGCACCGGCGGCCTCGGCCTCGGCGGCCTTCTCACCGACGGCGAAGACGACGACGCGGGCGGTCTTACCGGTGCCGTGCGGCAGGTTGACCGTGCCGCGAACCATCTGGTCCGCCTTGCGGGGGTCGACGCCCAGACGGACGGCAACCTCGACGGTCGCGTCCATCTTGCTCGACGAGGTCTCCTTGGCCAGCTTCGCAGCCTGCAGGGGGCTGTAGAGCGAGTCCGCGTCGATCTTCTCAGCGGCGGCGAGGTACGCCTTGCTGCGCTTTGCCATTTCTTCTGTCCTTACTTCTCACCCTGGGCGTTCGACCCGGGTGAATGGTTCAGTTGTGGTTGCGGGCCTGGCAGGCCCTCCCACAGTGGAGGATCAGCCCTGCAGTGTGACTGCGGGGCTTCGCTGCACTCAGCCCTCGACGGTGATACCCATCGAACGCGCGGTGCCGGCGATGATCTTCGCCGCGGCCTCGATGTCGTTCGCGTTGAGGTCTTCCTGCTTGGTCTTCGCGATCTCGCGCACCTGATCCATGGTCACGGTCGCGACCTTGGTCTTGTGCGGCTCGCCGGAGCCCTTCTGGACACCAGCAGCCTTGAGCAGCAGCTTGGCGGCCGGCGGGGTCTTCAGCTTGAAGTCGAAGGTCCGGTCTTCGTAGACGGAGATCTCGACAGGGATCACGTTGCCGCGCTGGGACTCAGTCGCCGCGTTGTAAGCCTTGCAGAACTCCATGATGTTGACGCCGTGCTGACCGAGCGCCGGACCCACGGGCGGGGCAGGGTTGGCCTGACCAGCCTGGATCTGAAGCTTGATGAGCCCTGCGAGCTTCTTCTTCTTGGGGGGCATCTTCGTTCCTTGTTCTTACTGGGTGTGTTTCTTGCGTACTGCGTGCAAGTTTGTGTGGGTACCCGGTTCGGGACCGCTAGATCTTCTGGACCTGGTTGAACGACAGCTCGACCGGGGTCTCACGACCGAAGATCGAGACCAGCACCTTGAGCTTCTGCTGCTCGGCGTTGACCTCACTGATGCTCGCCGGCAGGGTCGCGAACGGACCGTCCATCACCGTCACCGACTCGCCGACCTCGAAGTCGACCTCGATGACCGGCTTGGCGACGGCCGAGGCGGCCGAGTCGCCGGCAGCGGCAGCAGCGGTGGCCGGCTTCTTCTGGCCCTGCTGCGGCATCAGGAACTTCACGACCTCGTTGAGCGTCAGCGGCGACGGGCGCGAGGTGGCGCCGACGAAACCGGTGACACCGGGGGTGTTCCGGACCGCGCCCCACGACTCGTCGTTGAGCTCCATGCGGACCAGGATGTAGCCGGGCAGAACCTTGCGGTTGACCTGCTTGCGCTGGCCGTTCTTGATCTCGGTGACCTCTTCGGTAGGAACCTCCACCTGGAAGATGTAGTCGCCGACGTCCAGGTTCTGGACACGGGTCTCGAGATTGGTCTTGACCTTGTTCTCGTAACCGGCGTAGGAGTGGATGACGTACCAGTCGCCCGGGGCCCGGCGCAGCGCAGCCTTGAGCTCCGCTACGGGATCGACCTCTTCCTCGGCGACCTCCGGAGCCTGCTCCGCCACAGCACCGTCCTCGGCCTGCTCGACGGCAGCGTCGTCCTCGACAGCCGCGTCGTCGGCAGCCACACCGTCTTCGGTTACCGCCTCGGCCGAAACACGCTCCTCGGCCAGGGCCTCGTCAGAGTCGTTCTCGGGGGTGCTCACTGGAGGCACTCTTCCTCTCGTCAATCACATCGTTCGGGAAACGCCGTCGGACGTTCCCGGCTAGCCGAACAACCAGGAAACGCCCTTGCCGAACCCAATGTCGAGAAGGCTGATGAAGGTCACCATGAAGGCGACGAACACGAGCACGACACTGGTGTACGTGATCATCTGCTTGCGATTGGGCCAGATGACCTTGCGCAGTTCGGCGACAACTTCCCGCAGGAAGCGACGAATCCGCTTGAAGATGTTTTCCCCGCGGGGCTTGTCGGCCTTGGACGTCTTCGCGACGGGCTTCGACTCCGGAGACTTCACGGAGGAGGCGGCGACAGCCTTCTTTGCGGGCTGTTCTTCGGTGGAGCTGCGACGCGCGGCGCGCTTGCCGCTCGGCTTACCCGAGGGAGTAGCACTCGTGGATCCGGAGTCCGAAGACTCGGGAACGGAGGATCCGTCCCGATCGGGTCCGGCCTCGGATCGAGAGGTCTCGCCGGCTTCGGAATCGCCGACGGTGCCTGGGTCCGTGGACCCGGGAGTGCCGTCGTTGCGCTCGTCGCTCACCGTCGTTCCTCTCAGTAGCCAGTCCGGGTGCAGGGGCGACAGGACTTGAACCTGCAACCTGCGGTTTTGGAGACCGCTGCTCTGCCAATTGAGCTACGCCCCTTTGGACGACCGATCGAACTGGTCGACCCATCCAGGTTTACATGACATGCGCGCCACCCCGTGCGGGCTGTTGCAACAGCACCGTAGGGCAGCGCGCAGCGCCTGAGTAACCCCAGAAACTCTAGTGTACTTCAAAGCCCCGGAACAAACCCAATCCGTCCGACACTCAGGCCAAACGGACCGTTGCGGTAGCCCGTCCGAAGATCTTACGTCCCTCGGATCGCGCCACGATCGCGACTACTGCGGTCTTGCTTTCGGCGTCCACCGACTTGATCTTGCCGGTGAACTCCACTTCGGCGGCCTTGTCGGCCGCCACGTACACCGGGCTGGTGAACCGAACGTTGTATTCGGTCACAGCACCCGGATCGCCGAGCCAGGACGAGACGAACCCGCCACCGAGACCCATCGTGAGCATGCCGTGCGCCACGACGTCCGGCAAGCCGGCCAGTCGGGCCACGTGGTCGCTCCAGTGGATCGGGTTGGGATCGCCCGACACGCCGGCGTAGTTGACGAGATTTCCACGGGTCAGAGTGACGACGCGCTCGGGCAGTTCGTCGCCGACGGCGACGTCCTCGAACCTACGGAGCGACATGCATCATCACATCCTTGACCGCGTGCGCGATATTCTCGTCGACCTCACCACCGGAACGCGCGACGAGCGTGGTCCAGGTGGTCTGGACCAGTTCGCCGTTGATGTCCGTGATGACGTTCTTGGTGACGATGATGTCACTGCCCGCGACCTGGCGAAACGACTCCAGGTACACGTCGCAGATCAACCGGTCGCCCGCCTTCAGCGGCCGGTGGAACACGAGCCGCTGATCAGTCTGCATGATCTGGCTGAGGTCGTAACCGGTCACGACCTCTTCGAACAGCTTGCGCTGAGCGAGCATGCCGACGATCGAGACGAAGGTCGGAGGAGCGATGAGGCCGTCGTAACCGAGACCCTTCGCCCCCTCCTCGTCGTGATGAGCGGGGTGATCGTCGAGTACCGCGCGAGCATACTCGCGGATCTTCTCCCGGCCGATCTCGTAGAAATCGGTCACTCGGTAGTGATGTCCGACCATCGAGGCCGCGTGCGCGGCGGGGTCGGAGATCACCTCGGTCTCTCTCACGACTGTCTCTGTCACAGCGAATACCTGCCTGCCCTGTGGACGCAATCCTCGTTAGGGCAGTCTGACAGTGAACCTAACGCGCGAGCGCCGACTCCGAGAAACTACTTGGACTCGCGGTGCGCCTGGTGGGTTCCGCAGTTCGGGCAGAACTTCTTCAGCTCGAGGCGATCGGGATCGTTGCGGCGGTTCTTCTTGGTGATGTAGTTACGGTGCTTGCACACCTCACAGGCCAAGGTGATCTTCGGCCGAACGTCAGTCGAGGAGGCCACGGGGACGCCTTCTTTCGCGTGAATCTGATCAAGGAGAGATCAGGGTGGATCATTCGTCTTGTGTAGCGATGGCCGGACTTGAACCGGCGACACAACGATTATGAGTCGTTTGCTCTACCAACTGAGCTACACCGCCTCGGTGTCGAGTGTCGCGCGAAGCCGGCGACACCACAATCCAGCGAGCCCCCTGACGGAATCGAACCGTCGACCTTTTCCTTACCATGGAAACGCTCTGCCGACTGAGCTAAGGGGGCGTGGCTGTCCCGCACATCTCTGCGCGCTGAAGCCTCCAGAAGATTACACAGACCTTCGCTCGAGACACAAATTGACTGGTCAGCGCGCGTAATGCAGGCCCGTCGGGCGGCCCTGCGGGACAGCGTCCGCGCGTTGACACGCCGGTGGTGGCGCGGAACCGCGTCGCGCGCCACCCCTCGCGTGTCAGGACAAGCGCGGCGGCATCGCGTCGAGCAGGACGGTCTTCGCCTCGAGGTACGGCTGGAGGCCCTCCAGACCACCCTCCCGCCCCATCCCGGACTGCTTGAAGCCGCCGAAGGCGATCCCGAAGTCGGTCTTGAAGCTGTTGTGACCGACCGTGCCGGACCGCAACTGCCGCGAGACCGCCCACGCTCGTTCGAGGTCGTTCGTGAAGACCGACGCGTTGAGTCCGTAGACGGTGTCGTTCGCGATGTCGACGGCGTGGTTCTCGTCGTCGGCGGCGATGACACTGACGACGGGACCGAAGATCTCCTCGCGGGCGATGGTCGAGTCGTTGTCGACGTTGCCGAAGACGGTGGGCTCGATGAAGAAGCCTCGCTCGAGGTGCGCGGGCCGACGTCCGCCGGTCACCAGTGTGGCCCCCTCCTCGCAGCCCTTGGCGATGAGGCCCTCGACCTTGTCGAGCTGGCGGGCCATCGCGAGGGGGCCCATCTCGGTCTCCGCATCGAACGGGTCGCCGACCCGGATCGCGGACATCGCGGCGCCGAGCGCGTCGACGAACTCGTCGTGGCGGTGGCGGCTGACGACGATGCGGGTCAGCGACGCACACACCTGACCGGTCATGATCCGCGCGGACGTCGCGATGGACTGCGCCGCGGTCGCGAGGTCGTAGTCGTCGAGGATGACGCCCGCGGACTTGCCGCCGAGTTCGAGCGTGCAGCGGGCGATGCGCTCGCCGCACAGGGACGCGATCCGGCGACCGGCCGCGGTGGAACCGGTGAACGCGACCTTGTCGATGCCGGGGTTGCGCACCAGCAGTTCCGACACCTCGCGGTCGGCGGTGACGACGTTGACGACGCCGGCGGGCAGCCCGGCGGCCTCGGCGATCTCCGCGAACGCGTAGACGGCGCCAGGCGCTTCGGGGGATGCCTTGACGACGACGGTGCAGCCCGCGAGCAGCGCCGGCGCGACCTTGTTGGCGAGCAGGCCGAGGGGGCTGTTCCACGGGATGATCGCGGCGACGACGCCGACCGGTTCACGAACGAGCAGGCCGACGCCCTGACCCGAGCTCGTCTGGTGTTCCTCGACCCAGCGGTAGCTGTCGGCGAGGCCCGCGTAGTAGTCGAAGACGTCGCCGGAACCGGCGGAGGCGTAGGACGAGACGGCCGCGAGGATGCCCATCTCGCTGGTCCAGATGGCGCCGAGTTCGGCGCTGCGCTCACGGATGCCGGCGCCGATCGCCCGCAGGTAGGTCGCGCGCTCGGCGTGGGTCATCCGCGGCCAGGGCCCCCGGTCGAAGGCGTCACGGGCGGCGTCGACGGCGTGCGCCATGTCCTGCGCGTCGGCCTCGGCGACGGTGAGGAAGACCTCCTCGGTCGCGGGGTTGACGACGTCGAACCGGCCCGAGGTGGACGGCTCCACCCAGCGCCCGCCGATGAACAGCTTGCCGGGGTGCTGCAACTTCGGTGACGTCTCGTTCGCGTTGATCAGACCTGTCATCGCCGAATCGGCTCCTTCGCATGTCTTGCGCACCCGCCCTGTGACGGACGCCACTCGGATCGGACGCTAGACAGGCTCGGCGTCGAAGAGACCCCACGGTCTCGATGAGTGGGATGGGTCACATTCGCGAGCCGGGCCGAGGAAGGAGGGATACGACCCCCGAAAGCAGTTCAGCCCCGACCCTTTTCAGGGCCGGGGCTGAGCTGGTGGCAGATGTAGGATTCGAACCTACGTAGGCATAAGCCGACGGATTTACAGTCCGCTCCCATTGGCCGCTCGGGCAATCTGCCAGGCTGCGCCCAGAGTGTCTTGCTCGCTCTGACGCGTATCGAAGAATACATCGAAGTCCCCCCGGATACGCAAACCGGGTGGATACGGGGGGTAGAGACCGGATAGCGTCGAGGCAACCCACCCTGGTCCGGGTGGGGGTCGACCGCTATGAGTTCAGGAGTGTGCAGTGGCTGATTCGTCCTTCGATGTGGTGAGCAAGGTTGATCGTCAAGAGGTGGACAACGCTCTGCATCAGGCCGCGAAGGAGCTGGGCACCCGGTTCGACTTCCGCAACACCGGGGCGAGCATCGAATGGTCCGGCGAGGAGACCATCACACTGACCGCCGACACCGAGGAGCGCCTCACGGCCGCCCTCGACGTGTTCAAGGAGAAGCTGATCCGTCGCGACATCTCACTCAAGGCGTTCGACGCGGGCGAGCCGGCGCAGTCCGGCAAGATCTACAAGCTGAGCGGCTCGCTGGTCCAGGGCATCAGCAGCGAGAACGCCAAGAAGATCTCGAAGAAGATCCGCGACGAGGGCCCCAAGGGCGTCAAGGCCCAGATCCAGGGCGAGGAACTGCGCGTCAGCAGCAAGAAGCGCGACGACCTGCAGGCCGTTATCTCCCTGCTCAAGGGCGAGGACTTCGGCATCGCCCTGCAGTTCGTCAACTACCGCTGACGCCGTACCCGCGCATCACCGCACGTAGGCCGCACGGCTTCCCGTAGACACGGGAAGCCGTGCGGCCTTCGTCGTGGAGCCGGCCGGGGAGTCGGTCGTCCCGCCCTGCTCAGTGCTCGCGGTAGGTCGGCGGGAGACCACCGCCGGACGGTCCACCGCCGGCCATCTTCTCCAGCCGAGCGATACGGTCCGCCATCGGAGGGTGGGTCGAGAACATCTTGCTGACCCGGTCGCCGGGACGGAACGGGTTGGCGATCATCATGTGCGACTGCGCCGCGATCTTCGGTTCCGGCGGCAGCGGCGCGGCCTGTGTGCCGCGCTCGAGCTTGCGCAGCGCCGACGCGAGCGCCAGCGGGTCACCTGTCAGCTCGGCGCCCGACTGATCGGCCTGGTACTCCCGCGATCGGGACACGGCGAGCTTGACGACGGTCGCCGCGATCGGGCCGAGCAACGAGACCAGCAGCAGCGCAATGGGATTGGCCCCCTGGCCGTCGCGACCACCACCGAACATGTTCGCGAAGATCGCCATGTTCGCCAGGCCCGAGATGACGGCCGCCATCGCGCCGGCAACCGACGAGATCAGGATGTCGCGGTTGTAGACGTGCGACAGTTCGTGGCCGAGCACGGCGCGCAGTTCGCGCTCGTCGAGGATGTCGAGAATGCCGCTGGTGCAGCACACCGCGGCGTGACGCGGGTTGCGCCCGGTCGCGAACGCGTTGGGGGCGGCGGTGGGGCTGATGTAGAGGCGCGGCATGGGCTGGTGCGCGGCCGTCGCGAGTTCGCGGACGATCTTGTAGATGACCGGGGCCTGCACCTCGGTGATGGGCTGCGCGTGCATTGCGCGCAGCGCGAGCTTGTCACTGTTGAAGTAGGCCCAGGCGTTGGTGCCGACGGCCAGCAGGATCGAGAAGATCAGGATGGTCTGGTTCCGGAACAACGAACCGATGAAGATGATCAGCGCCGACATCCCGACCAGCAGGCCGAACGTCTTGGCACCGTTTGCGTAACCGTGCACCACTCGCCTCTTCCCTGTTCACCGCCGCGGGCATCCGCGTGGCTTCCTGACCTGACAACGAACCAGCCCGGGAACAAGGTTCCCGGGCTGGTTCGCAGGCTACTTCAGAAGTTGATCAACCGACGCGTTCGACGGTGTAGTCGACGAGTCGCACGAGTGCGTCGTTCGCCGGTCCCTGGGGCAGTTGCGCCAGCTCGGCGCGGGCCCGGTCGGCGTACTGGCCGAGCGTCGCCTTGGCGGCGGCCATGCCCGGCGAACGCTCGAGCAGTGCGAGAGCCTCGGTGACGGCGTCGTCGTCGGTGACGGGGCCGTCGAGCAGGACGCGCAGCCGGTCGGCGTCGGAGCCCTCCTCGCGCAGCGCGTACAGCACGGGCAGCGTGTGGACGCCCTCGCGCAGGTCGGTGCCGGGGGTCTTGCCGGACTGCTCGGACGCCGACGAGATGTCGATGATGTCGTCGGCGATCTGGAATGCGGTACCGACGACGTCGCCGAGACGCTCGAGGCGGGCAATCTGGTCGGCGTCGGCGCCGGAGAAGGTGCCGCCGAAGCGGCCGCTGGCCGCGATGAGCGAACCGGTCTTCTCCCACACGACCTTGAGGTAGTGCTCGACCGGGTCCTGCTTCTCGCGCGCGCCGATCGTCTCGCGCATCTGGCCGGTGACCAACTCGGCGAACGTCTCGGCGATGATCCGGACAGCCTCCGGGCCGAGCGTCGACACCAGGCGCGACGCGTGCGCGAACAGGTAGTCGCCCGCGAGGATCGCGATGCTGTTGCCCCAGCGCGCGTTCGCGCTGGGCGCCCCGCGGCGCATCGTGGCCTCGTCCATGACGTCGTCGTGGTACAGCGTCGCCAGATGCACGAGTTCGACGACGGTGGCCGCGGTGACCACGGCCGGGTCCGAGCCCTCCGGCCCGAGCTGGGCCGTCAGGACGGTGAACAGCGGACGGAACCGCTTGCCACCGGCCTTCGCGAGATGCAGCGCAGCCTCGGTGAGGAAGTCCTCACCGTCGGACAGTTCGCTGACGAGAAGCTCCTCGACGCGGGCGAGCCCGTCGCGCACGACGTCCGCGAGCTGCTGGTCGCCGAGATCGACTCCCGCGACGACAGTGCTCGACCCCTCAGTGCTCACGATGTCAGTACTCATTCCTGTAGTCGGTAACGCCTCGGCAGGCCCGGAAAACGCAGAAACCACGGTAGTGAACCTAGCGGCAGCAACGCTCGTCACCACACCTGCCCTGGCCGCGTCGCGCTACCTCGGCCTGAGAAGATGGTGGGGTGGTGGCCGAACATTTCCCGACCGCTGGGTCCAGCGATGCCCCGAATCACTCGCCGCATCTGCCCTCGAGCACGGAAGTCCTGGTCGTCGGCGCAGGTCCGGCCGGTTCCGCGGCGGCGACGTGGGCCGCTCGCGACGGACGCGACGTCCTGCTCCTGGATGCGGCGACCTTCCCGCGCGACAAGACCTGCGGCGACGGGCTGACGCCGCGCGCCGTCGCGGAACTCGACCATCTCGGTCTGGGCGAGTGGGTGCGCGCCCGGACCGTCAACCGTGGACTGCGGCTCACCGGCTGGGGTCGCGAACTGCAGTTGCCGTGGCCGGGCGGGGCACTGCCCGCGCTCGGTAGCGCGGTTCCCCGGACCGAACTCGACGACCGCCTGCGGCTGACGGCCGTGAAGTCCGGCGCCGCCATGGTGGAGGGCGCCAAGGCCGTCGGTGTCGAACGGGACGGTGACCGGGTGCGAGCCGTGACGGTGAAGACCGCGACCGGGACGCACACCGTCGCCTGCGAGAAGCTGATCGTCGCCGACGGCGTCCGCTCGACGCTCGGCAAGCAACTGGGACGACAGTGGCACCGGGACACCGCGTACGGCGTCGCGGCCCGCGCGTACGTGTCGTCGGGACGCAGCGACGACCCGTGGATCACGTCGCACCTGGAACTGCGCGACGACGCCGGCGCCCTGCAGCCGGGCTACGGGTGGGTGTTCCCGCTCGCGACCGGGGAGGTGAACATCGGCGTCGGCACGCTCGCCACCGCGAAGCGGCCGGCACCCGGTGCGCTGCGCCCCCTGCTCGATCTGTACGTCGCGCAGCGCCGGGACGAATGGCAGCTCGACGGCGCCGTGCACTCGGTGGCGTCGGCGCTGCTGCCCATGGGCGGCGCCGTCTCGAACGTCGCGGGACGCAACTGGGCGTTGATCGGCGACGCCGCCGCGTGCGTGAACCCGCTCAACGGCGAGGGCATCGACTACGGGCTCGAGGGCGGCCGCCTGGTGGCGCGGATCCTGGGCGACGCCGACCTGACCGACGTGTGGCCCGCGATCCTGCGGGACCGGTACGGCCGCGCGTTCTCGATCGCGCGCCGTCTCGCGGGTCTGCTGACGCTGGCTCGATTCCTGCCGGCGGCCGGGCCGGTCGCGATGCGCTCGCGCTCGCTGATGACCGTCGCGGTGCGGGTGATGGGCAACCTCGTCACCGACGAGGACGCCGACGCCGTGGCCCGCGCGTGGCGGACGTCGGGCGCCGGGTCGCTGCGTCTGGACTCGCGGGCGCCGTTCAGCTGACCCGTGCTAGCGGGTCGCGCGGTGCAGCGCGACGATGCCGCCGGTGAGGTTGCGCCACTGCACGTTCTTCCAGCCGGCGGCCTCGATGCGCTCGGCGAGCTGCTCCTGCGTCGGCCAGGCCCGGATCGACTCGGCGAGGTAGACGTACGCGTCCGGGTTGCTGCTGACGGCACGGGCCACCTGCGGGAGCGCCTTCATGAGGTACTCCATGTAGATCGTGCGGAACGGCCCGAACACGGGCGTGGAGAACTCGCTCACGACGAGGCGTCCACCGGGCTTGGTGACGCGGGCGATCTCGCGCAGACCGGCGTCGAAGTCGGACACGTTGCGCAGGCCGAACGAGATGGTGGCGGCGTCGAAGACGGCGTCGCCGTACGGCAGGTGCATCGCGTCGCCCGCGACCATCGGCACCCGGCGGTCGATACCGGCCTGCAGCATGCCCTTCGAGAAGTCGGTGGCCACCACCCAGGCGCCGGAGCGGCCGAGTTCGACGGTGGAGACACCCGTGCCGGCAGCGAGGTCGAGGACCCGCTCCCCCGGCTTCAGGTCGAGCGCTGCGCGGGTGGCCTTGCGCCAACTGCGGTCCTGACCGAACGAGAGCACCGTGTTCGTCAGGTCGTATCGCTTCGCGACCCCGTCGAACATCGACGCGACCTCGTGCGGCTTCTTGTCGAGCGAGGCCCGCGAGCCGTGTGTATCTGCCACGGCGTCAGACGCTACCAACCGCTCACGCGTCGACGTCGGCCGCCGGGCTGTCCTCGCTCGTTCGCGCCGGTCGACGGCCGAGCGAGCGCGCCCGGGTCTGCGCCCACGGCAGCAGCATCGCGACGACGGCGATCGTGACGGCGGATCCGACGACGGCGCCCGCGAGCACGTCGTGCGGGTAGTGGACGCCCTGCAGGATGCGGGCGAGGCCGATCAGCGCGGCCAGCGCGAGCACCAGGCCGCGCTGCAGCGACGACAGGATCCGCTCGGTGGCGAGCACGATGGCGGTGGCGAGACCGACCGCGATGACGGTGTGGTTGCTCGGGAACGACCAGTCACCGGGGGCCGGACAGTCCGCGAGGGACAGTTCGACGCGGCACGGCCGGTCCTCGCTGACGAAGACCTTGACCACCTCGCTGAGGGCGTACGCGACGACCACGCCGAAGCCGCCCATCAACAGTTCCCCCAGGTGCGGCGAGCGGGTGCGCCACATCTGCGCGGCGAGCACCGCGAACAGCGCGACGAGCGCGAGCAGCCCGACCTCGGCGATGAGGCCGACACCGGGCAGGTCCGACGTGTGCGGGACGATCGCGCGATAGATCGCCCCGCTGACGCCGCGCAGCAGGTACAGGGCCACCACGACGACCGCCGCGGCCACGAGCATCATCCCGGCCCGCTCCGAAGTTCTCCGCATTCGGTCGAGGATAGAAACCCTTCCTGAGTGAACTTCTCAGGAACCCTCGGTGCGGACCCGTCGGCGCAGCACCAGCAGCGCGGGCAGCGACACGAACCATGTCACGACGATCACCGATCCGGCCGGCACGATCGCGACGCTCGCGTCCCTGCCGGCGACGCGCACGAGATCGGGTTCGTGGCGCGCGTACTCGACGTCGATGCGCTGGCCCGCCGTGAGATTCGTCGGGTACAGCACCCCCAGCTTCGGGTTGTGAGTGACGCCGTCGGGCGTGACGAAGCTGACGGCCGACCGCAGCGAGCCCGCGGAGAGGACCTCGGCGGTGGCGGTGCCCATGTCCGACTCGATGGTGCGGTCGTTGCGCCATGCCGCCAGGACCAGCAGGACCGCGAGCACCGAGATCCCGGTCGCGACGACGATCACCGACACCGCCGCACGGCGTGCGACGCGGGGACTCACAGCTGTGCCCGCACCGCGGCGTGCAGCTCCCGCAGGCCCGAACGCTCGGTGGTGACCTCGAGCACACGGATCCCCTCCGCGGGCGCCGCGAGCACCGCGGTCAGCTCGGCGAGGTCGACGCGGCGGTGCGGCACCCGGTAGGCGGCGCACAGCGCCGCCAGGTCCATGCCGTGCGGGGTACCGAAGACACGCTCGAACACGCCCGCGTACTGCGGGTCACCCTGCTCGAGCAGTTCGAAGATGCCACCGCCGTCGTCGTTGGCGACGACGATCGTCAGATCCGTGGGCCGCGGCTCGCCCGTACCGATGAGCAGCCCGGACGCGTCGTGCAGGAACGTCAGGTCGCCGAGCAGCGCCACGGTGCGGCCCTCGGCTTCGTACGCGAGCGCGGCGCCGACCGCGGTCGACACGGTGCCGTCGATGCCGGCGACACCGCGGTTGGAGAGCACCTTCACACCCCGACGCGGGTAGCTCACGAGCGCGGCGTCGCGCACCGGGTTGGACGCGCCGAGCAGCAGCTGGTCGCCGTCGGACAGCGCGCCCAGGACCGCCGCCGCGACGTGCAGTCCGGTGGCCTTCGGGTGCGCGTCGAGCTGCGAGCGGACGGCCTTGTCGGCGTGCTCGGACAGGTGCCGGCACCGCGCGATCCAGGCCGGGTCCGGCTCGCCCGTCACGACGGCGCGGGTGCCCGTCGCGAGGACGTTGCCCGAGACGTCGGGCCACCGCGGGCCCGTCGTGAGGGCGTACACCGCGACGGACGGATCCGCGAGCAGCTTCGACACCGGGCGGTGCAGCGTGGGCCGGCCGGTGATGATCGCCTGGCGCGGCTTGAGTTGCGGCAGCGCGAGCGGGTGCAGCGGGATGCCGTGCAGCGGCGCGGTCGGCTCGGCGACCGTCGGCAGACCCGCCAGCTCCGGGCGGTAGGCGGAGCCGTGCCCCGAGACGACGATCGTGTCGGCGGTGATGTCGAGATCCATCGGGACGTCGAGAGTCGCGTGGACGGTGGTGGTCCAGGCCGCGCCGCCCGGGCGCCCCTCGGGGACGAGTCCCTGCGCGTGGACGTCGGGGACGAGCGGCTCGCGCAGCGGGATGTCGAAGTGGACGGGACCGGCGTTGCCGGAGCGGGTGCCTCGGGCGGCGGCCAGCACCCGGCACACCGCGCTGCGCCACTGGCTGTTCTGTTCGTCGAACCGGATGCCGCGCTGCGACTCGTCGCCGGCCTCCTCGGCGAGACCGAGGCTGATCGCGGCCCGCACCTGGCTGCCGAACAGGCCGAACTGCTCGACGGTCTGGTTGGCGCCGGTGCCGAGCATCTCGTAGGGCCGGTTGGCGCTGAGCACAATCAGCGGGACGCGCGCGTAGTTGGCCTCGAGCACCGCGGGGCCGAGGTTGGCGACCGCAGTGCCCGACGTCATGACGACCGGGACCGGTTGTCCGCTCGCGACGGCGAGACCGATCGCGAGGAATCCGGCGGCGCGCTCGTCGATCCGCAGGTGCAGCCGGAGCCGTCCGGCAGCGTCTGCGGCCTGCAGTGCGAACGCGAGCGGCGCGTTGCGCGAACCCGGACAGAGCACGACCTCACGTACCCCGCCGCGGATCAGTTCGTCGACGACGGCGGTGGCTTGTGCAGTGGACGGATTCACGCTTCCAGATTGGCAGACGCGGGTCGGGCGCTGCGCACCCGTGCGCCTTTTCGGTAGCCGGGCACACCGGAAGGGCGCACGGGCGGCTCCGCTGCCACGATGGTCGGATGGTGCGCACAGTCTTCGATCCCGCCGAGATGGGTCCGGGCCGCTTCTACCCGGTGCTGACCGCGTCGGTGGTGCCGCGCCCGATCGCGTGGGTGTCGACGGTGTCGGCCGACGGGGTGCCGAACCTGGCGCCGTACAGCTTCTTCACGGTGTCGAGCGCCGAGCCGCCGGTCGTGCAGTTCACGTCGGTCACCCGCAAGGACAGCCTCCGCAATGTGGAGGCGACCGGCGAGTTCGTCGTCAACCTGGCGACCGAGGCGATGCTCGACGCCGTCAACGCCAGGTCGGCGCCGTACGAACCGGGCACCGACGAGTTCGCCGCGCTGGGGATCACGGCCGAGCCGAGCGAGCGGGTCCGCCCGCCCCGGGTGGCCGACTCCCCCGTCTCGATCGAGTGCCGGCTGCGAGAGGTGATCGAGGTGGGGACGTCGTTCGTCGTGATGGGCGACGTGCTCGCGGTAACGGTGCGCCCGGAGGTGCTCGCCGACGACGGTCTGCCCACGTTCGCCGCGATCGCTCCGCTGAGCAGGCTGGGCCGCGACGAGTGGGGCATGACGCCCGCGGTCCGTCGCGTCACTCGCCCCGCCGCGCCCTGACTTTCCCACCCCGGATGCTGCCACGTTAGGGTTGGCTAAATTATCCTCGGATCGCGGGACGGAATGTCATGGCCAAACGCTCCAAGTTCGTCAAACCCGAACAGCGTGAGATCGTCTCCGCTCATGTACTGGGCAGCAAGCAGATCAGTCCGAACTTCGTCCGGGTCACGATCGGCGGAGACGACCTGCGCGGGTTCACGCCGATGGGTTTCGACCACTGGTTCCGGATGTTCATCCCGGACCGGGAGCAGACCGGCTTCCGGTTGCCCACGTCCGCCGGCAATCTCTGGTACGCACAGTTCAAGCTGATCCCCAAGGACGTCCGTCCGGTGCTGCGCAACTACACCGTCCGCGAGTTCCGGCCCGCGGGAGGGCTTTTCGGGGACGGGCCCGAGCTCGACATCGACTTCGCGTCGCACGGGGACCTCGGTCCGGCGTCGGCGTGGGCCAACTCGTGCGCGCCCGGAGACCCGCTCGGCCTGCTCGACGAGGGCCTGATCTACAACCCCACCCCGGACGCCCGCTGGCACCTGCTCGTCGGTGACGAGAGCGCGCTGCCCGCGATCGTCGGCATCCTCGGCTCGGTCGATCCCGCCCTGCGGGTGCGCGCGTACATCGAGATCCCGCACGCCGACGACGAGCAGGACGTCGCGGTGGGCGACAACGCCGAACTGCACTGGCTGGTGCGCGACGATCCGGCGGCCAAGCCCGGGGAACTCGCGCTCGCCGCGGTGAAGTCCGCGGACCTACCGGACGGCCCGTCGTACACGTTCGTCGCGGGCGAGAGCGACCTCGCAACCGGAGTGCGCCGGCATCTCGTGAACGACCGGCACGTGCCGAAGGGCGACATCGCCTTCACCGGCTACTGGCGCCACGGTCACGCCGCGTACTGAGCCCGAAACGACGGCGAGCCCGCCCGGACGACCGGGCGGGCTCGCTGCTGTACGACTAGGCGGCGTGCTTCTGCACCAGGTCGCCGAGACGCGGCAGCGCCTCGATCACGTGCTTCTTCGCCGACGGACGCAGTGTCGAGTAGACCTTCTTGATCGCGCCCTTGTCGGTGCCCTCGATGCGCTCGTCGGTGACGCCCAGGAGCGCGTCGGCAGCGGCGTCGCTACGCGCGGTCAGGAACGCCGAGAAGCTGCCCTCACCGCTGGCCCCGAATTCCTGCCAGAACGGCTCGAGCCGCGCGACGAACGCCGGCAGCAGGCCCTCGATGGCGTCCGGCACGATCGACGGTCCGACCTTCTTGACGGCGCCGTAGCCGCCCTTGAGCGCCAGTCCGGACGCACCCTTCTTGTCCGAGACCTCCGCGTCGACGAGCGCCTGGACGTCCGCGAGGACCGCGGGCATCCGTGCATTGTCCAGCAGGGTGTCGTTCAGTGCTGCAACCACTTCTTGCCTCCGTATCGACTGGTCCGTATCTGACCGGGCACGAGACTATACGAGGTCGGTGTCCCCGCTGGTGGCGAGGATTTTGTGACAACGACGCAGCCGTTCGAGCCACCAGTTCTCGCGTTCTGGCGATGCCGCGAGGTCGGTCAGCCGGGCCGGATCGGGGACGACGGGGCTCGCGTCCAGCGTGCCGTCCGACATCTCCCGCGGGTCGGCGACGTCGGCGGCGAACAGTCCGCCGGTGCCGAGTCCGCACGCGTGGTGCAGGTTCGGCAGTGCCGCGGCCGCGGCGAGCCCCGCGCCCATCCCGACCGCGGTATCGAGTGCGCTCGACACCACCACGGGCACGCCGTGCCCGGCGAGTTCGTCGGCGAGCGCGAGCAGTCGGCGCATCCCGCCGAGCGGCGGCACCTTCACGACGGCGACGTCGGCTCCGCCGGCGCGCACCACCCGCAGCGGATCCTCGGCACGGCGGATGCTCTCGTCGGCCGCGATCGGCACACCCGGCAGACGACGGCGCACCTCGACGAGTTCGGGGACGGTGGCGCACGGCTGCTCGGCGTACTCGAGCGGGCCGTCCGCGGTCAACGCGACCAGCGCGGTGACGGCGTCGTCGACGCTCCAGCCGCCGTTGGCGTCGACGCGCACGTCGGGGATCGACTCGCGCACCGCGTTCACCCGGGCGACGTCGTCGGCGAGACTCTGTCCCTTCTCGGCGACCTTCACCTTCGCGGTGCGGGCGCCGGGGAAGCGGGCGAGGATCTGCGGCACCTGCTCGGGCCCGATCGCCGGGACGGTCGCATTGATCGGCACCCGCTCGCGCAGGGGTGTCGGCGGACCGGCCCACGCGGCCTCGATGCCGGCGCGCAGCCAGTGTGCGGCCTCCCCGTCGTCGTACTCGGGGAACGGCGCGAACTCGCCCCACCCGGCGGGCCCCTCGAGCAGGAGCGCCTCGCGAGTGGTGATGCCACGGAAGCGAACCCGCATCGGCAGGCTCACCACGCGGGCCCCGGACAGGACGTCGGCGAGCGGGGGCAGGCTCACGGCTGGCCCGGGAGGAGTTCGATCATGAGCGCCTCGCAGTCGGCCAGCACGGTGCCGTCCAGATCGCGCAGTTCCGCGGTGCAGAAGAGCTTGCGGCCCTCGACCCGGTCGACGCGGCCCTCGAGCACGAGTTCGGTCTCGAGTGGCGTCACCTGGCGGTAGTTGACGTGCAGGTAGGCGGTGCGGGCGATGGGGTGCCCGGACGCGTACACGATCATCCCGAGCATGTCGTCGAACAGCAGGCCGATGGTGCCGCCGTGCGCGGCGCTGTTGCCGCCCCGGTGGAACAGGCGGAAGACGCCGCGGGAACGGATCCCGTCGACCTCGACCTTCTCGAACAGCCACGGCAGGAGCAGCAGGCTGCCGCGGCCCGGCAGCTGCCGGTTGAAGCCGGCCGGGGACTTGCCCTCCGACACCCGGTGGGGCTCGAGCATGTCGCTCAGCGCGTTCACCCGAGCGATCGCGTCGTCGACGACGTCGTCGGGGAGGTGTGTCGAGACCGCGAGGTCCTGCAACCGTCGCAGCGACTCGACGAATTCCCCGTAGTTCGGTCCGGCCTGCACCGGGGTGAACACCGGGAAACCGCCGTGGTGTTCGTGGACGTCGTCTCCGGATCGGACGCCGTTCCCGGGGCGGACACCGGACTGCACTGACTCACTCATGCCCTGCACGTTAACGCCGGAAAGGGGCGGTTCGGGCGCGAGGCGCTGCCCGACACTCCGACGGCCGGGGCATATCCTTCGGTCCGTGACCTTCAACCCGCAGCTCTGGCGTCCCGTCCCCGGTTTCGAGGATCTCACCGACATCACGTACCACCGTCATGTCACCGAGGGCATCGTCCGCATCGCGTTCGACCGCCCCGAGGTCCGAAATGCCTTCCGCCCGCACACCGTCGACGAGCTGTACCGCACGCTCGACCACGCGCGCATGACGTCCGACGTGGGCTGCGTGTTGCTCACCGGCAACGGCCCCAGCGAGAAGGACGGCGGCTGGGCGTTCTGCTCGGGCGGCGACCAGCGCATCCGCGGCCGCAGCGGCTACCAGTACGCCTCCGGTGAGACCGCGGAGACCGTCGATCCGGCCCGCGCCGGGCGGCTGCACATCCTCGAGGTGCAGCGCCTGATCCGCTTCATGCCGAAGGTCGTCATCGCCCTCGTCAACGGCTGGGCCGCGGGCGGCGGGCACAGCCTGCACGTCGTGTGCGACCTCACGCTCGCCTCCCGCGAGCACGCCCGCTTCAAGCAGACCGACGCCGACGTGGGCAGCTTCGACGGCGGTTACGGCAGCGCGTACCTCGCGAAGATGGTGGGCCAGAAGTTCGCTCGCGAGATCTTCTTCCTCGGCGACACCTACACCGCCGAGGACATGCACCACATGGGCGCGGTCAACAAGGTCGTCGACCACGACGAGCTCGAGAACGTCGCGATCGAGTGGGGCACCAAGATCAACGGCAAGTCGCCGCAGGCGCAGCGCATGCTCAAGTACGCGTTCAACCTGCAGGACGACGGCCTGGTGGGCCAGCAGCTGTTCGCCGGCGAGGCCACCCGCCTGGCCTACATGACCGACGAGGCCGTCGAGGGCCGCGACTCGTTCCTGCAGAAGCGCGACCCGGATTGGTCGCCGTACCCGTGGTACTACTAGCCGTCGCTCCGAAAACGGACGTGCCGCGCCCCCGATCGGGGGCGCGGCACGTCCGTTTTCGGAGCGGCGTGGCGTGCATGTGACGTGAGTCACCGCGGGCATCATGGCGCGCATGTCGTCGTCGATCCACCTCGCCGATCCGACCGACCCGTCCCCCGCACCGGTGTCGACCAGCACCGTTCCGGCCCGGACGACCGCGTTCCGCCCCGACATCGAGGGCCTGCGCGCGGTCGCGGTGCTGGCCGTCGTGCTGTTCCACGCGGGCGTACCCGGCATCGGCGGCGGGTTCGTCGGTGTCGACGTGTTCTTCGTCGTCTCCGGGTTCCTCATCACCGGGTTGCTGTGGCGGGACGTGACGGCCACCGGCACCGTCCGGGTGGCCCGGTTCTACGGCGCCCGCGCCCGACGACTACTGCCCGCCGGGACGCTCGTACTGGTCGTCACCGCGATCGGTTCGGCGCTGATCCTGCCGCCGCTGCAGGCGCGCGACGCCCTCCGCGACGGGATCGCCAGCGCGCTGTACGTCGGCAACTACCGGTTCGCGGCGACCGGCACCGACTACCTCGCGGCGGACGCTCCGCCGTCCCCGTTCCAGCACTACTGGTCGCTGGGTGTCGAGGAACAGTTCTATCTGCTGTGGCCGGCGCTGATCATCGGGACGGCGTGGCTCGTCCGACGGCGCGGCGGCGACCGCTCGCCGTCCGTGCTGCCGCACCTGCTGGTGCTCGCGGCGGTCGCGGTCGCATCGTTCGCGGTGTCGCTGGGCTGGACGGACACCCGGCCGCCGTGGGCGTTCTTCGCGCTGCCCTCGCGCGCATGGGAACTGGCGGTCGGCGGGCTCGTCGCGCTCTCGGTGCCGTTGTGGCGGCTGCTGCCGAGGCGCGCCGCGGCCGTCGCGGGGTGGTCGGGTCTGGCCCTGATCGTGTTCGCTGCCGTGCGCGTGGGCGAGACGACGCCCTACCCCGGAACCGCCGCACTGCTACCGGTCCTGGGGACCGCGCTCGTCATCGGCGCGGGTTGCGCCGCAGCGACGTCCGGTGTCGGACGCTGGTTGTCGCTGCCCCCGATGCGTGCGATCGGACGACTCTCGTATTCGTGGTACCTGTGGCACTGGCCGCTGCTGATCCTCGTGCCCGTCATAGTCGGCCACGACTTGGACCTGGCGGGACGGCTGACGACGGTCGCGGTCTCCGTCGCGCTCGCCGCTCTGACGCTGAGGGTGGTCGAGAACCCCGTCCGCTTCGCCGCCGTGCTCCACGGATCGGCCGCGCGCAGCCTCGTTCTCGGCGCTGCGGTGACGGCGGTGGGCGTGTCCGCGTGCCTGGTGCCGGCGATGCTGCGTCCGGTGCCGGTCGGTCACGGCGCGGCGGCCGCCGCGCTGGCCGTCTCCGCGCCGGTGGTGGAGTCCGTCGCCGCGGCGGATCCGGACGACGTCGCCGTGGACCGATTGACCGCGCAGGTGCAGGCAGCGGTGGCGGCGTCGGACGGTGTGGACGCGGTCCCGTCGAACCTGTCCCCGGCGCTCGCCGACGCACCGGCCAGCAAGCCGACCGCGTTCCTCGACGGCTGTGTGCGCTCGTGGCTCGAGGTGGGGCAGGACGAGTGCGCGTCGGGCGACATCGCCTCACCCACGACGGTGGCGCTGGTGGGTGACTCGCACGCCGCGATGTGGGAACCGGCGTTCGAGACCGTCGCCGAGCAGCGGCATTGGCGACTCGAAACCCTCGGCAAGGTCACCTGTCCCCTGCTGGATCTGCCGCTGACCAGCCCGTACCTGGGCCGCGACTACACCGAGTGCGAGCAGTGGCGCGGCGAGGTCGTCGCGCGACTGCAGGACGAACGTCCGCAGCTGATCGTGCTGGGCATGTCCCGCCGGTACGGGGGCGACTTCGGGTTCACGACGTACGGCCGCGAATGGCTCGACAGCCTCACCCGGACGGTCGCTTTACTGCGGGCCACCGGCGCCGACGTGCTCGTTCTCGGCCCGGTGCCCGATCCGCATTCGACGGTCCCGACGTGTCTGTCCGCCCATCTCGACGACGCGACGGCCTGCACTCCCACGCGACCGACCGCGATGAACCCCTCCGGGATCGCCGCCGAGGCCGCGGCGACCGCATCCGGAGGCGGCCGGTACGCCGACCTCACCGAGCTGTTCTGCACCGCCGAGCGATGCCCCGTCATCGTCGGCAGAGACCTGGTGTTCCGCGACGACAACCACCTCACCGTCGAGCACGCCGAGGCGCTCTCCCCGGTGATCGGCGCGCTCACCGATCGCGTGCTCGCCGGCGGCTGATCGGCCCGGTTCCGCTTGGGTGCCGCCACGATCGGGTGTGCAATGGACAGGTGAGCACCGAGGTCGCGTTCGACGTCGACGGAGTGCACCTGTCGGGCGCACTCACCGAACCGGTCGGGCCGCTGCCGGTGGTCGTGTTCGCGCACGGCAGCGGTAGCGGGCGGTTCAGTCCCCGCAACCGACTGGTCGCCGAGCTGCTGCAGGACGCCGGCCTGGGCACGCTGTTGTTCGACCTGCTCGCCGCCGCCGAGGAGGGGGACCGGAGTCTGGTGTTCGACATCCCGCTGCTCGCGTGCCGGCTGCTCGAGGTGACCGCGCAGCTGCGCGAGCGGGCGTCGTCGATCGCCTACTTCGGGGCGAGCACCGGGGCGGCTGCTGCCCTGCACGCGGCCGCCGAGAAGGGCAACGACGTCTCCGCGGTCGTCTCGCGCGGCGGCCGACCCGACCTGGCCGGTTCGCGCCTGTCGATGGTGCGCGCGCCGACGTTGCTGCTGGTCGGCTCGCTCGACACCGCAGTCATCGAACTGAACCGGCAGGCCGCACGGCTGCTCGAGTGCGAGCACACGGTGGAGATCGTGCCGGGCGCGACGCATCTCTTCGAGGAACCCGGCACCCTCGCTGTCGTCGCCGAGCGTGCCCGCGAGTGGTTCGTCGCGCACTCGTCCGGATCGTGAACCTCCCGCGCGCAAGTCCGCGCCGGCGGGCACCGGACGGCACACTGGTACCCATGACTGTCGACCGCGAACAACCCGCACCGGAGCACCGTCGCCCCGAGGGCGTCACCGACGCCACCGTCGAAGCCGTCGGCAAGCTGTCCGAAGCCCTCGAAACGGTCGAGCAGGCCCGCGGCCACCTGTATGCGTTCCACCAGTTGATGGGCCGGGCCGATCTGCAACTCGGCGACGCGGTCGAGAAACTGGCCGCGTCCGGGCACGCGGCGGCCGCGGATCGGCTGCAGACGGCGATGGTGGGGCGCAACGTCATCGAGGGACGCTGGACCTTCCAGGTCGTCGAGGAATTCGACGACGGCTACTGGTCCGAGTTCCGCGAGCACGAGAAGGCCGTGCGCGCAGCACTGCTCGACGGACGCCGGCACCTGTTCGAGGCCGAGATGAAGGAGGCGCGGCGCACGAAGGACCGGGGCGGGCACGAGGCGCGACCCGCCCCCGAGCAGTAACGCCCGCCGCGATCGAAGTGGAGAGGAACGAACGTGGAAATTCTCAGCAGCAGAACGATTCTGCGCCCCCGGGACTACGAGGTGACGCTGGCGTTCTATCGGGATGTGCTGGGGTTGGCCATCGCCCGCGAGTACCCGGGCGGGACGGTGTTCTTCGCGGGTCAGGGTCTGATCGAGGTGAGTGCGCACGGCGGGACCGGCCTCGACAACCGCTTCTCGGGGGCGTTGTGGCTGCAGGTGCGCAACCTGGCGGACGTGCAGGCGGAGCTGGTCCGGGCGGAGGTGCCGATCGTGCGTGAGGCGCGGCAGGAGCCGTGGGGTCTGCACGAGATGTGGATCGCCGACCCGGACGACATCCCGATCGTGATGGTGCAGATCCCCGAGGACCATCCGATCCGCCGCGACCTGCGCTGAGACCGGACGGCCCGCACAGACGGAAGCCGGGTCCGACGCCCTCTCCCCCGATGAGGCGTCGGACCCGGCAGTTTCGGGTGTCGACTACTTCGACAGCGCCGCCGCGATCTGATCGGCCTGCGCCTGGCCCTCGTGCAGCTGACGCAGCAGCCACAGACGCAGGACGCGGGCGACCGCGCCCGCCAGGTAGAGGGCACCGCCGATCACGGTCAGCGCGAGGAACGCGGTGGCCAGGATCTGGTACGACGCGATGTCGCGCAGGTCGCTCTGTGTGAGCGACGAGATGTAGACGACGAATGCGGCGATGACACCGACGACCATGAGCGCGATGCCGGCGATGCGGGCGGCGCCGTCACCACGGGACTGGCCGGTCTTGAGCTTGAGATCGTCGACGTCGGACTTGAACTGGGCGCGACGCTCGTCTGCGAGAGTGGTCATCGTCATCCTCCTAGGTAGCTGTTGGAAAGTTCGTTCTCGATTTCGTCGGGTGCCCCGACGCGGACCACTCGTCCGTGGAGCATGAGCGCTGCGCGATCGGCGATCGGCAGCACGGCGCGGGCGAACTGCTCGGCCACCAGGATCGTCAGGCCCTCGTCGACCAGTTGGCCGACGATGTCGTACATCTGCGAGACGATCCGCGGGGCCAGACCCATCGACAGTTCGTCGAGCAGAAGCACGGTGGGATCGGTTCCCAGTGCCCGGGACAGCGCCAGCATCTGCTGCTCACCGCCGGACATCGATCCGGCCAACTGGTTCTTGCGCTTGCCGAGGATCGGGAACCGGTTGTAGGCGATCTCCTCGAGCTTCGCCAGACCCGCTCCGGTTCCCGTTGCGATCCAGAGGTTCTCGCGCACCGTGAGGTTCGCGAAGATGCCGCGACCTTCCGGGATCGAACACACGCCGAGCTTGGCGAGATCGGACGCCTCGGCGCCGTTGACGCACCGCCCGGCCATGCGCAGCTCGCCCTGGGCGATCGGCAGGATCCCGGAACAGATCTTGAGCGTCGAGGTCTTGCCGCCACCGTTGGGGCCGAGCAGCGCCATCACGGTGCCCGGCGCGACCGCGAGGTCCACGCCGTGCAGGACCTCGATCGGCCCGTAACCGGCTCGGACACCGGCCAATTCGAGCAGCGGCGTGGGAGCCTCGTGGCGGCCGCCCGGCGACTGCGCCGAGTTCGTGGTCACCGTCGCCATCACACCGCCTCCTCTGCCGTACCGATGTACGCGGCGATCACGGCCGGATCGTCGCGCACCTGCGCCGCGCTGCCCGACGCCAACACGGCGCCGTAGTCGAGCACGTGAATGTGCTTGCACAGCTTCATCACCAGCGGGATGTCGTGCTCGACGAGGCAGATCGCGAGGCCGTCCGCAGCCAGTTCCTGCAGCAGCTCCGCGAAGTCCTCGGTCTCCTGCTCGGTCTGACCGGAGGCCGGCTCGTCGAGCAGGAGCAGGCGCGGCGACGTCATCAGCGCACGTGCCGCCTCGACGACGCGGGCGCGGCCGGTCGGGATGTCGGAGACGTCCTTGTCCGCGACATCGGTGAGCTTGGTGAGCTCGAGGATGCGGTCGGTCTCCGCGTCGACGTCGATCCGGTTGCGGGTGTTCGACCGGTGGATGTCACCGGCCACGCGGATGTTGTCCCGCACCGACAGCGACAGGAACAGCTCGAGTCGCTGGAAGGTGCGCGCGAGTCCCTTGTTCGCACGCTTGGCGGGCGAGAGCCGGGTGACGTCGTGCCCGTCGAGCAGGATCTTGCCCGACGCCGGCTTCTGCAGTCCGGTGATCGTGTTGAACAGCGTCGTCTTGCCGGCGCCGTTCGGACCGATCAGGCCCGTGATGGCGCCGCTCTCGACCGTGATGCTGACGTCGTTGACGGCGACGTTGCCGCCGAACTTGACGGTGATTCCCCGCGTTTCGAGGATGGGGGTGTCAGGCATGGACGATCGCCTCCTTCGGCGTCGCGGCGGGCGCCGGTTCACCGAACTGCACCGACGTGGTGTGTTCGGTGACGCTCGCCGGCAGACCCAGTTCGCGGTCGAGTTCCGCCAGCCGCTCCTCGGAGTAGGGCTCGTCGACGCCGATCTCCTCGGGCGGCGTGCCGCGCTTCGCGGCAGCAGCCTCGGGACCGAGCACGGCCTCCGGCATGAACATCGGGCCGACGACCGGGAGCATGAACACCGTGACGATCGTGATCGTCGCGAACCACCAGTTGCCGAGAACACCGGCCAGGGAGAGCCCGTAGGCAATCGCCACGACGGCCGCGCCGCCGACGAGAACCGGCTTGGCGCCCCGCAGGTGGCGGTAGCCCTCGAGGACGTCGTGGACGACGCCGGACGGGTTCTTGCCGACACCGAGACCGATCAGCGCCGGGCTGACCGCGGCCAGGTGACCCATGAACGTCCACAGCCCCTCGAGTTCGGGCTGCGCCGCGCCGAGGTTGTTGAACGACACCATGATCACGGCGAAACCGACACCGGCCATGAGCCCGCCGAACAGTGCGCCGGTGACGTAGCCGATGCCGGCGACGACGGTGAGCATCAGGACGGTGAGGCTGATCATGATCGAGAAGTTCTCGTTCGAGACCGCGCCGATCGCGCTCGACATCAGGATGCCGCCGAGTCCGGCGATGCCGGCCGTGAGCATGAACACGCTGAGCTTGAGCTTGACGAGGTTCTGTCCGAGCATCGCGGCCGCGGCCGGGCTGTCCTTCATCGCGGCGAGACGGCGACCGTAGCCGCTGTTGCGGAGCGCGACGACACCGATCGCCAGGATCGTGAAGATGGCGGTGACCGTCATGAGGAACGCCGTCTGGTTGCTCAGGTCGAGCGGGCCGACCTTCAGGGGCGGGATCGACAGGCTGCCACCGGTGAACAGCGAGAACTTGACGCCGAACAGTTCGTGTTCGGTGGTGTCGCGCAGCACCATGTTGCTCAGGAACACGCCGAACGCCATGGTCGCGAGCGCCAGATAGAGCCCGCGCAGGCGTAGCGCCGGGAGCGCGACCAGGCCGCCGATGACGGCCGCGACGAGGGTGCCGATGATCAGCCCCCACAGCGTCAGTCGCGTCGCGAGACCACTGCCGGACGTGCCGAAGTGGTAGGCGACGATGGTCGAGATGGCGCCGAACGAGACGACCGCGAGGTTCATCTCGCCCGCGTAGCCCGTGAGCAGGGTCAGCGACAGCGCGATGATCGCGAACGACATGCCCAGCGTGAGCGTGGTGACGGCGGACTCGACCATGAGCAGTCGGATCATGTAGACGATCACCAGCAGCGCGGCGCCCCAGGCGACCGCCTTGCGCACCGTCGGGACGGTGTACCGCTCACGGGTGCGAACGGCGGCACCGCGCAGACGATCCTGCGGCAACACGATGAGGACGACGAACAGCGCGATCATCGGCAGCGAGACACGCAGATTGGACGTCCACGTCCACTCGGACGGGAAGTACCCGAGCACGTACGTCCCGGCCAGGCCGAGGACGATCGCGCCGACGAAGGTGCGCGGGATGCTGCGCAGCCGGCCGAACATGGCGGCGGCGAACGCGTCGATCACGAGCAGGGTCAGCAGGTTCGCCTCGAGCGTGCCGCCACTGATCGGTGTGATCAGGATGCCGGCGACGACTGCGAGCGTGGAGCCGAGCGCCCACGAGAAGGCCGCGATCCGCTCGGGATTGTGACCGTTGAGGCGCAGCAGGTCCGGGTCGTCGACGACACCACGCATCGAGACACCCAGGCGGGTGCGGGTGAACAGGAACCGCAGGCCGACGGCGATCAGCACGGCTGCGACGAGGCAGATGACCTCGTGCATGTGCACGGTGGCGCCGAAGAACGAGAATCGGCTCTCGTCGCCGAAGAACATCTTGACGGTCCGCGGGTCCTCGGGATGCCAGAACCAGTGGGACAGCGACACGCCACCGAGGAGGATCGACACCGTGACGACGATCTTGGTGACCTCGGCGGTGTCACGCAGGCCGCGCATGATCAGCGCGTACAGGAGCAGACCCATGAGCGGTCCGGCGACGCCGACCGTCAGCAGCAGGGCCAGAGGTGTCGGCAGATCCCAGCCGTAGCGGAACTGCCAGTAGAGGAATGCACCGAGCATCGCCTGCGCACCGTGCGCGAAGTTGAAGATGCCGGACGTGTTGTAGGTGAGTACCAGCCCGGAGGCGGCGATTGCGTACACCGAGCCCAGGACGAGACCCAGGATCGTGAACGTCACGAAAGTGTCCATCTGGAAACCCTCAGTAAGGATGGACGCGGCGCCCCGGGGCGGTGGCCCGGGGCGCCGCGTTCATCGGTGGGAGTTGATGCCGGCGGTCGATCACCTGTAGGCGTCGACCGGACGGCGAGCTGGATCAGGCCTTGGGCGTGATCACGTTCGGGTTCAGGTACTTGGTCGCGACGCGGTCCTCGTTGAGCTCGGTGCCCCACGTGGCCTTGTCGGTCTTGATCAAGTACTCCGGGTCGCACTTGAACTCGCCCTTGTCGGCGGGGAACGCCTGCGAGTAGTCGGCGCCCTTCAGCGAGACCATGAGTCCGCACTGCGCGGGGATGTTGGCGCCCGGGTCCATCGTGGCGTGCAGGCCGCCACCGTCCCACTCGTGGATCTGCGACAGCTCGTCGATCATGCACTGGCGGGTCAGATCGGAGCCGCACTCCTTGGCCGCGGTGGCCCACAGCAGGAACGACGACGTCGCCTGCATACCGAGCAGCGCGGTCTTGCCGCCGCCCGCGGTCACGAGATCCTTGTACTGCTTCACGGCCGGATCGTTGTCGTTCTCGAGCATCTGGAAGGCCATGCCGGCGTTCAGGTTGTCGAGCAGACCGCTGTCCTTGTTGAAGGCCTGGGCGGAGTTCGCGTACCAGGTGGCCTCACCGAAAATGATCGGGTCGAGACCTGCCTGGTCGACGGCCTTGAAGAAGTTGAACTCGTTCGGGACCGGCGAACGCGAGGTCCACATGCCCTTGGCGCCGCACTGCTTGATCTTCTCCGCGAACGGGACGTAGCTGGCCTCGCCCTCGTAGTTGAGGACGACGCCGCAGTCCTTGAGGTTGAAGCCGGCGGCCTTCGCCATCGACGACGTCTTCGCGAGCGAGGTGATGATCGACGGCATCGTCGAGCCGATGAGCGTGAAGTCGTTCTTCATGTCGGGGTGCATCTCGCCCATCTGGAACCACGCCGAGGCGTTGGCGATGTCGACGGGGAAGGGCACACCCTGGTAGGACATCGGACCGTTCGCGGCGTCCGGGGACACCGTGAAGCCCGGCACGGCGGCCATGTTGCAGGCCACGCGCGTCTGCTCGGCGGTCGCATCCATGGCGAATCCGTGGCCGACCATCATGAACTCGGAACGGCACGCGTCCTGCATGACTGCGTTCGCCTGCGTCATCGCGGCGTCGTAGTCGGTGCCCACGATCTTGCGGCCGTTGATGCCGCCCTGCTCGTTGCACCACTTGATCATCGCGGTGACGGCGTCGGACATCTCCTTGTTGAGACCCGGGCTCTTCGCGTAGCCGCGGTCGTCGCCGTAGCCGATCTTGATCTCGGTGTCGGAGACACCCTGCTCGGTCGCGCCCTTCGCGTCGCCCTCGCCGCAGGGCGATGCCAGCGTGCCGAACTCGGCGTCCGCGGACGAGGTGGACTTGCTGTTGCCCGAATCGCCGCTGCCCGGAACGACGGCGTCGCCGCCGCGGTCGCCGGCACAGGCCGAGACCAGGGCCGCGGTCGCGGCGAGCGCCACGACCAGCTTGGCTGTCTTGTTTCTCTTCACGGTCGGTGTTTCTCCTTCTCAGTGCCCGAGCGACCGGGCCGGGGTCGAACCAACAGAGCGAAAACCAGGGATGAGCTGCGGCGATGACACGCGTGCGGCCTCACCCGAGCGTTTCGCCAAAACTAGGTAAGGCAAATACTTTGCTTAGGTAAAGAAGGAAGGGAACGGCGCGCCCCGATCGCGCCGTGTTCCCGCCACCGACCTCTCCGAAAACTCCATCCACCGGGACAATTCGCTCCCGGTGGCGAGGACCGTAACGAGCGTCACACCCCCCACTGGAGGCCGGTCCCGGTGAGTGAGACCCCCGGGTGAGGCCCGACACACCGATTTCCGAAGGTGAGTGTCGACACACTCCGGCGACCGTCGTGCGAGGTGATAGCAGAATGTGGTGATGCGCACCGTCTGTTCGCCGGTTGCTCGCTGTACTTTTGCGCCTTCGATACGCACAATTCGCTTGTGACCGCAGAGCTCGTCGTTCTCTTGGTAGTGGTCGTCACTGCCCTCGCTTTCGATTTCACGAACGGCTTCCACGACACCGGAAATGCGATGGCCACGTCCATCGCCACCGGCGCACTACGACCGAAGGTCGCAGTGGCACTCTCTGCAACCCTCAACCTGGTCGGCGCGTTCCTCTCCGTCGAGGTCGCGGCCACGGTCGCGAAAGGTGTGGTCAACCTCGGATCCGTCAGCGGCGAGGCGCTGCTGCTGATCGTGTTCGCAGGCCTCGTCGGCGGCATTCTCTGGAACCTTGCGACATGGCTGTTCGGGATGCCGTCCAGCTCCTCGCACGCTCTCTTCGGCGGCCTCATCGGCGCCGCCATCGCCTCGATCGGTATGAACGGCGTCGAATGGGGCGGCGTGATGGGCAAGGTCATCCTGCCCGCGCTGCTGGCCCCCGTCGTCGCGGCGCTCGTCGCCGCCGTCGGCACCAAGCTGATCTACCGCATCACCCACGCCGTTCCCGAGGACACCAAGAGCAAGGGCTTCCGCATCGGGCAGGTCGGCACCGCGTCGCTCGTCTCGCTCGCCCACGGCACCAACGACGCCCAGAAGACGATGGGCGTGATCTTCCTGGCGCTCGTTGCGCACGGTTCCATCTCCGCGGACGCCGAGATGCCGTTCTGGGTCAAGCTCAGCTGCGCCGTCGCGATCGCGCTCGGCACCTACCTGGGCGGCTGGCGGATCATTCGCACCCTGGGCAAGGGCCTGGTCGAGATCGCCGCGCCGCAGGGCATGGCGGCCGAGTCGTCGTCGGCCGCGATCATTCTCACGTCGAGCCACCTGGGTCTGCCGCTGTCGACCACCCACGTCGCGACCGGGTCGATCCTCGGCACCGGCCTGGGACGTCGGGGCGCCGAGGTGCGCTGGGGCGTGGCCGGTCGGATGGCCGTCGCGTGGCTGATCACGCTCCCGTCCGCCGGCATCGTCGGCGCGATCTGCTGGGCGTTGGCCCATCTGATCGGCGGGCTCCCGGGCGTGCTCGTCGTGTTCGCGCTCCTCGTGGCCCTGTCGGTCTTCATGTACCTGCGCTCGCGTCGCCAGCCGATCGATCCCACCAACGTCAACGCCGAGTGGGAAGGCGGCCCGTCCGTCGGAACCGAGGGCACCGCGGCGGGATCCGAACTCCAGGCCGACGCCGACGCCACGACCCGCAGCAACCCCTGAGAGGAGACGACCGATGGATCTACTGACGCAGACCGCCAACTCGCTGTGGCAGGTCGTGCTCGTGGGGCTGCTCCTCGGCGCGGGCCTCCCGGCGATCTTCGCGCTGGGGCTCAAGTCACTGTCCGCGGGTGCGCGGACCAACCCGGACGGTACGTCGACGGCGACCACCGCCGGCAAGGTCGGCGCAGCCGCGTGCTTCGCCGTCGTGCTGATCGCGATCATCGCTGGGATACTGATGTTGATGCAGAACTTCCTGGCAAGCAGCTTCGGCATCCACGTCTTCTGAGCGGGGCCCCGACCGACCCCACCCCCGCTCCTTCGTGAAAGTGATCGCATCCGTGAACAGCAAGTATTCGCTCCGTTCGGTACTCGACTGGCTGCGCGCCGGCTATCCGGAGGGCATTCCGGCCAAGGATCACTTCGCCCTGCTCGCGGTGCTCGGTCGCCGCCTCACCGACGAGGAGATCGGACAGATCGTCGAACTGTCCATCGCGACGGCTCACGAACACCCCGATCGGTACGTCGACTACGACGCACTCAAGGGCATCATCGCCGGTGTCATCCACGAGGAGCCCACCGAGGAGGACGTCTGCCGAGTGACCGACCGCCTCGTCGCGGGCGGTTGGCCCGTCGTCGGCGACGACACCGACGGCACCGGGGCCGAGGCGGCCGCTGCCGACCACGGCCGGGAAACAGACAAGGAAGCACCGGACACCCGGAGCTGACGGACCGAGTTCAGGAGCACCATTGAGCCTGCCTCCGTTTCTCTCCTCGATCATCGACTGGCTGCGCGCCGGGTACCCCAACGGCGTGCCCGAGCAGGACTACGTGCCGCTGTTCGCCCTCCTCACCCGCCGACTGTCGGAGGAGGAGGTCGATCTGGTGACGGCAGCCCTCGTCGAGAACGGCGACCTTCCGATCTCGAAGACGGACATCCAGGTCCTGATCACCAAGATCACGAACGAGATGCCGCTCGAGTCCGACGTCGACCGTGTGCGCTCCCACCTCGCGGCCGGCGGCTGGCCGCTCGCCGGGCCCCCGCTCGGCTGACCTTCCGAGCCGCACTCGGCGCTCCGTGAAACGATCGACGGGTGAGTCCGCTGCTGCACCCGCTCCCCGTCCCGGCCGGCCCCGCGGTGGAGTCGATCCTGCCTCGGCTCGAGCGCGCGCTGCGCGGTGAGGGCCCGCCGCTACTGCCGGTACCGGAGAGCGACGCCCGCGAGAGTGCCCGGCTGGCGGACGCCCTGCGCCCCGGCGAACCGATCGACGACGTCCCCGATGCCGACGACGTCGCGCTCGTGATGGCGACGTCGGGCACCACCGGCGTCCCGAAGGGTGCACTCCTCACCTCTCGGGCACTGCGGGCGAGCGGCGACGCGACGCATCGCCGTCTCGGCGGTCCCGGCGCCTGGCTGCTGACGCTGCCCGCACACCACATCGCCGGCATGCAGGTGTTGCTGCGCGGCCTCCTCGCCGGCACCACCCCGGTGATCGTCGACGTGACGCAGGGTTTCGATCCGGCCGAACTGCCCGCGGCGGTCGCGGCGCTGACCGGGCCGCGCCGGTACACGTCTTTGGTTCCCACCCAGTTGGTCAAGGCGCTGGACGACCCGGCGGCCACCGCGGCGCTGGCCGATCTCGACGCCGTCATGCTCGGCGGCGCCGCCACCCCCCTCCCCCTGCTCCGCAGGGCCCAGGGTGCGGGGATCCGAGTCGTGCGGACGTACGGCATGAGCGAGACGTGCGGCGGGTGCGTGTACGACGGAATACCCCTCGACGGCGCGCAGGTCCGGATCGCCGACGACGGCCGGGTCCTGCTCGGCGGCCCGATGGTCGCGTCGGGTTACCGAGGACTGCCCGGCCACCCGGCGTTCGCGGAGCCGGGATGGTTCCGGACGGACGACGCCGGCGCCCTCGTCGACGGCGTCCTCACGATCCGCGGTCGGCTCGACGAGGCGATCTCGACCGGCGGGCTCACCGTCGTGCCGCAGGTGGTGGAGTCGGTACTCGCCGACCATCCGGCGGTGCGCGAGTGCGCCGTACTGGGTCTGCCCGACGATCGACTGGGGCAGCGCGTGGTGGCGGCGGTCGTGCCGGAGAACGGGCGCGTGCCGACCGCCGAGGAGTTGCGCGCTCACGTGAGCGAGGCACTCGACCCCACCGCGGCACCGCGCGAGATCCGGTTGGTCGATGCCCTGCCGCTGCGAGGGCCGGGGAAGATCGATCGCGAAGCCCTGCGGTCGGCCTGGAACCGTTAGGCCTCGAAGCGGTAACGACGACGAGTTTTCCCGGACCCCAGCGGGGCCGGATTCTCGCTCAGCGCACACCAATTGGCGTGGTCCGCACAGGTAGTTGAACAAGCAATTGAAAAGTCCAGACCCTCTCTGGACCGAGATGAAATCGTTATGAACACGCGAACACGCCCGCGTCGCACAGATATCCGCTGATCAATTGTCGTTACCGACCGGTAAGAACCGTTCTTAGGTTCCCTCGACCTGGGAGATTCCTTACCCGGGCACGGGCTATGTGTTGCGCAAAGTTGACGCAGGCCAGATGCTTTCGCAAGTGATCTTGGAAGTCGGGGACAAGGCGCCGCGGTCACTCTTCGCACGGATGTTTCCAACAAGGGGTAGTGAATGAACCTTCGAGCACGAAACCTGCTCGGCCGCAGCGCTATCGGTATTGCCGCCATTGCCGCCACCGGAATCGCCGCACCGGCCCTGGCCGGCGCGACGCCCGTCGTGAAGGCGCCGGTCGTCGACGCAACCGTGGCGGGCAACACCATCTCGGTCGCCGTGCAGAACACCAACACCGACTCCACGGTGACATGCGGTGCGGTGGTCGTGGTCGCGACGAAGATCTCCGAGCTCGAAGCCGATCCCGCCAAGCTCTTCCAGCCCGGTTTCGCGGCGTACCGCACGCCCACCGCGGAACGGGTCGCCGCGTCGAACACCAAGACCTTCACCACTGCGGATCTGACCAACGGCGCGTACGCCGCCTTCGGCGAGTGCGCCTCGAGCGCCGATCCGTCGCAGCCGAAGGTGAGCAAGGCGCCGATCGTGTCGGTTCCGGACAATGCCATGTTCGGCAGCCTGCAGAACGGTGCGTTCCAGGACATCCTCGATTTCGTCACCACGGGCGCGTTCGACAGCCTGATCGACGCGATCTCCGCCGGATCCTCGCAGCCGGTCCAGTAGGGGATCACCCAGTCGTGCGCGGCGGTTCGGACACCAGTCGGGGATGTCCGAGCCGCCGCGCATTGTTTCATCCGCAGAACGGTACGTCCGTACCGGATTCGATTGTTCGGATTCGCTTGCCAAAAACGGGTTCACCGTCGATGCTGTGCCGCAGGCGATCTTGATCGCGTCTCCGGTTCGAACGAACCGTTGATCGAGGAGCCGCTCCCCTACCACCCCGAAAGGCCACGATCATGCGTACCAACGCCACCGCTGTCCTCACCCGCGGCGCCGCCGGCCTGGCTGTTGCCGCGGCAGCTGCCCTGGCCGCCCCCGCGCTCGCGTCCGCCGAGCCCACGCCGCTCGTGCCGCCGACGGTGCAGACCGCGGTCGACGGCAACATCGTGACCGTCACGCTCACCAACCCGAACCTCGACCCCCTCAGCGGTTGCACCGCCGTCGCGGTCGACTCCGCCAAGGTACCGGCGCTGATGGACGATCCCACCAAGTTCCTCGAGCCCGGGTTCGTCTCCTGGACCAGTGGTGTCGAGGGCGTGATCGCCGGACAGACCAAGTCGTACACGACGCCCGAACTCAACGACGGCATCTACGCGTTCATCGGCGGCTGCGTCTCGGCCGGCGATCCCACCCGGCCCGCACTGGGCGATCCGTCGCTCGTGACGATCGGCAACCCGTTCGGCAGCCTCGGCGACCTCGGTGGCCTCACCGGCAGCCTCGGCGACCTCGACCTGGGCGGCCTGCTCGGTGGCCTGCTGAAGTAGCCTCGCGCTTCCCGGGAGCCGGGGCCTGGTGTCGTACACCGGGCCCCGGCTCCTTTCGTGTGCGCGGCCGTCCCGCGTGAGCACGTGCAAGCCGGGTGCAAGCGCGCTGCAAGCGGCTGCCGCCACTGTGAGGTCATGAACTTCGACACCTCACCCCCGGCCATCGAGGCCGTCGGGCTCGTCAAGACCTTCGGGCAGCAGCGCGCGGTCGACGGTGTGAGCCTCACCGTGCCGACCGGCGCGGTGTACGGCGTGCTCGGCCCCAACGGCGCCGGCAAGACCACGACCGTTCGCATGCTCGCGACCCTCCTGCGGCCCGACGGCGGCGAGGCCCGAATCTTCGGCCGCGACGTCGTCCGCGAATCGACCGCCGTCCGGTCCCTCGTCGGCGTCACCGGGCAGTACGCCTCGGTCGACGAAGACCTCACCGCGACAGAGAATCTCGTGATCTTCTCCCGGCTGCTGGGCCTCAGTCGCGGCGACGCCAGACGCAAGTCGACCGAACTGCTCGACGAGTTCGGGCTGACGGAGGCGGCGTCCAAGCCGTTGAAGAACTTCTCCGGCGGTATGCGGCGGCGTCTCGATCTCGCGGCCAGCCTCATCGCCCGTCCCCCACTGTTGTTCCTCGACGAACCGACCACCGGTCTCGATCCCCGGACCCGCGCCCAGATGTGGGACACGATCCGCCGGCTGGTCGCGGAGGGCTCGACGGTCCTGCTGACGACGCAGTATCTCGACGAGGCCGATCAGTTGGCCGACCGGATCGCGGTGATCGATCGCGGCAAGGTGATCGCCGACGGCACCGCCGACGAGTTGAAGGCGTCCGTGGGAACCTCGGCGTTGCAGCTCACACTCGCGGACCGCGACCGGATCGACGAGGCCCGCACCCTCATCTCCGCGACACTGGGCATCGAGGCGACCGTGACCCCCGAGTCGGGTCGCATCACGGCGCCGCTCGCGGACCCTTCGATCACCGCGGATCTTCTCGTGCGGTTGCGGGACCGTTCGATCGCCGTCGACGAGATCACCGTCTCCAAGCCCAGCCTCGACGAGGTCTTCCTCACCATCACCGGTCACGAGACCGCCGAAACCGAAGGGAGCGCCGCATGACGACGACCCTGACTTCGCCTGCACGGCAGGCGAACCCCCGCACGATCGAGGCCACCGAGCGTATCGGTCTACGCGAGGCGATCGCGCACAGCCTCACGCTGGCCTACCGCGGCCTGCTGAAGGTCAAGCACAACCCCGAGCAACTGTTCGACGTGGTGATCCAGCCGGTCATCTTCACGTTCATGTTCACCTACATCTTCGGCGGCGCGATCTCCGGTGACGTGAAGTCCTACCTGCCGATCATCATCCCGGGCATCCTGGTGCAGACCGTCATCACGGCGTCGATCGTGACGGGCACCCAACTGCGCGAAGACATGGACAAGGGCGTGTTCGACCGCTTCAAGTCGCTACCGATCGCACGGATCGCGCCCCTGTCGGGGGCACTCGTCGCCGACGTCGTGCGGTACCTCATCGCGACGACCATCACCCTCGTCGTCGGCATCGCGATGGGCTACCGGCCGGGTGGCGGATTCGTCGGCGTCGCGTGCGCCGCGCTGCTGGTCATGGTGTGCGCCTTCGCGATCAGCTGGATCTTCGCGCTCATGGGCGTGCTGATGAGCAAGGCCTCGTCCGTGCAGGGCACGTCGATGATGATCCTGTTCCCGCTCACCTTCATGTCCAACGCCTTCGTGCCTGCCGACACGATGCCGGGCTGGATGCAGGCGTTCGTGAACGTCAACCCGGTCTCGCATCTGGTGACGGCGGTGCGTGATCTCGCAAACGACGGCCACTTCGGCATCCACGCGGTGTGGGCACTGCTCGGTGCCGCGGTGATCGTCGCGATCATGGCACCCCTGACCGTGCGGATCTACATGCGCAAGGCCTGACCGGTCAGGAACTCCCCGCCACCAGGAGATCGAGGATCTCCAGGCGCGCGGCGGCGCGGGACGCCCCCTGGGCGGACTCCAGCGCCGCCGCGACGACGTCGTCGCCGAGGACGGTGCGTGCCGCATCGAGGTGGCGATCGAGACGCATCGACGGATAGTCCTGCCGTGCACGCACTCTCGTCGCCAGGGCGAGGAGCCGCAGGGCCCGGTCGGCGGCGCCGCGTCCGGTGGCGATGTGGAAGCTGCCGACGGCGCAGGCGACCGCCCCGGTCTGCGGCAGGTCCGGGTATCCCCTGGAACCCAGACGCGCCACGGCGCCCGCCTCGAGCCGCAGTGCCAGCTCGGCGATCGGTTCCGGGCGACCCGCGAGCACGTGTGCGTCCACGACGCCGGACACCACCATCAACTCGAACGGATCGGCCGGCAGGTCACCGTCGAGATCACCGGCGTACCCGGCTGCCCGGCGATACTCGGCGAGCCCGCGGTCGACCGCACCGACGGCGAGGTCGGCCTCCGCCGTGCTCGCCGACAGCGCGGCCTGGTTGTGCAGGTCGTGATCGCTGCTCGCGCCGCTGCTCGCCGCGCCGGAGTGCACGGGGGCGAGCGCCGCGAGTTCGGCGCGGGCGTCGGCGATACGGCCCGCACCGATCAGGGCCGCCACCAGGAAACCGCGCACCTGCAAGCTCTCGTCGTACAGGTGCATCGCCCACAGGATCTCGGCCGAACGCCGGTAGTACCCGATCGCCCGGCCGTAGCTCGCGGACTGCGCGTACAGACTGCCCAGGTGCTGGCACACCATCGCCAGGCCCCAGCTGTCGTTCGATTCCTCCGCGAGGACGAGTGCCCGTCGGGCGTCGGACTCGGAACCGAACAGATCCCCGTTGTTCTCGCGGAGATTGGCCCGCGCGACCAGCGCGGAACTGCGCGCCCCGGGATCGGCCGAGCGCACTGCCTTCGCGAGCATCCGCGCCAGCCCGCGCCCCGACCCGGGCACCAGCAGCAGCCGGGCGTACATGCGGGACGACTCGCTGATGTCGGTCCGAGTGGCGAGCAGGCGGCGCAGCCGGGTCCGGGCGATCGCGACCGCACGCGGCTTGCCGCCCATCGCCATGTGGGAGGCGGCCAGCACGTACGCGGACGCCAGGAGATCGCCCGGGACATCCTCGGGGTCGAAGCCGGAGGTGTCGAGTTCGAGAAGCCGCGGCACCCACGTGAAGACCTCGGAGTGCGCGCCCCGCATCGACCACATCCCGCCGATCACCGGGAAGATCGTGAAGACCGCGCGGGCCAGTTGCTTCGAGTGCGCGTACCGCAGCACGGCGAGCAGGTTGTCGTGCTCGGCCTCCACCCGGTGGGCCGCCACGATCTGCCGCCCGGACATGAAGTCGTCGAACGCTTCTCGGGAAAAGCGCTCCGCCCAGTCGACGGTCCGGACGAGGACCTCGGCGGCCTCGTCGGCGTCCGACTGCTCCTCGCCGAACTCCCGCACGGTCTCGAGCATGTAGTAGCGCAGGCCCGGCATCTCGGGGTTCTCCGTGACCGACAGCATCGACTGGTTCACGAGCCCCTCGAGGGCGTCGGCGACCTCGCCGATCTCGCCCCACTGCGCGACCGCCTCCGCGGCGCCGGCGGTGAAACCACCGGGGAATCGGCACAATCGGCGCAGCGCGGCACGCTCCGGATCCTCGAGCAGGTTCCAGCTCCACTCGATCACCGCGTGCAGGGTGCGGTGCCGCTCGGGCGACGTGCGGTCCCCGGAGCGCAGCAGCGCGAATCTGTCGACGAGACGGGCGTTGATCTCCTCGACGCTCATCGTGCGGGCCCGGGCGGCGGCGAGTTCGATCGCCAGCGGCAGGCCGTCGAGCGTGCGGCACAGTCGCTCCACCTCGCCGCGGTCGAGGCGCACCGAGGGCCGCACCGCGAGCGCCCGTGCCCGGAACAGCTCGATTGCCGGGGATCCGTCGTCGCCGATCGCCAACGGCGGCAACGGATACACCGACTCGGCGGTGATCGCCATCGGCGCGCGGCTGGTTGCGAGGACCGTCAGATGCGGGCTCGCGAACACGAGGTCGGACACCACGTCGGCGACATCGTCGATCAGGTGCTCGCAGTTGTCGAGGATCAACAACATCGGTCTGGCCGACAGCGCGTCCCGCAACCGCTGACGCGCGTCGTGGATACGGGCGCGGGTGAGACCGCCCGGGGTGAGATCGTTCTCGCTCAGGCCGAGGGTGCTGCTGATGGCTGCGATCAGGTCCTCGCCGCTGCGCAGCGGCGCGAGTTCGACGAGTGCCACCGGCATCCGCGCCGACACCTCGTCGCCGAGCGCATGCGCCACCCGGGTCTTGCCGGTCCCGCCGGGGCCGAGCACCGTCACGACGCGCGACGACGCGAGCAGCAGCTCGAGGGCGGCCAGATCGGCTGTGCGCCCCAGCAGCGGGTTGGGGGCGGCCCGGAGGCCGATCCTGTTCGGCAGCAGACGCGTCGCGTCCTCGGCGCCGGCGGCCGACTCGGCCTCGGCCGCCGTCCCGGCGGCCTCGTGTCCACCACGCAGGATCGTCGCGTTGAGGTCGACCAGGCGGGCGGACGGGTCGACGCCCAGCCGGTCCGCGAGCCGGCCCCGCAACCCCGCGAACACCTCGAGCGCCTCGTTGGGCCGTCCCGCGCCGAGCAGGCACTCCATGAGCAGGGCGTGCGCGCCCTCGTCGAGCGGCGACGCCCCGGCCGCGGCCCGCGCGATCGGCAGCGCGTCGTGGAACCGTCCGGCAGCGACGAGCGCCGCGAGTTCGACGGCGTCGAGTGCGCTGCGGTGCGCCGCCGCCTCGTTCGCCAGATCGTCGGCGAGATCGCCGTCGGGCATGTCGGCGCCGGGTTCGCCGCGCCACAGCG
>NZ_JBDLNV010000004.1:0-611300 GCF_046042785.1 Rhodococcus parequi | reverse complement strand
AGGACTTACCACAAAGAAGCTACGCGTCCACTGTGCGGTATCTGAAACAACACACAGATATCATTCACCCCCACCATTGTTCGGTCTTCGGGCCGGCGGAATGGGTTCGGGCGGGGAGTTGAATGTGTGACAGTTTCATAGAGTTACGGCGGCCATAGCGGAGGGGAAACGCCCGGTCCCATTCCGAACCCGGAAGCTAAGCCCTCCAGCGCCGATGGTACTGCACTCGACAGGGTGTGGGAGAGTAGGACACCGCCGAACACCCGTTAACCGAAGGCCCCCACCAGTATTGGTGGGGGCCTTCGGCATTTCCGTATCCATCTGTTCCCGGAATGTCGTGGCGTGTGGCGCCCGACAATCCTGCGCCCGTAACTCCGTCTGGATGAGCTCGGATTCCGAGGCGATGCGAAGAAGTGCCGCGGGCACCGCGGAAACCAGGGCGGCACTTCCCAATCCGGGATGCCTGCCGACATTTCCCGCACCTCGGGGAGAGGGCTCGTGAAGTATCACGCGCACTCCGGCGCCCGGGTATTCGAGGTCGTCGTCGGCGATCGTGAAACCCCGTTGGATGAATACCGAGGCTTCCTGGCCGTCGAGCCACGTCGTCGCGTCCCTGCCGAGCGTGAGCAGATGTCGTACGACTCGACAATCGGATCCGAGTCGACGCACGCGGGCGGAGCGCCGCCTACTCGGGAACCGCTCTCGCAATCGCCGGCCGCGATGTCGAGGTGCGCTGTCTCCGTCCCGTGAATACAGGCACTCATATCTAGCACGCGAGACATCAGAGGTCTGAGGTCTGTAGACTTCCGCTGGGAGGTGACGGTGATGACTGGACAGATGCTGCGCAACGGGCCGCTGGTTCCGCAGTTGGAGCAAGTGCTGCGCGGTCGGATCGACTCCGGTGAGTGGGCCGTGGGCCATCGGCTGCCGAGAGAGGCCGATCTGGCTGCGGAGCTCGGGGTGGGGCGCTCGTCCGTCCGGGAAGCGGTGCGGTTGCTCGCGCGGGACGGCCTGCTCGACGTCCGGCACGGCGTCGGAACGTTCGTTGCCGAGCCGTCTGCTGCTCCGGTGCTCGAGAAGCTTCTGCGACGATCCCGAGTACTCGAGGTGCTGGAGGTGCGTCGTGCGCTCGAGGTGGAGGCTGCACGGCTGGCGGCCGAGCGTGCCCAACCGGAGGACCTTGCGGACCTCCGACGGCAGGTGGCCGACCGACATGCGAGCCAGGCGTCGAGTGCAGCCGAATTCGTTGCGGCCGATCTCGACTTCCATCGGTCCGTGGTCGAACTGGCCGGCAATTCGGTGTTGACGGCGTTGTTCGATTCGGCCCGTCCCGTTCTGCACGCGGCACTGGTCGACATGGTGGAGAACGAAACCGAGCTGCCGGACACCGGCGGGGCCCACGATGCTCTCGTCGCCGCCCTCGAGCGCGGCGACGGCGCGGCCGCGGTCGCCGCGACGACAGCGAACCTCGACCCCATGATCGCGAGTCTGCGTGACGGAAGGAACGGCCAGTGAGTACCGGTACGGACGACAAGGTGGTGCTTAGCACCGAGGGCGTCGATCTGGTCCGTGAAGGACGGAAGATCCTCAGCGGCATCGACGTCCGAATCGAGCAGGGGCAGCACTGGGTGCTCCTTGGCGCCAACGGCGCCGGCAAGAGCACGCTGCTGAGCCTGCTGGGTGCCGTCACGCATCCGACTCACGGCACCGTCCACGTACTGGGGCACCGGCTCGGTCGAGTGGACATGCGCGAGCTCAGATCGCACATCGGGCACGTGAACCCTCGCCACGCGATCGAGCGTCCGTTGACTGTCCGCGACGTCGTCCTGACCGGTCTGACGAACACACCCGAGTTCGCGCAACGCTGGCAGCCCACCGACGCGGACCGTTCGCGGGCCGAGGAACTGATCGCAATGATGGGGATGACGCCGCGCATCGAAGCCCGCTGGCCCGTCCTGTCACAGGGCGAACGAGGCCGGGCGCTGATTGCGCGCGCACTGATGCCGGATCCGCCGGTGCTGCTTCTCGACGAGCCGGCGACGGGTCTCGACCTTGCGGCCCGCGAGCAACTGCTCACCGCACTCGATGCGATGCGGGCGCAGCATCCGTCGATGGCGAGCATTCTCGTCACCCATCACATCGAGGAGATCCCGACCACCACGACTCACGCGCTGCTGATCCGGGACGGGCGGATCACCGCGCAGGGGCCGGCGGAATCGGTGATCACGACCGCGCGTATCAGCGAGTGCTTCGACCATCCGATCACGATCGTGCGGCACGGCGGCCGATACGTGGCGCAGTCCCGCCCCTCGGTCCCGGAGTCCATCGATTGACCCCGAGCGCACGAAGATCGTTCGCAAGGCGTATAAATACATCTTGTGTCTAAGTTGTATTCCGCAGCCGAGCTGGCGTACCGAGAGGTCAAGGAGCTGATCCTCTCCGGGGATCTGCCCGGCGGCGAGTTGATCAGTGAGGGCGAGATCGCCTCGCGCATGGGATCGAGCCGGACGCCGGTGCGCGAGGCCTTCCTGCGGCTCGAAGCAGAAGGCTGGATGCGCCTGTACCCCAAGCGTGGCGCGCTGATCGTGCCGGTCGCCGACGGGGAGGCCGAGCACGTCGTCGACGCGCGACTGCTCGTCGAGGTGCATGCGGTCGAGACCGTCGCGTCGAGTACCCGCGTGCGGGACACGCTGGTCGCGGCGCTTCGCGAGAACCTGGTGCGGCAGCGAGAGCTGGTGACGTCGGGCGGTGATGCGGCGCAGTTCAGCGCGCTCGACGCGGACTTCCACCGGGCGCTCGTGCGCGCGGGCGGCAACCCCCTGCTCGAGACGTTCTACGACGGTCTGCGGGAGCGTCAGCGCCGGATGACGGCGTCGTCGCTGGCCCGGGACCCGGAACAGATCACCAAGATCATCGAGGACCACGCCCGGCTGACGGACCTGATCGAGGCGGGCGACGCGGAGGGCTTCGCGTCCGCGGTCCGTCGGCACATGCGCGAGGTCCACGCGTTGAGCGAGGGAGGCCGGCGATGACCGCGGTCAGGGAAGACGCCGTCGTCGGCACCCGATCGGCCACACGCCTGAAGCGCTGGACGCTCGTCGCGGCCGGAATGTTCGCGGTCGCGTGGGGCGGCAACGAGTTCACGCCGTTGCTGGTGATGTACAAGCTCGATCACGGCTTCACCCAGGTGGTCGTCGACACCTTCCTGTTCGCATACGTGCTCGGGATCGTGCCGGCACTGCTGATCGGCGGACCGCTCTCGGACCGGCTGGGCCGACGTCCGCTGATGGTCCCCGCGCCGTTCATCGCGGTGGCCGGATCGCTCGTGCTGGCGACCGGAGCCGACTCGGCGGCGTGGCTGATCGTCGGACGCGTGCTGTCCGGTGTCGCGCTGGGGCTGGGCATGGCCGTCGGTGGCAGCTGGCTCAAGGAACTGTCCACGCAGGATCGGGACCCGTCGGCCCGGCCGGGCGCCGGTGCCCGGCGCGCGGCGATGAGCCTGACCGCCGGCTTCGGTATCGGGGCGGGCGTTGCCGGGATCCTGGCGCAGTGGGCGCCGTGGCCCAGTGCGCTTGCGTACGGCGTCCATTCGGCGCTCGCGCTGGCAGCCGGCCTCGCGCTGCTGCGCGCGCCCGAGACCCGGCCCGCCGTTCCGAAGGACGAGCGTCGGTCGCTGGCACAGGATCTGAAGATCCCGGCCGTCGGGCACCGGCGCTTCCTGTACATCGTCGCCCCGGTCGCCCCGTGGGTGTTCGGCGCGGCCGCGTCCGCGTACGCGGTGATGCCGGCCCTCATGACCGGCCGCAGTGGCAGTGCGCCCGTGGCGTTCTCGGCGCTGCTGTGCATGATCGGTCTCGGCGCCGGTTTCGCGATCCAGGCCGTCGGGCGCAGGATCGACACGCCGTCGAACGCCCGTGCCGTCGCGGTCGCCCTCGCGGTGCTCGTGCTGGGCATGTCGGTGGCGGCCGTCGCGTCGGACGCACTGACGGTGCCGATGTCGATGATCGCCGCCGCGATCCTGGGGTGCGGTTACGGTCTCGCGTTGGTGTCGGGCCTGCAGGAGATCCAGCGGATCGCCGGGCCGGACGATCTGGCCGGGCTGACCGCGGTGTTCTACTCGCTGAGCTACCTCGGCTTCGCGGTGCCCGCCGTGATGGCGGTGATCGCCGAGTCCACCACGGCGCTCACCTATCCGATGATGTTCGTGTTCGGCGCGATCGTCGCGGCGGCGAGCCTGGTGCTCGTCGTCGTCAAGTGGCGCCGGCACCTGCCGGAGGCGTCAGAGCGCGGGTAGCGGTTTCGCTGCGAGCCAGACGTCCCACAGGCCCCGCAGCGGCTTGTCGGTGTAATGCGCTGCCAGATCGGTGAACTGCTCGGTGGACACCGTCGTGTGCCGATACTTCGCGGTCCACTTCTGCAGGAGGGCGAAGAAGGCGTCGTCGCCGATCTGCTCCCGGAGGACATGCAGGGTGAGGGCGCCGCGCTTGTAGATGCGGTCGTCGAACATCAGTTGGGGTCCGGGGTCGCCGAGCAGGATGTCCTGCGGCTTGGCGGCCAGTCCACGATGGGCCTGGACCGCGTGGGTGTGGGCGTCGGGGCCGCCGGAGTTCTCCGACCACAGCCACTCTGCGTAGCACGCGAATCCCTCGTGCAGCCAGATGTCCTTCCACGCCCCCAGGGTGAGACTGTTGCCGAACCACTGGTGCGCGAGTTCGTGCGCGACGAGGCGTTCGGAGCCGCGACGGCCGTCGCAGTGATTGGCGCCGAAGATCGACAGGCCCTGCGCCTCGATCGGGATCTCGAGGTCGTCACCGGTGACGACGACCGAGTAGTCGTCGAACGGGTAAGGGCCGAAGAGCCTCTCGAAGACGTCCATCATCTGCGCTTGACGACCGAAGTCGTGATCGAAACGATCCCGCAGATTCTGCGGATGGATCGCGTGCATCGGGACGCGGGCGCCGTCGATGCGTCGACGCTCGTACGGGCCGATCTGGACGGTGGCGAGGTAGGTCGACATCGGTTCGGTCTGTTCGTACACCCACGTCGTCAGACTCGCCTTGGTCTGCTTGCGGACCAGCGTGCCGTTCGCGACGGCGTGGTACGGCGAGTCGGTGGTGATCGAGATGCGATAGCTCGCTTTGCAACTCGGATGGTCGTCGCACGGAAACCACGACGCCGCACCGTTCGGCTGGCTTGCGACGAGCGCCCCCTCCGACAGTTCCTCCCAGCCGACCTCGCCCCACAGGCTCGAGATCGGCTGCGGGTTGCCGGAGTACTGCACGGTGATCGCCAGGACGCCGCCGGCGGGGATCTTCTGCGCCGGGGTGATCACGAGTTTGCCGTCACGGTGCGTGTACTTCGCGACCCGTCGGCCGTTCACCGACAGCTTCGACACCTGCAATGTCGGCGCGAGGTCGAGCGAGAAGCGCGGCCGGACGTCGGTGGTGGTCGCGGTGATCGTCGCCTTGCCGGACAGTCGGTTGCTGTGCACTTTGTACGTGAGGTCCAGGTCGTACCGGGACACCCGGTAGCCGCGGTTGCCCGCCTGCGGCAGATACGCGTCGAGGGGCTCGTCGGCGGTCTTCCCGGACTTCACCGCGCATCACCCACGGCCGTCGGATCAGTCCACGGCGCAATGGGATTGCCCTGCCAGCGGGTGGACGCCGGGACGACGTCGCCGCGCATGACGAGCGACGCGGGGCCGACGGTGGCGCCGTCGCCGAGTCCGGCGGCGGGCAGCGCGACACAGTGCGGGCCGAGGGTGGCGCCCGCGCCCAACGTGACGGTGTCCATGGACATGATCCGATCATGGAACAGGTGCGTCTGCACGACGCACCCCCGCTCGACGGTGGCGCCGTCGCCGAGCGTCACCAGATCGGCCTCGGGCAGCCAGTACGTCTCGCACCACACACCGCGGCCGATGGTCGCGCCGAGCCCGCGCAGCCACACGTTCATGACGGCGGTGCCGTTCGCGGCGCGCGCGAACCACGGGGCGGCGACGGTCTCGACGAAGGCGTCGGATACCTCGTTGCGCCACACGAACGAACTCCACAGCGGGTGTTCGACGGCGCCGATGCGGCCGACGACGAGCCACTTCGCGGCCACCGACACTGCGCCCGCGACGGCACCCGCGAGCATGAGGACCACGCCGCCGCACAGCGCCGCGAGCCAGAATCCGCCGACGGAGACCAGCCACGCCAGCGTGAACAGCACCCCGAGCCCGATCCCGAACGTCACCATCACCGGGATCAGCCGGCACGTCTCGACGAACGCGCGGGCGACCTTCAGGCGCAGCGGCGGCTCGAAGGTGCGGGACGCGTCGGACTCCGTCGCGGCGCGGCGCAACCGGACCGGCGGGCTGCCCAGCCACGACGATCCCGACTTGGCCTTGCTCGGTGCGGCCGACAGCACGGCGACCAGACCGTTCTTGGGGACCCGTCGACCGGGCCCGGCCATGCCGGAGTTGCCGAGGAAGGCGCGCTTGCCGATCTTGGCGGGTTCGATGCGCATCCAGCCGCCGCCGAGCTCGTAGCTCGCGACCATGGTGTCGTCCGCGAGGAAGGCGCCGTCCGCGACGGTGGTGAACTTCGGTAGTACGAGGGCCGTCGAGATCTCGGTGTCGCGGCCCACCCTGGCACCCAGCAGTCGCAGCCACAGCGGTGTCAGCAGGCTCGCGTACAGCGGGAACAGGAACGTGCGGGCCGAGTCCATGAGGCGCTCGGTGGCCCAGGCCTGCCAGCCCACCCGGCTGCGGACCGGGTGATAGCCCTCGGTGAGCCCGATCGACAGCAGACGCACGGCGATCACCGTCAGCGCCGCGAAGACGAACAGGCTCAGCAGCGTCGCCAACGGAAGGATTGCGAGCGCGCGCAGGGAGGCGTCGCCGAGATCGGCGGCGCCGCGGACCATCCACCCGATCAGGAGCAGACCCGCGGCCAGGCCGAAGATCGGCATGCCTGCCAGCACCACGGAGGTGACGCCGAAGATCGGCACCCAGTGCGCGGCGCGGCGCGGCGGATGATCCGGCCACGGATGCGTCGCCTTGCCGACCTTGACGGCGGGCGACCCGGCCCAGTGCTGGCCGGCCTTGACCTTCCCGAACACCGCGGACCCCGGGGCGACCTCGGCGCCGCGGCCGATGCGGGCACCCGGCAGCAGCGTCGAACGGGCACCGACCGCGGCCCCGGCGCCGATGCGGATCTCGCCGACGTGCACGACATCGCCGTCGATCCAGTGCCCGGACAGGTCCACCTCGGGTTCCACCGAGCAGCCGTCGCCGAGCACGAGCATGCCGGTGACCGGCGGCAGGGTGTGCAGGTCGACGCCGCTGCCCACCCTGGCACCGAGGGCGCGGGCGAAGTACAGCATCCACGGCGCGCCGGACAGATTGTCGGCGCCGCTGGCCTCGACGAGGCGCAGCGCGATCCACAGCCGCAGGTGTTCCGGGCCGCCGCGCCGGTACGTGCCCGGTTCCAGGCGGCGCAGCAGCAGCCTGGCCCCGGTCACCGCGATCGCCATCCGGCCGAGCGGGGTGATGAAGAGGACGAATGCCAGCGCCACCCACCACCAGGACAGCGTCGGCGCCCAGCCGACGTCGAACCACGCGAGCACGTTGCCGGTGATCGCCAGCCAGGTCACCCACTGCAGACCGGTGAGCGTCATGAGCGGCACCGTGACCGCGATCTGCGCGGCCTGCGCGCGCCGGGACATCGGGGTGACGTGCCGGGGAGCGGTGGCCGCGGCGGGGGAGAGTTCGTCGAGGAAATCGGCGAGGGAGCCGAGCCTCGGATGGTCGTACAACTGCGCGACGGTCACCTCGGGGAATCGTTCGCGCAGCGCCGTCACCAGCTGGGCCGCGGACAGCGACCCGCCGCCGAGTTCGAAGAAGTCGTCGCCGGGGCCGGTGATGCCCGCGCCCAGGATCGACGCCCACAGCCCCGCGACCCAGGCCGCGGTGCCGTCGAGACCCGCGGCCTCCGCCGGATCGTCCGCTGCCCCGGGCAACGGCCACGGCAGCGCATTGCGATCGACCTTGCCGGACGTGCGCGTGGGCAGTTCGTCGACCAGTGCCAGCCGGGGCACCAGCGCGGCCGGCAGCTGCTCGGCCAGTTGGTCGCGGGCCCCCTTCAGATCGAAATCCGGGTCGGTGCTCGCGAGGTAACCGACGAGGACCGAGGTGCCCGCCGCCGTCTTGCGGACCGCGGCGGCCGCACCACTGACCCCGGGCAGGCTCTGCAGCGCGTTGTCGACCTCGCCGAGTTCGATGCGGCGTCCGCCCAGCTTCACCTGGTCGTCGGCGCGGCCCTGGAACAGCAGACCGGCGGTGTCGAGCCGGACCAGGTCGCCACTGCGGTACGCGCGGTCCCAGCCGAGCGTCGGCATCGGTGCGTACTTCTCGGCGTCCTTCGCCGGATCGAGGTACCGGGCGAGCCCGACACCGCCGATGACGAGTTCGCCGACCTCGCCGTCGGCGACCGGATCGCCCGACGCGTCGACCACCGCGAGATCCCAGCCGTCGAGCGGCAGGCCGATCCGCACCGGACCGGTGCCGTCCATGCGGGCGCCGCACGCGACGACGGTGGCCTCGGTGGGGCCGTACGTGTTCCACACCTCGCGTCCGGGAATCGCGAGGCGTTCGGCGAGCTCCGGTGGGCACGCCTCGCCGCCGAAGATCAGCAGCCGCACCGCCTCGAGCGCCTCCGCCGGCCACAGCGCGGCGAGCGTCGGGACCGTGGAGACGACGGTGACGTCGCGGGAGACGAGCCACGGGCCGAGATCCATGCCGCTGCGGACGAGCGAGCGGGGCGCGGGCACCAGCGCGGCGCCGTGCCGCCACGCCAGCCACATCTCCTCGCACGACGCGTCGAACGCCACCGACAGCCCCGCCAGCACCCGATCGTGTGAGTTGATCGGATTGTCCTGCAGAAACATTCGTGCTTCTGCATCGACGAAGGCTGCCGCGTTGCGGTGCGTCACGGCGACACCCTTCGGGGTGCCGGTGGACCCGGAGGTGAAGATGATCCAGGCGTCGTCGCCCGGGGTGGGCGGACGGACCTGCGGAGCCCCCGCACGCCGCGGCGCCGTGCCGGGCCGGACGCCGTCGGCGGTGATGATCGCGGCGACCTGTGCCTCGCCGAACACCAGTTCGGCGCGCTCGTCGGGGTCATCGGCATCGACCGGGACATACGCGGCGCCGGCCGCGAGGACCGACAGGATCGCGACGTAGAGGTCGCGCGAGCCCGACGGCATCCGCACACCGACCCGGTCCCCGGCACCGACACCCGCGTCGACGAGCAGGCGGGCGCCCGTCCCGATCTCGGCGAGCAGTTCGCGGTAGGTGAGGGGAGCGGCGCCGTCGTCGATCGCGGTCGCGTCCGGGAACTGCGCCGCGGTCGCCTCGAGGATGTCGACGAGGGTGCGCGGCGCGGGCGCGAGGCCGGACCGCAGGAACTCGGCGGGTATCCGGTGCGACAACCGCTGGTCCGACTGGTCTGTTGCTTGCTGGGCAGACAATCCGGGACGTCCCTCTCTGTGCCTGGTCGGGCGGACATCAGGTTGTCTCACGTCCAGGTGTCCGGAGGATGAACACCCGCCCGGCGAGGCGAATCGCTTCTTCCCGAAGATTCTCCCCCGGATGTGTCGAAATCGGTGTCCCCCGCACGTCGTGTTGACGAAAGCGGGGTAATCGGCCCCGCGTCGGAGAGAGGATGACGACATGTACTACTTGGCACTGCTCGCCGCCGAGGAGAGCGGCTCCGCGGCGGTACCCGGGACCGACGAGCACGCCGCGTCGATGCAGCGGCATCAGGAGTTCTGGACCGAGGCGCAGGAGGCTGTCGCCGGTGGCGGTCTCCATCCGGGCGCGGAGGCCGCGACGATCCGGCACGACGGCGGACAGGCGAGCGTGACGGACGGGCCGTTCGCGGAGGTCGCCGAGGCGGTCGGAGGCTACTACGTGTTCGACGCCGCCGACCTGGACGCCGCGTTGAGTCTCGTGCGGCAGCTCCCCGACGTCTCGACCGGGCACGTGGAACTGTGGCCGATGGTGTTCTGGAACGGGAAGGACGAGTCGGCCGACCCGCGGTGGGCCGCGCTGCTGCGCGAACCGTCGGGGTCCGCGAACGAGCCCGGCTCGGCCGAATGGGAGGCGCGGGTGTCCGAACACAAGCGTTTCGGCGAGATCGCGGGCGACCGGATCACCGGTTCCGGTGCGCTGTTCCCGCCGGCGTCGGCGACGACCGTACGTCTGCGTGACGGGGAGATGCTGCTGACCGACGGGCCGTTCACGGAGGCCAACGAGATCGCGAACGGCATCTACGTGCTGTCCGCGGCCGACCGGGACGCGGCCGTCGCGCTCGCGGCGCAGATTCCGGTCGGCCCCAAGGGGTGCGTCGAACTCCGGCAGATCGTTGCCGACTGATCGGCCCGCGACGGCCGCGCCGGTGACGGTGGACCTGACGCGCGTGTTCCGGGAGGAATCCGGCCGCGCACTGGCCACCGTCGCCGGCCTGGTCGGCGACATCGCGATCGCCGAGGATGCCGTGCAGGACGCGTTCACGGAAGCACTGCGCACGTGGCCCGTCGACGGTGTGCCCCGCAAGCCCGGCGCGTGGATCACGACCGTGGCGCGGAACCGGGCGATCGACCGGCTGCGTCGCGAACGGCTACGCGGTGACCGTGAGCTGGACGCCTTCCGCCGGCATCCCGAGGAAGCCGACGACGACGTGCCTTCCGTCGGGGACGACCAACTGCGGCTGATCTTCACGTGCTGCCATCCGGCACTGTCCGCGGAATCGCAGGTGGCGCTGACGCTGCGCCTCGTGTGCGGGCTCGGCACCGCTGAGATCGCGCGTGCCTTCCTGCAGTCCGAATCCACTGTGGGACAGCGGCTCAGCCGAGCGAAGTCGAAGATCCGGAACGCGGGAATTCCGTTGCGGCTGCCGTCCGACGAGCAGTTTCCCGAACGCCTGTCCGCCGTGCTCGCCTGCGTGTATCTCGTATTCACCGAGGGCTATTCGGCTACGTCCGGTGACTCGGCCGTCCGTGCCGAGCTGTGCGACGAAGCGCTGCGGCTGGGACGTCTGCTGTGCGATCTCGTACCGGGAGAACCCGAGGTATGGGCGCTGTCGGCGCTGATGTGCCTGCAGGACAGCCGGCGTGGCACCCGTCTCGACGCGACCGGACGGGCGGTGCCGCTCGACGAGCAGAATCGGGCGAAGTGGGACCGCGAGCAGATCTCGGAAGGGTTGAGGTGCTTGACGATTGCGGTGCCCGGTGGTGGCGGACGATATGCGCTCGAGGCGTCGATCGCGGCCGCGCACGCGGTGGCACCGTCCTTCGCGGAGACGGACTGGGCCGGCATCGTCCGCGCCTACGACCGCCTGCTCGCGCTGCGGGAATCGCCGGCGGTTCGCATCAACCGTGCTGTGGCGGTGAGCTTTCGGGATGGGCCGAACGCCGGGCTGAGAGCGGTCGACGCGTTGGGAACTTCCGACGCCGACCGGATCGGGCACGTCGTGGCGGCGGTTAGGGCCGATCTGCTGCGGCGGGCGGGGCGCACCGCGGAGGCGGCGAGCGAGTATCGCCGGGCCGTCGCGCTGACCCGCAATGCGTCCTCGCGGCTGTTCCTCGAGCGACGCCTCGCGGAGCTCGCCCGAGTGTGACGACCATCTCATGGCCGAAGGGTTGACGGTGGGTTGACATCGCGCGGACGGCTCTGCCATTCTCGTTGCCAGGTCACGAGTACCAGCGTCAAGCCCCGGCTAGCTGGTCGGCAACCCTCCAACCGCGGTGGGGTGCTCCGGGTGACGACCAGGTCATGGTCCACAAGGACATGGCAAGCGCGGACTCCGATGGCGTCGACTTCCACTGCCGACGAGTCCCAGGACTCGAAGGATTTGTGATGACCGCTGTACTGACCGCCGACGCCTGTGCCACCGCCCCGATCGCTCGGGTGTCCGGCTGTGACTTGCAGGTTCCGCTCGTCGGGGGTGGAACCTGCGTTTATGCGAACTTCGACTACGCGGCGAGTGCTCCGGCGTTGTCGCAGGTCACCGACCGCGTCCAGGAACTGCTGCCGTTCTACGCGAGTGTCCACCGCGGTGCCGGCTACGCCTCGCGAGTGAGCACCGAGGCCTACGAGAGCGCCCGCGGCTCCGTCGAGCGCTTCGTCGGCACCGATGCCGATCAGGTCGTGGTCTTCACCCGCAACACCACCGATTCGCTCAACCTCCTCGCCAGTTGCGTTCCCGGTGACGTCGTCGTTCTCGATATCGAGCATCACGCGAACTTCCTGCCGTGGAAGAACTCTCGCGTTGTCGAGGCCGCCGATACGGTGGCCGAGACCATCCGCCGGATCGTCGCCGAGCTGTGTGCCAAGCCCGCCGCGCTCCTCGCCGTCACCGGCGCCTCGAACGTCACCGGCGAGGTCCTCCCGATCGCCGAACTCGCCGAGATCGCGCACCGCTGTGGCGCCCGCATCCTCGTCGACGGCGCGCAGCTCACCCCGCACCGCCGCGTGAACCTGACCGAGAGCGGCGTCGACTACCTGGCCTTCTCCGGCCACAAGCTGTACGCGCCGTTCGGCGCCGGCGTACTCGTCGGCCGCCGCGACTGGCTCGACGAGGCCGAGCCCTACCTCGCCGGCGGAGGCGCCGTGCGCGAGGTGACCGTCGACGAGACCTGCTGGGCCCCGGCCCCGGCCCGTCACGAGGCCGGCAGCCCCAACGTCCTCGGCGTCGCGGCCCTCGCCGCCGCATGTGATGCGCTGGCCGCGTTGGATTTCGAGAAGGTCGTCGCACACGAGCAGGTCCTTGCCACCCGCCTCGCGGAGGGTCTCGCCGAGATCGACGGCGTGCAGCTGCTGCGCCTGTGGTCGGACGCCCCGGACAGCGTCGGCATCGTCACCTTCACGATCGACGGCTACGAGCCCGGTCAGATCGCCGCATTCCTGTCGGCCGAGCACGGCATCGGCGTGCGCGACGGCCGCTTCTGCGCCCACCCGCTGCTCAACCGCATCGGCCACGCCGGCGGTGCGGTGCGTGCGAGCCTCGGCCTGGGCACCGGCTCCGACGACGTCGAGCGTCTGATCGCCGCCGTCCGCCAGCTGGTCGCCGGTGAGCAGACGTGGAACTACGGCAAGACCGACGGCCTGTGGAACCCGGTTCCGGAGACCCGTGGCTTCTCCAGCAGCACCGACGGTGCCGCCGAGTGCGTCTAGCCGCCTCGGAATCGGTCTGATTCGAACTGTGGTGGGGGACCGGATCGGGGGATAACGTGACGCGCATGGAGTCGACGCACACGGACGGGCAGTGGTCCCGTCGCCATGTCGATCTGTGCCGCACCTCCTCGGACAGCTGTACGCGCTGACGCCCCGCGCCCTCACCAGCTGTCAACTCCCGAGGAATCGTCATGTCCCACTCCGTTTTCGCTTCCGTCCCGTCCATCGCCCCGAGACGCCCGCTGCGGGTGGCCGTCGAACTGACGCTGGCCGGACACCATCCGGCCGCATCGCGCATCGCCGGCAACGTCCCGCTCACCGGGCCCGACTACTGGGTCGACCTGACCGTCGGCCCCGACATTCTCGACCTTGCCGCCCGGCCCGCCGTCGTACGGCGCATCCAGGCCACCGATCTGCGCGGCGCGCAGCAGGCCCGCGAGCGTATCCGGGCCGAGGTCGCCGCCGAGGGCCGCGATCCGGACAGCGTCACGGTCCTCGTCGACGTCGAGGTCCTGATCGCCGCCGATTTCCGCAGCGCCCGAACCGAACTGGCGCTGCTCGACGAGACGCTCGGCGTGCCGCACCAGTCGTCGTCGCTGTCCTACGTCGGCACCGCGGAGGGGCTCGCCAGCCTACTCGCCGACATCCGGGCCGCCGACGTCGCCGACGGGGTCACCCTGTTGCCGCTCGCACTCCCGAAGGTGCTCGAGCGCATCGTGGACGGGACGCTGCCCTGGCTGGAACGGCGCGGACTGGCGACCGCGTCCGACGCCGTGGACGAGGCACTCGCCCGATTCGGACGGACTCGCCCGGCTCGCGCTTCCTGAGCCTGCTCCGTCAGTCCGGTTTGCGGGCCTCGATGAGGAATCGGGTGGAGTGGGCGACGAACGACCCCTCCGCTCGGATCAGCTGGTCGAGGTCCCGTAACCGGGCACGGTAGGCGTCGACGGTGAAGCCGGGGACGATCCAGATCACCTTCCGCAGGAAGTAGATCGCCGCGCCGACATCGAAGAACTCCATGCGCAGCCGCTCGAACTGCAGATCCACGACCTCGAGCCCGGCGGCGTGCGCCTCGGCCACAGCCGTGTCCGGATGCCGCAGTTTTCGTGCCTCGGGTTGCGGACCGAGGAAGTGCTCGGCGAGTTCGAAGGCACTCGCCGGGCCCACGTGCTGCGCCAGATAGACCCCGCCGGGGGCGAGCACCCGAGCGATGTCCGGCCACGACACGATGTTGGGATGACGGCTGCTGACGAGATCGAAGGCGTTGTCCGCGAACGGTAGCGGTGGTTCGTCCGACGCCCGGACCACCACCACACCCAGCGGGTGCAGCACCTCGGTGGCCTTCACCAGATTGGGTGGCCAGGACTCCGTCGCGGCCATGGTCGGGGGAATCGCTCCGGCGCCCGCGAGGACCTCCCCACCGCCGGTCTCGATGTCGAGTGCGGCCGACGCGCGTGCGAGGCGCTCGCCCAACTGGCGCTGATAGCCCCACGACGGGCGCTCCTCGGTGGCGCGGCCGTCGAGCCACGAGAATTCCCAGCCCTCCATCGGGGCGGCCTCGGCCTCTGCGACCAGTTCGTCGAAGGTGCGGTCCATGACGTCGATTGTCCCAGCGATCGGGGTTGTGGATCAGAGGGTTTTGATCAGTCCGCCGTCGATGACGAAGTCTGCACCGGTGACGTTTCCGCAGCGGTCGCTGGCGAGGAACGCCACCAGATCGGCCACTTCGTCGGGACGGGTGAAGCGGCCCGTCTCGGAACCTGCCGCAGCGGCCTCGACGACCGACTCCGCCGTGTTGCCACTCACCCGCGCCACCGTGGAGGCGACCCCGCCTTCGGCGAGCCACAGGGCGGTGGTCACCGGGCCCGGGCTGACCGTATTGACCCGAATATTCTGACCGGCAACCTCTTTGGACAACGACTTGCAAAAGTTGGTGAGCGCGGCCTTCGCGGCGCAGTAGTCCACGACACCGGGGTCCGGGAGGAAGGCGTTGACCGAGCTGACGGTGACGACGGATCCGCCGCCGCGGCGGACGATGTGGGGGAGAGCAGCGCGCGTGGTCCGCACCGCGGACAGGAACGTCAGGGTCAGCGATGCCATCCAGTCCTCGTCGGAGACGCTGGCGAAGCCACCGGTGCGTGGGGTGACCGCGCCGGCGTTGTTGACCAGGATGTCCACACCACCGCGCTCGGCGGCCGCCTCGACCAGGGCCGGCGGGCCCTCCGCGGTGGACAGGTCACACGGCACGAACGTCACATATCCACCGGCCTCGAGTGTTTCGAGTTCGGTAGTGCGAGTGCGTGATCCGGCGACGACGTGTGAGCCTTCGGACACCAGCGCGTGGGTCACCGCAAGTCCGATACCCTTGCTCGCACCCGTGACGACGGCGGTCTTGCCGGCCAGATGCAGATCCATGACTTCTCGATCCTGTGGACCGGATGGTGTCGGACCCATGCTACCGCCGTCGGTGCGCCGTCCTCAGCCCAGTTCACCGTCGATGACGAACCGGGCCGGGCGAACCCACCGAAGTATCAGTCGATCGGCGTCGCGCGGTGGTACCGGCCCTCGTGGTACAGCAGGGGAGCGGCGGCGGCTTCGTCGTCGTTCTCGTTGTGCAGACGGGTGATGTGGCCGATCACCAGCGTGTGATCGCCGGCCGGGATCAGCTGGTGGATCGTGGTCCGCATCCAGATCGGCGTGCCGTGCAGCACGGGTTCGCCGGTCTCGAGACGCGACCACAGCGTCTCGTCGCTGAACCGCTGGTCCGCGCTGCGGGAGAACCGCTGCGACAGGTGCTGCTGGTGCTCGCCGAGCAGGTGCACGACGACCGAGTCGGTGGCGTGCAGCGCGTTGATGCTCGACGAGTTCAGCGCGATGTTGAACGAGATGAGCGGCGGATTCATGGAGAGCGACGCGAACGACGTCGCGGTGAAGCCGACCGGACCGTTCTCCGAATCGAGGGTCACGATGGTGACGCCGGCCGGGTGGCGGCGCATCGCGGCCTTGTACTCGTCGTTGCTGATGCCCTCCGCGCCATCGGCGGGGACGACAGCAAGCTCGGGCGCGTTCTCGACAGACTGTGACAAGGCATTCTCCGATTCGAACCTGGTGGACTGTCGCCACTATAAGGCCGTGCTCACCGGGCAACCAGGTTCTCGTTCACTGAGCGGGCAACTACTCTTCCCGTGCTCCGCGCCGCCTCGGACCGATCAGTCCATATCGACGGCCAAGCCGGCCGTCACCCGCAGGAGTTCGGGGAAGGTGCTGCGGAAGACCGTGTCGGGGTGCCCGGCGGCCGCCCACAACTCTGCGTGCGCGGCGAGGGCGGTATCGAGGTACGTCGGCAGATTCGTGGGGTGTCCGAGCGGCGCGACGCCCCCGATCGGCTGACTCGTCACCTCCTGCGCGACGTCGAGCGAGGCGCGGGTCAGGGTGCCCTGCAGGCGGGCCCCGGTGGCTGCCACGTTCACCTCGTGAGCCCCGGAGACCAGCAGTAACACCGGTTCGTCGTCGAGCAGGAAGATGAGCGACTTCACGATCGCACCCGGGTCTGCCCCCAGCGCTTCGGCTGCCTGCACGGCGCTGCGCGTCGGTGCCGGCTGCGTGACGATGACGCCGTGGTGACCGCGCGCGATCAACGTGTCGGCGACGTGCGCCGCATTGGGATGCAGCAGCCTGGGCATGGATTCAGAGTAGGACTACTTCGTGGCGGCGGCAGCCGTATCGGCGCTCGAACTGCCGATCTTCCGCGACCGCCACGCGGTGAATCCGAGCAGCAGGACAGCGCCGACCGCCGTGTACAGCGCGAGCGCCACCGTCGGCTGCCCCAGCCCGACGTTGTCGAAGTACACGATGCTGCGCACGCCCTCGGTCCCGGCGCCGGGAGTGATCCACTTGCCGATGGCAGCGTAGAAACTCGGGATCACGTTGGCGCCGAACGCGCCACCCGCGCTCGGGTTGCCGAGCACCACGAACACCGCGATCGCCAGGGGTACCGCGAGGATGCCGATCGCCGCGCGCAGGCCCAAAGTGAACAGCCCGGTCGCGAACACCACGCCGGTGCCCAGAATCCACAGCGGGAACCAATGGCCGGCAAAGGTTCCCAGCCCGTGGGTCGTGATGAGCGCGCCGAGCGCACCCGACACGACGGCGTAGCCGAACATCACCGCGACCTGCGCCCACGCTCGTCGCAGCGTCGCCGGCGCCCCGATGACGAGGCCGATCGCCGCCGCCAGAAGATAACCGCCGACGACCCAGCCGATCGACAGGTAGAAGCCTGACAGCCCTCGATTGTCGTGCGCGCCGACCGGGATCTCGTCGCGCACCACGAGCTGCCGATGCTGGCTCTCCGCGACCTTCCCGAAGATCGACTCGAGCGCCGACGCGATGGAACTGCCGCCCGCACTCGCGGTGATCAGGGTGTCCGTGCCGTTCGGTTCGATCACGTACGCGCCCTGGATCTCGCGATCGCGGAGCAGACGCCGCACCTCGGCCGTGTCGGTGGCGACGCGGGCGGCGACAGGATGCCCGTCGAGCGCGTTGAGCTGATCGACCGACTGTTGCGGGATACCCGCGGGCAGGCCCGGGCCGGCGACCACGGCGACGGAGATGTCCCGCGGCGTCGGCTGATGGAACGCCGCGACGTAGCTGAGGATGAATCCGAGCTGCAGCGCGAGCACGCCGACGACTAGCGCCGCCATCACCTTGCGCGGCCCGAATCGCTCGAGCGGACTGGCATGCGCCTGGGGGACTGCGGGGGCGGTAGCGGGCGTCGTGGCGTCGGCTGTCTCGGTGGTCGGTGCGGTCACGGGTGTCCTCGGTGTCTGGGTGGTCCGCGCGGTCTTGTCGATACCGTGGGTATTGAATACCCTAGGTATCGTGACTGGTAGTCGTCAAGACGAGTTGTCCGCGACGGCGCGGCCCGGGCGGGACGTGGTGCGTGCCCGGATCCTCGATGCCGCGGCCGACGAGTTCGCCGAGCAGGGATTCACCGGCGCCAAGCTCGCCGAGATCGCTCGCCGCGCCGGATTCACCAAGGGCGCCGTCTACTCGAACTTCGAATCCAAACAGGATCTGTTCGCCGAACTGTTCGCGCAGCGCTCCCTCGACCTCGCGGGTCGCGTCCTCGCCGAGATATCCGGCCTCGACCTGGCCCATGCCGTCGGGCGCGGCGGCGCCGAGATCGCGGCCGCACTCACCGCCGACCCGGACTGGTCGCTGCTCGTGTTGGAATTCGGCGTCCAGGCGGGCCGAGATCCCGTCGTGAAGCAGGCGTATCTGCGCGAGCGCCGCTACCTACGAGGCAAACTCGTCGAACTGATCGGCGACCGTGCCCGGGAGTGGGGGGTGGACCTCGACGTCCGCACCACCGCCATCGCCTTGATGGCACTCATCTCGGGACTTGTCCTCGAGCATTCCGTCGACCCCGAGGAAGTGGACCAACGAGCGATGGGCGACGTGGTGACCACCCTGTTCGCCGGCGCCGTCGCGCGGGCCACCCGGTCTCAGTAGTCCGGAAACCCGCCCTCGGGACCGAGCATCCGTTCCAGCCGGGTACGCGTGATTCGGGCGAGTTCCGTTGTCCGGACCTTTCGTTCGGTGTCGAGGTCGTGGGACATCCGGGTCGTCAGGTCGGCCAGCAGCGCCCGCCCGTCGCGGCCGTCGGAGAACCACACATAACGGAAGCCGAAGCGCTCCTCGTAAGCGGTCGCGGCGTCGTCGAGCGTGCGCATCACGGCGGCGTCCTCGACCCACACGGCGCACTGTTCACGAAACGACGGCAGGCTGCGCGCCCGCGCGCCGATCCGCAGATGGCCCTGCAGTGCCTGCGCGATCTCGGACTCGGGCAGCGCGTGCAGCTCGGCGTCTGCGGCCGCGAGTAGTTGCGTCTGCGACGTGTAGCGGCGGCCGTCGGCAAGGCGCGCGGACCACGGCAGGCAGCAGCAGCACTCGAACAGCGCGTGCACCGCCCGACGGCGGGGGAGCTCGTTGAACCGGTCGAGGCCGATTCCCTGGTGCAGGAGCATGCGCAACCTCTCTCGACGTCGCAGCCACGTGTGGGCAGTTCGATCATGCTCCGGTTGCCGCGCGATGTGGGCCGAGGGGTGGCGAATTTCCACACATTTAACGGGTCGGCGGGCGCGGAAAGGCGCGTGCCGAGAGACGGAATCACGAGTTCGGAGCACCGGCCTCGTGGAACTGGGAGTATCGAAGACGCCCACCGATCTCGGGACGAGAGGACGACATGCGCGTCACACGAATCACGGCCAATCTCCGTGTCCCCGAGGTCGATGCCGCCAGGCGGTTCTACACCGACTTCCTCGGATTGAGCACCGAAGAGTTCGACATGGGCTGGGTCGCCCGCTACACCTCGCCCGACACCGGGGTGAGTGTGCAGCTCGTCACCGGCGACGCATCGGCCCCCGAGGACTCCGTCGTGTCGGTACACACCGACGACGTCGATGCCGCGTACGCCGAAGCGCGGGCGGCCGGGTTCGAGATCGTGTACCCGCTCACCACGGAGCCGTGGGGGAGTGCGCAGATTCTTCGTCCGCGCGCCGGACGGGAACGTTCTGAACATCGTGCGGCACCGCGAATGATGCCGTCTCACTCGGAAATCGAAGGAGCACACATGAGTTCCGTGAACCTCGGCAAGCAGCACCCGGAGGCGTACAAACAGTTGATCGCGCTGAACGGGCAGGCCGACGCGGCCGTCGAGGCGTCGGGTCTGGGCCCACTGGTGGGTGACCTGGTCAAGATCAGGATCTCGCAACTCAACGGCTGCGCCTTCTGTCTGCGCATGCACACCCGTGACGCCCTCGAGAAGGGCGAAACGAGCGACCGGGTGGCCGTGCTCGCGGCGTGGTGGGAATCGCAGTACTTCACGCCGCAGGAGCGGGCGGCGCTCGCGCTGGCGGAGCAGGTGACCCGACTGTCGGTGCCGGACGCCCGGGTGTGGGACGACGGGTCCCTCACCGACGAGCAGGTGTCGGCGATCAGCTGGCTCTCGATCGTGATGAACGCGTGGAACCGCGTCGCGATCACCAGCCACTATCCCGTCGCTCCCTGACGCTGGTGCGCCCGACGCCGTCAAGTTACTCTTCGGTAATGACGGAACAGCAGAGCTGGAAGGCGTTCACAGTCGAGCGCAAGGACCACGTCGCACAGGTGACCCTGATCGGCCCCGGCAAGGGCAATGCGATGGGACCGGACTTCTGGGACGAGCTTCCCGGCATCTTCGCCGAGCTCGACGCCGACCCGGAGACCAGGGCCGTCGTGCTCGCCGCATCCGGCAGGCACTTCTCGTTCGGACTGGACCTGCCCGCGATGAGCGGCGGCTTCGGTGCCGTCCTCGCCGACAAGGCCCAGGCCGGGCCGCGCACCGACTTCCACAACCTCATCAAGCGCATGCAGTCCGGGATCAACGCGGTCGCGGACTGCCGCAAGCCCGTCGTCGCCGCGATCCAGGGCTGGTGCATCGGTGGTGGCGTCGACCTGATCTCGGCCGCCGACATCCGTTACGCGAGCGCCGACGCGAAGTTCAGCATCCGCGAGGTCAAGGTTGCTATCGTCGCCGACATGGGCAGTTTCGCCCGCCTGCCGGCGATCATCGGCGACGGGCACCTGCGTGAACTCGCGCTGACCGGCAAGGACATCGACGCCGCCCGCGCGGAGAAGATCGGACTGGTCAATGACGTGTTCGAGGATGCCGACGCAGTGCTCGCCGCGGCCCACGCGACCGCCGCCGAGATCGCGGCCAACCCGCCGCTCGTGGTGCAGGGCGTCAAGGACGTGCTCGACCACAGCCGCTCCGCGGCGGTGAACGACAGCCTGCGCTACGTGGCCGCGTGGAATGCGGCCTTCCTGCCGTCGGAGGACCTCACCGAGGCGATCACGGCGGTGTTCCAGAAGCGTCCGCCCGAGTTCCAGGGACGCTGACCACGATGTGACGAGCGACGGCGGGGCCGGACATGACCGAGGAACCACGAGGCACCGATCCCGCCGTCGCCCCCGGGCAGGCCACTTTCAGCCACCGCCAGATCCTGGCGATCCTCAGTGGCCTGATGCTCGGCATGTTCCTGGCCGCGCTCGACCAGACGATCGTCGCGACCGCGATGCGCACCATCGCCGACGACCTCGACGGGTATGCGCTGCAGGCGTGGGTGACCACCGCCTATCTCATCACCGCGACCCTGGTCACCCCGCTGTACGGGAAACTCTCCGACATCTACGGCCGCAAACAGTTCTTCATGGCCGCGATCGTCCTGTTCGTCCTCGGGTCGGTGCTGTGCACGTTCGCGCAGTCGATGTACATGCTCGCGGTGTTCCGCGCGGTCCAGGGACTGGGCGCCGGCGGTCTGTTCTCGTTGGCGCTCGCGATCGTCGGCGACATCGTCTCGCCCCGGGAACGGGCTCGCTACCAGGGCTATTTCCTGGCAGTGTTCGGAACGTCGAGCGTCCTCGGCCCGGTGATCGGTGGCCTGCTGTCCGGGCAGCCGTCGATCCTGGGGATCGCCGGGTGGCGGTGGGTGTTCCTCGTCAACGTCCCCATCGGACTGGTCGCGCTCGCCGTGGTGTGGCGGGTGCTGCACCTGCCGCCCGTGCACCGGCCGATGCGGATCGACTGGTGGGGCGCCCTGGTCCTCGCGGTCGGCCTGGTCCCGATTCTCGTGGTCGCCGAGCAGGGCCGGGCGTGGGGCTGGACCAGCCCGGAATCGTTGACCTGCTACGCGATCGGCATCGTGGGCGTGCTGGGCTTCGTCGTCGTCGAATACTTCATGAAGGACGCGGCACTGTTCCCACTGCACTTCTTCCGCGGCCAGACGTTCGCGCTCGGCGTGCTCATCAGCTTCCTGGTGGGCGCGGTGATGTTCGGCGCCATCACCGTCATCCCGCAGTACCTCCAGGTGGTGCAGGGCTCGAGTCCGACACTCGCCGGATTCCAGATGCTGCCCGCGGTGCTCGGCATCGCGATCGGCTCGGTCGTCTCCGGTCAGCTGATCGCCAGGACCGGCCGCTACCGGATCTTCACCATCGTCGGCGCCGTCCTCATCGCGGTGGCCGCGCTGCTGCTGCACTCGGTGACCGCGCACACCAGTCTGTACGTCTTCATGATCTTCATTTTCGTGCTCGGACTCGGTCTGGGGAACCTGCTGCAACCGTTGACGCTCGCAATCCAGAACGCGCTGCCGCCCAAGGACATGGGTGTCTCCACCGCGTCCGCCACGTTCTTTCGGCAGATCGGCGGCACGCTCGGCGTCGCATTGTTCCTGTCGATCCTGTTCGCCCAGCTGACGCCGTCGATCACCAGCCAACTGCAGGACGCCGCCCAGTCGCCGGAGTTCCAACAGGCCGTCGCGGCCGGTGCGAGCAGCCCGAACCCGGTGGAGGCCGAGATCGCGCGCGGCCTGATGAGCGGGGACCCGAGCGCCGCGAGCGCCGCGATGAACGACACGTCCTTCATCGAGCAGCTGAACCCCACCCTCGCGGCCCCGTTCAAGGACGGCTTCGCGATCGCCTTCGAGGCGGTCTATCCGCCGATCGTCGTTCTCGCCGTCGTGTCGCTGGTGTTGATCCTCATCTGGCGGGAAGTGCCGCTGCGGCAGAAATCGGGTGTGGACGCCGACGGGTCCGCCGACACCTGACACGCTGCCGGCGGTTCGTCCGTCAGTCGCCGTTCCCCCCGATGCCGTTGAGCTTCTGCGGGTTCCGGACGAAATCGATCGAAGTGACGCGACCGTCGGTGATGCCGAGGGCGACGACGCCGTCCAAGGTGTCGCCGGCGAACACCAGGAGCGCCGGGTTGTGGTTGACCACCGTGGCGCGCATGGTCTTACGCGGTCCCTTGCTCGCGACGGCCGACAGGAAGGCGGCAATCGCGTCGGCGCCGAGAATCGGTTCGAGTGCCGCCCGGACGATGCCGCCGCCGTCGGCGGTGAGCACGGCGTTCGGGTCGAGGACCCGCAGCAGCCCCTCGAGATCCCCGGAGGCCGCCGCATCCGCGAAGGCGTCGACGACACTGCGGTGCACGGTGGGATCTATCGTGAATCTCGGCTTACGGGAGTCGATGTGCTCGCGCGCGCGGGATGCGAGTTTGCGGCAGGCGGCGGGATTGCGGCCCAGCGCCGTGCCGATCTCGGTGAACGACAGGCCGAACAGATCGTGCAGGACGAATGCCGCGCGTTCGGCGGGGGCGAGTGTCTCCAGTACTACCAGCATCGCCCACGAGATCGAATCGGCCAGGCTGACCGCGTCGGCCGGATCGGATGCGGTCTCCACCGGTTCCGGGAGCCAGGGGCCGATGTAGCTCTCGCGGCGGGTGCGCGCCGAACGCAGAACGTCCAGCGCGAGCCGTGAGGTGGTGGTGACCAACCATCCCGTGAGGTCGTCGATGTCGTCGATGTCGCTGCGTTGCAGACGAACCCACGCGTCCTGAACCACGTCCTCGGCCTCGGTCACGCTGCCGAGCAGGCCGTAGGCCACGCCGACGAGACGTGGCCGCAGGGCGTCGAACTCCGTTGCGGCGGACATCTCAGCCCCACTGGCCGGGGGTGTAGCTGCCTGCCGGGGTGGCAGCGATGACATTCATGCGATTGTAGGCGTTGATCAACGCGATCAGACCCGTCAACGCGGCGAGTTGGTCGTCGTCGAAGTGCTTGGCGGCGTTGGTCCACACCTCCTCCGGGACGCCACCTGCGGCGTCCGCGATGCGGGTGCCCTGCTCGGCGAGTTCCAGCGCGGCACGCTCGGCGTCGGTGAACACGGTGGCCTCACGCCAGACTGCGACGAGGTTGAGACGCAGTGTCGTCTCGCCGGCGTGCGCGGCGTCCTTGGTGTGCATGTCGGTGCAGAACCCGCATCCGTTGATCTGGCTGGCGCGGATCTTCACCAGTTCCTGCGTCGCGGCAGGCAACGTCGAATCGCTGATGACCTTGCCCGCCGAGTTGATGTACTTGGCGAACTTGGCGGCAGTGGCATTGCCGAAGAAGTCGAGACGAGCGTTCATGGTGCTTCCTCCTGATGCGTTGTTTCGCGGTCGGAGGGAGGACGAGGCAGGCGCGACGGGTGTGACCTTGTGTGATGCAGGTCGCATGCCGGCTCTCGGTTCGGCGTGCTGTACGGGTGTCAGATCCGCCGCATCACCGAGACCACCTTGCCGAGGATCACGGCCTCGTCGCCGTCGATGACCTCGTAGGCGGGGTTGCGCGGCTCGAGGAGTACGTGCCCGTTGCGCCGGCGCAGCACCTTCACCGTCGCCTCGCCGTCGATCATCGCGGCCACGATCTCGCCCGAGTGGGCCTCGTCCTGGCGGCGCACCACCACGGTGTCGCCGTCGCAGATCGCGGCGTCGACCATCGACTCGCCGCGCACCCGCAGCGCGAAGACGGTGCCCGAGCCGACCAACTCGCGCGGCAGTGACAGCATCTCGTCGGCGTGCTCCTCCGCGAGGATCGGTGCGCCGGCGGCGATGTCGCCGACGACGGGCACCGTCACCGTGTTCTCCGCCGACCGCCCCGGGGCCGAGCCGGCGAGGAACGGGCGCACGTCCAGCTGTCGGGTCATCGACCCACCGCGGCGCAGGAATCCCTTGTCCTCCAACGCCTTCAGATGCTTCGACACCGTCGACGTGGACCGCAGGCCGACCGCGTCCGCGATCTCACGGGTACTCGGCGGGCAGCCGTGCCCGTCCACCCAGTCCCGGATCGTCAGCAGGATCCGCTGCTGGCGGGGAGGCAGGGTGGAGGCGTCGAGGCCACCGAACATGTCGAGATCGTCGTAACCGGTCACCCGGCGAATCGTAGTGGGGCCGTCGGACGGTCCTGGAACGACGAAGGGCGGGACCACGATCGCGGTCCCGCCCTTCGCGGAAGAACTCAGTGTCCGCCGTTCGCCTTCAGGCGCTCGACGGCCTCCGTGATGACCTTCTCGGCCTCGGCGCGCCCGACCCAGTCGGCACCCGTGACGTGCTTGTTCGGCTCGAGATCCTTGTAGTGCACGAAGAAGTGCTTGATCGCGTCCAGCTCGAACTGCGCGACGTCCGCCAGATCCTGGATGTGATCCCAGCGCGGGTCGCCCGCGGGAACGCACAGCACCTTGTCGTCGCCGCCGGCCTCGTCGACCATCTTGAACATGCCGACCGGGCGAGCCTCGACGATGACGCCGGGGAAGACCGACTCGGGCAGCAGCACCATCGCGTCCAGCGGATCGCCGTCCTCGCCGAGGGTGTTCTCGATGTAGCCGTAGTCGGCCGGGTAGCCGAAGGAGGTGTAGAGGTAGCGGTCCAGCTTCACGCGGCCGGTCTCGTGATCGACCTCGTACTTGTTGCGCTGGCCCTTGGGGATTTCGATGGTGACGTCGAACTCCACGTCATGTCCTCACTGTCTGGGTCTACTGGCTGTCTGCCTAGCCCGCCTGGATCGACGGTTCGGGAAAAGGGTAGCGGGTCGGCGATACTGTGTGATGCGGGTGCCGCAAGCCGGCGGAACCTCGCTCGGGACGGTCTGGGTGGTCCGCGGAGTCGGCGGCAAGAGATTTCGGAGGGACGTTGGCGGGCGACGGAAAGAAGAAGATCGGCGCACTGGCCGGACGCCGCCGCCGAAATGCCCGGATCCTGATATCGCTCGCCGTCGTGCTGATCGTGGCCGTCGCAGCCCTGGCGATCGTTCTCGTGCAGCGGGACACCCCCACCGCATCGGGCAGCACCACCGCCACCTCCGCCGAACCGTCGCCGGTCACCGCGACGCCGCAGGTCGTGCCCGTTCCGGACGACGCCCCGGTGCCCACGCCCGCGGCGCTCGGCGCGGTCCTCGCCCCGCTGGTGTCGAATCCGGCACTCGGCTCGTTCACCGGCGTCGTCGCCGACGCCCGGACCGGTACGACGCTGTGGAGCCAGAACCCCGACACCCCGATGACCCCCGCCTCCACCGCCAAGATCCTCACCGCGGCCGCCGCGATGCTCTCGCTGTCGCCGGACCACCGTGTCGAGACACGCGTCGTCCAGGGTTCGCGACCGGGAGAACTGGTCCTCGTCGGCGGTGGTGACCCGACGCTCACCGCACAGCCGGCCGGGCAGCCCAGCTACTACCCGGGCGCGCCCCGCGTCGCCGACCTCGTCGAGCAGATACGCCGCGCCGGTGCCGAGGTCGACAGCATCGTCGTCGATACCAGTGCGTATGCGGGCCCGACCATGGCGCAGGGCTGGATGCCCGAGGACGTCGCGGCCGGGTACATCGCCCCCGTCGAGTCCGTCATGATCGACGGCGCGCGGAGCGACCCGCTCGCCGACGAGCCGCCGCGCAGCGCCGAGCCGGCGCTCGACGCCGGTCGTGTTCTCGCGCAGGCGTTGGGCGTCGACCCCGCCCGGGTCACCGTCGGCAGGGCCGAGTCGGGCGCCGCGCCCGTCGCGAGCGTGCTGTCCGCGCCGCTGCGCGACCGGCTCGGCGTGATGATGCGACGGTCCGACAACGTCCTCGCCGAAGCCATCGCCCGCGAGGTGGCCACCGCGAAGGGCGCCGAGGCGTCGTTCACCGGTGCGACGACGTCGATCACACAGGTGCTCTACGACGCCGGATTCAAGACCGACGGACTCACCCTCCACGACGGCAGCGGGCTGTCCGTGGACGACCGAGTCCCCGCCCGCCTGCAGGCCGACGTCCTCACCGCGGCCGCCGGTGAGACGAAGCCGCAGCTGCGCCCGATGCTCGACGACCTGCCGGTCGCGGGCGCCACCGGCACCCTGTCCGACCGGTACGCGTCGGGTGACCGCTCGGGTGCCGGCTGGGTGCGGGCCAAGACGGGAACGCTCTCGGTCGCCAGCGCGTTGACCGGATACGTCGTCGACGTGGACGGCCGGGTGTTGACGTTCGCGCTGATGTCCAACGATCGCCCGCCGGAGGTGAGCCGCCCCGCACTCGATGCGGTGGCGGGCGCGTTGCGGCTGTGTGGCTGCAGGTGAGATAGCGGGTAGCAACCGGAAGTGGGTCTCGACGTGACGGAACCGGAGCACGGATTCGCGAACGCGGTGGACTGGAGTATCGCCGCGCGCGCCGGTGCGCGGCTGGCCCCGGCCGGTCCGGCCACGTCTCGCTACACCGCGGAGAACGTCGTCGCCGAACTCGCGCAGGCGTCGATCCGCGCCGAAGGGCCGGTCCGCGACGTCACCCGGCTCGCGGACGGGTTGCCGATCCCCGCCGCGCAGGTGCTGGACCGGGCAGGCTGGATCCGCGCCGCGGCGCAGTCGATGGCCCAGCTCACCGGCTCCGACCTGGAGGCCGGACAGAAGACGCTGCTGGCGGGCAAGCCCGGCGGACTCCAGGCCGGCGCGATGCTGGCCTACCTGTCGTCGGCCATCCTCGGCCAGTACGACCCCTTCACCGGTGAACACGGCGCACTGCTCCTCGTCGCCCCCAACGTGCTGCAGGTCGAGCGGACCCTGCGCGTCCCGCCGAGCGACTTCCGGCTGTGGGTGTGCCTGCACGAGGTCACGCACCGGGTCCAGTTCTCGTCGGCGCCGTGGATGGGCGACTACATGCGCCGCTCGGTCGCCACCCTCGGGGAGGCCGCCGACGAACCGATGACCGAGATGGTCAGCCGGCTCTCGGGGGCGCTGCGCGAACGCCGCCGTGACGACCTGCCCGCCGACCAGCGCGGCATCGTCGGACTGCTGCGCGCGACGCAGGCCGAACCGCAGCGGCAGGCCCTGGACCGGATGCTGATGCTCGGCACCGTGCTCGAGGGCCACGCCGACCACGTGATGGACGCCGTCGGCCCGGACGTCGTGCCGTCGGTGGTCCGGATCCGCAAGGCGTTCGACGCCCGTCGTCACCGCAAGAGCAACCCGGTCCAGCGTCTGATCCGCGCCCTGCTGGGGATGGACGCCAAGATGGCGCAGTACGTGCGCGGCAAGGTCTTCGTCGACGCCGTCGTCGGCAAGGTCGGAATGGACGAGTTCAACGCGATCTGGTCCGGCCCCGACGCGCTGCCCGTCGCCGCCGAGATCGACGATCCGGACGTGTGGATCGCTCGGGTCCTGGGGTGACCGCACCGGCCTCGCCGCCTCTGCTCCCGGAGGAACCCGCGATCCTCGACGTCCGGCACGCGGTGCGCGCCTGGCTGGCCCGGCACCGGCCCGCCGGTGGTGTGGTCGTGGCGCTCTCCGGCGGCGCCGATTCCCTCGCGCTCACCGCGGCCGCGGTCGCCGAGGCGCCGTCGGTGCGGGCCGTCGTCGTCGACCACCGCCTGCAGGACGGGTCCGCCGAGGTCGCGGCCGTCGCCGCCGCCCGCGCCCTCGAACTCGGCTGCGCCGGCGCCGACGTCGTGGCCGTCGACGTCACCGGGCGCGGGGGACTGGAGGCCGCCGCCCGCGCCGCCCGGTACACGGCCCTCGACGCTGCCCGCGCCGGGCATCCGGTGCTGCTCGGCCACACCCTCGACGACCAGGCCGAGACGGTGCTGCTGGGCCTCGCCCGCGGATCCGGCGGCCGGTCGATCCGCGGGATGGCCGGCTACGACGCGCCCTGGGGGCGCCCGCTTCTGGGTGTGCGGCGGGACGTGACCCGCCGGGCGTGCGCCGAACTGGGCCTCGTCCCGCACGAGGACCCGCACAACTCGAACCCCGCCTTCACCCGCGTCCGGGTCCGCACCGAGGTGCTGCCGCTGCTCGAGGACGCCCTCGGCGGCGGCGTCGCGGCGGCGCTCGCCCGGACCGCGGAGCAACTGCGGGAGGATGGCGAGGTGCTCGACGATCTCGCGGAACGGACCGTCGCGTCCGCACGTGACGGAGAAGACCTTCTGATCGAGCACCTGGTCCACGTTCCCGTCGCCGTGCGGCGCCGCGCGCTCCGCTTGTGGCTCCTCGACCTGGGCGCGAAGGCGTTGACCGACAAACAGTTACGTGCCGTCGACGACCTCGTCGACCGCTGGCGAGGGCAGGGCGGTGTCGCGCTCGGCGGCGGAAGAGTGGGAGTCAGGTTGGTTGCATCCCGGCGGCGTGGCAGGCTGTCGGCGGGGTTCGTGAACGACTGAAGGGAATGCTCCGTGTACGAGGGCGACATCGCATCGGTACTGATCTCCGAGGAGCAGATCAAGGAGCGCACGGCCGAACTGGCCGAGGCTGTCGCGGCGCGCTACGCCGACGAACCGATGCAGGACGACCTGCTGCTCGTGGGTGTCCTCAAGGGCGCGATCTTCTTCATGACCGACTTCGCGCGGGCCCTGCCGATCCCCACCCAGATGGAGTTCATGGCCGTCAGCTCGTACGGCTCGTCGACGTCGTCTTCGGGTGTCGTGCGGATCCTCAAGGACCTCGACAAGGACATCGCGGGCCGGCACGTGCTGATCGTCGAGGACATCATCGACTCCGGTCTGACGCTGTCGTGGCTGATGCGCAACCTCAAGACCCGCAACCCCGCGTCGCTCGAGGTCGTCACGCTGCTGCGTAAGCCCGAGGCGTGCAAGGTCGACGTCGAGGTCGCGCACGTGGGCTTCGACATCCCCAACGAGTTCGTCGTCGGCTACGGCCTCGACTACGCCGAGCGCTACCGCGACCTGCCCTACATCGGCACCCTCGACCCCAAGGTGTACGGCGGATAGGTCCCCTGCGACACGACGCGTTCGAGTGCCCGCAGATCCTCCTCGAGCAGGCGGAACAGCCAGTACACGAACACGAACGCGATGACGCCGCCGACACACAACACGCGCACCGCGTAGACCACGACGGAGATCTCGTCGGGGGAGAGGAACGTCACCCCGGCGACGCCGATCAGCGGCACCGACGCGGCCACCGCCAGGTACATGGTGCTGCGCCGGTCGAGCCCGCGCAGACGCCGCTCGTCGCTGCTGCTGGTGATCCCGTGCGGCAGCAGCGACGGGTACAGGCACCGCACCGCGTAGAACGTGACCAGGAAGAACGGATACGCGACGGCGATCGCGCCGCACACGATCTGCGAGCCCAGGAAATGCACATACGCGCCCTGCGGGATGCTCCCCGCTGCGATCTGCAGCGAGACCGGGAACACGATGCCCGCGACCAGCCACAGCGCGAACACCACCGCGACGATCCGGTCACCCATCAGCAGGGTGTCGGCGCGGGCACGCGCAAGTGTGGCGGCGTCGTAGGTCCGGCCCTTCCGTAGACCGCGCGGCACGGAGATGACGTAGCGGCAGAAGTACACGATCAGCAGGAAACCCAGCGGGAACAGCACACTGTTGATCACCTGCGAGACCTCGACGAACCGCTGCTGCGCCTCCGCGGACAGTTCCCTGATGATCAGCGTCTGATTGTGGTGGTAGTTGTACATCGCAGCCAGCGCGTTCGGCACGCCCGCGCCCAGCGCCACGATCGGGATCATCCAGGGGCGCAGCCGGTAGCGCCAACTGGTCGGAGGCGGGTCGACGAGGTTGCGGGCCCGCGCGTCGAGGCAGAGGTCGAACTGCTGCGCGAGCTCCGCCCCGGTGGCCCAGCGCTCGCCCGGGTCGGGCGACAGGCACGTCAGCAGGACACGGCGCAGCGCGGCCGGGCAGTCGTCGGGCAGATCGGTCTGGAACTGCGGGTCGATCTCACGCCGGCGCAGCGCGAGCATCCGCTCCAACGACGTCGCCGACTCGCCCGCTCCGGTCTCGTCGGCGAACGGCCGCCTCCCGGTGAGCAGCTCCCACAGCATCACGCCGAGTGCGTAGATGTCGCTGCGGTCGTCCAGATCGGCCGCCGACCCCGGCATCTCCGGATGACACGCCTCCAGTTGCTCGGGCGACATGTAGGCCAGCGACCCGCCGAAGTAGGCGACCGGGCTGGTGCCCGCCACGCGATCGCTGAAGCTGATGTTGAAGTCCGCGAGCTTGGGCACGCCCTCCGACGTCAACAGCACGTTCGCCGGCTTGATGTCGCGGTGCAGCACGCCGTGCTCGTAGGCGTAGTCGAGCGCGTCGGCCAGCCGTCGGCCCAGCCACGCCACCGTCTCCGGCCACGTCAGTGCGGCGATCTCGTCGCGGACGCTCGAATCGGACGGCCGGATCTCGCCCTTGCGCTCGAGGACGGCATCGATCGACTCGAGCAGGAGCCGGCCCGTCCTGGGGTGCTCCGCGTCGGCCGGGTACTCGCGAACCCGGCGCAGCACGTCCAGCAGCGTGCCACCGGGGACGTACTGCATGTACAGCAGCTTCAGCTCGCGGTCGGCGAGCTGGCGCTGGTCGAACACCCGCACGATGTAGTCGTGGTCGAGCTGGGCCAGCGTCTGCGGTTCGGTGCCGTGATCGTGTGAGATCTTCACCGCCACCAGCCGCTGCATCGACCGCTGTCGGGCCAGGAACACGCGCGCGAACGAGCCACGGCCCAGCGCGGTGAGCAGATCGAAGTCGTCGATGTGGTCGCCGACGTCCACCTGGTCGAGGGCGTGCTGCGCACCGGGCTGGGCGACGAGGGTGCTGCGGTAGTCGCCGGGACCGTCGAGCAGGTCCGTCAACCGGCCGGCATGCTCGGGGAACTCCCGCGCGTACTCCGCGACGTCGACGGTGTGTCCACCGCGCCGCCGCAGGTGGAAGTCCTCGTAGATCAGGTCCACAGGCAGCGGATTCGACCGCAGTTCGGGAAACTGCGTGCAGTACGACGCCAGCGATCGTGGACCGCCCACGTGCAGCAATCGGTATTCGAGATCCACCTTGATCAGCTCGACGAGCGCGGCCCGGCGCAGCGCGTCGCCCACCGGAAGACCACCGGGCAGGAACGACTCGAGGTCGGGAGGCGTGCCGTTCGCCGGTGATTCCCACGCGGACGCGAAGCGGGCCACCACGTCGGCCAGGAACGACACGGTCTGCGTTCCCGGCTCGGCCGGAGTCCCGCTCAGGACCGTCCGCGCGGCTCTCGTGGCGCCGGCGGTCGATTCGATCGAACCGTCCATCTACTCGTCACCGCCCGGAGAAAGGGGAGTGCGAAGGGGTGGGGACAACTCACCCCTCGGGGTACTCGAAATCTTATCGCCGACGGACGGATACTCGGCAGGTGCGAGATCATCTGGTCGAGGAATTCACCGCCACGTCGATCGCAGCCCGGGTCCGCTCGGGTGCGCTGTCGCCCGTCGCCGCCGTCGAGACCGCGCTGCGCAGAATCGAGGAGCGGGACCCTCGGATCAGCGCCTTCGTACGAGTGATGCGGGACCGCGCACTCGCCGAGGCGCACGCGCTGGCGGAGCGTCCGGATCTCTCCGATCTCCCGCTCGCCGGAGTGCCGGTCGCGATCAAGGACAACGTGGAGGTGGCCGGCGAGCCGATGCGGGACGGCTCGGCGGCGACGGACCCGGCGCCCTCGACACACGATCATCCGACCGTCGCGCGGTTGCGGGCCGCGGGGGCGATCCCGGTGGGTCTGACCGCGGTTCCCGAACTGTGCGTGTGGGGCGCCGTCGACTCGCCGGGGCGGATCACCCGCAACCCGTGGAATCCGGCCTTCGGTCCGGGCGGATCCTCGGGTGGTTCCGCGGCAGCCGTCGCCGACGCGATGGTGCCCATCGCACTCGCCGCCGACGGCATGGGATCGATCCGGATCCCTTCCGCGGCGTGCGGCGTCTTCGGCATCAAGCCGGGCCGTGGGCTGGTTCCTGCCGAACTCGGTGCGCACTCGTGGTTCGGGATGTCGGAGAACGGACCCATCGCGTCGACCGTTCAGGATGCGGCCCTGATGCTGTCGGTGCTGTCCGACCGGCCGGACCTGGCCGAGGTGCCGGCTCCGAGCCCCCTGCGGATCGGGGTCGCGACCAACACGCCGTCGCCGATAGTCCGGTTGGACGCCGAATGGGCGCGGGGTGTCGCCGACACTGCCGCACTGCTCGGCCGGTACGGGCACCGCACCGTCACCACGAAGATGCCGTACCCGCCGAACATGACGGCGGCGTTCGCGCGCTGGTTCGCCGGTACCGCTGCGGACGCCGCCGACCTGGACCCGGCGCTTCTGCAGCCGAGGACCCGACGCCACGTTGCGATCGGGCGCGTGATCGAGCGGGCGGGCCTGGTCCGGGAATCCCAGGTACAGCGACTGGAGACGCGGATCCGACGATTCTTCGCCGATCACGACGTCATCCTGACGCCGTCGCTCGCGCAGCCGCCGCTGCCCGCCGTTGCCTGGAGCGAGCGGTCGTGGGCGGCCAACGTCGTCGCAAATGTACGATATGCCCCGTTCAGTGCGCTCTGGAACGTCCTCGGCTGGCCCGCCGCGAGCGTGCCGGTCGGTATGCACGGCGGATCGGGAACCCCGATCGCAGTGCAGATCGTCGCGCCTCCCGGGGGTGAGTCGAAGATCCTCGCGGTGGCCGCCGAGATCGAACATCGCCAGGGGTGGCATCGGCACCCGGGCATGTGAGATGCGGCACGAAACGGGTGGCGACGGCGACCGATCGGCGTGGACCGGGAACCGGGACGGCACCCTCGTGCGTTGAATGCACTGACGCCACTTCTCGGAGTGGTGGCTGCTACCAGGCGTCGAGCATCATCGTTCGCGGTAATCTGAGATGTCCGGACAGCCGGGAGTCGATTGTCCGGTACGCCGGACTGATGACCCGTGAACCTGCACGAGCGTAGCCCGCACTACCGAAAGGACCGGCCGCCGTGGCCGAACCTGTATGAACCGCAAGACTGTGTTCCGCAACCTGGCGATAGTCGCCGGCGTCCTGTTGGTGATCTACGCCTTCAGCTACTTCGGTAACGACACGCGCGGCTTCAAATCGGTCGACACCTCCGTGGCGATCGCCCAACTCGACGCCAAGAACGTCGACAAGGCGCAGATCGACGACCGCGAACAGCAGGTGCGTCTGTGGCTGAAGAACGGAGATGCCACCGACGGCGAGACCGAGATCATCGCGAAGTATCCGAGTGCCGCGTCCGAGCAGGTCTTCGACAAGGTCGCCGGGTCCGGGGCGGAGCAGTACAACACCAGCGTGACGCAGGAGAGCTGGCTGACGTCGATCCTGCTGTTCGTGCTGCCGATGATCATCCTGCTCGGCATCTTCTTCTTCGTCATGAACCGCATGCAGGGCGGCGGTCGCGGCGGAATGATGGGCTTCGGCAAGTCGAAGGCCAAGCAGCTGTCGAAGGACATGCCCAAGACGACCTTCGCGGACGTCGCGGGTGCCGACGAGGCGGTCGAGGAACTCTACGAGATCAAGGACTTCCTGCAGAACCCCGCGCGCTACCAGGCGCTCGGCGCCAAGATCCCCAAGGGCGTGCTGCTCTACGGTCCTCCCGGCACCGGTAAGACGTTGTTGGCGCGCGCCGTCGCGGGCGAGGCCGGCGTGCCCTTCTTCACCATCTCCGGTTCGGACTTCGTCGAGATGTTCGTCGGTGTCGGCGCGTCCCGTGTGCGCGACCTGTTCGAACAGGCCAAGCAGAACAGCCCCTGCATCATCTTCGTCGACGAGATCGACGCCGTCGGCCGCCAGCGCGGCGCCGGCCTGGGCGGTGGGCACGACGAGCGCGAACAGACCCTCAACCAGTTGCTGGTCGAGATGGACGGCTTCGGTGATCGGCAGGGCATCATCCTGATCGCCGCGACCAACCGCCCCGACATTCTCGACCCGGCGCTGCTGCGCCCGGGCCGCTTCGACCGGCAGATCCCGGTCGGTGCCCCCGATCTGGCGGGACGCCGCGCGATCCTCAAGGTGCATTCCCAGGGCAAGCCGATCGCGCAGGACGCGGACCTCGAGGGTCTCGCTAAGCGCACCGTCGGCATGTCCGGTGCGGACCTGGCCAACGTCATCAACGAGGCGGCCCTGTTGACCGCTCGGGAGAACGGCACGGTCATCACCGAGGCGTCGCTCGAGGAGTCCGTCGACCGCGTGATCGGCGGCCCTCGTCGCAAGAGCCGCATCATCTCCGAGCACGAGAAGAAGATCACCGCGTACCACGAGGGCGGTCACACGCTCGCGGCCTGGGCGATGCCGGACATCGAGCCCATCTACAAGGTGACGATCCTCGCCCGCGGCCGCACCGGCGGTCACGCCATGACCGTGCCCGAGGACGACAAGGGTCTGATGACCCGGTCCGAGATGATCGCCCGCCTGGTGATGGCGATGGGCGGCCGCGCCGCCGAGGAACTCGTCTTCCACGAGCCCACGACCGGTGCTTCGTCGGACATCGATCAGGCCACCAAGATCGCTCGCGCGATGGTCACCGAGTACGGCATGAGCGCCAAGCTCGGCGCGGTCCGCTACGGCCAGGAACAGGGCGACCCGTTCCTGGGCCGCTCGATGGGCATGAACTCGGACTACTCGCACGAGGTGGCCCGCGAGATCGACGAAGAGGTGCGCAACCTGATCGAGGCCGCGCACACCGAGGCGTGGTCCATCCTCAACGAGTACCGCGACGTCCTCGACATCCTGGCGCGCGAGCTGCTCGAGCGCGAGACACTCACCCGCAAGGATCTGGAACAGATCTTCACCTCGGTGGAGAAGCGTCCCCGCATCACCGCGTTCAACGAGTTCGGTGACCGCACGCCGTCGGACAAGCCGCCGATCAAGACGCCGCGGGAACTGGCCGTCGAGCGTGGCGAGACGTGGCCGCCCGTCGCCGAGCCCACGCAGGCGATTCCGCAGCCGGCGTTCGCGCAGCGGGAACCGTCGGCGCCGGTCAACGGGCACGACACTCCGGAGCCGACCCGGGCCCCGCGGCCCGACCAGCCGTACCCCTCGGCCCCGCCGCAGCAGCCGCCGCACGGCACGATGCCCGACTACGGTGCCCCGGCCGGATGGTCGGCGCCGGGTTGGCCGCCGAAGGAGGGTGCCGACAACCGGAACCGTCCACAGCACGGTGGCTGGCAGCAGTATCCGCAGTGGGAGCCGCCGCAGCAGCCGGGTGGTCAGGGTGCTCGACCTGGGAACGAAGGGACCGGACGGTCTGATGACGATGCTCGGACGCAGGCCTGGGAGGGGCCGAGCGGTCCGCAGTAGTCGGCCCGCAACTAGGCTTGGCCCTGGCGCACTCCTACCTGGGTGGGCCAGGGCATTGAGCCCCGATACTGGAGGTGCGGTCGGTTGTCGGTGAATCAGCTGGGGAGCGAGTCGGTCGCGCTCGCGACGGGGAGGCCTTTCGACCAGGCGCGTGCCGAAGCAGCTGTTCGTGAGTTGCTGATCGCGGTCGGTGAGGATCCCGATCGTCCAGGTCTGCTGGACACGCCGGCCCGCGTGGCCCGCGCCTACCGCGAGGTTTTCGCGGGTCTGTACACCACCCCCGACGACGTCCTGAACACGACGTTCGATGAGGGTCACCAGGAACTCGTCCTGGTTCGCGACATCCCGATGTACTCGACGTGCGAGCACCACCTCGTCTCCTTCCACGGTGTCGCGCACGTGGGCTACATCCCGGGCACGGAGGGCCGCGTGACCGGGCTGTCGAAGCTCGCGCGTCTGGTCGACCTGTACGCCAAGCGCCCGCAGGTGCAGGAGCGGCTCACCAGCCAGATCGCCGACGCATTGATGTCCAAGCTCGCTCCGCGCGGCGCCATCGTCGTCGTCGAGGCCGAGCATCTGTGCATGGCGATGCGGGGGATCCGCAAGCCCGGCGCCAGCACGACGACGTCGGCGGTGCGGGGCCTGTTCCAGTCGAACTCTGCTTCGCGTGCCGAGGCGCTGGATCTGATCCTGCGCAAGTGATCGCCTTACCGCGCCCCGGTCGCCCCGTCGTGATGGGCGTCCTCAACGTCACCGCCGATTCCTTCTCGGACGGTGGGCAGTTCCTGGATCGGGACGCGGCCGTCGCACACGGCGTGCACCTGCACCGGCTGGGCGTGGACATCGTCGACGTCGGCGGGGAGTCCACCCGGCCGGGTGCCACCCGGGTCGAGCCGCAGATCGAGGCGGAACGAGTCGCCCCGGTGATCGCGGCCCTCGTCGCCGAGGGTGTGACCGTCAGCGTCGACACGATGCGCGCGTCGGTCGCGCAGGCCGCGATCGAGGCCGGGGTCACCATCGTCAACGACGTCTCCGGCGGGCGGGCGGACCCCGACATGGCCCGTGTCGTCGCCGACGCGGGTGTGCCGTGGGTGCTGATGCACTGGCGGCCGGCGGACGGATTCGTGCACGCCGGCGGTTCGACCCACTACGACGACGTGGTCCGCGACGTCCGCGACGAACTGCTGGTCCAGGTGGACGCGGCGGTCGCGGCGGGCGTGGATCCGTCGGCCCTGGTGCTCGATCCGGGACTCGGCTTCGTCAAGCAGCCCGACCACAACTGGCAGTTGCTGCACGCGATTCCCGAGTTCGTCGAACTCGGCTTCCCGGTGCTGATCGGCGCCTCGCGGAAGCGCTTCCTGGGGTCTCTGCTCGCCGACGCGAACGGCACGGTCCGCCCGCCGGCAGGGCGCGAGACGGCCACCGCGGTGATCTCGGCGCTCGCCGCCACGCACGGCGCGTGGGGCGTGCGCGTGCACGATGCGCAGGCCTCGCTCGATGCGATCGCGGTCGCGTCGGCGTGGGCGCGCGGCTCCCAGAGTTGATTCACGATTGATTCTCGTTTGTGCCAGGAGGTGGCGGTGAGTGGTGGCAGTGACGTCTCGGGTGATCGCATCGAGTTGCGGGGCCTGAAGGTCCGCGGCAACCACGGGGTCTTCGACCACGAGAAGCGGGACGGTCAGGACTTCTACGTCGATGTGACGTTGTGGATGGACCTTGCTCCCGCAGCGGCGTCCGACGACCTGCAGGACACGTTCGACTACGGCGATCTGGCCCAGCGCGCCGCCGCCATCGTGGGCGGTCCGGCGCGCGACCTCATCGAGACGGTGGCCGCGGAGATCGCCGACGACGTGATGCGCGACGACCGCGTCCGTGGCGTCGAGGTGGTGCTGCACAAGCCGTCCGCGCCGATCCCGCTCACCTTCGCCGACGTCGCGGTGGTGGCGACCCGGTCCCGCTCCGGCGCGGGGATCACGCGATGAGCCGGGCCGTCCTGTCCATCGGCTCCAACATCGGCGACAGCCTCGCGCACCTGCAGGGTGTCGTCGACGGTCTTCGGGACTGGGTCGTGGCGGTCTCGCCGGTGTACGCGACGGCCCCGTGGGGCGGAGTCGACCAGCAGGACTTCCTCAACGCGATCGTCGTCGTCGACGACCCGGACACCGACGCGCGCGGTTGGCTGCGACGCGGACAGGACCTCGAGGCGGCGGCCGATCGTGTCCGCGAGCAGCGGTGGGGTCCGCGCACTCTCGACGTCGACGTCGTCACGTGTGACGACATCCGCAGTGACGACCCGGAACTGACGCTGCCGCATCCGCGGGCGCACGAACGCGCCTTCGTCCTCGTGCCCTGGCTGGCCGTCGAACCCGATGCGACGCTCGTCGTCGACGGTGTCCCGGTGCGAGTGGACGCGGCCCTCGCGCAATTGGACGCCGGTGAAAGGGACGGAGTTCGGCGGACGGCGCAGCGACTGGAACTACGGTAACTGTGATGAAGCCGACCCGACTCTGGGACCTGTTGTCACTGTCGCTCCTCGCGGCGGTGGCGACGTGGCTTCTGCTGCGCGTCGCGTACGGCTCGATTCCCCCGATCCCGGTCTATGCCGGGGCGTCGCTGTACCCGGTCGCGCTCATCGAGACGATCCTCGCCTTCGTCGTCCGGTCGCGCGTGCGCGAGCATGCGATCGGGGACGGACCGCGCCAGTTGCATCCGATCACCGCGGCCCGTGCTGTCGCGCTCGCGAAGGCGTCGGCGCTGGTCGGGACCGCGAGCGCCGGAGTGTGGGCGGGATTCCTGGTGTTCCTGTGGCCGCAGAGATCCCATCTGCGGGCGGCGGTGTCCGACAGTTCGGGCGTCATCGTCGGACTGGTTGCGGCCGTTTTGCTGGTGGCCGCCGCGCTGTGGCTCGAGCGCTGCTGTCGCACGCCCGACGAGCCGCCGGACGATCCCGCCCACTGACCCCGACCCGGGCCGGATCAAACGGGCCTAACGGATTGTTGCCACCGTTGTGTCCGGACCTGGGAACTCTCCCGGTCCGGCTACCCTGATCGCATGACGGTTCCCGGTCGCGCCAAACCAGTACGCCGTAACCGGCGTAGTGCGAGCCAGATGATCGTCGCCGGCCTCGTCGTGCTCGCCGTGGTCGCGTCGCTCCTCTTGATCTTCAGTGAAAGCGTCCAGCTCCTGCGTGTGGGGCTGGTAGTCGCGCTGTGGGCGGCGACGCTCGGCGCCATCGCGATGACGAAGTACCGCCGTGAGTCGGCGCTCGACAAGGCCAAGGTGCGCGATCTGCAGAAGGTGTACGAGTTGCAGCTCGAGCGCGAGATCACGGCACGCCGCGAGTACGAACTCGGCGTCGAGGTGCGCGTTCGCGGCGAACTGGGCGCGGAGGCGGAGACCATCGCGGCGCTGCGTGAGGAACTCGCCGCGCTGCGCAAGAACCTCGAGGTCCTGTTCGACGGCCGTTTGCCCGAGGACCGGGTGGCGCTGCGCGCGGAGTCGATGCGTGTGCAGGAACTCGCCGGCGGCTATCAGCCGGCCGCGTCGGGGTTGTTCGTTCCCGGCGCCGAGCAGTCGACTCGCGACAACCCTGCGCGGAACAACAATGCGCGGAACACCAATCAGCCCCCGGCCCCGCAGGGTCCGTCCTTCGCGACCCCGTACGACGAGCCGATGACGGCGGAGACGACGATCGTGCAGCCGGAGCCCCTCGACGTCGAGGCCGTGGACGACGAGGCCGGGCGGATCGCCGCGCCGGAACCCGAGCAGGCGCCGGAAGCGAAGCAGGCACCGAAAGCCGAGCAGCCCGAACCCGAGCAGGCGCCGGAAGCGAAGCAGGCGGAGTCGGAACCGGAATCGGCGCCGGAATCCGTAGACGACGACGAGGCGCGGCCCCCGTCGAGGCGATCGCGTCGGCTCTCCGACGATCCCGAGAACGCGGGTGCCCACTCGAGCGGGCTGTCGGTCGCCGAGATACTGGCGAACATGAAGTCCGCCGAGGCGGCCGGCGGCGCACCGCGCCGGCGTCGGCGTGCGGACTGATCGCACTCGACCGCTCGCAGAGTGAGCTGTAGATCACGTCGGTAGCACGTGGCGGCGTGTCTTCGGGCGGCGCTATTCTCTCCGCAGGACGTCTGGTACCCGCCGAGCGGGACTGGAACGAACGAGAGGACAAGTGTGACCTCTTTCGGGATCACCAATGGGCCTGCGCCTGCGCGATTGACGGTAGGAATCGTCTCCGCGGGTCGGGTCGGCACAGCAGTAGGCTCCGCGCTGGAGCGAGTCGGTCATCTGGTCGTCGCGTGTTCCGCCGTATCCGACGCCTCTGTCCACCGCGCCGAGACGCGTCTGCCCGACAGTGAGATCCTCCCCGTTCCCGAGGTAGCCGCCCGTGCGGAACTGCTGATCCTCGCGGTCCCCGACGACGAACTCGCGGGGCTGATCAAGGGCCTCGCGGCCACCGGAGCGGTGCGCCCGGGCACGATCGTCGTGCACACCTCCGGCGCCAACGGCATCGGGATCCTCGAACCGCTCACCGCGCAGGGCATCGTTCCGCTGGCGATCCACCCCGCGATGACCTTCACCGGACACGTCGAGGACACCGTGCGACTGTCCGACGCCTGCTTCGGCATCACCGCGGCCGACGACATCGGCTACGCAATCGGACAGTCTCTGGTCCTCGAGATCGGTGGTGAGCCGGTCCGGGTCCGCGAGGACGTCCGCCCGCTGTATCACGCCGCGCTCGCGCACGGCAGCAATCATCTGGTGACGCTCGTCGTGGACGCCGTCGAGGCGCTGCGCGCCGCGCTCGAGGGCCAGGAACTGCTGGGGCAGGAGTTGGTGGGCGCCGACCCCAACGGCCTGCCCGAGCGGGTGCTGCAGCCGCTGCTGTCGGCGGCGCTGGACAACGCCCTGCGCCGCGGTCAGTCCGCGCTGACCGGCCCCGTCGCCCGCGGCGACGCGGCGGCCGTCGCGAAGCACCTCGAGGTGCTCGAGGACGTCGACCCGCAACTGGCCGCCGGCTATCGCGCGCTGTCGCTGCGGACCGCGCAGCGCACCGGATCCAAGCCCGAACTGATGGAAGTACTCGAGGACCGAAGGTGAGCACTGTGACCGAAGCTTCTGCACTGCAGGGCGGATACAAGCGCGGCGAACTGACCGTGCACCACGACCCGGCGATCCTCACGCGGGTGTCGAAGGCGCTGCGCGGTGTCGGGCGCCAGGTCGCGCTCGTCCCGACGATGGGGGCCCTGCACGCCGGTCACATCGAGCTCGTCCGGCAGGCCAAGCTGACCGGCGCGGTCGTGGTCGTGTCGATCTTCGTCAATCCGCTGCAGTTCGGCGCGGGCGAGGATCTCGACGCCTACCCGCGCACGCTCGACGCCGACCTCGGACTGCTGCGTGCGGAGGGCGTCGAGTTGGTGTTCGCGCCGACGGCGTCCGCGATGTACCCGGACGGGCCGCGCACCACGGTGCTGCCCGGCCCGCTCGGTGCGGAACTCGAGGGTGGCAGCCGTCCGACGCACTTCGCGGGCATGCTCACCGTGGTCGCGAAGTTGCTGCAGATCGCCGCGCCCAACGCCGCGTTCTTCGGTGAGAAGGACTACCAGCAGCTCACGCTGATCCGGCAGATGGTCCGCGACCTGAATTTCGACGTCCGGATCGTCGGCGTGCCGACGGTGCGTGAGCAGGACGGCCTGGCGCTGTCGTCGCGCAACCGCTACCTCGACCCGGACCAGCGTCAGCTGGCCACCACGCTGTCGGCTGCGCTCGTCGCGGGCGCGCACTCAGCGGCCGGCGGTGCGGAGGCGATCCTCGCCACCGCACGTGCCGTGCTCGACGCCGTCCCCGAGATCGATGTGGACTACCTCGAGGTCCGCGGCGTGGATCTCGGCCCGGCGCCGGAGCGCGGCGACGGCCGTCTCCTGGTTGCCGCCCGCATCGGCACCACGCGGCTGATCGACAACGTCGGTGTCGCCGTGGGCACCGGATTCCTCGAACGTGACCCGCAGGCGGGCGATCCGGCCGTCGCGGACATCTACTGACCTCCACTCCCACAGAAATATCGAAGGGCCGAACATGTTGCGCACCATGATGAAGTCGAAGATCCACCGGGCGACGGTCACGCACGCCGACCTGCACTACGTGGGTTCGGTGACCGTCGACCAGGATCTGATGGAGGCGGCCGACCTACTCGAGGGCGAGCAGGTGACGATCGTCGACATCGACAACGGTGCCCGCCTCGAGACGTACGTGATCACCGGCGAGCGCGGCACGGGTGTCATCGGGATCAACGGTGCTGCAGCGCATCTGGTGAACCCGGGTGATCTCGTCATTCTCATCGCCTACGGAGTGATGAACGAGCAGGAGGTCCGCGAGTACGCGCCGCGCGTCGTGTTCGTCGACGGCGACAACAAGCCGGTCGAGCTCGGTTCGGATCCCGCTCACGCACCCGAGGGTTCCGGTCTGATCACGCCGCGGATGCTCTCCAGTCTGGTGTAGGACGGTGCTCCTCACCGTCGACGTCCGAAACACCAACATCGTTCTCGGACTGTTCACCGGCATCGGGTCGCACTCGAAGCTGGTGCAGGACTGGCGGATGCGTACCGATCCGCGAATGACCGCCGACGAGTTGGCCCTCAAGTTCCGCGGTCTTCTCGGCGCGAACGCCGAACAGGTCACGGGCGTCTCGGCCCTCTCGACGGTGCCGTCGGTACTGCGGGAGATCCGCGTGATGCTCGCCCGCTACTGGGACCACGTCCCGCATGTCGTGGTGGAGCCCGGGGTGCGCACCGGTGTCCCGCTCCTGGTCGACAACCCCAAGGAGGTCGGGGCCGACCGCATCGTCAACAGTCTTGCCGCGCATCACTTCTACGACAGCGCGTGCATCGTCGTGGACTTCGGGACGTCGACGTGCATCGACGTCGTATCGGCGAAGGGGGAGTTCCTCGGCGGCGCCATCGCACCCGGGCTCGAGATCTCCACGGACGCCTTGGCATCGCAGTCGGCGGCACTGCGCAAGGTCGAACTCGTCCGCCCCCGGTCGGTGGTCGGGAAGAACACCGTCGAAGCCATGCAGTCCGGCGCCGTGTTCGGATTCGCCGGGCTGGTCGACGGACTGGTGCGTCGAGTTCGCGCGGAGCTCACGGCTTTCGGCGGCACCGACGTCGCGGTCATCGCCACCGGTGACAGCGCGCCGTTGATCATGCCCGAGTGCGAGACCGTCGAACACCACGAACCCGAACTGACGCTCGAGGGACTGCGCTTGGTGTACGAGCGCAATCTTGCCCGGCGCGGCGCCCGCCGCACCGAGGTCTGAGAGGCCGGGTCGCCGACGTCACCTCGCGGGCGGGGTTCCGCCGGCGGCGATGTTGTGTCACACTGTTCGACATGTTCCGTTGCATGAGCGCCCAGGAGTGTTGTCGAGGCTGAACGCTGCCTTGACCAATTTCACTTCCTGGAGCTTTGCTCATGCATTCTGCATTTTCCTTTGACGTCTCCACGTCTGCGCTCGACCTCTCCGCTCACCCCGACGTCCGTCGTCTCGGTTCCTCGTTGCCGACGCGACTGCGCCCCGCCGACCTGTTGCGGATCACCGATCAGGGTGCCGCCGACGTCATCGAGGGCCGGCACGATCATCTGCTCCCCGCGGCGTTCCCGACCACGGAGCGGTGGTCCACGCGGCTGCACTCCGACGACGACGTCGACGTGTGGCTGATCAGCTGGGTTCCGGACCGTTCCACCGAATTGCACGACCACGCAGGGTCTTTCGGTGCGCTGACCGTGCTCAGTGGCAGTCTCGCCGAGTACCGCTGGGTGAGCGGTGAACTGCGTCGGCGCACGCTCGACGCGGGCGATCAGGCCTCCTTCCCACTCGGGTGGGTACACGACGTGATGCGTGCGCCCGGACCCGTCACCGACATCTCCGAACCCACGCTGAGCGTCCACGCGTACTCGCCGCCGCTCACCGCCATGTCCTACTACGAGGTCACCGAGCACGGCGCACTGCGCCGCTCGCGCACCGAGCTGACCGATCTGCCCGAAGGGGGCTCCAAGTGACCATCGACCAGATGCTCGACGACGCTCGTTCCCAGCTCGACCGCATGTACGTCTTCGAACTCGTCGAGGCGCACCGTCGCGGCGCGATCTTCGTGGACATCCGCCCGCAGGCCCAGCGCGCGCTCGAGGGCACGCTGCCCGGCGCGCTCGCGGTCGAGCGCAACGTGCTCGAGTGGCGGCTCGACCCGACCAGCAGCGCGCACCTCGCGCTCGCGGTGGACCACGACGTCGAGTGGGTGATCGTGTGCTCGGAGGGCTACACCTCGAGCCTGGCGGCGGCGTCGCTGCGTCAGCTCGGGCTGCACAGGGCCACGGATCTGGTCGGCGGCTACAAGGCGATCAAGGCGGCCGGTCTGCTCGGCGCGCTCATGGGGGAGCGTCACTGCACCCGTGAGCTGGCGTCGGTCTCCGCGCACTGAGCTCCACGTCCGGCCGAATGTCACATCGGTTCAGTTCGACTGAACGCGCGTGACATTCGGCCGAGGTTGCGGTGGCCGGCGCGCAGAAGGAAACCATCCGGCTGCTCCGTGGGTGAGCCCTGTCCTCTGGATCGAGGCGTCTCCGTGATACCGGCGCCGTGCTCGACGAGTGCCGCCCTATAGTCTTGTATCCCGTGAGTGACGCACCCGCCCAGCCAGTAGACGACACCCCCGAGCAGCTCCGGATCCGCCGCGAGAAGCGGGAGCGTCTGCTCGCTCAGGGGCAGGAGCCGTACCCGGTCTCGGTTCCGCGCACCCACAGCCTCGCGGAGGTTCGCGCCAAGTACCCCGATCTCGAGCCGGACTCGAGTACCGGCGAGCAGGTCGGCGTCGTCGGCCGTGTCATCTTCGTCCGGAACACCGGCAAGCTGTGCTTCGCGACGCTGCAGGAGGGCGACGGCACTCAGCTGCAGGCGATGCTGAGCCTGGCGAACGTCGGCGAGGATGCACTCGCGGCATGGAAGTCCGACGTGGACCTGGGCGACTTCGTGTTCGTCCACGGCGAGGTGATCAGCTCGCGTCGCGGTGAGCTCAGCGTCATGGCCGACGCCTGGCAGATGGCGGCGAAGTCGCTGCGCCCGATGCCGGTCGCGCACAAGGAGATGAGTGAGGAGTCCCGCGTGCGTCAGCGCTACGCGGATCTGATCATCCGGCCCGAGGCCCGCGACATGGCGCGCAAGCGCGTCGCCGTCGTACGCGAGCTGCGTAACGCGCTCGAGCGCCGCGGCTTCCTCGAGGTCGAGACGCCGATGCTGCAGACCCTGCACGGTGGCGCCGCCGCCCGCCCGTTCGTCACGCACTCGAACGCGCTCGACATCGATCTGTTCCTGCGGATCGCGCCGGAGCTCTTCCTCAAGCGTTGCGTCGTCGGCGGTATCGAGAAGGTCTTCGAGATCAACCGCAACTTCCGCAACGAGGGCGTGGACTCGACGCACTCGCCCGAGTTCGCGATGCTCGAGACGTACGAGGCCTACGGCACGTACGACGACTCGGCGAAGATGACCCGCGAGCTGATCCAGGAGGTCGCGCAGGCGGCATTCGGCACGCAGGTGGTCACCCTTGCCGACGGCACCGAGTACGACCTCAGCGGTGAGTGGAAGACGATGGAGATGTATCCGTCGCTGTCCGCCGCGATCGGCGTCGAGGTCACCCCGGACACCTCCGTCGAGGAACTGCTGGCGCTGGCCGCCCGGGTGGGTCTCGAGATTCCGAAGGACAAGGGCTACGGCCACGGCAAGCTCGTCGAGGAACTGTGGGAGCACCAGTGCGGTGATCAGCTGTTCGAGCCGACGTTCGTGCGCAACTTCCCGGTCGAGACGTCGCCGCTGACGCGTCAGCACCGCAGCCTGCCGGGCGTCACGGAGAAGTGGGACCTGTACGTCCGCGGATTCGAGTTGGCCACGGGCTACTCCGAGCTGGTCGATCCGATCATTCAGCGCGAGCGTTTCATGGATCAGGCCCGTTTGGCCTCGGCCGGTGACGACGAGGCAATGGTTCTCGACGAGGAGTTCCTGGCGGCGATGGAGCAGGGTATGCCCCCCACCACCGGAACGGGTATGGGAATCGATCGACTGCTCATGGCCCTCACCGGATTGGGAATCCGGGAAACGATCCTGTTCCCAATTGTCCGGCCTTCCGCGCGCTGACCGGCGGTTTTATTAATATCCCTATTGCCAAGTCATCGAATTCGATGATTCGGGGTACTATTGCTTTCGAGTTGCCGGTCAGGCGCTTCGCGTCCGAGTGGGGCGTGTGATTCGGAAGGAATTGACCCCATGGCAAAGAAGGTCACCGTAACGCTCATCGACGACGTCGATCAGGACGCGACTGCCGATGAAACTGTCGAGTTCGGCCTGGATGGGGTTCTGTACGAGATCGATCTGTCCTCGGAGAATGCTGCGAAACTGCGCGAGCAGCTCGAGGTATGGGTCTCGCATGCGCGCAAGGTGACCAATCGCCGTCGTGGCGGAAAGAGCGCGGCCGGCGCCGCCGCCACGTCGACCCGGCCGTCCGTGGATCGTGAGCAGAGTGCAGCCATTCGCGAATGGGCGCGGCGCAACGGGTTCACGGTCTCCTCGCGGGGACGCATCTCCGCCGAAATCACCGAGGCGTACAACAAGGCGCACTGATCACGGCCCGGCCACGGCTCGGACGAATCGGTTCCGTCCGTAAAGGCTCGCTGATAGCGTCCGCAATGTGCAGCTGAGGCGAGTCTTTGCGGGCGTGGCGCTTGCGAATATCCCGCTGGTTTGTGTCACGGCTCCTGCAGAGGCCCGAGAGGACCGTCCGGTTTCCTGTAACCGGCTTGCCGGAATACCGCTGGAATTGGGCAATCAGGGTGAGTCGACCCCGGTGTCGAGAGACCGGACGTGTAAACCGTCGGCGGCGCATCTTAATCGTGTTCTGTGGGTGCACGGCCTGGGCGGCAACGTGCAGAGCAATTGGGGCGGGTATGCGCCGCCCTCGTTCGCCGAGGGTTATTGTGTCCACACGTCAGCCTTCAAGGCTTTCGCTGATCGACCCCAGCCGATTTCTGGTATGGGCGGCACGAAGTCCTTCGAGGAGAACGTCGGACAGTCGATCGACAACGGGATCGAGGCCCTGGATGAGGCCTGCCCGCAAATGGGTAGCGGCCCTCAATTCCTGAAGGCGTGGCAGGCTGACGGTATCGATTCACCGCAGGTCGTCCACCCGAACATCATGACCGCGGAACCATTTGCCGCAACCCCCGTGTCGAACGTGTCGGCTCCGGATCCTCCGCGGTCGATGGCGCGTGGTCGAGGCGTCGATCGTCGGCGGCTGACCGCTCGGAGCGGCTGTCGCACCCTCAGAAACGCATTAATTTGCGTGGGTAAGGTTCCTCCGCGGTGATCGGGGCGTGCGGGAAGGAGTGAGCGAGTGCGAGCTGTTCCGGAGGCAGGCACGGGCGAGCGGACGGAGTCCGGGGCCGCCCCGGCTCGGAACCGGTGGTGGCCGCTCTCGCCGCGGAACGTGCTCGCGCTCGCCGCGGGGCTCGTCGGACTGCAACTGGTGGTGCGGGGCATCGTCGCGTTCGCGGGGGACTTCTATTGGGACGATCTGATCCTGGTCAGTAGGTCCGGGCAGTTCTCGCTGCCGTCGGGCACGTTCCTGTTTTACGACCACGACGGGCATTTCATGCCGGCGGCGTTCCTGACCGCCTGGATCGCGACGACCGTGGCGCCGCTGAACTGGACGGTGCCGGCGATCATGCTGATCGTGCTGCAGGCGGGCGCCTCGCTCGCGGTGCTGCGGGTGCTGCGTCTGCTGCTGGGCACCCGCGCCGTCATGCTGCTGCCCCTCACTTTCTATCTCTTCTCGCCGCTGACGCTTCCGTCGTTCGCGTGGTGGGCCGCAGGCCTGAACTCGCTGCCGATGCAGATCGGTCTCGCGTGGGTGGCGGGCGACGCGATCCGGCTGTGCCGGACCGGGCGACCGCGGTTCGCGGTGTCCGGCGCCGTCGTCGCCGCGCTGTCGCTGGCGTTCTTCGAGAAGTCCGTACTGGTACCGATCGTCGCGTTCGCGGTGGTGGTGCTGATGTACCGCGTCGAGGGCATCGACCGGCCGCTGCGAACGGCGCTGGCGAAGGGACGCGCGCTGTGGGTCCCGCTCGCAGCGGTCGTCGCCTGCTGGGCCGCGTCGTACCTGGTGTTCACCGAGTCCCGGTTCGTTTTCCCGAGCGCCACCCAGACCGCCGGTCTGCTCCACCACGGCACGTCGCTGGGCCTGGTCCCGACGCTGCTCGGGGGCCCGTGGGCGTGGGACCGCTGGCCGCCGAGCCCGCCGTGGGCGACCCCGCCGATCGTGCTCGTCGTGGCGGGGTGGCTGGCGGTGGCGGCCGCGCTCGCGTGGTCGTTGCGCTACCGCCGGCGCACCGGATGGGTATGGGCGGCGATGGTCGCGTACGTCGCGGCGTCCGAGGCCGCGATGGTGCTGACCCGGTCCGGGCCGGGCACCGCGTACGAACTCGCGCAGACGCTCCGGTACGTCGCGGACAGCGCCGTCGTGCTCGCCATCGGGTGGGCGCTGATCGTGCGCGCGCAGCGCCGCGAACATGTGCGGGCGCTACCGAAGTCGTCGCCCGCAGTGGTGGCCGGGCTGGTGGTGCTGTTCGTGGCGAGCAGCCTGTGGTCGACGGTCACCTTCGTCCAGCGGTGGCGCGACAACCCGACGGTCGACTACCTCGCGCACGCCCGCCAGTCGCTGGCCGCGAATCCCGACACTCCGCTGCTCGACCAGCCAGTCTCGATCTGGGTGCTGCTGCCCGTCGCCTACCCGCACAACACCACCAGCCACCTCTTCGCGCCGCTGCGGGACCGCCCCGAGTTCGCCCGGCACACCGACTATCTGCAGTTGCTCGACGACACCGGACGTCTGATCCCGGCCGCGGTGACCCCGACCCGGAATCTCGGGCAGGGCCCCGAGCCGGGCTGTGGCTACCGGGTGGAGGGCGACGGCGCGGTGTTGCCGCTCGACGGTCCGCTGATCGACTGGGAGTGGACGGCCCAGCTCAACTACTTCGCGAGCGCGGACGGCGTGGTCGAGGTCGGCCTCGACCGCAGCGACGACACCGTGGCGGTGCCCGTCGAGGCCGGACTCAATCAGGTGTTCGTGCGGCTCTACGGCCCCGGGGAGGGGCTGCGCATGACGCCCGAGACGCCCGGGCTGGAACTGTGCGTGGGCGCGGGACCGGTCGGTTCCGTCGTCGGTGCGCCGAAGGCGGGATCGTGAGCGAGCCGGGCTACATCCGGTCGCTGACGGGTCTGCGCGCGGTCGCGGCGCTGCTCGTGGTCGGCGCCCATGCGGCGTTCTGGACGGGGCGGTACACGCCGGACCTGGCCGGTGGCGCGTTCTCCAGGCTCGAGATCGGGGTCGCGGTCTTCTTCGTCCTGTCCGGGTTCCTGCTGTTCCGGCCGTGGCTGCAGACCGCGGCGGGGGAGCGGGAACTGCCGTCGACGCGCACCTACCTGTGGCACCGGGCGCGACGCATCCTGCCGGCGTACTGGATCACCGTCGTCGCGACGTACGCGATCTACCTGTTCCGGGACGACGCGGGGGAGACCGGGCTGGGCTGGTCGGGGTTCCTGCGGAACATGACGCTCACCCAGATCTACGGCCCGGGGCATCTGCACACCGGCCTCACCCAGATGTGGAGTCTCGCGGTCGAGGTCACGTTCTACCTGCTGCTGCCGGTGATCGGCTGGCTGCTGGTGGTCGTCGTCTGCCGACGGCAGTGGCGGCCGGTGCGGCTCGCGGTCGCGCTGCTCGCGCTCGTCGCGATCACCCCGCTGTGGACCCTCGTAACCCACCACACCGACATCACCTTCACCGCCCGACTGTGGCTGCCCGGATTCGTTGCGTGGTTCGCGGGCGGCATGCTGCTCGCGGTGGCGTCGGCCACCGTCAAGCGCTGCAACCCCTACGGAATGGGACTGCTGGCGCTCTACTTCCTGCTGCTCGCCTGCACGCCGCTGGCCGGGGAGGCGACGATCGTGCCGACGGACGCAACCGAGGCGATCACCAAATCGGCGCTGTACCTGGCGTTCGCGATGTCACTGATGGCACCGCTCGTGATCGGAGATCGCCCGGGCCCGCTGGGGAGACTGTGCTCGTCGGCCCCGATGGTGTGGCTCGGGGAGATCTCCTACGAACTCTTCCTCGTGCACCTCGTGGTGATGGAGTTCGTCGTCGACATGCTCGGCTACCGGACGTTCCAGGGCTCGACCGTCGGCGTCTTCGTCGTCACCGTGGCGTTCTCCGTTCCGATCGCGTGGGCGCTGCACCGAACGCTCGAACGCGTGATCCCCTCCGGTCCGCGCGTCGAGCGGCGGTCGATGACGGTGGTCCGCCGCGACGACGGCAACGACGCCGCCGATCTGCCGGAACCGAGTCGCGTCGACTGACCGGATGTCACAACCGCCTGCCCGCCGGTGTCTCCATGTCGAGAGCACACGAACCGCAGGAGGAATCATGACCGGCAATACCCGGATCCCCAGGGCAGAGATGACCGGCATCTACGGCGCCGTGGTCAAGCGGATGTCGCGCAGGATGCTCGGCGACGTGGCCGAACCGGTGGAGGTGACGTGGCACAACCGGAAGGTGCTGAACTTCAGCTTCACCGTCGGTCGCAAGGCGCAGAAGTGGAACCGGTGCGACGAGAACCTCAAGTCGTTCGCCCACATGGCGGTCGCCGGCCTCGTCGGCTGCAGCTTCTGCCTGGACTTCGGCTACTTCCACGCCCACAACGAGGGGCTCGATCTCGCCAAGGCGCGGGAGGTGCCGCGCTGGCGCGAGTCGGACGTCTTCACCCCGCTCGAGCGCGACGTGCTGGAGTACGCCGAGGCGATGACGGTGACCCCGCCGACCGTCACCGACGAACTGTCGGCGCGACTACTCGACGCGCTCGGTCCGGCGGCGCTCGTGGAACTGACCGCGTTCGTCGCCGTCGCGAACCTCATGACCCGCACCAATACGGCGTTCGGCATCGAATCGCAGGGATTCGCGGCCTCGTGTGGGCTCGAGCCGCTGACCGTACGCTCGACGACATGACCGGCGACCCGTTCGTCGCACACCGCAGTCTGCTCTTCACCGTCGCCTACGAGATGCTCGGCTCGGCCGCCGACGCGGAGGACGTCGTACAGGAGACGTGGCTGCGGTGGGCGGACGTCGACCAGGACCAGGTGCGTGACCCGCGCGCCTACCTGGTGCGCACGGTCACCCGGCAGGCGCTGAACCGGCTGCGGTCGCTCTCGCGTCGCCGGGAGGACTACATCGGTGAATGGTTGCCCGAGCCCATCCTGACCACCCCGGACGTCGCCGACGATGTCGAACTGGCCGAGAACCTGTCGATCGCGATGCTGACGGTGCTCGAGACGCTCGGTCCCGTCGAGCGAGCCGTGTTCGTGCTGCACGAGGTCTTCGAGACGCCGTACCCGGAGATCGCGGAGGCGGTCGGGAAGACGCCGGCCGCGGTGCGGCAGATCGCACACCGCGCGCGCGAACACGTCGGGGCGCGCCGGCCGCGGATGCAGGTCGACCGAGCCGAGCAGGAGGCGGTGGTCGCGAAGTTCCTGGCGGCCGTCTCCACCGGCGACGTGCAGGCGCTGGTGGACGTCCTCGCCCCCGACGTCGTGGTGGTCGCCGACGGTGGCGGCATCGCGACGGCGGCGCGCAAGCCGATCGTCGGTGCCCGGCGGGTGGCGGCCTTCCTGTCCAAGGCGGCGATGCTTCCGGACTTCGTCACGGCCACGACCTGGCTCAACGGCATGCCGGGTATCCGTATCGACGTCGGAGGCGAGGCCACCGCGGTGAGCGTGGTCGTCGAGGACGGCCGCATCACGCGGGTCTATGCGATCCGCAACCCGCACAAGCTGGGATCGCTGGACAAGGTTGCAGACCTGCGTCGCTGACGAATGTGTGCTGTTCGCTTCAGGCGTACAGCCTCCGGGAAACGATTCCGCGACCTGCGGCGTTGAGAACTTTATGCAGGTCCGCTCCGCACGTTTGACGGGTGGAGGAGCGGCAGGTCGGAAGGCAGCCCACTAGAGTATGAGGTGGGGTCGTGGAACCTTCATCGGTTCCGGAGGCCGTCAGCCTGTTGTGCCGGAGCGAAACGCGGCGGGAGGGCCGAGACGCAGGTCTCGGAACTGATTGCCGGAGAGTGTGAGGGAGAGCGATGTTCGAGAGGTTCACCGATCGCGCGCGGCGCGTCGTCGTCCTGGCTCAAGAAGAAGCCAGGATGCTCAACCACAACTACATCGGCACGGAACACATCCTGCTGGGCCTCATCCACGAGGGTGAAGGCGTGGCGGCGAAGTCGCTGGAGTCGTTGGGTATCTCCCTCGAGGGTGTCCGCAGCCAGGTCGAGGAGATCATCGGCCAGGGTCAGCAGGCCCCGTCCGGGCACATCCCCTTCACTCCGCGTGCCAAGAAGGTCCTCGAGCTCAGCCTCCGCGAGGCGCTGCAGCTCGGCCACAACTACATCGGCACCGAGCACATCCTGCTCGGCCTGATCCGCGAGGGCGAGGGCGTCGCCGCCCAGGTGCTCGTCAAGCTGGGTGCCGACCTCAACCGCGTCCGCCAGCAGGTCATCCAGCTGCTGTCGGGATACCAGGGCAAGGAGCCGGCCGAGGCCGGTAGCAGCCGCGGCGAGGCGGGCACCCCGTCGACGTCGCTGGTCCTCGACCAGTTCGGCCGCAACCTCACCCAGGCCGCCCTCGAAGGCAAGCTCGATCCGGTCATCGGCCGCTCGAAGGAAATCGAGCGCGTCATGCAGGTGCTGAGCCGCCGCACCAAGAACAACCCTGTCCTCATCGGCGAGCCGGGTGTCGGCAAGACCGCCGTCGTCGAGGGCCTCGCGCAGGCCATCGTCAACGGCGAGGTTCCGGAGACCCTCAAGGACAAGCAGCTCTACACGCTGGACCTGGGCTCGCTGGTCGCCGGCAGCCGCTACCGCGGTGACTTCGAGGAACGCCTGAAGAAGGTCCTCAAGGAGATCAACACCCGCGGCGACATCATCCTGTTCATCGACGAGCTGCACACGCTCGTCGGTGCGGGCGCGGCCGAGGGCGCGATCGACGCGGCCTCGATCCTCAAGCCGAAGCTGGCCCGAGGTGAGCTGCAGACCATCGGCGCGACCACCCTCGACGAGTACCGCAAGTACATCGAGAAGGATGCCGCCCTCGAGCGCCGGTTCCAGCCGGTGCAGGTCGGCGAGCCCACGGTCGAGCACACCATCGAGATCCTCAAGGGTCTGCGCGACCGCTACGAGGCGCACCACCGCGTCTCGATCACCGACAGCGCACTGGTCGCGGCGGCCACCCTGGCCGATCGCTACATCAACGACCGCTTCCTGCCGGACAAGGCCATCGACCTCATCGACGAGGCCGGTGCCCGAATGCGCATCCGCCGCATGACCGCACCGCCGGACCTGCGCGAGTTCGACGACAAGATCGCCGACGCCCGTCGCGAGAAGGAGTCCGCGATCGACGCGCAGGACTTCGAGAAGGCTGCGAACCTCCGCGACAAGGAGAAGACCCTCGTGGCGCAGCGCGCCGAGCGGGAGAAGCAGTGGCGTTCGGGCGACCTGGACGTCATCGCCGAGGTCGACGACGAGCAGATCGCCGAGGTGCTGGGCAACTGGACCGGTATCCCGGTCTTCAAGCTCACCGAGGAGGAGACCACGCGTCTGCTCCGCATGGAGGAGGAGCTGCACAAGCGGATCATCGGCCAGGAGGATGCCGTCAAGGCCGTCTCCAAGGCGATCCGTCGTACGCGTGCCGGCCTGAAGGATCCGAAGCGTCCGTCCGGCTCGTTCATCTTCGCCGGCCCGTCCGGTGTCGGTAAGACCGAGCTGTCCAAGGCGCTCGCGAACTTCCTGTTCGGTGACGACGACGCGCTCATCCAGATCGACATGGGCGAGTTCCACGACCGGTTCACCGCGTCGCGTCTGTTCGGTGCCCCTCCCGGCTACGTCGGCTACGAAGAGGGCGGTCAGCTCACCGAGAAGGTGCGCCGCAAGCCGTTCTCGGTGGTCCTGTTCGACGAGATCGAGAAGGCACACCAGGAGATCTACAACACGCTCCTGCAGGTGCTCGAGGACGGCCGTCTCACCGACGGTCAGGGTCGCACGGTCGACTTCAAGAACACCGTGCTGATCTTCACCTCGAACCTCGGTACCTCGGACATCTCGAAGGCCGTGGGCCTGGGCTTCACCTCGGGAACCGGCACGGAGTCGAACTACGAGCGCATGAAGCTCAAGGTTCACGACGAGCTCAAGAAGCACTTCCGCCCCGAGTTCCTCAACCGTATCGACGACATCATCGTCTTCCACCAGCTGTCTCAGGACGAGATCATCCAGATGGTGGACCTGATGATCGGTCGCGTCGAGACGCAGCTGAAGAACAAGGACATGGACATCGAGCTGACCGAGCAGGCCAAGTCGCTGCTCGCGAAGCGCGGCTTCGATCCGGTGCTGGGTGCGCGTCCGCTGCGTCGCACCATCCAGCGCGAGATCGAGGACCAGCTGTCGGAGAAGATCCTCTTCAACGAGCTGGGCCCGGGCCAGATCGTCCTGGTCGACGTCGAGGGCTGGGACGGCGAGGGCGCCGGCGAGAACGCGAAGTTCACGTTCCACGGATCCCCGAAGCCGGTCAAGGTTCCGGACTCGCCGGCCGAGGCGCTGGCCGGTGCCAGTGACACGACCCCGTCCGAGGGCGGTTCGGCCGAGTAGGTTCACGCAGAACGACGCCCCGCGAGCTTCCGGCTCGCGGGGCGTCGTCGTTTCTCCGCGGTGATCGTCACATGGCGGTGCCGGCCGAGCTCGTCGACACCGTGACGTGTGCGGCGCGCCGGGTCCGGTCCGGCCCGAACAGTGCCGCTTCCTGCTGCGCCCAGCGGTCCCAGTGCGGCCGGAACATCTCGCCGTCGCGCTCCAGGGCGCGACGCATCCGCTCGTCCGGGTCGGCGTCGACGAACACGCGGACCGCGAAGAACGGGCGCGCGGCGCCGCATGTGGACCCGGCGCCCTCGACGATCAGGTATCGGTGCCGTCGGACCGCGCGCCACTCCGCGTAGTCGCCGTGATGCCAGTCGTAACGCCGGTAGCGCGGTACCCGGCCGTGCCGGGCCGGGGAAAGGACCCACCGGACGAGCTGTCGAACAGATGCGGCGAGGCCGTCCCAGCCGGGGTACAGGTCGTCCATCCGGAGTATCGGCGCGTCGTCCAGCGCCGCGGCGATCCGAGCGGCCAGTGTCGATTTCCCGCCGCCCGAGGGACCGTCGATGCCGATCAGGATCGGCCCGCGACCGCGTTGTCTGAGATGTCGTCGGTGCGCGGCATGCGCGAGGGTGACGATTCGGGATGCGCTCTCGGCGAGTACCGGGAGGGTCCGATCGGTGTCGACGGTCATGATCAGCACGCTATTCCAGTTGTCGGGTTCGTTTCCGCAGCATCGGCATTTCGGGCCACGTGACCGGACACGATGGTGTGGACTGGCCGCATGACTTCCGTAGCGGCCGGCACCCGTCCCACCCGGGCCCCGCTCGTCCTGACGGCGCTGATCCTCGTCGCCGCCGTCGCGAATCTGAACCTGGCGGTCGCCAATGTCGCGCTGCCCGACATCGGCAAGGCCTTCGATGCGAGCCAGACGCAACTGAACCTCATTGCCGTCGGATACTCCGTCGGGCTCGCCGGTTCGGTGCTCTACCTGGGGGCTCTCGGCGACCGGTACGGGCGCAAGATGATGCTGGTGCTCGGCATGGTGCTGTCCGTGCCGGCGTCCGTCATCGCCGCGTTCGCGCCGAGCGTCGAGGTGTTGATTCTCGCGCGTCTGCTCGGCGGCGTCGCGGCCGGTATGGCCTTCCCCACCACCCTCGCGCTCATCACCGCGCTCTGGTCGGGGCCGGGCCGGACCCGGGCGATCGCGCTGTGGTCCGCGATCGGCGGCGGCATCTCGTCGCTCGGTCCGCTGGTGTCCGGGGCACTGCTGAAGTCGTTCGAGTGGGGAGCGGTGTTCCTGGTGACCGTGCCGTTGGCGCTGATCGCGTTGGGTTTCGCGGCGTACTTCGTGCCGAGCCACGTCAACGAGTCGACCGATCCCGTCGACCACCTCGGCGGGATCGTCTCGGTGATACTCGTGGCGGCGCTGGTGCTGGGCATCAACTTCGCTCCTGTCGCGGGAATGCGCACCACGGCTCTGTCGATGCTGCTGGTCGCGCTGGCCGCGGGAGTGGCCTTCGGAATCCGGCAGCTGCGCGCGAAGTTCCCGCTGTTCGATCTGCGAGTAGCCCGACGGCGGATCTTCTGGGTCGCGGCGGTCGCGGGCATCGTGGTGTTCGGGACGCTGATGGGGACCCTGTTCATCGGTCAGCAATTCATGCAGAACGTGCTCGGATACTCGACGCTCGCGGCAGGGTCCGCGGGTCTGCCCGCGGCGGCCGTCATGGTGGTGGTGGCCCCGCAGTCGGCGAAGCTGGTCGAGTCGCACGGCGCGCGGTTCACGCTGCTGCTCGGTTACACGGCGATCGTCCTCGGCCTGGTGGTGGCGTTGCTGCTGTGGAAGGAGGACGCGCAGTACTGGAAGATCGCGCTCGGCTACATGTTCCTCGGCGCGGGCGTCGGCCTGGCCGGTACACCGGCATCGCATTCGCTGACCGGGTCGGTGCCGGTGTGGCGTGCGGGAATGGCGTCGGGCACCGCAGACCTGCAGCGCGACCTCGGTGGTGCCATCGTGCAGTCGGTGCTCGGCGCGCTGCTCACCGCCGGCTACGCGGCCTCGTTCGCCGCGGCCATCGCCGCCAGCGGGGACTCGGGCGACATCAGCGATCAGACCCAGGCGGCGCTGGAGAAGTCCTTCGCCGGCGCCGAGAACGTCGCGGAGCGGTACCCGCAGTATGCCGACGCGATCACCGCCGCCGCCCGGACTGCCTTCCTCGACGGGGACACGCGGGCGTACGCCGCGGCCATCGCGATCGTTCTGGTCGGCGCCGCGCTCGTCTTCTTCGCGTACCCACGCCGCGATCAGGAGCGGGAACTGCTCGAGCACTATCGGGAAATCGACGAAGCGACCGAGCGCGCCGACCGGCTGTCCTGAAGACACCCACGACAGGGGGTAGTTTGCGAAGAGGACGTGGACCGATCGACACAGGAGGATCTGCAATGCCCACACGCACAGCGCGCACCGCCTGGAACGGCACGCTCGAAAAGGGTTCGGGTCAGGTGGAACTCACCAGCTCGGGAGTCGGCACCTTCGAGGTGTCCTTCCCGAAGCGGGCGGCGGAGGATGCCGGAGGCACCACCAGCCCCGAGGAACTGATCGCGGCGGCGCACTCGTCCTGCTACGCGATGCAGCTGTCGGCGCTGATCGGGGAGGCGGGCGGCACACCGCAGAGCCTCGACATCCGCGCCGACGTCTCGCTCGGGCCGGACGATCCGGGGTTCAAGTTGACCGGCATCGTGCTCACGGTTCGGGCAGAGGTCGACGGCCTGGACGCTGCGGGGTTCGCCCGCGTCGCCCAGGCCGCCAAGGAGTCCTGCCCGGTGAGCAAGGCTCTGACCGGCGTCGCCATCACGCTCGACGCCGCGCTCGAGTAGCCCCTGGTTGTGAGCGCTCGAACGTATTGGGGCGGAGGCTGTTCCGGCTCAACTACGTTCGAGCCTCGCCCGGATCTGGGACATCTTCTCCTGCAGTTCGTCCTGGCTCACGATGCCGCGATCGAGGAAGGTGTGCGCGGTGGTGATCGCGGACCGGGAGTGGACGGGAAACTGGTCGTAGATGGTTTCGCCGAGTTCGTCCTCGGTGTGCCTGCGCTCGAGGTTGTCCCACGATCCGCGCCACGACAGGCACTCGCACGTGGCCTGCATCGCGGACTCCCACGGATCCGGCTTGCGGTCGGTGTCGTCGAGGTCCCCGACGCGTTCGCCCCCGGACTTCAGTGTCCGCAGAATGACCTCGTAGCCCTGAGTCGCCGTCACTTGCCACCTCCAGCCGAGGGGGCCTCGGACGCGTCCCAATCGGCCGAGGGGAGCGCCACTCCGATCATCGTGTCCCGCGTGACGATCTTCTCGAGCTGTTCCTCGGTCCAACCGTCGGTACCCTCGGGACGCATCGGCATCACCATGAAGCGGGACTTCTGGTTCGAATCGTGCACCCGCACTTCGACATCGGACGGAAAGTGCAGCCCGAACTCGGCCAGGACCTCGCGTGGACGCCGAACCATGCGGCGCCGATAGTTGGGGGTGCGATACCAGTCCGGAGACATGCCGAGTACCGGACGCGGGTAGCACGAGCACAGGGTGCAGACGATCACGTTGTGCACCTGCGGCGTGTTCTCGAGGACGTAGAAGAAGGTGTAGTCGCTCGGAGTGCCGGTGCCCGTCGGGTCGGTCCAGTCGATCCCGACCTCCTTGCTGGCCTCGGTGCCGTTCTCGAGAAGGCGCTTCTTGAACTCCGGGTCGGTCCAGGCCTTGGCGACCATCTTCGAGCCGTTCGACGGCCCGATCGACTCGGCCCACTCGGAGAAGCGACGGTGGTCCTCCGCGGAGAAGAGTCCCTTCTCGATGGCGAGCTCCCGTAGGGCGAGTTCGAGGACCTCGAACTCGCTGATCTCCTCGGAAGCCTGGATGGGCTTGTGTGGATCGCTCACGTCTCCTCCTCACTCGTTCTTTCCGGCCGGCCGGAGCCAGCCCTCGGCGCACTCCGTCTCGAGCGTGTCGACGGCGAATCCCGTGTAGCGCGGCCACAGGTCGGTCTGCTTGAAACGGACGACGTAGAACGGTTCCTTCCGCCCGGTCTCGAGCTTGTCGAACGCCTCGTCCTCGGGGATCACCCAGTCGGGACGGTGCTCCACGACGGTGCCCTCCTGGTTACGGACGAAAGCTTGTGTGCGGGTGTGGAAGAGGCTCGTCTGGTCTTTGACGACAACCCGGTCGCCGACCTTGAACTTGGGGGTCATTTCCGCTCCTCCTGCAGGCGGTCGCGCACCTGGTCGATGCGGTCGCAGAGTTCGTCGAGGGGGATGAGACCCTTGTCGACCATCACCTTCGCGGCAACGGTGAGCCACCGGGCGTAGTAGGGATAGCCGAAGTACTGCGTCTCGCCGAGATCGACCTCGGCTCGGCGGCGCATCTCCGAGTTCCAGGCGCCGCGCCAGCCGAGGCACTCGCACGTGACGTACGTGTTCATCTCCCACGCTTCTTCGCCCTTCTCCAGGTACGGAACCGAGAGAGCGGGTTGTCCGCCGACGTCGTGCAGGACGTGCCGCAGAACGTCGTACTGCGCGTTGGTGATCGTGTACGGCGAATCCTGTACGTCGTGCTCCGCGGGGGCGATCTTCGCCAGACCGTCGGTGAGCGTCTGGAATCGAGCCTGATCTGCGGTGGTCATGGAGGTCTCCCTTCCATGGGTTCGGGGTGTGTCCTGGTCGCTTCCGAATCCTCGCCAGTGCCCTCCTACGGTCGCGTAGTCCTGGTGGCCGCCTGGGTGTGCACGACGCCCGAAGCGATCGGCTCGGATCGCGGTGTGCGCTGTGCCCGTTCGGCGAGGAAGGCGAACGCCAGACCGAGGCACAGCCACAACGTCGCCTGCGTCGCGAGCGACGAGATCCGGAACTCCCACAGCAGGGCGGCGGGAAAGTCCTCACCGACCTCGTTCACGGCCGGCAACAGCAGATAGCCGACGGTCACGATCACGAGGAACGTCAGGACCGAGGCGCCGACGCGGACCGTCCAGTACCTCTGGGAAGCAAGTGCTTTGGCGATGAACACCGCCGAGCAGACCGCCAGGAGTCCCAGTGCGAGCGCCGCCAGCCACAGCCAGGTTCGCTGGTTGATCGTGTCCGGGTCGCCCACAGCCGGTGGGTTCGCCGGGTACTTGAAGAACGGCACAGCCTCTACGGCGAGCCACCCGGCCCCCGCGAGACCGATCGCCAGCAGCGGACCGGGCAGCGTCGTGAACCGTCTCGCGTAGTGCGCGACGACCCCGAAGATGGCTCCGATCGCGATACCCGCGAGGGCGGTCGCCAGGAACAACCCGGCGCGTTGGCCGTCCCGGGAGACGAGCGCGTCGTCGTCGTGCGAATGCGCGGCCGTTCCGGCAGCGTGCTCGTGGGATCCCGCCGCGTCGGCGGCCGGCGCCGATTCCTCGATGGCGATCGCCGCGGCGACGTGCGGTTCACCCAGCGCGAAGGCGACCGCACCGGTCAGCAGGCCGGCGATCAGCCCGGCCAGGAGGCCGCGCAGCAGGCTCTCGAGTGACCCCGCTAGTGGCATGGGAGCCCCAGGAGGTGCCGACCGTCGTGCATCAGCTCGTGCATGTACATCCCGCTACGCGAGATCGCGCCCTGGTCGAATCCGACGAGATAGAGGGTGAGCAGGGCGAGGAGCACGACGCCGATCGCGACGAGTGCGATGCCGAGCGATTCGATTGCTCTGTCGGGACTGTGGGCGAGAGTCATGGTTCCTCCTGGGGTGGCGCCCCGGAGAGCCGGGTCGGAGGACGTGCCTGGCGCACCGAACCGGGTGAGTGGCGCAGCGGAGCCAGGATCCGGGGCAGCGAACGGTCTTGGGCGACATCACCCGATCAGCGAGCGATACGGAGTGAACCACGTGCCGCCGGCTCGAAGCCGTGTCCGACGTTACCCGGCCGGACCCGCCGAGCTTCGAGATTGTGGACTTCCCACAACGCGACGCCGAAACGGCCCGGAAACGCGCCCGTCTTGGCGGGCATGAGCGGATCGAGGCTCCACGCCGACACAGCCCGAGCCGTCCGACCCGATCAACGGGCCGAGTTCGGCTCGGGCTGCGTCCGCGCGTCAGTCTCCGAACGAACGGCAATCGTGCGCGCGGGGGCTCCGCACCACCTATTCGGCCTCCTTGATCCACCGCGTCGCGTACATCGTGCTGGGGCCGAAGAACTCGCGGACGACGTCGTCTACCGCGTTCAAGCCGTTTTCACTGTTGGTCATGATCACGAGGCTGCGGCCGGTCTCGGGGTACGCGATGAAGAAGGCCTTGTAGGGGCCGTTGTCACCCCAGTGCCAGATCGCGTCCCCGAGTTCGTTGTTCTGCAGCCCGATACCGAGCCCCCACTCGATGTGGTCGATCGCCTCCTTGTCGCTACCGCCGTGGTCGGCACTGCCGGCGGGGGTGAACATCATGTCGCGGGTGCCGGGCGTGAGTCCTTCTCCGCCGATGAGTGCACCGCGCATGAACCTGTTGTAGTCGGCCGCCGTGGTCCGCAGCGTGTACGCGACGTTCGCCCGGGGGAAGTTCCGGACGGGCTTCGGGGTTCCGTCCGCAGTGTGGCCGACGGACGTGACCGTGTCGAAGGCGGGATTGGTGACGAGGTCGCTTCCCTCCATCCCGAACCGGTCGAATACCCGCTCCCGGACCAGTTGTTCGAACGGCGTCCCGGTGAGGGCCTCGACGGTCTTCTGTAGGTAGTAGAAACCCTCTCCCGAGTACGACCACTGGGTCCCGGGCTCGAAAATGGTACTCACCGGCGTGGTTTCGAACTCCGGACTCGACGGTCCGGTCGCCCAGTTGGGCAGGCCGGAGGTGTGAGTGAGCACCATCCTCCCGGTGATCCGCTTCGCGGCCGGGTCGGCTGCGATCCGTGAATAGTCGAAGTAGTCCGACAGCGGACGGTCGAGATCGAGTACGCCCTCGTCCACCAACTGGAGCACGACGTACGAGGCCACCACTTTCGTCAGCGATGCCGCTTCGAATACGGTGTCGGAAGTCACCGGGCTTCCGGTCGCGACGCTCGACAGCCCATAGTCGAAAGCACTCTCGGAATGTCGGTCCGAATAGACGACTTGGGCGCCGGGAATACCCTGCTCGGCCATGACAGCGCTGATCCGCTGTGCGACAGCCGCATACGAGTCGTCCGCCGAGGATCCGAGGGATCCGACGGAGCCGAGCCAACCCGGGGTGCTGGACGTTGCCGCCAGAGCCGGCGAGCCGATCGATGTGGAGAGCGCTATTGCTCCGGAAAAGGCAACGGCGAGAACGGGTACCACTACCTTACGCTGGACAGACTTCACTTGACACCTCGAGACGACGGTTCGGCGGACACGCTGATGCTAGGGCGGGCCGGAGCCGAAATCGTGCACGGTAACAGCATTCTTACGGCTGCTAACGAGATTGAAACAAACAGTCGACAGGGGGCTCTCCAGGGCTGCCTCGGGGCGCCGGCGACCTGAGCCGAGGGCCCCGCGACTACTGCAGCAGAACCGATTCGCCGCCGGAGAAGACGGAATCGTGCACTTCGAGTACCGCGGGGACGACGCCGGACGGTACGTCGAACACGATCGTGGCGTCCAGGGAGTTGCCGGGATTGATCTGCTCGAACGACACACCCTGGTCGAGGGTGATGGTGGCCATGTCGTCCACCGAGTACTGCCGGCCCTGTGCGTCGACCAGCTTCTGAGCGGAGGTGGTGAAGCTCTGTTCGCGGTCGCCGATGTTGCGGACGGTCATTCGGACGAGGACGAACTGTCCCTGGGCCTTCTCGGTGAGGTACTCGTTGGTCCCGACGGTGGGCACTCCGGCCTCCACACCGTGCACGACGAACTCGAACTTGCCGTCGCGAACGGGCGTCCCGATCCGGGCGTCCGAGGGCTGGTCGACGACGGCACCGGCCTCGCGTGCCTCCTGCGTGGGCCCGTCCGACCCGCCGGTCGCGGCCACGATGGCGATGATTGCGATGACGGCCACGCCGAGCCCCGTCAGCACCTTGTGCCGACCGAACCAGTTCTTGCGGGCAGTTTGTGGGGGCGCGTAGCCGGGCTGTTGCGGATGGGGGAACTGTTGTGGAGCGCTCACCGAGCTTCCTTTCGATGTCCGTGGTGCGCTGCCGGGCGGCCGAGCACCGTCGATCTGCATCGAGCACACCGCAGTGACACCTTCGCCGTCTTCCTCCCCGGGGAGGAGTCGGCTCCTCATTTCGTACCGTCCCGGACGTCCGACGATCCGACGTTCGTCGGATGTCCCGATGTCGGTGAAGTTGCGTACCGTCCTTCTCGTGAATTCCGAGAGAGCCGTGGGGATCCGGCGTCGAGTCTGGACCGTTCTCGCGGTGTCCTTCAGCGCGTTCTGCTCGCTCCTGACGGTGGGCCTCGCGTCGACGTCCGCGAACACGCCGGCCTGGAACCACTCGATCGGACTGGCACTCAATCTCGTCGCCGCCGCGGCACTGGTGTGGCGGCACGAGCGGCCGTGGCTCGTGCTGGCGCTCGCACTGGTGGGGCCGATCCTGTTCGAGACCGACGCCACGGCAGCGCTCTTCGCGCTCTTCGCGGTGGCGCGGTCCGCGCGCGGATACCGGTTGGCCGGTGCGGCAGTCGCTGTCTGGGTGGCCTGTGCGGTATCGCTTCTGTACGACGCGCACCGCCTGCGGGACTACTCGGTCCTGACCATCGGATCGGCGAAACCCGAGGACGGCAGCCAGATGCATCAGTACGTCGTCGCCGCGTGGATCCCGTTGCTGGTGGCGGCGGTCCTCGTCGGGCTGGTACTGGCGTCGGCGACGTTGATCCGGACGCGCAGCGCGCTGGTGGAGGCGGAGCAGGTGCGGGACGCGGCGACGGAGCGGAGCGACGTAATGCGCGACGAGATGATCCGGGCCGAGGAACGCACCCGCATCGCGCGGGACATGCACGACACCCTGGCCGCCGGTCTGAGCCGCATCTCGCTGTTCGCGGGCGCGCTGCAGGTCAATGCCGCCGACGACCCGGAGAAGGTCGTCAACTCGGCGGCGCAGATCCGGGCCACAGCGCACGAATCGCTCGACAACCTCAAGAGCATCGTGGGGGTGCTCCGCGGCACCGGCGGGTCGCCGGATGCGGCGCGGCACCAGGGCATCGACGCCGTGCCCCAACTGGTCCAGTCGGCACGCGCCGCCGGGATGCACTGCACGCTGTCCACCGACCTGGCACCGGGGGACGTGGGCGTGCTCTCCGGACACGTCTGCTTCCGGGTGGTGCAGGAGTCGCTGACCAATGCGCAGAAGTATGCGGCGGATCAGGTCGTCGCGATTTCGCTCGACGGTGCACCCGAGCGGGGAATCCGAATCCTGGTACGGAACCTGTTGAGCGGCAAGTCCAGCGAGGCGGGGGTCGGGTCACGGGCAGGGTTGAGGGGTCTGGCGGAACAGGCGCGCGAGATCGGCGGGAGCTTCGAGGCGGGGCGGCTCGAGTCGGAGTTCGTGGTGAGTTGCTGGATCCCGTGGACCGCCTGATCGGTCGGGTTTGTCGGTGTCGGCGGCTAATCTGTCGACATTATGGAAGACCTTGGGGGAATCACCGTTCTGATCGTCGACGACGATCCGTTCGTTCGACGGGGGGTAGCAGACATTCTCGAGCCTGCACACGACATCGTGGTCGTGGGGTGCGTCGGTGACGGCGACGAAGTTCCGGGCGCCGTCGCGTCGCTCCGGCCGCACGTCGTGCTGATGGATCTGAAGATGCGCCGGACCGGAGGTCTCGAGGCGACGCGCAGCCTGATGGAGCTGGAGTCGCCGCCGAAGGTCATCGCGATGACCGCGATGGACGTGGACGATCTCGTGGTGCAGGCGGTCGCGGCCGGTGCACACAGCTTCCTGAGCAAGGACGAGGCACCGCTCACGTTCCATCAGTCGGTTCGGGTGGTGGCATCGGGAAACACCCTGTTCAGTCCGGAAGCGTTGCGGCGCATAGTTTCCGAGGGCGGCGGGGTGGGTAGTGCGACGCAGGCTGCGGGCCCGGATCTGAGCAGGCTCACCGAGCGTGAGCGTGAAGTCCTCACCGTGCTGGCGGAGGGGGAGTCCAATGCCGATATCGGCCGCCGGCTGTTCCTGGGGGAGACGACGGTGAAGTCGCACGTGTCGGCGATCTTCGACAAGCTCGGGGTGCGCAATCGGGTCGAGGCCGCGCTCCAGGCCTACCGGGCGGGCTTGGTCGTCTGACCTGGACGCTCGCCCGGGAAAGGTGGGGTTCGTCTGATTTCCGCAGGTCGTGCGCTATCGGATGGTCCGCGACTCGCGCAAGTAACTGGACCGTGATAAATCTAGTGACCTAGATCACACATTCAGTGGAGTGGCGGCTGTCGGGGACGTCGGATCGCGAGACCAGGGAGGGCACATGGGGAGCCTGAAGATTCACCCTCAGATCCGCATCGACGAGTACACCAAATCCGGTGTCTGGACCCGGGACACCGTCCAGCAGTTACTGGCAGACAGGGTGCGCGAACGCGGAACCCAGCTCGCGATCGTCGACCCCGTGGACAAGTCCGACTACGTGGACGGGGTTCCCGGCCGGATCACCTGGGCCGAGTTGGACGGCGAGGTCGACCGACTCGCGGCGTTGCTGCTGCACGCCGATGTCCGTGCCGGTGAGGTGATCGGCGTCCAGCTGCCCAACACCATCGAGCAGATCACCGTCGTTCTGGCTGCCTGGCGGATCGGGGCGATCGTGTCCCTGCTGGCCGTTCACTCGACTGAACCCGAGATCGTCGAGGTCTGCAACGAATCCTGCGTGAGCGCCTTCGTCACCGCGTCCAGGATCGGTTCCAATCACGTTGCCGAACAGGTGGTCTCGGTGCGGACGCAGATTCCGACACTGCGGACGGTGCTCTCCTACGGCGTCGGCGTACCGGACGGCGTCGTCCGGATCGGTCACGGCGTGCCGACCGCCGCGGACGCGGCCGAGGTCGCCGCGCATGTCGCCGCCACCGACGTTGCGATCGACGACTGCATCGCGATCTGCTGGACCTCCGGTACGGAGGGTCTCCCCAAGGGGGTTCCGCACGCTCACTGTGAGTCCCTCGCCCACGCGCGCGGCGTCGTCGAGGCGGCCGGTCTCACCGCCGGCGACGTCGTTCTCAATCCGTTCCCGATGACGACCGCCGCGGGGATCATCGGGACGATGCTGCCGTGGCTGTCGACCGGGTGCGTCCTGGTCCAGCACCAGCCGTTCCGGCTGGATGTGTTCCTGCGCCAGATCGCCGACGAGAAGGTCACGTACACGGCCGGACGACCGTCGATGCTCGCAGCCGTGGAACTGCGGGAGGGCGGGGCGGTCGACCTGTCCACCCTCACCCGGGTGGGGGTGGGCGCGGGACACCTGACCCCGGAGACCGTCCAGCGCTGGCGGGAGCGGCACGGCGTCGACCTGGTGAACTTCTTCGGCACCATCGAAGGGGTGAGCCTGCGGTCGGACCCGGCCGCGCGCTCGGTGGAGCGGCCGCACTCGCTGCTGTATCCGCGCTCGGGCGGAGGGTCCGTGCTGAAGTTGGTGGATCAGCAGACCGGTGCCGAGATCACCGAGCCCGGCGTACTGGGTGAGCTGCGAGTAAAGGGTCCGACGGTATTCTCCGGCTACCTCAATCCCGCCCGTGACCGTGACCCGTTCGATGCGGACGGTTTCCTGATGACCGGCGATCTGTTCGTGATCGACGGGCCCGACGACGCGTACCTGCGTTTCGTCGACCGGGCGTCGGACATCATTCGCCGCAACGGGGTGCGAATCGGGTCGGTCGATCTGGAGGCGCTGATCGCCGAGCATCCGGCGGTGTCGGACGTGGCGGTGGTCGGCTGCCCCGACGGCCGGTTGGGTGAGCAGGTGGTCGCGGTCGTGTCGTGCCTGCCGGGGGCCGCCATCAGCCTCGAGGAGATCGGGCGGTTCCTCGAGGATCGCGGTATCGATCCGGGCGAGACACCGCAGCGCCTCGTCATCGCGAAGGGGCCCGCGGGGTTGCCGAGGAGCAGCACGGGAAAGATCCTCAAGCGCGTTCTGCGACGGGAACTCGAACGGGGCTGACCGGGTCCGGCGGTGGGCGCGGAACAAGACGCGCCCACCGTGTGTTCGAATGCCTCGTGACCATCGAGAGCAATGTCGGCGCCGTGACCGCCGAGTCCGAGTCCGCCGCGCCGACCGCCCTGATCGAGGTGTGGTCGGACATCGCCTGCCCGTGGTGCTACATCGGGAAGCGCCGCTTCACGGCGGCGTTGGACCGGTTCCCGCAGCGAGACCGGGTGTCGGTGGTGTGGCGCTCGTACCAGCTCGCACCGGACACCCCGGTGGGGGCGCGACGCGGCGAGCTCGAGGCTCTCGTCGAGCACAAGGGCATGCCCGCCGACCAGGTCCGTCAGATGTTCCAGCATGTCGCCGCGACGGCGGCGGCCGACGGGCTGGCCATGGATTTCGACACGGTGATCGCCGCCAACACGTTCGACGCGCACCGTCTGCTGCATCTGGCGGGGGAGCGGCGGGACGCGTTGCTGGAGGCGCTGTTCCGCGCCCACTTCTCTGACGGGAAGGTGATCGACGACCGCGCCGACCTGGTCGAGGTCGCGGCGAGCGTCGGGATGGACGCCGACGAGGTGGCCGCGGCGCTCGACGGCGATGCCGGCGCGGACCTGGTGCGGGCCGATCTCGCGGCGGCCGGACAGCTCGGGGTGTCGGGCGTGCCCTTCTTCGTCGCGAACCGCCGCCTGGCGGTGTCGGGCGCGCAGCCGCAGGACGTCTTCACGGAGTTGCTGCGTCGGGCACTCGAGGACGCCGACGCCGAAGGCATGGATGCGGGTGCAGCCCCCGGCGGGGATGCCGAGGGCTGCACCGACGATTCGTGCGCGGTCTGAGCTAGCGGATCGCCCGCCGCCCAGCACGTTCGGTGAGGAACGCGAACGCCAGTCCCAGTGCCAGCCAGAGTGCTGCCTGGGTGGCGAGCGACGAGATACGGAACTGCCACAGCAGCGTGGCGGGGAAGTCTTCACCGACCTCGTCGATGCCGGGCAGCGCGAGGTAGCCGACGGTGACCACCGCGAGGAACGCGGCAACCTGTCCGATGACACGGGTCGTCACCAGGCCCTGATCCCGCAGCGCACGCCCGGCGTAGACGGCCGCTGCAACGGCGAGCAGGCCGAGGAGCACCGAGGCGAGCCACAGCAGGGTCCGCTCGTTGATGGTGTCCGGGTCGCCCACCGCCGGTGGGTTGGCGGGGTACTTGAAGAACGGTACGGCTTCGATTGCGAGCCAACCGCATCCAGCCACCACGATGGCGAGGGGGGTACCCGCCATCGTGGTGAACCGGCGTGCGTAGTGCACGACTACCGCGAAGATCGCCCCCAGCGCCAGCCCGGCGAGACCGGTGGCGAGGAACAATCCCACGCGTTGACCGGTACGGCTGACAAGGGCGTCGTCGCCGTGTGAATGACCCTCCGGCTCCGTCGATTCCGTCTCGTGGCCGTGTGGGGCGGTCTCGCCCGCAGCGTGATCCGACTCGACCGGGGCGGCAGCGGACTCCTCGATCTCGATCGCGGCCTGTACGTGCGGCTCGCCGAGCGCGAATGCGACGACGCCGCCCAGCAGGCCGGCGATCAGGCCGGCCAGCAGTCCGCGGAGAAGGAGGGTCCTGAGGCTGTCGGTGACGGGCGTCAGTGTGTTCAGTGGCACGGCAGGCCCAGCAGGTGTCGGCCGTCGTGCATCAATTCGTGCATGTACATGCCGCTGCGGGAGATTGCGCCCTGGTCGAACCCGACCAGGTAGAGCGCGAGCATGGCGAGCAGTACTACTGCTGCCGCGATGAGTGCGACAGTGGCCGAATCGGCCGACTTGTCGGGTGAATAGGCGATTGCCATCGGTGCCTCCTGGGGATTACGCGTCCCGCTAGGTCCATGCGATGGCCGGGGTGTCTGGCTTTCGAGGGCGGACCCTCGATCACAGTGGCGCGACCGCTCCGGAATGGCACCGGATTACCGTCTTCCATCGCTCTGTCGAGCGAACTTTGGCACCCCGCAGGTCACGGTGTCAATCGGAGGACCGACACCGTGACCGTTATGTCCGTTATCGACGCTGTCTGCGTCCGAACCGAGTGTGGTGGGTCAGGATTCGGACTTCGCCGCCACGTCGAGGACCACCTCGAACTCGAGCAGCGAGGCCCCCGTCGCGACGGGCTTCGCGCGCTCGCCGGCATGGGCCTCGCGGGCCGGGCCGTTCGCCCACGCCTGGAACGCCTCGTCCGACTCCCACTGCGTCACCACGAAATAGCGGGCCTCGCCCTTGGTCGGACGCAGGAGCTGGAACCCGAGAAAGCCGGGGGAGTTCTCGACCGCGTGGGCGCGGTTCGCGAACCGCTTCTCCAGTTCGGGGCCGGCGCCCTCCGGGACCTCGATTGCGTTGATCTTCACGACTGCCATGCCCGCGAGGGTACTCCGGGCGGGCGCATGTCAGTCCCCGGACGGCGGACGTTCGGCTACCGTCGATCCCGTGTTGCACGACGAGGGTGGGACGGGGCGGCCGATACTGCTCCTGCACGGGTTGATGGGCAGTTCGCGGACGTGGTCGCGGCATGTTCCGTGGCTGCGCGAGCACGGCCACGTGTACACGTTCGACGCGGCCGGGCACGGGCGTCCGATCGACGGCGAGCCGACGACGGAGTTGTTCGTCGACGACCTCGCCGCGGCGCTCGGTGATCTCGACGGAATGGACGAGCCTCTCACCGTGATCGGGCATTCGATGGGCGCGCTGCACGCGTGGTGTTTCGCTGCCGCACACCCCGATCGGATTCGCGCCCTGGTCATCGAGGACATGGCACCGGATTTCCGTGGTCGCACCGCACAGGATTGGGCGGCAATGGTTTCTGCGTGGCCGCAGCCGTTCCCGACCGAGGAGTCGGTGCTCGAGTACTTCGGTGAGGTCGCGGGCCGCTACTTCCTCGACTCGTTCGACCGGCGCCCCGACGGCTGGTATCTGCACGGCACCGTCGAGACGTTCCGGGACATCTCGGAGGAGTGGGGCACCCGCGACTTCTGGGCGCAGTGGGACGCGGTCCGGGCGCCCGCCCTGCTGATCGAGGGCGAGTTCACGATCACCCCCGAGGGGCAGATGCGCCGGATGCTCGAGGGCCACGACGCCCGGTACGTGTGGGTGGCACAGGCAGGTCATCTCGTCCACGACGACCAGCCCGAACGGTTCCGGGCCGCGGTCGAGGAATTCCTCGCCTCGCTCGGCTGACAGCGGTCAGCGACCGCCCTCGCCGGCCAGCGCGAACAGTCCGTCCTCGGTCTGTTCGATCAGACCGTCGACCAGCAGTGAATCCAGGGCCCGGTCGCGCTGTCCCGGGTCGCTGAGCCACACCAGGTCGAGTAGTGCACGCTCGACCGGGCCGCTGCTGCCCCGGAGTACGTCCATCAGCTTCCCGCGGACCTGGCGATCGGTGCCCGCGAACTTCTGCACCTTTCTGGGCTCGCCGGTGTACGCGGGACGTCCCGCCTCCACCCAGGCGCACCGCGGCAGCGGGCAACCGCCGCAGTCGGGAGTGCGGGCGGTGCAGATGGTCGCGCCGAGTTCCATCAGTGCGGCGGAGAATCGGGCGGCGCGCTCACGAGTGCGGGGCAGCAGTGCGTCGACGTCGGCCATGTCGCGCTTGGCCGACGGGTTACCCTGATCCGCCCGGCCGTGAACGGCGCGGGCGACGACGCGTCGAACATTGGTGTCCACCACGGGAACCCGCTGCCCGTACGCGAAGCACGCGACCGCGCGGGCGGTGTAGTCGCCGATGCCGGGGAGGCTCAACAGAACGTCGACGTCGGTCGGCACCACGTCGCCGTGCGCGCTCGCGAGCACGCCCGCGCACTCGTGCAGGCGCAGTGCCCGCCGCGGGTAGCCGAGCTTGCCCCACGCGCGCAGGACGTCGGCCTGGCTCGACGCCGCCATCAGCGACGGCACCGGCCAGCGGCGCACCCACTCCTCCCAGATCGGGGCGACGCGGACCACCGGCGTCTGCTGCAGCATGATCTCGCTCATGAGGATGTGCCAGGCGGTGACGCCGTCGCGGCGCCAGGGCAGATCCCGCGCCTGTTCGTCGTACCACCGCAGCAGCGCCGCACTGTCCACCGAGGCCGAAGACACCGAAACTCTCACCCTTCTCCGTTGACTATCGAGCTTTCGTCGTCGGTCCAACCGAGACGGCAGACGGCGGAGGGTGCACAATTGCCTCATGCCCAATTCCAACCCGATCTCCGCTTGGAAAGCCCTCAAGCAGGGTAACGAGCGTTTCGTCAGCGGTACCCCGCTGCATCCGAGCCAGGGTATTGCCGACCGTGCGAAGTTGGTCGACGCCCAGCATCCGACCGCGGTGATCTTCGGCTGCGGCGACTCCCGTGTCGCCGCCGAGATCATCTTCGACCAGGGCCTCGGCGACACGTTCGTCGTCCGCACCGCCGGTCATGTGATCGACAGCGCGGTTCTCGGCTCGATCGAGTACGCCGTCGCGGTCCTCGACGTTCCGCTGATCGTCGTGTTCGGCCACGACAGCTGCGGCGCCGTGAAGGCCTCCCTCGACGCCCTCGACACCGGCGCCATTCCCGCCGGCTTCATCCGCGACGTCGTCGAGCGTGTCTCGCCGTCGATCCTGATGGGCCGCCGCGAGGGCCTGACCACGGTCGACGAGCTCGAGGGCCGCCACGTCGTGGAGACCGGGTCGCTGCTGATGCAGCGGTCGCGGATCATCTCCGAGGCCGTCGAGGCCGGCAAGTGCGCCATCGTCGGTGTCACGTACAAGCTCGCGGAGGGCGACATCAAGCTGCAGAGCGTCGTCGGCGACGTCGGCGAGACCGTCGACTGACATTTCCGTCGAAACAACCCCGGAGTGGTTCGTCCGCTCCGGGGTTGTCTGCGTCGGGCCCTCGGCACGGCCCCGGTACGGCAGCCGGAACCTCCTAATACACGGTCCGGCAGCGTCGGTGGAGCGACACGCCGGGGCTGCTGAGGCGGGGACCGGGCGGGGGCAATTACGGTTGACTCGTGCTTGAACCGAACGGACCGTTGCCCCCGGAGATCTACTGGCGTCGGCGGGCGCTCGCCATCGGCGCCGCCGTCGTGGTGCTCGCGCTGATCGTCTGGATCGTCCTGTCCATCGGTGGTGGGGACGACGACTCCGAGTCGACCGCTGCCGCGGCCACGTCCGAGCTGACGGAATCGAGCGAGCCGCCGGCGACGTCGGAATCCGCGGACCCGTCGGAAACCTCGAACGCCGGTTCGTCCTCCACGACGACGTCGGCGAGCAGTACCACGGCGGCCAACCCGTCCAAGGATTGCGCCGACCAGTCGCTCGCGCTCAAGGTGACACCGGATCAGCCGCAGTACAAGGCGGGCGAGGAGCCCGGCTTCACGATCGCCATCACGAACATCGGCACCAACGCGTGCGAGCGCGACCTCGGGTCGGGCCTGCAGCAGGTGCTCGTGTACTCGCTCGACGGCGCGAACCGCCTGTGGTCCAACGTCGACTGCTTCCCGTCCTCGGAGCCGGAGGTCCGGACGCTGGAGCCGGGCGGGCAGGCACGGTTCACCGTCAAGTGGTCGGCGAAGACGTCGGCGCCAGGTTGTACGGCGCCGCGTGAGGCGGTCGCCCCCGGCGGATACACCGTGGTGGGGCAGCTGGGCTCGCTGAAGAGCAGCCCCGAGCCGTTCAACATCGCGTGAACTGACGGCGGCCGGTCGAACTAGTCGTACGGACCGTTGATCGACGCCTCCGCGAGCCGCGACAGGCCCTCCCGGATGTGCCGGGCCCACAGACCGCCGATGCCGTCCACCGACTGCAGGTCCGCGGCGGTCGCCGCCAGTAGTCCCTGCAGCGTCCCGAACGAGCTCACGAGGCGATGAATCTGCATGAACTGCAGGCGCGGTACCCGGGTGAGTACGCGGTAACCGCGGGGGCTCATGGGCGCGTCGAGGGCCTCGATCGTGCCGGGATACCCGAACGCCCGGGCGAGGGTGGTGAGGTCGAGCAGGTCCACGTCGGTGAGCTTGTCGAGTGCGGCCAGCGTGCTGTCCACCGCCGTCGTGGACGCAGGCTCGCTGCCGGCCAGATAGTCGCGGACCATGAGCTGCCGGACGGCGTCGTTGTCGCCGACCAGTTCCTCGAGCTGCAGCGCGAGCTGTCGGCCGTCGGTGCCGAGTTCGAGGACGTCCTGCTCGATTTCGACCGAGACGCGGCGCACCATCTCGAGCCGCTGGACCACCGTCAGCGCGTCCCGCAGTGTCACGAAGTCCTCGATCTCGACCACCGACAGCTGCCGGGTGACCTCGTCGAGCCGGGACTTGTACCGCTCGAGGGTCGCGACGGCCTGGTTGGCGCGCGACAGGATCGTCTCCGACGCGTTGATGACGTGCCGGATCCCGCCGACGTACACGCTGACGATGCTCATCGACTGGCTCACCGACACCACCGGATATCCGGTCTGGATCGCGGTGCGCTCGGCGGCACGGTGCCGGGTCCCGGACTCGACGGTGGGGATCCGGTGGTCCGGAACCAGTTGCACGTTGGCGCGCAGGATGCGGGTGCCGTCGGTGGACAGCACGACGGCGCCGTCCATCTTCGACAGCTCCCGCAGGCGGGTGGGAACGAAGTCGACGTCGAGTTCGAAGCCGCCGTCGCACAGCTCCTCGACCTCGTCGTCGTACCCGAGCACGATCAGCGCGCCGGTGCGTCCCCGCAGGATCCGCTCGAGGCCGTCCCGCAGGGCGGTGCCGGGAGCGAGGCGGGCGAGGGTCTCGCGCGTGTCGCGCGGGGCCGTCGACGCCGGCACATCGTTCATCGCGATTCCCCCCTGGTGCGGTCGACGTCACATCTTGCCGTGCCGCATTCGGGCCGCGGTCGGGCCGCATCTACATTACCTAGTTGTGAGCAGTACTTGGACCTTGCCCGATGACCTCGTTCTTCCGGAGGTGCCGGACTGGTACCCCGCTCCCGGGGAACCCCTCCCGCAGCACTGGTCCAAGTGCTTCGGCTGCGGCGACGATCAGCCCGCCGGTATGGCGATGAGCTTCCAGGCCGGTGAGGAGCTGGCCGTCACGGGCCGACTCGAGGTGGCCAACCGCTACCAGGGTGGCCCGGGCGTGATCCACGGCGGCATCCTGTCGACCGCGTTCGACGAGGTTCAGGGCATGGCGTGCATGGTGCTCGGCGGCCCGGTCGTCACGGCGCACCTCGAGATCGACTTCGCCCGGCCCATCCCGCTCAGCTCGATCCTCGAGTTCCGCGCACGTATCGAGGGCACCGTCCGCCGCAAGGCCTACACGACGTCCGAGGCGTTCATCGTCGAGGGACCGGGAGCCGATCCGAACACCCCTGTCGCGACGTCGCGGGGCCTGTTCCTGACCGTCAACCCGGAGCACTTCGCGCCCACCGCGGCCTTCGTCGACGGCGAACCGTCGTCGCCGTTCGGTACGTCCGCGGTCTGACGCTCAGCGAAGACTCAACGCCCGCAAGGCATCTCCGACGTTCGCGACCTCGATCGCGCGCAGGCCCTTGGGGAGATCGCCGGAGTCGACCGGTACCACCGCGCGCGTGAACCCCAGGCGCGCGGCCTCGGCGACCCGACGGGCAACGCCGCTGACCCGGCGGACCTCACCGGCCAGGCCGACCTCGCCCAGCACGACGGTGCCGGCGGGGATCGGCCGGTCCTTGCTGCCCGACGCCACCGCGATCGCGAGCGCGAGGTCGCACGCCGGATCCGTCATCCGCATACCGCCGACCGTCGCGGCGTAGACCTCCTTGTCGGACAGTTTGATCGAGTGCCGTCGCTCGAGGACGGCCAGCACCATCGACACGCGCGCCGAGTCGAGCCCACTCACCGCCCGTCGCGGAGACGGATTCTGGGTGGGCGCCACGAGCGCCTGCACCTCGCCGAGCAGGGGCCGTTTGCCGTCCATCGTGACGGTGACGGCGGTGCCGGGCACCTCGTCCAGCCGGTGGTGCAGGAACAGGCCGGACGGGTCGCTGACGCCGACGATGCCGTCCTCGCGCAGCTCGAAGCAGCCCACCTCGTCGGCCGCACCGAACCGGTTCTTGATGCCGCGGATCATGCGCAGGGTGGAGTGCTTGTCGCCCTCGAAGTGCAGCACGACGTCGACGAGGTGCTCGAGCGACCGCGGACCGGCGACCGCGCCGTCCTTGGTGACGTGGCCGATGAGCAGCACCGGCACGCCGCTGGCCTTCGCGAGCGACGTCAGTGCGCTGGTGATCGCGCGTACCTGGGTGACGCCACCGACGACGCCGTCGACATCGGCCGCGAGCATGGTCTGCACCGAGTCGACGATCAGGAGCGTCGGGCGGACCTGTTCGACGTGACCGAGGACCGTCGCGAGATCGGACTCGGCGGCGAGATACACCCGTTCGTGCACGGCACCGGTGCGGTCCGCACGCAGGCGCACCTGTCCGGCCGACTCCTCGCCGGTGACGTAGAGCGCACGGTCGTCGGCGCTGCGGGTGGCCCACCGGTGCACGACCTCGAGCAGCAGCGTCGACTTGCCGACTCCCGGTTCACCGGCGAGCAGCACCACCGACCCGGGCACGACACCGCCGCCGAGCACGCGGTCGAGTTCGTCGACCCCGGTCGCCTTGGCCCGGGTCGTCCTGCCGTCGATCTGTGTGATGGGTGTCGCGGGGGTGGACGGGAGCAGCGCGGCCGCGCCGGCCCGGGCCAGCGAGGCTCCGGGGCGGGACGCCACCGCGGCGAGGACCGGGGCCTCGTCCATCGAGCCCCACGTTCCGCACTCCGGGCAGCGGCCGACCCACTTGGCCACCGTGTGCTGGCACGACGAACACCTGAAGCTGGATTTGGGTTTGGCCACCCGCGAATCCTAGTGGCTGCCACAGACAGAAAGGCCCGGGCGACAGTGTCGCCCGGGCCTTTCCGTCACGTGCGGGGGATCAGTGACCCTCGGCCACGTCGGGGGACTTCTCCGACTCGTGGCGCTCGGTCGTCGGGCCGGCGTCGACCGGAACCTGGACGACGATGTCGCCGGCGTTCTCGAACGTGAAGATGACCGGGAAGGTCAGGCCGGGGCGGACGCCCTCACGGATGTCCTCGAGGGTGACGTCGATCAGGCTGACGTGCTCGGGGGCCTGTTCGGGCACCGAGACGTCCGGGTTGCCCGCACCGAGGGCCGACTGCGGCTTGACCTCGCGGGTGCCGTCCTTCTCGTCGATCTTCACCGAGCCGGCGAAGTCCGTCTTGATGTCCTTCAGGCGGTCCGACTTCGACTCGCTGAGGTTGACGGCGGTGAAAGCGAGCTGGGCGTCGCCACCGGGCTCGATGCTGAACTCCTCGGAGTTCGGGTAGACCACGTGCACGTTGCGCAGCGCGATGTCGCCGCTCGTGGCCTGGTTGCCGTTGATGGCGGCGACCTGGGTCGCGGTCTGCGAGATCTGACCCGCCCCGCACGCGGACAGCATGAGCGTCGCGCCGGCGGCGAGGGCGACGGCCGCCATGACTCGGCGAGTCGGCGACGCAGTGAGAGCAGTCACGGGTTGTCCTCCATGGGTCAGGTTCACAATCCACTAGGCAGAGTAGTAGTCAGCCTCGAGGCGCCGCACGCTGGGTACTCGTTACGAGGTCGTATCGGGCGCGCAACGGTTGGCGGAGTACAGGATCGGGCGTCCGCGGGGGTCCCCGGGAGGGGTCTCCGGAGGGGGTCGAAATGCACGGTTGGAGCACTCTGTCAAGCCCTAAGATCAGGTAACGATGCCCCTGACCTGCGTCGTTGATGGGACGATCGTTTGGTCACGTGTTAAACTCGGAAGATCGAAAGGGGCACGGGACAGATGATTTTCAAGGTCGGAGACACCGTCGTATACCCCCATCACGGAGCGGCGTTGATCGAGGCGATCGAAACCCGCACCATCAAGGGTGAACAGAAGGAATACCTCGTTCTCAAGGTCGCGCAGGGTGATCTCACCGTCCGCGTTCCCGCGGACAACGCCGAGTACGTCGGTGTGCGTGACGTGGTCGGCCAGGAGGGTCTCGACAAGGTGTTCCAGGTGCTTCGTGCGCCGCACACCGAAGAGCCGACGAACTGGTCTCGCCGTTACAAGGCGAACCTGGAGAAGCTGGCTTCGGGTGATGTGAACAAGGTCGCCGAGGTCGTGCGTGACCTGTGGCGGCGCGAGCAGGATCGCGGCCTGTCCGCCGGCGAGAAGCGGATGCTGGCCAAGGCTCGTCAGATCCTCGTGGGTGAGCTCGCCCTGGCGGAAGGCACCGACGCCGCCAAGGCAGACATCATCCTCGACGAGGTTCTGGCCGCAGCGTCCTGACAGTGAGTGGCAACGAGGGACCGGTCGTCGCGCTGGTCCCTGCAGCCGGGCGCGGAGTCCGGCTGGGTGAGCCCGTTCCGAAGGCGTTCGTCGAGCTCGGCGGGCGCAGCATGCTGCGCCGTGCCGTCGACGGGCTCCTCGGTTCGGGCGTCGTCGACACCGTCGTGGTGATCGTGCCGGACGCGCTCGTCGAGGCCGCCCGAGCAGACCTGCCAGACGGGGTTCTCGTGGTCGTCGGCGGTGAGGAGCGCGCGGATTCGGTCCGTGCGGGTCTGGCCGCGGCGCCCGACGCCGCCCTGGTGCTGGTGCACGACGCCGCGCGGGCGTTGACCCCGCCGTCGCTGATCGCGCGCGTGGTCGCGGAATTGCAGGCCGGACGCACCGCTGTGGTGCCGGTACTGCCTGTCAGCGACACCATCAAGACCGTCGACGTGCTCGGCACCGTGACGGGTACCCCGCCGCGTTCGGAGTTGCGGGCGGTGCAGACCCCGCAGGGCTTCGACGCCGACCTGCTGCGTCGTGCATACCGGGACGTCAACGGCGATGCGACCGACGACGCGGGCCTCGTCGAGCGGCTGGGCGAACAGGTCCGCACCATCGTCGGCGAACCCGAGGCATTCAAGATCACGACACCGTGGGACCTCGCGCTGGCCCGGGTACTGCTCGGGCAGGCCGGTCCCGAGTAAGGAGCTCGAGAGCGTGCGAGTCGGAATCGGCACCGATGTCCATCCGATCGAGGTGGGCCGTCCGTGCTGGATGGCCGGGCTGCTGTTCGAGGACGCCGACGGCTGCGCCGGGCACTCGGACGGCGACGTCGCCGCCCACGCGCTGTGCGATGCACTGCTGTCGGCGGCGGGCCTGGGCGATCTCGGTTCGGTGTTCGGTACCGGTCGACCCGAGTGGGACGGGGTGTCCGGCGTGCGAATGCTCACAGAAGTCCGGCGTCTGCTCGGCGACGCCGGCTACTCCGTCGGCAACGCATCGGTCCAGGTGATCGGCAACCGGCCGAAGATCGGTCCACGGCGCGAGGAGGCCCAGCGGGTCCTCGGCGACGTCCTCGGCGCACCGGTCTCGGTATCGGCGACGACCACCGACGGCCTCGGGCTCACCGGTCGCGGTGAGGGCATTGCCGCGGTGGCGACCGCGCTGATCATCCCCGCTGATAGCGCCCGGTAGAATCGCTCGTCGTGACCCTGCGCCTATACGACACCGTGACACGGGCTCCGCGTGACTTCGTCCCGCTGACCCCCGGACATGCCTCGGTGTACCTGTGTGGCGCCACCGTCCAGGGCGAACCCCACATCGGCCACGTCCGCAGCGGCGTCGCCTTCGACGTGCTGCGCCGCTGGCTGCTCGCGCACGACTACGACGTCGCGTTCGTGCGGAACGTCACCGACATCGACGACAAGATCCTCAACAAGGCCGCCGAGGCAGGCCGCCCGTGGTGGGAGTGGGCCGCGACGTTCGAGCGTTCGTTCGACTGGGCGTACCGGCAGCTCGGTGTGCTGCCACCGTCGGTGGAACCGCGCGCGACCGGGCACGTCACGCAGATGGTCGAGATGATGCAGCGGCTCATCGACAACGGGCACGCGTACGCGTCCGGCGGCGACGTCTACTTCGACGTCCGCAGTTTCCCCGAGTACGGCCGGCTGTCCGGGCACAAGCTCGACGACGTCCACCAGGGCGAGAGTGCCGGTGCGGGCAAACGGGATCCGCGGGACTTCACCTTGTGGAAGGCCGCGAAGCCGGGCGAGCCGTCGTGGCCCACGCCGTGGGGTCCGGGCCGGCCGGGATGGCATCTCGAGTGCTCCGCGATGGCGGTGTTCTACCTCGGGCAGGCGTTCGATATCCATTGCGGCGGACTGGATCTCGTCTTCCCTCATCACGAGAACGAGATCGCGCAGGCCAAGTGCGCGGGCGACGACTTCGCGCAGTACTGGCTGCACAACGGCTGGGTCACCAAGTCGGGCGAGAAGATGTCGAAGTCGCTCGGCAACGTGCTGTCGGTGCCGAACGTGCTCAAAATCGTTCGCCCGCAGGAACTTCGGTACTACCTCGGCAGTGCCCACTACCGGTCGATGCTCGAGTACTCCGAGGAGGCGCTGCAGGAGGCCGCCGCGGGGTACCGGCGTTGCGAGTCGTTCGTGCAGCGGACGGTCGAACGGGCCGGCGACGTCCAGGTCGGCAAGTGGACCGAGGAGTTCGCGGCCGCGCTCGACGACGACCTGAACGTGCCGGCGGCGCTTGCGGAGATCCACGGCCGGGTGCGTGAGGGCAACATCGCGCTCGAGTCCGGCGATGCGGACGGGGCGCGGGCGCTCGCGGGACAGGTCCGCGCGATGCTGGGGATCCTGGGCGTCGATCCGCTGAACGAGCAGTGGACCGCCGCATCGGACGACACGGCCGCCATGGGCGCGCTCGATGTGCTCGTGCAGGCCGAACTCGACCGGCGCCAGCAGGCGCGGGCCGACAAGAACTGGGCGGTGGCCGACGAGGTCCGCGACCGGTTGGCCGCGGCGGGCGTCGAGGTCACGGACACCGCGAACGGGGCCGCGTGGGCCCTCAAGCAAGCTTCTAACGAATCGGGACAGTGATGGCTGGAAATTCGAGCAGGCGCGGCGCGATCCGCAAGGACGGCACCAAGAAGGGGCAGGTCAGCGGGTCCGGTGGCAAGCACCGCCGGGGACTCGAGGGCCGTGGCGCCACTCCTCCCGCGGAGGCGCGCACCAAGCACCCCGCCGCGAAGCGCGCCCGGGCCGCGGCGAAGGCCGCCCAGCAGCGCCCCACCGGTCGCCCCGGCGGCGGTCGTGTGCCGGCCGGCCGTAAAGCCGAGGACGGTCCCGAGATGGTGCTGGGCCGCAACCCGGTCGTCGAGTGCCTGCGCGCGGGCGTGCCCGCGACGGCGCTGTACGTCGCGGTGGGGGCGGAGTCCGATGACCGGCTCAAGGAGGCGGTGCAGCGGGCTGCGGACGAGGGCATCTCGATCCTCGAGGTTCCGCGCACCGACCTGGACCGCATGAGCGCCAACGGGCTGCACCAGGGCATCGGCCTGCAGGTGCCGCCGTACAAGTACGCGCATCCGGACGATCTGTTGACCGCGGCCCGTACCCGCCAGGAGCCGGCGCTGCTGGTGGCGCTCGACAACATCACCGATCCGCGCAATCTCGGCGCCGTGGTGCGGTCGGTGGCGGCTTTCGGGGGCCACGGCGTGGTGATCCCGCAGCGTCGTAGCGCCAGCGTCTCGGCCGTCGCCTGGCGCACCAGCGCCGGTGCCGCGGCTCGTCTGCCCGTCGCGCGCGCGACCAATCTGACTCGTACGCTCAAGGATTGGCAGGCGAAGGGTGTTCAGGTTGTCGGCCTCGACGCGGGCGGCGACACCACCCTCGACAACTACGAGGGCACCGGCCCCGTCGTGATCGTCGTCGGCTCCGAGGGCAAGGGCCTCTCGCGCCTGGTCCGCGAGACGTGCGATTCGATCCTCAGCATCCCGATGTCCGGTGAGGTGGAGTCGCTCAACGCGTCCGTCGCCGCGGGCGTCGTGCTCTCCGAGATCGCGCGTCAGCGCCGAGGCTGATCGTCAGATCACCTTCCGGAATCTGATCCGACATCCCGGTCGCAGCTGAGCTGCGGCCGGGATGTCGTCTTCCAGGACGACGGCGATCACCGGGTACCCGCCGGTCACCGGGTGGTCGGCGAGGAACAGCACGGGCATGCCGTTCGGCGGTACCTGCAGGGCCCCGGTGACCATGCCTTCGCTCGGCAACTCGCCGTGGCGGCTGCGGTGTAGCGGGCCTGCTCCGTCCAGGCGGGCGCCGACGCGGTCGGTGTCGGTGCTCACTGTCCACGTCCGTTCCACGAGCGCGGCGTGCGAGGCCGGCGTGAACCAGTCGTCGCGCGGTCCCATCCGCACCCGGAGTTCGACGGGATCATTCGGCGCGGGCGGGGGCGGGATGAGGTCCTCTGCGGGCAGGTCGGCACACAGATCGCCGACGGGCAGCCGGTCCCCGTCACGGATCGGGTCGGGGCCGATCCCCGACAGCGTGTCGGTCGCGCGGCTGCCCAGAACGGGGGGAACGTCGATGCCGCCGCGGACCGCGAGGTAGGCGCGCAGTCCCGTCGTCGCGACGCCGAGCACGATCTCGTCACCGTCGCGGAGGTGGAGCGTCGAGTACCGCGGTCGCGGTTCGCCGTTCACGGTGAGCGGCATCGTCGCACCCGTGACGGCGATGGTGGCGGCGCCGTGCACGCGTGCCCGCAGTCCGCCGAGCGTCACCTCGAGCGTCGCGGCGGCGGCGATGTTGCCGACGAGACGGTTCGCACCGTCGTGGGCGACGACGTCGGCGGCACCGGAGGTCCCGACACCGAGCGCGGCGTGGCCTGGACGTCCGCGGTCCTGGACGGTGGTGCGTGCGCCGGCGCGCAGGACTTCGAGCCATGCCATGCGTCGATTGTCGCCCATCGGCGGCGGCGCTCATTACGATCGATCGATGCTGACAGCTGCACTGTACGGTCTGGGAACGGCACTGCCGTTGTTGTTCGGTGCGTGGGTGGGGCTGCGCTACAACCTGCCCCGGCCACTGTTGGCCGCGCTCATGGCATTCGGTGCGGGCACGATGGTGGCGGCGGTGTCGTCGGAACTGTTCGCGCCCGCGTTCGCCATCGAGGGTGTGTGGGTCGCGGGGACGGCCCTGCTGGCGGGCGCCCTGGTGTACGTGGTGGCCGATCATCTGGTCGAGAACAAACTGGGGCCTGCGGCACTCGGGTGGGCATTGATGCTCGGCGCGCTGCTCGACGGCATCCCCGAGAACACCGCGTTGGGTGTCTCGCTCATGGAGGGCGGGGGAGTGGTGTTGCTGGTGGCGGTCGCGGTCGGCAACGTCCCCGAGTCGGTCGCGGGCGCGGCGTCGATGCGCAAGCAGCCCGGGTTCAACTCCCGGCGGGCGTTCGGGGTGTGGGCGATCACCGCGGTCGTCCTCGTGCTGGTGGTGATCGGAGCGAATGCCATCTCCGACAACATCTCCGACGGCGACATCGCCGTCATCCAGGCCTTCGCCGGTGGCGCCACCATCGCGGTGCTCGCCGATTCGCTCATGCCCGAGGCCTACCGGGAGGGCGGCTGGTGGGTGGGGCTGTCCACCGCGCTCGGCTTCCTCGTCGCCTTCGCGCTCGGCGCCTGACTCGCGTTTTGCGCACTTATCGCGAGGATCCGGGGGCGGAGGCGCGATAAGTGCGCAAAACGCGGGGGGATCAGACGGCGCGGAAGGTGACGGCGGTGCCCGGTTGCAGCAGCGCCGGGGGGTCCCGGTCGACGTCCCACATCGGTTGGGCGGCGGTGCCGATCAGCTGCCAGCCGCCGGGGGAGCTGCGCGGGTAGACCCCCGAGAACTCTCCGGCCAGCCCGACGGCGCCCGCCGGGACAGTGGTGCGGGGCGACGACCGGCGGGGGACGTGCAGGCGCGCGTCCTCCCCGACGAGGTAGCCGAAGCCGGGGCTGAAGCCGACGAACGAGACGGTCCACGCCTGTCCGGTGTGCGCGGCGATCACGCCGTCGGGGCCGAGGCCCGTCAGTTCGCCGACCTCGTCGAGGTCCGGGCCGTCGTAGCGGACCGCAATCTCGACGGGAACCGCGGGCGACAGTGCGTCGGCACCGATCGGTGCGCTCGAACGTATCCACGCGGCAATGCGATCGGGACGGGCACCGTGGAACCGCACGAGCACCGTGCGTGCCGCGGGCACCAGGTCGGTGACGGCCGGGTGCCGGGCGGCGGTCAGCCCGCGATAGTGCGCGAGTGTCGCGTCGAGTCCGTCGAACTCGACGAGCAGGGCGCTGTCTCCCATGGCGAGGATGCGCATCACACGAACGGTTTCACGTGAATCTTCTCGGCGTCGAGCATCTTTCGGATGGCCGCGGCCATCGCGACCGCGGCGGGTGTATCGCCGTGGACGCAGATCGTCTCCGCGGGAACGACGATCGTGGTGCCGTCGATCGCCTCGATCGTGCCCGTGGTGACGAGTTGCAGCACCCGCTGCGCCACGACGTCCGGATCGTGCACGACGGCACCGGGTTCGGTCCGTGGGACGAGGGTGCCCTCCGGGGTGTAGGCGCGGTCGGCGAAGGCCTCGGTGACCACGCGGAGACCGGCCTTCTCCGCCTCCTCGAGGAACACCGACCCGGGCAGTCCGAGCACCGGCAGCGACGGGTTCACCGCACGCACCGCGTCGACGACGGCCCGCGCCTGATCGCGGTGGTGGACGATCGCGTTGTACAGCGCGCCGTGCGGTTTGACGTACGTGACGCCGGATCCCGCGGTGCGGGCGAGGGCGTCGAGGGCGCCGACCTGGTAGATCACGTCCGCGGTGAGGTCGGCGGCGGCGACGTCGATGAAGCGGCGCCCGAACCCGGCGAGATCGCGGTAGCCGACCTGGGCGCCGATCCGCACGTCGCGCTCCGTCGCGTCCCGACAGGTGCGCAGCAGGGTCGCCGGATCGCCGGCGTGGAAACCGCCCGCGACGTTCGCGCTCGTGACGAGATCGAGCATCGCCGCGTCGTCGCCGAGGGTCCACGCGCCGAAGCTCTCGCCCAGATCACTGTTGAGATCGATCATTCCCACACTTCGATCCTAGTTCGGTGTGGTAGCACCCGACCCCGGAGGCGGAGATGCTTTCACCACCGGATCCGGTTCGGCGGCGCGTGCGTCTACGGCGTGGAACTGCCGTCCCGGTCGTGGACGACCACCACCAGGACTGCTCGCGACGGCGACACGGATCGGACACGATGGGGCGTGTTCGCGTCGAAGTAGAGGCTGTCGCCCGCGTCGAGGGTGATGACCTGATTGGGGATGCTCACCTCGACCGTGCCCTCCTTGACGAACACGAACTCCTCGCCGGGGTGCTCCATGTAGTCGGATCGGGCCTGTGTTGTCGGATGAACGATGAACGGCTGCATCGATTTACCGATCATGCGGGTGGCGATCGCATCGTAGACCGCGCCGTCGTCGCCGTCGTCGACCTGCGCGCGCTCGTCGCACCGCTCGATCGCCATCACGCTGTTGTCGGGGGTGTCGGAGAACAGTTGGCTGACGTCGGCGTCCAGGGCGCGGGCGATCTTGAGTGCCACCGCGATCGAGGGCGTGCTGATTCCCCGCTCGATCTTCGACAGGTAGCTCTTGGTCAGGCCGGTGTCCTCGGCCAACGCCTCCAACGTCAGGCCTGCCCGGCGTCGATGCGACCTCAGTAGCGCCGCCATCCGTCGAAACCTCCCTCTCGCTCCGGCGCGGCGGAGACAGGCGTCTCCGCGCGCCCTCCCACCCTAACGATCGATCTACTCGGTTGCACGATAGGACACCTTGTGTCATATAGTGCTCAATGTGTCACTCACTCGTTTCGGTTGAAGGGAGCCCGACGATGGCGACGACGATGAACCTCGGCAAGACCGAGCTGATGGAAACCGCGAAGGCGGCGATGCTCACCGAGGTGCCGACGACACAGTGGACGGACCGGCAGAAGATCGCCCTCACGTGCCGCGCTCTGTTCGACGCCGGTCACGACTCCGGACTGGCAGGCCAGATCTCCGCGCGCGGCACCCGGCCGGGAACGTTCCTGACCCAGCGGCTGGGTCTGGGATTCGACGAGATCACCGAGGGCAATCTGCTGCTCGTCGACGAGGATCTGGAGGTGATCGAGGGGAGCGGAATGGCCAATCCGGCCAACAGATTCCACAGCTGGATCTACCGGGCACGACCCGATGTGAACTGCATCGTCCACACGCACCCGCTGCACGCGGCCGCGTTGTCGATGCTCGAGATCCCGCTGCAGGTCTCGCAGATGGACACCGCCCCGCTCTACGACGACTGCGCCTTCCTGCCCGACTGGCCGGGTGTTCCCGTCGGCAACGAGGAGGGCGAGATCATCTCCACCGCACTGGGCGACAAGCGCGCGATCCTGCTCGCGCACCACGGGCAGCTGGTCGTGGGGGCCACCGTCGAGGAGGCCTGTTCGATGGCCCACCTGATCGAACGTGCGGCGCGACTGCAACTGCTCGCCATGGCGGCCGGCGAGATCAAGCCGCTGCCGCCGCGGCTGGCGAAGGAAGCGCACGACTGGACGCTGACCCCGCGGCGCAGCGAAGCCAACTTCGCCTACTACGCCCGCAAGGCCCTGCGCTCGCACCCGGACGCGATCGACCGCCACTGACTCGACGACCGACAATCACCGAACCAGCTTGGAGTGCACCTTGACCACCATCCGTGGAATCGTCGCGTATCCCGTGACGCCGTTCGACGCTCGCGACCCCGGCAGGATCGACGTCCACGTCCTGCATCTGCTGCTGGACCGCATGATCGGCGCGGGTGTCGATGCGATCGCGCCCCTGGGGAGCACCGGGGAGAGCGCCTACCTCGACCGCAACGAGTGGATCACCGTCGCGGCCGAAACCGTCCGGCACGTCGACGGCCGGGTGCCGACCGTCGTCGGGGTCTCCGACCTGACGACCGCCGGCACGGTCCGGCGGGCGCAGATCGCGGAGCGTCTCGGCGCCACAGCCGTGATGGCGCTGCCGATCTCGTACTGGCGTCTCACCGAGGAGGAGGTCCGGCAGCATTTCACCACCGTCGCAGCCGCGGTCGGCATCCCGGTGATGGTCTACAACAACCCGGCGACCACGGGTATCGACCTGTCCGCGGAGTTCCTGTTCGACCTCGTTTCGACCGTCGAGAACATCACGATGGTCAAGGAGTCCAGCGGGGACATCTCGCGCATGCACCGGCTCGGCGACCTCAGTGGTGGCGAACTGCCGTTCTTCAACGGCAGTAACCCGCTTGCGCAGAAGGCGTTTCGGGCGGGTGCCGCGGGCTGGTGCACGGCCGCGCCGTGTCTGATCCCGGACCGGATCGTCGAGTTCCACCGTGCGATCGCCGCCGGGCGGGACGACGAGGCCACCGAACTCTTCCTCCGGATCCGCCCCGTCCTCGACATGATCGTCAGCCGCGGTCTCCCGACCACGATCAAATCCGGTCTCCGCAGCATCGGCGTCGAGGCGGGGCCCCCTCGGCTGCCTCAGCTGCCCCTCGGGGAGCCCGAAGCCGCCCACCTCCGGGAACTGATCGCTGCCGCCTGCCGGTAGCGCGGCGTTCCACCCACAGCGCATCGACCTCGACCACCGACAGGAGCACACCCATGACAACCACCACGACGATCCGGCCTCTCCTCCCTGCCGACGAGGCACGCTGGCGTGTCCTCTTCCGCGCGTATCGCGCGTTCTACGAGCTGCCCGAATCCGAGACGGTCGTGTCCCGCGCCTGGGGCTGGCTGATGGACCCGCGGCACGAGTGCAAGGCTCTGATCGCGGAATCGAACGGCGCGGTTCTCGGCTTCGCGCACCACCGCCGCTTCTCCTCCCCGTACACCGGCACCACCGGCCTCTTCCTCGACGACCTGTTCACCGACCCCGCCGCCCGCGGCCGGGGTGTGGGGCGGGCCCTGATCGGACGGCTCACCGAAATGGCCGCGGCCGAGGGACGCTCGGTGGTGCAGTGGGTGACCGCCGAGGACAACCATCAGGCGCAGGCGCTCTACGACACGCTCGCGAAGCGAACGAACTGGGTCACCTACGAGGCACAGCCCGCTGAGCGGTAGCACTGCCCTGAACGAGAAAGCGCTACCGCCCGACGACCCGTCGAGTGGTAGCGCTTTCCCGCGTCCGGGCGTTGTCAGGCGTGGACGTGCTCTCCGGCCGGGACGACCACGCGCCCCGCCGACCGTCGCCGTGACGCGCCGATCGCGCGGCACACCAGGTAGATCACGAACGAGATCGTGGTGACGAACGTCGACACCGGAACGCCAGGCGCGAGCGAGAGCAGGATGCCGCCGACGGCGGCCAGCTCGGCGAACAGCACCGCCAGGACCGTCGCCTTGAGCGGGTTCGCGGTGACGTGCCCGGCCGCGGCGGCCGGGGTGATCAGCAGCGCCATGACGAGCAGGGCGCCGACGATTTGCACGCCCAGCGCGGCGGTGATGCCGACGAGGACCGCGAACACGATCGACAGACCCCGGACCGGCACGCCCCGGGCCGCGGCGACCTCGGGGTCGGTGCTCGCGAACAGCAGCGGCCGGTAGATCACCGACAATGTGCCGAGGACGACGACCGCGCAACCGAGCAGCAGCGCCAGTCCCGAGTTGCCGGGCGCCACGATCTGACCCACCAGCAGCGAGAAGCTGGTGCCGGTGCGGCCGTCGTACGCCCACAGGAACAGCACCGACAGGCCCAGGCCGAACGCCATGATCACGCCGATCACCGAATCGCGTTCGCGCGCCTTGGTTCCCAGCAGACCGAACAGCACGGCGGCGACGACGGATCCGACGACGGCGCCGATCCCGACCCCGACGCCGATGAGCAGCGCGGCCGACGCGCCGGTCAGCGACAGCTCCGACGTCCCGTGCACCGCGAACGACATCTGCCGGCTCACGATCAGCGGGCCGATGACGCCGGCGAGCAGGCCGAGGATCGCGCCGGCGATCAGGGCCTGCTGCACGAAGTCGTAGCGCAGCAGGTCGGCGGTCGCGGAGAAGTCGAACAGGTGTGACATCGCGTCGGTGAATTTGTTGCTCATGCGTGGTCCTCGGTGTGGTGGACGCCCTCGCCGGGGCGGGGGCCGCCGCCGCTGCCGAGCGCATCGATGGCGTCGCCGGTGCCGACGACCACGAGGCGGCCGCGCACGTGCAGCACCTCGACGTCGGTGCGGTACAGGTCGGACAGCACCTCGGAGGTCATGACCTCCTCGGGCGTCCCGATCTGGAACTTGCCGTCGACCAGATAGAGGACGCGGTCGACGAGCGGCAGGATCGGGTTGATCTCATGGGTGACGAAGAGGACCGCGGTGTCGTGGTCGCGGCGCCGGCGGTCGATCAGTTCGGACACGCGGTGCTGGTTGGCGAGGTCGAGGCTGAGTAGTGGCTCGTCGCACAGCAGCACCTTGGGATCGCCGACGAGGGCCTGCGCGATCCGCAGCCGCTGCTGTTCGCCGCCCGACATCGACCCGATGGGTGCGTCGACGTACGCCTCGGCGCCGACCTGCGCGATGGCGGAGTCGACGATCGCGCGCCGCCTGGCGCGCCCGAACAGCCCGGTACCCCAGCGGTGCCCGTCGACACCGAGCCCGACGAGGTCGCGTCCGCGGAGCGGCAGCCCCTCGTCGAGGGACTTCTGCTGCGGGACGTACCCGACGTGGGCGTTACCGGCCCTGGCCGGGGTGCCGGCGATCCGGACGGTGCCGGACGTCGGCGCGAGCTGTCCGAGCAGGACCTTGAGCAGCGACGTCTTGCCCGAGCCGTTGGGCCCCAGGACTGCGATGAACTCGCCCTGCTCGACCGCCAGGTTCAGGCCGGACCAGAGCGTGCGCTCACCGAATGCCAGGCAGGCGTCGCGCAGTTCGACCGCGGGGGTGCCGCTCACGACGCCCCGTTCAGGGCGTCGGCGAGCGACTGCGCGGTAGCGGTCTGCCACTGCACGAAGTCCATGCCCTCGGGCAGGGTCTCGGTGACCTCGACGACCGGGATGCCCGCGTTCTCGGCGTTCTCGCGGATGTTCTCGGTGACCTTGTCGACGGTCTGCGAGTTGTAGACGAGGACGCGCACCTTCTTGTCCGCCAGCAGCTCACGCGTCGCGGCGATCGACGCCGGCGACGGGTCGGTGCCGTTCTCGATCGCACTGGTGAACGCCTCGGGGGTGACGTCCTTCAACGCTGCGGCCTGCAGCAGGTAGTGCGCGATGGGTTCGGTCTGCGCGATGGGCGCGTCGCGATGGGTAGCCGCGATCGCGGCCGTGTTCTCGGACACCTGACGCAGTTGCACGCGGAACGCCTCCGCGTTGCGGGTGTAGACGTCGGCGCCCTCGGGATCGAGTTTGCCGAGTTCGACGGCGATCGCGTCGGCGGTGGCGTCGACGGTGGGGACGTCGTACCAGACGTGCTCGTTGACCGAACCGTGCGAGTGGCCCGCGTGCTCCTCGGCGGACTCGGTGGCGTGCGTGCCGGTGCGCTCCTCGTACAGATCGAACGCGTCGACCGTCGGCTTGTCCCCGGCCGACTTCAGGACGTCCTCGACGAACTGGTCGTACCCGCCGCCGTTGAGGACGACGAGGGACGCATCGGTGATCTTCGCGGCGTCGGCGGGGCTGGCCTCGTAGGAGTGTGGGTCGGCCGACGGTTCGGTGATGATCGAGGTGACCTCGAGTCGGTCGCCCGCGACGGCCTGCGCGACACTGCCCCACACGTTGGTGGACGCGACGACACGGATCTCGCCGTCGGAGCCGGGGGAGGTGCCGCAGGCCGTGAGGGCCAGGGCGGTGAGGGCAGCACCGAGGGCCGCCGCTGTGGTTCGTGAGGCACGGAACCTTCGAGGCATGCGCACTTGTTCTTCTCCTGATCACGACTCGGATGAGCGTCGACCCGGTGCCGGGCCACAACCTTATTGGTAATCGTTTCCGTTTCACTTTAGCGGAAACCGTGCAGGTCGTATCGTTCCGGGGCAAGTTCCGGTTCGCCCTGGGGCCGCCGAACCGCTACCGTCCCGTTATGCCAAGGTCTCGACAGCCACGTCGCCAAGCCACTCTGGCGTCGCTCGCCGCCGAGCTGAAGGTCTCGCGGACGACGGTCTCGAATGCGTACAACCGTCCCGATCAGCTGTCGGCCGAACTGCGCGAACGCGTGCTCCAGGCCGCGAAGCGCCGCGGATACCCGGGCCCCGACCCGGTCGCCCGCTCGCTGCGTACCCGTCGCGCGGGCGCGGTGGGGCTGTTGCTGACCGAGGCCCTCAGCTATTCGTTCCGGGACCCCGCCGCGATGAGCTTCCTCGCGGGCCTCACCGAATCGTGCGAGACCGCCGGACAGGGGCTGCTGCTCATTCCGGCGGGGCCCGGGCGCGACGACGTCGAGGCCGCAGCGGTGGTGCAGCAGGCCGGTGTCGACGGCTTCGTCGTGTACTCCGTGGCCGACGACGATCCCTACCTTGCTGCCGTGCGGGAGCGGCACCTGCCGACCGTCATCTGCGACCAGCCCCGCGAGCTCCCGGGCGCCTCGCTCATCGGTATCGACGACCGCGGCGCGATGCGGAAGGTTGCCGACTACCTGATCTCGCTGGGGCACAGGGAGATCGGCGTCCTCTGTATGCGGCTCGGTCGTGATCGTGCGGACGGGGTGGTGACCGGCGAGCGCCTGTACGCCCCCAACTTCCACGTCCAGCGCGAGCGGATCGCCGGTGTGCGGGACGCGATGTCCGATGCCGGGCTGGATCCGTCGTCGCTCGCCGTCATCGAACGCTACGAGCACACGGCGCAGTCGGGTCATTCCGCGGCGGCGCAGGCCTTCGCGGTGAACCCGAACATCACGGCGCTGGTGTGCACCACCGACGTGCTCGCACTCGGCGCGCTCGACTGGGCGCGGTGCGAGGGCCTCGACGTCCCCGGCCGCCTGTCGATCACCGGCTTCGACGGGATCGAGGAGGCGCTGCGCGAGGGCCTGACGACGGTCCGTCAGCCGCAGGAGGACAAGGGCCGGCGGGCCGGAGCGCTACTGATGTCCGGCTCGGACTCCGGTGTCACGACCGTCGAGATGCTCGAGACCGAATTGGTGCGCGGTCACACCGCGGCCTCTCCGCCCGAGCCGTAGCGCCCTCCGGATCGAATCGACCGCCGAGCAACAGGTTTCACAGCGACAGACCCCTACCGCGTTGCGTCGGCACTCAGCAGTTGCGCGCACCGCAACAGCCCCAGGTGGCTGTACGCCTGCGGATGGTTGCCCAGCGAGCGCTCGGCCACGGGATCGTATTCCTCCGCCAACAGTCCCGTCGGCCCCGCCGCGTTCACCAACTGCTTGAACAGGGCCTCGGCGTCGGACCGCTGGCCGATCAGGAGATACGCCTCCACGAGCCACGCCGCGCACAGATGGAAGCCGCCCTCGATGCCCGGCAGCCCGTCGTCGTGGTGGTATCGGTACACGGTGGAGCCACTGCGCAGCTCGGCCTCCGTCGCGACCACCGTTGCGGCGAACCGCTCGTCCTTCGGGTCGATCAGCCCGGACAGCCCGATGTGCAGCGTCGCGGCATCGAGGTCGGTGCCGTCGTAGGCGGCGGTGTAGGACTCGACGTCCGCGTTCCACCCCTTCTCGGTCACCTCCTCGGCGATCTCCTCGCGCAGCGCCGCCCACGTCTCGCGCGCCGGACGGCCGAAGTTCTCGGCCAGCGTGAGGGCGCGGTCGACGGTGAGCCACCCCATCACCTTCGAGTACACGTGGTGCCGGGGGTTGTCGCGGATCTCCCAGATGCCGTGGTCGGGTTCGCTCCAGCGCCGTTCGACGGCCTCGACCATCGCGGACACGAGTTCCCAGTCGCGGTCGGTGAGTGCGTCCGACCCGGTGATGCCCTTCTTCTGCCGGGCCAGGGCCAGATTGGAGATGAGGTCGACGATGGGGCCGAAGACGTCCAGCTGCACCTGCTGGTTGGCGGCGTTACCGACGCGGACCGGCCGGGATCCGGCGTACCCCGGCAGCGAGTCGATCACGGCCTCGGGCGGTAGCCCGGTTCCGTACAGCGTGTAGAGCGGGTGCAGTCGCTCCGGGCCGTGCAGGGTCTCGAGGACGCCGTGCACCCACTCGAGATAGTTCTCGGCCTCCGCGAGGGAGCCGAGGCTGACGAGTGCCGACGCGGTCAGTGCCGCATCGCGCAGCCAGCAGTAGCGGTAGTCCCAGTTGCGGACGCCGCCGATCTCCTCCGGCAACGACGTCGTGGCGGCCGCGAGGATCGAGCCGCTCGGCGCGTGCACCAGCCCGCGCAGCGTGAGGGCGGACCGCTTCATCAGATCCGGCTTGAGCGGCGGCAGGTCGAGCGTCTGCGCCCAGTCGCGCCAGTAGGATTCGGCGATCTCCCGGCGCTCCGGCTCGGACAGCAGTGAGGGTCCGAGATCCTCGGTACCGCAACGCAGTTCGAGAACGACCGGCCCCTGGGAGGGGTCGACGACCGCATGCGCGGTCTGCTGGGTGCCGTCGCTCGTGATGTCCCAGTGCACCCCGGGCGAGCGCAGCACCATCGGCTCGCTCGTGCCGGAGACTCGAAGTCCGTCGGTCTCCGGCTCCAGCTGCACGGGAACCTGACCGAACTCCGGTCGGGGCGCGAAGCTGACGACCGCCTTCGCGCGGCCCGTGATGACGCGGGTGAGATCGGTGCGGCTCGGCTGCACGTCGTGCGGCAGGTAGTCGGTGACCGTGAGGCTGGACCAGCGCGTCTGCACCGTCATGGTCCCGTCGATGTACTGCTGGCTCAGCGGCAGCGCCTCGCGCTGCGGGCCGACGCTGAAGTGGCCGGCCTCGGTGCCGCCGAGCAGATGGGCGAACACCGCGGCCGAATCCGGCTCGGGATGGCACAGCCACGTCATGTTCGCGTCGGGGGTGATCAGCGCCACCGAGCGGGGGCTGGCGAGCATCGTCAGCCGCTCGATGGGCGGGGCGTCGGCGCCGGAGAGCCAGGTGCGCCGCTCCTCGAGCAGGAAGGCCAGCGCGGCCGCGACGTCCTCGGTGGAACTGACGCGGTACTCGGCGAGGGTGTCGCCCTCGCCGACCTTGATGCCGAGATCGGGGCCCTGGAGGCGCCCGAACGCCTTCTCGTCGGTGACGTCGTCGCCGAAGAACACCGCGGCCGTGGAGGCCTCCTGGTGGCGGAGAATGTCGAGGGCGTTGCCCTTGTCGGTCGCGACGACCGCGAGTTCGACGACGGCCTTGCCCTCGGTGACCTGCACGCCGGTCCACAGCGCGGCCTCCGCGTGGACGGCGGCAAGTGCCTTCGCGCCCGCCTCGGGGCTCGCGTTGCGCACGTGCAGGGCGGCACTGGCGGGCTTGGTCTCCACGGTCACGCCGGGGTGCAGATCGGCGATCCGGGACAACTCCGCGGTGACCTCGCTCAGCAGTTTGCGGGCGTTCGCGTCGATCGCGTGCACGAATCCGACGTCGAACTCCGACCCGTGGCTGCCGACCAACTGCACCTCGGCGGGCAGCCGGGACAGCGTCGCCAGGTCCTTGAGCGCCCGCCCGGAGATGACGGCGGCGGTGGTGGCGGCCAGGCCGGCCAGCGCGCGCAGTGCGCGCACCGACTCCGCGTGCGGATAGGCCTTCTCGGGGTCGTTGACGATAGGCGCCATGGTGCCGTCGTAGTCGGACGCGACGAGCAGGCGAGGAGTCCGGGCCACGGTGGACAGGGCCCGGCGAAGTTCGATCGGCAGATCCAGAGCGCTCACAGGTTCAAACCTAAGCGATTGCGGACGGGCTGGCGCGTCGCGTTCCGGTACCGGGGCACCGATACCGGTCAGAACGGAGTCTTCGACCCGTCGCCGAGCAGCAGTTCCACGGTCAGTTCGAGGCGCTTGGCGACGTCGGTGGCCGAGGACCGGCGAGTGAGCCACGCCACGAGGTTCGAGAGCCACACGTCGCTGATGACGCGTGCGACCGCGAGCTGTTCCTCGGTGGGATCGCCGTCGGTGATGGCCCGGGCGAACAGGGTGTCCATGAGCTTGCCGACCTGGTCGACCTCGGCCGCCGCGGACGCGTCCGCAAACATGAACGCGCGGGTCATCGCCTCGGTGAGGAGGGGATCACGCTGCATCGCCTTGGTGATCTGGCCGAGGATGAGCTGCATCCGCTCGAGCGGGCTGTGGCCCGGGGGGATCTTGCCCTTGGACTCGATCCGCTCGAACTCGCGGGCGAGCGCCGACACCAGCAGGTGCACCTTCGACGGGAAGTAGCGATACAGGGTGCCGACGGCGACGTCGGCGCGCTCGGCGACCGCACGCATCTGCACGGCCTCGTAGCCGCCCTTGGACGCGAGCGTCAGGGTTGCATCGAGGATCCGCTTGCGGCGCTCGCGCTGAGCGTTCGAGCTGAGATCGTCCTCGCTGAGGGTCGAGACCGAACCCCCGGTGGAGCGGGATCGAGATGAGGTGGTCATCGACAGTTTCCTTCACGCCTTGACTCTTGACGGCCGAGCATATTAGAACACGTTCTAAATGAATATGTCATCCACGAAAGGTGGGTAGCCGTTGTGACAATCGCCACGAGTGACGAACAGAAGGCCGTCCAGGAGTCGATTCAGGCGTGGGCGCGCTCAGCGGCCCCGCTTGCCATTTTACGCGAGGGACCTGCGGACTTCTGGCGCCGGACCTGGCCCTCGGTGGCGCAGTTGGGGCTCTTTGCCGTGGGTGTTCCGGAGTCGGTCGGCGGGGTCGGCGGACAGATCGTGGATCTCGCTGCGATGTTGGAGCAGTCGGCCGTCGAGCTCGTGGGCGGACCCGTTCTACCGACGGCGCTCGCAGGCCTCGTGCTCGGACGTTGCGACGGCGCCGCCGCGAAGGCGTGGGCCGGACAGATCGCCGAGGGCGAACTGCCGGTCTCGGTGGTGCTCGACACCCCGGCGCTCGAGGCGACCCCCGACGCGGACGGCGGACTCGTCCTGTCCGGTGACGGGGGCAACGCCCTCGGCGGTGAGCCCGGCGTCGCGGTGCTGGTGCCGGCACGCTCCGGTTCCGATGTCGTGTGGTGTCTCGTGGACGGTGCGGCCGCGGGGCTGACGGTCGAGCCGCTCGACATCCTCGACAAGAGCCGTGGCGTGGCTCGGGTCCGCTTCGACGGCGTCGCCGTGGCGTCCGATCGGGTCGTCACCGGTGTCGCGCAGGAACTGGTTCGTGACCTCGCGGCCACGCTGGTCGCGGCGGAGGCGGCCGGGGTGGCGGGCTGGAGCCTGCGGACCGCGGTCGAGTACGCCAAGATCCGCGAGCAGTTCGGCAAGCCGATCGGCTCGTTCCAAGCGATCAAGCACCTGTGCGCCGAAATGCTGTGCCGCGTCGAGCAGGCGCGCGCCGTCGCGTGGGACGCTGCCGTCGCGGCCGAGGACGCGCTGCCGGACCCCGACGCCGCACATGCCGGCACGTCCGAACTGCCCGTCGCGGCGGCGGTCGCGGCTGCCGTCGCGCTGGACGCGGCCGTCCAGAACGCCAAGGACTGCATCCAGATCCTCGGCGGCATCGGCTTCACGTGGGAGCACGACGCGCACTACTACCTGCGGCGCGCGGTCTCGAACAAGCAGTTCCTCGGGGGCAGCAACGTCTGGCGCGCCCGGGTGACCGAGCTGACCCGCGCCGGCGCACGCCGCCACCTGACGATCGACCTGTCCGAACTCGAGTCGGAGCGGTCCGCGATCCGCGACGACGTCGTCGCGCTCGCGGCGGTGCCGGAGGCGGAGCGCCGCGTCGCGGTCGCCGAGTCGGGGTACGCCGCGCCGCACTGGCCGCGTCCGTACGGCCGCGGGGCGAGCGCCGCCGAGCAGATCCTCATCGCCGAGGAGATGGCGGCGGCCGGCGTCGAGCGACCGGACCTCGTCATCGGTTGGTGGGCGGTCCCGACGGTTCTCGAACACGGCAGCCAGGAGCAGATCGAACGGTTCGCGCTGCCGACGCTGCGCGGCGAGATCACGTGGTGCCAGCTGTTCTCCGAGCCTGGCGCGGGCTCGGATCTGGCGTCGCTGCGCACGGTCGCGGAGAAGGTCGACGGTGGCTGGAAGCTCAACGGGCAGAAGGTGTGGACGTCGCTCGCCCGCGAGGCGGACTGGGGCATCTGCCTGGCCCGCACCGACAAGGACGCGCCGAAGCACAAGGGCATCACGTACTTCCTACTCGACATGAAGACCCCGGGCATCCGGATCTCGCCGCTGCGCGAGATCACCGGCGACGCGCTGTTCAACGAGGTGTTCCTCGACGACGTGGTGATCCCGGACGAGTGCGTGGTCGGCGAGGTGAACGGCGGCTGGAAGCTGGCCCGCACGACGCTCGCGAACGAACGGGTCGCGATGAGCGGCGGGTCGTCGCTCGGCAAGGCCGTCGAGGAGCTGCTCGAGCTGGCGGGCGAGCCCGACGCGGTGACCGCCGATCACCTGGGCGCGTTGATCTCCGAGGCGCTTGTCGGCTCGTTGCTCGAGCTCCGCACGACGCTGCGTCAGCTCGACGGCCAGGACCCCGGGCCGGCGTCGAGCGTGCGCAAGCTCGTCGGTGTGCGGAACCGTCAGGGCGTCGCGGAGTTCGCCGTCGAGCTCGCGGGAGAAGCCGGCTGGGTCGAGGGCCCGCTCACGCGGGAGTTCCTCAACACTCGCTGCCTGTCCATCGCGGGCGGTACCACCCAGATCCTGCTCACCGTCGCGGCCGAGCAGCTGTTGGGGCTGCCCCGCGGCTGACGGAGGACCGACGTTGCGAACGACACCCGCCCGGACGCCCCGGGCGGGTGTTCGCGTATCGACCGGATCCGCGCGGGAGTGGTGCTGTCGACTCGGTCACACCGACCACTCCGCGAGTGGGTCGTCTCCGAACAGGAGTTGTCGGCAGCGGTGGCGGACCGGCGGGGCGGCTCTCCGAATGCGCGGCCGGAACGATGGTTGCCGTGGCGTCCGGGAGGAGGTGAACTTGTTCTCGATCGCGGGGGACTTTCTCCGTTACCCTGCAGGTGATACAACTGGAACACGTTCTAAATCGTAGGCGGGATCGGCAACGTGGATTTCTCTCTGGATCAGACACAAGAAACGGTGGCGGAGATCGTCGTGGGCCTGCTGGCCCGCGAGCACACCGATCCCGCCGACACCGGCGGCTTCAGCCCCGAGCTGTGGCAGGCGCTCGCGAAGGCGGACCTGCTCTCCCTCGCGGTGCCGGAGCGGCTCGGCGGCGACGGCCTCGGGGTGCTCGAGGTCGCGACGATGCTCACCGAGGTCGGGCGCGGCGCCGCGCCGGTCCCGGCCCTCGCGACCCTGGGCTTCGGCGTGCTCCCGGTGCTCGCGCTCGGCTCGACCGACCAGCAGGACGCGCTGCTCGACGGCATCGCCGCCGGGCGGGTGCTCACCGCGGCGCTCATGGAACAGGGATCGGCCTTCCCGGCGCTGCCCTCGACTACCGCCGTCACGGACGGCACCGACGTCGTCGTGACCGGCCGCAAGATCGCGGTGCCGTTCGCCGACATCGCGCACCGCATCCTGGTGCCCACCGACGTCGGCGTGGTGCTCGTGGCGCCGGACGCGCCGGGTGTCACCCTCACCCCGAGTGCCACGTCGTCCGGCGGGCCGGAGTTCTCGGTCCAGTTCGACGCCGTGCGTATTCCGGCGGCCGACGTCCTCGGTGGCGGGCTGGAAGGTGTCGCGACGCTGCACCGGATCGCGCTCGCGAGCATCGGCGCGTATGCCGACGGCCTGCTCGCCGGCGCAACGGCACTGGCCGCCGATCACCTCACGACCCGAGAGCAGTTCGGCAAGCCGCTCGCGGCGTTCCAGGCCGTGGCCCAGCAGATCGCCGACGTCTACGTCACGTCCAGGACGCTGCACGTCGCGGCCCTGTCGTCGGCGTGGCGGGTGCACGAAGGTCTCGATGCTGCAGGCGATCTCGACGTCACGGCGTACTGGATCGCAACCGAGATCCCGGCCGCGATGCGGACGCTGCACCACCTGCACGGCGGCATCGGCGTGGACGTCACGTACCCGATGCATCGCTACTTCTCCATCGCCAAAGACCTGGCGCGCCTCGTCGGCGGCGCCTCGTACCGACTCGACCTCGTGGGGGCCCGGTGTTCATCGATCTGACGCCCGAACAGCGTGAGCTGCAGGCGGAACTGCGCCGCTACTTCTCCGGTCTGATCTCGCCGGCCGAGGCCGAGATCATGCTCACCGAACGGCACGGACCCACCTACCGTGAGGTCATCCGCCGGATGGGCAAGGACGGTTGGCTCGGCGTCGGCTGGCCGGTCGAGTTCGGTGGCCGCGGCTTCGGTGAGATCGAGCAGCAGATCTTCGTCAACGAGGCTGTGCGCGCCGATGTTCCGTTGCCGTCGGTGACGCTGCAGACGGTCGGCCCGACGCTGATGACCTACGGCACCGAGGAGCAGAAGCGAAAGTTCCTGCCCGCCATCCTCGCCGGTGAGGTGCACTTCGCGATCGGCTACTCCGAGCCCGACGCCGGGACCGACCTCGCGGCGCTGCGGACAACCGCGGTCCGTGACGGTGACGAGTACGTCGTCAACGGCCAGAAGATCTTCACCACCGGTGGACACGACGCCGACTACATCTGGCTCGCCGTCCGTACCGGTGACGCCGAGTCGCGCCACCGCGGTATCTCGATCCTGATCGTCGACACCGAGGACCCGGGTTTCACGTGGACCCCGATCATCACCGCCGACGGTGCGCACCACGTCAACGCCACGTACTACACCGACGTCCGCGTGCCGGCGAGCATGCTGGTGGGCGAGGAGAACAAGGGCTGGCGGCTCATCACGACGCAGCTCAACCACGAGCGCGTCATGCTGGGTCCGGCCGGCCGCGTCGCGGGGCTGTACGAGAAGGTCCACGACTGGGCTGCGAAGCGGGATCTGTTGGAGCTCGACGACGTTCGCCGCGGACTCGGTGAGATCCACGCGACGTACCGGCTCAACGAGCTGCTCAACTGGCAGGTCGCGGCGGCCACGGGAGACGTCGACGTGGCGGACGCGTCGGCCACCAAGGTGTTTGCCACCGAACGCATCCAGCGGGTGGGCCGGATCGTGGACGAGATCGTCGGCGCGCACGGCGACCCGGGTGACCCGGAGACGGCCGCACTCATGCACTGGCTCGACGTCCAGGTCAAGCGCAACGTCGTCATCACCTTCGGTGGCGGCGTCAACGAGGTCATGCGCGAACTGATCGCGGTGGCCGGACTGGGACTGCCGAAGGTGCCGCGATGAGCGAGAACGACGTGACTGCACAGATTCTCGCGGGTGCCGAGCAGATCAAGGCGGGCGGCGCGAGCAAGGCCCGCGCGGGCCGCGATCCGATCAACACGCCGATGATCCGCAACTGGCTCGAGGCGATCGGCGACGAGAACCCGATCTACGTGGACGAGGACGCCGCCGTCGCGGCCGGTCACGGCGGGATCGTCGCGCCACCCGCAATGGCGCAGGTGTGGACCATGCGCGGTCTCGGTGCGGTCCGCGAGGAGGACGATCCGCTGGGCCGAATGACCCAGATTCTCGACGACGCCGGATACACGTCGGTGGTCGCGACCAATTGCGACCAGATCTACCACCGCTACCTGCGCCCGGGTGAGGAGGTGACGATCGAGTCGACGCTCGAGGAGGTCGTCGGCCCCAAGAAGACCGGACTCGGCGAGGGCTGGTTCTTCACCACGCGCAACTTCTGGAAGGTCGCCCGGGAAGACGGTACGGGGGAGATCGTCGCCGAGATGATGTTCCGCATCCTGAAGTTCATGCCGCCGGCGAAGGACGTTCCTGCGTCCGAAAGTGTCTCGGTACCCGAAGATCTCGATCCGACGCGGATGATGCGGCCCACGCCGTCGCGGGACACGCAGTTCTTCTGGGACGGTGTGGCCGCGCACGAACTGCGGATCCAGCAGCGGCCGGACGGTTCGCTGCAACACCCGCCGGTGCCTGCGCTGTGGAAGGGCAAGACCGAGACCACCGACTACGTCGTGGCGTCCGGCCGCGGCACGGTGTTCAGCTTCGTCGTGCACCACGCCCCCAAGGTGCCCGGCCGGTCGCTGCCGTTCGTGGTGGCGCTCGTCGAGCTCGAGGAGGGTGTGCGCATGCTCGGTGAGCTGCGCGACGTCGACCCGTCCGAGGTCGCCGTCGGTATGCCGGTCCAGGCCCAGTTCCTGGACTTCCCCGGCGACGACGAGACCGGTAACGAGCCCTGGACGCTGTATGCGTGGCGTCCGGTGAAGGAGTCGTGAGATGACCAGCGCACTCGACATCTCGGTCGGCGACCAGCTGCCGGGTCTCTCGGTCCACGGCGACCCCACGTTCATCGTCTCGACAGCGTTGGCCACCAGAGACTTCCAGGACGTGCATCACGACCGGGACAAGGCGCAGCAACGCGGGTCGAAGGACATCTTCGTCAACATCCTCACCGACACCGGTCTGGTGCAGCGGTTCGTCACCGACTGGGCGGGCCCGCGGGCGCGACTGACGTCGATCAAGCTGCGGCTGGGCGTGCCGTGGTACGCGTACGACACGCTGCATCTGTCCGGCGAGGTCGTCGCGGCGGACGACGGACTGGTGACGGTCAAGGTGGTCGGCAAGGACAGCCTCGGTGACCACATCACGTCGACGGTCACTCTGGTCATGAACGGTGACTCGGATGGAGGGCGAGCATGAGTGGACTGTCCGGCAAGGCCGCGATCGTCGGCATCGGAGCCACCGATTTCTCGAAGGACTCGGGCCGCAGCGAACTTCGTCTCGCTGCGGAGGCGGTCCAGGCCGCGCTCGACGACGCGGGCCTCGCGCCCTCCGACGTCGACGGGTTGACGTCGTTCACGATGGACACCAACACCGAAGCGGCCGTGGCACGTTCGGTAGGGATCCCGAACCTCAAGTTCTTCAGTCGCATCCACTACGGCGGCGGCGCCGCGTGCGCCACCATCCAGCAGGCCGCGATGGCGGTCGCGACCGGGGTCGCCGACGTCGTGGTGGCCTACCGGGCGTTCAACGAGCGTTCGGGAGCACGCTTCGGCCAGGTCAACACCGGTCTGGTGCAGCAGGTCAACTCGTCGGGCACCGATAATGCGTTTTCCTACCCGCACGGTCTGGGGACCCCGGCGTCCTTCGTGGCGATGGTCGCGCAGCGCTACATGCACGTGTACGGAGCCACCAGTGAGGATTTCGGCCGCGTCGCCGTCGCCGACCGCAAACATGCGGCGGTGAACCCCAACGCCTTCTTCCACGGCAAACCGATCACGCTCGAGGACCACCAGAACTCGCGGTTCATCGCCGAACCGCTGCACCTGCTGGACTGCTGTCAGGAGACGGACGGCGGCATCGCGATCGTCGTCACGTCACCCGAGCGGGCCAAGGATCTGCCGAACAAACCGGCGATCGTCGCGGCCGCCGCGCAGGGCAGTGGACCGGATCAGTACATCATGACCAGCTACTACCGGGACGGCCTGACGGGTCTACCCGAAATGGGCCTGGTCGGCGACCAACTGTGGGAGCAGTCGGGACTGCGGCCGTCGGACATGCAGACCGCGGTGCTGTACGACCACTTCACCCCGTACGTGCTGATGCAGCTCGAAGAACTCGGCTTCTGCGGCCGCGGCGAGGCCCGCGACTTCATCGCCGACGGCGCCATCGAGCTGGGTGGCCGGCTGCCGATCAACACCCACGGAGGCCAGCTCGGTGAGGCGTACATCCACGGCATGAACGGCATCGCCGAGGGCGTCCGCCAGATCCGCGGCACCTCCGTCAACCAGGTGCCGGACGTCGAGAACGTCCTGGTCACCGCCGGAACCGGAGTCCCCACTTCGGGGCTGGTGCTGACGGCCTAGTACGCGAGACCGAATCCCTGGGAGCCCTGACCGATCCGGTCGGGGCTCCCAGGTTTCGTGTCAGAGCCCTTGGGGCCGAATGTTGGGGTTCGCCCACTCGGGCGGCTCTCGTCGGGGCAGCTCCGTTCCGCCGTCGAGTGTCATGACGGGCAGCCCGGTACTCCACGGGTAGTGCAGGCTGAACGCGACATGCCCCGTCCGTTCCGCGGCGGGCAGCCGGCACATCGCCAGAACCGTTTCGGCCAGGTACTCCACCGGCTCGGTCTCGTAGCCGTCGGGTAGAAGCGCGGCAGCTCCGGGCGTCATGATCGCAGTCGACGGGCCCACGGCATTGACGGCGATGTCGTCGTCGAGCGTCTCGGCCGCGAGACCTTGCGTGAATCGGTGCAGCGCCGCCTTCATCGACGCGTACAGGACGTCGCCCGACGTCTTGTTGTAGTCGCGGAAGGGGCGAATGGGGGACATCCCCGTCGACGAGCCGATGTTGACGATCCACCCGCGCCCCTGCTTGCGCATGTGCGGAATAACCTTCTGCGACAGCAGGAACGGGACTCGGAGATAGTGGTTGACCGTGCGGTCGAAGGTTTCCGCAGTCATCTCCTCGACCACGGCGTAGTCGGCGAACCCCGCATTGTTGACGAGAATGTCGAGTCGGCCCGTGTGCTCGACGACGGCGTCGACCAGTCTGTCCAGATCGTGGGGGTCGTCGATGTCGGCAGGGATCGCGATCGCGTGTCCGCCGGCCGCTTCGATCAGGTCGACAGTCTCGTCGAGGCTTCCGGCCAGGGTCGCGGCCTGCCCGTTGCGGGTCGACTCGGATGGCTGCCGGGATCTGGCGGTCACGACGACCGTGGCGCCCTCCGCCGCCAACCGCTGCGCAATCGCGCGGCCGATTCCGCGGCTGCTTCCCGTGACCAAAGCGGTTCTGCCGATCAAGCTCTGCGTCATCGTGCTCCGTCCTCCTGAACACTCGTGTGGGATGGTCCGATTGTGAAAGGTTCTGTCCCGCAGTATCTGTGCCGAGACCGCCGGGGTCATCGGAGTCGCCCGCTGGGTGGACGACGGTGTGGCGCGCCTGCCCGGTGCCGGTCGGCGCGTCCGAGAAAGTCTCCCGCACGCTGGGACGCCGGTATTGCGGCAGTGGACAGGGTCCTGCAAGGTGGCGTCGCGACGAGTCGGCTCAGCCGTGGCAGGGGCCCGTGTGGTTGCTGTCGGCTCGGCCGAATCCGGTACGAGAGAGGAACTGTGACGTGGCAGTGGATCGCCGAACTGATTTGCATCCGGACGTGGAGTCGATGCTCGCCGTCCTCGAGGCAGGATTCCCGGACGTCACGAAGTTCCCGGCCGCGGAGCTTCGTGAGGTCATCGCCTCCCGTCGGGCGCCGCTCGCGCACCAGCCGGACATGGAGATCGCCCGCGACGTCGTCATCGACGGCCCGGGCGGGGATCTGACGTTGCGTGTCTACGTCCCGCATTCCGAGTCGAACGACCCGCTCCCGGTGATCGTGTTCGCGCACGGTGGCGGGTTCGTATTCTGCGATCTGGACTCCCACGACGAGCTCTGCCGCTCGATGGCGGATGCGGTCGACTCCGTGATCGTCTCGGTCGACTACCGGTTGGCGCCCGAGCATCAGGCGCCTGCTGCGATGGAGGACGTCTACGCGGCCCTGCTGTGGGCGTCGGAGAACGCCGGCGAGTATCGAGGTGACCCCGACCGGATCGCTGTTGCCGGCGACAGTGCCGGCGGGAACCTGGCGGCGACGGTGGCGCTGGCCGCCCGGGACCGGGGTGCTCCGCGGATCGCGGCGCAGATCCTGATCTATCCGGTCATCGACGACGACTTCACAACCGAGTCGTACACGAAATACGGCGTGGGCTACTACAACACGACCGACGCGATGCGCTGGTACTGGGATCAGTACGCGCCCGGTGACCGGTCGAGCGAGTTCGTGGTTCCCACCCGCGCGGCGACTCTCGCGGGCCTGCCGCCGGCGCTGGTCGTCACGGCGGAACTCGATCCCCCGTGCTCGGCGGGCGAATACTACGCGGAACGGTTGGCGGGGGACGGGGTGCCGGTTGTCGCGCACCGCTTCGACGGTCTCTTCCACGGCTTCCTCACCTTTCCGAAGCTGTCGCTCACCGGTCCGGCGCGCCTGGAACTGTGGCGGATGATCCGGGACGTTCTGAAGGTCGGCGACCCGTCCGCACGTTGAGGCGACGCAGCCGTTTCCGCGGCCCCCGCACCGGTGGGTGTGGGGGCCGTTCCTGCGGGCGCGGCGGATGGGACGGATAGGGGCGTGGACTCGCGATCAGTTTTCGTCGAGATGATCCCGGAGCGTCTCACCGGCATACTTTCTGCGGAGCAGCCCGCGATCCTGGAGGCGCGGGACCACATCGTCCACGAACTCGTCGAATCCAGTGGGCAGGTCGGCGGGCAGCACGATGAATCCGTCTGCGGCGCCGGACCGGAACCAGCGCTCGAGGTCGGCGGCGACGGTGTCGGCGGAGCCGACCAGGGTGCGGTGTCCGATGCTCAGGCCGACGCGTTGCGCCAACTGCCGGACGGTCAGCCCCTCGCGCAGCGCGATCTCGGTGAAGAGCTTCGGTCGCGACACACTCGCATTGGTGGGTAACGACTCTCGTAGATCGGGAAACGGTTCGTCGAGGTCGAAGCGCGACAGGTCGATGCCGCCGAACGACTGGTTCAGGAACTTCAGTGTGGTCCCGTCGTCGATGTGGGATCCCAGCTCGATCGCCAGATCGCGGGCCTCGGCGTCGGTTCTGCCGACGATGGGTGTCACACCCGGAAGAATCTTCACGGCGTCGATGCTTCGGCCTGCTGCCGACACCAGGCTCCGCATCCCGTCGGCGAATTCCTTACCCGCGGACAAATCGTGCTGGGTGGTGAACACGAGGTCCGCGACGCGCGCGCCGAGTCTCATACCGGTGGGTGACGATCCCGCTTGCGCCAGCGGGAGCCGGCCCTGCGGGGACCGGGGAATGGTCAGCGGTCCGGCGACGTCGAAGAACTTGCCCCGATGATCGATGCGGCGAACCTTGGTCGGGTCCGCCCACACCCCGGACGCGCGGTCGCCGACGATGGCGTCCTCGTCCCACCCGTCCCAGAGGGCTCTGACGACGTCGACGAACTCCTCCCCGCGGGCGTAGCGATCCTCGTGGTCCGGGAGCTTGGCGGAGCCGTAGTTCTCGGCGGCGGCGGGAATCGCGGTGGTGACGACGTTCCAGCCGGCGCGCCCGTTGCTCAGATGGTCGAGGGTGGCGAACTGGCGCGCGACGGTGAACGGATCGTTGTACGTCGTCGAGCTGGTGCCGATCAGACCGATCTTCTCCGTGACGACCGACAGCGCCGCGAGCACGGCGATCGGATCGGGGCGGTCGGTGGCGTCGGCGGCGATCGCGGGGGACAGATTCAGCGCATCGGCGATGAAGAGGGCGTCGAAGCAGCCGCGTTCGGCGGACCGAGCCACCGCCGCCCAGTGTTCGAGGGTGTGCATGTTCGCGGGATCTGTTCGCCTCGAACGCCATACGGACTGGCCGACGCCGACGCCTTGCGCGAATACAGCGAGGTGCATCTGTCTGGTCATGGGAAGTGTCTCTCTCCGCGATGCGGCTCGGTCGGCCTCTGGTCATCGCTTGGTCGGTGTGGTTCGGTCGGGCCGTCGAGCAGCGCGAGTTCGTCGGCGGTCAGAGCCAAGGTCGCCGCCGCGACCGAATCGACGACGGACTCCGGCCGCGAGGCGCCGGGGATGGGTATCACCACCGGGGATCGGTGAAGCTGCCATGCGAGCGCGACGCGATGGGTGCTCACGCCGCGGGCTCGTGCGACCGCTTCGAACGGAGAGCCCTCTTCGCCGAGGCTCTTCGCCTGTCTCATACCTCCGAATGGGCCCCAGGACAGGAAGGCGAGGCCCCGTTCCTCACAGGCTCGTATCTCGACTTCCGCCGATCTGGCACTGGGGGAGTATTCGTTCTGCACCGCCACCAAGGCGTCGCCGAGGATCTGCTGCGCGACCTCGATCTGGCGAAGGTCGGCGTTGGAGATGCCGATCCGCGCTGTCAAGCCCTCGTCGTGGAGGTCACGGAGCGCGAGCATCGACTCCTCGTACGGAATCTGCGGATCCGGTCGGTGGTGCTGGTAGAGGGGGAGCGGGTCGAGCCCGAGGCGCCGGATCGACGCGATGCAGGCTTTCCGTAGGTGCTCGCGGCGGCCGTCGGTCCACCACGTGTCGGTCACCGCGAACCGCAGATGGCCGCCCTTGGTGGCCACGACGACGTCGTCGAGTGGGCCCGGCCACCGCCGTAGCGCATCGATGAGCGCCAGTTCGTTGACGCCGTCACCGCCCCGCGCGGGTCCGTAGACGTCTGCGGTGTCGAACAACCTGACGCCGGCGTCGAGTGCGGCATGCACCGTCCGCCGACCGCGCTCGACGTCGTAGCCCGGAACCTGTGTGATCGTCATGGAACCGAATCCGATCGGAGGCAGGAGAAGATCACCGAGCCGACGGACCGGGACGCGTGCGGTGGTCATTTGCCGACAGCCGTCCACCCACCGTCGACGGGCAGGCACAGGCCCGTCACGAAACTCGCGTCGAGGGCGAGGTACTCGATCGATCGCGCCATCTCCTCGGGCTCGCACATGCGTTCCAGCGGAGTGCGTTTCACGGTGGCGGACACGTCGTAGCCCTGATCGATCATCTCCTGGACCATCGGCGTCAGGGTGTGCCCGGGCGCGACGCTGTTGACGCGAAGAAGGGGTGCCCACTCGATCGCGAGGTTCTTGCTCAGTTGCTGGACAGCGGCTTTCGCCGGGCCGTAGTCGGCCTGCCGTTGCCAGCCGCCGAAGGCCGTCGTCGACGAGATCGTCACGATCGACCCGGGCTTGCGGGCCTCCACCAGCGGACGTGCGAACGCCGAGGCGACCAGGAGCGTTCCCATGACGTGGACGTCGAAGACTCGTCGCACACGTTCGGGATCCATGTCGAGCGCGGGAACGTAGGCCCCGCGGATTCCGTGGCAGGTCACGAGAACGTCGGGCAGAGGCGCCCGAGTGCTCGCGCGGAGCATCACCGATTCCACCGCGGTGCCGTCGGTCGCGTCCACCGTGTAGTAGTCGACGCCATCCACAGGTGCGACGGGTACGTCGAGATCGAGCACGCTGACCCTCAACCCCCGCGCGAGGAACCGGTCGACGACGGCCGCCCCGATCCCGCTCGACCCTCCCGTCACCATGGCGTGCCGGGCATCCATCACAAGCTCTCCTGCGGAGCGGCGAACCGCGATGCGAACGCGTGGATGCTCGCGACGACGTGGTCGAGTTCCTCGTCGGTCATGCCGTGGCTCATGCCGAGTGACATGCCGCGCTCGAACACCTCGTCCGCGAAGGGCAGGCCGCCCTCGGGGATGCGATATTCGACGTTACGCATCATCGGGTGCCGGGTGACGTTGCCGCTCCAGACCGTTCGGGTGTCGATGCCCGCAGCTTCGAGTGACTCCTGGAGTTGGGAACGGCTGAACCCGGCGTTCTCGCTGACTGTCACCGGGTAGCACAGCCACGCAGTTCGGAATTCCTCGAGCTGCCTCGGTAGGCGGAAGAGGCTCGGGTAGGCGCCGAACGCTGCCGAGAACGCCTCGAAGATCTGCGCTCGTCGTTTGTAATTGGTGTCGAGCTTGCTCAATTGGACCAGTCCGAATGCGGCACCGAGCTCCGACGGTTCGAAGTTCCACGGCAGGACGTCGAAGATGAAGTCGTTGTCGTAGGCGACGCCGTCGAGGTCCTCACGGAAGACGCGCCCGGTCCGAGCCTGTTCGGATCCGAAGAGGTGCGGCTCGGAGCGGCGGCCCCAGCGGCGCAGCATCAGACCCTTGTCGCGCAGCTTCTCGTCATCGAGACACACCATGCCGCCGTTGCCGGCACACGTGATGATGTGCGCCATCGCGAAGCTCGTCACCGTGATGTCCGAGCGCGAGCCGGTCTCGGTACCGCGCAGGGTGGTACCGATGCAGTCGCACGAATCCTCGATGACCTTGAGATCGTGCTTGTCGGCGATCTCGCGGATCGCATCCCAGTCGGGGGCGTTGCCGGCCAGGTTCGGGACCAGGATCGCCTTGGTCTTGTCGGTGATCAGCTCCTCGATCTTGCTGACGTCGACGTTGTAGGTGTCGGGCTCGACGTCGACGAACACCGGCACCCAGCCACCGCGCACGATCGGCGACACATCCGTCGAGAACGTCAGCGGCGAGGTGATGACTTCCGAGCCCGTCGGCAGATCCAGCAGCTCGAGCGCCAGGTACAGCGCGGACGAGCCCGAGTTGCACATCAAGCCCAGCTTCTTGCCGTACAGGTCGGCGACCTTGCGCTCCATCTCGGCGACGTTCTTGCCGATCTTCAGCGCGAACGGGCCACCACGCAGGACCTCGAGGCACGCCTCGATCTCGCGCTCGTCGTGCACACTGCGGGCGTAGACAACCCTGGTCATGGAATCTCCTCGTCGGTCGAAGTGTTTGCGGTGGTTGGTGGTTGGGTGAGTTCAGCGAATGGTCGACCCGGCGTCGACCGGCAGTGAGATACCGGTGACGTACCGCGCGTCGTCGGATGCGAGGTACATGAGCGCGTTCGTCACATCCGACGCGTCGATGCGTTCGACCGGCAACGAGTTGACGAAGATGGGCGCGAGGTCGGGGCGCTGCGCCAGCAGGTCGGGAAGCACCTGCGAGTGCCCCTGGGGCGTGTCGACCCCGGTGGGGTTGATCATGTTCACTCGGATGTTCCTGTCGGCCAGTTCGAGCGCCAGGGACCTGCACAGGCCGGTGAGGGCGTGCTTCGACGCCGCGTACGGCGCGTAGAACGGCAGTCCGATCGTGCTCGCCGTCGACCCGGTGACGACGATGTTCCCTCCGCCGGTGGCCTCCAGGTGAGGTATGGAGGCGGCGCTGGTGTTCCACACGCCGGTGAGGTTGACGTCGAGCGTCGTCCTCCAGATCTCGTCGGTCACGTCCTCGTGCCGTTGCACCGTGCATATGGAGGCGTTGGCCACGACGATGTCGAGCCGCCCGAACTCTTCGACACCTTTCGCGACGGCTCGCGTGAGGGCGGTTCGGTCCCGCACGTCGACCTCTGCAGCGTGCACGCGCCGGCCTGCCGCTTCGACCAGGCGAGCGGTCTCGGCCAGCCCGTCGGATGTTCCCATCGGGTAGGGGACGAGATCGAGCTGCCGACAGATGTCGATCGCGATGACGTCGGCCCCCTCGGATGCCATCGCCACCGCGTGATTGCGTCCCTGACTTTGCGCAGCCCCGGTCACCAGTGCAACTCTGCCGTGCATTTTCATAATGGTCCTCCTGATGTGAAGACATGTTGTTCCACTGAGTGGTCACCGATATGTCGAACAAGTTCTTCGGTCTGGTAATTCGCAGGTGGCTACGTGCGTCATCGGGCCTCGTTCAGCCGGGTGGCCAATCGTGCGGCGGTGGCGGCGTCGAGTAGTTCGATGGTCAGCCCGAGAGAATCGCGGTGGTAGGCGGTGCCGACCGGGCACTGGCCGCCAGCCAGCCCGCCCATCCACAGCGGTGAGCCTCGACGTTCGAGCTCCGCCGACGCCGCGGCCAGGTCGTCGACCACGAATCCGAGGTGATGCACCCCTGAACGGGAGTGCCATACAGTCGATTCCGGGACCTCGCGGAGCAGTTCCACGTGAGGCGGGCCTTCTATGCTGAGTCCGAGGCGCTGGACCGTCGAGTGTGCGACGCCGTCGATTCGGCAGTGGTAGTGCGACTCGGGCAGCAGACGTATCGGGAGACCGTAGAGGTCTTCGAAGTGTTGCACCGCAGCGTCGGAGTCCGGCACGACGATGCCGACGTGATGCAGTTTTCCTGGTCCGAAGTCGATCTCGGGTACGGCGAACGGTCCCACCGGAATCCTCCTCGTAGATGTCACAAGTTCGAGAGTGGGTTCGGATCTGGGAATGAATGATCGTTCAAAGAACGGTCCGCCTCAAGGAACTGTTCCATGGAGTGAACACCCGACCGTCATTGAATGCGTGCTAGCCTTCGCCAAATGAAGGTTCAATCGGCAATTTCGGTATGGTTCCGGGGAGTGCCGTGAGCTCCCGTTCGGCGTCTCTCGGTCCCACGTCGCATCACAGTCAGGCCCCGGCTGTGCGCTCGACTCCGCCCCCGTCCACGCTGCTGGATCGGGTAGCCGCGATGCTGGGTGCGTTCGATACGGGGCGCGGGCAACTGACGCTCGCCGAGCTGGCCGCGCACACCGGAATCCCCAGGACGTCGTCCTACCGAATTCTCGAGCGCCTGGTGGCGATGAGGTGGCTGCAGCGTCACGGCAGTACCTACGAGCTCGGCCCTCGGCTGATGGAGCTCGGATCGCTCGCCCTGCAGCGCAACAGCCTCAGTGTGGCCGCGCTGCCGATCGTGCACTGGCTTCACCGGACCACGGGTCATGTCGTGTTCCTGGGAGTTCTCGACGGCCCCGATGTCCTGTACCTGGAAAGGGTGGGAGGAAGCCTGGCACAACAGCTCCCCAGTCGGCCGGGCAACCGTCAGCCCGCCCACCGGTCGGCGATCGGGAGAAGTCTTCTTGCCTCGGGCGCGCAGGGCCTCGCGTACGAGTCCAGCGGGGAGGGCGGCGGTATCAACATCATCGCGGCGCCGATCGACACCCGCGGCGAACTTCGCGCCGGCATCTCGATCTGCGGGCGCCCGTCTCGTGTTCAGTTCAGCCAGGCGCACGGCGCGCCTGTGCGTCAGGCTGCCGGCGCGATCGTTCGTGCACTCGAGCATTCCAGACTCGCTCGTTCTCACTGACCCCGGGGACGCAATCCCCGGTGCCCGTGTGTCTTTCCGGTAGCGGGCGCCACCGGAAAGACACACGGGCGCGGGACTGCCTAGTGCGTCGCCAGCGCCACCCGTCGACGTTCGTCGGCCGTCTCGGGGCGACCCTCACCCGGCAGGTCGACGCGCACGTGGTGCAGGCGACCGGTGAACGCGAAGCGCCCCACGATGTCGTCGCACACCGGGCTGCCACGGTTGACACCGATGTCGAGCTGCTCGTTCATGCTGAAGATCGCGCGGGTGGTCTGCTCGATACGGCCGCTGCCCACCTCGATGCCGTCGACGAACATCCGTGCCACCCCACCGAGTCCGATACCGCCTCCGTCGTACTCGAATTCGAGCCGCACCTCCCGGGTGTCCGCGCTCAGTTCGACGTCGGGCCGGACGAAGGTGGTACCGCCGCCGCTGAAGTTGTAGCAGAACACCGGCTTCGAGTCGGTGACGTACAGCGCCAGTCCACCGAAGCTGCCACCGACGCTCGCCAGCACCCCCTCGCACGGCTTGCCGCCGGTCTCGAGGGAAGCGGTGAGGACGTAAGACCGGTTGAAGAACGGCGGCGCCGCCTTCTCCGGCAGACCGTTCATGTGTGGGTACAGCGTGATGCTCGTGCGCCCGCCCAGCGGGTGCGGCGGCCGGTCCTTGGGCGCGGCGTTGCGGGTCACGGTGCGGTCGTCGAGCGGCAGCACCTGGAACCGCGCCGCCTCGACGAGGAACTTCTGCTGGAGCTCCGCGAGCTTCTCGGGGAACTCGTCGGCGAGGTCGCGGGCCTGCGACCAGTCGACGCTGGTGTCGTACAACTCCCACCGATCCTCGTCGAACGTCGGCAGTTGCAGCCCGTACGTCGCCATCAGCCACGGGGCTCGGTGCAGCGTCACCGCCGTCCAGCCGTGGTCGTAGATGCCGCGATTGCCGTAGATCTCGAAGTACTGCGTGGTGTGCCGGTCCGCCGCAGACGCATCGGTGAACGTGTAGTTCATCGCGACACCCTCCATCGGCTTCTGCGGAACGCCGTCGACCGTGTCCGGGGCGGGAACGCCCACCGCCTCGAGGATCGTCGGGGTGATGTCCACGCAGTGATGCCACTGGTTGCGCAGACCGGTTTCACTGATTCCGTTGGGCCAGTGTGCGATCAGGCCGTTGCGGGTGCCACCGTAGTGCGACGCCGCCTGCTTGGCCCATTGGTAGGGGGTGTCGAGCGCCAACGCCCACGATGCCGGGTAGTGCGGGTAGCTGGTGGGGGTGCCCAACTCGTCGAAGCGTTCGAGCACCTCGGCGGTGGTCTGCTTGTAGCCGTTGAGCCCGGCGAGGTAGTTGAACGAGCCCTCCATGCCGCCCTCGGCGGAGGCGCCGTTGTCGCCGAGCATGTAGAGCACGAGCGTGTTGTCGAGCGCGCCCAGTTCCTGCAACCTGTCGACGAGTCGGCCCACCTGGTCGTCGGTGTGCTCGAGGAAGGCGGCGTACAGCTCCATCAGGCGAGCGGAGACCTTCTTCTGATCATCGCCCAGCTCGTCCCAGTGCGGCAGATCGCCGGACCACGGCGCGAGCTCGGTCTCCGGCGGGACCACGCCCAGTTGCTTCTGCCGTTCGAGGGTGAGCTCCCGCTGTCGGTCCCATCCGTGGTCGAACTCGCCGCGGTACTTGTCGAGATAGCTGTCCGGAACCTGAAGCGGTGCATGGCAGGCGCCGAACGGCAGGTAGCAGAACCACGGCTTGTCCGGGTCCATCGTGCCGACGGATTCGATCCACTCGATCGCGCGGTCCACCAGGTCCTCCGACATGTGGTAGCCCTCCTCGGGCGTGCACGGCGGGTCGACGACGGTGAAGTCCCGGTACAGCACCGGCGCGAACTGATCCGATTCGGCGCCGAGGAATCCGTAGAAGCGGTCGAATCCCTCGCGGGTGGGCCACCGGTCGAACGGGCCGGCCTCGCTGATCTCCCATGTCGGTGTCTGGTGCATCTTGCCGAACGCGCCCGTCGCGTACCCATTGCCCTGCAGGATCCGGGCGACGGTGGCCGCCGAGTCGGGCCGGGTGCCGTTGTAACCGGGTGCTGCCGTGGCCTGTTCGGCGATCACTCCGAATCCGACGCTGTGGTGGTTGCGTCCGGTGAGCGTCGCGGCGCGGGTCGGTGAGCACAGTGCGGTGGTGTGGAACCGGGTGTACTTGACGCCGTCCGCGGCCAGACGCTCCGCGGTGGGGGTGCGGCACGGTCCGCCGAACGCGGACGGGGCGCCGAAGCCGACGTCGTCGAGCATCACCAGTAGGACGTTGGGCGCGCCGGCCGGGGGACGCACGGGCTGCGGCCGGGTGAACGGCTCCTTCTGGTTGCGGTAGTCGACCGCGGCGGAGACCGGGGGATCAGTCCGGACGATGGGGATCGAATGGCGGTTCATGGGGCGCCTCTCTGGGTGGGAAACCGGTATTACTCATTCGTTTCTGTTGCGGCGGAGTTTGTTTCGGAGCGCACTGCCGGCGGGCCTTCGAGTGGAAGGGTTCGACGTCGCCGGACCTGCGGGGAGCGTACCCGCTGTGCCTTGACCGTTAAAGCGTCGACTTACTACGCTCTCGGCGTGTCGAATCCCGGAAACGCGAAGAGCGCCATGATCGAGGTCGCCGAACGGATGTTCGCCGAGCGCGGCATCGACGGCGTCTCCATGCGCGATGTCGCGGCGGCGGCCGGCCAGAAGAACAACTCGGCCGTGCAGTACCACTTCGGTGGGCGTGACGGCCTGGTTCTCGAGGTGTTCCGGCGTCGCATGCGCGAGATCAATCGCACCCGCGCGGCCTTCCTCTCGGATCTGGACGCCGCCGGCCGCGGCGACGACGTCCGTGGTCTCGTCGAGGCAGTGGTCCTGCCGTTGGCCGACTACCTCCGGACGTCGGGTACCGACTCCTACTACGCGCAGTTCATCGCGCGGGTGTCGCCGTCGGTGGACATCGCGAACTCGGACCTGACCGACGTCACCGAGGTGAGCCGCGAGGTGTCGACGCGCTTGATGCGCGCCCTCGAGCACCTGCCGCGTCGCGTTGCGGTGATCAGGGTGGACCTGATGCTGAACATGGCGGTGTCGGCGCTCGCTGTGTTCGAGCAGCGACGCAACAGCGGTAACGTGCTGGTGGAGGCCGACTTCGACGAGACTGTGCGTCATCTGATCGACATGTCGGTGGGGGCGTTGGCGGCGCCCGACTCGGCCGCGGGCTGAGCGGCTGCCGGCTCGGCGGCGCCCAGCCCACCCGTCGCAGGCGCGCGGCCGTGCTTCATCACGAGCACGACGACGATACCGACGAGTCCGACGGCGCCCGCGTAGAGGAACCCCCGCGAGATCGCGTCGTCCGCGTACAGCACCGCGTGGCTCTTCGGGTCCACGGCGAGAACGTGGTGTGACATCACGACCCCCGTGACGGTCACGGCGATCGCGGAGCACAACTGCATCGTCACCCCCGCGATGGCGGTGCCCACTCCGCTCGTCTCCGGCGGCAGCGCATCCTGGACCAGGTTGGCGTTGGACGAGTGGAGGAACCCGACGGCGAAACCGGCGATCGCGCTGAGCACCGCGACCTGCCACGGCAGTGTGAGCAGTTTGCTGCCCAGGAACATCGCGATCAGGAAGAGGGTTCCCGAACCCAGCAGGACCTGCCGCGCACCGATCTTCTTGGCGAGGAACCCGCCGAGAGGGCCCGCGAACATGGCGGCGATGCCGAGAGGGCACGTCCACAGGGCGTACTGCGTGGCGGAAAGCCCGGCACCGTAAGCGATTCCGGGTATTCCGGCGGGAGTCTGCAGCAGTGTCGGCATGAGCATCGAGTGGGCATTCATCATGTAGGCCAGGCCGGTGACCGCCAGTACGGTCGGCCCGAACTTGCGGCCGAACAGAATCCTGAGATCGATGAGCGGATGGGGCGCGACGCGCTGCCATACGACGAAGGCCACGAGCATCACGATGCCGAGTAGTAGGAGGCTGCGGGTGCTGGTGGCGGACCAACCCCACGAACTTCCCTTCGTGATGGCGAGGAGCAGCACCGCGACGCCCGGACCGAGAAGTGCGGTGCCGAGATAGTCCACCGGACGATCGGTGCGCACCGGACTCTCCGGAACGACTGCCCAGTACAACGGGATCAGCGCGCCGAGGTAGATCGCCATGAACCAGAAGATGCCGTGGAAACCGTAACTGTCGATCAACCAGCCCGCAATGAACGGTCCGGCTACGGCGGACATGCCGATGCCGGTCGCGACCATGCCCAGCGCGACGGGCACGAAGTCGCGGGGCATGATGTCTCGCACGAGGCTGTAGGACAGCGCGACGATGCCGACCAGGACGCCCTGCAGGGCGCGCCCTGCGAGCAGCACGGCGAACGATGTCGCAGTGGCGCACACGACGCTGCCGAGCACGAACACGCCCGCCAGGCCGAGTATGACGCGCTTCTTGCCGAGGCGGTCGGAGGCCTTGCCGATCAGCGGCATCAGGGTCGCGCCGGTGAGGGTGACGATCGAGACCACCCACGCGATGTTCAGGGTTTCGAAAGCCGGCGCCATGTGGGGCATCGCGGGGTACACCATGAGGATCTCGAACGTCGCGATCTCGGAGAAGAAAATGATCACGGCGAGCACAGCGAAGATCCGCGGTCGCGGAACCTTGCCTTGTATCGGATTGAGGGCGAGCGCCATCGTGGTCCTTCGGTTCGTATGGAGATGACGACGGATGTGCGCGCAAAAGAGATGCAGCGCAGAGGTTCTCGTCGTCGTGAGGAATGTGCCTGGCGGTGGCGCGTTCGACGGAGTTCGGGGTGGGCGTCCCGGAGAAGGGACCTTAGTCCCACCCGCGCGCCGTCTCGCGGGGTGGGTCCCGCTCAGCGGAAGGAGGCGGCGCACCGCCTCCTGGACAGGCCGCGGTGAGCGCCGGCGGTCAATACATGTCGCATTCAGCATGTTTCACGTTTTAAGTCACTGTCTTGACGCATTAAGTCACTGACTGATACTTTGCCGGGGACGTTCTCGCCGGCCCCGGTCGAGCGGGCGACGTCGGCGGTGGTGTGTTCCGAGCGGGATCCCTCGAAGTCAGGAGACGTGCATGGCAACGCTGACCAGTAGTCGAACCGTCGAGATCGGCGGTCATTCGATCGAATTCGGACCGCGCGGAATGCGGAGGTGCGCTGACGGATTCGATTCGGCTCCCTATACGCGGTTCGACGTGCGACCGGTGACGCCGTTCATCGGCGCGGAGATCCACGGTGTGGATCTGCGGGACCCGAGTCCCGAGGTGATCGAGGACCTGCGCCGGGCGCTCCTCGAGTGGAAGGTGGTCTTCTTCCGCGATCAGCAGATCACCGGTGCTCAGCACCGCGATTTCGCCCGCCACTGGGGTGAACTCGAGGTGCATCCGCTGCTGCCGCAGGGCGAGGTCCCCGAGGTGGTCCACTTCGAGCGCGGCGAGGACAGCCCCGGCACCGAGAACATCTGGCACGTCGATGTGACGTGGCAGAAGCGTCCGCCGCTCGGGTCGGTTCTGCGTGCGCTGGAAGTGCCGCCGGCAGGTGGCGACACCCTGTGGGCCGACATGGGCAACGCGTACGACTGCCTGTCCGACGAGGTGAAGGAGCAGATCGAGGGTCGCGTCGCGGTCCACGACTTCGTTCCGTCGTTCGGTCGGTCGATGGGACCGGAGAAGCTTGCGGCGATGAAGGAACAATTCCCGCCGGTGGAGCATCCGATCGTGCGGATCCACCCCGAGACCGGGCGGCGGACGCTGTTCGTCAACAGTCTGTTCACCACGCACATCCCGGACATGGATCCGGCGGAGGGCGAGGCGCTGCTGCGGCACCTCTTCGACCAGGCCAAGGTGCCGGACTTCCAGTGCCGATTCCGGTGGCAGCCCAACTCGATTGCGTTCTGGGACAACCGCGCCACGCAGCACTATGCCGCCAGTGACTACTTTCCGTACCGGCGAGTCATGGAGCGCGTCGCCATCCTCGGCGACGAGCCGGCCTGAGCGGAGGCACGGTGCAGGCTTCCGATGAGCGTCGACAGCGCAACCACGAGCTCGATGCGGCGTGGCAGGGTTTGTGCGACAACCTGTCCCGTGCTTCGACGGTGATCGCGGGCGATCCGCGATCGGAGGATCCGGTGATGCGGGCGGCGGGCTACCGCTATCTGCTCAATCTGCTCAACGCGGGTCTCGAGCAGGTGGTGTTCAGCGCCGATCCGGACTATCCCGAGGTGGGGCACCTGCAGGACAACACCAAGCGGTATGCGACCGAGTCGCCGGACTGCCTGTTCGGGCATGCGGTTCTCGATCCCGCCGGGACGTACCGGCTCACCGGAACCGGTGGTCGGGCCCGGTACGTCGGGCTCACCCTGTACGACACCGTGAGTCTGTACGAGAAGGTGCAGTCCGACGGGGACCGACCGAAGGACTTCCGGGCCGCATTCAGGGCGGCCACCGGGTCGACGCTCGGCGCGATCTCCCATCCCGGCGGAATTACGTTGCACGCCAACGGCGATTTCGAGGTGATCATCAGCGCCGAGCCCCACGAGGGTAATTGGTTGCCGATGCCACCGACCACGAAGGACATCATCACGCGGCAGTACTTCTACGACTGGGACACCGAGGCTCCGTACCACGTCTCGATCGAGCGGATCGATGTCGCCGGACCCGGGCCGGTCACGGAACCGGTCACCGTCACCGGGGAAGTGGAGGCCGTCGGACGATTCGTCGACGGATTCGCCGAGTACTGGGCAACGATGTACAGCCTGCGCGACGGTGAGCGGAACGTGCTGCGCACCCAGCCCACGGTCGATTCGTCGTATGCGAGCGACGGCGGATACATCGCTTACGGCGGCGGCACTTTCGAGATCGGATCCGACGAGGCTCTGATTCTCGAGGTGACGCCCCCGGACTGCCATTTCTGGAACATCCACCTCGGTGACTACTGGGGTCAGTCGCTCGACTACACGTATCGGCAGACGTCGCTCAACGGGCACCAGGCGGTGCTCGACGCCGACGGGGTCTTCCGCGCCGTGGTGGCGCACCGCGACCCCGGCGTGGCGAACTGGCTGGACACCGCGGGCAACGAGTTCACCCGCTGCGTGTACCGGTGGTGGCTGGCCACCGATCCCGATCTGCCGGCCCCGACGGTGCGTAAAGTGAGGTTCGACGAGGTTGTCGCGGAGTTGCCGGCGGCCACGGAACGGATCGACACGACCGGCCGCCGCGACATACTGGCGCGCAGGCGTGCCGCCGTGCTGAAGCGTTACGCCCGGTGACATCGCCGGGGTGGGAGGAGGAGTCGGCACGATGACATCGCGAGGGTGGCGCCCCAGGGCCTTTCGGGAAGGCGACGATCCGGACCCGCGCTTCACGCTCGCGAACGAACGCACTTATCTCGCGTGGGTGCGGACGGGCCTCGGACTGATCGCCGCGGCGGTCGGGCTCGAGGCCTTCGGGACCGGCGTCGTCGGGCCCACCGTGCACACCGTCCTCGTGGTCGGGCTGCTCGTCGGCGCCGTGCTGCTGGTCGTCTTCGCGTTCCTCCGGTGGATGGGCGTCGAGGCGGCGATGCGCACCGGCCGCAGTCTCCCGGTGCCCGCCATCGCGGCGGTGCTGGCGGGCATGATCGCCGGCGCCGGCATCACGCTGCTGATCGTGGTGTTGAGGTGAGCACGGCGGCCGCGGGACCGAGGGATCCCGGCCTGCAACCCGAGCGGACGACGCTCGCCTGGGTCCGCACGGCCGCGAGCCTCGCCGCGGTCGCCTTTCTCTGCCTGCGCTACGTGCCGGGATCGTCGGTGCTGATCCAGGTGCTCGGGACGTGGGCGATCGTGTCGGCGTCCGTCGTCGTGGTGACGGCGCGGCGCAGGTACGAACGGGTCAGCGAGCACTTCGCGGCCGGCCGCGTCGTGTATCCGTTCGCATTGATGCTCGGACTGGCCGTCACCGTCGCGTGTCTCGCGGCGGTGTCGGCGCTGGTCATTCTCGTCGTCGGTCGGTGACGATCACGTCGCACCTACCGATCGGGGCGCCGAATGTGCTTCCGTGGGAGACGTGCAGAGACTTCCCGCTGGCCGGGACTTGTGGCCGCAGTCACACACCGGGCGGGTAGTGATAGATGCGGACCCCGTGTGTCGTCACGGTCCCCGATCTCGAGGAGAAACACAGCATGGAGGAGTTCGAAGGCAAGGTCGCCCTGATCACCGGCGCAGCCCGGGGACAGGGCCGGTCGCACGCCGTGGCGTTCGCCGAGCGCGGCGCCGATATCGTCATCTGTGACCGGTGTGAGGACAGCGACTCGGTGTTCTACCCGCTGGGCACCGAGGAGGACATGGCCGAGACCGTGCGCCTCGTCGAGGCCACCGGCCGCAAGTGCATCGCCGTCAAGGCGGACACCGCCGATCGCGCCGCGATGGACGATCTGGTCGCGCGGGCCGAGTCCGAATTGGGGCGTGTCGACATCGCGGTCGCGAACGCGGGTGTCTCGGTCGCCGCTCCGGTGCAGTCGATGACGTCGGCGCAGTGGGACGAGGCCATCGGTTCCAACCTCACCGGCGTCTTCAACACCATCGGTGCCGTCTCGCCCGGCATGATCGAACGTGGCTACGGCCGCATCGTCACGATCTCCTCGATGCTCGGCCGCGCCGGCAACACCAACATGGTCGCCTACGCCGCATCGAAGTGGGGCGTGATCGGCATGACCAAGAGCGCCGCACTGGATCTCGCGCAGAAGGGCATCACCGTCAACGCGATCGCGCCGGGCAACATCTCGACCGGCATGATCCACAACAAGGCGCTCTACTCGATGATGCGTCCGGACCTCGAAGAGCCGACGATGGACGACGTCGCGCCGGTCTTCCAGTCCCTGCACGCGCAGCCCGTGCCGTGGCTCGACCCGTTCGAGATCACCCGCGCGGTGCTCTTCTTCGCCGCCGAGGGCAGCGCCCACATCAGCGGCACCGTCCTTCCCATCGACGCCGGTAATGCAGCTCGCGTGACCGGGTGACGACTGCTTCGACGCCCGCTCCGCGCAGTGCGCGGAGCGGGCTCGTCATCGGGGTCCTCGGCCTCAGCGGCATCCTGGTCGCACTTCTCCAGACGCTCGTCGTCCCGGTGCTGCCCGCATTCGCCGTCGACCTCGGGGTCCCACCCACCAGCGCGTCGTGGCTGGTCACCATCACGTTGCTCACCGGCGCCGTCGGCACACCACTGATCGGCAAGCTCGCCGACATGTTCGGCAAGCGCACGATGCTCCTGGTATGCCTCGGACTGATGGTGGCGGGTTCCGTGCTCGCGGCGCTGGGGCCCGGATTCGCGTCGGTCGTCGCAGGCCGCGGATTGCAGGGATTCGCGATGGCGCTGATGCCGGTCGGGATCAGCATGATGCGCGACGTCCTGCCGCCGGAGCGGCTCGGCAGCGGCGTCGCGCTGATGAGCGCGACGATCGGCGTCGGCAGTGTGCTCGGCATGCCGATGTCCGGCGTCCTCTACGACCACCTGGGCTGGCAGGCGTTGTTCTGGGTTCCCGCCGGGTTCGCGGTCGTGATGGCCGTGCTGTTGCCGTTCGTGGTGCCGGAGTCGAACACGCGTGCCGCAGGACGATTCGACTACCTCGGGGCGGTGCTGCTGTCGTCGGCGCTGACCGCCGTGCTGCTCGCGGTCTCGAACGGCGGCGCGTGGGGGTGGGGGAGTGCCGCGACCATCGGGCTGGCAGCTGCCGGCGTGATCGGCCTCGTCGTGTGGATTCCGTTGGAGCTGAAGGTCGCCCACCCGCTGGTCGACCTCCGAACCTCGGTCCGCCGGCCGGTGCTGGTGTCGAACCTGTGCGCACTGCTGCTCGGCTTCGCGATGTTCCTCAGCTCGTACGCCTCCACCCAGGAACTCCAGGTGCCGACGTCGACCGGCTACGGACTCGGCCTGAGCGCGGCGGCCGCCGGCCTCGTGATGCTGCCGGGCGGGCTGGTGATGATCTTCCTGGCTCCGGCGTCGGCAGCGATGATCCGGAACTGGGGCGCACGGGTGGTGCTCGCGGTCGGTGCGGCCGCGATCAGCCTCGGATTCGTCGAACGCGGCGTGTTCGGCAGCAGTGTCCTCACCGTCGGCGTCAGCGCGTTCGTCGTGTCGGTGGGCGTCGCATTCGCGCTCGCCGCGATGCCGGTACTGATCACGACGGCGGTCCCGCTGGACCAGACCGCGTCGGCCAACAGCGTCAACAGCCTGATCCGTTCGGTCGGGACATCGGGCGCGAGCGCGGTCGGTGCGGCGGTCCTCGCGGCCTCGGCTGTCACGGTCGGCGCGGCGACCGTTCCGACGCACGAGAGCCTCACCCGGCTGTTCTGGCTCGGTGCCGTGGTGTCCGCCGTGGCGGTGCTCGTCGCATCCGTCCCGATCAGCGCGGAACGCACCCGGCGCACGGGCCTCGTCGATCCGGGACGCGACACGGTCCCGGCGGGCTGAGCGCCTGCTACGGGTTCATCCGTCCGCGGTGCCAGTTGTCGTCGTACCCGCCGTGCGAGATCCACAACGCGGCCATGACGATGTACGCGATCGCGAGCAGCACGAGGATTCCGCCGAGGATCCACAACGAGAGTTGGCCGAGCTTGCGCACGCGATCGGACGCATACTGCGCGCCCGCGTAGTCACCACGCGCCCACCTCGGATACACCTCGAAGGCGTTGCTGAACGCCGCGAACGCCAGCGGCCAGAACGCGACCAGGGACGCGACCGCCCAGCCGGCGTTGACGGGAGGCGGTCCCGGGGACTGCTGCGGTGGGTGCGGGCCGCCCGTGTACGGAGTCGCGGGTTCCGTCGGGCCGGACGGCGGCGGGGGAGGAACGGGGTCCGGATTCGTCGATGTCATGACAGCACTCCCTCGTTCGCGACTGTCACCGATCACTTTCGACGGTACGCCGACGGCGCCGGCCCGGCACACGACGACGCCGGTGGTGCCCGGGCGGTAACTCGGGCACCACCGGCGTCGGTGGAACGGTCAGGCGGCTCTACGGGAGCAGCTTGTCCATGAATCCGTTGGTGAACACGCGATGCGGGTCGATCTGGTTGTACCGAGTGCGCGCGGTGTCCCAGTTCTCGGTCGCCGGGACGCCTTCGATGTAGGTGGCGCGCATCTTGTTCGTGACGATGTCGTTGTCGGTGTACGGGTCGGGGCCGAACGCCCACCCCTTCGACCACTCGGGGCGGAAGGTGGCGTCACTGTTGTTGTAGTGGCCGCGCATCCACTGCTCCATCTCCTGATAGAACTCGAACATGCCGGGGGTGCCCGGGACGCCGAGAACGTTCAGCCAGATCGCGACATCCCAGTCCGGATGATCGGGACGCGGGCGGGTGGCCGAGATGGTCGGCGGACCGACCGACGGCACCTTGACGTCGGCTGCCTGATCGAGTCCGCAGCAGCGGATCTCGACCGGACCGTTGAGCGGGAACTCGCCCTTCGCGCGGTAGAACTCGATGCGCTCGTCGAACCACTCCGTGAAGTCGTTGATCACGGTCGCGATGTTGGCGCGGCTCGTGACGACGGCGCCGCCGCCCTCGGTGAGTCGCAACGTCGTGGCCTTGATGTAGAACTGGACGTCCTTCGACCAGCCCCAGATGTCGTTGGCATTCGTCGCGGCCAGCCCGAGCTTGGTGATCTCGTACATCGCCGGACCGAACAGTGGTGCGATTCCGGGGTTTCCGGCGTTGATGGCGCCGATCATGTCGGTGATGGGCTCCGGCAGGTTGTCGGAGAAGATGTAGTTGTACGGGCTGGAGACCTCACGCGCCTGCGGAGGCTTCCCGACGAGGGAGCCTGCCGAGCCGAGGCTTCCGACCTCGTTCGACGAGTCCGGCTTGGTCGGCGAGACCGTCCACACCTTCATCCACGGCTTCTCGGTGAACGGGTACCAGATCGCCTCGGCGCCGCCCGATTCCGCGACGAACTTCTCGAACGTGCGGCCGTTGGCACCCTTCGGCGCGAACAGTTCCCGCCACGGGATGTCGGTGTAGCTCTGGCACCGCTGGCGGAAGTTGGGGCCCGCCTGCATCGTCACCGACGTCAGGAAGCAGCGCCCGAGGTTGGTGAGCATCGGAGTGATCCGCGGATCGTTGCGCTGGTAGGTCTCCAGCGCATAGGCGGTGCCGTCCCACACGACCGCGGTCAGTTCGGTGACCAGGTTGCTCAGCGAGCCGTAGGTGTGGCCGGCCTGCGTGGTCTGACCGGCTGCCGGCAGCGCCGCGCCGTGGGCGTTGACCGCGAGGGCGCCGCCGATCGACAGCACGCCCGGAGCGGGCAGGTTGGCCCAGCCGAGGTCGTGCTTCTGCAGCTCGGTGACGATCGCCTCGATGCTGGCACCCGCGCCTGCAGTGACGGTGGCGACGGTGCCGCCCGTGTTCACCGTGATGCCGTTCAGGTGCGTCATCGTGTCGGCGAGGATCACCTTCTCGACGTTGGCACCCTTCTCCACGGTGAGCGGGGTCCAGCCGTGCATCGCGCCGCGCGGGCGGATCTTGTAGTCGTGCTCGTGCGCCCAGTTGGCAAGACGCACGACGTCCTGCGGCGTCTTGGGCGAGCAGACCCAGGTGGCGTCCAGCATGATCTCCTTGGACCAGTTCTGGTACGCCTGCTGGAACAGCGCGATGTCGTTCGGGAAGTTCGGCGGCGTCGGAAGCGGCGCCACCGGACCGGTCGATCCGAGCGATCCCAGGGAACCTGCGGAACCGGCCGGGACGGCGAAGGCCGGGGTCCACCCGCCGAGTGCGCCGGCCGCCAGCACGCCGGCGCCCGCGGCGCCCGCGGTGAGGAATCCTCGCCGGGACAGCCGCAACTGCTCGTCGTTGAGCGTCATTCGTGTACTCCAAGGTGTGTGAGGGGAAAGAAGTACGGGTGCAGATATTCCCGGTCGGGCCGGCGTGGACGCCGACCCGACCGGTACAGCTGTGTGCGGACGTCGCTAGGCGACGGTGAGCACGACGTCGGCCAGTGCGGGCGAGTCGTCGCGCTCGGGAACGGTTGCGGAGATCAGTAGCTGGTCACCGTCGCGCCACATTCGCGTCCGAAGGCTCTCGCCGGGGAAGACTACCCCGGCGAAACGAGCGCGAAATCCCTTGACGCGGCTGGCATCACCGTCGAGGACGGTGTCGGTGGCAGCCTTGCAGACGATCCCGTAGGTGCACAGTCCATGCAGGATAGGCGCCGGAAAGCCTGCAGCGGTCGCAAATGCCGGATCCGAGTGCAACGGGTTGCGGTCACCGCACATCCGGTACAGCAGCGCCTGCTGCGGCAGGACCTGCGAGATCGACTCGAAATCCGGTGCCCTGTCGGGAAGTGCGACGGACTCGGACGGCCCGCGTTCACCCCCGAAACCACCCTCGCCGCGGGCGAAGATGGACGATCGCGCCGTCCACAACGGCGACCCGTCGAGCGCGACCGTGGCAGATTCCTGCACGATCACCGCTGCCTTGCCCTTGTCCCACACCTCGACGATTCGAGTCGTGGTCTGCGCGGACCCACTGGCCGGGATCGGCCCGTGGACGGTAACTTCCTGGCTGCCGTGGACGACCTTCGCGAGGTCGATCTCGACGCCCGGGAACGACACTCGCGGTGCCTCGGTCGCGTGAATGTTCGCGACGACCGTCGCGAACGTCGGAAGCACCTGCGGCTTGGCGTCGTCGAGGTAGGCGAGTTCCCGGGGATCGAGCGGGCGTGCGCCCGCGCCGATGCCGAGGTGGTACAGCTGCACGTCCGACGGCGTCCAGGAGAACTCCTGGGCCGGCAGCTCGGCTCCGATCGCGATCGACGGATCGATAGGCACTGGCGTCTCCTGTCAGTTCGTCACGGACGGCGCTGCGGCACGGGCACGGTCGGCGATGTCGAGCACGGCGAGATACGCGAAGGTCATGGCGGGACCGATGGTCGCGCCGGGACCGGCGTAGGTGTGCCCCATGACCGGCGAGCTGCAGTTGCCGGCCGCGTACAGGCCCTCGATCACCGAGCCGTCCTCGCGCAGCGCACGCCCGTCGACGTCGGTGCGGATGCCGCCCTTGGTGCCGAGGTCGCCGGGCACCATCTTGATCGCATAGAACGGCGCCTTGCTGATCTCGGCGAGGCTGGGATTCTTCAGGCGGGGGTCGCCGTAGTAGTGGTCGTAGCCGCTGTCGCCGCGACCGAAGTCCTCGTCCTTGCCGTTGCGCGCGAAGCCGTTGAAGCGTGCCACCGTCTCGGCGAGAGCGTCGGCCGGCAGGCCGGTCTTCTCCGCCAGTTCGGCGATCGTGTTCGCCTTGACGACGACTCCGGCCTTGAGCCAGCGTCCCGGGAACGGTGAACGCGGTGTGATGCCGGCGAACGTGTACCGGTTGCGGTAGCGCTGGTCGAGGATCATCCAGGTGGGGATGTTCTCGCCCGGACCGTCACCGTGGCCGTACTTGCCGCCGTACATCATGTGCGTCGCCTCGACGTACGGTGCGGCCTCGTTGCCGAAGCGCTTGCCGCGCGTGTTGACCATCATGGAGCCGGGCAGCGTGCGCTCGGACAGCGCGAACCACGGGCCGCCGGTGAGCGGGATCGACGGACCCCACCACGCGTCCTCCATGAATTCGACTGCCGCACCCAGCTTCTGACCGGCCGCGATGCCGTCACCGGTGTTCGCCGCGGCGCCGACGGTCCACTCGGTGCCGATCGGGGCGCGCTGGTACTTCTTGCGCATCTCGTCGTTGTGCTCGAAACCGCCCGAACCGAGGACGACGCCGTGACGAGCCCGGATGATCTGCTCGGTGGGTCCGTCGGGGCCGTCGACGAGCACCTTGACGCCGCGAACCGCGCCGTCCTCGGTGTACAGCTCGGTGAGCGGCGTGTTCAGCAGGATCGGGACTCCGGCGTCGCGCAGGCCGATTCGCATGCCGGCCATGAGTGCCTGGCCACGGACGAGGAGATCCTTGCCGCGGGCCTTGGCCGCCAGGAACCGCATGCCGACCTTCATCGCCCGCAGCGGTCCGCGGCGGTTGCGCATGAGGAGGTTGAGCCAGCGGTAGTCGGCCTGGGTGATGACGAAGTTCCGCGGCGCCTTGACGTAGTCCGGCTCGAGGTTCTTGCGGTCGTCGCCGAGACGATTGCCGTCGAACGGGACCGGCTCGACGGAGCGGCCACCGAGTCGACCGCCCGGGGCCTCCGGGTAGTAGTCCGAGTAGTCCGGCACCCACTGCAGCTCGAGCGCGCTGTTCTTCATGACGAACGACAGCATCTCGGGGCCGCGGTCGATGTAGGTGTCGATCTTCGCGGGATCGACGACGTCGCCGATGATGCTGTGGAGGTAGGTGCGCGCGTCGTCGACGGTGTCGGTGACGCCGTCCCGCTTCAGCACCTCGTTGTTCGGGATCCAGACACCTCCGCCCGACCGTGCGGACGAGCCGCCGTAGTGCGCGGCCTTCTCGATCACGACCACGCTCAGCCCCTTGTGTGCCGCGGTGAGGGCTGCGGTCATGCCGGCAGCGCCACTGCCGACGACGACGATGTCGTATTCCTGCTTGCTCATGTAGAACACGTTATAGAACTAGGTGCATGCCAGTCCATGCTTTCTGCCAGTAAGTATTGCCGAATCTTTGCGGCGGCTCCGCCTGCAAACGAACACGTGTTGCAGTCAGGGTGGCGGGGGAGCGGCATTGCAGGCCGGCCGAACGCGGCGAGGCCCCGAACCGTCTCGGGTTCGGGGCCTCGCTCGCGGGTACGTCAGCCGGCGGATCCGGTCGGCCGGTCCTCCGGGACCTCGAGAATGCCTTCCATCACCGCGTGCTGGATGCTGCTGAGCATGCGCGGACAGGTCTGACGCGACCCGGCGCGTCCGCCGGCAGCGGTGAACTCCGGGCACACCTCGGCAGGGTTGCCCTGCCACTGGATGCTGGTGTGCTTGAAGCTGTTCTTCTGGACGAGCACGCACGTCCCGCACGCGCGGCACTGCACCTCCTGCAGCCCCTGCTCGAGGTAGTTGTGCTGGTCGGCGGCGGTCTGTGCACGGACGGCCTCGACCCGGGCCGGGCTGTCGGCGTAGCTGGGGGCCTTGGCCCAGGTCGAGGTCATCTCACACTCCCGTCTTGTGTTCGGCCGACTCGGCGGCCGCCTTCTCTTCCGCCTGCCGCGCCAGGTTCGCGTCGACCTCGCGCTGCCAGGCCTCGACGGCCTTGGTGGTGTCGATCTCGAACTCGAACCGCTGCGTGGCCTTCTCGTCGATGTCGGCGACGTCCACGTAGAACTGGTCGTACCAGCGTCGCAGCTGGTAGACCGGGCCGTCCTCCTCGCAGAGCAGCGGATTCTCGATCTTGGTCTTGTTCTTCCAGATCGCGACGTCCTGCTCGAAGCCCATCGCCACGCCCTCGGTGAACTTGGTGGCGAGCTTGTCGCTGGTGGCGTCGTCGAGGCCCTTGGGCTTCTGTACGGCGACGCCGTACATGAGCACGAAGGAGTCCTGGGTGACCGGGTAGTGGCAGTTGATCAGGATGCTCTCGACCTTGTAGCCGCTGTAGTTGTTGTGCAGCCAGTTCACCATGTAGGACGGGCCGAAGTACGACGCCTCCGAGTCCAGGACGGAATCGCCGTACTGGGTTCCCATGCTGCCGACGTCGGGCCGGCCGTGGTTCTGCAGGTACTGCGACGCGACGTGGCCCTCGAAGACGTTCTTGAAGTACTTCGGGAAGCCGAAGTGAACGTAGAAGAAGTGCGCCATGTCGACGACGTTGTCGACGATCTCGCGGCAGTTGGAACCCTCGACGAGGATGCGGTTCCACTTCCAGTCGGTCCACTCGTCGGTGAAGACCTCCGGCAGGCGCGGAATCGTGACGTCGTCCGGCGGCGGGTTGCCCTCGGGGTCGTTCCAGATGAACAGCTGCTTGTTCTCCTGCAGCGTGGTCCACGAGCGGGTGCGCGCGATCGGCGGCACGCGACGGGCGTAGGGGATGTCGGTGCACTTGCCGTTGCCGCCCCAGCGCCAGTCGTGGAACGGGCACGCCACCGAGTCGCCCTTGATCTCGCCCTGGCTGAGGTCCCCACCCATGTGCCGGCAGTACGCGTCGAGTACGTGGAGCTTGTTCTGGCTGTCCGCGAAGACCACCAGCTTGGTGCCGAACGCTTCGACCGCGTGCGGCTTCCCGTCGAGGAACTCGCTCTCCAGGCCGATGCAGTGCCAACCGCGTGCGAAACGCGTCTGCGGAGCCCCCACATCGATCTCACGAATCTGCGCCATCAGTACCTCACATCCCTTCTAGCTGTTGCTAGAACACGTTATAGAACTTCCGGAGATTCCGCTAGATTTCGCGTGCTTGTGATCGGCAAAGACTTCGCATGACCAGTGGAATTGCCGTTTTCTCGACACGGAAGAGAACGTGTTCTAGTCTCAGGGCAAGTCAACATCGAATTACAGACGGGAGCGTCCAGTGGGTGACCATGACAGCCACGAGGTGATGCGGCGGATCGACGCGCTACTGCCGGTGCTGCGTGAACGCGCGCAGGAGACCGAGGATCTGCGCCGCATCCCCGACGAGTCCATCAAGGCGCTCCAGGAGACCGGGTTCTTCCGGTTGGTGCAGCCCGAGCAGTGGGGTGGCCTCGAGGCCGATCCCGTCACCTTCTACACCGCGGTCCGCAACATCGCGAGCGCCTGTGGATCCACCGGGTGGGTCGCGGGCATCCTCGGCATCCACAACTGGCACCTCGCCCTCTTCGACCAGCAGGCGCAGGAAGACGTGTGGGGCAAGGACCCCGACGTCCGGATCTCGTCGTCGTACGCCCCGATGGGCGCCGGTGAGGCGATCGAGGGCGGCTACAAGGTCAACGGTGCCTGGGCCTGGTCGTCGGGCTGCGACCACGCGTCGTGGGTCGTCGTCGGCGGACCGGTCATCAAGGACGGCCGTCCCGTCGACTTCGGTAGCTTCCTCATTCCGCGTGAGGACTACGAGATCGACGACGTGTGGAACGTCGTCGGGCTCAAGGGCACCGGCAGCAACACCGTCGTCGTCAAGGACACCTTCGTCCCGCGCCACCGCTTCCTGAGCTTCAAGGCGATGAGCGACCTGACGGCACCGGGCCTGCAGCAGAACACGGCTCCGGTCTACAAGATGCCCTGGGGCACCATCCATCCCACGACGATCTCCAGCCCGATCGTCGGAATGGCCTACGGCGCCTACGACGCCCACGTCGAGCACCAGGGCAAGCGTGTCCGCGCGGCCTACGCCGGCGAGAAGGCCAAGGACGATCCGTTCGCCAAGATCCGGATCGCCGAGGCGTCCAGCGACATCGACGCCGCGTGGCGGCAGCTGTCGGGCAACGTCGCCGACGAGTACGCGCACCTGCTCGCCGGTGAGGAGGTGCCGATGGAACTGCGTCTGCGCGCCCGCCGCGACCAGGTCCGCGCCACAGGCCGAGCCATCGCCTCGATCGACCTGCTTTTCGAGAACTCGGGTGCCACCGCGCTGGCGAACGGAACCCCCATCCAGCGTTTCTGGCGCGATGCGCACGCGGGCCGCGTGCACGCAGCGAACGATGCCGAACGCGCGTACGTGATGTTCGGTGGCGCCGAGTTCGGCCTGCCGCTCACCGACACGATGGTCTAGGGGGCGACACATGACGGCAACCGAGGAACTCACGTACGAGTCGACGTCCCGCTTCGCGCAGGTCCGCGACGACCTGAAGCTGCACTACCACGAGGCGGGCGTCGGCAACGGACCCACGATCGTGCTGCTGCACGGCGGTGGACCGGGAGCGTCGTCGTGGTCCAACTTCGCGAAGAACATTCCCGTTCTCGCGCAGCAGTTCCACGTGATCGCGGTGGACCAGCCCGGCTACGGCCGGTCCGACAAGCCCACCGAGCATCCGCAGTACTTCCGCCACAGCGCCTCGGCGCTGAAGGATCTGCTCGATACGATCGGCATCACCGACCGTGTTCACCTGCTGGGCAATTCGCTCGGCGGTGGCGCCGCGGTGCGATTCGCACTCGACTACCCGGACCGTGCAGGCCGGCTCGTGCTGATGGGCCCCGGCGGCCTGAGCCTCAACCTGTTCGCACCGGATCCCACCGAAGGCGTCCGGAATCTCGGCAAGTTCGCCTACCAGCCGACGCGGGAGAACCTCGAGGCCTTCCTGCGCATCATGGTGTTCGACCAGAAGCTCATCACCGACGAGCTGATCGACGAGCGATTCGCGGCCGCGAGCGCGCCCGAGTCGCTCGCCGCGGCGAAGGCCATGGGCAGGTCGTTCTCCAGTTCGGAGTTCGAGCTCGGCATGCTGTGGCGCGACGCCTACAAGCTGCGTCAGCGGGTTCTGCTGATCTGGGGCCGCGAGGACCGGGTCAACCCGATCGACGGTGCGCTGGTGGCGCTCAAGATGATTCCGCGGGTCCAACTACACGTCTTCGGCGGCTGCGGACACTGGGCGCAGCTCGAGAAGTTCGACGAGTTCAACAGGCTGGCAAGTGACTTCCTGCTCGATGGAGGCAAGTGATGAGTATCCGTTCACTGGCATACCTGCGCATCGAGGCGACCGACATGGCCGCGTGGCGCGAGTACGGCCTCAAGGTGCTCGGCATGATCGAGGGCAAGGGCTCGAACCCCGACAACCTGTACCTGCGCATGGACGACTACCCCGCGCGTCTCGTCATCGTTCCCGGTGAGCGCGACGGTCTCTACGCCGTCGGTTGGGAGTGCGCGAACGCCGAAGGCCTGCAGGAGATCCGCGAACGTCTGGCCAAGGCCGACTGGGAGTTCGAGGAGGGCACCAAGGAGGAGGCGGCCGAGCGCAGCGTCGTCGAGTTCATCAAGTGCCGTGACGCCTCCGGGGCCCGTCTGGAGATCTTCCACACCGTCGCCCTGCAGCACCGCCGCATCGTGAGCCCGTACGGGCACAAGTTCGTCACCGGCGAGCAGGGCCTCGGTCACGTCGTGCTCGCGACCAAGGACGACGAGGCGGACCTCGAGTTCTACCGCGACGTGCTCGGGTTCAAGCTGCGTGATTCGATGCGCCTGCCTCCGCAGGTCGTCGGGCGTCCGGCCGACGGTGAGCCGGCGTGGCTGCGCTTCCTCGGCTGCAACCCGCGCCACCACAGCCTCGCGTTCGCGCCGCTGCCGAACCCCACGGGAATCGTGCACCTGATGGTCGAGGTCGAGAACTCCGACGATGTCGGGCTCTGCCTCGACCGTGCACTCCGCAAGAACGTGAAGATGTCGGCGACGCTGGGCCGCCACGTCAACGACCTGATGCTGTCGTTCTACATGAAGACTCCCGGCGGATTCGACGTCGAATTCGGCTGCGAGGGCCTCGAGGTCGAGGACGACAAGTGGATCGCCAAGGAGAGCACCGCCGTGAGCCTGTGGGGCCACGACTTCACGGTGGGGTTCAAGTAATGTCCCCGCACGAGCCGTCCGGTGTCGGAACAGGCGCGGAGATCGACCCGCGCCAGTTCCGCACCGTGCTCGGCCAGTTCTGCACCGGAGTCACGATCATCACGACGATCGACGACGATGCCCCGGTGGGATTCGCGTGCCAGTCGTTCGCGGCGCTGTCGCTCGATCCGCCGCTCGTGCTGTTCTGTCCCACCAAGGCCTCTCGGTCGTGGGCGGCGATCGAGCGGTCCGGCCGCTTCGCCGTCAACGTCCTCGCCGAGGAGCAGCAGTCCACGTGTGCTCGCTTCGGGTCACGTGAGCCCGACAAGTTCGCCGGGATCGATTGGACGGCATCACCGTTGGGATCGCCGATCCTCACCGGCTCGCTCGCTCACATCGACTGCACGGTGGAGACCGTGCACGACGGCGGCGACCACTACGTGGTGTTCGGGCGCGTGCACTCGATGAGTGAGATCAAGACCGAACGGCCTCTGCTGTTCTACCGCGGCCAGTACACCGGCATCGAGCCGGACAAGACCGTGCCGGCGAAGTGGCGGGACGACCTCGAGGCGTTCCTCACCACCGCCAGCGAGGACACCTGGCTGTAGCAAGACCCGGGGGGATGGGGAAGGGCTGAAGGGTCCCTTCGTGCGCTGACGGCGCACGAAGGGACCCTTCGTCGGTGCGGGGGGCCTTCAAAACCGCAGGATGGCGGACTAGGATCGACAGTGATGCTCGTGCGGGTGCCGCGCTGTGGACCATGAAAGCGGCTGCGCGAGCGGTCGATCGGCGCGGGTGCGCCAGACTCTTGCGTGACGCGTCGACCATTGTCGCGAGTCGAGGATGTGAGATTCATGGCCAAGACGCTGCGGACGGACGAATCCGTCGTCATCAATCGTCCGCTTCCCGAGGTGTTCGAGTACTTCACCGATCCCGGGCACGCGCTGGAGTGGGGAACCAACATCAGCGAGTACAAGATGCTCTCGGGTGCGCCCGACGAGGTCGGTTCGGTGGCATCACTCGACGCGAGGGTTGCCGGCGCGAAGGTTCACGCCACGGAGGAGATCACCGCGTACGAGAAGAACAAGCGGATCGGCTTCGCTTCGCGGGAGTCGAAGATCGGGTACACGCGTGAACTGGACTTCGAGAGCGACGGGGACGGTGCCACCAAGGTGACGTTCCGGCAGGACGGCGAGGAGGGGTCGGGCCTGTTCAAGTTCGCCGATGCCATCGCGCAGAAGTTGTACGCCCGGGACGTGCGCGGAAACCTGGAGAATGCCAAGGAAATTCTGGAGTCCAGCGATAGCTGAAGGGTCCCCCTCCTGCGCCGCGAGCGCACCAGGGAACCCTTCAGCTGCCGGGGGACCGACTAACGCACCGTGAACTCGGCGGAAGTTCCGGTGAGCGCGAAGACCGCGCCCTCCGGGTTCTTCCAGTTGCCGAAGTGCTGAATGCGGTAGGTGCCGGGCGGCGTGCCTGCGGGCACGTCCCACGTGATGCGGGCGACGGACGCGTTCAGGCCGTCCCGGCGCCAGCGGTACCTGGTGGCCCAGTCGCCGTCGTCGGCGCTGCGCACCCAACGGTCGCCGTCGCGGCGCTGCACCTCGAAATAGGTTCCGCGCCGGTGCAGGTCGTTCTTCGGGTGGCCGGTGACGAACTCGACCGCCACCTGTTCTCCGGCGCCCACGTTGCCCGCGGGCTGCACCAGGACGTCCCCGAAGTTGCGGCCGGGCAGGGGCGCGTCGAAGGGGAACTCGCGCCCGAAGCCGGGCTGGAAGCCCGACAGGTCGCGCGGTGCCGGTCCGCGCGGGACGTCCGCCCCGGTCTTCATCGCCGCCGCCAGCGCGGCGAAACCCTGCTGGTAGGCGGGAAGAGTGTTGCGGCCGAACAGCGTCGAACCGCCCTCGTACTGCTGGGCGTCGTACTCCTCGGGCGTGGTGCAGTAGCTCGAGTAGGCGTTGGCGTAGCCGTTGAAGATGACGTGCTCGAGCGGAACGCCGAGTTCCTCCGCGACCGTGCGCCGGATCCGCAGTCCGGAGACGATGGTGAACTCGGCCGGGCCGCCGACGACGTAGACGTCGCCGATGCGGATGATCTGGATCTTGAGCACGTGCGGCACCCAGCCGTCCGGGGGCAGCAGACCCACCGGCACCAGCACCAGCTTGGGCGCCTGGGCGTCGGCGAGCCACTGCGGAGTGGGGGTGTCGATGCCGCCGAGCGCATCGATCATCGGGTTGCGAGTGCCCTCGGCGAAGATGTCGATCGCCGGCCCGTCCTCGGTGCTGCCCGCCGCCATCGCGGCTCCGACGCACGCCGGCGCGGTCCGGCGGACCTGGCCGTCGGAGGTGAACGTGCCGTCCACCACCTGGTTCGCCATGTCCAGGTACATGATTCGGCTGTCGACGGTGGTCGACGACAGCGGGGCGGCCTTCTTGAACGCCTCGCGCGCGGCGGCCACCTGACGCTCACCGATGATGCGGGTGTTCTCGAACTCGTCGGAGGTGGGGCCGTGCCCGGGCTCGAGGTCCAGGTTGGGGGACATGTCGCCGGTGTTGGTCTGCGGGAAGCACGCGACGAATCCCGGGGTGCCGTCGAGGTAGCGCACCCCGGCGACGTCGTGCTCCCAGAAGTACGCGGCGGCGCCCTTGTTGTCACCGGAGATGAGGTGGTTCTTGTTGGTCAGCGACGCGCCGTGGGTGGGGAACCAGCCGATGCCGCCGACGTTGTCGCCGCCCTGGCTGATCCGGAGCACCCGCATTGCGGTGTCGATGCCGAGCGGGTAGTAGTCCCTGTCCTGCTGCGGGTTCCGATCGAAGGCCGCCCGCGACCGGTTCACACTGGCGTCCTTCAGTTCGCTGCGCCCGTATGCGACGGTGCCGGCGGCGAGGTTCTCGTGCGCGGCGACGATCGCCTCGACCATGCCGTCCACCTCGGCGTCGAACACCTGCGGCTGGAAGCCCAGCGTCGCCAGGCTGTAGGCGTAGTCCTGCGACGCGCCACCACACGCCGCGTGCGAGTGCACGGCCGTGAGCATCACGTTCTTCTCGGTGTACAGGTCGCCGTACTTCGCGGAGAGCCGCGCGAGCACGGCGTCGTGCACCGCCTGGAACACCATGCAGGTGTCGGCGCAGGTGTAGACCACGCGATTGTCTTCGGCATCGGCGAAGACGTAGGCGCGCACCCGGGTTCGCTGGTGCAGGCCCTCGGCGCGCTGGTCGAACTGCGAGTAGCCCATCATGCCGTTCTCGGCGACCGGGCCGGTCATGTCGGACAGGCCGACACCGACCCGGAACCCCTGGTCGGGCGCGGTGCGGCGGGCAGAGGCGGTGGCGGAGCGGGGCTGAGCTGAAGCGGTCGAGCTGGCTATGGCTGCGAGCGCCGGTGCGGCCGCGGCTCCGGCCAGCACGCTGCGTCGACTGATCGTCACGACGTAATCCTTTGCGCGAGGTGGAGAATCGAACTTGAGCAAGCGTCCAAGTCTCCAGCACACACCAGACGGTCTGGATTCGCAAGGCCCGGCGCGTCGCGCGCTTCGGGGGATCAGACCGTGGCGGCGTCCCCGAACGTCATCCGCAGGTCCGGGATCGTGGTGGTCGCCAGTGCTCGGCGGGGCAGCCCCAACGAACGCAGCTCGTCGGCGATCGGGTGGTTCCCGAGGCTCAGTTCGGCGCCCCCCAGTCGCGTGCGGACCCCGCGCGGGTTCATGTCCCACGAGGTGCGCCGGGTGACGCCGTCGAGGTGGGAGTATGCGTCGAGCGAGGTGTTGGTCCCGCGGCCGGGCATCGGGATGCCCTGCTTGACGGTGAGTTCCGCGATGAGGCGCCCGTCCTGGCTGACCCTGCCGCGGCGGACGTCGCTGACGTGGTCGGCCTCGAAGTCGGCCATGATCTTCGGGAAGCCCCAGATGCCGCGTCCGGCGGCCAGGGTGAACTCGCCGTCGACCGGGAGTTGGTGGATGAGGGCACCGGCCTTGCCGCTCGCCAGGGAACGCAGATCCCGTCGCACGTGGTTGAATCCGCGCTGCTCGTGATCGCGCACCATGAACGTGACGCCGAATTCGTTGTAGGGACCCAGGTCGCCGTCGATGTAGTCGACGAACACCAGCCCGCACAATCCGCGCCCGCCGCGCCACTGCAGGATCTCGAGGCCCGTGTTGTCGATGAGCCTCTGCGCGGCCTTCGTGGGGACCGAGTACATCGCCATGAACGCCGACGCCGTCCGGATCTCGACCGGCATGTCGACCTGCTTGCCTAGTACCTGATGTGAACTCACTGCGACACCACTCCTCGTAGTCCGTCGGCGCCGTAGACCTGTTCGAGCATCGACGTGAAATCGGGCCCGCGGCGCAGCATCTGCCCGCCGTCGACATTGACGACCTGCCCGGTGATCCAGGTGGACTTCGGCCCCAGCAGGAACAGCGCGAGCGCGGCGATGTCCCCGACCTCGCCGACCCTGGCGAGCGGCGTGCACGCCAGGTAGTCGTCGAGGATCGGGCCGCCGTCGGTGATCATCGCAACCAGGTCGGTGCGGGTGAGGCCGGGACGGATGCCGTTGACGCGGACGTTGCTGGCGCCCAATTCGTCGGCGGCCAGCTGCACCAGGTGGTCGACGCCGGACTTCGAGACCCCGTAGGCCCCGAACCAGCGGTGCGTGTTGCTGGACGCGATCGACGAGATCGCGACGATCGACCCGCCGCCGGCGGCGACGAGCGCGCGGGCGCCGTGCTTGACCGTGAGCATCGTGCCGGTGACGTTGAGGTCGACGGTGCGGCGCCAGGCGTCGGCGTCGAGCTGGGTGATCGGCGCGATCGTCTCGTTGCCGCCTGCGCAGGCGACGACGCCGTCGAGCCGGCCGGTGGTCTGGACCGCGCGCGCGACGGCACGCTCGACGTCGCTCTCGACGGTGACGTCCGCGGCCACGGTGGAGACCGACCCGCCGGAGGCGAATGCGCCGGTCGCCGCGATCTTCTCGGCCGCCGTCGACAGCTTGTCGGCGCCGCGTCCGCAGATCGTGACGTGCGCGCCGGCCGCGACGAGTTCCTGGGCGATTCCGAGGCCGATGCCGCTGCCTCCGCCCGTGACCAGGACCGATCTGTCGGTGAATGCGCCGACGTCCGCCTCCGAGCCCATCACGTCTCCCCTCGTGTGTCCGATACCCCGCCGATGGTAGGAACAAGTTCTACTATCGGGGCAGGTTTGGGTGATTGTCGAGGCTTTCTGGTTCGTCCGTTCGGATGAAGGAGCACGCGGATGACGATCGTGAACGACACCGATCTGCTCGACGGCCGCTTCTACGCGGGTGAGTCGGGCGATCCCCGCGCGGCGTACGCGTGGATGCGCAGCCGTCAACCGGTGTTCCGGGATCGCAACGGGGTGGCGGCCGCGGCGTCGTATGCCGCGCTGATCGCCGCCGAGCGCGATCCCGGCCTGTTCTCCAACGCGGGCGGTATCCGCCCGGAGACCGGTCCGCTGCCGCAGATGATCGACATGGACGACCCCGCGCACCTACAGCGCCGTCGGCTCGTCAACACCGGCTTCACCCGCAAGAAGGTGGAGGCGAAGATCGGCCGGATCCGCGAGATCTGCGACCAGTTGATCGACGCGGTGTGCGAGACGGGGGAGTGCGACTTCGTCGCCGACCTGGCAGCCCCGCTGCCGATGGCGGTGATCGGCGACATGCTCGGCGTCCGGCCCGAGGAGCGCGAGATCTTCCTGCAGTGGTCGGACGATCTGGTGAAGGCGTTGGGCAGCAACGCGACCGAGGAGCAGCTGAAGGCCATGATGGACGCGTACGTCGCGTTCAACGAGTACACCTTCCGCACCATCGCCGAGCGCCGGAAGGAACCCGCCGACGACCTCATCAGCATCCTCGTGCACGCCGAGATCGACGGGCAGCGCCTCGACGACCAGGAGATAGTCAACGAGTCGTTGCTGATCCTCATCGGCGGCGACGAGACGACGCGGCACGTCCTCAGCGGCGGCATGGAGCAGTTGATGCTCCACGCGGATCAGCGCGACAGACTGGTGGCCGAGCCGTCGGGCATTCCCCTCGCGGTGGAGGAGATGCTGCGGTGGGTCTCGCCCATCAAGAACATGGCCCGCACCGTCACCCGCGACACCACGTTCTTCGGGACCGACCTGCGGCAGGGCGAGAAGATGCTGCTGCTGTTCGAGTCCGCGAACTTCGACGAGACCATGTTCGACGAGCCCGAGCGCTTCGACACTCGACGGTCGCCCAACCCGCACGTGGCCTTCGGGTTCGGCACCCACTTCTGCCTCGGGAACCAGCTCGCCCGGTTGGAGGGCGCGATGATGTTCGAGCGGCTGCTCGCGCGCCTGCCGGACATGGCGCTCGCGACGTCCGAGCCGCTGCCGCGCCGGCCCGCGAACTTCGTGTCCGGGCTCGAGGCGATGCCCGTGAAGTTCACGGCGGCGGGGCAGCTACCCGGACCGGGCACCAGAGGGTTCGGGGAGCAACGAGGGCAGAGCGCGAAGGCCTAGGCTGCGGGCGCCAGACGCATCGCCGGCAGCGGCGGCAGGTTCTCCGGGTCGAGGCCGAATTGTTCGTCGATGCCCTTGCGGGACTTCGATGCCGACTCGGCGATCGCCTCGTGCAGCGCGGTTCCGTCGAGCCCGCGGGCGCGGTAGCGGTCGGTGATCTGTTCCCACGTCATGTTGGGGTCGGTGATCTCGAGACCGAGCGCGGTGACCCGGTCGGACATGACGACGCGGGTGTGGGTTCGCAGCGCATTGCGCATCTCGAACAGGACGCGTGAACGCACCTCGGCCGGGACCCCGATCGCTTTCTGGGTGTCGTTGGCACGAGCGATCTCTCGTTCGCCGTACAGGTAGACGATGCGGGCATCGCGGGAGTTCAGGGTGCCGGGGAGGTAGAAGGGAACCCCCGGGATCTCGACGGTCGCGGACCCGGCATTCGGTGCGCCCGGAGCAGTCGGGACCTCCGCGACCGCGGTTCCCGGCACCAGCAGGGCAAGCGTGGTCAATACCGCGGCAACTGCCGCGCGGCCGAACGTCTTCACGTGGGTCCTCCCGAAACGACCGACTGTTCGGTCGCAGTCGGCGAGTTGTCGGGAAGACTACCGGGCGGTCCTTCGACATCGATTGCCCGTTCCCCGGATGGATGCTTCCGAGTTCCAGAACGGCGGGATGCCGTCGTAGTCGATGGTCCCGACCGGACTGGACGTGCGCGGTGCAGGACGTCGACGATGGCGTCTGACGCACGAGACCCCCAGAATCGCAACTATGTTCTATGTGGTGGGGGCGGGACGGTGGACGAACAGTTCCGCGAGATCGATTCGGTGACAAACCTGTTCGTCATCCGCTGCACCAGGGTGCCGGCATTTTACGATCCGGGGCACTTTCTCGTGCAGTTCCACGCGCCGGGGGCCGCCCCTTGTGCTGTCGGTGCGAAGGACTGTGGCCGCCCACCCGGTCGGGTGGGCGGCCACTGTGCTCGCGCGGTCTGGCTGGCTGGGGGTCAGGACGTCCAGCTCACCGAGCCGACACCCCCGAGCGATCCGGTCGAGGTCGGGGTGGTTTCGGTGATGTCGAGGACCACCGGCAGGACCGAGGCATCGCCGATGCCGTTCGATGCGGTGACCGTGAAGGTGTAGGTGCCGGCGGTGGTGGGGGTTCCGGACAGCACCCCGTCCGGGGAGAGGGTGAGTCCATCGGGCAGGGTGCCGGTGGCGGCCACGGTCGGGGCGGGCTGGCCGGTGACGGTGAATGCGTGGCTGTAGGGCTGGCCGACCACCCCCTGAACCGGGGTTCCGGCGAGGGTGGGCGGCTGATCGATCGCGATCACCGACACCGTGCCGTTGAGGTTGGTGACGTAGACGCGGTTGCCGTCGACCGCCACCCCGTACGGGCTCGCGCCGATGGGGATGGTGGCGACCACGGCGGGCGGGGACGCGGCGGTGTCGATCACCGACACCGAGTTGCTCCCTCTGTTGGTGACGTACGCGCGGTCCCCGTTCGGGGTGATCGCCACCCCGTACGGGTGCGTGCCGACCGGGATGGTGGCGACGACGGCGGTCGGGGTCGCGGCGGTGTCGATCACCGACACCGTGTCGTCGGAGAGGTTGGCGACGTAGGCGCGGTCCCCGCTGACCGCCAGCCCGTACGGGTTCGTGCCGACCGGGAGGGTGGCGACGACGGCGGGCGGGGTCGTGGCGGTGTCGATCACCGACACCGTGCCGTCCGCGAGGTGGGTGACGTAGGCGCGGTTGCCGTCGACCGCCACCCCGGCTGGATTCCCGCCGACCGGGACAGTGCCGACGACGGTGTTCGTGGCGGTGTCGATCACCGACACCGAGTTGCTGCCGTAGTTGGTGACGTAGGCGCGGTTGCCGTCGACCGCCACCCCGAACGGCAGCGCGCCCACCCCGATGGTCGCGGTGACCGCGGGCGGGTTCGCGGCGGTGTCGATCACCGACACCGTATTGCTTTCGGAGTTGGTGACGTAGGCGTGGTTGCCGTCGACCGCCACCCTGGCCGGAGCCGCGCCGACCCTGATGGTGGCGACGACAGCGGGCGGGGTCGCGGCGGTGTCGATCACCGACACCGAGTTGCTGCCGTAGTTGGTGACGTAGGCGCGGTCCCCGCCGACTGCGGCCCCGAGCGGCGACGCGCCGACCGTGATGGTGTCGGTGACGGTGTCCGCCGATGCCGGACCCGCTCCGGTGACGATTGTCGCGACGGCGAAGGCGCCGGCAGCTAGTGCTGCCGCGCTACGAGACAGTCGCCGCCGCGGGCGTGGCCGATCAACGATGGCCATAGGAGGTGTTCCCTTCCCGATACAGTCCGCACCCCCATCGGGGGCACGCGGCAGCCACCGTCGGGTAGCCGACCGACACAGAACATAACGGGCATCCGTCCAGAAAAAGGCCACTTCCCATCATATTCGGCACTTCACCGAAGATTCGCCTGCAACGACGCCTGAGCGGCCGATCGGATGGCGCGCAGTCATTCACATGCGACGCCGTCGCGGTCGCGATCGAAGCTGTAGCCGAGCGGTCCGGCGTTCAGGGGTGCTGCACCTGCCGCGCGCCCAGCGTCGCAGTTCTCGTCGGCACGTCGCTCCCTGCACGCCGATATCGACGGGTGACTACGCGCAGGCAGGGGCGGGCGCGTCCTCCGACATCGGCTTACCCGTCGGAAGTACGTAGAGCACGTGCAGGACCATCGGCGCCGGACCGAGGTTGCGGCCCATGTGGACGTAGTCGTGCCCGCTCGGTTCGACGATGGTGCCACCGGCGTTGTAGATGCCGTCGGTGGAACAGTCGGACTTGTAGTGCGTCAGTGTGCCCGCGGTGACGAGGCCGTACAGCATGCCGTCGTGGAAGTGCCAGCCCGTGGTGCCGCCCGGTGCGATCGTGATCTTGCGGAGGATGTAGTCCTTGTCGCCCACGGTGGTCTGCGCGATGATCTCGCCGGTGACGCCCTCGCTCGGGGTGGCCGCGGCGACCCCCGGCGTCAGGCCTAGCGCCGCCGCGGCGCAGGTGGCGGCGAGGGCGAAGCGGTGCCGAGCGCGCATGTCTGGTCCTTCCCGAACCGGTCTGGGTGCGGGACCATCGTGCGGGAAGCGGCCGGGAGCCGCGGCGTTTTCGCGAATCTCCCGGCGCATCGCCCTAGTCCGGCGCGCCCAGGTTCATCTCGTCCGGATGGAACCCGACCCGCACGCCGTCGTCGAGTGTCGCGATGTCGGCGAGGTCCCGATCGGTCAGTTCGAAGTCGAACACGTCGATGTTCTGCGCGATGCGGTTGTCGTGCACCGACTTCGGAATCACGATCAGGCCGTTCTGCAGGTGCCACCGGATGAGGACCTGGGCGGGGGACTTGCCGTGGCGCTCGCCGACGCGGGCGACGACGGGGTCGGCGAGCAGGGTGTTGGGCTTGGACGCGTCGCCCCAGCCGGAGTTGCTGGTGCCGCCGAGCGGGCTCCACGATTCGACGGCGATGCCGTGCAGGGCCGCGAAGTCGCGGATGGCCTGCTGCGGGAGATGGGGGTGCAGTTCCACCTGGTCGACGGCCGGGAGCAGGCCGCCTCGGTCGACCAGTTCCTGGAGGTGGTGCGGTTCGAAATTGCACACACCCACCGCCTTGGCGCGGCCCGATTCGGCGATCTTCTCCATCGCGTCCCACGTCCGCAGGCGTGTCCGGATCTTGCAGTGGCCAGTGCACCAGGTAGAGATCGACGTAGTCGAGGCCGAGGCGGGACAGGCTCGTGTCGAACGCCGCGAGGGTGGATTCGTAACCTTGATCGGAGTTCCAGAGCTTGGTGGTGACGAAGATGTCCTCACGCGGCACCGCGGAACCGGAGACGCCGCGTCCGACACCCTCCTCGTTGCCGTACGCGGCGGCGGTGTCGATGTGCCGGTAGCCGACGTCGTCGAGCGCGAAGCGGACGGCGTGCTCGGTCTCGTCGTTGGTGGCCTGCCACACGCCCAGTCCGAGTTGGGGGATGACTGTTCCGGAATTCAGGGTGATCTCGGGAGTGGTCATGGGTCCAGGCTAGGAGCGTTCCGGGCCCGCCGCAGGGAAGTCAGGCGCCCTTCGCCGGCGGCTGCGACCACATGTGCGAGAGGAACTCGAAACTCGGGACGTCGTCGAGCGAGACCATCGACTCGTAGATTCGCTCGTACGACGTCCGGGTGATCCGCCAGCGGCCGTCGTCGTCACGGCGATAGCTGTCCCGGTAGTACCCGGCGCCGCGAATCAGGCATCGTGCCTCGGACACGATGACGGTGTCCTCGAACGCCCAGGTGCCCTCCGCGGTGGACCCGGTGACGGTGATCTCCGGGTGATGGGCGAAGTGCACCGAGGTGACCGCGGGAGTAAGCGCCTTGCGCATGAAACCGACCAGCGCGTCCCGGCTTTCGAACACCAGCGGACGGCTCAGTGCGTGCGTCCCGTACTCGGCGACGATGTCGTGCGCGAGGGCGTCGGCGAAGTCGTCCCAGCGCTTGAGATCGAGCGACCGGAAGTACCGGTACTTGAGCTGACGGAGGTCCTCCAGCGCGTCGAGTTCCTCGAGGGAGCGGGCTGTCATTCGCGGAGCATCACACAGTGGCCTCTCCGCTCGGACCGATTCCACGGAATTCGTTCGGGCACCGAGAATCCCGGTCGGTGAGAAGCGGAGCCCGCTCGGGACTCCGGACTGCCACGATGGGAGCACTGTCGGAGCGGACGGAGGACACGATGGACCTCGGGGTGGAGCAGTTCGGGCTGAGCGGTCGCACGGCCCTGGTGACGGGCGCGGGCCGGGGTGTCGGCGCGGGCATCGCGCACGTCCTCGCCGCCGCGGGAGCCACCGTGGCGGTCAACGATCTCCATGCCGCACGAGCGGATTCGGTGGTCGACGCGATCACCGGCGCCGGCGGAGCGGCGGTGGCGTGCCCGTTCGACGTCACGGACGGCGACGGCACCGCGGAGGCGCTCGCCCGAGTGGCCGACCTGGTGGGCGACGTCGACATCCTCGTCCACAACGCGGGCATCCCCGACGGCGGCGGAAGGCCGAACCGGTTCGTCGACATGCCCTCGTCGGACTGGCAGCTGCAGATCGACCTCAACCTCGCCGCGATGATGCGCATGGTGCAGTCGGTGCTGCCCCGTCAGATCGAGAACGGCTGGGGTCGCATCGTCCAGATCTCGTCGGGAGCATCGTCCCAGGGGCTGCCGATCGGCGTCGGGGCGTACGGCGCTGCGAAGGCGGGCTCGGAGGGGCTGATCCGACACCTCGGTGTGGAATGCGGACCGCACGGCGTCACCGCCAACGCGTTGGCACTGGGGCTGATGGAGGGGCTGGGGCGCGCCGACGATCCCGCCGTGCAGAAGATGATTCGCGGCATTCCGATCGGCCGGCTCGGTACCGGAGCAGACGTCGGTGCGGCGATCCTGTGGCTGTGCAGCGAGGCCGGTGGCCTGGTGAACGCTCAGGTGATCCACCTCAACGGTGGCACTGTGTTCGGTCGCTGACCGGGCCCGCGCAGCACGAGTCGCCCTTCCATGCCTCCACACCCTCACGTACCGCGATCGCCGCGATGACGAGGGCGGCGATCGGATCGGCCCACGCCCACCCGAACGCGCTGTTGAGCAAGAGCCCGACGAGGAGCACACCGGACAGGTAGGTGCACAACAGTGTCTGCTTCGAATCCGCGACCGCGGAGAGCGATCCCAGTTCGTGTCCCGTCCGTCGCTGTGCCCACGACAGCACCGGCATGATCGCCAGGCTGGCCGCGGCCAGGACGATGCCGATCGCCGAGTGCCGGGCCTCGTCGACGCCGAACAGCGACCGCAGCGAATCGACGGTGACGTAGGCAGCCAGGCCGAAGAACGAGAACGCGATGATGCGCAGCGCCGTCCGCTCCCGCGCCTCGGGGTCACGTCCGGCGAACTGCCACGCGACGGCCGCGGCCGACGACACCTCGATCACCGAGTCGAGGCCGAACCCGATGAGCGCCGTCGACGACACCCGCGCGCCCTCGGTCAATGCGACCGCCGCCTCGATCACGTTGTAGCTGATGGTGGCGGCGACGAGCCAGCGGATGCGCCGCGTCAGCACCACCCGCCGATCGGGTGGGATCGCGACATCGGACGCCATCAGCAGCAGCCCTCGTCGGCGGCAGCCGGGCAGCACGCCGGGTCGACCGCCAGCACCAGTCCCAGCAGGTCTCCGAGCGCGTGCCCGATCCGCAGGTCGGCGAGTTCGTATCGGCTGCGCCGGCCCTCCGGCACCGCCACGACCAGTCCGCAACCGCGAAGACAGGCAAGGTGATTCGAGATCGTCTGCCGGGAGACGCCGATGGCGTCCGCGAGATCGGACGGGTAGCCGGGGGCCGTCCGCAGGCTCAACAGAATCTGCGCCCGGGTCGGGTCGGAGAGTGCGTAGCCGAAGCGGGACAGGGCGTCGCGGTGCACCAGGATCTCCATGCCGTGACAGTACATCCAATTCTGTATTCAGAAAATGGTGTATCGAATGCGCCGGCCGCACGTCATCCGGCGCCTGGGATCATCGACAGGTGACGCGAATCAGACTGGTGGCCTCCGATCTCGACGGCACCCTGCTGCGCTCCGACCGGACGGTGTCGCCGCGCACCGCGCGGGCGATGGCGGCCGCGCGGGATGCCGGCATCGAGGTGGTGTGGGCGACGGCGCGGGCCCGGCACTCGGTGGACAGCCTGGCCCGGTCGTGCGGATTCCGCGGCGAGGCAATCTGCGCCAACGGGGCCGTCACCCTGGACCTCGCGGACGGCACGCCCGAGATCACCGGCACCGTCTCGATCGAGGTCGCCGAGGCGCTCGCGGCGATGGAACGCGTCCGCACGCTCGTGCCCGGCGTGGTGTTCGCCAACGTAGGGCCGACGACGTTCGTGGCCGAACCCGAGTACGCGGCCCTGTGTGACTACGCCGACCACCACCGGACACTCGACGAGATGATCCTCGAGGAGCGGCTGCCGCGGACGGGGGAGCAGATGGTCAAGATCGTCGCCCGACATCCCGAGATGCCCAGCCACGAGCTGTACCGGCTCGCGGTCGCGGCCGGGGTGGACGGCGTCGAGCTGACCCACTCCGGTGCGCCGTACGTCGAGATGGCGGCGACGGGGGTCTCGAAGGCCAGCGCACTCGCGCGGCTGTGCGCAGCGAGGGACGTTGCGGTCGACGAGGTGGCGGTGATCGGCGACGCCGTCAACGACATCCCGATGCTGATGTGGGCCGGCACCGCGCTGTGTCCGGAGAACGCGATCCCTGAGGTCCGCGCGCTCGCCCACCGGGTGCTGCCGTCGAACGACGAGGACGGTGTCGCGCAGTATCTCGAGGAACTCGCGGCCTAGGTGGGATTTTGTTGCGGAATTACTCTGGTCCGATCTGCCGCCGTCGGCAATGATGCATTGTCGGTGTAGGTGAGACGAAGGGTGCTGGCGAAATGCTCAAGCAGGAACGGGCGGTGATCACGCGGCAGCAGATCGTCAACGGTGCCGCCGAGATGTTCGATCGCGTCGGATACGAGCGGGCCAGCCTCGCCGAGATCGTCGAGTTGTCCGGAATCACCAAGGGCGCGCTGTACTTCCACTTCAAGTCCAAGGACGAGCTCGCGAGCGTCGTCATCGACGAGCAGCATGCCATCTCGATGAAAGCCGTCGAGGCCATCACGTCGTCGGGCGAACCGGGCCTCGATCAGCTGGCGATGCTCTGCTACGAGATGGGCCGGCAGATGGTCGAGGACTCGATCGTGCGGGCCGGTATCCGGCTGACCCTGGAGATGAGCGCGGAAGGGGGACCGCGGAAGCCGTACGCGGACTGGATCGATGCCTGCGAGCTGGTGGTGCGCGCCGGCATCGACGAGGGCGACGTCGTCGACACGGTCGTGCCGGAGGAGTTGGGCCGCTTCATCGTCGGCGCCTTCACCGGCGTGCAACTGGTCTCGAACGTGCTCACCGGCCGTGAGGACCTGTACGAGCGGATCGACCAGATGCTGTCGTTCCTGTTACCGGGGATCATGGCGCCGCGACGCCGCCACAAGATCGACCGGATCCGGGACGCTCGCTGGACTCCGTCCGCGGGCTGACATACCCCGGATACGCCGAGGGCCGGCCCGGAGATCTTCCGGGCCGGCCCTCGGCGATCTGAGGGGAGGAGATCAGGCGGGCAGACCCGCGAGCGTCTCCATCTCCTTGAAGAACTCTTCCGGCTGGCCGAGCAGCTGCGCGCTGCCGTGGGCCCGCTTGAAGAACAGGTGCGCGTCGTGCTCCCACGTGATCGCGATGCCGCCGTGCAGCTGGATCGAGTCCCCGGTGACCGCGAGCAGTGCCTCGGAGCAGTACGCCTTCGCGACCGCGGCGTCGGCTGCGGCCGTCGGCAGGCCCTCACTGAGCGAGTACACCGCCGCGTACGACGCGGACCGGGCCGTCTCCACCAGGAAGTACAGGTCCGCCATGCGGTGCTTGAGCGCCTGGAAGCTGCCGATCGCGCGACCGAACTGGACGCGGTCCTTGCTGTAGTCCACCGTCATCTGCAGGCAGCGCTCGGCGGCGCCGACCTGTTCGGCCGACAGCGCGACGATCGCGACGGTGCGGACCTTCTCGAGCGCCGCGGTGGCGTCGTCGGCAGTGAGCCGCACGGCCGGGGCGGACGCGAACTCCACCAACGACATCGGACGGGTCAGGTCCATCGTCGGCAGCTGGCGGCGGGCGACGCCGTCGGCGGACGGGTCGACCTCGAACAGCGCGATCGCGCCGTCTGTGCCTTCCACGGACGCGGCCACGATCAGCACGTCGGCGTGCGCGCCGTCGAGCACGTAGTGGGCGGTGCCCGAGACGGTGTAGCCGTCGGCGTCGTTGCCGGCGGCAGTGCACGCCACGTCGTCACTGCGCCAGTGGCCCTCGGGGCCAACCCAGCACAGCGCGGCGATGGACGAACCCTCGGCGATGCCGGGCAGCAGGCGCTCGCACGCCTCCGCGTTGCCGGTCGCCAGGATCGCCTGCGCGGCCAGGACCGCGGAACCGAACATCGGCGACGGCGTCAGCGCAGCGCCGAGCTCCTCGAGCACCAGATGCTGCTCGACGAGCGTGGCACCGAAGCCGCCGAATTCCTCCGGGATCGCGAGCGCCGCGACACCGACCTGCTGGCACAGCACGTCCCACAGGCCGCGGTCGAACGCTTCTCCCGACTCGAGCGTCTTGCGCAGCGCGGCCGCGTCGGCGCGCTTGGCCAGCAGCTGGGCAACCGTCTTGCGGAGTTCGATCTGCTCCTCCGCGAACACTCCGACCCCGCTCACAGCGCGCTCGCAATCCGTGCGCGGTGTGCGGAGGCAGTGCCCCACGCGGACTGCAGCGCCCGCGTCTTGGTCAGCCACAGCGACAGGTCGCACTCGAGGGTGTAACCGATCGCGCCGTGCACCTGCAGCGCCTTGCGCGACGCCACGTACGCCGCGTTCGCGGCCGCGACCTTGGCGGCCGACACGTCGCGGGCGATGGTGTCGGAGCCCTCGGCGATGGAGATCGCCGCACCGTACACCAGCGGGGTCGCCATCTCGACGGCGACGAGGGCGTCGGACATGTGGTGCTTGACGGCCTGGAAGCTGCCGATCACGCGACCGAACTGCGAACGGTTCTTGGCGTACTCGGTGGCGGTCTCGATCATCGCGTGGCCGGCGCCGATCAGCTGCGCCGATGCGGCCAACACCGCGAGGTCGTAGGACTTCTCCGCGGCGGCGGCGACGTCCGCGCCCTGCGCCAGCGTCTCGACCGACTCGACCTCGAACAGGCGGCGGGCCGGGTCGACCGACTCGAGCTGCGTGGTCGGGCGGACCAGCTCGAGGGTGTCACCCGAGACCCGCAGGACCGGCTCGGCGACATCGGCGTCGAGGGCACGCGGGGTGGACGGCTCGAGCACCAGCGACGCGAGGGTGCCCTCGGCGATCGCGGGCAGGAAGCGCTTGGCCAGCTGCTGGTCGTTCAGCGCGGACAGCAGGGCGGGAACGGCCGCGGCCGTCTCCACGAGCGGGCCGGGAACCGCGGCGCGGCCCAGTTCGATGAATGCGACGGCCAGGTCGGCGGGATGGGCGCCGATGCCGTCGAACTCCTCCGGCACCGCGAGTGCGGTCACGCCGGTCTCGGCCAGCTGCTGCAGCAGGGCCAGACCCGGGGCGGTGTCGTTCTCACCCCACGACCGGACGACGGCCGGGGTGTTGGCGTTGGCGAGCAGGCCGCGGAGGCTTCCGGCGAAATCGCGCTGCTCGGTGGACAGGGAGAATTTCATCGATCCGCCTTCGGGAGTCCGAGCATCCGCTCGGCAACGATGTTGCGCTGAATTTCGTTGGTGCCGGCGTAGATCGGCCCGGACAGCGAGAACAGGTACCCGTCCTGCCACTTGCCGGCGAGTTCGCCGTCGGCGCCCATGAGGTCGAGCGCCGTCTCGTGGATGCGGACGTCGAGCTCGGACCAGAAGATCTTGTTGATCGAGCCCTCGACGCCGAGGGGGACGCCCTCCAGCATGCGGGTGACGGTGCCCCACGTGTGCAGACGGTAGGCCTCGGCACCGATCCACGCGTCGACGACACGGTCACGGGCCGCGGTGTCGGTCTCGTCCGCGTTCGACTTCCACACCTCGATCAGGCGGTTGACCGCGGAGATGAAGCGGCCCGGGCTGCGCAGCGACAGGCCACGCTCGTTGGAGGCGGTGCTCATCGCGACGCGCCAGCCGTTGTTGACCTCGCCGACGACGTCGGCGTCGGGGACGAAGACGTCCTCGAAGAAGATCTCCGCGAAGCCGGGCTCGCCGTCCAGCTGCGGGATCGCCCGGACGGTGACGCCGTCCTGGTTCAGCGGGAACATGAAGTACGTCAGGCCCTTGTGGCGCTGCGCCTCCGGGTCGGTGCGGAACATGCCGAAGCCCCAGTCCGCGTACACCGCGCGCGAGCTCCACGTCTTCTGCCCGTTGAGGATCCAGCCGCCCTCGGTGCGGCGAGCCGTCGACCGGATGCCCGCGAGGTCGCTGCCGGCCTCCGGCTCGGACCACGCCTGCGCCCAGATGACGTCGGCTCGGGACATGCTCGGCATGATGCGCGCGAGCTGCTCCTCGGTGCCGTGCTCGAACAGCGTCGGCGCGAACAGGAAAATGCCGTTCTGGCTGACGCGTCCGGGGGCACCGGCCTTGTAGTACTCCTCCTCGAAGAGGACCCACTCGATCATCGACGCGTCGCGGCCGCCGAACTCCTCGGGCCACGAGACGGTCGACAGGCGTGCGTCGGCGAGCTTGTGCTCCCACTCGCGGTGGGCCTCGAAGCCCTCCGCGGTGTCCATCGACGGCAGCGGCTCCGCCGGGACGTTGGCAGCGAGCCATTCGCGCACTTCCAGCTGGAAGGCGCGGGCCTTTTCATCCAGTTCGAGATCCACTATTTCGCCTTCGCTTTCATACTGTTGACGTCCATTCCACCCAGCGAGTCCCTGCCCACCTCGGCGTTGTGCGCGTGGGCAAAGTGGTGCAGGCCGAACACCGAATCCATACCGGCGCGCTGACCCATGAGGTCCTCGCACTGGTTGACAGCCTTCTTGGTGAGCGCCAGGCCGAACCGCGGCATCTCCGCGACGCGGGCGGCCAGCGCGAGGGTCTCGGTCTCGAGCTCGGCGCGGGGCACCACCCGGTTGACCATGCCCACCTCGTACGCGCGCTGCGCGGAGAAGCGGTCGCCCGTGAAGAGGATCTCCTTCGCGAACCGCGATCCCAGCACCCAAGGGTGCGCGAAATACTCGACGCCCGGAACGCCCATGCGCACAACGGGATCCGAGAAGTACGCGTCGTCCGACGCGACGATCAGGTCGCAGCACCACGCGAGCATGAGGCCACCGGCGATGCAGGCGCCGTGGATCTGCGCGATCATCGGCTTGGGGATCTCCCGCCACCGACGGCACATGCCCAGGTACACCTCGGTCTCGCGGGCGAAACGCTGGTCACCGCCGGCCTTGCCGAGGTGGTCCCACCACAGTGCGGCCTTGTTCTCGTAGTGCACGTGGTGATCGCGGCCGGGCGTGCCGATGTCGTGGCCGGCGCTGAAGTGCTCGCCGTTGCCGGCCAGCACGATCACCTTCACGTCGTCGTCCTCGACGGCACGCTCGAACGCGGCGTCGAGGGCGTACGTCATCACCGAGTTCTGGGCATTGCGGTAGTCGGGACGGTTCAGCGTCACGAACGCGACGTGGTCCCGCACCTCGTAGGTGACGACGTCCCCCTCGTCGGGAAGGTCGCCCCGACCGGAATCGCTGTGGGGGACGGTCATGCCTTGCCCTCCCGCAGGTCGTTCTTGAGCACCTTGCCCGACGGGTTGCGCGGCAGGGCGCCGACGATCGCCACCTCGCGCGGGATCTTGAAGTTGGCCAGCCGCTCCTTGCAGAACGCGATGACCTCGTCCTCGGTCACGGCGACGCCCGGCTTCGGCACGACGTACGCGCGGCCGACCTCGCCCATGCGCTCGTCCGGGATGCCGATGACGGCGGCCTCGGCGAGGGAATCCATGCGGGCGAGGGCGTTCTCGATCTCCGCGGGGTACACGTTGAACCCGCCGGAGATGTACATGTCCTTGAGGCGGTCGGTGATGTCGAGGTAGCCGCGCTCGTCGAGCACACCCACGTCGCCGGTGTGCAGCCAGCCGTCGGCGTCGATCGTCTTCTTCGTCGACTCGGGGTCGTCGAGGTAGCCGAGCATGACGTTCTCGCCGCGCACCAGGATCTCACCGTGCTCGCCGATCCGGACCTCCATGCCGGGGATCGCGCGGCCGGACGATGTCGCGACCGTCACCGGGTCGTCGTCCGTGCGGCACATCGTCACCACGACCGCCTCGGTCTGGCCGTAGGCGGTGATGACGGCGTCGTAGCCGAGTTCTGCCTGCATGCGCTCGACGAGGACGACCGGGATCGCGGCCGCGCCGGTGATCGCGACGCGCAGGCTCGACAGGTCGTAGTCGTCTCGGGTCGGGAAGTCGAGGATCGTCTGGTGGATGGTCGGGGCACCCGGCAGCACGCTGATCTTCTCGTTCGCGATCGTCGCCATGATGGTGGGGACGTCGAAGACCGCCGCCGGGACCATCGTGGCGCCGCGCAGAATGCACACCATGAGTCCGGCCTTGTAGCCGAAGGTGTGGAAGAACGGGTTGATCACCAGGTAGCGGTCGTTCTGGTCGACCTCGGCGCAGTCGGCCCACGCGTCGGCGATCCCGACGGTCTGACGATGGGCGGTCATGACGCCCTTGCTCTTTCCGGTGGTGCCGGAGGTGAACAGGATGTCGGCGACATCGTCGGGGGAAACGGCGCGGGCACGAGCATCAGCGTCGTCGGCCGATACCGGCTCGGCCGCGGCCGCGAGCTGATCCCACTCGAGGATCTCGCCGCCGGGGAACTCGGTGGTGGGGGCGCCGGCGGCGGGGTCGTCCGAGGGCGTGCGCAGCACGAGCTTGAGCGTCGGGATGCCGGCGGGTCCGGCGGCATCGAGGACAGCCGCGAGGCGATCGTTCTTCAGGAAACGATCCGGCACGACGAGGACCTTGGCCTGGGTGCGCTCGAGCAGGTCCAGGGCCTCGTGGCCGGTGTAGCGGGTGCTGATCGGTACCAGCGTGGCGCCGGCGTACTGCGCGGCGAGGAACGCCTCGATCCAGTGATGGGTGTTGGGCGCCCAGACCGCAACGCGGTCGCCTGCTTCGACGCCCTTGGCCATCAGTGCGCGGGCCGCGAGACGCACGCGCTCCAGAAGTTCGGTGTAAGTGGTGCGGTCGGATCCGTCCGCTACAGCCTCGTTCGATCCGAATTGCTCAGCGGCGCGCCACAGCGCGGCCGGGGTCGTCCGGGGCTCGGTGGTCACATTCGTGCTCACAATCTCTCCTAAGGCGAGGCGGAACCTCTATACAAAGCAAGTGCTTGGTAGGGTACCGTATCGCTGTGGACGTTAGCCAGGGTATTGAGACCAGCGAGCAGACAGCTGCTGACGAGGCCTTTGCGCGGGAAATTCGCGAATGGCTCGAAGAGAACCTCTCCGGGAAATTTGCCGAGCTGAAGGGCTTGGGCGGGCCGGGACGTGAACACGAGGCGTTCGAGGAACGCCTCGAGTGGGACCGTCACCTGGCTGCCGCCGGCTGGACCTGCCTCGGCTGGCCGAAGGAGTACGGCGGACGCGAGGCGACGCTGAACCAGCAGATCATCTTCCATCAGGAGTACGCACGCGCCGACGCGCCTGCGCGCGTGAGTCACATCGGTGAGGAGCTGCTCGGCCCGACGCTCATCGCGTTCGGCACCGAGGAGCAGAAGCAGCGCTTCCTGCCGGGCATCAAGACCGTCACCGAGTTGTGGTGCCAGGGCTACTCCGAGCCGGGCGCCGGCTCCGACCTCGCGAACGTCTCGACCACCGCGCGCCTCGACGGCGACCAGTGGGTCGTCAACGGCCAGAAGGTCTGGACGTCGCTCGCGCACCTGGCCGACTGGTGCTTCGTCGTCGCGCGTACCGAGCCCGGCTCGTCGCGGCACAAGGGCTTGTCGTACCTGTTGGTTCCCATGAACCAGGAAGGTGTCGAGGTCCGCCCGATCATCCAGCTCACCGGCACCTCCGAGTTCAACGAGGTGTTCTTCGACAACGCCCGCACCGACGCGGACCTGGTCGTCGGCGGCGAGGGCAACGGCTGGGGCACCGCGATGGGCACGCTCACGTTCGAGCGTGGCGTCTCGACCCTCGGTCAGCAGATCGGTTTCGCCCGTGAGCTCGAGTCGATCGTCGAACTGGCCGAGCGCAACGGCGCGGCCGAGGATCCGGCGATCCGCAACAAGATCTCCCGTGCCTGGATGAGCCTGCAGGTCATCCGCGCTCACGCGCTGCGCACGCTCGCGAGCGTCGACGCCAGCGCCAACGGCGGCGAGGCGTCGGTCGCGAAGCTGCTGTGGGCCAACTGGCACCGCGGTCTCGGCGAACTCGCCATGGAGGTCCAGGGTGCGGCCTCGCTGGTCGGCGTCGAGAACACCGAGCCGGGCGAGGAGCTGAACGACCTGCAGCGCCTGTGGCTGTTCACGCGCGCCGACACCATCTACGGCGGATCCAACGAGATCCAGCGCAACATCATCGCCGAGCGCGTGCTCGGCCTTCCCCGAGAGGCACGCCCGTGACCGCCACCATCAAGTCCCCGCTCTCCGTCGCTCCCGAAGAGGTTGCGGGCCACGATCTGCTCAAGGGCAAGAAGGTCGTCGTGACCGCCGCGGCCGGCACCGGCATCGGCTTCTCGACCGCGCGTCGTGCGCTGCTCGAGGGTGCCGACGTCCTGGTCTCGGACTTCCACGAGCGTCGTCTCGGTGAGACCGTCGAGAAGCTGTCGGCCGAGTTCGGTAGCCAGCAGGTCGAGTCGTTCGTGTGCGACGTCTCGAGCACCGAGCAGGTCGACGCGCTGATCGCGGGTGCCGCCGAGCAGCTGGGCCGCATCGACGTCCTGGTCAACAACGCCGGCCTGGGCGGCGAGACCCCGATCGTCGACATGACCGACGAGCAGTGGGACCGCGTCGTCGACATCACGCTGACCAGCACCTTCCGCGCCACCCGCGCCGCGATGCGCTACTTCAAGGACGCCCCGCACGGCGGCGTGATCGTCAACAACGCGTCGGTCCTGGGCTGGCGCGCGCAGCACTCGCAGTCGCACTACGCGGCGGCCAAGGCCGGCGTCATGGCGCTCACCCGCTGCTCCGCGATCGAGGCCGCCGAGTTCGGTGTCCGCATCAACGCGGTGTCGCCGTCCATCGCCAAGCACCCGTTCCTGGCAAAGGTCACCAGCGACGAGCTGCTCGACAGCCTGGCGTCGCGTGAGGCCTACGGCCGCGCCGCCGAGGTGTGGGAGATCGCGTCGGTCATCGCGATGCTCGCGAGCGACTACACCACCTACATGACCGGCGAGATCGTCTCGGTCTCCAGCCAGCGCGCGTAGGTAGCCGACCGTGTCCGTGACCGAATGTCACATCGGTGCAGTTCGACTGAACCGGTGAGACATTCGGCCGCGCCGCGGAAGTGCCCACTGGGCGAAACGCGCCGGTACCCTAGCAATCGCTTGGTTGGTAGGATGTCCGGCATGACTCCACCCCGAGACGCCGACGAGTCTTCGAACAAGTCCGGGCGTCGCGCCGAGCTCCTCGAACTCGCTGCGGGCCTGTTCGCCGAACGTGGTCTCCGGGCCACCACCGTGCGCGACATCGCGGACGCGGCGGGCATCCTGTCCGGCAGCCTCTACCACCACTTCGACTCCAAGGAGTCGATGGTCGACGAGATCCTGCGCGGCTTCCAGGACGACCTGTTCGGCCGCTACCGCGAGATCGTCGCCGCCGGCATGGGCTCCCGGGAGACGTTCGAGGCACTCGTGATCGCGTCGTTCGAAGCCATCGACGCCTCGCACAGCGCGGTCGCGATCTATCAGGACGAGGTCAAGCACCTCGCGTCCAACGAGCGGTTCGCCTACCTCGCCGAGCGTAACCAGGAGTTCCGCGACCTGTGGGTCGGGGTGCTCGAGGCCGGTGTCGCCGACGGCAGCTTCCGTCAGGACCTCGACGTCGAGATCGTCTTCCGTTTCATGCGCGACACGGTCTGGGTGGCCGTGCGCTGGTACCGGCCGGGTGGCCCGATGACCGCCGAGGCCGTCGCCAAGCAGTACCTCTCCATCGTTCTGGACGGGCTCGCCAGCCCCGACTCCCACAAGTAATCCGAATCCAGGAGCTGTTATGCCCGAGGTTTACATCGTCGACGCGATTCGCACCGCGATCGGTAAGAAGAACGGCAGCCTGGCGCCCGTTCACCCGATCGACCTGGGCGCGCACGTCATCAAGGCTGTCGTGGATCGCACCGGCATCGACCCGGCCGACGTCGACGACGTCATCTTCGGCTGTGTCGACGCCATCGGTGGCCAGGCCGGCAACATCGCGCGCCTGTCGTGGCTGGCCGCGGGCCTGCCGCAGCACGTGCCCGGCGTGACCGTCGATCGTCAGTGCGGCTCGAGCCAGCAGGCCATCCAGTTCGGTGCGCAGGCCATCCTGGCCGGCACCGCCGACCTGATCGTCGCCGGCGGCGTCCAGAACATGAGCCAGATCCCGATCTCGGCCGCCATGATCGTCGGTGACCGGTACGGCTTCAGCACCCCCACCGCCGAGTCCAAGGGCTGGACCGAGCGCTACGGCAACGAGGAGGTGTCGCAGTTCCGCGGCGCCGAGATGATCGCCGACAAGTGGGACATCAGCCGCGAGGACCTCGAGAAGTGGGCTCTGCAGAGCCACGAGCGCGCCAAGGCCGCGATCGCCGAGGGGCGCTTCGAGAACGAGATCGTCGCGTTCGACGAGTTCAAGACCGACGAGGGCCCGCGTGAGACCAGCCTCGAGAAGATGGCGAGCCTCAACGTCCTCGTCGAGGGTGGCCGCCTGACCGCCGCCGTCGCCAGCCAGATCTCCGACGGTGCCAGCGCGCTGCTGCTCGCGTCGGAGGAGGCCGTGCAGAAGTACAACCTGAAGCCCCGCGCGCGTATCCATCACATGAGCGCCCGCGGCGACGACCCGATCTTCATGCTGAGCGCGCCGATCCCGGCCACCCAGCACGCGCTGGAGAAGACGGGCCTGACCCTCGACGACATCGACCTGATCGAGATCAACGAGGCCTTCGCACCCGTCGTGCTCGCGTGGATCAAGGAGCTGGGCGCCGACCCGGCAAAGGTCAACGTCAACGGTGGCGCGATTGCCCTGGGCCACCCGCTCGGCGCGACCGGCACCAAGCTGATGGCGACGCTGCTCAACGAGCTCGAGCGCACGAACGGCCGCTACGGCCTGCTCACCATCTGCGAGGGCGGCGGCACCGCCAACGTCACGATCATCGAGCGCATCCAGGACTAGTCCGACCAGTCCTCACCGCTCACGAATGCCCTCCCGGTTCGGAATCGAACCGGGAGGGCATTCGGTGTTCGGGGGCTCGTCACAACTGCCGAGCTCGGTGTCCCCACCCCCCGCGTTTTGCGCACTTATCGCGCCCCGCCGGGCGTCGGAGGCGCGATAAGTGCGCAAAACGCGAATCGGGGAGGGCGGGGGAGGGCTGCGTCAGCTGCTTTCGGAGGCGCGCTCGGACCGGTCCTGGGCGGGGTCGCCGGACGGCGCGGGCTCCGGGCCTCGACTGATCAGCCAGCCGACGGCGGCCGCGAGCGGGAACATCACGACGCCGTAGACGGCGCCGGGGATGGCGATGTCCACGCTGTCGAGGACGCTGATCGAGATCGCGATCGCCAGGGTGCTGTTGTGGACGCCGATCTCCATCGAGCACGCGATGGACTGTCGCTTGCCGGCGCCGAGGAGCTTCGGAATCCAGTAGCCGACACCGAGACTCGCAAGACAGAACAGGGTGGTGATCAGCCCGACGTCTGCGAGGTAGTTGCCCACGTTCTCGTTCTCCGCGGCGATGGTGCCGACGATGACGAGCACCAGCACGACGGCCGACGCGATCCGCACCGGCTTGTCCATGCGGTGCGCGAAGTCCGCCCAACGGGCGCGGACGAACATGCCGATCGCCACCGGGATGAGCACGATCGCGAATACCTGCAGAACCTTGCCGAACTGCAGACCCATCGACGTTCCGGTGTCGGGCTCGAAGTAGCCGAGCGCGAAGTTGGTGACGATGGGGAGTGTGACGACGGCGATCACCGAGTTGACCGCCGTCAGTGTGATGTTGAGGGCGACGTCGCCACGGTAGAGGTGGCTGAAGAGATTCGCGGTCGTGCCGCCGGGCGAGGCGGCGAGGACCATCATGCCCACCGCGAGCAGCGCGGGCAGGTCGAACAGCAACACCAGTCCGAACGCGATCGCCGGCAGGATCAGTAGCTGACACGCGAGCGCGATCGTGACGACGCGGGGATGCCTTGCGACACGGGCGAAGTCGGCGGTCGTCAGGGACAGTCCGAGACCGAACATGATGATCGCGAGCGCGGCCGGCAGGGCCACGGTAGCCAGGGGAGAGTCCATGTCGGTCGCCGTTTCTCGTGTGCGGGGTGTGACGCGCACAGTAGCGGCGCTGGTGGGATCAGGTGTGCGGAATGTCTGAATGTGAAGAGCCCGAGATGTTCTCGGATGTCGTCGATCGCGCTTTGCGGGCGACACCGGCGATCTGGGTGTTGACCGGAAGGAAGGGGGAGCGCAGCCGGTAGGCGTCGACGGCCGTCTCGGCGAATCCGGCGCTCTCGATGACTGCCTGCAGATCTCGCTCGCAGGAACAACCTTCGAAGGTCCATTTCCACGGGCGGCGAGCGGCCCGCTGCAGGCCGCGGAGCGGCGAGCCCTCCGGTGCGGCGACGTGTTCCAGGAAGGCGTACCGACCACCGGGTCGCAGGATGCGGTGGACCTCGGCGAGCACGGCATCGGGGTCGGTCACGGTGCAGAGCACGAGAGAGGAGATCGCGGCGTCCACCGACTCGTCGGGCAGATCGAGTTGTTCGGCGACGGTGGTGTGCAGTTCGAGATCGATTCGGGCGCGCGCGGCTCGTGCGCGTAAACGGTCGTGCATCGCCGGGTTCGGTTCGACGGCGATCAGCCGTGTGCCGGGGCGGAGATAGCGCAGGTTGGCGCCCACTCCGGGGCCCAGCTCGACGACGGTGGCCGGAAGGGTGCCGAAGCGGGATTGTTTCTGTGGCCGCAGCAGGTGATCGAGGTACCGGTCGAGCGCGGTGAAGAAGTGCGCGTTGAACGGCCCGCGAAGTGGATGGAATCGAAAGGCTGCAGGTGTGATCTGTGTGGCTTCCTCGGTCTGGAAGGGCAACACGTCGTGACTGGCATTCATCGCCGGGACTCCTATCGGGGGTTTGCGGTCGGTCGAAGTGGCTACAAGCCTGCGCGGAGCGGCGCGGCGGGGATAGGCGGGAACTACCCCTGCCGGTACCTCAATCCGGTACCTCGACGTCGCCGAACGGGCCGGATGAGATGCGTCGGGCCCACCAGGCGGCGACCTGCGCGCGCGACGTGACGCCGAGTCGGAGCCGGATGCGTTCGACGTGTCCTTCGGCGGAGCGCTCCTCGATGCCCAGCTGCTGCGCGATCTGCCGATTGGTCCAGCCCTCGGCGACGAGCGCCGCCACCTGCAGCTGCCGCGCGGTCAGCTCACCCGGGGACGGTACTGTCGGCTGCGACGACAGCGTGGTGGGGCCGTCGCTGAGGAACTCCAGGATCGCGCGGACGACCGCCGACGCGTCGCCGACATACGGAAAATGGCTGTTGCCGGGCAACGAAACCAGGCGCGCGTCGGGAATCCGCGCAGCCAGTTCCCGTCCCGCGCGGTAGGGCATCGCCCGGTCACCGCGCCTGTGGACCACCAGCGTCGGGGCGACGACCCGGGCGAGCAGATCGGTCACGTCGGTGTCGTAGCACTGAGCGAGCAGGTCGGCGGCGAGTTCGGGTGACGCCGCCTCCCGCTGCAGACGGGCGAAGAGGGCCTTGGTCGCCGCGTTGCCGTCCGGCAGGAAGACGTCGGACAACAGCTCCGATCCCAGTCCCCAGTGAGCGCGCACCAAGCCCAGCATGGCGGTGCGGACCTCCGCCGCCGCGATCTGCGAACCGTCGGCGTACCCGCCGTACAGGACCAGCCGACCCACCCGGTGCGGGGACCGTGCCGCGAAAGCGACCGACGCCGGAGCGCCCAGAGAGATCCCGAGCAGATCGACGGTCTCGAGGCCCAGGTGATCGGCGAGCGCCTCGAGTATCGCCAGGTCGGTGTCCAGGCCCCGTGTCCCCGGGGCGGGGTCGGACAGCCCGCAGCCGGGACGGTCGTACTGCACGACCGTTCGAACCGCGGACAGGGGAGTGAAGAAGGCGCGGTAGCCCGGGTCCTGCCACAGCAGTTCCAGATGGCTGATCCACGCCGCCGGCACCAGCAGGGCCTTCCCCTGCCCGGTGCAGGCATAGGCGATCCGCGTGCCGGTCGGTGCCGTGCAGAAGCGGACCGGCCGGCGTGCGGGTACCTCTCGCGAGGACGGTGGGCCCATGTGGGGCCTCCCAGCCGTTGACGTCTACGCCACCACCATCATGCCCGAGGAAAGGCCGGTCTCGCGTGCGGTGGTGTCGTTCATCCGTGGTGATGCCGGCGCAGGGACAGCCTGAAGTCGACCGGCATCAGCGTCAGCCGCTCCTGGATGCGCAGCTGGTAGTCCGGGTCCGCCGAGAAGTTGTAGCGGCGGAGGATCGTACCGAGCACGAGCACCGCCTCGTGGATCGCGAATTGTCTGCCGATGCAGGCTCGTTCACCCGTCCCGAACGGTTTGTAGATGTGCGGGGCCCGGCCGCGGACCCGCTCGGGGGCGAAGCGCTCCGGGTCGAACCGTTCGGGATCGGGGCCCCATGCCGGGTCGCGGTGCAGCGACGGGATGAGGACCAGCACCCACTCGCCGGCCCGCATCGGATATCGGCCCGCGAGCACGGTGTCCTCCCGTGCCTCGCGCGCGTACGCGGGTGCCGTCGGCCACAGTCGCAGTGTCTCGTCCAGTACGCGCCGGACGTAGCGCAGTTTCGCCACCTGCTCGAAGGCCGGCGCCTCGTCGCCCCACACTGCATCGACCTCTGCACGCGCCCGTGCCAGCACCTCGGGGTTGCGGGCGAGGTAATAGAGCGCGAACGACAGTGCACCCGAAGTGGTTTCGTGACCGGCGACGAGAAAGGTGACGACCTGGTTGCGAATGTTCACCTCGTCGAGGCGATTCGGGTCGTCCTCGCGGGCGGCACGCAGCATGATCTCGAGCAGGTCCTCGGGGCCGGAATCGATCGCGTCGCGGCGCTGCCGGATCACCTCGTCCACCACCTGCGCCAGGTAGGCGGTGTCCAGTGCGTTCTGTCGATCGGACTTGCGGTACAGCAACTTCGAGGCCAGCGGCACGTTGCGGAACGTGCGCCGCTGGGCGTGGGTGAGTGCGCGGACCATCGCCTCGACGAACGGGTCCGGCCGCTCCCGGCGGAACGAGTCGAACGAATAGCTGAACCCGGCGCGTCCGATGGTCTCGAGCGTCAGCTTGGTCATGTCGGACGACACATCCACCGGCGCCCCGCCGATGCGGGCGTCCCAATGCTCGGTGAGTTCACCGGCCACCGCCACCATGATGTCGTGGTACGAGCGCATCGCCGCCTGTGTGAAGGCCGGTCGCAGTAGGTTGTGTGCCCGGGCCCAGTTGGGCTCCTCGTTGTAGGCGGTGAACAGGCCGTCGCCGCCGATGCCGCGCAACTCGGCGATCCCGGGAGCGACGTTCTTGGCGAAGCGGGACTCGTCCGACAGTTCCGCGACCATGTCCGCGCCCGACACGAAGACGAACCTGTGTCCCAGCGCCTTGCGCTCGAAAATCGGGCCCAGTTGCCGCTCGAGCCGCATCGAGTCCTGAACCGGGGTGTGCAGCGAGACGCCCAGGACGTCGCCGAGCAACGGAAGGCGCCGCGGTGGATGAGGAACGGGTGTGGTGGCGGTACTCGAGTTCTCTACGACGCGCATCGTTCCCCCGCGGTGCCGGTCCGGTGTGTGGTACCGAAAGTACGCCCTATGTTCGCCGTCCGACACCCTTTCGGGGGCGCCCGCACGGGATTACCGTTCGAGGCATGTGCCGAAACATCACCGAGTTGCGTGGGCTCGAGCCGGCCGCCACGGCCGAGGAGATCGAGGCCGCCGCTCGCCAGTACGTCCGCAAGGTCAGCGGCGTCCACAAGGTGTCCGACGCCAACCGTGACGCCTTCGAGAAGGCCGTCGAACAGGTCACGGCGACCACGATGGACCTGCTCGCCGCCCTGCCGCCGCGTCGGCAGCCGCCCAGGACGGTCCCGCCACTGCGTCGGCCCGAGGTGCGTGCGCGAATTGCCGCGGCAGAGGAGGCCGCGGCCGGCTGCTGACCGCAGGGGCGTGCGGCATCGGTCGGACGCTGCTGCTAATCTGCGTCGGAGCAGCACCGACCGGGGGGAACCGGATCGGCGGGGGACGTTTTCGTGATGGGGGCGGCAGGTTGCCGAGGGGGATGAGCGGGCATTCGCGTGCGCGCGTTCGAGCCGTGTCGGGCCGTGCTGCCCGGACATCGTCGGCATTCCAGGCATTCCAGACCGAGACATCGGCGTTCACCGCCTCCGCGTGCCAGCGGTCGCTGCGGCACTGAACAACGCGACGTCTCAGTCTCGAATCATCAAGGGGGATCTTCGATGGGTAAGCACCGCAAGAGCCGGGTCAGCACGATCGCACGGATGGCGCTCGTCCCGTCCGCCGCGGCTGCGGTCGTCGTGGCGGCATCGGGCGCGGCGACCGCGGCGCCGAATCAGCTGCCCCCGCAGGGTGGTGTGACGACGGCACCCCCGACCCAGGGCGGCGGCGCCGACGCGCCTCGGACTCAAGGTGGGGTCACCTCCACGCCCACCACCCAGGGCGGCGTGACGGTGGCACCGGCGCAGCCCGAACCCGTGTACTGGGTGGCGCCGCCGGCGCAGTACGAGAACATCGAGTACCAGCCGCTGGAGAACTACGACTACGGCACCAACACCTACAACGCGCCCGACGACTACTACGTCGCGCCCCTCCGGGTCGAGGAACTGCACCTGCCCACGTACGTCGAGCCGACGGCGCCCATCATCGCGCCGCGCGAGACCCTGCGACTGGGCACTTATCATGTGGCGCAGCCCAACTGGATCACCGACGGTGACCTCGCGCGCACCAACAACACCTCCGCCGTGATCGAGGCCGAGGTGTCGACGTTCTGGCGGTCGCTGGGCGTCGAGACCACCCGCGCGAATCGCCTCGCGGCGGCGCAGTTGGGAATGGGTGCGGCGGGTGCGATCGGGACGGCCGTTACCTGGGGTATTCCGGCGGCATTGGTCGGCGGTGGTATCGGTGGATACGTCACTGCCGTCAACCCTCCGGCGTTGGTCAGCGGCATCGGCTGGGTGCCGGGCGGTGTGTTCGGGACCGCGGTCGGGGCGGCGATCGGTGGAATTCCGGCCGCTCTCGCCGGCGCCGTGGTCGGAGGCGCTGCTGGTGTCCAGGCCGGAACCGCGTTCGGCGCGGGCGACCTCGGCGAGCCGCAGGAGTTCCCTGCCGAGGTTCGCAGCTTCTTCAACGACGTCGACCAGCCCGCGGTCACCACGCAGACGCAGGACATCCTCGCGCAGTGGGCGACCAACCCTGTCGGTGGGGTCGCCGCGTCTGCGGTCCGGGACGTCGTGGCCGCGGCGCCTGGAATCGACCGTCAGGCACGTGATTTCGTCGGTGCGCAGCCCGGTGGCGAGCAGTTGCTCGGGCAGATCGACGCCGGGCTCACCGCGTTCGTCCAGGAGTCGTCCCTCGGCGTCGCCGCGAACATGATCGGCGAGGCCGTCGGGGCCGGCGTCCAGGTTTGACCCACCGGTGGGGCGGGCGCGATCCCGCCCCACTCGCGCACTGCGGAGGAGAAATGGCGACCGACAACCGGAACGGACCCGCGCTGTTCCCGGACGTGACGGAGCAGTACGAATCGGAGCCGTCGGCCGAAAGTGCTGTCGCGCCGCCGGTTCCGATCGCTGCCGACCCCAACGAGCTTGTCCCCGAGGTCCGGACCCTCGAAGGGCCGGCCCCGGAGGAACGGGCCCCGGGACGGGCGTCGGAGGAACCGGCTTCGGACTTCGAACACCGTCCCACCTGGCTCGCCGAACCGCAGGTCGAACCGGAGCTTGCGCAGCGCGCGCGTCGGTCGCGCAGACCGGTGGTCGTCGCGGCAGCGGCGGCTTCGCTGCTGGCGGTCGTGGGGGCGGTGACCGCAGTGGTCGTGACGGCCGGCGGCCGCGAGACCGCCGGATCGGCCGTGCCGGTGGCCGGGTCATCGACGGCGGCGCTGGCGCAGGACACCGCCGCCGTGGCACCGGGAACCTCGACGGCCTGGTGCGCCGACGCGGTGAGCGAGGGCCGGAGCGTCGGCAGCGGACCGGGAACCGTCGACAACGGTCCCGGTGCGATCCGCGCCTTCGACCACGCGTACTACGCCGAACGGGACGGCGCCCGGGTCGCGTCGCTGATGGTCACACCCAATCCGGTTCCGGAGATCCAGAAATGGATCGACGACGTTCCGGTCGGCACCGAACACTGCGTCACCATTGCGTCCACTCCGGACCCGAACGCATACGAGGTCGACCTACGGCTGCGAATGCCCGACGGCACCGACGGCACCATCCGGCAGCGCATCACCGTCGCGGCGTCACCCGCCGGGTTCAAGGTCGCGACGGTGGAGGATCTGCGATGAACAACGTGGTGTCGCTGCGCCGTGCGCCGAAAGTGCCCGAGCCCGAGCAGGTGTCGGCCGTGGTCGTCGCAGGATCCGGCGGCGCCGCGACCACCACCACCGCGTTCGGCCTCGCCACGGCTCTGCGGTTGGGTACCGGCAGGGAGGTCTCGGCCGTCGACGCCACCAGCGACGGCGGCAACCTGCTCTCCCGCACCGGGTTCGAGGCGGTCGATGCGTCCCGTTCGATCCGTCAGTTCGCGGCGTACATGGCGCTGACGTCGGCCGGTGTCGTCGTGGTCGGCAACGGCGGCGGCCAGCCCAGCGACCCTGCCATCGTCGACGAACTCCTCGCGGCCCGGCACAGCGCCCGGATCCACGACGTCGGGACCGCGCTGCGCTCGCCACGATTGGCGCCGCTGCTGCGTTCGGGTGCCGCGTTGGTGGTGGTAGCGCCCGCCCGGTCCGAACCGCTCAGCCGGATGCGCGACGCCCTCACCTGGGTGATGGCCACCTACGGTGCCGATGTGCTCGGACGAACCATCGTCGTCGTCTCGCACCAGATGCCGGACGCCCCGGTTGATCTGGGGCCGATCCGGTCGGCGCTCACGCCGCGCATCGCCGGGTTCGTGGAGGTGCCGTTCGACGCGGCCCTCGCACAGCCCGGCGTACTCGACCACCGCCGTCTCGCACCGGCCACCCTCGACGCCTGGACCGACGCCCTCGACGTTCTCGGTGGGCTGCTCGTCCGCGGCGCCCCGTCGGCGTCGGGCGAATCGAGCAGCGAACTCGCCTGAGACGGAAGAAGGGACCCTTCACGCGCTGGTGGCGCATGCAGGGTCCCTTCAGCGGAGAACCGGGAAGCCGGTCAGGCCTTGAGGTCTCCAAGTGCATCGATCCGCGCCGTGGCGTCGGCCACGATGCGGTCGATCAGTTCCTGGCAGCTGGGCAGGTCGTCGATCATGCCGACCACCTGACCGGACGCGAGCACACCGGCCTCCGTGTTGCCCTCGACCAGACCGGCCTTGAGCAGCATCGGGGTGTTGGCGGCCATGATGATCTGCTGCCACGTGCGGTCGCCCGACTTCTTCATGGCGAGCCCGTCCTTGGCGAGGGTCGACCACTTCATGCCCGTCATCGCCTTGAACTTCAGGGCATTCTTGGTGGCCGCGACGAGTCCCTTTGCATAGCTGGACTTCTCGAGCGCGTTCACCAGGTCGGTGTTGAGCACGCGGTGCGGCATGCCGTCGACCTTCACGGACACCGTGGTGTCGGTCAGGCTGCGCTCGAGGTACTCCTGCTTGACCGAGTCCGGCACCGCCGAATCGCTCGTCAGCAGGAAGCGGGTGCCCATCGCGACACCCGCGGCGCCGTACGACAGCGCCGCGGCCAGGCCGCGACCGTCGAAGAAGCCGCCGCCGGCGACGACCGGGATGTCGACCGCGTCGAGCACGGACGGCAGCAGCAGGGTGGTCGCGACACCGCCGGTGTGGCCGCCGCCCTCACCGCCCTGCACGATCACCGCGTCGGCGCCCCACGAGGCCACCTTCACGGCGTGCTTGGCGGCACCGATCGACGGGATGACGACGATCCCGTGGTCCTTGAGCTTGGCGATCAGGTCCTTCTTGGGTGCCAAGGCGAACGAGGCCACCTTGACGCCCTCGCGGATCAGCAGGTCGCACCGCTGCCCGGCGTCCGACGCGTCGGCGCGCATGTTGACGCCGAACGGCTTGTCGGTCAGCGACTTCGTCTTCTTGATCGCCGCCTCGAGCTCGTCGTATGTCATCGTCGCCGAGGCGAGGATGCCGAGACCGCCCGCGTTGGCGGTGGCCGCGGTCAGACGCGGGCCGGAGACCCAGCCCATGCCCGTCTGCACGATCGGATGCTCGACGCCCACCAGTTCGGTGAACGGCGTCTTCAGCACCTGCTTCGATCCCCCGTCGCTGCGCTCGCCCGAACTCACAGCGAGACCTCACGGTCACGCAGGCTCTTCGGGTCGATGACCTCGCGGATCAGGCGCAGCTCCTCGGCGGTGGGCTCACGGGTGATGCCCGCCGAGTCCAGGCCGGCGATCTCGAAGGAGGTGTTGGCCTTGACGTCCTCGGCGGTGACACCGGGGTGCAGCGTCACGGCGCGCATCGTCTGACCGGGGCCCTGGAAGTCGAAGACACCCAGGTTGGTGACCACCTGGTGGTTCTTCAGGAAGCGGAACGCCGGGTTCTCCGGGTCGACCTTGTCGTAGCCGACACCGCACACCACGTCGACCTTCTCCGCGAACACGCGCGAGGAGTGCTTGCCCACCCAGTAGCTGGTGGCGTGGTTGATGGTGTTGCCGGGAGCGCCGCGCAGACCGAACATCTGGCGGGTCGGCTTGTCCAGCGGGCCGAACGCCGAGAGGTTCTGGTTGCCGAACTTGTCGATCTGGTTCGCGCCCATCACCACGTGGCGACGGCCGGAGGCGACCACATCGAAGACCTTGGAGAACGGGATGTAGCCCTCGATCGGTGCGCTGGCACCGATGGCCGGGGCGTCGGCCAGGATCAGGGCCTCGCCGTCGGTGATGATCAGGTCGGGCTCGGTGGTGAGCTTGGCCAGGCGCGCGCCGATCAGCGGCAGCGTCGCCATGGGGGAGGCGAAGATCTCGCCGGCGTCGGCGAACAGCTCGGCGCAAGCGACGGCGCAGTACTCCGCGCGGGTTACCTCGGTCATGACTTCTGCTCCTCTGCGAACTTGCGCACGGCGGCCTGGTAGTCGGCCTCGCTGCCGGACAGGTAGGTGTCGGCGAAGGCCTGCCATGCCTCGGGGGTCTTGGCGGACTCGGCGTAGTGGCGCTGGAACTTCTCGTCGCGCTTGTAGCCGCCGGCGAAGGTGAAGTGGGCGCCGTTCGGGGCCTCGGTGACGGTGTCGACCATCGAGCGGTTCAGGATCAGGGCCTGATTCGGGACGGACTTGACGAGTTCCTCGGTGGAGACGATCTTGTCGACGCTGAGGATGCGCTGCTCGGCCGCGAGGCAGAACAGGTCGTCGAAGTACGGGTCGACGCCGGTGTAGGCGGCGTTGCCGCGCTCGTCGGCCAGGTCCAGGTGGACCAGGGCGGCGTCGAGCTTCAGCGCGGGCATCGCGATGAGGGTCTCGGTGCGGCCGTCGGCATCCGGGTACGGGGACGCAACGGTCTTGAGCTCGTCGCCCCACACGGTCTGGGCATCCGAACCGAGGCCGGCGCGGATCGGCATGAACGGCAGGCGCGCGGCAGCGGCCTGCAGGCCGGCCTTGACCATGCCCTCGTCCATCTCGCGCGACTCGATGGTCCCGGCGACGCGGGCCTGCGCGAACCAGGGATCGTAGAAAGGCGCCGAGTCCAGGGACACGAAGCCGTAGTAGGCGCGCTTGACCTTGCCGGCGGAGATCAGCAGGCCGAGGTCGGGGCCGAGGTACCCGACGACGGTCAGGTCCTTGACGTCGCTGCGCAGCAGCGCGCGCACGAGGGCCATCGGCTTGCGCCGCGAGCCCCAGCCGCCGATGCCGATGGTCATCCCGCTCTGGATACCGGCGACTGCCTCATCCAGTGAGCGGCGCTTTTCGCGCTTCTCAGCCATTACTTGCTGTCTCCCTTGGGTGCGGTGGTGTTCGACTTCGGCTTGCCGGTGGCGACGAACTCGTCGCGGTGCTCGTCGGCGACGCCGGCGAGGTTCAGCTCGAACGTGAAGCCCTGCTCGATCCGGTAGCTGGTGTGCACGTCCATCACGTCGATGCGGTTGATGGCTTCCTTGGCGCGGCGGATGACCCGGGTGTCCTTGGCCGCGATCTCGCCGGCGATCTTCAGCGCGCAGGCGTCGAGCTCGGCGCGCGGGACCACGTCGTAGACGGAACCGAAGTGCTTGAGCGTCTGGGCGTCGACGTTCTTGGCGGTGTAGTACAGCGTGCGCATCATGTGCTGCGGGACCAGGCGCGCGAGGTGCGTCGCCGCGCCGAGTGCGCCGCGGTCGACCTCGGGCAGGCCGAAGATGGCGTCGTCGGACGCGACGATGACGTCCGCGTTGCCGACCAGGCCGATGCCGCCGCCGACGCAGAAGCCGTTGACGGCGACCACGACGGGAACCTCGCAGTCGTAGACCGCGGAGAAGGCCGCCGCGCAGCCGCGGTTGGCGTCGATGAGGGCGCCGTGGCCCTCGGTGGCCTGCATTTCCTTGATGTCGACGCCGGCGTTGAAGCCGCGTCCCTCGGCCCGCAGGATCACCACGTGGGTCTCGGGATCCTTACCCGCCGCGAGGATGGCGTCGGCCAACTCGAACCAGCCCTTGGACGGGATGGCGTTCACCGGCGGGTAGTCGACGGTGACCGTGGTGATCCCGGCACCGTCCGAGGTCGAAGTGATGCCCATGGCATGTTCCTTACGTCTATTGACCGAACCAAGCGATTGCTTGGTAAGTTATCACAGACAGGTGCGAATGACCCGTGCCGCTTCAGGGAGGAACAAGGTGGATCTCGGACTCGAAGGCAAGGTCGTTCTGGTGACCGGCGGAGTGCGCGGAATCGGTGCCGGGATCAGCCGGTCCTTCCTGCGCGCGGGCGCGACGGTCGTGACGTGCGCGCGGCGTCCGAGGGACGACACTGCCGAGCCCCTAGAGGTCGACGGCCGCGGTGTGGACTTCATCGCGTGCGACGTGCGCGATCCCGAACAGGTGCAGTTGATGGTCGATCAGATCGTCGCGAAGTACGGCCGGCTCGACTCGGTCGTCAACAACGCCGGCGGCGCCCCGTTCGCGATGGCGGCCGACGCCAGCCCCAAGTTCCACTCCAAGATCGTCGAGCTGAACCTGCTCGCACCCCTGCTGATCTCGCAGATCGCCAACGCGGTCATGCAGAAGCAGGAAGACGGTGGATCGATCGTGATGATCTCGTCCGTCAGCGGCAGCCGCCCCTCCCCGGGCACCGCGGCCTACGGCGCGGCCAAGGCCGGCATCGACTCCCTCGCGGCCAGCCTGTCCGTCGAGTGGGCCCCCAAGGTGCGGGTCAACTCGATCGTCGTCGGCCTGGTGCAGACGGAGCTGAGCCACCTGCACTACGGCGACGACGCCGGCATCGACGCCGTCGGCGCCACCGTCCCGCTGGGTCGGATGGCCCGTCCCGAGGACATCGGCAACTGTGCGACATTCCTGGCATCCCCGTTGGCGGCCTACGTCAGCGGTTCCACCCTTACCGTCCACGGCGGCGGCGAGCGCCCGGCCTTCCTGGCCGCGGCTACTACTTAAGGAGAACAAGTGAGCGGTTTGCTTGACGGCCGAGTCGTCATCATCACCGGCGCCGGCCGTGGAATCGGTCGCGCCCACGCGCTGGCCTTCGCGGCCGAGGGCGCCAAGGTCGTCGTCAACGACATCGGTGTCGGCGGCGACGGCTCCAACACCGGCGAGACCCCTGCCGAGCAGGTCGTCTCGGAGATCAAGGCCGCAGGTGGCGAGGCCGTCGTCAACGGTGACGACGTCGCGTCGTGGGAGGGTGCCCAGAACCTGATCCAGACCGCGATCGACACCTTCGGTGGGCTGGACATCCTGGTCAACAACGCGGGCTTCCTGCGGGACCGCATGCTGGTCGGCATGAGCGAGGAAGAGTGGGACGCGGTCATCCGCGTGCACCTCAAGGGTCACTTCGCCCCGCTGCGTCACGCCGCCGCGTACTGGCGTGCCGAGTCCAAGGCCGGACGTCCGGTGGACGCCCGCATCATCAACACCAGCTCGGGCGCGGGCCTGCAGGGGTCCATCGGCCAGGGCAACTACGCCGCGGCCAAGGCCGGCATCGCCGAGATGACCATCCAGGCTGCCGCCGAGCTGAAGAACTACGGCGTCTCCGTCAACGCGATCGCTCCCGCGGCTCGCACCCGCATGACCGTCGGTGCCGGCGGCGCGATGGCCGAGGCGATGGCCGCTCCGGAGGAGGGCTTCGACGCGATGGCGCCGGAGAACATCTCCCCGCTCGTCGTGTGGCTGGGCTCCGCCGAGTCGAAGGACGTCACCGGACGCGTCTTCGAGGTCGAGGGCGGCAAGATCACGGTCGCCGAGGGATGGCGCCACGGCCCCACCCAGGACAAGGGTGACCGCTGGGATCCCAAGGAGCTGGGCCCGGTCGTCGCCGACCTGCTGGCCAAGGCCGAGGTCCCGACCCCGGTCTACGGCGCGTAGGTCAGGCTTGACGCCACTACCCGCGCGTCGACGCAGGGCCGCACGGTCGCCGCTACATTTCTCTATATGAGATGTAGCGGCGGCCGTGTCGTTTGCGGAGACTAAAGCTGGACTGTTGCGGTATCCGTGTTCTATTACTACGCCAGAACCAAAGTGGCAGCAACGCGTGTGAAGGATACTCCGAGCAAGCTGGCGCCTCCCTGCTGGCGCATATGCAACAAAGCAAAAGAGCGCCGCCGGACAGGCTCGGTGTAGTCGGGAGTCGGCTGGAGCCCCGAAAAGGTCCTCCCTGAACTCGCATGGAGTTGGGGCTGGATGAGTCCGCTTGCAGTTCGGAGTGCCGTTCTTCGTGAGCGACGCAAGCGCATACTCAGATTGAGGTGTACGCGCGAGGTGGTGGCGTTAGGGTGATCCTGTCGGTATCCGAGCCCGAACCGGTAAGGTCCTCCGCATGGCTTACCCGGAAGCAACGCTGCGAGAGCGCATGCGCCGCCCCCATTTATGGGAGAGTTGCTGATGACGACGTTTCCGGACGTGCCGATGTTGTTTAGGCGGTTCGAGATGGACGCCGGTTCGGATGCTGCGGCCCGTGCCAATTTTCAACTCTTGGTCACTGACCTGGTGATGGTGCAGTTCCCGGATGCAACGACAGTTGAAGGTGCTGGTGGAAGAGACTGGGGCATTGACACCATCGCTGGCGAATTGTCCGGCGGGGATGTGCGGTTGTGGCAGTCGAAGTTCGTCATGTCGTGGCAGGACGATTCTCCGCGCAGCCAGGTCTACAAGTCGTACAAGAGTGCGAAGACAAAAGCAGTTGAGAACGGGTACGTGCTCAAGTACTGGACGTTGGTCGTTCCATGTGTACTCGCTCCAGAGGAGCTTCAGTGGTTCCACAAGTGGAAGCAGAAAAAGCTCACTGACGACAAGGTCGCCGTTGATCTGTGGGACGGGCCGCGGCTCAGACACCTCCTGCAGCAGATCGATGCCGAGTCGATCGCACGCAGGTACTTCGCGCATCTGTTCCCGACTCCAGTCGTGCCCCCCAAGCCGAAGAAGGCTCGAGTGGCACACCTCGACGACCCCGCAGTATACGAAGGAGCCTTATTCGTCCGTCAACTGCACGAGGCTGGCCGGATGGAGACCGACGCCGCGAGTGCTCAATTCTACGCAACGGACGCTCTTTTTCGCGACTTTGCTAACAAGGGCGACGAAGATGCGGTCGCCGCAATTCGAGAATTGGAGATGGACGTACGTGAGATCTGGGAGAACCGATTCAACCAGCAGGTTCCGTTCGCGACCGTGACGGGGCTAATCCCGGAGATGATCGATGAGGTCATCGGGAAGGTTGGCGAATGCGTGGATCCTGATGGTGTCGAACTCAGTAACGCTCACAAAAAGGGGACGGTGCACCGTATTGTCGAGAAGCGGTGGGCCGGCTGGGTCAAGCACTGGCGAAAGATCGCTGCCGAGCACGATCAGCCGTCCGTGGCGTACGACATTGTTGCCACACGCTCTCGGTCTGTCCATGTATCACCCGGTCCGGCGACCGCGGCCACCCAGGGAGTGGCAATGAACGACGCCGGCCTTGCTCCGGTGCCTACAGGCAATGTGGAGAAGAAATGACCTCCCAGATACCTGGATCTGACTGGATCCCGAACGCTGGCGAGACCGAGTTGGTGCCGTTTATACCAGAACGGAACACTAATTTTCGGCTGGCTCGGCTCCTGTTGCTGCTCGATGCCGCGCGGGAACATAGCCGGCAAGTCGCGTCGATCGACCGCTTGGCCTACTACGAGTTCTTTGCGGACAACCCCTTCATCGTGATCGACGGCAATAAGTCCCGCGATCAGGCTGATCGCGCCACTATTGAACTGGCCGGATTCAGCAGAATACAGCTCGGATACGCGAGTTCCGGTCAACGGTTTCTGTCGCGTCGGCGCCGCCTTCGGCATGATCTTGCCCACCTAGTTGCCCTGGGTCTCGTCACATTAGGATCAACCGGATATCTCATCACTGAGCGTGGCGCCGAACTCGTTGGACAGTTTCGCTCGATCTACGCTGACGCATACCGACAGTCTGCAGAGATCATTTTGAGGCGGCTTGTACCGCTATCAGGAACACGCCTGGAAGCGAAAGCTGAGGAATGGTTGGGGCATTCGTGGCTCCTAGTCGATCTCCTCGATGACATCAAGGATGCTGAAGTCCCGCCGGTCCCGAGGCCCTCGTGACTACGAGATTCGCACTGCAAGGCAAGGAGTCAACGTGAGCGGAATCCGCATCAATGAACTGCGTCTTGGCGGTCTGCCGGGCGTGAACCGCGCATACGGCGCAGAGTTCCGCAACGGCGATGGCGGGGGCTTCAGGCCACTGTCAATCATCGCCGGTCCCAGCCAAACCGGCAAAACGACGATCATCGACTTCATAAAGTACTGCCTTGGTGCGAGCAGACACCCGCAGAAGGAAGAGATTCGTGAGTACGTTCGGTCCGCTCTGATAGAAGTTGAGCTTGACGGCCGATCGACGGTAATCGAAAGGTCAGCTACCGGCGAACCTTCGAAATTTGCGCTCGTATGGGAGGACGCGACTCTCAGTAGCATCGCTGAGCGCGAGCGTCATCGGTACCTTATCGAACCGACTGGGGACCCCGAGAGTCTCTCCCAATACCTCCTGGCGGCCTGCAACCTCGACAACATCCTATTACCAGACTCAAAGGTGAAGGACGAGACGGCGACCCGTCCACTGAGTATCCGCGATGTATTCGACACGATGTTCGTACCCAATGAGAGGCTTGACAATAAGAGCCTGGTTTTCGAACTCGGCAACCCTGCTAAGCGCCAGAAGTTCCGGCAGACGGTCGACGCGATCTTCGGCGTCCACGACAACCAAGATGCCCTACTCCAGCGCCGCTACACGAATGCTCACAAGCAGGCGAGCAATGCGAAGGCTATTGCCGAAGCTCTTCGCAGATTCGCCGAAGAGGAACACCCCCGCGGAGCGGAGCTACTCGCAGCTGACGTGATTGACGCTGATTCACTGGTGGACTCACTGAATCAGGAATTTCGGGCACTCGACACGCAATTGCGCGCGAACGACCGGGTGACGGCGGACTTGCGGGCTCAGCTTAGCTTCGCGGAGAAGGCTGCCAAGAACGCTCGAGTCAGAGTCCGCGATCGAGAAAGTCTGCTTGCTCGGCTCGACGCGCTCCGCGCTCAATACGCCGACGATCAGCGCAAACTCAACTTCCTTCTTGACGCCGAACGGCTCTTCGATCCCCTCCACATCACGACCTGTCCCGCCTGCTTCAACGACCTGGTCCCGCTGCCGACCGTGGAAGATGGCACTTGCTCGCTTTGCCACAACCCAGTTCCAACCGACGACCACGAACGACCTTCGCTAATGTCCGCCGAGCAGCTCGGAGACAGTACGGTCGTTCCGGTTGGGGAGGCCACGGCCGCACTCTCGAATGCCACATCCGTGCTCTCAGCGGAACTCCGCAACATCAATAAGCGTCTCAAGAGCCTGAATGAGTACGCGACGCGCTTGCGCGGACACCTTGGTGTTCTCGTTCAGGAGAAGGCGGATGCAGAAACGGCTGCTAACTCGGCCGCTGCCGCGGTTGATGCAATCGTCAGTAGCCCCGCCCCTTGGATCGCTGCACGCGACAGGATTTCACAACAGATCACGGATGGGCAGTTGGTTGCACAGGCTGCAAGAGCCGGCACGAATGTGTGGCAACGAGTCGCGGATGCAGACGAAGCCTATGAACGACTGGACCGGAACGCGAAGGCAATCAATGCCCAAAGGAACGCGCAGAAGCGGCGGCCCGACCGCAGCGCGGTCATCAGTGCATTGTCACGGAGATTTGGGGAGATTCTGCGAGACATCGGTTACCCGAAGTTGTCCAACCCGTACATCGCCGACGATCTCGTCCCCCATGTACGCGACGACCCCTATACGGAGGCAAGTAGCGGTGGAATGGTCGTAATCGGGCTTGCTTGGAACCTCGCGCTTTGGGAAGTCGCACACGAAACAGGGGCAGACGCCCCTGGTCTTCTAGTCATCGACAGCCCCCAAAAAAACCTCGGCCACAACAGCAAGGACGGCGACGAGGACTTCGCGGATTCTACGCTGGTCGAGAACTTCTACGCTCATGTGAAGCGCTGGTTGGCGGCTGAGGGCGCCGGCGCACAAATCATCGTTGTCGACAACTCTCCACCGGATAGCGTCGCCGAAGACGTCGTGGTCCGCTTCACTCGGAATACGGGTATCGCTCCGTATGGCCTCATTCCTGAAGCGACGGGCTGACGGGTATCCACCCAGTTCGATTGCGGTCCGACCAGGTCAACTACCTGGGCAGCGGTCTCATACGAGTGCTGCGTCCTCCGTCGCGGTGTCCTCCAGTGTTACGGCTCAAATCGCCCGCATTCTGCGAACCTCGCGGGACTTCGACCGGCTCTGGCCGATTGGGCTCGGCGGGTATCGGATGACCTGTGGGCGATCGCAACCGGTGACTGGGGGCACGTGATAGACGTGCATCAGAAACGCCGGCAAAAATTCGGAATGTGTGGCGGACGAGGAGACAAACAGCCTTCGGAAGGCTCGCCTGGGGCGGCGTGATGGAAGTGCCGCTGTGCCCTGTCGGTCCAGTCCAGTCCTTGGTGCGCAATTACATGAGATGGACAACTCCCCGTGCGCCTTCTCGGTCGTACCGACTACCGGAAAGGCGCACGGGCGCGAAGCGCCTAGGCGGGCGTGCGGACGATCAGCACGGTGCCCGGGAAGTACGCGGCCAGTTCGCTGCGGGCCTGCTTGAGCGCCGCGGTGCCGTAGCCCTGCTTGCGGGCGTCGGGGGCCACCCAGATCGCGACGTCCACCTCGTTGCCGGTGAGTTCACCGAAGATCAGGCCGACGCCGTTCGGGGTGTCGCCCGTCGTGCACTCGGCGACGAACCACGCCGCGGACTCGTCGTCGATGCGCTGCAGGCCTCCCCGGCGTTCCTGCTCGACGCGCTCGCCGTCCCACGGGTTCCCGGACTCGTCGAACTGCTCGGCGGAGCGCTTGCGGAACAGGGCGGCATCCTCCTCCGATTCGCTGAACGGGCGCAGGCGAACACCCGCGCCCGTGCTGTACGGGCGCTGCTCGGGTAGCCATTGCAGCGACGCGTCGAGGTCCTCGAGTTCGGTGCGGATCCGGTCGCGTTCCTTGATCGTCAGACGGTCGAAGCGCAGGCCCAACACGGCCTCGGCGCAGAAATCCGACGTGTCGAGCAGGTCGCGTACGGCCGCGACGGCGGCCTCACGGTCCTTGCTCTCGACGATGGCGTCCAGGACCTCGTGGCGACGATCGAGCGCCTTCAGCAGCGCCGAAGCGATCTCGCGCCGGTCGATCACCTGGTCGTGGTTCTTCACTGTCATATCGCGACATTCCTCCTCGAGAACCGGTGTGCTCGGCGCCGATGTGCCGGGCGTCGTCCACCATTATTCCCGTCCGGCGCCGCGCGGGGGAGGGCCGAAAGTTATTCGCAGATCACCACGGGGATCTGGCGGTCGGTCCACGACTGGTAGTTGTCGAAGTCGGCGTACATGGCCACCAGGCGCGGCCACAGTTCGGCGCGTTCCTCGTCGGTCGCGACGCGCGCCCGCATCCTCCGGATCCGCGACTTGATCTGGATGGTCACGTCCGGGTTGGTGCGAATGTTCAGGTACCACATGGGATTCTTCGGTAGCCCGCCCTGCGACGCCACGAGCACGACGCGATCACCGTCCTCGAGGAACAGCAGCGGGCTGACCCGGGGCTGCCCGCTCTTGCGTCCGGTGGTGGTGAGCAGGCAAACCGGGATGCCCCACGGGAAGGCGCTGCCCACGCGCCACTTGCCACCCAGACGCCCGCCGGTGGCCCGATACAACTTCACATTGGTCTTCGACATCCACTTGATGATGTCGACCGTGTACTTGGAATCGAGCCCCGACGGGCGCTGTGTGGTCATCTGCCAGGGTCTCCGATCAGATCCGCTCGATGATGGTGCCGGTGGCCAGCGCGCCGCCCGCGCACATCGTGATGAGCGCGGTCGAGGCGTCGCGGCGCTCGAGCTCGTGCAGGGCGGTGGTGATCAGGCGGGACCCGGTGCTGCCCACGGGATGTCCGAGCGCGAGGGCGCCGCCGTTGACGTTGACCTTGTCCATGTCGGGCCCGTGGACCTGCGCCCACGACAGCGCGACCGACGCGAAGGCCTCGTTGACCTCGAACAGGTCGAGATCGCCGATCTTCATGCCGGCCTTCTCGAGCACGCGGGACGTCGCCTGGACGGGGCCGTCGAGGTGGTACTCGGGCTCGGCGCCGACCAGCGCCTGGCTGACGATGCGGGCGCGTGGCTTCAGGCCGAGCGCGCGGGCGCGGTCCTCGTCCATGAGCATGACGGCGGCGGCGCCGTCGGAGATCTGCGACGACGTACCGGCAGTGTGGGTGCCGCCCTCGAGGACGGGCTTGAGCTTGGCGAGGGACTCGGCGGTGGTGTCGCGCAGGCCCTGGTCGCGGCTGACGACGTTCATCTCCGACGTCGGCTGCTTGTCGGCGCCGATCACCGGCGCGGTGACCGGGACGATCTCGCGATCGAAGCGGCCCTCCTCCCATGCCTGCTTTGCGCGGGCCTGCGACTGCACGCCCAGCGCCTCGAGGTCGGCGCGAGTGAGGCCACGACGCTTGGCGATCCGCTCGGCCGCGTTGAACTGGTCGGGCATGTCGATGTCCCACGACGCCGGACGGCGCGGGCCCGCTTCGGTGCCGACATTGGCGCCCAACGGAACCTGGCTCATGGCTTCGACGCCACACGCGACGCCGATGTCGATCGCGCCGGTCGCGATGAGGCCGGCGATGAGGTGGTTGGCCTGCTGCGCGGAGCCGCACTGGCAGTCGATGGTGGTGGCGCCGACCTGCCAGGGGAGCCCGGCCGCGAGCCACGCGGTGCGGGTGACGTTGTTGGACTGCGCGCCGGCCTGCGTGACACAGCCGCCGATGACCTGCTCGACCAGCACCGGGTCGATGCCCGTGCGGTCTACGATGCCCTTCTGAGCGGCTCCGAGGATCTCGGCCGCGTGCAGGCCGGACAGCCAGCCACCGCGCTTTCCGATGGGGGTGCGAACTGCCTCGACGATTACTGGTGTGCCCACGGCGGGCTCCTTTCACTCTCTACTTCGAAAAGTAGAACAAGTTCTCCCCGCCGGGCAAGGACCCGGTGGGTTGATTTTTGCCTAGTCTTTCCCTGATCGACGCTCTGTGATTCAATGCATGTAGAACGTGTTCCACATCACTTCGCGGACCTGACCGCGAGGGCAGGAGACAGCAGTGGCGCAGCCCAACATTCCCGCAGGATTCGACTTTACGGATCCTGACATCTACGCACACCGGATCCCGGTCGCAGAGCTCGCCGAGGTTCGGAAGACTCAGCCGGTGTACTGGGTCGAGCAGCCCGACGGCGTCGGTGGCTTCAACGACGGCGGCTACTGGCTCGTCACCAAGCACGAGGATATCCGTGACGTGTCGCAGCGCAGCGACGTGTTCTCCACGTGGGAGAACACCGCGATCCCGCGCTTCAACGACGACATGGAGCGTGCGCAGATCGAGCTGCAGCGCTTCGTGCTGCTCAACAAGGACGCGCCGGAGCACACCAAGCTGCGCAAGCTCGTCGCCCGCGGCTTCACGCCCCGCGCCATCAACGGACTCAAGGCCGAGCTCCAGTCCCGTGCCGAGGCGATCGTCAAGGCCGCCGCCGCGGAGGGTAGCGGTGACTTCGTCACCCAGGTGGCCGCGGAGCTGCCGCTGCAGGCCATCGCCGAACTCATCGGTGTGCCGCAGGAGGATCGCGGCAAGGTCTTCGAGTGGTCCAATCAGATGACCTCGTACGACGACCCGGAGTTCGCGGACATCGATCCGGCGGCCGCGTCGATGGAGATCCTCGGCTACGCGTACCAGATGGCGGAGGCCCGCAAGGAGAACCCGGCCGACGACCTCGTCACGACCCTCATCGAGGCGGACGTCGACGGTGACGTGCTGAGCCCGGAGGAGTTCGGCTTCTTCGTGATCGTGCTCGCGGTGGCCGGCAACGAGACCACCCGCAACGCCACCACGCACGGCATGAAGGCGTTCATGGACAACCCCGAGCAGTGGGAGTTGTTCAAGAAGGAGCGCCCGAAGACGATGGCCGACGAGGTCATCCGCTGGGCCACCCCGGTCGCGTCGTTCCAGCGCACCGCACTGGCGGACACCGAGATCGGCGGCGTCGCGATCAAGAAGGGTCAGCGCGTGGTGATGAGCTACGTGTCGGCCAACTTCGACGAGGACGTGTTCGAGAACCCGCACTCGTTCGACATCACCCGCGACCCGAATCCGCACCTGTCGTTCGGCGGCACCGGCGCGCACTACTGCCTGGGCGCGAACCTCGCTCGCATGGAGATCGAGCTGATCTTCAACGCGATCGCCGACTTCCTGCCGGACATCACCGAGGCCGGCGACACCCGTCGCCTGCGCTCCGGCTGGCTCAACGGCATCAAGGAGTACCAGGTGGACTACAAGACCGGCGGTTGCCCGGTCAAGCACTAGCTTCGACACCCACCACAGGCGCAGTGGCGTCGGCGAGATCCCTCATCCCTCGTCGGCGCCACCGCTCTGTGGGCGGTCGATGCGTGTGCGACGGCCCGACCGGTTCGACGGTGCAGTGAACAGGGGAGTGGGACAACGAAAGTGGGGCGGTCACCGATCCGGTGACCGCCCCACTTTCGTGCTCGGGGAGAGGCTCAGAGCTTCTTCAGCGTCTTCATCGCCCGCTCGACCTCCCAGAAGGCGCGTAGCGACTGCAGCTTGCCCTCCGCGTCGACGCGGTAGATGAACACACCCTCGGCGTCGATCTGGTTGCCGGCGATGACCGTGCGGATCGTGCCGATGTTGACGTTCTCGTCACCGCACACCAGCGAGTCGTTCACGATGAACTCGAGCGAATCGGTGTTGGCGATCGTCATGTCGTAGAACTTCGAGATCGCCTCGCGGCCGTGGTGGCCCTGGCCTTCGGGGTCGAAACCCGACGGCCCGACCGGATCCTCGACCCAGCCGTCCTCGGCGAACAGATCGAGCCACTCCTCCTTGCGCTTTCCGCTTGCCGCGGACTGCGACGCCTTCGCGGCGACGCGCGCAGGATGCTCGGTTCCGGTTGTCGTCATGCGGCGCTCCTAGTGGATGGCTGTGTCAATTCAGATACGAATCGGCGAACTTGCGCATCGAGTCCTGCTTGGCCTCGACGGGCGCGTCGAATCCGAGTCCGTCGAAGATCCACGGGATCACGATGCTGTCGGTGATGCCGGCCTCGGCCATCTCGGCGTAGCCGTCCTTGCCGAACCGGTCGATGCACACCGCCTGGATCTCGAAAGGCAGGTCGGAGCGGCCGTATTCGGCGCGCAACTCGTCGAGCCGGGCCATCGTGGACACCAGGTCGTCGAACTTCATCATCGCCGACGTCCAGCCGTCGCCGATGCGGGCCGCGCGCTTGAGCGCGACCTCGGTGTGGCCTCCCACGTAGAACGGCACCGGCTTGCTCGGGGCTGGGCTCATCTGCAGGCGATCGAAGTCGAAGAACTCGCCGTGGTACTCGACCATGCCGCCGTCCAGCACCAGCTTGATGATCTCGATCATCTCGTCGACACGGGCGCCGCGCTTCTTGTACGGGGCGCCGCACCATTCGAACTCCTCCGGCGCCCAGCCGATTCCGACACCGAAACCGAACCGGTTCCCGGTCAGATTCGCCACCGAACCCACCTGCCGCGCCAGCAGCAGCGGATTGCGGGAGCCGAGCTTGAGGACGTTGGTGTAGAAGCCGATGGTGCTCGTGACGGCGCCCATCGCGGCCGCCGCGATCAACGGGTCCACCCACGGCGTCTCGGCATTCCACATGCGCGAGCCGTCGGGGGTGTACGGGTAGTCCGCGGCGGCCGTCTCCATGAAGAACAGGGAGTCGGGCAGCGCGATGTTCGCGAAACCACACTCCTCCGCGGTCTGTGCCAGGGCGGTCAACTGGTCCAGCGGGCTCATCGCGATGCCGACTGTGAACTTCATGGTGGGAACCTCTCCTAGTTGGTCGGACGGTCGGCGCCGACCACCCACATCGCGAAGTACTGCGAGCCGCCACCGTAGGCGTGGCCGAATGCCTTACGGACACTGTCGACCTGGTGGTCGCCGGCGCGCTCCATGACCTGCATCGCCGACTCGGCGTAGCGGATCATGCCGGACGCGCCGATCGGGTTGGACGAGAGCACGCCGCCCGACGCGTTGACCGGCAGGCGGCCGCCGATCGCGGTCTCACCGGCCTCGGTGAACTTCCAGCCCTCGCCCTCCGGGACGAACCCGAGGTTCTCGAGCCACATCGGCTCGAACCACGAGAACGGCACGTAGATCTCCGCCTCGTCGATCTCGGTGAGCGGGTCGGTGATGCCCGCGGCCTTCCACAGTGCGGCCGACGCGTCCCGGCCGGCCTGCGGGTTGGCGACGTTGCGGCCGGCGTACGACAGCGGCTCGGTGCGCATCGCGGTCGCGTGGATCCACGCCACCTTGCGGCCTTCCGAAATGACAGCTTCCGCAGCGTCTTCGTCGCCGATGACGATCGCGCAGGCGCCGTCCGACGACGGACACGTCTCGTCGTAACGGATAGGGTCCCAGAGCATCTGGGACGCCTGTACCGACTCGACGGTGATGTCGGGCTGCTTGAGGTGCGCGTACGGGTTCAGGGCGCCGTTGCGACGGTCCTTGACGGCCACCATGGCGCCGATGTGGTCGGGGGCGCCCGAGCGGCGGATGTACGAGCGCACGTGCGGGGCGAAGAAGCCTCCCGCGCCCGCGCCGACCGGCATCGTGAACGGCACCGGGGTGGACAGCGCCCACATCGCGTTGGACTCGGACTGCTTCTCCCATGACACCGCGAGCACCCGCTTGTGCACGCCGGCCTGCACCAGGCTGGTCGCGACGTTGCCCGTCGAGGCGCCGACCGATCCGGCGGTGTGCACGCGCAGCAGCGGCTTGCCGTGGGCGCCCAGCGCATCCGACATCGCGAGCTCCGGCATCATCGAGCCCTCGAACAGGTCGGGAGCCTTGCCGATGACGATGGCGTCGATGTCGTCCCAGCCCACGTGGGCGTCGGCCATCGCGCGGTCGATCGCCTCGCGGACCATGCCGGCCATCGTGACGTCGTGGCGCTTTGCGACGTAGTAGGTCTGGCCGGTGCCGAGGACGGCTGCCAGTTGCTTCGCCATCAGTTTCGTCCTTCCAAGACTGCGACCAGGTTCTGCTGCAGCACAGGGCCACTGGTGGCGTGGGCGAGGGTGCGCCGGGCGTCACCGCTCATGATCTGGCGGGCCGCGTGGCCGATGCGCTCGAGGCCGCCGGAGAACATCGGGTTGCCGGTGAGCGGGCCACCGGACGGGTTGATCGTGGTGGCGTCGGTCAGGCCGATCGCCTCGCGCAGGATGATCTCCTGGTGCGTGAACGGCGCGTGCAGTTCGGCGACGTCGATGTCCGACACTTCCCCACCCGTCGCGGCGCGGGCCGCAGAAGCTGTGGACGGCGACGTCGTCAGGTCGCGTGAACCGATGTTGGGGGAGTCGATGCGGTGCTCGATTCCGGTGATCCACGCCGGACGCTCGCACAACTCGCGGGCACGGTCGCCGCGGGCCAGGATGATCGCGGCCGCACCGTCGGTGATCGGTGCGCAGTCGTGGGCCCGCAGGGGGTCCGCGACGAACTCGGAGGCCAGCAGCGCCTCGATGTCGACGTCACCGGCGATCTGGGCGTCGGGATTGGACTTCGCGGCAGCACGGCTGCGCTGGGCGATCGCCGCCATCTCCTCGGCCGTCCACTTGCCGGCGTCCAGGCCGAGACGGGCCTGCAGGCCCGCGACGGAGACCGAATCGGGCCATAGCGGGGACACCAGGTACGGATCCATCTGCATGGCGAGGATCTGGCGGAGGTTGCCGGCGGACGACTTGCCGAAGCCGTACACGAGGGCGGTGTCGACCTCGCCGGTCATCAGCTTGACCCACGCCTCGTACAGCGCCCACGCGGCGTCCATCTCGACGTGCGACTCGTTGATGGGCGGCACGGCGCCGATCGAGTCGATCGCCGAGATGAACGAGAAGGAGCGTCCGGCCAGGTAGTCGGACGATCCGGAGCACCAGAATCCGATGTCGGACTTGGTGATTCCGAGGTCGGAGTACAGCTCCTGGAAACAGGGGACCAGCATCTCGACACCATTGGTGGTGCCACTGGTCTCGCGCACATGAGGGGCCTGTGCGAAGCCGACGACTGCAATGTCTGTCATGTTCTCGAGGCTCCTAGAGATGGTGCTTGTAGCTGTCGTAGTCCGCGTCGGGCTCACCGCTCGGGCGGAAATGGGAGACGTTGCGGAGCGAGTACTCCCACTCCTCCTTCGGCCGCCACACGGCCTCCACGCGCATGCCCATTCGGACCTCGGTCGCGTCGACGTCGAGGATCAGGTGCAGGAACGGGATGTCCGCGCCGTCGAGCAGCACGTAGGCCGCGACGTAGGGCGGCTTGATCTGCTGGCCCATGAACGGCACGTTGACGATGCAGAACGTGGTGATGGTGCCCTTGTCGGACACCTCGACCTGCTCCTTGGTAGGCATTCCGTCGGTCGGGTTGGCGCCGCGCGGCGGCACGTAGACCTTGCCGTTCGCGTCGGTGCGGCCGCCGATGATCTTGCCCTCCATCAGGCCACGGAGGTAGTAGGTCTCCTCGAAGGACGCGGTGTGCGTGTAGTGCAGGTCGATCGGGGTGACGATCCCGGTCACCGGATCGCCTCCGGAAACGGTTGCGGTGGAACCGGAACCGCTCTCGCCGGGCTCGAAGCAGGCGATGTCCTGGATCCGGCCGCTGCGCTCGTCGGCCCAGCGCACCCGCACCCGCATGCCGGTGCTCATCGCGTCGGGAGAGCCGGCGTCGACCGCATGCAGGATCGAAGTGTCCGCGCCGTCGAGCTTCACCAGTGCCCACGCGAACGGCTGGGTCAGCGGCTGGCCCTCGATGGGTTCGGACATCCACGACCAACTGACGACCGTTCCGGTGTCGGAGACGTCGACGAAATCGGTCATCGGTTCGTGGGTCGTCGGGTCGAATTCCGGTGGCGGCACGTGGACTCGGCCGTCGGAACTGCGGGCGCCGACGACCTTTCGGTCACGGAGAGCCGTCACGAACGCTCCGATGGTCGGCCCCACCGATCGGGTGTAGTCGAATTTCAGATTCAGTGGTGCTCTCAGTGGCTGCTCGGCCACTCCGCTCTTTCCAGGGGTCACGGAATCGAGTAGAACAGGTTCTTATTAATGTGGCAAGGGACACATTCGTTCTGGGAAAACACGGAGGCGCTCGATGAAGTTGGGGTTACAACTCGGGTACTGGGGTGCGCAGCCGCCGGCCAACGCGCAGGAACTGGTGAACGAGGCCGACGCCTCCGGGTTCGACGCGGTCTTCTCCGCCGAGTCGTGGGGTAACGACGCCTTCACTCCGCTCGCGTGGTGGGGATCGAGCACCGAACGGATCCGCTTGGGCACCTCGGTGGCTCAGATGTCTGCCCGCACCCCCACGAACTGTGCGATGCACGCCCTGACGCTCGACCATCTCTCCGGCGGACGGGCGATCCTCGGTCTCGGCGTCTCGGGTCCGCAGGTGGTCGAGGGCTGGTACGGGCAGCCGTTCCAGAAGCCGCTCGCCCGTACCCGCGAGTACGTCTCGATCGTGCGCCAGGTGCTCGCCCGGGAGGCGGCGGTGCGGGGCGACGGACCGCACTACCCGTTGCCGTACACCGGGTCCGGTTCGATGGGGCTCGGGAAGCCGCTCAAGCCGATCACCCACCCGCTGCGCGCAGATCTGCCGATCTGGCTCGGCGCCGAGGGCCCCAAGAACGTCGCGCTCACGGCAGAGATCGCGGACGGTTGGCTCGCGATCTACTACACGCCGCGCCTGGCTCCGATGTACAACGAATGGCTCGACGAGGGCTTCGCCCGTTCGGGTGCGCGGCGCAGCCGCGAGGACTTCGAGATCGCCGCGACGTGCCAGGTGGTCGTCACCGACGACCGGCAGGCCGAGATCGACAAGCTACGACCGATCACGGCGCTGTATGTCGGCGGTATGGGCGCGGCGGAGATGAACTTCCACGCCCAGGTCTACACCCGCATGGGCTACGGCGACGAGGTCAAGGAGATCCAGAAGCTGTTCCTGTCGGGACGCAAGGACGAAGCCGCGGCGATCGTGCCGGATCAGATGGTCACGGACACGATGATCATCGGTAACCGCGACGAGGTGCGCACCCAGGTCAAGGAGTGGGAGGACGCCGGCGTCACGATGCTGCTGGTGACGTGCCGCAGCACCGCGCACATGCGCGAGCTGGCCGAGGCCGTGGGCGCCGTCTGATCACTCGGACATGTGACGAGGCGCGGCCCGCGACGGATCACCGTCACGGGCCGCGCCTTTCGCTGTGCCGCTGTGAGATCAGCGCGGCGCCATGCGGATCGCGCCGTCGAGGCGGATCACCTCACCGTTGAGCATCGGGTTCGAGACGATGTGCGCGGCGAGCGAGCCGTACTCGGCGGGGTCGCCCAGGCGCGACGGGTGCGGAACCTGCTTGCCGAGGGACTCCTGCGCGGGCTCCGGGAGGCCTGCGAGCAGCGGGGTCTTGAACAGGCCCGGTGCGATCGTGACGACACGGATCAGCAGCGATGCGAGGTCGCGGGCGATCGGCAGCGTCATGCCCACGACGCCGCCCTTGGACGCGGAGTACGCGGCCTGGCCGATCTGGCCGTCGAACGCCGCGACGGACGCGGTGTTGATGATGACGCCGCGCTCGCCTTCGATCGGATCGGTCTTCGCGATGCGCTCGGCGGCGAGGCGGAGCACGTTGAAGGTGCCGACGAGGTTGATGTTGATGACACGGTTGAACTCCGCGAGCGGGAACGCGCCCTGCTTGCCGACCGTCTTGATGGCGTTGCCGATGCCGGCGCAGTTGACCGTGACGCGCAGCGGGCCGAGCGACTCGGCAAGGTCCAGGGCGGCGACGACGGATTCCTCGTCGGTGACATCCCCGGCCGCGAAGCGGACCCGGTCGCCGAGTTCCTTCGCGACCACCTCGCCGTTCGACGACGGCAGGTCGAGGATGACGACGCTCGCTCCCTGCTCGTGCAGGGCCTTGACGGTGGCCAGGCCGAGGCCGGAGGCGCCGCCCGTCACGAGTGCAACGCTGTCCTTGACGATCATGCGGTGTTCCTTTCGGATCTTCTTGTGTTTCAGAGTCGTTCGATGATGGTGGCGTTGGCCATGCCCGCGCCCTCGCACATGGTCTGCAGACCGTAGCGCCCACCGGTGGTTTCGAGGTGATTGACGAGCGTGGTGAGCAGGCGTGTCCCGGACGAGCCCAGAGCGTGGCCGAGCGCGATGGCGCCGCCCAGCGGGTTGAGCTTGGCGGGATCGGCGCCCAGTTCGTGCGCCCACGCCAGCGGGACGGGCGCGAAGGCCTCGTTCACCTCGTACGCGTCGAGGTCGTCGATCGACAGCCCGGCGCGGGCGAGCACCCTGCGCGTCGCGGGAATCGGTGCCGTGAGCATCATCAGCGGATCGTCGCCCAGCACCGCGAAGGAGTGGAATCGTGCCCGCGGAGTGAGATCCAGTTCGGTCGCGGCCTTCTCGCTCATGATGAGGACGGCGGACGCGCCGTCGGTGAGCGGCGACGAGTTGCCGGGCGTGATCTGCCAGGGCGCCTCGGGGAAGCGGGCCGCGAACTCGTCGGTGCGGAAGGACGGCCTCAGTCCGGCGAGGCCGTCGGCGGTGGTGGACGCGCGTACCGTCTCGTCGACGGTGTGCGCGTACTCGGTGCCGTCGGGCCCACCGACGGTGATCGGCAGGATCTCCCGGTCGAAGGCGCCGCTCGCCGCGGCCGCCGCGGCACGTTGATGCGACCGGGCCGCGTACGCATCGAGGCTCTCGCGGTCCAGCTTCCATTTCGCGGAGATCAGCTCGGCCGAGATGCCCTGGTGAATCAGACCTTCCGGATACCGGGCGGCAATGCCCGGGCCGGCGGTGTCCTGGCCGATGGAGGACGTGCCCATGGGGATACGGCTCATCGATTCGACGCCGCACGCGATGACGATGTCGTAGGCGCCGGCGATGACGCCCTGCGCGGCGAAGTGTGCCGCCTGCTGGCTCGACCCGCACTGCCGGTCGATCGTGGTCGCCGGCACCGATTCGGGGAATCCGGCCGACAGCAGGGCGGTGCGCGAGATGTTGAGGGACTGTTCGCCGACCTGCTGGACGCAGCCTCCGATGACGTCGTCGACCCGGGCGGGGTCGAGTCCGTTGCGGTCGACGATCGCGCGCAGCACGTGCGCGAGCAGTTCCACCGGGTGGGTGCCGGACAGGGCGCCGCCGGGCTTGCCCTTTCCGGACGCGAGTCGAACCGCGTCGACGATGACTGCCTCGGCCATGGGCACGATCCCTTCCTCGAAACCAGCTTACTTATCGATCGCTAAGTGGGTACCACGTGGGAACCACCGAGGTCAACGCTTGCAGGGCGTCGGCGGCGGTCAGCGCGCGGGCGCGACCATCTTCGACGCGATCGCCGCGTACTTGGCGGCGACGGCCTCCGGGCCGAGTTCGCCCTCCGCGTGGTACCAGCGCGGAATGGCCTGGCACATTCCCAGGACGGCCCGCGTGGACTCGGCCGGGTCGTCGACGTCGAACGCGCCGGACTCGACGCCGTCCCGCACGATGTCCAGGACGATGGTCTCGATGCCTTTGCGGACGGTGCGGTAGCGCTCGTAGTTCTCGGCGGTCAGGTACCGGGCCTCGCCCTCGATCGCGGCGAGGCGAGCACGGTCGGTCATCCGCAGAACGATCGCAGTCACCACGTTCGTCAGGCGTCGGGCGGGGTCGCCGTCGCCCGCGTCGTCGGCCGCCCGGGCCCGGGCGAGGACGTCACCGGTGCCCAGTTCGACGAGCGCGACCAGCAGACCTTCCTTGCTGTCGAAGTGGTAGTACAGCGCGGGTACCGTCACGCCCACCCGGCGCGCGATGTCGCGCACCGACGCGCCGTGGAAACCCTTCTCGTAGAACGCATCGAGGGCGGCCGACAGGATCGGCGACAGTTCGAGGGGCTCGAGCCGACGCCACTCCGGGCGCGACTTCTCACCTGCGGCAGTGCCCATCGGCGGTCCCACCTGTCGATCGTCGGTCAGTGCCCGTCGAGGATACGCGCGTTCGTCCGCCGGACCCCACAACGGCTGAAGGGTCCCTTCACGCGCTGCGAACGCACGAAGGGACCCTTCAGCCGAAAGTGGTGGTGCTACCTGCCGGTGAACTTGGGAGTGCGCTTCTCGGCGAACGAGCGCGGGCCCTCCTTGGCGTCGTCGCTCTTGAAGACCGCCATGCCGATCTGGGCCTCGAGCGCGAAGGCCTCCTCCTCGTGCATGCCCTCGGTGACGCGGATGGTCTTCAGGATCGCCTGGACTGCGATGGGGCCGTTGGCGGCGATCTGCTCGGCGATCTCGAGTGCCTTGTCCAGCGCCTGGCCGTCGGGGACGACGTGGCCGACGAGGCCGAGTTCCTTGGCCTCGGGTGCGGGCACCGTGCGCCCGGTCAGCAGGATCTCCGCGGCGAGGGTGTAGGGGATCTGGCGCACCAGGCGGACCGCGGAGCCGCCGAGCGGGAACAGTCCGAGGCGGGCCTCGGACACGCCGAACCGGGCGCTCTCGCCGGCGACGCGGATATCGGTGCCCTGCAGGATTTCGGTGCCACCCGCGATGGCGGGGCCCTCGACGGCGGCGATGAGCGGCTTGGTGAGGCGGCGGCCCTTCAGCAGTGCCGGCAGCTTCGTCACGTCCATTCCGCCCGAGAACTTGTCGCCCGGAGCGTTGCGGTTCATCTCCTTGAGATCCATTCCGGCGCAGAACGTGCCACCGGCACCGGTGAGGATCGCGACCCGGATGTCGGGATCGGAGTCGATCCGATCCCACGCCTCGACCATGATCTCCATCATCTCGCCGGAGAGTGCGTTGCGGGCCTCGGGACGGTTCATCGTCACGATCAGGACGTGGCCGCGCTTCTCGACCAGGCAGTGGGGCGATTTCGCCGAAACGTCTGTATTTTCCGCGGTTCCGGTGGACACTGGTGGACTCCTGATATCTATGTGAGCTGAGTCTCTCATTGGGTCTTGTCAGCGACAGTAACACGTTCTACTTTGTTGACGTGGCCATTAATATCGCAGACCTTGTAGAACACTCGATCGATCTCAACCCGGATCGTCTCGCCCTGGTGGACGCCGATCGTGAGGTGACGTTCGCGCAACTGGAGGAGAAGGCCAACCGTCTGGCCAACTACCTGCGAGATCAGGGCGTCGGCCCGGGCGACAAGGTGGGCATCTACAGCCGCAACACCATCGAGGCCATCGTGTCCATGGTCGCGATCTTCAAGGCCCGCGCCATCATGGTCAACGTCAACTACCGGTACGTCGAGAACGAGTTACAGTACATCTTCGAGAATTCGGACATGGTCGCGCTCATCCACGAGCGCCGCTACAGCGACAGGGTCGCGGGGGTCCTGCCGAACACCCCGCAGGTGAAGTCGGCCATCGTCGTCGAGGACGGTACGGATCTCGACTACTCGTCGTACGGCGGTGTCGAGTTCGAGAAGGCGCTGGCGCAGGGCTCTCCCGAGCGCAACTTCGGTGAGCGCAGCCCCGACGACATCTTCATCCTCTACACCGGTGGCACCACCGGTATGCCCAAGGGCGTCATGTGGCGTCACGAGGACTGGTGGCGGGTGCTCGGCGGCGGCGTCAATTTCGTCACCGGCGAGTACCTCCAGGACGAGTGGGAGCTGGCGAAGGTCGGTGCCGAACATCCTGCGATGGTTCGCTTCCCGATCCCGCCCATGATCCACGGCGGCTCGCAGTCGGCGGTGTTCCACAGCCTGTTCGGTGGCGGCACGCTCGTCATGCATCCCGAGTTCGACGGCCACGCGGTGTGGCAGGTCATCGACCGGCACAAGGTCAATCTGATCTTCATCACCGGTGACGCGATGGCGCGCCCCATGATCGATGCGTTGATCGCCGGCAACCCGGAGACCGGTGAGCCGTACGATCTTTCGTCGCTGTACGTCATTGCCAGCAGCGCGGCCCTGTTCTCGCCGGCTCTCAAGGAGCAGTTCCTCGACCTGCTGCCGAATCGACTGCTCACCGACTCGATCGGATCGTCCGAGACCGGTTTCGGTGGGCTCGCGACCATCACCAAGGGCTTCGAGCACACCGGTGGACCGCGCGTGAAGATCGACGCCGCAACCGTCGTCATCGACGACGAGGGCATCCCTGTGGTGCCCGGTTCCGGACAGGTCGGCCTCCTCGCCCGCAGCGGGCACATTCCCCTCGGCTACTACAAGGACGAGGAGAAGACCAAGGCGACGTTCAAGACGCTCAACGGAATTCGCTACTCGATCCCCGGCGACTACGCCACAGTCGAGGAGGACGGCACCGTCACGATGCTCGGCCGCGGATCGGTCTCGATCAACAGCGGTGGCGAGAAGATCTACCCCGAGGAGGTCGAGGGCGCCGTCAAGACGCATCCCGACGTCTTCGACGTCCTCGTCGTCGGTGTCCCCGACGAGCGCTGGGGCAACCGTGTCGCGGCCGTCGTCGCGCCGCGCCCCGGCACCCGCCCGAGCATGAACGACATCGTCGATGCGGCTCGCAAGGAGATCGCGGGCTACAAGGTGCCGCGCAGCCTCTGGCTCGTCGACGAGATCAAGCGCTCGCCGGCCGGCAAGCCCGACTACAAGTGGGCCACCGCGGAGACCCAGTCCCGTGAGGCCGACGACCACTTCACCAACGGCAAGGACGCGTGATGCATACCGATCTCGCCGAAAAGTTCGGCATCCAGTACCCGATCTTCGGGTTCACTCCGTCCGAGCACGTGGCGGCAGCGATCTCGCGCGCCGGTGGGCTCGGTGTCCTCGGGTGCGTGCGGTTCAACGACCCGGACGAGCTCGAGGCCACCCTGACCTGGATGGACGAGAACACCGACGGCAAGCCGTACGGCGTCGACATCGTGATGCCGGCCAAAGTGCCGACCGAGGGCGGCGCGGTCGATCTCGACAAGCTCATCCCCGCCGAGCATCGCGCGTTCGTCAACCGTACGCTCGACGACCTCGGCGTCCCGCCGCTGTCCGACGACGTCGAGCACGCCACCGGCGTCCTGGGCTGGTTGCACTCGGTGGCTCGCTCACACGTAGACGTCGCGCTGAACCACCGAATCTCCCTGATCGCCAACGCCCTCGGCTCGCCGCCGAAGGACGTCATCGACCTGGCGCACGAGAAGGGTGTTCCGGTCGCCGCGCTCGCGGGCGCCGTGGACCACGCCCGCAGCCATGTCGAGAACGGTGTCGACATCGTCATCGCCCAGGGCTACGAGGCGGGCGGCCATACCGGGGAGATCGCCTCGATGGTGCTGGTCCCCGAGATCGTGGACGCGGTCGGCGATTCCGCGGGCGTCCTCGCCGCCGGTGGTATCGGCAGCGGCCGCCAGGTCGCCGCAGCCCTTGCACTCGGCGCTTCCGGTGTCTGGATGGGCTCGTACTGGCTGACGACGAGCGAGTACAAGCTCGGCAGCGCGGCCGACGGCCCGTCGTCGATCCAGCGTGCGCTGCTCGGTGCAACGTCGGCCGATACTGTTCGTTCGCGGATCTACTCGGGCAAACCGGCTCGACTGCTCAAGACCAAGTGGACCGATGCCTGGGCCGAGCCCGATGCGCCCGAGCCGCTTCCGATGCCGCTGCAGAACATTCTCGTCAGCGAGGCGCACCAGCGCATCTCAGCCGGCAGCGACCCCGAGGTCGTCGCGATGCCGGTCGGTCAGATCGTGGGACGGATGAACGAGATCCGCCCGGTCGCCGATGTCATGGCCGAACTCGTGGCGGAGTTCGAGTCGACGGTCTCCCGCCTCGACGGACTGAAGGGCTGACCAGAGCCCGACGCGACAGCGCCCCCGGAACGATGTTCCGGGGGCGCTGTCGTCGATCGGAGGCCCGAGATGATCAGGCGTCGGCGGTCACGCGCTCCAGAGTGACTGCGAGTTCCGGTGTGAGCAGCTCGAACTCGTCCCGGCCGCGGTCGCGCAACCACACCGGATCGGTGCAGTGCCAGCGTTCGGCGCTGAGCGTGCGGGTCACGACCTTGAAGGTCGCGGTGCGCGGGAACTCCGAGCACACCCGCACCAGCGTCGGACGCTGCTTCGGCCCGAGGTCGGACTGCTCGTCGAGGAAGCGGGCGAACGCGATCGGGTCGAAGTCCGTAGCGTCCGCGGTGGGGATGACCGCGGCCATCACCCGGTCACCGACCTCGCGATCCGGCACGCCGTACACCGACACCTGCGCGAAGCCGGGGTAGCGCAGCAGGATCCGCTCGATCGGTGCGGCGCCGAGGTTCTCGCCGTCGACGCGTAGCCACCCCGAACTGCGGCCCGCGAAGTACACGAATCCGTCGGAGTCCCGGTACGCCTGGTCGCCGCTCCAGTACATGCCGTCGCGCAGGCGTTCGGCGTCCGCCTCGGGATTCTTGTAGTAGCCCGCGAAGGCGCCCGGCCCCGTCACGTTCACCATCTCGCCGGTGGCCTCCTCCGCATTGAGCAGGCGGCCGGCGGCGTCGAACTCCGCAGGAGGACACACTTGTCCGGTGTCGGGATTGCGGATCTCGACGGTGGGCGGCAGCATGCCCAGCGCGCCGACCGGGGCGTCCGGGTGCGCGGAGATGGACACGCCGCCCTCAGTGGAGCCGAATCCGTCGACCACGCGGGTGCCGAAGCGTCGGGCGAACTCGCGGGCGACCGGCGCCGACCCCTCGTTCCCGTACATCACCCGCAGCGTGTTGTCGGCGTCGTCGGGCTGCTCGGGTGTGGCCAGGATGAACGACAGCGGCTTGCCGACGTAGTTCGCGTAGGTGACGCCGTAGCGTCGGACGTCGGGCAGGAATCCGGACGCGGAGAACTTGCGCCGCAGCGCGATTGCGCTCCTGCCGCCGAGGGCCACCGACCAGGCGGCGATCATGGCGTTGGAGTGGAACATCGGCATCGCCATGTACACGACGTCGGCGGCGGACAATTCGAAGCGCTCCGCCAGCATGATGCCCGGCTCGGTGAACTTCCGATGGGTACAGCGCACCGCCTTCGGATCGCCGCTGGTGCCCGACGTGAAGATCAGCATCAACAGGTCGTCGAGGTGTGCCGCCGGTGCGATCGCGGGACTACCCGCGTACGGCCGCAGAAGTTCGGACCACTCGGGGGAGTCGACATTGATCACGCGCACCCCGCCGAGGTCGATCCCGTCGAGCAGGTGTGCCTGGGTGTTCTCCGTGAACACGATCTGGCAGTCGGACAGCGCGATGTCCCGCGCGAGCGCGTCACCGCGACGCGTGGTGTTGAGACCGGCGAGAACGGTGCCGGAGAACGCCGCGGCGCCGAGGAGGGCCGAGAACTCCGGAATGTTGTCGAAGAGCACGCCGAAGTGGCGGGGGCGATCGGCCTCGAGCAGAGCGTCGAGAAGTGCCGCACGGTCGTACATTCCGTGGACGTGTTCCGTCCACGGAATGTACGCATCCTCGAATCGGATCCCGTGCGTATCGGCGTCGCGAAGCTGCTCGAGCAGATCCGCGACGGTGGGAGTCACTGTCATGCCCACATCATCACCTGTGTGACGCCCGTCATGGTTCCTCGTTTCACTGTGTGGGACTGCTTGTGCGCGTACCGGTTACGCAGGCGTCGCGGCGAGCTCGGCTCCCAGACGGCGCAGCTGGTCGGAGGCCGAACCAAGTAGGAACTCCTGACGCTTGGCGGCGAGGAAGTACCGGTGCACGGGGTGGTCCTCGTCGAGCCCGACACCGCCGTGCACGTGCACGACCGTGTGGGCGACGCGGTGGCCCGCATCGGCAGCCCAGAACTTGGCGGTCTCGATCTCGCCCTCGACGGGCAGACCCGCGGCGAGGCGGAAAGCCGCCTGCCACAGCGTCAGCCGCACACCCTTGACGTCGATGTACCCGTCGGCCAGGCGCTGGGCGACGGCCTGGAAACTGCCGATCGGCCGGTCGAACTGGATGCGCTCACGACCGTACTCGGCGGTCATCTTCAGGGCCTGGTCGAGCACACCGAACTGGAATGCGCTCGAGCCCACGGAGCCACGGTCGACGATCCATTCGACGATCTCGGTACCGCGTTCGACCGATCCGAGGACGCGGTCGTCCGCGACGTGGACGTCAGCCAACTCGACGATGCCGGTGCAGCCGAAGTCCGTCGTCTGCTGGCGGGTCACCGTGACGCCGGGGTCGGCCGCCTCGACGAGAAACACGACGGTGCCCTGATCGGTGGCGGCCGGGACGAGGAACAGGTCCGCGACCGGGGCACCGTCGACGACGATCTTGGTCCCGCGCAGCGTCCAACCGTCCGCCGTCTTGTCGGCGCGGGTGACCGGTGCCGCGGGGTTGTCGTTGAGCTCCTCCGCCAGAGCCGCGGCGAGGACTTTGGAACCGGCGCCGGCCGGGGCGGCCCACTCCGAACGCTGAGCGTCCGAGCCGAACTCGGCGATCGCGCCGGCCGCCATGACGATCGACGACAGGTACGGGACGGGGGCCACGCCACGGCCCAGCTCGATCAGGATGCTGCTCTGCTCGAGGATGCCGAAGCCGTCACCGCCGACGGACTCGGGCAGGGCGGCGCTGAGCACGCCGGAGGTCGCGAGGGTGTCCCAGAGCTTGCGGTCGAAGCGGTCCTCGGCGGAGTCGAGCTCGCGCAGACGCTCGTTGGTGACGAGGTCGGCGACGATGCCGCTCGTCAGCCCGGCCAGGTCCTGCTGGGCCTCGGTGAGGGTGAAGTCCATGTTCGTCGTCCTTCCTTATCGCTTCGAAGCCGGCTGGCCGAGGGCGGTCATCGCGATGATGTCGCGCTGGACCTCGTTGGTGCCGCCGCCGAAGGTGAGGATCAGTGCCGAGCGGTGCATGCGCTCGAGGCGGCCGCGGAGCTGGACTCCGGGGGAGTTCTGCCGGATCGTGGCGGACGGGCCCATGATCTCCATGAGCAGGCGGTAGGCCTCGGTCGCGAACTCGGTGCCGAACACCTTGTTCGCGGACGCGGCCTCGGGGCCGGGCGCGTGATCCTCGGCGGAGGCGATCTCCCAGTTCATGAGCTTCAGATACTCGGTCTTGGCGTGCACGCGGGCCAGGTTCATCTGCACCCACTCCTGGTCGATCACCCGGCGACCGTCGGCCAGCTTGGTGTTCTGCGCCCATTCGCGCACTTCCTGGAGCGCGGTCATGATCGGTCCCGCGGAGGTGAGCGCGACGCGCTCGTGGTTGAGCTGGTTCGTGACGAGACGCCAGCCGCCGTTCTCCTCGCCGACCAGCGAGCTCTGCGGCACCCGGACGTCCTGGTAGTAGGTGGCGCTGGTGTCCGGGCCGGCCATCGTGTGGACGGGGGTGTACGAGAAGCCCTCGGCGGTGGTCGGCACGATCAGCATGCTGATGCCGCGGTGCTTCTTGGCGTTCGGATCGGTGCGGCACGCCAGCCACACGTAGTCGGCGTACTGGATGAGGCTGGTCCACATCTTCTGGCCGTTGATGACGTAGTCGTCACCGTCCTTGACCGCGGACGTGCGCAGCGACGCGAGGTCGGTGCCCGCTCCCGGCTCGGAGTAGCCGATCGAGAAGTGCAGCTCGCCCGCCGATATCTTGGGCAGGAAGAACGCCTTCTGCTCGGGGGTGCCGAAATGCATGATGGTCGGCGCGACCGAGTTGATCGTCAGGAACGGCACCGGTGCGCCCGCGATCGCGGCCTCGTCGGTGAAGATGAGCTGCTCCATCGGGGAGCGCTCCTGGCCGCCGTACTGCTCGGGCCAGCCCAGCGTGAGCCAGCCGTCCTGGCCCATCTGCTGGACGACCTCGCGGTAGACGTTGCCCTCGCCGTACTCACCGGTCGTCGCGGCGAGTGCCTCGCGGCGTTCGGGGGTCATCAATTTCGCGAAGTAGCTTCGCAATTCCTCCCGCAGCTGCTGTTGCTGCGGGGTGTAGGTGATATCCACGTGCATTTCTCCGTTCCGGGACTATCGTCGACGTCGATTTCGACCGATACGACCCGGATTTCTGGAATGATCGCGGACACTGCTGATCGTGTACGAGGCTGTGACAGCGGCCTTTCCGTGACCGGTGCGGACCGTGCGGTCGGCGCCTACAGGAGGGTTGCCCGAATCATTGCACAGCAGTGAAACGGGTTCTAGTCTTATGCCGAAGTCTTGTTGCGCCACAGCCCGGCGCGTGGGGCTTCGGTCCGGTCTTTCGAACGAACGTGAAATGAGGAACCGTCATGGAGGTAAGGGTCGACAGGGACCGCTGCGAGGCAAACGGTGTCTGCGTCGGAATCGCTCCCGACATCTTCGATCTGGATGACGACGAGGAGTTGATCATCTCGGCCGCCGTTCCTCCGGCCGATCGGGAAGCGGATGTGCGTTCGGCGATCGCGCAATGCCCGCGCGCCGCACTCACCGAGCACTAGAGTCACCCTTGCGGCCAATGTAGAACACGTTCTACATTGGCCGCTGTCGTCGGCAGCCGCGGCGACGAGGCACCGACCGGCGCGAGGCCGGTCGACGTCACGGTTACGGGAGTGCGTACATGAGTGCAGGCAGCAATCGCGAGGTCAGCTTGGAGGGCAAGGTCGCGATCGTGACCGGGTCGGGATCCGGTCTCGGACGGGCCGAAGCGATCGGCCTGGCCCAGTCGGGCGCTGCCGTGGTCGTCAACGACCTCGCGATCAACGAAACGGTCGAGTCGACGCTCGACGAGATCCGTGCCCTCGGTGGCAAGGTCGAGTTCGTCGCAGGTGACGTCGGCGAACGTTCCACCGCGGACGCGCTCATGGCGGCGGCGCAGGGGCTCGGCGGCGTCGACATCGTCGTCAACAATGCGGGAATCGTCCGCGACCGCATGCTTTTCGGGATGTCCGACGAGGAGTGGGACCTCGTCCTCAAGGTGCACCTGCGTGGCCACTTCCTCCTCTCCCGCAACGCCGCCACGTTCTGGCGTGACAAGTCGAAGGCCGACGGGGCCCCCGTCTACGGCCGCCTGATCAACACGTCGTCGGAGGCGGGACTGCTCGGCCCGGCAGGGCAGCCGAACTACGGCGCCGCGAAGGCCGGGATCACCGCGCTGACCCTGTCGGCTGCGCGCGGTCTGTCGCGCTACGGCGTGCGAGCCAACGCCATCTGCCCGCGCGCGCGGACGTCGATGACGGAGTCCGTCTTCGGTGACGCCCCCGAGGGGCAGATCGATCCGCTGTCGCCCGAACATGTCGCCGCGCTGGTGTCGTACCTTGCGTCCCCGGCGGCCGACAAGGTCAACGGACAGGTCTTCGTGGTCTACGGCCCGATGGTCGCGCTCATGGCCGCGCCGGTTGTCGAGCAGCGCTTCGATGCGGACGCGCAGTGGACGCCCGCCGGTCTCGCCGACGAGATGGGCGCGTACTTCGACGACCGCGATCCCGAGCGCATGTTCTCGGCCTCCGAGGCTCTCAAGTCGCTGGGCTGATCACGCCCGGTTCCGAACCCGACGATCCCGTAATACCCCATGTAACGGGGTATTACGGGATTTTCGATACAGGCGGTAGGAAAGGCGACAGGATGAGTCGGACGCGGCGTGTCCACGCGTCGTCGCCCGGCGGACGGCGGCCTCGGGGGTCGAGCCCCGCGAAACGCTGTACTGGTGTCTAGAACGTGTTCCAATTCGTTGATCGCAGCGCGGTCTCGGGACGGTAACCAAGGGCTGCAGCGACTCGGTTGTCGGCACTGGATTCCCGGACGGGCGCAGGGTTCGATCGCTTCACTCCGGAGAGGGCGTCCGGCGAGGAATTTTATGCGTCTGCGCAGCTGAGTATGGGTGATCGTCCACCTCGTCGAGTGCGGGCGAGGGGGCGACAACCGTCCCCTTTCGATACTGCGCGCCGCATTTTGTGATCCGCTCCGGCCGAGTGCCGCTGTTGCCTGCGCTCGGGTTCGGGGTGTCGCGGCCGAAATCTTTGACAGGTGAACACGTTCTAGTTAATATGACCTGGGTCACAGAGCGTTTGTCCTGTTCGGACGCCCTGGGGGGTGCGTTGTGCCGCGAGTGTTCGCGGCGGCGCATCGAACGTCCATGACAAGGATTTGGTGAGGAGGGAAACGTGGTCGACCTCCTCGAGGTACCCCTGCGGGCCGCAGGCGGATTCTTCGCGATGTCGGCGGACACGCTGCGCGCGGTCTTCTCGCGACCGTTCCAGCGGCGTGAGTTCGTCGATCAGGCGTGGTTCGTCGCGCGGGTGTCGATGGTTCCGACGGTGCTCGTCGCGATCCCGTTCACCGTGCTGGTGAGCTTCACGATCAACATCCTCCTGCGGGAGATCGGCGCGGCCGACCTCAGCGGCGCAGGTGCGGCTCTCGGTGCCGTCACGCAGGTCGGGCCCATCGTCACGGTGCTCATCGTCGCCGGTGCCGGCGCGACCGCGATCTGCGCGGATCTCGCAGCCCGCACCATTCGCGAGGAGATCGACGCCATGCGGGTGCTGGGCATCAATCCGATCCACCGCCTCGTGGTGCCGCGCGTACTCGCGTCCACCGTTGTCGCGCTGCTGCTCAACGGTCTCGTCTGCACCATCGGCATCCTCGGAGGCTTCCTCTTCTCGGTGTACGTCCAGGACGTCAACCCCGGTGCGTTCGTCAACGGCATCACGCTCCTCACCGGTTTCGGCGAACTGATGATCTCGATGCTCAAGGCCGGTCTGTTCGGCATGATCGCCGGCCTGATGGCCGCGTACCTCGGCATGAACGTCCGTGGCGGTGCGAAGAGTGTCGGTGACGCGGTCAACCAGACCGTCGTGTTCTCGTTCATGGCGCTGTTCGTGGTCAACGTGCTCATCACCGCCATCGGCATCAAGTTGACGTCCGGGTGAGTGACAGGGTGGTGAAGTAGATGGCTCTGGTGGCATCGGGACGTTTCGTCCGCACTCGGCGGCGCATCGCGCGCACATCGCGCTCGGTCGACCGCGTCGGCGAGCAGGCATTGTTCTTCTGGCGTGCGCTCGCGTGGTCCCCCCGCGCGCTCCTGCACTACCGGAAGGAAGTGCTGCGGCTCATCGCCGAGATCAGCATGGGCACCGGCGCACTCGCCGTCATCGGCGGCACCGTCGTCATCGTCGGATTCCTGACGCTGTTCACCGGCGGCACCATTGCGGTCCAGGGCTTCAGCTCGCTCGGAAACATCGGCGTCGAGGCGCTCACGGGCTTCTTCGCAGCCTTCATCAACGTGCGCATCGCCGCACCGGTCATCGCGGGTATCGGCCTGGCTGCCACGATCGGCGCCGGCTCCACCGCGCAGCTCGGTGCCATGCGGGTCTCCGAGGAGATCGACGCGCTCGAATCGATGGCCATCCCGTCGATTCCGTACCTCGTCTCCACACGCGTGATGGCCGGCATCATCGCCATCGTCCCGCTGTACTCGCTCGCGGTCATCGCGTCGTTCGTGGCGAGCCGCTTCGCGACGGTCGTGCTCAACGGCCAGTCGGGTGGTGTCTACGACCACTACTTCTCGACGTTCCTGATACCCACGGACATCCTCTGGTCGTTCGTACAGGCGATCGTGATGGGTGTGGCCGTGATGCTCATCCACACCTACTACGGCTACAACGCGAGCGGCGGTCCCGTCGGCGTCGGCGTCGCCGTCGGTAATGCGGTCCGCGCCTCGCTCATCGCAGTCGTGACCGTGACCCTGCTGATCTCGCTGGCGATCTACGGCCAGTCCGGCAACTTCAACCTCTCGGGATAGGCGGAGGAGCGTTGACCGAATCAAGGTGGAAGACGAAGGTCGCCGCGGCTGTGATGGTTCTCAGCCTCGTCGCGATCGTCGTGGTGGCGCTGACGATGTTCGTCGGCGGCTTCACGAAGAGTGAACCGGTCACGGTGACGGCGTCACGCTCCGGTCTGGTCATGGAACCCGACGCCAAGGTCAAGCTGCGTGGCGTCGAGGTCGGCCGCGTGGCCTCTATCGACGAGGTCGACGGCCAGGCCCGGATCAAGCTCGACATGAATCCGTCGCAGCTGCACCTCATCCCCGCGAACTCTCCCGTCGAGATCAAGTCGACCACCGTGTTCGGGGCCAAGTACGTCAACTTCGTCACGCCGGCGGACCCGTCGCCCAAGTCCCTGCAGCCGGGGTCGGTGATCGGCGCCGAGAGCGTCACGGTCGAGTTCAACACGCTGTTCCAGAACCTGTCGACGCTGCTGCAGCAGATCGAGCCGGAGAAGCTCAACGCCACCCTCGGCGCCATCTCGTCGGCGCTCAACGGTCGCGGCAACGAGTTGGGTGAGTTGCTCGGTGAGACCGACGCGTATCTGAAGAAGATGAATCCGGTTCTGCCGCAGTTGAAGCAGGACCTCAATGCGGCGGCCACCGTGACCAACACGTACGCGGATGTCACTCCGGACCTGATGACACTGCTCGGCAACCTCACCGCCACGAGCGGGAGCATCGTCGAGGAGCGGGAGAACCTGCGTATGACGCTGGAGAACGCTGTAGCGCTGTCGAACAACGGCAACCAGTTGCTCACAGACAACGAGGCGGACCTGACGCGGGCACTCGCCCTCCTGGAACCGACGACCGCGCTGCTGTCGGGCTACTCGCCGGCAATCTCGTGTCTCGTTGTCGGCCTCAACAAGGCGCGTCCGATGGCCGAGCAGATCGAGGGCGGCGGACAAGCCGGCTTCGCGATGAGCACGAACTTTCTTTCGGGTCTCGCACCGTACACGTATCCGCGGGACCTTCCCAAGGTCAATGCCACCGGTGGCCCCAGCTGCTGGGGTCTACCCGACTTCGACCCGAAACGTGACGGCAACGCTCCGTTCGTGGTGGCCGATGTCGGCAACGTTCCTTACATGCCGTCGACGAAGACCACGCTGAGTATGCCAACCCTGTTCCAGATGCTCTACGGAGGAACCCCGGCTGGGGAGGGCCAGAACTGATGCGCGCGACCACAGTCAAGTTCCTCGCATTCACCACCGCCATGGTGCTGATCTTCGCCGGCCTGGCGATCGTATTCAGCCAGGCCCGGTTCAGCAGTGCCGACGACTACCGCGCGGTGTTCACCAACGCGTCCGGTCTGAAGTCCGGCGAGAAGGTTCGGATCGCAGGTGTTCCGGTCGGCACGGTCAAGGGCGTCGAGGTGGGATCCGACAACCTCGCGCACGTGAAGTTCGACGTCGATACGAAATACCCTCTGATGCAGAGCACTCGCGCCACGGTCCGCTACGAGAACCTCGTCGGCGACCGCTATCTCGAGCTCCTCGACGGGGAAGGCTCGTCCGAGTCGCTCACGAAGGGCGGGACGATCCCGGAGTCGCAGACCGCTCCCGCCCTGGACCTCGACCTCCTGCTGGGCGGCTTCAAGCCTCTGCTCCGCGGCCTCAGCGCAGAACAGGTCAACGACCTGAGCGGCGCCCTGCTGCAGGTTCTTCAGGGACAGGGCGGCACTCTGGTGTCGTTGCTCGGCAACACCAGTTCGTTCACGTCCACGCTCGCCGACCGGGACAAGTTGATCGGTGACGTCATCACGAACCTCAACACCACACTGACGACCATCAACGACAAGGGCGACCAATTCTCGTCCACTATCGATCAGTTGCAGCAGTTGGTGAGCGGACTCGCCCAGGACCGCGATCCCATCGGTGCTGCGATTCCCGAGATCGCTACAGCAACAGATGATCTCGCACAACTGCTGCAAGGGGCGCGCCCAGACCTGCAGTCGACGATCGCGCATGCGAGCGACCTGGCGACCAATCTGCAGAACGGTCAGGACGACATCAACTGGGTCCTCGAGCGGCTTCCGGAGTCGTACCGGAAGCTGATCCGTACGGGTTCGTACGGTGCGTTCTTCCAGTTCTATACGTGTTCGGTGAAGTTCAAGTTCTCCGGGCCGGACGGCAAGTTGATCTACATCGACGCTCCCGTCGCTCCGACGCAGACGACGGGAAGGTGCACCTTCAATGGCCAAGGGTGAACGCAATCTCGCGCGGATCGGCATCATCGGCGTTGCGGTCTCCGCGTGCCTGGTGCTGGCCGGTCTGCAGTACGACCGACTGCCGTTCCTGTTCGGCAACGTGCGCTACGAGGCGATGTTCGAGGACGCCGGTGGGCTGATGCCCGGTGACTACGTCACGGTGGCCGGCGTCAACGTGGGCAAGGTGGAGAGCATCGAACTCGACGGTGCTGAGGTCCGGGTCGCGTTCTCGATGAACGAGGGCATCCGCCTCGGCGGCAGCTCGGGCGCCGACATCAAGACCAACACGGTTCTCGGTCGCAAGTCGATGCAGGTGACCTCCGAGGGCGACGACGTCATGAAGGTCGGCAGCACCATTCCGTTGGCGCGCACCAACTCTCCGTACTCGCTCAACGATGCGCTCGGTGACCTCACTTCGACGGTCTCGGATCTGGACACGAACCAGCTCAACGAGTCGCTCAACGCGGTGTCCGAGACACTGTCCGACACGCCACCGGAGCTGCGGGCGGCGCTCGACGGCGTCACCCGGCTCTCGCAGAGCATCAACTCGCGCGACGAATCGCTCAAGGACCTGCTGAGCAAGGCCGAGGGAGTGACGAAGATCCTCGCGGACCGCAGCGACCAGATCAATTCGCTGATCCTCGACGGTAACCAGTTGCTCGGCGAACTCGATCGTCGTCGCAACGCGATCAGTGAGCTGATCACGAATGTCTCGGCCGTGTCGCGGCAGCTCACGGGCCTGGTTCAGGACAACGAACAGCAGATGAAACCGACCCTCGACAAGCTGAACTCGGTTGTTGCGAACCTGCAGAGCAACAAAGACAACATCGGACAGGCGCTGGAAGGTCTTGCGCCGTACGCGCGGTCGCTCGGCGAGGCTGTCGGTAGCGGCCCGTTCTTCATGGCGTATGTCGCGAACTTCGGCATGGGCAACGTGGCCCAGCTGGGTGTCGACAGCCAGCTGTGGCCCGAACACGTCCCGCAGGATCTCGCGCAGTTCCCGCCGGTGATACCAGAGTTCAAGGACCCGAACTGATGAGCGACGAACAGAAGCAGACAAGCGTGAGGAAGAAGTGGCTCGCGATCGGCGGCGCCGCCGTCGTCGTAGTCGCAGTTCTCGTGGCCGGGATCTTCTTCCTGTTCCCTGGCCTCGGAAAGACCACCATCACGGCGCAGTTCCCCTCCACCACAGGCCTGTACGCCGGTGATGACGTTCGAGTGCTCGGCGTCAAGGTCGGCTCGATCGAGAGCATTGATCCCAACGGCACCGGCGCGTCGGTGGTGATGAACGTCGATCGGTCGGTGGACATCCCCGCCGACGCCAAGGCGGTCATCATTGCACCCAGCCTTGTCGCTGCTCGGTTCGTGCAATTGACCCCCGTGTACACCGGGGGAGAGGCGATAGCAGACGGTGCCGAGATTCCGATGGAGCGCACAGCTGTTCCGGTGGAGTGGGACGAGATCAAGACGGAGCTGACCAAGTTGTCGGACGCTCTCGGTCCTCAGGGCGGTGCCGATCAGGGTTCGCTCGGCAACTTCATCGACACCGTCGGGGACAACCTCGATGGCAACGGTGACGCGCTGCGCAATACGCTGCGCGAGCTGTCCGACACCATGAAGACGCTGTCCGACGGGCGCACCGATCTGTTCGCGACCATTCGCAATCTCCAGTTGTTTGTCACGACACTGTCGTCCAGTAACCAGCAGATCGTGCAGTTCGGCGGGCGCCTGCAGTCGGTGTCCTCACTGCTTGCGGACACCAGTGACGAACTTGGAACGGCGCTACAGGATCTCGACGTCGCGATCGGTGACGTGAACCGTTTCGTCACCGAAAACCGAGACTCGCTCACCGAGCAGGTCGGCCGGCTGGCGGATGCGACCTCGGTGCTCGTCGAGAAGCGGCCACAGCTCGAGCAGGTATTGCACGTCGCGCCGAGCGCGCTCGCGAACTTCAACAACATCTACAGCCCCAAGCAGGGCTCGCTGAACGGCGTGCTTGCCGCGAGCAACGCAAAGAACCCGATCAACATGGTCTGTGGGTTGATCCGGGGACTCGAGACCAACGATTCGGACCGGACCGCGGACCTCTGCGCCCAGTTCTTCGGCCCGGTTCTGAACTCGATCACCACGAACTATCCGGCGATCATGACGCGGGTTGCGGATACACAGACTGCGCTACCCGAGCAGATCGAGTTCAGTCCGCCGAGTCTGGCCGGTCAGGTGCCTGCGCGGGCGCCATCGGGACCGGCATCCTCCGAGATTTCGCCGCTCGGGTCGATGCCGTCGATCCAGGTTCCCAAGGACCTCGGGTCCCTGCTCAATCCGGGAGGCGGACGATGACCGGGAACGGCAAACGTGCCCGGGTGGTGGCCACTTCCGCCATCGCCCTGACCTTCACCCTTGCGGTGACAGGCTGCGAGTGGAACGGCCTCAACTCGGTTCCGCTTCCCGGCACCGAAGGTGGCGGTGACGGCGCTTATGCCGTGCAGATCCAGATGCCGAATGTGACGACCATGTCGCAGAACTCGCCGGTGCGCGTCAACGACGTCACGGTCGGGGCGGTCACGGGCATCGAGGTCCAGGACTGGCACGCACTTGTCACGGTGTCACTCAACAAGGACGTCCAGCTCCCGGCCAACGCTACGGCGAAGATCGGGCAGACCAGCCTGCTCGGTTCGCAGCACCTCGAGCTTGCTCCGCCGGTGGGCATTGCCCCGCAGGGCACCCTGAAGGACGGGGACGTCATTCCTCTGGAGCGGGCGGGAGCGTATCCCACGACCGAGCAGACACTGTCGTCACTGTCGGTCGTGCTCAACGGCGGCGGCTTGGCACAGATCAACGACATCACCCGCGAACTCAACGCGGCCCTCGGTGGGCGCGAGGACTCGATCCGAGACCTGTTGCCACAACTCGACCAGCTCGTCGGCAGCCTCGACGACCAGCGCACCCAGATCATTTCCGCGATGGAGGGCATCGACCGGCTCGCCGGCACGGTGAATCAACAGACCGAGACCCTCAACCGGGCCCTGGACGGTATTCCGCCGGCCCTCGAGGTACTGGTGGCGCAGCGTCAGAATCTGACGAATGCTCTCGTGGCACTGGGTAACTTCTCCGACACTGCAACCCGCGTGATCAACGAGAGTGGTGACGACCTGAAGGCGAATCTGGCCTCGCTGTCGCCGCTGTTACAGCAACTCGCGGGCACCGGGAACAACCTCACCGAGGTGCTGTCGCTGATGCTCACCTTCCCGTTCACCATGAAGAACATGGATCAGGTTTTCGTGGGCGACTACGCGAACCTGAACATGGTGATCGACATGACCAACGAGCGTTTGAGTCAAAACTTCATCGACCAGACAGGGTTGGGGCCGACGCTCGCCGGCGTCGAGGGTGCGCTCGGCACGCTGGCGGGCGCGGCCGGCCAGGCGAACGATCCGCTGAAGATTCCCGAGCCGAAGCAGCCGGACCTGCTGCAGCCCGAGCCCAAGCCTGCGTCGGCGAACGGCGGCCAGCCGCCCCAGATTCCCGGACTGCCGCAACTAGGAGTGCCGACGCCATGATGCTCACGAGGTTCGTCCGCATTCAGCTCGTGATCTTCTCGATCCTGACCGTCATCGGTCTGGTCGTGATGGCCACCCAGTACGTTCAACTGCCCGCGCTGTTCGGCATCGGGCAGAACCGGGTGACGGTGCAGCTTTCCTCGAGTGGGGGGCTGTACACCAACGCGAATGTCGCATTCCGCGGTACCAATGTCGGCAAGGTCGAGGACGTCGTGCTCACCGAGGACGGGGTGGACGCGAAGCTGTCCATCAGCAGCAGTTACGACATCCCCGCCGATCTCGACGCCGCGGTCAAGAGCGTCTCGGCGGTCGGCGAGCAGTACGTCGACCTGATTCCGCGCACCGACTCGGAGCCGTATCTCGCGGACGGCGACGTGATTCCGGTAGATCGTACGAGCACTCCGCAGGACGTCGGCGCGATGCTCGACCAGGCGAACACGCTCGTCCAGAGCATCTCGAACACTCAGTTGCGCACCGTCGTCGATGAGTCGTTCAAGGCGTTCAACGGCGCCGGCCCGGATCTGCAGCGGCTGATCGATTCGGCGCGACTCTTCGTCCAGGAGGCCAACGCAAACTCGGACGCCACCAAGACGCTGATCGAACAGGCCGAGGGCCTGCTCGACACGCAGGTGGTCACGAGCGATGCGATTCGCGCGTGGACGCAGAACCTGGTGACGTTCTCGAACCAGTTGCGCGCCAGCGATCCTCAGATCCGCAGCGTGCTGGCCCAGACCCCGAACGCCGCCAACGAGGCCAATGCGCTGTTCCAGGAGCTGAAGCCGACGCTGCCGCTACTGCTCGCCAATCTGGTGAGCGTCGGCGAGGTGTCCACGATCTACCACAAGAGCATCGAGCAGGTGCTGGTGATCTATCCGCCATTGGTGTCCGGTCTGCTCACCGCTGCGATGCTCGGGCCGATCGAGGACGGCGCGATCGTGAACTTCGGGCTGCAGGTGAACGATCCGCCCCCGTGCACCACCGGATTCCTCCCGGCCGATCAGTGGCGTGCACCGAACGAGGCGTCGATTCCGCCGACGCCGTCGGACCTGTTCTGCAAGGTGGCGCCGGACGACCCGAGTGTGGTTCGTGGCGCCCGCAACTACCCGTGCATGGAGTACCCGGGCAGACGCGGAGCATCACCCGTGGAGTGCCGTAGCGCAGCGGGATACGTTCCGCTGGGCAACAACCCGCCCAGTGGGCCGCCCCAGGATCCGTCTGTACCCTCGTACACGACGGCTCCGGCGAGCGTCGGGAGCGCGAATGTGCCTGCCACAGCGCGCCCCTACGACCCGACGACGGGCAAGTACGTCGGGCCCGACGGCCTGCTGTACTCGCAGCCCGGGCTGGCGGGAGGAACACCGAGGGAGGACACGACGTGGCAGACGATGATGACACGTCAGCAGGGCTGACGGCCGACGACCGGAAGCGACCGGCACGCCGGCGCGCCAGTCGTAGTGCAGGACCGACGGGCAGCACGGGTTCACAGCCGATAACGCGCGTCTCGACTGCCGAGTCGAGTGGGGCTACCGCGGGCACGGTCACGCTGGAGAAGGACGGGCAACTGTCGGCCGACGTCACCGCGACGACTGCCGCGGCCGCCACTGACACCGAGAAGGCCGCGCCCCCGCAGTCGGCGGGGGAGACCGCGTCTGACGCGTGGTTCCCCACGGCGCCGACCGGATCTCGATGGGGCCGTGGCGCACTGGCGGCAGCGATCGCACTGGGTCTGGTGATCGTGGCGCTGCTCGGTGTGCTGGCATGGTTGCTGTTCGAGCGGTCCGCCGCGGGTGATCGTGACGCGCGGCGCGAGGCCTTCATCGGCACGGCACAGCAGACCGTCCTCAACCTCACGACGATCAAGCCGGATACGGCCAAGGAAGACGTCGCGAAGATCCTGGCGGGTGCGAGCGGTGAGTTCAAGGCCGAGTTCGACGGCCGCGAGGATCCCTTCGCCGGCATCGTGAAGGAGGCCGGCGTCACCACGGTCGGCAAGATCGTCGCGAGCGGGATCGAGAGCGACAGCGATGACAGCGCAAAGGTTCTCGTGTCCGCACGTGCCGATGTCACGAGCGCCGACGGATCCCAGAACGGTCCGCGTGACTTCCGGATGCGAGTCACGGTGACCGACAACGACGGGACACTGACCGCATCGAAGGTGGAGTTCGTGCCGTGACCGAGAAGCATGTCGAGAACGAAGGTCCCGGAATGAGCATCGAGACGGACACGCCGCCAGTTCTGGCGGCACCCACCAAGTCCTCGCTACCGACGCCGCTCCTGGCCGTTGCGGGCGTGGTGATCGCCGCCCTGCTGGTCGGTGTCGGAGTCCTCGGCTGGGGCTATCTCGACGACCGCGCCGCCGAGCAGGCCAGGACCGACGCGGTCCAGGCCGCCACGGCCCAGGCCGCCGCGATGCTGTCGTACAACTTCAACGACGTCGACCAGCAGCTGGCCGCCGCCGGCGACGGTCTCACCGGTGACTTCCGGGCCGAGTACGACACGTTGGTGAAGGAGACGATCGCTCCGGGCGCCAAGGAGAAGAAGATCACCGTCGAGGCCTCCGTTCAGGCGGGAGCCATCGAATCGGCGTCGAAGAACGACGCGGTGGTGCTGCTCTACGTCAACCAGATCACGCGCAGCGAGGAGATGCCGGACGCCGCGACGACCGGCAGCCGGGTGCGCATGGAGATGCACAAGGAGGGTGATCGCTGGCTCACCGGGCGACTGACGCCGGTGTAGCGAACGATTGATCCGGAACGAACGAAATGGGCTCCCGCGCAACGCGGGAGCCCATTGTCGTCGGTGTCGGAGTGCTAGTCGGTGTACTCGCCGTCGGCCGGCAGCAGCGCCGACCCGGCGACACCCTGCTGGCTGAGGGCGTCCAGGAACGACCGGGCCCAGCGGTCGACGTCGTGCGCGAGGACCTGGCGGCGCAGGGCGCGCATGTGGCGTCGGCCGGCCTCCTTGTCCTGGTTCAGTGCCTCCTCCATCTTGTCCTTGACGTCGTCGAGGTCGTGGGGGTTGCACAGGAAGGCCTGGCGGAGTTCGGCTGCGGCGCCGGTGAACTCGCTCAGCAGCAGTGCGCCGCCGAGGTCGCTGCGGCACGCGACGTACTCCTTGGCGACCAGGTTCATGCCGTCGCGCAGCGGCGTCACGAGCATGACGTCGGAGGCGACGAAGAACGCGATCAGTTCGTCGCGGCCGATGGGGCGGTGGATGTAGTGCACCACCGGGCGGCCCACCTCGGCGTACTCGCCGTTGATACGGCTGACGGTCTGCTCGATCGCGCCGCGCATCTGCACGTAGCTTTCGACCCGCTCGCGGCTCGGGGTGGCCAGCTGCACCATGACGGTGTCGGCGGGATCGACGCGTCCCTCTTGAAGGAGTTCGTACAGCGCGTCGAGGCGGACGTCGATGCCCTTGGTGTAGTCGAGGCGGTCGACGCCGAGCATGATGTGCTTGGGGTTGCCGAGTTCCTTGCGAATCTGCTTGGCGCGGTCGCGGATCGACTTGCGGCGCGACAGCTCGTCGAGCTTGCCGGAGTCGATGGAGATCGGGAAGGCGCCGACGCGGACCGTGCGGAATCCGACCTGCACGACGCCCAGCTTGGATCGGACGCCGACGGTGCCGCGGGAGGTCTGCTGCCCGGCGAGCCGGCGGGCCAGGAACATGAAGTTCTGGGCGCCGCCGGGGAGATGGAAGCCGATGAGATCGGCGCCGAGGAGACCCTCGACGATCTCGCGCCGCCACGGCATCTGCATGAACAGTTCGACCGGCGGGAACGGGATGTGCAGGAAGAAGCCGATCGTGAGGTCGGGGCGCAGCATCCGCAGCATCTTCGGCACCAACTGCAGCTGGTAGTCCTGGATCCAGACGGTGGCGCCCTCGGCGGCGGCTCGCGAGGTGGCCTCGGCGAAGCGGCGATTCACCTCGACGTAGGCGTTCCACCATTCACGCCGGTACTCCGGCTTGACGATGACGTCGTGGTACAACGGCCACAGGGTGGCGTTGGAGAAGCCCTCGTAGTAGTCGGCGACCTCCTGCGCGCTCAGCGGCACGGGGTAGAGGTCGAGGCCGTCCTCGACGATCGGCTCGAGTTCCACGTCGGGGACACCGGGCCAACCCACCCACGCGCCCTTGTTGTTGCGCAGGATCGGTTCGAGGGCGGTCACGAGCCCGCCGGGGCTGCGCTTCCAGCGGGTGGTGCCGTCGGGGAGTCGCTCGAGATCGACCGGAAGGCGATTCGCGACGACGACGAAGTCGGAACCGCCGTGGTCGGTGCCGGCGTGCGCGGCGCCCGTGGCGCCCTCGGAACTTGTCGACAATTCCGAAGGCTCAGCCACGGATACCCCTACTCTTTCCTCGTTGTGGTTCGTCAGTCGAGCTTGGCAGCCGGCCCGATGCCGAGCATCGAGAGCAGCATGCGGCACTCGTCGGCATCCGTGGCGTACGCGGCGACGACACGCTGAGCCTGTCGAGCGGTCTCGTCGGCTACGGGTTCGAGGTCCTCGTCCGCGATGTCGTTCTCGGCGGTCGTCTTCGCGGCCATCTTGTTCCTTCCGGCTTGCTGCTACTTCTCTAGCAGGTAGTTCCTGACTGCGACTCTATGAGAACCGCACCGGTCGGCGCCACTCACCATCGGGTTAGGGTCTACTTACCTACGCTGTTGTCGAGGGCTGGAGGGTTGATGGCAGGTGGTACCGCGGTTCTGCGCCGCACGCTGGCACGGAATCGGGGGCGTCTGCTCGCGGGGACGGCCCTGGTCAGTCTGCATCAGGTCGCCGAGACGGCGGTCCCGATCGCGATCGGTGTGATCGTCGACCGCGCGGTCGAGACCGGGGACGTGACAGCCCTGATCGTGTGGCTGTCCGCGCTCGCCGTCCTCTTCGTCGTGCTCACGTCGGCGTGGCGGTTCGGCGCGCGCTTCATCGTGCTGGCCGTGCAGCAGGAGGCACACCGGCTCCGGGTGGAGGTCGCGGGCCGAATCCTCGACCCCCGCGGCGTGCGGACGGACCTACGCGCGGGTGAGCTGCTGACGGTTTCGACGTCCGACGCCGACAAGGAGGCGTGGATCCTCGACGTCGTGCCCCGCGTCGCGGCGGCGCTCACCGCGATGGTGGCGTCGGCGATCGCGCTGCTGTGGATCGACGTGACGCTCGGTCTGGCGGTGCTCGTCGGCGCGCCCGTGATGCTCGGGCTGCTGCAGTTGGCGGCGCCGCTCATCACACGTCGGGCGTCCGCGCAGCAGGCGACCACGGCCCGCGCTGCCGGAATGGCCACGGATCTGGTGAGTGGCCTGCGACCGCTGCGCGGCATCGGGGCGGAGGCGACCGCGGCGCGGCGCTACCGCGACGTCAGCCGGGACGCGCTGGCCGCGACGATGCGCGCCGCGAAGGCGACCGGAGTGTTCGTCGGGGTGTCGATGACGGTCAGCGCGCTGCTCGCGGTGTCGGTGGCCGGGTTCGCGGGCTGGTTCGCGCTCGACGGCCGCATCTCGGTCGGCGAGCTGATCACCGTCGTCGGGTTGTCGCAGTTCATCGTGGAACCACTCGGCATGCTGGCCCGGGTTCCGGGCTTCTACGCGAACGCGCGGGCGTCGGCGGACCGGCTGGCGCTGGTGCTCGACGCCGAACCGCTGCTGCCCGCCGGCGGTACCCCACCGTCGGGTGCGAGCGACGTCGAACTGCGGGCGGTTGCCTACCGGTCCCTGGCGGGCGTCGACCTCACCGTCGCCCCGGGCGAGCTGCTGGGCGTCGTCGCGTATCGGCCGGAGGATGCGGAGGCGCTCGCCGACGTCCTGTCCGGGCAGGTTCCCCCCGATCGGTACGACGGGGAGATCCGGGTCGGCGGTGTTCCGCTGGCCGGTCTGGGCCTCACCCACGCCCGACGCACCGTGCTGGTCGAACCGCACCTGACCGACCTGTTCGCCGGGACCGTGCACTCCAACGTCACCGCCGGGGCGCCCGACGCCGACCACGCCGCGGTGCAGCACGTGCTCTGGGCGTCGGCCGCGGTCGACGTCGTCGACGCGCATCCCGCGGGTCTCGATCACGAGGTGACCGACCGGGGCGCGAGCCTGTCCGGCGGCCAGCGGCAGCGCGTAGCACTGGCCCGCGCGCTCGCCGCGCAGGCGCCCGTCATGGTGCTGCACGACCCGACCACCGCGGTCGACGCCGTCACCGAGCACGCGATCGCCGCCGGCATCGCCACCAGCCGGCACGACGGCGTCCGCGCCCACTCGACGATCCTCGTCACCAGCAGCCCCGCACTGCTGTCGGTGACCGATCGCGTCGTCGTCCTCGCCGACGGGCACATCGCCGCCGAGGGCACCCACGCCGGGTTGTCGGCGACCGACGAGAACTACCGGAAGGCTGTGCTGCGATGACGGGGGAACGATTGCTGCCCATCGCGTCGGCGTCGGACAGTTGGCGGTGGCTGCGCGACGCGATCGGACGTCGCAAGGGTCTGGCCGTGCTCACCCTGCTCGTCGGGCTGATCGCGGCCGCGGCCGCGGTGGTGCCCGTGTACGTGTTCGGTGTCCTGGTCGACCGGGTCCGCGAGGGCGCCCCGACGTCGACGATCGTCGGTGTCGTCGCGATCATCACGGTCGCCGCGGTGGTCGCGGGCGCACTCACCGGTCTCGGGTCGTACCTCATCGCCAGGCTGGGGGAGGGCGCGCTCGCCGGGCTGCGTGAGCAGGTGGTGGGACGAGCGCTGCGGCTGCCGATCCCCACCATCGAGCGGGTCGGCAAGGGGGATCTGCTCTCCCGCGTCGGCGACGACGTCGCGGTGATCGGCAAGGCCGTCGCGGACGTCGTGCCGAGCCTGGTGTCGTCGCTGCTGCTCGTGGTGCTGAGCATGGCGGCCATGCTCGGCATCGACTGGCGACTCGGTCTGGCGGGCATGGTGGCGCTGCCGATGTACGTGCTCGCGCTGCGCTGGTACCTGCCCCGCTCGGGGCCGCTGTACGCGCAGGAGCGCGTCGCGATGGGCCGGCGGTCGCAGGCACTGGTCAGCAGCATGCAGGGCGTGCGCACGGTCCGCGCGTACGGCCTCGAGGAACAGCACCTGGGGGAGATCGACCGGGCCTCGGGCGATGCGCGCGACCTCTCGGTGGGTGTGTTCGGGTTGTTCACCCGGTTCGCCGGGCGTGGTAACCGTGCCGAATTCGTCGGGCTCGCCGTGATTCTCGCGGTCGGGTTCACGCTCGTGAAGCAGGACATCGTGACCGTCGGCCAGACCACGGCCGCGGCGCTGCTGTTCCACCGCCTGTTCAACCCCATCGGCGCGCTGCTGTACACGTTCGACGAGGTGCAGTCGGCGGGGGCGAGCCTCGCCCGGCTCGTCGGCGTGCTCGGGATTCCGGAGCCGGCCGACGCCGGCGCGGACGTTGCACCGGCCGACGCGTCTCTCGAACTCGTCGGGGTCCGGCACAGCTACGACGGCGGCCACGAGGTGCTGCACGGCATCGATCTGCGCATCGCGCCGGGCGAGCGGGTGGCATTGGTGGGGTCGACGGGCGCCGGCAAGTCGACCCTCGCGGTGCTCGCGGCGGGGTCACTGCCGCCGACGTCGGGGGCGGTGCGGATCGGCGGGGTGCCGTTGGGCGAGTTGGGCGCCGGGTCGTTGCGTCGGCACGTCGCGATCGTCAGCCAGGAGGTGCACGTGTTCGCCGGGCCGTTGGTCGACGACCTGCGGCTCGCCCGCCCGGACGCGTCGGACGACGAGGTGACCGCAGCGCTCGACACTGTCGGTGCGTCGTCCTGGGTGAATGCCCTCGAACGCGGACTCGACACCGTCGTCGGCGAGGGTGGGCACGCGCTCACCGCGGCGCAGGCTCAGGAACTGGCACTCGCGCGCCTGGTGCTGGCCGATCCGGCGGTCGCGATCCTCGACGAGGCGACCGCCGAGGCCGGCAGCGCCGGGGCCCGGGAACTCGAGCGCGCCGCCGACGCCGCCACCCGGGGCCGGACGACGCTCGTCGTGGCACACCGGCTCACCCAGGCGGCGTCCGCCGACCGGGTCGTGGTGCTCGAGCACGGCCGGGTCGTCGAGCACGGCACGCCCGCCGAGTTGGTCTCGGCGGGTGGGCGTTACGCGCAGCTGTGGGCGGCATGGGAAGGTGCGGCCGAGGGGGTCGCCTCTCCCACCTAGCCGTCCTCGGACAGGTGGTCCAGGAGGTCGTCGAGCGAACCGAACTCGACGACCTCGGTGTCGTCGTCCTTGTCGTCGACCGTGACCCCGTCGATCGCGAGTTGCTCGTCCAGCTGAACCCGGATCCAGCTGTCGGGGAACTGCTTCGGCGCCGCGAAGGACAGCAGGAGCGCGTCGTGGAAGACGACGGTGGACGTCAGCGACAGGTCGTCGCGCAGGTCGGTCGGTTCGTGAACCGTCTCATCGCCGACCGCCTCCTCGATCTCCTCGGCGACCGAGTCGACGATCCGGAGCCACTGCTCGGGCGTGACGGTCAGGAGCCGGTCGACGGCGGCCAGGAGCACACCCGTGTCCGGCTCGGGCCGGTCGTCGGGCTCGGGGTCGACGTTGACGGCGACATCGGTTCCGGCGGCGGCCATCCGGGCGGTGCCGAAGACGAATCCGTCGCCCACCTGTGGCGCTGTGAGCAGTCCGCTTGCGGCGATCTCGTCCCGCAGTCGGGCGATCGATTCCATCGGGTCGAGCCTTTCGGAGATGCCGGGGTCAGACGAGCAGTCGCGCCCGCAGGGTGTCGATGGTCTGCTGATCGACGCCCAGCCCCTTTCGCACGTAGTTGTCGACACCACCGTACAACCGGTCGACCTGAGCGAACGCGGCGTCCAGCCAGGACTTCTCGACGGCGTCGTCGCGCCCGAGGAACGTGTTGCTGGCCAGGAAGTCCTGGTACACCGTGGCCTTCGGGACACCGAGCAGGCTGAGCAGCACGGCGGTGCCCCAGCCGGTGCGGTCCTTACCGGCGCTGCAGTGGTAGACGGTGGCGCCGTCGGTGTTGTCGGCGATCGCGGTCAGCAGGTCGCGGAAGGCGACGTCGGCGCCGCGGTAGGTGGCCATGAACGGGTAGCCGATGGACTGACCGATGTCCGAGGACCCGTTCACCGCCGCGTCGATCAGCGCACGTCCCAGCGTGAGCGGCACGAACTCGTGGAACGCGATGCCGTGTTCGAACGAGACGACGTCCGCCACCTGGTAGCGGACCCCTTCGGGGAGCCGGTCCGGGTCGTCCCTGCGCTCCCACATGTTTCGCAGATCGACGTCGAGGGTGACGTTCGCGGCGGTGAGCTTCGCGAGGTCCGCGTCGGTGAGGGAGCTGAGCTTGTTGGCGCGGTAGACGATCCCGCTGCGGACCGTTCTGCCGTCGGACGTCTCGTAGCCACCGATGTCCCGGAAGTTCTTGGCGCCCTCGAGGCGGATCGCGGTGGGGGCGACGGGGTCGGCGGGGTCGGCGCTCGCGAGCGGGGCGGTGACGGCCGGGGCAACGAGAGCCAGCAGTCCGACGAGAAGTAGGAGGAAGCGGTTGAACGCGGTGCGTGATCTCATGGGTCCTCGTCGGTGCTGGTCGTGCGAACGGTCCGGTGCCGCCGCGGATTCGCTGGGAGGCTAGCTGCTCGTGGTCCGTTCTGTCCGCCGAATGGGCGGGTCTCGCCGTCAGTCGAAGTTGCGGGCGATGATCGTCTCCACCAACGCGGCGGTCGGGAAGTCGGCCATCACGACGCCGGTCCGGCCGGAGCCGGTGGCCCGCAGGTAGGTCTCGGTGCGGGTGAGCATCCCCGGTGTACCGGGCACCCCCTTCGCGACCGTGATCGGCACCGTGCCGGTGGCCATCACGGCGGGGGAGGCGCCGGTGGCGCTCAGATGGTTGACGAAGAGGCTCTGCGAGTCGCCGACGGCGGCCCGCTCGAACTGGGTGCGAACCTTGCCCCACTTCGTCTCGACCGCAGCGAGATTCGGCAGCTCGAAGTCGTCCTGGATGTCCGTACGCGGGCCCGCCCACCGGGGTCCGTAGGTAGTGGTGGCTGTGAAGTCCTGCAGCACGACGATCTTGCCGCGCGCCTCGCCCAGTGCCGGGATCCGGCCGTCGTATCCGGCAGCCGGTGTCCACAGGTGTGCGGCCAGGAGCTCGCGTGTGTCGGGGTTGTCGCGGATGTACCAGTCGAGCGTCGCCTGGTAGGTCCTCGTGTTCTCCTCCTCCGTGTGTTCCTTCTTCAGCCGCACGAGCACGCACTCACTCGGATTCGACTGGAGGAACGCGGTCACGGTCCGTACGACGTCGGTGAAGTTGGCGTGCAGGTACTCAGGACCGTGATGGATCGGGAACACGTCCCGGAAGTGTCGGGTGCGGATGTCGAGCGCGCGCACCCCGGCCCGGAGTTGCGTGGACAGATCGAAGTCCTGGGTGAGGGTCGGGATCGAAGCGTTGTGCGCCATGGTGTCGTGGGTGCCGGGAAGCGACAGCTGTGCGAGATCGGCGCTGTCGGGCACGAGTCGCATCCAGTCGGGCGCCGACGCCGCGTCGAGGTCCCCGCGGCCGAAGCTGCCGGTCGCCAGGTCGGCGCTGCTGACGCTGGACGCGGCCGAGGCGACCGGGAGATGCGTGGGAAGGGCGAACAGCAGCGGGCCGGCGGCGAGTGCGCGAAGCACGGCGCGCCGTCCTGGGCGAGATACGGCGTCGGGCATGAGAACTCCTCCACGGGACGGACCGCCCGGGAACGCTGCTCCCGCCGGGCGAAACGCGCCCAGTATGGCAAGGAAGCCGCTGCGGCGGAGCCGGTTCGACGAGCGTGATCGGTTGCGTCCGCCGGAAGTCTGCGCGCCGGCTCACTGCACCCGAACCCTGCGCCCGATTAGCGATGTTCATTCCTTCTTCACCGGATGGACCACGCGGGCACCACCGTCCCGTGCCCGCGGCAACCTAGCTTCATTGGTCCAGACCAATTTGTCGTCCGGTTCTGATGACCTCGCCGAAGACAAGGAAATCCCGTGAGACGCACAACTCTTGTGATTGCTGCAGTGACCGCGGCGCTCGCCGCACCCGGCATCGCCCAGGCGGGCCCCGTGTGGGGCAGCGCCGGAAGCCTCGGAAACGAGTGGGGCAGCTCGGTCGGAGGAAGCGACGCGGTGCCCGCCGCACCGGGCGTCACCGTCCCCGGCGGACGCTACGAGCACCCCGTCGACCTGAAGTTCACCGCCGAACGGGGAGCGACCGTGCGCTACACGCTCGACGGCACCACACCGACCGCCGAGAGCCAAGCCTACGTCCCGGGCCGCGCGCTGAAGATCACCGCTGACACGAATGTCACCGCGGTGGCGTTCCGCGGTGAGAAGGCCGGCACGCCCGCCTCGTTCGGGTACCTGATCCGCACGTCGGAGAAGCCGATCGCGCAGGTGGTCGTCATGTCGGACGTCCACGTCGGTGACTACGAGAAGAACACCGAGAAGTACAGGAGCTTCTTCGACACCATCGGATCGATCTTCCCGGAACCCGATGCGATCCTGTCCAACGGCGACATGATCAACGACAACTGGGACGGCAAGGGCGCAGACCACAAGATCGTCTCGCGGATCTTCCAGGAGAACCTCGAGCGCAAGGGCATGGCCGACACCCAGGTGCTGATGTCGTACGGCAACCACGACGCGTACCTCGACGACGTCCGGGCCGGTTATCCGCGGGAGTGGTTCCCGGACACGGGCGGCGGCTATTACGAATCGGACGTCAACGGAGTGCGCGTCTTCACGGTGAACACCGAGACCTACAACGGTGACACCGCACAGCGCGACTGGCTGAAGGGCCGGCTGGCGGAACTCACCGCCGACCCGGCGAACGTCGCCAAGCCCATTCTCGTGCAGGGGCATCGCCCCACGAGCGGCACCACGATGGACGGTCAGCAGGCATCCAATCCCCGGTTGGCCGAGGACCTGAAGGCCTACCCGCAGGCCATCCTGTTCTCCGGACACTCGCATCTGAACAACAACGACGACCGGTCGATCCATCAGCGGGACTTCACGTCGGTGAACGACGGGTCGATGTCGTACATCGAGATCGACCACGGATACCAGATGGTCACCGAGTCGGGTCTGGCGAACCGCTTCGAATCACCCACCGCACAAGCGTTGTTCGTCGACGTCTACGCGGACCGTACCGAGATCGGCCGCATCAACATGGCCGCCGACAAGCACGACATCTACACCGGCGGACAGTGGTCGGCGAGCTGGCAGCCGCCGTACGCGAGCGCGGGCACCCTGAGCGGCTCGAGCTGGACGGTGGAGCTGAAGGGGTCGACGAGCCAGCAGATCAAGGACAACTTCCGGTACACGTCCACGATGCGCAACACGGTGGCCCCGGAATTCACGACGCCGACCCCCCTGTCGCTGGTGACGGGCGAGGACGGCGCCACGGCTGTCCGGATCGCTCAGGCGCGGGACGACCAGATGGTCCACCACTATCGGGTCGACATCACGAACACGACGACCGGTGTCAAGGTCGTGTCGTCGAAGGTGTTGTCGGACTTCTACTTCATGCCGCGGCCGAACAGTCTCGACATCCCTGTTCCGGACGCGGCGGCGGGTACTGCGTACGAGGTGAAGGTCGTGGCGGTGGACGCCTACGGCAACGCCTCGCCCGAGGTGACGGCGACGTTCACCCGCTGATCGAAGCGGGTCGCAGGGTGGCGGGCGATGCGTCCGCCACCTTCGTCCGGACGACAGGACGCCCGCAATTATGGTGCAGGACAGCGGTGATCAATCGGCGAGGCCGAAGTACCATTCCAGGAAGGAATTGAAGTCGGCCCACTGCGGCTCGAGCGACCCTTCGTCGAAGTCGCGCCACTCGGCGCCCAGCCCGAGGCGCAGTACCTCTTCGCTGGTCTTGTTGTAGAAGAAGCCGTACTCGCCCTGGAAGTTGTCGAGGGGCAGATACTCGGAGGGCAGCTTCAACGCATCGTGTGTCCTGGCCACGCTCGCCGAGTAGTCGTTGCTGTTCACCAGGAACCAGCAGATTTGGTAGATCTCCCTGTTCCTGCCGATGAAAGTCGGCCCGTCTTCGGCGTGCAGATAGAACTGCCCGAATTGCGACGACTCGTCCACGCCAAGCGTCGAAAGTGCGTTCCTGTAGTCGTCCGTCGCGTCGTCGAACCACCAGCCTTTGCGTTGGAGGTGATTGACCAACAGGGCCGAGAGCACTCTGTCCTCCTTGTGCGCCGCCGTAGCGGGTCGGGTAGGGGACTCAGCGCCCCAGGTACCCGCCGCCGTGCGGGAAGAACTCCTTGCCCGACATCTCGGTCCCGTCGTCGAGACGGACGCGCTCGATCACCAGGCCCTTGTTCTGCCCGGTGCGGGCGTCGGGCCCGGCGACAATCACCATGCCGTCGCCCTCGTGGATGAAGACGCGGCCGGGGGTGCCGCCGTAGTTGCCCGTCGACACCGACGACTGCAGCACGCGGATCCGCTGCCCCTTGAACGTGGTGAACGCGTTGGGGTACGGGTCGGACTGCGCGCGCACGAGACGTTCGAGGGCCTCGGCCGGCCACGTCCAGTCGATGCGGCTGTCCTCGTCGGAGCGCTTGTGGAAGAACGTGGCCTGCGAACGGTCCTGCGGCGTCCAGTCGGTGCGGCCGGACTCGATGAGCGCGAGCGCGTCGAGCGTGATGGGGCCGATCATGTCGACGGTGCGATGGAACAGGTCGGTGACGGTGTCCTTCGGCCCGACCGGCGTCGAGCGCTGCAGCACGATGTCGCCGGCGTCGAGCTCCTCGTCCATGAGGTGCGCGGTGAGGCCCACCTCCTGTTCGCCGTTGATGAGCGCCCAGATGAGCGGCGAGAAGCCGGTGTATTTGGGCAGCAGCGAGTCGTGGATGTTGAGGGTGCCGTAGCGCGGGGCGTCGAACACGTCGCGCGGCAGCCACGTGCGCCAGTTGTTGGCGACGATGATGTCGGGCTGGGCGGCTTTGAGCGCGGCCTTGAAGTCCTCGTCGGGCTTGTTTGCGATGTGCACGGGGACCCCGTGCTCGGTGGCGAGGTCCGCGACGGAGTCGGCCCACATCTTCTCGTAGGCGTGATCACTCTTGGGATGGGTGATCGCGAGGACCACCTCGTGATCCGAGTCGAGAACGGCCTGGAGGGTACGGTGGCCCCAGGTTTGGTAGCCCAGCGTGGCGACTCTCAACGCGATCCTCCGGGACGAGTTGGTCAGTTTCAGCCGCCGGTCGCGACGACCCAGTTGTTTTAGGTTACCCAACCCTATTTGCTGCAGTTCAACCGCCGTGAGGAAGGTCGCCATGCCCATTGCCACCATCAACGGGATTCCTCTGAACTACCAGGTGAAGGGCGACGGCGAGCTGGTCGTCCTGATCATGGGTACAGGGAGCCCCGGCCGGGTCTGGGACCTGCATCAGGTTCCGGCGCTCGTGGCGGCGGGCTACCGCGTGTGCACGTTCGACAACCGCGGCATCGCGCCCTCGGGGGAGAGCGTCGACGGCATCACCATCGAGGCGATGGTGGCCGACACCGCGGGACTGATCGAACTGCTCGGCGGCCCGGCACATGTGGTCGGCACCTCGCTCGGTGCGCGCGTCGCGCAGGAACTCGCGCTCGCCCGGCCCGACCTGGTCCGTAAGGCCGTGTTTCTCGCCGGACATGCCCGGATGGACCAGTTCCAGCGCACCCTCAACGAGGGGGAGCGAGCGCTCGAGGAGTCGGGCATCGAGTTGCCGGCCAAGTACCGTGCCGCGGTCACCGCCGTCATGAACCTCTCGCCCGCGACACTCTCGGACCAGCACGCGGCCCGCGACTGGCTCGACGTGTTCGAGTTCTCCGGCGGGAAGACCTCGGCCGGTGTCCGGGCGCAGCTCGCGATGGACCGCGAGTTCGACCGTGCGCATGCCTACCGGTCGATCAGCCGTCCGTGCCTGTCCGTCGGATTCGCCGACGACCGGATGATCCCGGCCTACCTGTCGAAGGAGGTCGCCGACGCGATCCCCGGCGCCGTCTACCAGGAGATCCCCGACACCGGGCACTACGGCTACCTCGAGCGTCCCGAGGCCGTGAACAAGGTGGTCCTCGACTTCCTCGCGGGCTGACAGCTGCCCGTTTCCCCTCGCGTTTTGCGCACTTGTCGCGGTCTCCGGCCGCGTCCCGGCGCGACAAGTGCGCAAAACGCGGGGGCGGGCGGGGCTGGATGGGGCGGCCGGATGACGGCGGAGCGGCGAGTTAGCCTATCCTAAGGGGCGCACGATGCGTCCGACTCGCGCGGTCGCGCCACGACGGACGATCGGATTTGTATGTCTGCGGATCACCTGCCGGCTGCCCCCATGCTCGACGACGCCGTCACCGGTCTGCCCGTCACCGCCGCGCAGACCGAGATCCTGGTCGCGCAGCAGCTCGATCCGCAGAGCACCGTCTACAACCTCTCGCTCGTCGTCGAGGCCACCGGGCCGATCGACATCGAGCGGGCCGCGGAGGCCATCCGCCGGACCGTCGCGCACGCCGAGGCCCTGCACGTCCGGTTCCGGATCGGCGAGGACCGAACGGTCCGCCAGGTGCCGGCGCCGAACGACGCGTGGCCGTTCGAGGTGGTCGACGTCCGCGATGCCGCCGATCCGGAGGCTGCGGCGCAGGAGTGGATGGACCGGGATCTCGCCACCGTCGTCGACGTCACCGGCGACGACGCCCTGTTCGGGCACGCGCTGATCCGTCTCGCCGACGACCACACGCTCTGGTACCAGCGCTATCACCACAGCATCATCGACGGCTTCGGCATCTCGCTGATCGTCGCCGACATGGTGGCCCGCTACGACGACCCGGACCTCGCGTCCAAGGCCGGGGCGTGGGCGCTGCAGGACCTGGTCGACGCCGACGTCGACTATCGGGGCTCGGCCCGCTACGAGTCCGACCGGGACTACTGGCTCACCGAGATCCTCGAGGCGCCCGAGCCGCCGCAGATCTGCGCGGCCGGTGCCGACGCGTCCGCCGCCCCCGAGTCCACGACGGTCACGATCGACGGCGAGATCGCCGACGCGATGTACGGGTTCGCGTCTGCGGCGGGCATCCGCCGCACCCGACTGCCGATGGCGCTGATCCTCGCGTATCTACACCGCATCTCGGGTCTGCGGGCCCTCACGGTCTCGGTCCCGATGGCGGCCCGCGTCGGCCGCGCGATGCGCCGCACGCCGGGTATGGCGTCGACGATCCTGCCGGTGACGTTCCACGTGGATCCGGCGGCCACCGTGGGCGACCTGGCCCGCGCAATCGACGCACGACTGGTCGCCACCCTGCGGCACGGCCGCTTCCGCGGCGAGGATCTCGCTCGCGAGGTGCGCGCGATCGAGCCCGACCGCCGCGTGTTCGGGCCCGGCATCAACTCGATGATGTTCGAGCACGTGCTCGAGTTCGACGGCAACCCCGCCCGCATCCGCGGATCGGTGACCGGCCCGGTCCAGGATCTCGACTTCTCGATCCAGGGCGGCGAGGACGGCGAACCGATCCGGATCGACCTGCGCGCACCGGCGGGGCGACGCGAGGAACTGCTGCGTCACGAGGAACGGCTGGCGCACTTCGTGTCCCAGTTCCTGCGCAATCCGATGGCCACCGTCGGTGATCTCGAGCCGATGACCGACGAGGAGCGCCGTCGGGTCCTGCTCGACTGGAACGACACCGCCGAACCGCAGCCGTCGCGCACCGTCCCGGAACTGTTCGCCGACGCCGTCCGGCTCGACCCCGACGCCGAGGCGCTCGTGGCCGGCGATCTCCGGTTGACCTACCGGGAGCTGTCGGAGCGCGTCGCCCAGCTGGCGCACCACCTCGGCGATCGCGGGCTGGCCCCGGAAGAGGTTGTCGCGGTGGGTCTTCCCCGATCCGCGGAGATGGTGGTGGGACTTCTCGCGGTGCTGTGCGCCGGCGGCGCCTTCGTCCCGCTCGATCCGTCGTGGCCGCAGGAGCGCCGCGAGTCCGTCCTCGCCGACGCCGGTGCCCGGCTGGTGCTCACCGGTCCGGGCGGCGTGGACGCCGGAACAGACGCGGTGCACGTCGATCTCGCCGCCTGGGCGCACGGCGACCAGCAGGCCGATCTGCCGGAGGACGACCTCGACGGCCGCCGGCTCGCGTACGTGATCTTCACGTCCGGTTCCACCGGCCGACCCAAGGGCGCGATGATCCGCCACGAGGCGATCTGCGCCCGGCTGCTGTGGCAGCGCGAGCGGGTACTCGGCTTCGGTGCCGACGACGCGTCGCTGTTCAAGGCTCCGCTGTCCTTCGACATCTCCGTCAACGAGATCCTGCTGCCGCTGGTCTCGGGTGGCCGGCTGATCGTCACCGAGCCCGGCGGTGAGCGCGACCCGCAGTACCTGCTCGACCTCATCGCCCGCGAACGGGTCACGTTCGTGTACCTGGTGTCGTCGATGCTCGACGTCCTGCTCGACCTGGCCCGCGGCACCGACCTGCTGGCCGGGCTGCGGCACGTGTGGTGCGGCGGCGAGGTGCTCACCCCGGACCTGTTCGAGCGGTTCCGGCGTCAGCTGTCGACGACGCTGTACCACGGCTACGGCCCCGCCGAGGCGACGATCGGTGTCTCGCACGTGATCTACCGCGACGACGCGGCCCGCATCGCGACGTCGATCGGTCGCCCCAACCCCAACACCCAGCTGTACGTGCTGGATTCGCAGCTGCGTCCGGTGCCGGAGGGCATCGGCGGCGAACTGTACGCCGGCGGCTACCTGCTGGGCCGCGGCTACGTGGGCGCCCCCGGGCTCACCGCGTCGCGCTTCGTCGCGAACCCGTTCACCGACGACGGTTCCCGCCTCTACCGCACGGGCGACCTGGCGCGCCGGAGTGCGGACGGCAGCCTCGACTTCCTCGGCCGCGCCGACAACCAGGTCAAGATCCGCGGTATGCGCCTCGAACTCGAGGACGTCGAGGCGGCGCTCGCGTCCAACCCCGCCGTGCGGCACAGCGCGGTGCTGGTTCGCAAGACGCCGGCCGGCGCCAACTATCTTGCCGCGTACGTCGTTCCGGACGGCGACGGTGCGCTGGACGCCGACACGCTGCGGGCGTGGGCGTCGGACAAGCTGCCGGAGTACATGGTGCCGGCGGCGTTCGTCGTCCTGGACGCGTTCCCGCTCACCCCGAACGGCAAGCTCGATCGCCGGGCGTTGCCCGAGCCCGACCTGGCCGCGGCGAGCGAACACGTCGCGCCGCGCACCGAGCTCGAGGCGACCCTGGCCGGGCTCATCGCCGGCGTCCTCGGTATCGAGCGGGTGGGCGTCACCGACGACTTCTTCGCGCTCGGTGGCGACAGCATCGTCGCGATCGCCCTCGTCAACCAGGCTCGGCGCGAAGGTTTCTCGGTGAGCGCGCGCGACATCTTCCAGCTCCGCACCGCGGCCGCGCTGGCCGCCGCCCTCGACGGCCGGGTCACCGATGCCGTCGACACGAACGACGTCGCGGTGGGCGTCGTCGAACCGACTCCCGTCATCGCCCGTGTCTGCCCGGCCGGCGCCGACGTGCGCACCTTCCACCAATGGGTGCAGCTGCAGACACCGGCCGACCTCGACGAGGCCACCACGACCGCCGCCCTGCAGGCCGTCGTCGCGCGGCACGACGCACTGCGTGCCCGCTGGGACCGGGACCGCGGCACACTCGTCGTCCCCGAGTCCGGCGCCACACCCACGCTTCTCGTGACCGACGTCGCCGACGGCGACCTCGACGCCGCAGTCGCCGCCGAGCGGCAGACGGTCGTCGAGCTGCTCGATCCCGAGGCCGGAATCATGGTGCAGGCCGCTCTGTTCCGGCGCCCCGGCGCGCCCGGGCGCCTATTGCTGGTCGGTCACCACCTCGTGGTGGATGCGGTGTCGTGGCGAATCGTCGTCGAGGACTTCGCGCGCGCCGCGAGCGCGCTGCTCGCGGGCTCGCACCCCGATCTTCCGGCGGTCGGCACGTCGTTCCGTCGCTGGGCGGAACTGCTGGTCGAGCGCGCGGGCTCCCGCGCCTTCGAAGAGGAACTGGGCCACTGGCGGGCGGTCACGTCTCCCGGCGCACTGGAGATCGGTGCGGGCGCGGTCGACCCCGCCGTCGACACGTGGGCGACCGCGGGCTCGCTGACCGTCGAGACCGGCCCGGACGTCGCGGCGGCGCTGCTCGCCGACGTCCCGGCCGCCTACCATGCCGGAGCGAACGACGTCCTCGTCGCCGCGTTGGCGCTCGCGCTGCGTCGCTGGCGCGGCGGCGACGCTCAGATCCTGCTCGACCTCGAGGGCCACGGCCGCGAGGAGGACCTTGTCCGCACGCCCGGTACCGCGCTCGACATCTCCCGCACCGTCGGCTGGTTCACCACCGTGTACCCGGTGCGTCTCGCCGTTCCGGACGCGTCGGTGCCGTCGGCGCTCAAGTCGGTCAAGGAACAGCTCCGCCGGGTCCCGAACCACGGATTCGGTTACGGCGCACTGCGATACCTGAGTGATTCCGGTCGGGAGCTGGAGACCGGCGCCACCGCGCCGGTGTTGTTCAACTACCTCGGCCGGGTCGCCGCGGGTGCCGGCATCGACTGGCTGCCCACCGCGACCGGCGGATCGAGCGACCCGGCGATGCCGATCGGCCACGCGCTCACCGTCGACGTGCTCGCGACCGACGGGCCTGACGGGCCCACCCTGCGCACCACGCTCACGTGGGCCGGGCGGATGCTCTCCGACGGAGACGTCGGCGTGTTCGCCGAACACTGGAACACCGCCCTGCGCGACATCGCGGGGTCCGCGTCGCACGGCGGGCACACGCCGTCCGACTTTCCGCTGGTGCCACTGGCGCAGAGCGACATCGACCGTCTCGCCGCGACCGCGCCGACGATGTCCGACGTGCTGCCGACGACGCCGCTGCAGGACGGCATCTACTTCCACAGCGTCTACGAGCGCGACGGCGCGTTGCCCACCGAGCCGGACCCGTACGTCGTGCAGCAGGTGGTGGAGCTGAGCGGCGACGTCGACGCCGTGGCGCTGCACCGGGCGCTGCAGGGTGTGGTCGATCGCCACGCCGTGCTGCGGGCCGCGTTGCGACCGCTTTCCGACGGCCGTGTGGTGCAGGTGATCTCGGAGCGCGCCGACGTCCCGATGACCGTGCTGGACCTGTCGACCGATCCGGACCCGACGGCCACCGTCGACCGGATGCTGGCCGAGGACCGCCTGCGCGGCTTCGACTTCGAACGCCCGCCGCTGGTGCGCTACACGCTCGTGCGTGTCGGGCCGGCGAAGTTCCAGCTGCTGCAGTCCATCCACCATGTCATCGCCGACGGCTGGTCCGTGCCGGTGATGCTGCGCGAGCTGCTGGCGCTGTACAACCCGGTCGGGTCACCGCTCACGCTGCCTGCACCGGCCGCGTACCGGAACTACTTGAGCTGGTTGGCGTCCCGTGACCGGGGAACGTCGATCGACGTGTGGCAGCGCGCGCTCGCCGGGGCCGGGGAACCGCCGGCACTGCCCGGCGTGCCCGCCACCGGGGAGCGGGGCGTCCGCAGTGTGGCGGTGACGCTGTCGTCGGCGGAGACGAGCGAACTCCACCGGCTCGGTCGCGAACGCGGTCTGACCACCAGCACTCTCGTACACGGGGCGTGGGGTCTGTTGCTCGCCCGGCTCACCGGCCGGCGCGACGTGCTGTTCGGCTCCACGGTGTCGGGGCGCGGCGGCGATCTTCCCGGCATCGAATCGATGGTCGGCCTGTTCATCAACACGGTACCGGCACGCCTGCGGTTGAACCCGGACGAGACGACCGCGGACGTGCTCGCCCGCTGGCAGTCCGAACAGTCGGCGCTGCTCGAGCACCAGTACGTGGGGCTGGGCGAGCTGCGCCGGGTCACCGGGCTGCAGGAACTGTTCCAGACTCTCGTCGTGGTCGAGAACTATCCGATCGGCGACACGGCGATCGCCGATCCGTCGGGCACGTTGTCGCTCACCGGCATCCGCTTCGACGAGCATCCGCCGTACCCGCTGACGCTGATCGCGGTGCCGGGGAACGAGTTGCGCCTCGAGGTGAAGTACGACGCGGCGCGGGTGTCCGACGCAGCGGCCGCGCAGATGGCGGACGGGATGCTCGCGATCCTGTCCGGCCTGCCGACGACGGTGGACGGCCCGGTCGCGGCGATCGCACTGGCGCGTACCCCCGATCGTGTCGAGGTCGTCGACAGCATCGACTTCCCGGCGACCACCGTCCCGGCGCTGCTCGACGAGCAGGCCGCCCGCACCCCGGACGCGACCGCGGTGGTGTTCGAGGGGCGCAGTCTGTCGTACGCACAGCTGCACGATCTCGCGAACCGCCTGGCGCACGTGCTCGTCGACCGCGGGGTCCGGCCCGAGGCCAGGGTCGCCGTCGCGCTGCCGCGCTCGATCGAACTGATGGTGGCGCTGCTCGCGATCGGCAAGGCGGGCGGCGCCTACGTCCCGCTCGACACCGGCTACCCGGCCGAGCGCCTGACCCACATGCTCGAGGACTCGGATCCGGTGTGCGTGCTGACGTCCGCCGACGCGGCGGTCACGCTGCCGGACACCGGAGTCCCGCGCATCCTCGTCGACGATCTCGACCTGGACGGCTGCCCGGCCGAGCCGATCGCCGTCGAACTGCTGCCGCACCACCCGATGTACGTCATCTACACGTCCGGGTCGACGGGCCGTCCCAAGGGCGTCGTCGTCCCGCACGCGGGCGTCGTGAACCGCCTGCTGTGGATGCAGGAGTTCCGGCCGATCCTGCCCACCGACCGGGTGCTGCAGAAGACGCCGTCCAGCTTCGACGTCTCGGTGCCCGAGTTCTTCGGCCCGCTGCTCGCGGGTGCCACGCTGGTGCTGGCCCGCCCCGACGGGCACCGCGATCCGGAGTACCTGGCTGCGTTGATCGTCGACGAGGGGATCACGCGCGCCCACTTCGTGCCGTCGATGCTCGAACTGTTCCTCGACGAGCCGAAGGCGCGGGCCTGCACCGGCCTGCGGGTGGTCGCGGCCAGCGGTGAGGCGCTGCCGCTGCCGGTAACCCGACGCTTCGCGGACGTGTTGCCGGGCGCGGTGCTCGACAACCTGTACGGGCCCACCGAGGCGGCGGTCGAGGTCAGTTACGCCGCTGCGGTGCAGGCGCTGCCCGCCGACGCGGCGACGGTGCCGATCGGACTTCCCGTAGCCAATACCGCTCTCTACGTGCTGGATCCGTACCTGCAGCCCGTCACCGACGGCTCCGCGGGCGAGCTCTACCTCGCGGGCCCGCAGCTGGCCCGCGGCTACCACCGGCGTCCGGGGACGAGCGCCGACCGGTTCGTTGCCGACCCGTTCGGTGCGTCCGGCGACCGCATGTACCGCACCGGCGACGTGGTGCGACGGAACACCGACGGCGCCGTCGAGTACCTGGGCCGCTCCGACGACCAGGTGAAACTGCGCGGATTCCGGATCGAGCTGGGCGAGATCGAGTCCCGCCTCGCCGCGCACCCCGACGTGGTACGCGCGGCCGCCGTCGTGCGGGAGGACGTGCCGGGCCACCAGCAACTCGTCGGGTACCTGGTCGCGGACACCGAGGTGGATGTCGACCCGATCCGCCGGTTTGCGGGGGAGACCCTGCCGGAGTTCATGGTTCCGACCGCGTTCGTGGTGGTCGACGCGCTGCCGCTGAGCCCCAGCGGCAAGCTCGATCGCCGCGCTCTGCCCGCCCCGACCGTCCCCGCTACGCCGACCGAGACCACGCACGCCGGAAGTGCCTCCGTGGTCGCCTCCCTGGTCGCCGAGGTGCTCGGCCGTGACGCGGTGGGCGAGGACGACGACTTCTTCGCCCTGGGCGGCGACAGCATCCTCGCGATCCGACTCGTCAACCTCGCCCGCCGCGAGGGGATCTCGATCACCCCGCGTCAGATCTTCGAACAGCGGACGGCGCGGGCACTGGCGCGGCTGATCGGTGACGTCGACGCCTCCACGGCCGACGCCGCACCGCAGCGCGCGGCCGTCGCCACCACCGGCGATACGCTGCCGATGCCGGTGGTGCACCGACTGTCGGAGTGGAGCGGCGGCATCGATCGCTTCAACCAGGCCGTACTGCTGCACACTCCGGCCGGCGCGACGGTCGGGACACTGACGGCCGCACTGCAATCCGTGCTCGACCATCACGACGGTCTGCGTCAGCGCCTCACCCGGCACGCGGCGGGTGTGTGGTCGCTGCACATCGCGGAACGCGGCACGGTCGCACCGTCGCTGCGCCGCGTCGACGTCGCCGGACTCGAGGCCTCCCGGTTGCGGGCGGTGATCGAGACCGAATCGACCGCCGCCGCCGACCGTCTCGCTCCCGAATCGGGTGCGATGGTCGAGGCCGTCTGGTTCGACGCCGGTGCACACGACCTCGGCCGCCTACTACTGGTCGCCCACCACCTCGTCGTCGACGGAGTGTCGTGGCGGGTGCTGCTCGAGGACCTGCCGATGGCCTGGGTCGCGGCGCAGGCCGGTGAGAGCGCGGCCCTCGACCCGGTCGGCACCTCACTGCGCGAGTACGCCGATCTGGTGGCCGCGCAGGCTCAGCGCGCCGACCGACTCCGGGAACTCGACCACTGGCTCGAGACCACCACGGCCGGAGCCGAACTGGTGCCGACCGCGCAGGGAGACGCGACGATCGGCAGCGGCGCGAGCCGGACCGTGCGGCTGTCCGTCGCCGACACCGAGGCCGTGCTCACCGCCGTCCCGGCCCTCGCACACGCCGACGTCACCGACGTCCTGGTGACCGCGCTCCGCATCGCCGTGACCCGCTGGTTCGCCGCGCAGGATCGCGAATCGGACCTGCTGATCGACCTCGAACGGCACGGGCGCGAGGAACTCGCCGCGGGGGTCGACCTGTCCCGCACCGTCGGCTGGTTCACCAACATCACGCCGGTCCGTCTGCCCGGCGGCACCGACGGCCTCGACGCGCTCAAGTCCGTCAAGGAGGCGCTGCGCGCGGCGCCCGACGGTGGCATCGGCTACGGCATGCTGCGCTACGCCAACGCCCGTACCGCGGGGCTGCTGGCGGCGGGATCGCCCGCGCAGGTGCTGTTCAACTACCTCGGCCGGATGCCGGCCGGGCTCGTCGGGCCGTGGGCCGCTGCACCCGAAGCCGATTCGCTGTCCACCGATCCCGACACCGACATGGGCGGCCCGTACCGGCTGCTCGTCAACGCACTGTGCGAGGACACCCCGGACGGACCCGTGCTGAGTGCGGTGTTCGGCTGGTCCGAGCCCGACCTGTCCGTCGCCGACGCCCGTGCCCTCGGCGACGGATGGGCCGCCGCACTGGGCGAACTGGTCGCGCTCGCCGCGCGGCACGACGGCCCGGTGGCGCTCACCCCGTCCGACGTCCCGTCCGCGGCGCTCAGCCAGCAGGAACTCGACGTCGTCGTCGCGGCCGCCCCGGCCGGCGTCGAGACCGTCTGGCCGCTGTCTCCGCTGCAGGAGGGCCTGTACTTCCAGGCCGGGATCGCCGACGGCGCCGACATCTACACCGCACAGTTCTCGCTGGACTTCGACCGGAATCTCGATCTCGAGCGTCTGGCCGCCGCGATCCGCACGCTGCAGCGCCGCAACCCCACGCTGCGGGCCGGATTCGTCAGCGCCGGACTGGCGGCGCCCGTCCAGTTCGTCAGCGCCGGGCTCGACGTCCCGATCACCGAGGTCGACCTGCGCGACCTCGACGAGGCCGCCCGCGAGTCGCGGGCCGCGCAGGTGATGCTCGAGGACCGGCTCACCCCGTTCGACCTCACCGCGCCGCCGTTGTGGCGGGCGATGGTGCTGCGCCTCGGCCCGGGCCGCGACCGCCTGGTGATCAACCGACAGTTCCTGCTGTGGGACGGCTGGTCCAACGGCCTGGTCGTGAGCCAGTTGCTCGCGCTGTACGAGACCGGCGGCGACGACACCGGATTCGCCGTGCCCGACGGCGGATTCGAGGACTACCTGTCGTGGCTCGCCGGGCGCGACGGTGATGCCGCCCGCGCCGCGTGGCGGCAGGCGCTGTCCGGTCTGGCCGAGCCGACGCTGCTGGGCCGGCGGACCGGCGCACCCGCCGGGTTGCCCGACCGCCGCGACGCGGTGCTCTCGCGCGACCTGGGTGAGCGACTGCGCGAGCAGGCCGCACGCGCGGGCGTCACGTTCAACGCGATCCTCAGCGGTGCGCTCGGGCTGGTGCTGGCCGGCGCGACCGGGCGCAGCGACGTCGTGTTCGGCACGACCGTCGCGGGACGACCGCCGGAGGTGCCCGGAATCGACTCCGTCGTCGGCATGTTCCTCAACACCGTGCCCGTGCGGATGTCGTTGCGGCCGAACGAGTCCGTCGCGGATCTGCTGCGCCGGACGCAGACCGACCGGCTCGAACTGATGCCGTACGACTACCTCGGTCTGGCGGCGATCCAGCGCGCGGGCGAGCACCGCGAACTGTTCGACGTCCTGTACGTGCTCCAGAACTTCGTCGACGAGAATCAGGTGTCGGCGCTGCACGCCGCCCACGACATCAGCGGCGGCGACAGCATCGACCACACGCACTACCCCCTCACCGTCGTCGTCACGCCCGGCGTCGAGACCAAGGTGAAGTTCGAGTTCCACCCGGACCGGGTGGCGGCGTCGGACGCCGAGCGGATGCTCGAGTCCTTCATCGGACTGCTCGAGCGGTTCGCCGGGGACGTCGACGGACTCGTGGGCCGCATCGGCGCGCTCACGGCGGGCGAGGGGGCGCTGCAGGACGCCCGACTGCTCGAGACGGCACACCCGCTGCCCGAGCAAACCATCGCGGACCTGTTCGCCGAGACCGCACAGCGGATTCCCGACGCCACCGCGCTGGTGTTCGGCGGCGACACCGTCACCTACGCCGACCTCGACGCCCGGATCAACCGCCTGGCCCGGGTGCTGCTCGCGCACGGCGCCGGACCGGAGCGGATCGTGGCGCTCGCGCTGCCGCGGTCGGTGGAGACCGTCGTCGCGCTGTTCGCGGTGCTGCGCACCGGCGCTGCCTACCTGCCGCTCGAGCTCGACCACCCGGCCGAGCGTCTGGTGGGGATGCTCGACGACGCCCGCCCGGCCACGATGCTCACCACCGCGGCGGTCGCCGAAACACTCTCGGCGGCAGCGGTCGACACGATCGCTCTCGACGACACTCCGGCGCTGTTCGACGGCGTCGACGGTGCGGCGCTCACCGCGTCCGAACTCGGAGGCTTCGCGCCCGGTAACCCGGGCCGCCTGGACCACCCCGCATACGTGATCTACACGTCCGGTTCCACCGGACGCCCCAAGGGCGTCGTGACGCCGTACCGCGGCCTGACGAACATGCAGTTCAACCACCGCGAGGCGATCTTCGAACCGGTCGTGCGCGGTGAGGGCGGTCGCACGCTGCGCATCGCGCACACCGTGTCCTTCGCGTTCGACATGTCGTGGGAGGAACTGCTGTGGCTCGTGGAGGGCCACGAGGTGCACATCTGCGACGAGGAGCTGCGCCGCGACGCGCAGGCCCTCGTCGCCTACGGCGACGAACACGAGATCGACGTCGTCAACGTGACACCCACCTATGCCCGCCACCTTCTCGAGGAGGGTCTGCTCGAGGACGGCCCGGGTCGGCACCGGCCGCCCCTGGTCCTGCTCGGCGGCGAGGCCGTCTCCGGTCAGGTGTGGGACGCGTTGCGCGACACCGACGGAACCTGCGGATACAACCTGTACGGTCCCACCGAGTACACGATCAACACGCTCGGCGGCGGTACGGCCGACAGTGCCACCCCGACGGTGGGGCGGCCGATCTGGAACACCGTCGCGCACATCCTCGACGGCTGGCTGCGACCGGTCGCCGACGGCGTCGCGGGTGAGCTGTACATCTCCGGTGTCGGGCTCGCGCGCGGTTACCTCGACCGGTTCGGTCTCACCGCAGAACGGTTCGTCGCGGACCCGATCATGGGCGGCGGGACACGGATGTACCGGACCGGCGACCTGGTCCGACGCGCACCCGACGGCAACATCGACTTCCTCGGCCGCACCGACGACCAGGTGAAGATCCGCGGTCACCGGGTGGAGCTCGGCGAGGTCGAATCGGTACTCGCCGCACACGACTCGGTGCGGCAGGCCGCGGTGATCGCGGATTCCGGGCCGGGCGGGGTCGACCGTCTGGTCGCCTATGTGGTGCCGGCGCGTGAGACGGCAGCCGACGAGGTGGCCGCGCACGCGCGGAAGGTGCTGCCGGACTACATGGTTCCAGCGGCGATCATCGCGGTCGACGAGCTGCCGATGACCGTCAACGGCAAGCTCGACGTGCGGGCGCTGCCGTCCGCCGAGTCGGTGCTCGGGCAGGGCAGCGGGGAGTCCCGGGAACCGCGCAACGCCCTCGAGGGGACGCTGTGTCGCCTTTTCGCCGAGGTGCTGGAGTTGGAGGTCGATCTCGGGATCGACGACAACTTCTTCGACCTGGGCGGGCACTCTTTGCTCGCGACCCGACTCATCAGCCGGGCTCGGGCGGTGCTCGCCGCCGAACTGACGATGCGAGACCTGTTCGAGGCGCCCACCGTCGCGGAGTTGGCCGAGCGGGTCTCCGGCCGCGACAGGTCGATCCGGCCGGTCCTGGTGGCGGGGGAGCGGCCCGAGCGGCTGCCCCTGTCGCCGGCGCAGCAGCGGCTGTGGGTGATCCAGCAGATCGAGAAGGACACCGCCGGTTCCTCGAGTGCTTACAACTTCCCGATCGTCCTGCGACTGCGCGGCGACCTCGACCCGGAGGTGTTCACCGCGGCCCTCGCCGACGTCATCGCCCGCCACGAGGTGCTGCGCACGGTGTTCGGCGAACACGACGGCGAGCCGGTCCAGCTGATCCTGGACTCGGCACGGCCCGACGTCACCGTGGTCGATGCCGCAGCCGACGAGGTGCCCGCGCTCGTGGCCGCAGCGGTGGGACGCCCGTTCGACCTCGCCACCGAGATCCCCGTGCGGGCCACGGTGATCCGGGTCGGGGAGGGCGAGCAGGTGTTGGCGCTGGTGCTGCACCACATCGCGACCGACGAGTGGTCGGACCGACCGCTGCTGCGCGACCTCATGGTCGCGTACGCGGCCCGCGTCCGGGGCGCGGCACCGGAGTGGGCGCCGTTGCCGGTGCAGTACGCGGACTTCACGCTGTGGCAGCGAGCGCTGCTCGGCGAGCCGTCGGACGCCGACTCCCTGATGACCCGCCAGCTGGACTACTGGCACGGCGTCCTGGGCGGTGCCCCGGAGGAACTGGCGCTCCCGGCCGACCGCACCAGGCCGGCGCGCCCCAGCTTCGCCGGTGGCGCAATCGAACTCGACCTCGATGTCGCGACGACCCGTGCGCTGCGGACGCTCGCCCGCGCGCACGGCGCCAGCATGTTCATGGTTCTGCACGCCGCGTCGGCGGCGTTGCTGCAGCGCCTCGGCGCCGGCGACGACCTGCCGCTCGGCGCTCCGGTGGCCGGGCGCACCGAACAGGGTCTCGACGACCTGATCGGCTTCTTCGTCAACACCGTCGTCCTGCGCACCGACGTCTCGGGCGATCCGACGTTCGTGGAGCTGCTGGCGCGGGTGAAGGCCCTCGACCTGGCGGCCTTCTCGCACGCCGACGTGCCGTTCGAGTCCGTCGTCGAACGGTTGAACCCGGCACGCTCCCTGGCCCGGAACCCGCTGTTCCAGGTGATGGTGGGCTACCACAGTCGCACCGCCGACCCGGTGCCGTCGCCCGACCTGACGTTGGCGCCGGTGGCGATCGAGGAGCGCACCGCCAAGTTCGACCTGGTGTTCAACTGGACCGAGTTCCTGGACGAGGACCGCGTGCATTTGCGGCTCGAATACAGCGCGGACCTGTTCGACCGGGACACCGTCGACCGCATGGCCCGCCGCCAGGTGGCGGTGCTCGGCGCCGTCGCGGCCGACCCCGCGACCCGGGTCTCGGACGTCGACGTCTTCCTGGACGGCGAGCGTGAGGCGGTCCTTCGGGAATTCAACGACACGGCACGGCCGGTCGAGGAGTTGACGCTGTCGGAGGCGTTCGACCGGTGGGTGCAGCAGACTCCGGATGCGATCGCCGTCGCGGACTCCGGCGGTGAGGCCACGTTCGTCGAACTCGACAAGCGTTCGAGAAGTATCGCGGCCGTGCTCGCGACCAGGGGTGTCGGCGCGGAAAGCGTGGTGGGGCTAGCCGTTCCGCGCTCGATCGACATGGTGGCGTCGGTGCTCGGCGTGCTGCGTCTCGGGGCGGCGTACCTGCCGCTGGACCTGACGCACCCCGCCGACCGCATCTCGTACATGCTCGAGGACTCGGGTGCCCGGATCCTGCTGTCGACGGAAGCCGAATCGAAGCGTGTGGTGGCGGACGGCGTCGATCGCCTTCTGCTCGACGACCCGCGAGTGATCGCCGCGCTCTACGGTCGTGCCGCCGACGTACTGCCCGCGCCGCCCGCGAGCCTCGATCACGCCGCGTACGTGATCTACACGTCCGGTTCGACGGGCCGGCCCAAGGGTGCGGTGCTGCCGCACGAGGGCATCATGAGCCTGGTCGCCACGGCCGAGGACCGGATGAGGCTGACCACCGGGTCGGTCGTCATGCAGTTCGCGTCCGTCGGCTTCGACGTCGCGGTGTTCGAGCTGTCGATGGCGCTGTGCACCGGATCGACGCTGGTGATCATCCCGGAGGAGGCCCGCGTGGCCGGTCCGGAACTCACCGACTTCATGCACGAGCGGCAGGTGACGCACGCGATCCTGCCGCCGTCGCTGATGGCGGCACTGCCCCCGGGCTGCTCGGTGCCGGACGGCTGCACGGTGCTGGTGGGCACGGAGACGGTGCCGCCGGACCTCATCGGTCGCTGGGCCGAGCGGCTCAATCTGCTGGCCGCGTACGGGCTCACCGAGGCGACCGTCAACAACACGCTGTGGCAGGCGCAGCCGGGCTGGACGCAGGCGGTGCCGATCGGCATCCCGGACCCCAACGAGCAGGCGTACGTGCTCGACGACCGGCTGCGCCCGGTGCCGCCCGGCATCGCGGGTGAGCTGTACATCGCCGGGCGTGGTCTGGCCCGCGGCTACCTGGGCCGGCCCGATCTCACGGCCGGACGGTTCGTGGCGAACCCGTTCGGGCCCGGCCGCATGTACCGCACCGGGGACCGGGCGCGGTGGCGCACGGACGGCAACATCGACTTCCTCGGCCGCGTCGACGACCAGGTGAAGATCCGCGGCTTCCGGATCGAACTCGGCGAGATCATCGCCGCGCTCGCGGGCCATCCCGCGGTGAGCCAGGCCGCCGTCGTTGCGGACCGGGCCGGCGGGATCACCCGTCTGGTCGGCTACGTGTCACCGGAGTTCGAGGACGACGGCGTCACCGTCACAGCCGTGGATCCGTCCGAGGTCCGCGCCCACGCGGCGCAGACGCTGCCGGACTACATGGTGCCGACGCTGGTGGTCGCGCTGCCGGGGGCGCTGCCGCTCACCCCGAACGGCAAGCTCGACCGCAAGGCGCTGCCGGTACCGGACTGGTCCACGCTCGGTGGTGACGGAGCACCGCGTGACGAGGTGGAAACCGAACTGTGCGAGGTGGTCTCGGACGTCCTGCACCTGCCGGCCGTCGGCATCCACGACGGATTCTTCGATCTCGGCGGCCATTCGATGGCGGCGATGAAACTGGTCGGGCGGGTCCGGAGCACCTTCGAGGTCGACATCACGATCCGCGACGTGTTCGACGCCCCCACGGTGGCCGAGCTGGCCGAGATCGTCCGCCGCGGAGAGCGGTCGACGCATCCGGAGATCACGGTCACCGGGGAGACCGGACCGGTGCCGCTCGCACCGTCGCAGCGGCTGCACTGGCAGCGGCATCGCTCGTCCCGGTCCCGGGCACAGTCCGATCATGCATTGGCGCTGCAGCTCCAGGAGCCGATCGATGCCGGGCACCTCGCCCGGGCCCTCGACGACGTCGTGGACCGGCACGTGCCGCTGCGGACGGTCTTCGCGCCGGACGGCACCGAGGTGTACACCTCGGACGGGCCGCGCCCGGGAGTCGACGTCATCGACGTCGGCGACGACGATCTGCACCGTCGGGTGTTCGAGCTCGCGCAGCTGCGGATCGACCTCACCGAGGAGGCCCCGCTGCGGGTGCACCTCGTCTCCGGCGACGCGGGCGCCCAGGTGCTGCTGCTGACGATGCACTACCTGGCCGTCGACGAATGGTCGGTGGTGCCGTTGCTCGGCGACCTGCTCGCCGCGTACGTGGCCCGTGCGGGTGGGGCGGAACCGCAGTGGACGCCGCTCACGGTGGAGTACCCCGACTACGTGCGCTGGCAGACCCGACGGCTCGGCGACCCCGCCGACCCGGAGAGCCTGCACGCCCGGCAACTCGGCTACTGGCGGAAGAGGCTGGCGGACATGCCGTCCCGGCTGCATCTCCCGGCCTCGGCCGGGGTGCGCGAGTCGCGCCGTGAACTTGTTCCGATCGAGATCGACGCGGACCTGCACGACGGGATCGACCGGATCGCGGCCCGGACCGGCACCAGCATGTTCATGGTGCTGCAGGCGGCCCTCGCATCGATTTTGACGAGAAGCGGTGCGGGTAAAGATATTCCGATCGGGTCGCTGGTGGCGGGCCGGTCGGAGGACGTGCTCGCGCCGATGATCGGATGCTTCTTCAATGTCGTCGTGATGCGCACCGACACCAGTGGCGATCCGGGGTTCGACGAGTTGCTCGCGCGCATCCGGGTGTCGAACCTCGAGGCGCTCGACCATCAGGACGTCGGATTCGCCGATGTCGCAGCCGAAATCGGCCTCCGTGCCGGTCGGCTGCCGCAGGTGCTGCTGGTGCATCACGAGCAGGCCCGGTTCGACGCGCTCGAGGGCGTGCTCGGTGGCTTCCTGCCCGTCCCGGTGGGCATGTCCACGGCGGAACTGACGCTGAGCTTCTACGAGCCGGTCGGGGACGGCCCGGTGCACGCGTACTTCGAGTTCTCGACGGGGGTTCTCGACCAGGACGTCGTCGTGGGCTGGGCGCGGGAGATGGTGGCGTTGCTGCGTTCGGCGCTGTGACGAGGCGCACGCGGCGGCGGGGGTTGGTAGAGTCCCGAAGAAGGTTAGCCTTTGCTATCTTCGGCAACGAAACATTGCGGGCCCGTTCCGGGTCGGTGCCACGAGGACGGACATGAGCGATGGACGGACATGAGCGATGACTGAAAGTCAGCGGACGGCGAGCGAGAACTCGCTCGGGTCGGAGGAGACGCTCGACCTGGTCGGGATCGGGTTCGGTCCATCGAACCTCGCGCTCGCGATCGCGATCGAGGAGCACAACGCGGACTGTGCGCCGGCCGACCGGATCCGTGCCCGCTTCTTCGAGAAGCAGCAGGAGTTCGGCTGGCACCAGGGCATGGTGCTGGACGGTGCGACCATGCAGATCGCGTTCCCGAAGGACTTGGTCACCTTCCGCAACCCGCGCAGCGGTTACACCTTCTTCTCCTACCTGCACGAGCGTGGCCGCCTGGTCGACTTCGTCAACCACCAGACCTTCTTCCCGACCCGGGTGGAGTTCCAGGACTACCTGCAGTGGGCGGCCGGCAAGGTCGACGCCGACGTCCGGTACGGCACCGCGGTGTCCGCGGTCGAGGGCGTCGACGACGAGGGTGTCGTCGAACTCTTCGAGGTCGTGCTCGCGGACGGTCGCACCGTTCGCGCCCGGAATGTCGTGGTCGGGGCCGGGCTGCGGGAACGACTGCCCGAGTGGGCAACCCCGTCGTCGCGGTGCTTCCACAATCATCAGTTCCTGTTCCGCATCGCCGAGATGCCGGAGCCGGTGCATCAGCGTTTCGCGGTGCTCGGCGCGGGCCAGAGTGCCGCCGAGGTGGTCCAGTACCTGCATGCCAAGTACCCGCACGCCGAGGTGCACAGCGTCTTCTCGCGGTTCGGGTTCAGCCCGGCCGACGACAGCCCGTACGCCAACCGCATCTTCGATCCGGGCACAGTGGACGAACTGCACGCCGCACCCGCGGCGGAACGGGCCCGCCTTCTCGAACTGCACCGCAGCACCAACTACTCGTGTGTCGACATCGAACTGATCAACGAGCTGTACGCCGCCGAGTACCAGGAGCGGGTACGCGGGGAGCGGCGCCTGTTCATGCGACGTGCGTCCGAGGTCAGCGGCGTGCGAGAGACCGACGACGGCCTCGAGGTCTCGGTGTACAGCACGCTCGACGGGCTCACCGACACCCTCATGTGTGACGCATTGGTCCTGGCTACCGGATTCGTCCCGACGCCGCTCGATGCGCTCTTCGGTGACTCGCTGCCCGACATCGGTAACGATCGTGGTGTGGGGCGCGACTACCGACTGGAGGCGGGGCCGGGCGTCCGCGGGGGCATCTACCTGCAGGGTGGTACGGAGAAGACTCACGGACTGACCGCGTCGCTGCTGTCCAATGTCGCGGTGCGCGCAGGAGAGATTCTCGATTCGATTCTCGCTCACCGAGATATCAGCGGTCACCTTGCTAGGCTGACTGCAGACAACCCGTACGCGACAAGCGAGGTTAGATGAGCACCAATCCGTTCGACGACGAAGACGGCCGCTTCTACGTGCTGGTCAACGATGAGGACCAGCACTCCCTGTGGCCTACGTTCTCCGAGGTCCCCCAGGGCTGGAGGATCGTTTTCGGTGAGGATTCGCGCCAGGCATGCGTGGAGTACGTCGAGAAGAATTGGACCGACATGCGGCCGAAGAGCCTGCGTGAGGCCATGGAGCAGGATCAGAAGAACGCCGCGGAATAGGCTTTCCGGGCCGACTATCCCACTTTCGGAGTGACGGAGCCGGCCCCAGAATTGCTCATCACCACGCTGCGCCGTCCGAATCTCGGGCGGCGCAGCGTCGTGTTTCGGCGCATACGCGGCGGGCGACGCAACGTCCGTGCGCCCCATTCGCCGAGCGTGACTCCGGCGGCCAGCGCGCAACCGATGCCGAACGCGCCCAACAGTGCCGTCAGCCCGATGATCACCTCGTCGTTCAGCATCGCGTACAGACCACGGTAAAGGGACAGACCCGGCAGCAGCGGCGTGATACCCGCGACGGCGACGACCAGCGGCGGTGTCAACGCCCGCCGCGCCATCAGGCCACCCGCGAAACCGATCACGGTGGCGGCGATCGCCGACGAGATCACCGGCCCGATTCCCAGGCTCTGCGCGAGCACGAAGAACAACAGACCCGCCGCGCCGCCGAGCCCGGCCGCGGTGAGCGCCCGCCGCTCGGCGTAGCAGGCCAGCGCATAGAACGTCGACGCCAGCGCGCCCGCGATCACCTTGACCGGCAGCTGCGTGAGGTCGGGTTGCGCGTCGTTGCTGATGACTGGGAGGTTCGCCCCCAGCGCCGACGCGACCCGCAGCGACAGCGCGACACCGGCGATGATGCCGCCGGTCATCATGACGACCTCGAAGAATCTGGCGGCTGCGGTGATGGGGGCGCCGGTGATCGCGTCCTGGACCGAACCGACCAGCGACAGCCCGGACAGCAGCACGACGACGCCGGCAGCGATGATCTGCGACGGCCGGATCGTCACGCCCAATTGGTCCTGGACCATATAGAGCGCCGTCGCCGGTGCGGCCGCGATGAGACCGCCCATCATCTGCTGGAAGAAGTACGGCAGCCCGAAGCGGTTGAGCACCCGGTTGACGCGGTCGATCACGACGGTGGTGAGGAACGACACCGCGATGATCAGCGGACCGCCGCCGAGCAGCACCGCGACCGCGGCGGCCAGGCCTGCCCAGCCGAGCGTCGCGATCCACCGGTTGTAGGGGTGCGGCGCGGAGACGATGGCGTCGAGCGCGGCATGCGCCTGGGCCGGGGTGATCGCCTCGAGCCGGATGCGCCGGGTGAGGCGGTCGGCGGCCGCGAGGCGCGTGAAGTCCATCGACCGGTAGTGCACGATGCGCATGGTGCTCGCCGGCGGAATCAACGGCCCGCGATGCGCCGAGACGACGATCGAGTTGTACGTGACGTCCACGTCGCACTGCGCCAAGCCGTACGTCGCGGCGATGAACTTCACCTGCGTCGCGGTGTCGATCGCGGACGTGCCCGACGCCAGCAGTACTTCACCGACGCGGACCGCGAGGTCCAGAACCTCGGCGACCCGCGCATCGTCGGTGAGGTCGATCGGCTGCAGCGGGGTCGGCGCGGCGGTGACCGCGTCGACCGTCGCCCGGCGGTCCGCGACCAGACTGCCGAACGATGCCGCGAACTTGCGGATGTCAGACGTCGGTGACGAGATCCTTCTCGCTGAGATCGGTGGCCTCCAGTGCCTCTTCGAGAGTGTCGTGCCGGAATACGGCGGTCACCTGGTCGTGAACCACGCGGAAGGCGGTGGCCACGGTCCGGGACTCACCTGCCTCGTCCGGCTTCGACGACCAAGTGGCCTGTTCCTCGACGACGACGACGCCGTCGTGCATGAACATCCGGCCGGGAACCAGTGTAGGGGCGGCTGTCGTGGCCCACTCCTGCAGAGCCGTGAGCCCCTGCGCGGCCCCCTCCGATCCGGCCAGCTCGATGTCGTCGCTGGAGACCGCCAGCAGCGTGTCGATGTCGGACGAGTTGAGAGCGTCGTGCCACGCGAGGATCGTGGCGATCTCCGAGATACGCATGGGACAACGCTAACCAAAGCGGGCGCCCGCGGCACGGTTACGCGCACCACTGTCGGCTATGGATATGATGGGCGCGCTCCACTGCCTCCTTAGCTCAGTGGTAGAGCACTCGCCTTGTAAGCGAAAGGTCGTCGGTTCAATCCCGACAGGGGGCTCGAAAGAAATCCCCTCGCCGTTCGCCGGTGAGGGGATTTTCGTTTGTCCGTGATGTCGTCTTCGCGATCAGAGTGCGAATCCGTTCCCGCCATTCGCGGCGGCGACCGTGAAGGTCGGGATCTTCTCGCCGGCGTCGTGCGTCAGGAGTTGGACGCGCACGCCGGATTCGCAGCGGCGCTTGCCGACGATGCGGCCGAAGCACCAATTTCCGCTGTCGAGCGAGATGAGCGTCTTGCGTCCTCGACGCATCATTGCCGTTCTCCTCCGAAGTAGTGCCGGTCTGACTACTCCAGGTTCTCTCTCCGGGGGGTGCGGGGGCCACGTGAGAACTACCCGTTCCACTACCTGTGTTCGGCACCGCGTAGTGCGCCCCGGAAACACACCGACGTGGAGCAGAGAGCATCGACCCTCCCGCCCCTGGATCGGGCGGGAGGGTCGACGTCGTTTTCCGGCGATGTTGTCGGTAGTCGGTGACGCGTTGTGCTGCAGTATTTCGCAGGGCGCCGCCTCAGAGCGCGAACCCGTTACCGCCGTTGGCGGCGGCGACGGTGAACGTCGGATACTTCTCGCCGGCGTCGTGCCCCAGGAGTTGGACCCGCACGCCGGATTCGCAGCGGCGCTTGCCGACGATGCGGCCCAGGCACCAGTTTCCGCTGTCGAGCGAGATGAGCGTCTTGCGTCCTCGACGCATCATGATCGTGCTCCTCGGAAACTCGTGCCGGTGTGACAACTCCAGGTTCTCTCTCCGAGGGGTGCGGGGGCCACGTCAGAACTACCTGTTCGACTACCTGTTCTCGGCCCCGCCGGGTACTTGCCCGACGGGGGCCGGGAGATCTCCGCGCGTCAGGCAGTCAGCCGGGCGCGGACCACGCTGTCGTGGATGGTCGCCTCGTGGTCGCCGTGCATCACGGTGCGGGACGCGGCCGTCGCCGTGTCCACCGTCCACTTCTGCGAATCGAGCAGTGCCACAACCTCGTCGGGGGTGAAGAACAGCTCCGGCCGGGGCGGGCGCGGGACTTCGGAATCCAGATCGGACGGGTGATGGCCGACGATCAGCAGCGTGCCGCCGGGCGCGACGAGTTCGGCGAGGCGGCGGTAGAGGACCTCACGCTCTCCCGACGGCAGGTGTACGTACTGCGACGTCACCAGGTCGTAGCGGGTGGTGCCCGGATCCCACTCGACGAGGTCGGCGGCCTCCCACGTGACCCGTCCGGCGATGTCGTCACCGGCCTCGGCCGCGTGCTCGGCGGCCCGCTCGATCGCGACGCTCGACAGATCGATCCCGTGTACGGTCCAGCCGCGGCGAGCCAGCCATATGGCGTCGGCGCCCTCGCCGCACCCCACGTCGAGCGCGGTGCCGGGCGTCAGCTCCGACACCTCGTTCACCAGGTTGGCGTTGGGGTTGCCGCTCCACAGGCGATGGCTCGAGCGGTAGCGCTCGTTCCAGAACTCCTCGTCCAGCACCTCGGGCAGATCGGTCATTCTCGGGTTCCCTTCTCGTTCTGCGCCCGGCGTTCTGCCACAGCGGCTTCGGTGTCCTCGGTGATCAGGTCGTTGTTGATGGCGACGGCGGCGGTCGCGGCGCTCGCGGCGGCTGCCAGGACCTGCGCCTTGACGTCGGTGACGTTGCCCGCGACCCACAGGCCGGGCACCTTCGTCAGCCCGGACCAGTCGGCCGGTACGAACCGGCCGCCGCTCATCGGTTCGAGCTCGGTTTCGATGCCGAGCGAGGTGAGCGCGTCGACGCGGGCGACGAACCGCGGTGCCACCACCAACGCCCGGCGATTCACGACCGTGCCGTCCTCGAGGCGAACCCCGGCGAGGCGGTCGTCGTCGATCACCAGTTCCGCCACCCGGCCGGCGACCACGCGCACTCCGCGGGCCGCGAGCTTCTCGCGTTCCTCGTCGGTCGGCTCCGGGGCGGTGTGCAGGAACAGCGTCACGTCGTCGGTCCACTGCCGGAACATGAGCGCCTGATGCACGCTCATCGGGCCCGTGCCGAGCACACCGACCGGTTCGTTGCTGATCTCCCAGCCGTGGCAGTAGGGGCAGTGCAGGACGTCGCGTCCCCATCGCTCCCGCACGCCGGGGACCTCCGGCAGCTCGTCGGTCAGCCCGGTGGTCACCAGCACGCGCCGAGCGGGCACGGTGCGACCGTCGGTGAGCAGGACGGTGAATCCTGCCTCGCCGCGCCGCACGTCCGCGACGGTGCCGTCGACGACCTGGCCGCCGTAGCGGCGGACCTCGTCGGCGCCGATTCGCGTCAGGTCCGCGGGGGCGATGCCGTCCCGGGACAGGAACCCGTGCACCCCCTCGGCCGGGGCGTTGCGGGGATCGCCGGCGTCGATCACCAGCACGGATCGTCGTGAGCGCGCGAGCATCAGTGCGCCCTCGAGGCCGGCGGCGCCGCCGCCGACCACCACGACGTCGTATCCGGTGGAAAGTTGTTCGGTCATGTACTGCCTCCCCGTCGTTCGTCCGGCCACCACCATGCCGACGGGTTCTCCGAACTCGCAAGCTTTGTTGCCGAAGTGGCAAGCTGGTGTGATGGACGACGCCGATGACATGGACCGGATCCTCGACGCGGTGGGGCCACGGCTGCGGGCCCTGCGCCAGCAGCGGGGCACGACACTGTCCGACCTCGCGGCCGATACCGGGATCTCGGTGAGCACCCTCTCCCGGTTGGAATCGGGGCAGCGCAAACCGAATCTGGAACTGCTGTTGCCGCTGGCCAGGGCCTACGGCGTCCCGCTCGACGAGTTGGTGGGTGCGCCGGCGACGGGCGATCCGCGGATCCACCTGAAACCGATCACGCGGGGCGGCAAAACCATCGTGCCGCTCACCCGTCGGCCCGGGGGCATCCAGGCGTACAAGCACGTGATCCCGGGGGCTCGCGTCCCGCAGGTCCCGGATCTACGTGTGCACGACGGGTACGAGTGGCTCTACGTCCTCAACGGAAAGCTCCGACTGGTGCTCGGGGAGCGCGACATCGTGATGTTGCCCGGAGAGGCCGCGGAGTTCGACACCCGCGTACCGCACTGGTTCGGGTCGGCGGACGAGGATCCCGTCGAATTCCTGGGCCTGTTCGGCCGCCAGGGCGAACGCGCCCACATCCGCGCACGACCTGCGCGGGACGAGACGGGGGAGTGAGACGAGAAGGGCCGGCCTCACTTGTCCTGATGGGCGGCGGGGGCGTCTCCGAACATTGCCGCGATGCGTGACTTGATCTCTTCGGTACTGATCGATCCGGTGCGGATTCCGCTCGCGGTGGTCTGACGAGTGTTGGAGATGGTGTTCATTCGACTGCTCCCGTGCCCTTTCAGGTACTCGGGCCGTCCGACGCCTGCGGCGCCGGAGTAACCGGCAGCGCCATGTCCGTCGCGGAGCAGCAGCGCCAACGTCAGGCTAGCGAGGAAAGCCCCGGCCGGGAGGGCCCCGCCGAAGTGGTTACCCAACCGGAATGAAGGGACTCGAAAGACGGTCGAATCGTTATGAATCGGGGGTGACCGGGGGACGAAGGGCCCTAGTCTTCGAACATGTCGATGGTGACGGTGCCGACCGCGCAGGGCCCGATCGACGCGGTGTTGGAGACGCCGTCCGGGATCGCTCCGTGGCCCGGCGTCGTGGTGGTGCACGACGCGCTCGGCGTCGGGCGCGACATCCGCGACATCACCTCCCGCGTCGCCGCACACGGGTATCTGACCCTCACCCCGGACCTGTACACCCGCGGCGGCCGTGCCCGCTGTGTGGTCGGGACGTTCCGGGACCTGATCCGGCGGCGGGGCCGGGCCGTCGACGACCTGCTCGCCTCCCGCGACCTGCTGGCGGCCCGCCCGGACTGCACGGGCAGCGTGGGCGTGATCGGATTCTGCATGGGCGGCGGATTCGCGCTGGTGCTGGCGCCACGAGGGTTCGACGCGTCCGCGCCGTTCTACGGCCCGCTGCCGCGGCACATCGAGGACGCGCTCGGTGGCGCATGCCCGATCGTCGGGAGCTACGGGGCCCGCGACCCGATGCTGTGGGGCGCCGGCCGCACGCTCGACGGCACCCTCGCCCGACTCGGCGTCGAGCACGACGTGCAGACCTATCCCGGCGTCGGACACAGCTTCGCCAACCGCCTCGCCTCGGGGCAGGTGACGGGAAAGCTGTTGCGCATCACCGGGATGGGCTACGACCGTGCGACGTCGGAGGACGCGTGGCGCCGCGTGTTCGAATTCTTCGACTCACACCTGTCCGGCGGGGCCGAGGGGTAGGTCCGGGCCCCGCCCGCTTTTGAGCCAGCGGCCCGGCAGGCGTCCGGCGAGATCGCCGAGCGGGCCGACGGCGGCACTGAGCACGCCGACGGTCTCCTGCAGCAGGTCGATGCTCGTGCTCATCCGCTGCAGGTTGGGGGCCAGCGCGGTGAGGGTCTCCGACAGCGCGACGATCTGGTCGAGTGGACCGCCCTCCGCGATGAGCCGCTCGAACGCGCCGTCTTCGGCGAGCAGCGTGTCCAAAATGCCGTTCTCGGCGAGTGCCTTGTCGACGATGCCGTCCTTCTTCGTCAAACGTTCGACGGCGCCGTCCTCCGCGGTGAGCCGTTCGAGCGGACCGTCCTCGGCGGTGAGGCGATCGAGCAGCCGACCCGGCGCGAGCAGGCGCTCGAGCGGGCCGTCCTGCGACAGGAGTCGATCCACCGGGCCGTCCTCGGCCAGCACCCGCTCGAGCGGGCCACCGGGGGCCAGGACGCGTTCGATCGCCCCGCCGGGTTCGAACAGCCGCTCGAGAGTGCCGCCGTCGGAGGTGAGACGGTCGACGACGCCACCGGGGGCGAGCAGTCGATCGAGCGGTCCACCGGGCTGCAGCGCCTGTCCCAACGGCCTGTCGTCGGACGCGAGCGCGGCCACCTGCTGCACCAGTTGCAGCGGCCCGCGCGAATTGGTCAGAGTCGCGGCACCGACGCTCGTGACGGTGGTGCTCGACAGGGCCAGCCGCGTCGTGGCCAGTGCCGTCTCGGCCACTCCGAGCGCTGCGTCCGTGACGGCGAGACCGGCCCGGACCGGGAACATGATCGCTGACACCAGGTTCATCCGATTACTGTAACCTGCGCCACACAGTCAAACCGGGTGTTCGGGCGCGGAGCGCCTACCGTCAGTGCAGGACCTTCAGTCCGATCACGCACCCGACGATGCCGACGATGAGAAGGATCTTCACGATCGAGGTGCTCTCGGATCCCGTCGCCATCGCGTATGCGACGGTGAGCGAGGCGCCGATACCCACCCAGATCGCGTACGAGGTACCGGTCGGCAGCGTGCGCATCGCATATGCCAAACCGGCCATGCTGAGCAGCAGTCCTGCGCCGAACACGAGCGACGGAGTGAGGCGGGTGAAGCCTTCGGACTTGCCGAGGGCGGTCGCCCACACAGCTTCGAGGACACCGGAAATCACGAGCACGATCCAGGCCATGACAGTTCAACTCTCCCAACACCGTCTTGTCGCTGGCCGGGTACGGTGTGCTCGTCCGGGTGTCGTCCTGACTGGTACGAGGGTACCCAATTCTTCTCGCCGGTCCGCCGGTGGTGGCCGGTCTCACCATCTCCCCGCGTGTCATTCACAGGAATCCCCCAGGGAATGCCCAGCCAGTCACCAGGTGAATCGGGGATTGTGGGGGAGTGAGTGAAACGCCGCAGGTCCGGGTGCTGATCGTCGACGACGAGCCGTCGCTCGTCGAATTGTTGTCCGTGAGTCTCCGCTTCCAGGGGTTCGAGGTGGAGACCGCGACGAACGGCGCCGAGGGACTCGACAGGGCGCGCACCTTCCGGCCCGACGCGCTGATCCTCGACGTGATGATGCCGGGCATGGACGGGTTCGGCATGCTGCGTCGGTTGCGCGCCGACGGTATCGATGCGCCGGTACTGTTCCTCACAGCACGGGATGCCTTGGAGGACAAGGTCACCGGGCTGACGATCGGTGCCGACGACTACGTCACCAAACCGTTCAGTCTCGAGGAGGTGGTGGCCCGGCTGCGGGTGATCCTGCGCCGCGCCGGGCACTCCGACGACAAGCAGTCGGCCCGCGTCACGTTCGCCGATCTCGAACTCGACGACGACACCCGTGAGGTGTGGAAGGCGGGCGAACCGGTGTCGTTGTCGCCCACCGAGTTCACGCTGCTCCGGTACTTCATGGTCAACGCCGGCACCGTGCTGAGCAAGCCGCGCATCCTGGACCACGTGTGGAACTACGACTTCGGCGGCGAGGTCGGCGTCGTAGAGTCGTACGTCTCCTACCTGCGCCGCAAGATCGATACCACCGAACCGCGGCTGATCCACACGCTGCGCGGTGTCGGCTACGTGATGCGCGAACCCCGGTAGGGCGGACGGATGAGGCGTCTACGTGCGTTGCCGCTGCGGATCACCCTGGTGGTGGCGGTGCTGCTGTTGGCGGCGGCCGGGCTGCTCGCGTCGGGCGTCGCGGTGACGTCGGCGATGGAGTCCTCGCTGATCGATCGCACCGACCGGCAACTGTTCGACGCCGCGCACGGCTGGGCGAAGCCGCGTGATCCGCGGGCGTTGCCGCCGGTGTCCGAGCCCGGACCGAACCGGCCGCCGAGCCCGTTCTACGTCCGTACCACCGAGCCGGACGGCTCGGTGCGCCTCGAACTGAACGACGAGAGCACCAGCGCCACACCGGTGCTCAGCGACGATCCGGGCCCGGTGACGGTGGGTTCGGTCGGTGGCGGGGACGTCCGGTGGCGGGAGCTGACGGTGGTGACGCCGTCGGGCACGACGACCGTCGCGGTCAAACTCACCGACATCGACGCGACCGTGGAACGCCTGGTGGTACTGCAGGTCGGTATCGGGGCCGTGGTGCTGGTCGTCCTCGGCTTCGCGTCCTACTTCGTGGTGCGCCGCAGCCTGCGGCCGTTGCGGGAGGTGGAGGAGACCGCCGCCGGCATCGCGGCGGGGGACCTGCACCGCCGGGTGCCGGAGTGGGATCAGCGCACGGAGGTGGGTCGGCTGTCGTCGGCGCTCAACGGGATGCTCGCGCAGATCCAGACCGCGTTCGCCGCGACCGCGGCGTCGGAGGAGTCCGCGAGGCAGTCCGAGGAGCGGATGCGCCGTTTCGTTGCCGACGCCAGTCACGAGCTGCGGACCCCGCTCGCCACGATCCGCGGCTTCGCGGAGTTGTACCGGCAGGGCGCGTCGACCGATCCGGAGATGGTGCTGAGCCGGATCGAGGGTCAGGCGCAGCGAATGGGTCTGCTCGTCGAAGACCTGCTGTTGTTGGCGCGGATGGACGCGCAGCGGCCGTTCGATCGGCATCCGGTGGATCTGCTCGCGGTGGCCGCGGACGCGGTGCACGACGCCCGAGCGCGATCGCCGCAGCGTCGAATCATGTTGGAAATTCTGCCGAACTCGGAACCCGCCGAGGTGCTGGGCGACGACGCCCGGCTGCGGCAGGTGGTCGGCAACCTGCTCGGCAACGCGCTCGATCACACCCCGGAGAACGCGGACGTCACGGTCCGGGTGGGCACCGACGGAGCCGACGCCGTCGTCGAGGTGGCCGACACCGGCCCGGGGCTCGACGGGGACGACGCGGCCCGGGTGTTCGAGCGGTTCTACCGCGCCGACGCGTCGCGTACCCGGGCGAGCGGGGGCAGCGGTCTCGGGTTGTCGATCGTCGCCGCGATCGTCGCCGCGCACGGCGGGACCGTCGGCGTCGACAGCGCACCCGGGAAGGGGGCGACCTTCCGGGTGCGCCTGCCGAGGGAATGACGCGTCAGGCGGGAACGTTCTCGCCGTCGCCGAGCTCCCGCAGCGCCGACTTGATCTTGGCGGCCGCCTCGTCCAGCGACTCCGGGGACGGGTTGGGGTCCGCGCCGCTGATGTCGAAGTTGCCCATGCTGTAGGCGGGGAAGACGTGCATGTGCAGGTGCGGCACCTCGAGACCCGCGATCAGGAAGCCGGCGCGCGGTGCGTCGAACGCCTGCCGGACGGCCTTCGCGACCTTTCGGGAGACGGCGGTGCACTTGTCGAACAGTTCGTCGTCGACGTCCTGCCACTGATCCACCTCCTTGCGGGGCACGATCAGGGTGTGGCCCTGCGTAACCGGGGCAATCGTGAGGAATGCGACGACGTCCTCGTCTTCCCACACGAAACGGCCCGGCAGGTCTCCGGCGATGATGGCGCTGAACACAGAAGGCATACCGCGAGGATAGGTGGCGGCGGGCGGGGCCGGTACTCCGGCCGCGCCGCGGCCCGGCGCGCGGGCGACACGCGTCGTGACCGCGAACTATCACGGAACGGCTCATGTTGTTTCGTGATGGGGGTCACACTGATATGCGACTTCCACGTTCGGTCGGGGGACCCGTTACCGAGGAGTGCTATGTCGCCACGTTCGTTACGCCCCCGTCGCCTCATCGTTCCCGCAGTGATCGCCGCGGCGGCCGCTGCGATCGCCCTGCCCGGTCCGGCTGCCGCCGAGTCCTCCCTCGACGTCGTCGACGCGCTGTCGATGACGACCCTCGTCAACGGAGCGCTGTCCGTCGCGGGTGGATGCCAGAGTCCGGATCGGGACCGCATCATCGCGTGCACCCGGATGGAGACCCTGACCACTCAGGTGCCCGTGATGCTGGCCTTCAGCCCGCTCACCACGAACATCGTGGTGCTCGGCGCCGGTCTGTACGCGGACGGGACGATGCGCCCGCTGTTGGTATCCCGTCTCCAAGCGGCGCTCGCACTGGCGCAACGCTTTCCGTTGTCGCCCATCATCGTCACCGGTGGGGTACCACAGTCCGGCGTCACCGAGGCGCAGGCGATGCGGCAGTGGCTCGTCGCGAACGGTGTCCCGGCGTTCCGGATCACCGAGGAGAACACCTCCCGCTCGACCGTCGAGAACGCCGTCAACACCAACCGCATCCTCGCGGGTCGCGGCGCGAGCGGCGCCGTGGTCGTCACGAGCCCCGACCATCTGCAGCGGGCGATGGTCGACTTCCGGGTCGCGGTGGCGGGACGAATCCCGATCTCGGGCGTAGTGGCGCCGTTCTGACACTCGAAAGTGACACGCACGGGCAGTTATTCGTAACATTTCCGACAACCGGGGCGATCGAGCGATGGGTTGCCAGGAAGCTCCCAGCTCCGTCGCAGCCGGGCCGCAGGCCCGGTCCTCACGCTGAGGGGCATGACGACCGAATCCCGGCCCACGGTGGGTGTGCAGCGGTCCGAGGTGACGACCACGGCACCCGCGCTCGACATCGTCGTACCGGTGTACAACGAGCAGGCGGCGCTCGGTGGGTGCGTGCGTCGCCTCCGTGGCTATCTGTCCTCCGAGGTGCCGTACACCGCGCGAATCACCATCGCGGACAACGCCAGTAACGATCGCACCCTCGAGGTTGCGCGGGAGTTGGCGGCCGAGTTCCCCGACGTCCGGGTGCTGCATCTCGACGAGAAGGGGCGCGGGCGGGCGCTGCGTGCGGCGTGGGGGTGCTCCGACGCCCGTGTCCTGGTCTACATGGACGTGGACCTGTCGACCGGTCTCGATGCGCTGATGCCGCTCGTCGCGCCGCTGCTGTCGGGGCACTCGGACGTCGCCATCGGATCGAGACTGGCGCCCTCGTCGCGAGTAGTGCGCGGACCGAAACGGGAGTTCATCTCCCGTAGCTACAACTTGATCTTGCGGGGCGCTCTGCGTGCCCGGTTCTCGGACGCGCAGTGCGGGTTCAAGGCCGTCCGGGCCGACGTCGCGCACGCGCTGCTGCCGCTCGTCGAGGACGGCGACTGGTTCTTCGACACCGAACTGCTCGTGCTGGCGGAGCGTGCCGGCCTGCGCATCCACGAGGTACCCGTCGACTGGGTCGACGACCCCGACAGCCGCGTCGACATCGTCGCGACCGCACTCGCGGACCTGCGTGGCGTCGCGAGGGTGGGACGCTCGCTCGTCTCCGGTGCGCTGCCGCTCGCGGCGCTGCGGGACAGTCTCGGCCGGGGCGACCTCGCACCCGGAGCGTCGCCGGCGATGTTGGGGCAGTTGGTGCGGTTCGCGATCGTCGGGATCGCCAGCACCGCGGCCTACGCACTGCTGTATCTCGCCCTCCAGGGCGCACTCGGCGCGCAGTGGGCCAACGCGCTCGCGCTGCTGGTCACCGCGGTCGCGAACACCGCGGCCAACCGGGTCTTCACGTTCGGGGTCCGCGGGCGTCGTGGTGCCACTCGACATCAGATGCAGGGTCTGGTGGTGTTCGGCTTCGGCCTGGCGGTCACGAGTGGATCGCTCGCCGCCCTGCACAGGTTCGCGCCCGGCGCCTCGCCGCACCTCGAGCTCGCCGTTCTCGTGGCAGCGAATCTCGTTGCCACTCTGTCCCGTTTCATCGGCCTGCGCTGGGTGTTCCGGCACGGTGCCACGGAAGGAGTCACCCGATGAGCGTCACGATCGATCGCTCGGTGGCGACGCCGCAACCGGCCGCCGCACCGAAGCGCACCCGCGAGTACTGGGCGCTGGCGGCGCTTCTCGTCGGCACCGCCGTCGCCTACCTGTGGAACCTGAGTGCCTCCGGCTGGGCCAACGCGTTCTACTCGGCGGCGGTGCAGGCGGGATCGGTGTCGTGGAAGGCGTTCTTCTTCGGGTCGTCCGACGCGGCGAACTCGATCACCGTCGACAAGCCGCCGGCGTCGCTGTGGGTGATGGAGTTGTCGGTACGGGTATTCGGGCTGAACTCGTGGAGCATCCTGGTCCCGCAGGTGCTGATCGGTGTCGCGTCGGTGGCACTGCTGTGGGTGACAGTGCGCCGGTACTTCGGCGCCGCGGCCGGGCTGCTGGCCGGACTGGTGCTGGCGCTGACGCCGGTGGCCGTGTTGATGTTCCGGTTCGACAATCCCGATGCGCTGCTGGTGCTGCTGATGATCGCGGCGGTGTGGGCGACGCTGCGGGGTGTCGAGGACGGTCGCATCCGGTGGATGGTGCTCACCGGGGTGTTCGTCGGGTTCGGGTTCCTCACCAAACAGCTGCAGGTGATGCTCGTGGTGCCGCCGTTGGCGCTGACATACCTGATCGCCGGGCCACCGAGGCTCGGCAAGCGGATCCTGCAGTTGTTCGTGGCTCTCGGCGGGCTGATCGTCTCGGCCGGATGGTGGCTGCTCACGGTCGAGCTGTGGCCGGCCGATTCGCGACCGTGGATCGGCGGCTCGCAGAACAACTCGATCCTGGAACTGACACTGGGCTACAACGGGTTCGGCCGGCTGAGCGGCAACGAGCGGGGCAGCGTCGGGGGCGGCGGTGCTCGCGGCGGGTTCCCCGGTGGTGATGTCGTGCCCGGCGGCGCTGCCGGCGGCGGCATGTGGGGGAGCACGGGGATCACGCGGTTGTTCGAGCCGGCGCAGGGTGGCCAGATCGCGTGGCTGCTCCCTGCGGCGCTGTTCCTGCTCGGGGCCGGGATCGTGCTGTGTGGGCGGGCTCCGCGAACCGATCCCCGGCGTGCCTCGTTCGTGGTGTGGGGCTCCTGGCTCGTCGTCACCGGCCTCGTGTTCAGCTTCATGGCAGGGATCTTCCACGCGTACTACACCGTCGCGCTGGCGCCCGCGATCGCGGCGCTCGTCGGAGCGGGGGCGGCGGTGCTGTGGCGTCGACGGGATCTGCTGTGGGTGCGGATCATCGCGGCCGTCACGATCGCCGTGACCGCGGCGACCGCGTGGATCCTGCTGGGCCGCAGCCCGGATTTCGTGCCGTGGCTCCGGTGGGCGGTGGTCGTCGTGGGAGCGCTGACCGCGGTCGCAATGCTGGTGCCCGCACTGCTGCGGACGCGGGCCGCGGTCGTCGTGATCGTGGCGGCCCTCTTCACCGGTCTCGCAGGCCCGGTTGCCTACGCGGCCGACACGATCGGCACCGGCCATTCCGGGTCGATACCGTCGGCAGGACCGCGCGACGAGGGCGAGATGGGGCGGGGCGGTCCGGGCGGCATGCGGGGTCCGGGGGAGCGGCTGAACGGCATGCCGATGCCGGGCGGTCGAGGAAACGGTGGGGGCGAGTTCGAGATGCCGGGCGGAATGCCCGGCGGCTTCGGCGGCGGCGGGGGTGGCGGTCTGCTGGACGCCAGCAAACCGGGCGACGAGCTCACCGCCCTGCTGCGCGAGCGCGCGGACGACTTCACGTGGGTGGCCGCCGCGATCGGGTCCAACAGCGCGTCGGGCTACCAGCTGGCGACCGAGCGTCCGGTGATGCCGATCGGTGGGTTCAACGGCAGCGACCCGTCGCCGACGCTCGAGCAGTTCCGGCAGTACGTCGCGGACGGGAGGATCCACTACTTCGTCGCCGGAGGTATGGGTGGCGGTCGGGGCGGGGGTGAGGGCACGGCGTCGGAGATCTCCGAGTGGGTGCAGGCCACCTTCACATCGACCACGGTCGACGGCGTGACGGTCTACGACCTCACGCAGTGACCGGACAGGTTCGCCCTTCCGGTTTACCCTGAGGTGGGAGGCACACCATGTCCGAACACGACATCATCGAGAACATCGACGAACTGGTCCGTGAGGAACGGGATTTGCGCTCACGGGCCGAGGGGCAGGGGCTGTCGGAAGAGGACGGCGCCCGATTGACGTTCCTCGAGCAACGGCTCGACCAGTGCTGGGACCTGCTCCGGCAGCGTCGCGCGCGGGCCGAGTTCGGTGAGGACGTGGAGCAGGCCGCTCCGCGTCCCGTGGACGAGGTCGAGTCCTACCGCCAGTAGCCGGCGGACACGGATCGGACCGTCGACGAAAGCGCCTGCGTACCAAGAAATCCGGTACGCAGGCGCAGCCTGTCGTCGAAGCGGCGGTGTGCTTGCCGTGGCAGAGTGCACAGTGAAGAGCTTGGTGGTGATTGCCGTATGGCATTGGTGGAAGACATGTATGCGACCCGGGTTTCGGGTCGCCCGCGAGTGATCGACCGTCCGGACCCGGTGTTCTGGGGGCAGCCCGACAGCGCGGAGTACACGGATTTCGACCGGCGAGGTTTCCTCCAGCGGGAGGCGGTGATCGGCGAGGCCGACGTCGCGACCTGCCTGACGGAGATCGACCGGATCCAGCACGATCCGGAGCTTCGAGACGACGAACGCATCGTCCGTGAGGCCGGCACCGACGCGGTGCGCTCGATCTTCGACATCCTGGAACTGAGCGACGCGGTACGCCGCGTCGTCGAGTCGTCCGGGGCCTACGACGTCGCGCGCGAGATCCTCGGCTCGGACGTCTACATCCATCAGAGCCGGCTGAACTACAAGCCTGGCTTCCAGGGCGGCGCGTTCTACTGGCACTCGGACTTCGAAACCTGGCATGCGGAGGACGGCATGCCCCGCCCGCGTGCGGTGAGCGCGTCGATCGCCCTCACCGAGAACACCTCGTACAACGGGCCGCTGATGATCATGCCCGGCACGCAGCGGTACTTCGTGCAGTGCGCTGGGGCGACACCCGACGACTTCTACCGGGAATCGCTGGTCACCACGACGCCCAGGGTCGGCGTGCCGTCGGAGGACGCCATCACCGACATGTGGCAGCGGCACGGCATCGAGGTGCTGACCGGGGGCGCGGGGTCGATGACGATGTTCGACTGCAATGCGCTGCACGCGTCGGGCGGGAACATCTCCCCGATGCCGCGCGCGAACGTGTTCGTGGTGTTCAACAGCGTCGAGAACGTGGTGCAGGCGCCCTTCTCCGGGTCGGCGCCACGGCCCTCGTTCCTGGCCAGGCGCCCGGAGTGACGAGGGGTGGGGGTGGTCGAGGCGTCGAGGTTCGGCCCGTAGGCTGACACCCGTGCGCGTACTCGTGATCGGCTCCGGAGCCCGTGAACATGCCCTCCTGTTGGCCCTTGCCCGTGACCCGGGCGTCGACAAGCTGATGTGTGCCCCCGGCAATGCCGGCATCGCCCGCATCGCCGAGACCCATGCGGTCGACGTCGCGTCCGGCGACGCCGTCGTCGCGCTCGCGAAGTCGCAGGCCGCCGACCTGGTCGTCATCGGCCCCGAGGTGCCGCTGGTCCTCGGTGTCGCCGACGCCGTCCGTGCCGCGGGTATCGCGTGCTTCGGCCCGTCCGCCGAGGCCGCCCGCATCGAGGGCTCCAAGGCGTTCGCCAAGGACGTCATGGCTGCCGCCGGTGTCCGCACCGCGCACGCCGAGGTCGTCGACAACCCGGCCGACCTCGATGCCGCTCTCGACCGCTTCGGCCCCAACTGGGTCGTCAAGGACGACGGACTGGCCGCCGGTAAGGGCGTCGTGGTCACCACCGATCGCAGCGCCGCGCGCGACCACGCCGCCGAGTGCCTCGAGATCGGGCACCCGGTGCTGCTCGAGTCGTTCCTCGACGGCCCCGAGGTGTCGCTGTTCTGCTTGGTGGACGGCGAGACCGTGGTCCCGCTGCTGCCCGCGCAGGACCACAAGCGCGTCGGCGACGGCGACACCGGCCCCAACACCGGTGGCATGGGCGCCTACACGCCGCTGCCGTGGCTGCCGGCCGACGCCGTGACCCAGATCGTCGACGACGTCGTCACGCCCGTCGCGGTCGAGATGGCCAAGCGTGGCTGCCCCTTCACCGGTCTGCTGTACGCGGGTCTGGCGATGGGCAAGAACGGCCCCGCGGTCGTCGAGTTCAACTGCCGCTTCGGTGACCCGGAGACGCAGGCCGTCCTGGCGCTGCTCGAGTCGCCGCTCGGCGAGGTGCTGAACGCCGCCGCGACCGGCACCCTCGCGTCGGTCCCGCCGCTGCAGTGGCGGGACGGCGCCGCGGTCACCGTGGTTCTGGCCGCCGAGAACTACCCGGCCACCCCGCGCACCGGGGACGTCATCACCGGGTCCGACGCCGAGCGTGTCCTGCACGCCGGCACCGCGGCCCGCGAGGACGGCGCCGTCGTCTCCGCCGGTGGCCGCGTCCTGAGCGTCGTCGGTGTCGGCGCCGACCTGACCGAGGCGCGCGAGGATGCGTACGCGCGTCTGGCCGAGGTGAAGCTGCCGGGCGGGCACTTCCGCAGCGACATCGGCCTGGCTGCGGTCGAGGGCCGGATCTCCATCTGACCTGCCGCTCCACTCTTCGCGACGCCGCGCCTCCGATCGGGGGCGCGGCGCCGCTGTTTCCGGCGCGGCACCGGATTCGGATGGTGGTGTGCTGCGCGCTAACGTCGAAGTCGTGCGTACCGATTCCCAGCGATCGACCATTCCCGCCTTCCACGTCATGGACGTGTGGAAGGCGGCCAACGAGCGGCAGCGCACCCACGGTGACGTGCTGTCGCTCGCTGCCGGGCAGCCGTCGACGCCCGCACCGCAACCGGTGCTGCGCGCGGCGCGGGAATCGCTGGACAGCCACCTGCTGGGCTACACCGAGACGTTCGGGATCGAGCCGCTGCGCCAGGCCATCGCCGACTATCACCACGGCCGCTCCGGCTACGACGTCCATCCGGACGAGGTGGTCGTCACCACCGGATCGTCGGGCGCGTTCACTCTGCTGTTCCTCGCCGCATTCGACGCCGGCGACACCGTCGTCGTCGCGCGTCCCGGCTACCCCGCCTACCGGAACACGTTGACGGCGTTGGGCTGCAACGTGATCGAGATCGACTGCGGTCCCGAGACCCGGTTCCAGCCGACCGTCGCGATGCTCGAGGACATGGACACCCCGCCCGCGGGCCTGATCGTCGCGAGCCCCGCGAACCCCACCGGCACCGTCATCGACCCGGCCGAACTGGCCGCGCTGGCCCGCTGGTGCGAGGAGCACGACACGCTGCTGATCTCGGACGAGATCTACCACGGCATCGAGTTCTCGGGCGAGCTCGCCGGGGGCCAGCCGACGGCGTCCGCGTGGGAGACCTCGCGCGAGGCCGTGGTGATCGGATCGGTGTCGAAGTACTTCTCGATGACCGGGTGGCGGCTGGGCTGGATGCTGGTGCCCGAGCACCTGCGCCGGGCCCTGCAGCGCCTCTCCTCGAACATGACGGTGTGCCCGCCCGCGATCTCGCAGTACGCGGCCGTCGCGGCGTTCTCCGACGAGTCCCGCGCCGAGTTGGACGGTCACGTCCAGCGGTACGCGGCCAACCGGGAACTGCTGCTGACGGGGCTGCCGAAGCTGGGGCTCACCGAACTCGCGCCCGCCGACGGCGCGTTCTACGTGTACGCCGACATCCGCCATCTCACCGACGACTCCACGTCGTGGTGCGCGCGCCTGCTCGCCGACACCGGGCTCGCGCTCGCTCCCGGCATCGACTTCGACACCGCGCACGGCGACCACACCGTGCGGATGTCGTTCGCCGGCGCCACCGCAGAGATCCGGGATGCCCTGATTCGTCTCGAACGGTGGTTGCCGGCGCCGCGATAGGGGTGCTGTTCTCTTGATTTCGCCCAGTCGGCCCGCGGCCGGCTGGCACGATGGACGGATGATCTCTGCCGCCACACCCAAAGGTGAGCGGCGTCGGCAGGCGCTCGTGACCGCGGCGGCGGATCTCCTCCTCGAGGGTGGATTCGACGCCGTCCGGCATCGCGCCGTCGCAACGCGGGCCGGGCTCCCGCTCGCGTCGACCACCTACTACTTCGGCTCGCTCGACGAGTTGATCGCCCTGGCCGTCGAGCACAACGGCAACCGTGAGCTGGACGCGATGCGGGCGCGCATCGACGACGTCACGCAGCGCCGACGGGGCGTCGAGGCGACGGTGGACCTCATCGTGGACCTGTTGGTGGGGCCCGACGACGCCGGCGACGGTTCCCGCGAGCGGCTGATCGCGCGGTACGAGCGGTTCGTGGCGTCGGCCCGGCACCCCGAACTGCGCGACGTCCAGCTGAGGCTGCGCGCCCAGCTCGACGACCTGCTCACCGAGGTGCTGCGCCGATCGGGCCGCGACGTGCGGGAGCCGCAACTACGTCGGCTGGTGGCCGTGGTCGACGGCGTGGTGGTGGGGGCGCTGAGCGAGGTCGACCCCGATCCGCGGGGAATGGCGCGGGCGATGCTCTCGGACCTGATCGACGACTTCGCCCCGCCGAGCACGCGCTGACGAGGGCGTTCGGGTGCGCCATTAGACTGAGGTCTCGTGAGCCGCATCCCGAATGTCCTTGCCAACCGTTACGCCAGCCCCGCTCTGAAGGAGCTGTGGTCGCCGGAGCACAAGATCGTGCTCGAGCGTCAGCTGTGGCTGGCGGTGCTGCAGGCTCAGGCCGAGCTGGGTATCGACGTCCCGCAGGAGGCCGTCGCCGACTACGCGCGCGTGTTGCACCAGGTGGACCTCGACTCGATCGCCGACCGTGAGCGGGTCACCCGCCACGACGTGAAGGCCCGCATCGAGGAGTTCAACGCCCTCGCCGGTCACGAGCACGTCCACAAGGGCATGACCAGCCGCGACCTCACCGAGAACGTCGAGCAGCTGCAGGTGCTGCGCTCGCTCGAACACGTCTACAACCACGGCATCACGATCGCCGCCCGCCTCGCCGAGCGCGCCGCGGAGTACACCGGCATCGTGATGGCCGGCCGCTCCCACAACGTCGCCGCGCAGGCCACCACGCTCGGCAAGCGCTTCGCGTCCGCCGCCGACGAGATGCTGGTGGGGCTCACCCGCGTGCGCGAGCTCATCGATCGCTACCCGCTGCGCGGCATCAAGGGCCCGATGGGCACCGCGCAGGACATGCTCGACCTCCTCGATGGTGACGCGGCCAAGCTCGAGCAGCTCGAGACCAAGGTCGCCGAGCACCTCGGTTTCGCGCACGTGTTCACCAGCGTCGGCCAGGTGTACCCGCGCTCGCTCGACCACGACGTGCTGTCCGCGCTGGTCCAGGTGGGTGCCGCATCGTCGTCGATGGCGCACACCATTCGCCTGATGGCCGGCCACGAGCTGGTCACCGAGGGCTTCCAGCCCGGCCAGGTGGGCTCGTCGGCGATGCCGCACAAGATGAACACCCGCTCGTGCGAGCGCGTCAACGGCCTGCAGGTGGTGCTGCGCGGCTACGCGTCGATGGCGTCGGAGCTGGCCGGTGCGCAGTGGAACGAGGGCGACGTGTTCTGCTCCGTCGTCCGCCGCGTGGCGCTGCCGGACGCGTTCTTCGCGATCGACGGGCAGATGGAGACCTTCCTGACCGTGCTCGCCGAGTTCGGCGCCTACCCGGCCGTCATCGAGAACGAGCTGACCCGCTACCTGCCGTTCCTCGCCACCACCAAGGTCCTCATGGCCGCCGTGCGCGCCGGTGTCGGCCGCGAGACCGCACACGAGGCCATCAAGGAGCACGCCGTCGCCGTCGCCCTCGCGATGCGCGAGGAGGGCAAGGAGCCCGACCTGCTCGACCGCCTGGCCGCCGACGACCGGCTGCCGCTCGACCGGGCTGCGCTCGACGAGGCGCTGGCCGACCGCTCCGCGTTCGTCGGTGCCGCCGGCGCGCAGGTCGACTCGGTGGTCGCCGAGGTCCAGAAGCTCGTCGACGCCAACCCGGAGGCTGCTCGCTACACGCCGGGCGCGATTCTGTGACAACGGGTTCCGTCACCGTCGGAGAGCTGACCGCGTATCTCGCACAGCCCGAGGGCGGCAGCGACACCGTCATGCTGCTGCTGCCGATGATCAACGGCATCGACGCGCAGGTGCGCGAGTACGCCGACGACGTCGCCGCGTCCGGGGCCACCGCGCTGGTCTGGGATCCGTGGCACGGACCGAGCCTCGACGACACCGCCAAGGAGCGGCTGTTCGAGCTCATGGGCGAACTCGACGACGAGGCGTGCCTGGCGGAGATGGCCGCGCTGCTCGACTACGCGCGCCGCGAACTGGGTGCGCGCCGCGTCGGTGTGATGGGTTGGTGCCTCGGTGGGCGGTTCGCGCTGCTGCTCGGCGCCCGCGATGCCGATCTCGCGAATGTCGTTGCCTACCATCCGTCGATCTGGGATCCGGCGCCCGCGAACCATGCACTCGACGCGATCGAGCTGGCGCCGTCCATCACGGCGCCGGTCATGGTGCTGCACGCCGGCGCCGACACGATCCTGTCGACCGAGTCGTTCCGGGCACTGCAGGCTGCGCTGCAGTCGCGCGAGACCGGGGCGACGATCGTGCACGCCTACCCGGGTGCCGCACACGGCTTCAGCGCCCGGGCGCGCCACGACGATCCGGTGAACAAGGCGGCCTGGGAGATCTCCTGGCCGCAGGCGCTGGCGTTCGCGACGGCGACCTCGGCCCGGTAGTCGGTCCCGTTCATCGTTCCCGGGGTGGCGCCATAATCGGGTCATGACGATCACCGTGCGCCGCTCCGGACCCCGGGACCGCGAGGCGATCCTCGCGCTGATGAAGGCGTCGCGGGGCGACGGACTGTCCGCAGCGGAGCGCGCCGAGCGCGGATTCGTGCAGGGGAACATGGACGAGGACGTCCTCACGCGCTTCGAGGAGGGCACCGGCGTCTTCGTCGCCGAGGAGGGCGGCGCCCTCGCCGGGTTCGCGATGACGTCCGAGCCTGGCGCGATGTCGTCGGGCCCGCCGCGGTTGGCCGTGGACGCGGTGGGGGAGGGGGCCGGCCGACTGTTCCTGTACGGTCCCGCCGCAGTCGATCCCCGGTACCAGGGGCGGGGTGTGCTGACGATGCTGCTCACCGCGCTCAGTCGTGAACTCCGCGACCGTTTCGCCCTCGGTGTGGCGTTCGTCGAGGCCGCCAATGCGAAGTCGCTTGCCGTGCACCGGCATTACGGCATGACCGAGGCGGCGACGTTCGTGTTCGACAGCCGGGACTACTGCGTGTTCACGTTCGCCCCCGACGAGTTCGCGGACCGCGGCTGAGGTCAGCAGCCGTCGTCGGCGGTGAGTGTGCCGAGGATCCGGCTGAGTTCGTTGCGGTCGTGGTCGTCGAGGCCGGCGAAGAAGTCGGCGGCCTGGGCGTCGCGGGCCGCGGACATCTCGTCGAGGAGCCCGAGACCGGTGTCGGTGAGCCGGACGCACACGGCGCGACGGTCCACGTCGTCGGCGACGCGTTCGACGAGCTCGCGCTTCTGGAGTCGGTCCACCACCTCGGTGGCGGAGCGGGGCGCGATGCGCAGCGCCTTCGCGACGTCGCCGAGCCGGGGGCGCCCGCCGGCCTCGCCGTCGATCACGCGCAGCGCGCGGAACTCGTGCGGGGACAGTCCCCATGGTTCGAGCGCCGCGAACCAGCGTCGGCGCAGCCCCCTCGATGTGGACATCACGAGGTCGCGTAGCTGCTCGGCCGTTACCTCCGTCATGTGCCGGAGCCTACCTCACTTGACAGCTACCTCATGTTGAGGCAACCTCAGTAAAGGCTTGCCCCGACATCTGAGAGGGGTGGTGCAATGACAAGCCCTCCATTCGGCGGACCCGGCGGTGGTCCGATGCGTACCCGCAAGGCCGACCCCGCCGACCGCGCCCAGCTCGAGGAATCGCCGGTCAGCTTGCGCCGGATCGGCGCCCTGTTCGCGCCGTACCGCTGGCAGATCGCGGTCGTGGTCGCGCTCATCGTGGCGTCGTCGGCGATCTCGCTGGCCAACCCGTTCCTCGTGCGTGAGGTCATCGACCGGGCGATCCCCGAGCAGAACGTGAGTCTGCTCGTGTGGGCCGTGATCGCGATGCTCGCGATCACCGTCGCCACGGCGGTGTTCGGCGTGGTGCAGACCTGGATCTCGACGACCGTCGGGCAGCGGATCATGCACAACCTGCGGACCCGGGTGTTCACACACCTGCAGCGGCAGTCGCTCGGCTTCTTCACCCGCACCCGCGGCGGCGAGATCCAGTCGCGGCTCACCAACGACATCGGCGGCATGCAGACCGTGGTGACATCCACGGCGACGTCGATCGCGTCCAACGTCACGACGGTGATCGGCACCGCGATCGCGATGGCCGTCCTCAGCTGGCGGCTGTCGTTGCTGTCGCTGATCGTGCTGCCGCCCGCGATCTGGCTCACCCGCAAGGTTGCGCTCATGCGGCGCGAGATCACCGCACAGCGCCAGAAGGCGCTGGCGGACATGCAGACCCAGATCGAGGAGAGTCTGTCGATCAGCGGCGTACAGCTGGGCAAGACGCTCGGTGCGGGGCCCGCCCTGTCGGAGCGTTTCTCCGGGACGTCCACGCATCTGGTCGATCTCGAGGTTCGCTCGCAGCTGTCCGGACGCTGGCGGATGGCGACGATGAGCATCATCTTCTCCGCGATTCCCGCGCTGCTGTACCTCGCGGCCGGGTTGCCGGCGACGTCGGGCGGCATGACGATCGGCACTCTCGTGGCGTTCACCGGACTGCAGACGACACTGTTCCGTCCGCTGATGGGCCTGCTCGACGTCGGTGTGTCCGTGACCAGTTCGCTGGCGCTGTTCAGCCGGATCTTCCAGTACCTGGATCTGCCGGTGGAGATCGACGACCCGGAGAAGCCGGTCCCGATGCCGCGGGAGAAGGTCGACGGAGCGGTGCGGTTCGACCAGGTCGGCTTCCGGTACGAGAACGCCGACCGCGACGCCCTCACCGACGTCACGATCGACGTGCCGGCGGGCTCGTCCCTCGCACTGGTCGGCGAAACCGGTTCCGGTAAGACCACTCTGGCGTCGCTCGTCGCGCGCCTGCACGACCCGACGTCGGGACGGGTGACGATCGACGGGGTCGACCTGCGCGACATCCGGCTCGCCGAACTGTCCGAACTGGTCGGCGTCGTCTCCCAGGAGACGTACCTGCTGCACGCGACGATCCGCGAGAACCTGCGGCACGCCCGTCCCGAGGCGTCGGATGCCGAGATCGAGGCCGCGGCGAGGGCGGCGCAGGTGCACGAGCTGATCTCGTCGCTGCCCGACGGCTACGACACCGTCGTCGGCGCCCGCGGACACCGCTTCTCCGGGGGCGAGAAGCAGCGCATCGCGATCGCGCGGACCCTGCTGCGGGACCCGCGGATCCTGGTGCTCGACGAGGCCACCAGTGCGCTCGACAACGAGACCGAACGGGCCGTGCAGGCCGCGCTCGACGTCGTCAGCCGCGGCCGCACCACGATCACCATCGCGCACCGTCTCTCGACGATCCGGGACGCCGACCAGATCGCGGTCCTCGACCACGGCCGAGTCGCCGAGCGCGGCACCCACGAGGAACTGCGCGCGCTCGGCGGCCGGTATGCCGCGCTACTCGCGCGAGGCGGCGGCGCCGGCCCGACGGCCGAAGAAGGTGCCGTCGCCGAGCGAGGTGCCACTGATGTAGCCCCACGAGTGCAGGCCCGACGTCGCGCGTCCGGCAGCGAAGAGGCCGGGGATCGCGTCGCCGTCGAGGTCTAGGACGCGGCCGTCGACGGTGGTGCGCAGGCCGCCGATGGTGAACACCTCGGCGCCGCCACCGCCGGTGCCGCCGTCGCCGTACTCCGGCGGAGCCATACCGCGCTGGACGTCGATCGCAGCGAACGGCGACTGCAGCGGACGCAACCAGCGCGAGGACTTGCGGAAGTAGGGGTCCTCGCCGTGTTCGGCGAACCGGTTGTACTCGCCGACGGTGTTCTGCAGCGCGCCCTCGGGCATCCCGATTTCGCGTTCGAGCTCCTCGAGGGTCTCGGCGACGAAATGGGGCTGCACGCCCCAGCGTTCGTCGACCGGGACTTCCTCGTAGGCCTGCTCGTCGAGGATCACCCACACCTTCAGGTTGTGCTTGAACAGTGCAGCCTGCCCGACCAGCCCGGGGTAGACGTCCTCGTTGATGAATCGTCGGCCGACACTGTCGACGATCATGCCGCGCACCATCATTCCCGGGACCAGCGAGATTCCGACCTGGCCCGCGGACATGTGTTTGACGGCCGCACCGACGGCCTGCGCCATCACGATGCCGCGGCCGTCGTCACCACCGTCGCTGTTGACACCCAGCCCCACCAGTTGCGGCGCGTGCTGCGCGAGCATCTCCTTGTTGTCGGCGAAGCCGCCGGTCGTGACGACCACGCCGCGGCGGGCGCGGTAGGTGACGGTGTCGTTGAAGTGTCGGGTCACGACCCCGACGACCCGGCCGTCCTCGACGATCAGGCGCAGGGCGGTGGTGTCGGTGTGGACGGCGATGTCGGTCTTCGCGACGGCCTCGCTGAGCACCGCCATCAGCACCTTGCCGCCGAAACCGTCCGAGGTGACGCGGTGCCCACGGGGCGCCGGTTCCGCGATCTCGTAGAACGGATAGGCGTTCTCACCCATCCACATCAGGCCGTCGTCGGTGGGCGGCACCCAGGTGGGGGAGTCCCACAGTGACGGCTTGAACGGGACGCCGTGGTCGACGAGCCACTGGTAGTGGGCGACGCTCTCGCGGCTGTAGAGGCCCACCTTCTCCTGGTCGGCGTCCGGACCGAGCGCGGCGAGGAGGAACTTCTCCATCTCCCCGGCGGTATCGGTGAAGCCGCACGCCTCCTGGATCGGGGTGCCGCCACCGAGATACATCTCGCCCCCGGACAGTGCCGACGATCCGCCGCCACCGCTCTGCCGCTCCAGTAGGACCACGTCGGCGCCCGCGGCGTTCGCCTCGAGTGCGGCCGACGCACCGGCACAGCCGTAGCCGATGATCAGGACGTCGGTCTCGTGGTCGTAGCCGGCTATCTCGGCGGCGTCGATCGGGGTGACGGGTACGCGTGCGCTCATCCGGTTCTCCTGTCGTGACACTGGCATGACTGTGGTGCCGGTCACAGTAGGGTCGCGATCTGGGGGGCGAGAAGGCGCATTTCCAGTGAGCGGGAAGACGGCCGGGACGGGTCGCCAATCCTCTTGAGTCAGCGGAAATTCAGCTCCAGTGGCAGCGATCGATGGCGGCGCACCATCAGGCTCGGCACCCACTCGGCGCCGGCGTCGGCGATCGTGAACGACGTGGTGCGCTCGAGTAGCGTCGTCAGCGCGGCGCGTGCCTCCATCCGGGCCAGCGCCGACCCGACGCAGAAGTGGATACCCTTGCCGAACGCGAGATGGCCCTTGAGGTTGGGGCGGTCCAGGCGGGCGGTGTCGGGGTCGTCGAACGTCGCCGGGTCACGGTTCGCGGCACCCCACAACAGTAGAACATGGCTTCCGGCGGGCAGCGGGACGCCGCCGAGGGCGGTGTCGGAGACGACGTGCCGGTGATGCCCGCGGAACGGCGACTCGAGCCGGAGGGCCTCGTCGAGGAACGCGTCGAGCAGCTGCGGCGCGCGCCGGAGGCGTTCCTGCAGTTCCGGGTTCGTCGCAAGGATGCGGGTCGCGTTGGCGATCAGCCCGGCCGTCGACTCCCCGCCCGCACCGACCAGCTGGACCAGGATGAGCACGGCGACGTCGTCGGTGAGCTCGCCCTCGTTGCAGGCGTGGGCCAGCACCCCGGGCAGGTCGGTCTGTGGATCCCGCTTGGCCGCAGCGAATTCTGTGTACAGATAGCCGGTGAGCGCCGCGGCCGAGGCCATCAACTCGGGCAGTCGATCCGCGGTCACGACCCCACCCAGCATCTCGGTGCTGTCGTACGCCCACGAGAGCAGTTGCGGAACATCGCTCTGCGGCAGTCCGATCAGGCTCGCGACGAGGGCGAGTGGCAGTGCGTCGGCCATCTCACGCGCCCACTCGAAGGTGACGCCGGGGCGTAGTCCCGCGTGCCACAGGTCGTCGACCAGCGCGTGAACGGTGGGGCCGAGGGTGCGGATCCGCTTGGCGAGTTGTGCGAGAACGAGTTTGCGATGCATCGCGTGTGCGGGGTCGTCGGCCGTGGCGAGCACGTGGACGGCGCGTCCGCCGCCATCCATGTCGAACGTGACGGGCGGGCCGTCGGCCTGCTGCACCAGCACCCCGGTGAGGTTCGACGAGAAGTCGTCGGGCCGGGCCAGCGCCTCGGTCACCAGCGCCCACGACGACACCAGGTGGAAGTCGGTACCGGGGACCCGGTACACGGGGTCGTGCTCGCGCAGCATGGCGTACAGCCGGTACGGATCATCGAGGTGCGCGGGGTCGAAGATGTCGAGGCCGTCCGGTGGCGTCGCGGTCACGGATGTCGTCCCTTCGGCGGTGAAACCTGTTCTGGTAGGCCCACCGTCCAGCCCAGGACGGCCCGGTGTCAAGAGGGCCGCGGGAACTGAGAAAGCGCCTGTGAAATGCGCGAATGGCACGTCTCGAGGGTGGATCCGCGCGGTGGGGTTATCGCAGGTGACGCCGGTTCCGTGTTGTAGACGAATTCGGCTGCCTGTCTCAGAATGAGACGACAGGGGGTTGGTGATCGGAGAGCGGCGTGGCAGGAACGGGAGACTGGCTCGCGGGCGGAAGCCGGCGGGAACTGGCGGTCGAGCGGATCATCGCCGCGGCGGCGGACCTGTTCCTCGAGCGCGGTTTCGATCAGGTCGGTGCCGTCGACATCGCGGAGCGAGCGGGCTGCTCGCGGGCGACGCTGTATCGGTACGTGGGCGGGAAGCCCGCGATCGTGTCGGCGGTGGTGTCCGCGGCTGCGGCGTCCGTCGCGGACGACGTCGCCCGCGCGGTGGCGCACCTGCGCGGTGGCGACCGGGTTGTCGAGGCGATCCTGACGTCGGTGGCGGCGGTGCGGGCGAACCCGACACTGTCGTACTGGTTCGCACACACCCGCACCGGCGCGGCCGACAGCTACCTCGCGTCGTCGCCGGACCTGGCGCAGTTCGCGACGACGCTGACCGGGGTTGCCGCCGGCGATGCGGCGGGGGCATGGATCGTCCGGGTGGTCCTCACCCTGCTGGCATGGCCGGGAGCCGACGACGACACGGAACGACACATGGTGCGGCGCTTCGTCGCCCCGGCATTTGCCACATAACATCGACGAGCATGAGCCACTGCGTCTTCTGCGCCATCGTCGCCGGTGAGGCGGAATCGAGCCTCGTGTACGAGGACGAGCACACCATCGCGTTCATGGACATCCGTCCCTTCACCCCCGGCCATCTGCTGGTGGTGCCGAGGGCGCACGCCGCGAACCTCGCGCAGTTGGACTCGGAGGACGGTGCACGCCTGTTCCGTGTGGGGCAACGGGCCGCCGCCGCGCTTCGAGGAAGTACGGTGGGGGCAGGGGGAGTGAACTTCTTCCTCGCTGACGGAGTGGTAGCTGGTCAGGAGGTGTTCCACGTGCATCTTCATGTCGTTCCGCGGACAGCGGGCGACGGTTTCGGTCTGCGCGGGCGCCCCACCGCGCCACCACGACCCGACCTGGACTACCTCGCCGGTTCGATCCGCGGTCGACTGGGCGCTGCCGATGCCTGACGTGACGACCGCCCCGCCCTACCTGCACCAGCGCTTTCCCGAACTGGCGGAATCGCTTCCGCACGTACGCCTGGGAGCGTCTCCGACGCCGGTGCGCAAACTGGACGGCCTCGGTTCGCACGGCCGGATCTGGCTCAAGGACGACAGCCGCTTCGGCTCGGGTGGCTGGGGCGGCAACAAAGTTCGCAAACTCGAGTGGATCATCCCCGACGTCCTCGCCCACAAGTCGAAGCGCATCATCACCGTCGGAGGACTGGGAACCAACTGGGGACTCGCGACCGCGTTGTACGCCAAGCAGTTCGGGATCGACACCGCGCTCGCATTGATCGACCAGCCGGTAGACGACCACGTCCGCGCGCAGCTCGCGCGGTTGCAGCGTTCCGGCGCCGTCCTGCACTTCACCCGCAGCAAGGTCCGCACGTTCGCGTGCGCGCCGTGGCTCATGATCCGGCACATGAAGGGCGGCCGGATGCCGTACTACCTTCCGCCGGGTGGGTCCTCGCCGATCGGTGCGCTCGGCTACGTCGAGGCCGCGCTGGAACTGGCGGCACAGGTCCAGGCGGGAGAGATTCCCGAACCGGCACACATCGTCGCGCCTGTCGGCTCCGGCGGTACCGTCGCCGGACTGCTCCTGGGCCTACGGCTCGCGGGACTGCGCACCGGCGTCGTGGCGGTGGTCGTCAACGACACCCTGCCCCTCGGCGATCGTGAGATCCGCGATCTCGCGGGGAGAACCGAATCGTTGCTGCGGCAACGTGGAGCCGACCTCGGCGACGTCGACCTGCGCTCCGCCGGTCTCACCGTGACCCGCGAATACCTCGGCCCCGGTTACGGATACGCAACCGCCGAGGGCCGGGCCGCACAGCGCGTCGGCAGCGAGTTCGGAATTCCACTCGACCCCGTCTACACCGCGAAGGCGTTCGCCGGACTGCTCGAGATCGACGCGCACACCCGTGGCGGGGACGGTCCGATCGTCATGCTCGACACCTTCGGTCCGCGTCCGGACTGAGATCGCTACCCGTGGCTCCGGCTGATCGGTCGCGGCATCGACGGGCGCCCGAATCTGCGCATGCAGACCTGCCGGAGCCGCTCGTCGAATTCTCGGGGAGTGATACCGAACGTCACGAAGATGTCCTCTCGCCGGGGCCCGCCGTAAGGCTGCCACCGCAGTGCGAACGTGATGATGTGGTCGTCGTCGGCGTGCATGGTGTCTCGTCGCTCCTTACGGTTCGGAAATCGTCAGCTGGTGGTTCGGCGTCGGCGCGGTAGATCGGCCGGTCGCGAAGCGAGACCGGCGCTCGGCCTCGGTGAGTCCGCCCCACACGCCGAATCGTTCCGCGTGCTCGAGCGCGTAGGACCTGCACTCGGCGAGGACCGGACACCGCTCGCAGATCTTCTTCGCGGCCTGTTCCAGACGTATCCGTTCTCCCCAGATGCGGGTGCGCGGTGGGAAGAACATGTCGGTCGCAACTGCACGGCACCGAGCCGATGCCTGCCAGGTCGAGTCGGAACGACGCTGCGTTGCGGGTGAAACGTCGCGGTGTGCGCTCATGCGCGGAAATGAGTCCTTCCTGGATGGGAATCGGCCCGCGGCGGTAGCTCGTGCCCGGGTGTGGGCGCGACGCCGCGGACCGGCGTTGCGCCCACACCGTCACGTCAGATCGCCGCGGACCCACCGTCCACCGGCAGGTTCACGCCGGTGATGAACCGAGCCTCGTCGGACGCGAGGAAGAGGACGGCGTTCGACACGTCGACGGGTTCCACCCACGGGGCGGGCAGAGCCAGCAGCGTCGACGACGCCTCGGCGAACTCCTCGGCGGTGGGGTTCTCGCGGTCCGGCCGGAACAACCGCCACACCGCGTCGTTCTGGATCATGTCGGTGTTGCAGTTGGTGGGGGAGACGACATTGACGCGGATCGAGTGCGGCGCGAGCTCCATCGTCAGCGACTTCATGAGACCGATGACGCCGTGCTTCGAGGTCACGTAGTGCCCGAACCGTGCGAAGCCCTTCGTGCCGGCGTCCGACGAGGTGATCACGACCGTTCCTCCGCGTCCGCCCCGGATCAGATGCGGCACAGCGGCTTTGCAGGTGTTGAACACGCCGGTGACGTTGACGTCGATGACGTCCGCCCAGTCGCCGACACGGATGTCCTGCACGTCGTCGCCGAACTGGAAGATGCCGGCGTTGGCGGCCACGATGTCGAGCCTCCCCAACTCTTCCACCGCGGCGGCGAGGCCGGCCTCGAGAGCCTCGTAGTCCCGAACGTCGGCCTTGTATGCCACGATTCGGCGACCCTCCTTCTCCACCAGTCGCACGGTCTCGGCGAGATCCTCGTCCGTCGCGGGCGCGTAGAAGTTCGACGTCCGCCCCACGTCGCCGCACACGTCGACGGCGATGATGTCTGCGCCCTCCTGGGCGAGCCGAACCGCGTGACTGCGGCCCTGCCCGCGAGCTGCGCCGGTGATGAATGCGACCTTGCCAGCGATCCGACCTGTCATGTCCTGCTCCAATTCTCGTGCTGACGTGGTCACTGCGCGATCTCCAGTTCGCCCATCCGTGACCACTCGGTTCCGGGAACCTCGGTATTGATGATTCGGGGCGTCTCGCTCAGTGCGGGACGCATTGATTCGAGGCCGCGACGGAAGTGGTCCGCGGCGACGTGCTCCACGCCCGCCTCCGCGTCGCGGAAGGCCTCCACGAGCACGTACTCGGACGGGTCGTGCACGCTGCGCGACCACTCGTACCAGAGGTTTCCGGCCTCCGCGCGGGTGGCCTCGGTGAAGTCCTTCGTGATGGAGAGCCAGTTCTCCTGGTGTTCGGGAAGGACCTTGAACTTGACGACGATGAAGATCATCGGGGTACTACCTCGTTCTGATGGTTCGATCGAATGCCGGGCGCGCACGGCGGTGCGGACCGGGATGGAGGTATGGCGAACGGAGCCGAGGTCCGTCGATGGGACCCCGACCTACCGCCGTGGGATGGTGTTGCGTGTAGAGGGGCCGGTCGTCAGGACGGCAGGTACTCGTACGAGACCTTGTGCATCTTCAGCTCCATGAAGGTCTCGAATTCTCGTACTCCACCGATCTCCGGAATCCGCTTGTGCAGCAGATCGTTCAGGTGATCGTTGTCGCGACAGACCAGCTGCACGTACACATCGGCGTGTCCGATGCACGTGGACACGTAGGTTGCTTCCTCCCAGGCTGTGAACTCGGCGACCACGTGATCGTGGTGGCCGGGTTCCACCCGGACGAGCAGGAAGGCGAGGACTCGGTAGCCGAGACGGAACGGGTCGGCGATGGCGACGATGTTGAGTACACCGGATTCCTGCATCCGGCCGGTCCTGATCCGCACGGTGCCTTCCGAGACACCGAGTTCGCGCGCGATCTGCCGGTACGGCATGCGGCCGTCGGCCTGCAACAGGCGCAGGATGCCGCGATCGATGTCGTCGAGGCCCTCGACCGAGATCTCGGATCCGTTCATGGACTCCGCACTCCCCGTGATCGTCATCTTGCGCACCGGAACAGTCTATGTGTTACGCAATCATCATGGTTGTCGACTCTCATCGACACGTTCCGCAATCCCTACGTAATTGCCACGGGATCGGTGTCCGGAACCAGGACCGCGCGTCCTCGCACCCGACCGTGGTGCAGGTCGTCGAGTGCCTTCCGGAAGTCCGAGAACGGGTACTTCACGGTGTGCAGGTGCACGCGGCCCTCGGCGGCGAGGGCCATGAGCTCGACCAGGTCGTTGTAGGTGCCGACCAGGTTGCCGACGAAGTTGATCTCGGTGCTGATCACGTCGATGGTGGGGATGTCGAGGTTGCCGCCGTACCCGATGACGTAGTACGAGCCGGCCCGGCGCAGCATCGCCACTCCGGCGGCGATCGCGGTGCCCTCGCCGACGAAGTCGAGCACGGCCTCGGCACCTGCACCGTCCGTCAGTTCGAGCACCTGCTCGGCCTCGGTGCCGTCGGCGACGACGGTGACGTCGGCGCCGATCTCCTCGGCCAGCTGCAGTGCCGCGGGTGACCGGTCGACCACCACGATGCGCGCCGCGGTGAGCGCCTTCAGAACCTGGATGCCGATGTGGCCGAGCCCGCCGGCGCCGATGACGGCGACCGTCTGCCCGGGGCGGAGGATCTCGGCGGCCTTTCGGGCGGCGTGGTACGCGGTCAGCCCCGCGTCGGCCAGCGCCGCGACATCAGCGGGAGCGAGTGACGGATCGAGCTTGACCACGCTCCGCGCGGACGTCCTCAGGTACTCCGCCATTCCACCCTCGGTGTCGATTCCAGGGAAGTCGGAGGCGGTGCAGTGCACGTCGTCGCCGCTACGGCAGGCGTGGCACAGACCGCAGGTAGCCAAGGGATGCAGGATGACCTTGTCGCCTACCGCGACGTTCGTGACGGCGGAGCCGATCTCGGTGACGGTACCGGCGTTCTCGTGGCCGATCGTGTACGGGAGCCGGACTCCGCTCTTGTTCTGCCACTGGCCCTCGATGATGTGCAGATCGGTCCTGCACACGCCGGCGCCCTCGACCCTCACGATGACGTCGTGCGGACCCTGCAGGGTCGGCGTAGGGACCTCGTCGAGCGTCGGCTGCTGGTCGTATTCGTGTACGCGGACTGCCTTCATGTCAGCTCCTGCTCTCGGTGGGTAGGTCGGCGCAACCGGTCTGGGCGGTTGCGTCCGCAGCCGGATCGGAATCCGGATCGGTGCGGTCGGAGTGGTCGTCGTCTCGGACGCGCCATTCGATGGAGGTCTTGTCCTGGACGCGCTGCCGGTAGTACCAGAGCACGCAGGCGATCATGAGAATGCCTATGCCGGTGATGGTTTCGCTCAATCCGCCATAGCCGGTCAGGCCGGGGTTGAGGATGCCGACGCAGATCGCGAACGCGTTGATCGCGAACAGGCCGCACGCGATCGGGATCCACGGCCGTGCCAGACGGATCGGTCGGGGGATGTCGGGGCGGTCCCGGCGCAGCAGTACGAACGCGCCGACCGCGAGGGTCACGGCGGTGAGGTAACCGAGGTTGCTCGCCAGCAGGATCGCGATCGGCTCGCCGAGCACGATCAGCACGACGACGTTGATCATCATGTCCGTGGTGAGGGCCCGACCGGGCACCCCGTACCGGTTGAGCACGCCGAGCTGCTTGATCGTCCCGCCCGAGCGGGAGATCCCGTAGAGCGAGCGCCCGCCGTCCGCAGTCGCGGTCATCATGGCGATGATGAAGGCGGCCATGATCGGCAGCTGGCCGAGCCACGAGTAGCTGCCCAGGATCTTGTCGAATGCCAGTCCGATGTAGTTCACCGGGTTGGCCCCGATGGTCTCCTCGCCCAGTGCACCGACCACGACGTAGGGAACCACGAGGTAGATGCCCAGGATCATCGCCGCCGAGGCGCGTAGCGCACGGGAGGTGTCCTTGACCGGATCCTTGTACTCGGCGGCGAAGCTGGCGCACACCTCCGTGCCGTACGTCGTCCACGCGGTGATGTAGAACCAGACGACGATGATCTTCCAGTCCAGTGGAGAGCTGGTGCCGCCCCACGTGATTCGACTCATGTCGAAGTCGACTCCGGAGGACACGAACGGTCCGACGACGAGGACCACCAGCCCGATGACGAGCAAGGCGCCCGTGACCCGCGCGACGCCCGCGGCGATCTTGACGCCGAAGTAGTTGAGCGCCCAAGCGGTGACGATCGCGCCGATCGCGATCAGATAGGGGAGGCCCAGTTCGTGGCCGATCGGAAGCCTGATTGCGATGTCGTTGTCGGGGAAGAACGCCTGTTCGATGAGTGTGCCGAGCACGACGCCCTCGACGGACAGGGACAGGGACCAACCCATCCAGTAGCCGAACGCCGCGATGGCGCCGAGGGGTGCGAAGTGACGCTTCCAGCCTTCGTAGGCGTAGACGGAGATGCCACCTGATTTGTTGGGAAACATCGCGGCCATCTCTGCGAAGAGATGGCTCTGGAGGAACGCCAGGGTGCAGGCGACTCCCCAGATCGCGATGGCGGTCCATCCGCCGATGGCGCCGACGGTGTAACCGAGAGTGAGGAACAGGCCGATCGGCATGTTCAGGGCGAAGACCATGCCGTCACGCCAGGTGAGCGTGCGGACCATGGACTCGCTGTGGGCTGCCGCATGGGCAGGTTCGTGGCCGCTCTGTGGTGGCCGTGGTAAATCAGCTGAACTCACTGGATTTCCCTCCAGAGTTGCTGGTGCCGTGTCGGTCGGTTTGGGGGGGGCGGTCGCTGTCTGGGTCTTCAGGCGGTGGCGTCCTGCCATTCGGGAATGCTCCCGATTTCGGTTCGGTCTGCAATCCATCTGCGACACTTGATCATCAGGCGGGGCTGACTGACGATGCAGGCGCCGACGAGTCTGTTGTCGCGCGAGTAGAGGGCCGCGAGATGGTCGGGCGTTCGGGAGAGGAACCGGACGGTGGCGCCACCCGTGGTGTCGCCGATGATGTCGATTCGACGCCCGAACTGGTCCGACCACACGTAGCCGACGGCGTCGAGAGTCCGCTTCTCGTCGTCGATGAGGTTGTGAGCCACGATCCTGGCCTGCTCCGTTGCGGATGTCCAGTGTTCGTGGCGGTGCAGGACGCCGTTCGCGTCCGCCCAGCACGCGGCGTCGCCGACGGCCCACACCCGGTGGCCGGCGCGCCCGGTCGGATCGCAGTGCACGCCGGCCGCGGAGATGTCCAGGCCGGACCCGCCCAGCCACTCGACGTTCGGCACCGCGCCGACACCGACCACAACGAGATCGGCGTCGATTGCCTGGCCGTCGTCGAGAAGAACTCGTTCAATCCGGTCGGTTCCTTCGAGGTCTGCCACGGACCGTCCGCAGATGAGACGGACCCCGTGGTCGCGGGCGAGATCGCCGAGAACCGGCGCGACCGAGGCGCCGAGGTTCCGGGAGAGGGGGATCTCGGCGACCTCGACGACCGTGACGTCCACACCCGATGCGCGCGCCGATGCCGCGACCTCGAGTCCGATGAACCCGCCACCGATGACGACCAGATGGCTGCACGAGCGCAGCCGCTCCCGCAGGAGGTGGGCGTCCGTGAGCGTGCGCAGGGTGAAGACGCCGTCGGGGGCCTGCGGGAACGGATTCCGGGGCCGGGCGCCGGTGGCGATCACGAGGTCGTCGAACTCGATCTCGCTCATCGTCGTCCGTAGCGATCCCCGCTGCGGATCGACGTGCAATGCGCTCTCCCTGAGGCGCAACTCGATCCCGTTGTCGTAGTACCAGGACCCGGGGTGGAACGCCAGCGACTCGGCGGACTCCTCCTTCGTCAGTGCCGACTTCGACAGCGGGGGACGGTCGTAGGGCAGGTCCGCTTCGTCGCCGACGAGTGTGATCGCGCCTTCGAATCCCTTGTTGCGCAATCCTTCTGCTGTACGTACACCGGCGAGGGACGCGCCGGCGATCACGATACTCGCCATTCCGCTCACATCTCCAACCGCAGAGCGGCGGCGGGACACGACCGCACGCCTTCCTCGACCTCGGCGAGTGCGTCGCCCGACACCTCCCGCGCCAGGAGCACGACCTTTCCGTCGTCTCCGAGATCGAATGCGTCGGGGGACGTCACCACGCAGTTCGCGTAGCCCTGGCACTTGCTCAGGTCAACCTTGATAGTGGCCATCTCGAGTCCTTCGAATGTCTGGTCAGGACGACAGCGCGGTCACCGCGGTGCGCATGAAGCTCTGCAGCGGGCTCTCACTGTCGAGCAGGAGGCGGCCGGCGGGCACACGGCCCGAGTTGTAGCCGATCTGCTGGATGTCGGTGGCGCGCTTGTCCTCGATGAGCGTGCGGTCCCACATGTCGAGCCATTCCTTCACGACCACCGGGTCGGCGCCGGGCTTGGCGTACATGTCCACGAAGGCCCAACACTTCTCGGGCGAGACCGGCTGGACGCTGCCCACGAAACCGACGTAGTCGTCGAGTGCGAAGAACGACGAGGGGAAGGTGAACGCGAACCGGAAGCCCTTCAACCCGGCTGGGTCGACGCCCGACGGAAGCCACTTGATGGGGCCCTGGTGCCAGATCGTGTTCGCGTCCGAATCGATCGCGTAGTCGTCGGGGTTGGTGTGGTACGTCCTGCCGAAACTGGTGTTGTGCAGCGTGGGGCAGTGGTAGCACTCGACGGCGTTTTCCGCCCAGAGCTTCCAGTTGCACTCCATGTCGTACTCGTAGCGCACCTGGAACTCGTACTCGCGCAGATCGGTGTTGATCTCCGCGGCCCGCTCCTGGATTCCCGCGGTCACCGACGACAGTGGGGCGGCCGCGGGGTCGGGGTTCACGAACACCCACTGATCCCAGCGTTCGACCGACACGGGCTCGAGCGAGATGGTCGAGCAGTCGAAGTTCGGCTCACGCTGCGAGCGCGGTGCAGTCTTGAGCTGCCCGTCGAGTCCGTAGGTCCAACCGTGGTACGGGCATTGTAGGAGGGGCTTGTTGCCGTTCTCCTCCGCGATCGCGTGCAGTCGATGCCTGCACACGTTAACGAATCCGCGCAGTTGCCCGTCCTTGCCGTGCGTGACGATGATCGGCAGCGATCCGGCGCGGGTGACCGCGTAGTCGCCGGGCTTCGCCACCGCGGATTCGTGGCATGCATACTGCCACGACTTGGCGAAGATCTTCTCCTGTTCGAGTCGATGGATCTCGGGTGCGTAGTAGAAGGGCGCCGGAAGGGTCTCTCCCGCGTCGAGTCGGGCGAGCATCTCGTCGGTCGACGGCAGCCCGTACTTCGTCCGAACGTCTTCCATCTGAACCATCACTGGTCACAAGTCCTTTCGCTGTCGTTCAGCCGGGCGTGTAATGCAGCTCACAGCCCGTTGCGTAACAGCATGCGGGCTTGACTACGCAAAGTCAACACCAACTGGCCGAATCGCTACGCAATGCGTTTCGTCGATCACGATCGCATGCGGGATGCGTTCCGCGGGGGTGCGGCTCGATGTACTTTGTCGCCATGAAGTGGTGGCTGCTGGTGGGTGCAATCGTCTGCGAGGTCGTTGCGACGTTGTCGCTACGTGCGGCCACCGACCATCCCGCGTGGTACGCGCTGGTGGTGACGGGTTACGTCGCGTCGTTCGGATTCCTGTCGGCGGTTCTGCGGCGTATGGCCGTCGGGGTCGCGTACGGAATCTGGGGCGCCTGCGGAATCACGATCACGGCGGTGGCTGCCGCGGTGATCTTCGGTGATGCGCTGACCGTCCTCATGGGGTTCGGGATCGTTCTCGTCATCGCGGGGGTTCTTGTCGTCGAACTGGGCGCGCAGGCGGCCGAGGAAGCGCGTGCCGCCGGTGACGCGGAGCTGCGGGAGAAGGTCCAGTGACCTGGATCCTGCTCGTTGCGGCGATCATCGTCGAGGTCGCTGGAACGTTGTGTCTCAAGGCTTCCGACGGTGGCCGGCGGCGGTGGTGGCTGTTGCCGACCGCCGTCGCCTACGTTGCCGCGTTCGGTCTGATCGCCGTCGTCCTCGATCGCGGCATGGCGGTCGGGGTTGTGTACGGCATCTGGGTCGCATGCGGTGTCGCGCTGACGGCGATCCTGGGCCGGCTGATCTTCCGGGACCCGCTCACACCCCGAATGGGGCTCGGCATCGCGCTCATCATCGCCGGGGTGCTCGTGATCGAACTCGGCGCGGCGTCGGCTGCGTAGGTGTCGAGCCTTCTGTCTCGGTCAAGTGGACTCTTGTCCAGAAAGGTGTCGACCGACGGTCGGGCCGCGTGGTAGAACATGTTCCAGTTTGCTGCTGATTCGTGGCGGGTGTGGCCGAGTGACGGGTGCTGTGCCGACCACGCTCACCGAAGGAATTCCATGCACTGGTACACCGGAAACACCCTCTACGACACCGTCTTGACCTGCGCCTTCGCCTTCGCGGCGTTCGTGATCGTCGGCGGCTTCTTCGCGCAGAGTTCGTACGGTCGCTTCTCCTCCACCAACCTCGGCTTCAACCTGAACCCGAAGCTGGGGTGGTGGCTCATGGAGATCCCCGCAACCGTCGTCTTCGCGGTGTTCTACCTGACCGGACCCAACCGGTTCGAGCCCACCTCGCTGGTACTGGCCGCGGTGTGGCTGCTGCACTACGCGAACCGCGGCTGGTTCTTCCCGCTGTCGATCCGTCAGGTCCCGGGCAAGCGCAGTACGTTCAACGTCTCGGTGATCGCGATGGGCGTGATCGTCACGTCGATGCACGGCTATCTCAACGGCGCGTTCTTCAGCCACGACTACATGCACCAGTACGACACCGCGTGGCTCACCGATCCCCGTTTCCTGATCGGTCTGGTGGTCTACCTGTTCGGCTTCGCGCTGCTGGTGAATTCCGAGTCGATCGTCCGCAACCTGCGCGACAAGAACAACCCCGGCGCCACCGAGTACCGCATTCCGATGGGCGGAGGCTTCCGATTCGTCTCCAGCCCCGCCTATCTCGGCGAACTGATTGCCTGGGCAGGGTTCGCGCTGCTCACCTGGTCGCTCGCGGGCGTCGTCATCTTCCTCATCACCGCCGGCAACCTGATTCCGCGCGCGATCGCCACGCACAAGTGGTACCGGGACAAGTTCGTCGAGTATCCGAGCGATCGCAAGGCGCTGGTGCCGGGGCTGGTCTGACTCCCGCTTCCTGCTCCCGAATTGACCTCCCGCGCCCGCAATCGGGGGAGCGGGAGGTCAATTCGGGAGCGGGGCCTCAGTCGTCCCGCGCACGGTCGGCGTGGCCGAGATCCCGGTCCGGGACGACGGCGTCACGCACCAGCTTCTTGAGCGTCACGATGTCGGGAAACCCGCCGTCGCGCTTGCGATCCCACACCAGCGCGTCGCCGGCGGTGACCCGGAAGATTCCGCCGGTGCCGGGGATCATCGCCACCTCGCCCAGTTCGGTCCCGAACGTGTTGAGCAGTTCCTGTGCCATCCACCCGGCGCGGAGCAGCCAGTTGCACTGTGTGCAGTACGTGATGGTGACGCGAGCGGGGGAGGTCATGCCTCCAGGATCGCAGATCGGCGCCGGTCGCCGTGCCACTCGGTGACCGTCCGGCCGTCGACGAGGTGCTCGTCGACGAATCGGTCGACGCGGTCGGCGGTCAACGAGGCGTACCACGTGTCGTCCGGATACACCGCGACAACCGGCGCCTGCGAGCACGGGAACATGCAGCCGGTCTGGGTGACGAGGACGTCGTCGTCACCCAGACCGCGGGCCTCGAGCGCGTAGTCCAAGGCCTCCGCGGTTTCGGGCCCTCCCCGCGCCGAGCAGCGCGGTCCGCGGCACACCAGCACATGCCGGGCGAAGCCGGGCACCTCGTCCCACGCCGGTGAGGTCAGGGGCGCGGTGGTGGTGCGGGCCGGGGTCGGCGGGGCGGTGATCGCGGCGTCGAGCAGGTCGGCGTAGTTCGCGGTGTCGGACAACGGCGGTGCCAGAAGGACTTCCGGGGCGTCGGTGCCGCGTTCGCGGAGCCAGTGCCCGATGACCCGTCGGAACCACGCGTCGATCTTGCGGTCCAGCACGGTCTGCGCGCTCACCACCACGATCTCGGTGGCGCCCGACGCGGTGGCCTCGTCGAGGGCCCCGGTGACCGACGTCCCGGATCCACCGAGCACCGCGGTGCGGAAGGCGGTGTCCGGGTGCCGCTCCTCGAGTATCCGCAGTGCCGCGCGGACCTGGTCGCGCGGGTCGTCACCGCGATCGGTGGGGGAGGTGACGATGACCCAGCGGTTGCACTGAATCATGTTCATGAGGAAAGCCTTTCGATGGACGCGCCGGTCGTGCCGCACAGCACCACCATCGGGCGTCCCGTGCGTGGGTGCGGGTGGACGAGCGCGTCGATCCCGTAGACGTCGGCGAGCAGTTGTTCGGTGAGGACCCTCTCGGGCGCGCCCTCGGTCACGACGCGGCCGCGGTCCAGCACCACGAGGTGATCGCAGTACATGGCGGCGAGATTCAGATCGTGCATCGCCGCGACGGTCGTCAGGCCGCGTCCGCGGATCAGGTCGAGCAGTTCGAGCGACGCGGAGACGTCGAGGTGGTTGGTGGGCTCGTCGAGCAGCACCACACAGGGGCGCTGCGCGAATGCCCGCGCCAGCTGCGTCTTCTGCTTCTCACCGCCGGACAGGCTCTGCCACAGGCGGTGTCGCAGTTCGGGGATGCCGGCCATCGCCAGGCTCTCGGTCACCACGTCGGCGGTGCCGACGGCGGCGGGCCGGGCCCAGCCGCCGCGGTGGGGGATCGCCCCGAGCTCGACGATCTGCTCCACGGTCAGCTCCAGCTCGGTGGCCGAATGCTGTTCCACCAGAGCGACGGTCCGGGCGAACTCGCGACGATTCATCTCGGTCGCGGGCTCGTCGCCGACCATGACGCGGCCGCGGTCGGGTCGGGTGAGGCGGGCCATCGCCGACAGCAGCGACGTCTTGCCGGAACCGTTGGGGCCGATGAGCCCGGTGACCTGTCTCGAGGGTGCGCGGCAGGTCACGGCGTCGAGGATCGTGGTGCCGTCCACCGACCACGTGACGGCCTCGGCGCGGATCTCGGGGGAATGGTGGCTCATGAGCGGGCCCCTCGGCGTCGCAGCAACAGGACGAACACCGGCACCCCGACGACCGCAGTGACGATGCTGATCGGTAGTTCGCGTCCCGGCAGCACGGTGCGGGCCACGATGTCGGCCCACACCAGCAGCACCGCGCCGACGAGTGCGACGACGGGCAGCAGGCGGGCGTGCAACGGGCCGACCAGCATTCGGGCGGCATGGGGGACCACGAGCCCGACGAATCCGATCACGCCGGCCTGCGCGACCAGCGCGGCGGTGCACAGCGAGGCCACGCCGTAGAGCACCCAGCGGGAGCGTTCGACGTCGGTGCCCAGGCTCGCGGCGGCGCGCTCGCCGAACGCGAACGAATCCAGCACCCGCGCGTGCGCCAGCATCACGACGGTGGTGACCGCCACGACCACGGTGATGGTGACGAGCCCGGACCAGCGCACCCCCGCGACCGAGCCGAGCGTCCACTGCAGCACCCGGTGCGCGGCGTCGCGGTCCCCGAGCAGCACCAGCGCCGAGGTCACGGCCGCCGCGAACTGCCCCACCGCGATGCCGGCGAGCACGAGCCGTCCGGGCAGGAGTGCACCGGACCGGGACGTCGAGATGAGGAACACCAGCAGCAGGCTCCCCAGCGCGGCGACGAACGCGGCCACCGAGACCGCGCCCATCCCCAGGAAGCCGACGGTACCGACGCCGGCCGTGAGCGCGAGGACCGCGCCGAGCGAGGCGCCGCCGGACATGCCCAGCAGGTACGGGTCGGCCAGCGCGTTGCCGGTCAGCGACTGCAGCACGGCCCCGCACAGGGCCAGCCCGGCACCGACCAGCGCTGCCGCGAGGACTCTCGGCAACCGCAGGTCGACGACGATGTGCGTGGTCAGCAGGTCGGTGCCCGGCCCGATGCCGAGGCGTCCGGCGATGGATTCGACGACGGTGCCGATCGACAGGTCGGCGGCACCGATCGCGACACCGGCCGCGCAGCTCACCACGAGCAGCGCGGCCAGCGCCGCCGACCAACCGGTGGCGGTCGTCGCGGCTACCCGGGCGGGAACCCGGGTGCGCACGCTCATGCCCGGCCGCCGCCCAGCTGCTCGCTGACCAGTGACGCGCCCTCGATCAGGCGCGGGCCGGGGGTGCTCGCCGAGAACGGCACCACGACGAACGCGTCGTCACGCACCGCCGTCAGGTCCTTGAGCGCGGGATCGCCCCGGAGATAGTTCTTCTTCTCCTCGGCGGTGTCCCACGACGCGTCGGCCAGCACGATCACGTCCGGGTTCGCGGCCAGCACCGTCTCCCAGCTCCCGTCCAGCCAGGCGCCGTCGGACTTCGCGAAGACGTTGGTGCCGCCGACCGCGTCGATGATCAGCTGCGGCCCGCCGGCGTTGCCGCCGATGTACGGGGTGTCGGTGCCGCTGTCGTACCAGAAGATCGTCTTGCCCTTCGCGGGCGCGGCGGACTCGATGCCAGCCAGGGTCTCGCGCATCTGCGTGACCACGGTGTCGGCGTCGGATTCACGTCCGAACAGCGTGCCGTAGTCGGTGATCTCGGTGGCGATCGACTCCCACGCGACCGGCGGGCGCTTCGACTTGTCCTTGCAGCCGAACGGTGAGACGTAGGTGGCGATGCCCACCTCGTCGAACGACTCGTGCGAGCCGACGGCCTTGTCGTCGAACGCGCTCGAGTACGACGCCAGCACCAGGTCCGGCCGGGTCTCGAGCAGCGCCTCGCGGCTCGGGTAGTCCTTCTCGTCCAGTGCCGGAACCTGCGCGTACGCGGCCTGCCACTGCGGCGCGACGGCGTCGTCGAGGTATGCGGTGCCGACCATCTGCCCCTCGGCGCCGATCGACAATGCCGACTCGGTGGCGCCCTGGTTGAGAGTGACGGCCCGCTCGGCCGGACCGTCGAGGGTGACGGTGCGGCCGCAGTTCTGCAGGGAGATCGCCGCGGTGTCGGCGTCGTCGTTCGACGACCCGCCGCAGGCGGTGAGGGTGAGGGCGGCGGCGATCGACACCGCCGCCGCGGAGATGACTCGGCGAGAGATAGGGGTACGCAAAGCGACCCGCCTTCCATGACTCGTGGAAAACGTGCAGTTATGCGTCACGGCCGGTCTCCTGGCTCGGCAGGGATGACCGCCGACTACGCCTTCCCGGATGTATTCACATCCAGTGGCTGGGGTCGAACCCCTAGTAGTCGACGTACCTGCCCACAGTGGCGAGTACCGCGCCGGCTTCTACCGGACTTCCCGAACACCGTGACGACATCGTGAAGAATAGACGACCGTTGCCCGGGCAATGGTCGGCCTTGTCGGTTTCGTGCTGTTCCGCGGTCGAGGGCGCGGACGACGGTGCGTAACCGTCCGGGGCCGTCAGCGCATGACCTGGACCTGCTCCGCGATGTCGGCGGCGAGCGCCATCGCGGTCAGTGCGAGACCGCTGTTGAGGTCGTACCGCAGCTGCCCGACATGACCGTCCCGGACCGCGCGCACCCTTTTCCACGTCGGGGACTGGGCCTCGGCGGCGTCGGGATTCTGCAACAGGACGAAATCCGCCTGCTCGAAGATGTCGAGTTGTTCGAGCGCGTAGAAGGTGATTCCCCTGTTGTCCGCGGAGGCGTGCGCGGGATCGGTGAGCACGTTCAATCCGAGGTCACGCGCCACCGACACCGCGAACGTGTCGTTCTGCAGCCAGAGCTGTCCCTTGTCCGCACCCGCGATCGCGATGGTCTTCCCGTCGAGAAGTCCGGCCATCGAGGCACGCGCCTGCGCCAGTTCGGCGTTGTAGCGAGCAACCACACGGTCGGCGACGTCGCGTCGATCGAGTGCCGTCAACTGCTCGGTCATCGATCGCTTCCACGCCGATCCGGGAGTCCCTTGGTCGACGACGAGAACAGGCGCGATGTCGGTCCCCAGGAGTCCGCGCTCCCGGTAGTAGTCCCACCAGCCCTGACCCACGACCAACAGATCCGGTTCGTAGCTGAGGATCGCTTCGGCGTTCGGTTCTTGTTGGTGCCGCCGAGGCGCTCCGTCCCGGCGGGAACCCTCTGCATGAGCTGCGACTGGTCGTCCCAGTTGGTGGCGACGATCGGATACTCGGCGAGCAGGGCGAAGTCGAGCGCGGCTCGCGCCTCGAGCACGACGACACGCTGGGGGTCGCGCGGCAGCCGGTATCGGTCGTCGCCCACGACGATCTCGACCGACGCGTCGGACGTCGGGCTGCTCTCCGGTCCGTTCGAGCACGCCGACAGCGCGCCCAGAGCGCCGAGGCCGGCCGCACCGGTGAGGAAACCGCGTCGGGTCAGGGCATCGACGAGATCACCGAACTCGCGGTCCACGTCCTGTGCGGATCGTGCGGAGGCAGGGAGGCTCGAGTGGCGGTTCCCGATTCGGAGGCGGGTATCGATGTTCGTCGATTCGATCACGGGCATGGAAGTGGTGCTCCATCTGATAGGCGCGGCAAGGGGAATGCCTCAACCTATCCACCGCCTGCGCGGCGTGGTTCTCCCGAAGAAGCCATCCGATAACGGGATTCGGCCACACGTCGGCGCGGTGATCTCGCGGTCGCGCGACGCGGTCAGTCGGCGAGGGCCTTCTCGGCGCGCGGCATCAGAGCCGACGACACCGTCAGCAGCACCGCGATCCCGAGGATGCCGACGAACACCAGGTGGATGGCGCCCGAGAGGTCCGTCGGATCGGGGTCGGCGGAGTCGCCGACGCGGGAATTGACGAGCGCGCCGAACACCGCGACACCGACAGCGCTGCCGATCGAGCGGGCGAACATGTTGGTGGAGGTGACCACGCCGCGCTCGGACCAGTCGACGCTGGACTGCGCCGCGATGAGCGTCGGCGTCGCGATCAGGCCCATGCCGGAGCCGATGACGAAGCACGTCGCGCCCACCTGCCACACCGGGGAGCCGTCCGCGAGCAGCAGGAGCAGCGCCGACCCGGCTAGCACGAGGGCACTGCCGATCAGCGCGGTCGTCCGGAACCCGACGCGCAGATACAGCCGTCCCGCCTGAGACGCGGCGATGGGCCAGCCGATCGTCAGGACCGCGAGTGCGAAGCCCGCGACGAGGGCGCCGGTGCCGAGAACGCCCTGCACGAATGTCGGCACGTACGACGTCAGGCCCATCAGGATCGCGCCCACCGACAGCGACACCAGGCTGCTCGCGACCAGTACCCGCCGGGTGAGCATGTGCAGCGGCAGGATCGGATCGGCCACCCGCCGCTCGACGAGGACGAACGCGGCGAGCAGCAGCGCCCCGGCGACGAACACGCCGATGCCGGCGGGCGATATCCAGGCCCAGGCCTGCCCGCCCTCGAGGAGACCGAGGATCATCAGCGCCGCGCCGCCGGTCAACAGGATCGCGCCCGGGTAGTCGATGCGACTGCGTCGGGTGACCTTTTCCTCCGCGAAGTTCCGCATCAGCATCCACGCCGCGACGGCGCACAGCGGCAGGTTGACCAGGAAGATCCACCGCCACGACAGGTACTCGGAGAACATGCCGCCGAGCGTCGGGCCGAGCACCGCCGAGACGCCCCACACACTCGCGATGTAGCCCTGGACCTTGGCGCGCTCCGCAACGGAATAGATGTCACCGGCGATCGTCAGACTCATCGGCTGCACCGCACCGGCGCCGAGGCCCTGGATCGCGCGGAACACGATCAGCGCCGGCATGCTCCACGCGACGCCACACAGGAGCGATCCGATCGCGAACACCGCGATGCCGAGCATCATGATCGGCTTGCGGCCGAACATGTCGGCCAGCTTGCCGTAGATCGGAACCGACACGGCCTGCGCCAGCAGGTACACCGAGAACAGCCACGGGAACTGGGAGAAGCCGCCGAGGTCGCCGACGATCGTCAGGACCGCGGTCGCGATGATCGTGCTGTCGAGCGCGACCAGTGACGTGCTGAGCATCAGCGACAGCAGGATCGGGCCGCGCTCCGAGCGAAGTCCCACAGATGCTCTCGTGGCAGTCTCGGTCGCCATCACTCTCCTGCAGATCGAAAGTCGAGTCCGAAACAAGGCTAACGATCTCGAGCGCGTTCCTATTCCCGTCCGTTCCCGCCCGCCTATCTCGGCGCCCCGCACCCTCGCGTTTGCGCACTTTTCGCGCTTTCGGGGACCGAATTCGCGCGATAAGTGCGCAAAACGCGGGAGGGGGGAGGGAAGTTGATCGTGAGAAGCGGGGTTCGGCGGACAGAACGGGGCAGACGCGTGTGGCGAGATGCGCCGATTCGGGCGACCGATAGGGTTGGGGACGTGCGTCCTTCACTCGAGTCCTACACCCACCTGGCCGGCGGCAAGGTCCGCGATCTCTACACGATCGACGACGAGCACCTGCTGCTGGTCGCCAGTGACCGGATCTCGGCCTACGACCACGTGCTGACCACGCCCATCCCCGACAAGGGTCGCGTGCTCACCGCGATGAGCGTCTTCTTCTTCGAGAAGCTCGGCGGCACCAACCACCTCGCCGGCGATCCGCTCGACGAGCGTATCCCCGAGGAGGTCCTCGGCCGCGCGCTGGTCGTGCGCAAGCTGACCATGCTCCCGGTCGAGTGCGTGGCCCGCGGCTATCTCACCGGCTCGGGCCTGGCGGACTACAACAGCACCGGCGCGGTGTGCGGTGTCGCGCTGCCCGAGGGTCTGGTCGAGGCCAGCCAGCTGCCCGAGCCGATCTTCACACCCGCCAGCAAGGCCGATCTGGGTGACCACGACGAGAACATCGACTTCGCCACCGTCGTCGACAAGGTGGGCCAGGACCTCGCGGTCAAGCTGCGCGACGACACCCTCGACATCTACTTCCGCGCCGCCAGCTTCGCGCGGGATCGCGGGATCATCCTCGCCGACACCAAGTTCGAGTTCGGTCTCGATGCCGACGGCAACCTGGTGCTCGCCGACGAGGTCCTGACGCCCGACTCGTCGCGGTACTGGCCGGCCGACGGTTACGAGCCCGGCAAGGTGCAGCCCAGCTTCGACAAGCAGTTCGTGCGCAACTGGCTCACCAGCCCCGCGTCCGGGTGGGACCGCGCATCGGACACGCCGCCCCCGCCGCTGCCGCAGGACATCGTCGACGCGACCCGCGCCCGCTACATCGAGGCCTACGAGCGCATCTCGGGTCTGTCCTTCGAGGACTGGGTGGGCTGAGATGACTGTGCCCTCGACGCCAACTCCACCTCCGGTCGCCAAGCGCGTCCCACTCGAGCGGACCCACCACGGGGACACGTTCGTCGATCACTACGAGTGGCTGCGGGCCAAGGAGGACCCGGAGGTCATCGAGTACCTCGAGGCGGAGAACGCCTACACCGCGCAGCAGCTCGAGCATCTCGAGCCCTTGCGGCAGAAGGTCTTCCAGGAGATCAAGTCGCGCACGCAGGAGACCGACATGTCGGTGCCGACGCGACTGGGTGACTGGTGGTACTACGCCCGCACCATCGAGGGCATGCAGTACGGCGTCAACTGCCGGTGCCCCATCGCCGGGCCGGACGACTGGACGCCGCCCGAGCTGTCGGCCGACACCGCGATCGAGGGCGAGCAGGTGCTGCTCGACGGCAACGCCGAGGCCGAGGGGCACGAGTTCTTCTCCGTCGGCGCGTTCTCGGTGAGCCACGACGGCACACTGCTGGCGTACTCGGTGGACGTGATCGGCGACGAGCGCTACACCCTGCGGGTCAAGAACCTCGTCACCGGTGAACTGCTGGCGGACGAGATCCCCAACACCGCGCCGGGCGCGACGTGGGCGATCGACCACCGCCACATCTTCTACCTCACGGTCGACGAGTCGTGGCGTCCCGACACCGTGTGGCGGCACAAGCTCGGTACCGGACGGGACGAGGACGTCCAGGTCTTCCACGAGCCGGACGACCGCTACTGGGTGGCGGTCGGTTCGACGCGCAGCGAGAAGTACCTGATGATCTGGCTCGGGTCGAAGGTCACCACCGAGGGCTGGATCCTCGAGTCGGCGAACCCCGAGGGCGAGTTCCGGGTGATCCTGCCCCGGCGCGAGGGTGTCGAGTACTCGGCGGAGCATGCCGTGATCGCCGGTGAGGACCGCTTCCTGATCCTGCACAACGACGTGGTCGACGGAGAAAAGGCCGAGAACTTCGTGCTCGCGCAGGCTCCGGTCGCCGATCCGGCAGCGATGGAAATCCTTGTCCCGCACCGGCACGACGTTCGGTTGGAGGACATCGACACGTTCGCCGACCACCTCGTGCTCAGCTACCGCCGGGATGTGCTCACCCGGCTGGCGATCTGGCCACTCACGCCCGAAGGGTACGGCGAACTCACCGAGATGGAGTTCGACGAGGAGCTGTTCTCGGTCGGCCTCGGCTCCAACCCGGAGTGGGACCAGCCGATGCTGCGGATCGGCTACACGTCCTTCATCACGCCTTCGCGCGTGTACGACTACAGCCTCGCGACCGGCGAACTGCTGCTGCGCAAGTCGCAGCCCGTACTCGGCGACTTCGACCCGGCCGACTACGAGCAGCACCGCGAGTGGGCGGTGGCCGACGACGGCACCCGCATCCCACTCTCGATCGTGCGGCGCAAGGGGATCGGCGGGGACCCGGCCCCGACCCTGCTGTACGGGTACGGGTCGTACGAGGCCAGCATGGATCCGGCGTTCTCGGTGGCACGGCTGTCGCTGCTCGACCGCGGCATGGTGTTCGTGGTCGCGCACGTCCGCGGCGGCGGTGAGATGGGCCGGCACTGGTACGAGAACGGCAAGACCCTCACCAAGAAGAACACCTTCACCGACTTCGTCGCGTGTGCACGGCATCTCATCGCCGAGGGACGTACGACGCCGGAGCAACTGGTGGCCGACGGCGGTAGCGCAGGCGGTCTGCTGATGGGTGCGGTGGCGAACCTCGCTCCCGAACTGTTCGCGGGCATCCTCGCCAACGTGCCGTTCGTGGATCCACTCACCTCGATCCTCGACCCGGACCTGCCGCTGACGGTGATCGAGTGGGACGAGTGGGGCAACCCGCTCGAGGATCCGCAGGTGTACGAGTACATGCGCTCATACAGCCCGTACGAGAACGTCGAGGCCAAGGACTACCCGGCCATCCTCGCGATCACCAGCATCAACGACACCCGCGTGCTCTACGTCGAACCCGCGAAATGGGTTGCGGCCCTGCGCTCGACGAAGACGGGTGACGCACCGCTGCTGCTCAAGACCGAGATGAGCGCCGGCCACGGCGGCGTCAGCGGACGGTACGAGAAGTGGAAGGAAGTCGCGTTCGAGTACGCGTGGGTGCTCGACACGGCCGGCGCCGTCTGATCCCGCGCCCGCGCGCGCGTCCATCGGCTCGTCGGCGCTATCGCTTCTTCTGCACGACAGTCGTTTCGGGGCCGACGCGGGTGCCGGTCGAGCTGGTGGGCCGGAGCTCGGGAATCGGGCGACCCTGCTCGTCGACGAGGACCGAGTGTTCCTCCGTCGGCGCGAAGGCGTGGCGCTCACCCCACTGGCGCAGGGCGACGACGACCGTGAACAGGTCGCGGCCGGCGGGGGTGAGCGTGTAGACGGGCCGCTTGCCCGACGGCGCCGGGTTCCGCTCGATGATCCCCCGTTCGACCAGGCGCCGGAGTCGGTCCGTGAGGATGTTGCGGGCGATCCCGGTGGCCTGCTGGAAGTCCGTGAACGCCCGCGCGCCGTCCATGGCATCGCGCACGATCAGCAGGCTCCAGCGGTCGCCGACCACGTCGAGCGTGCGCGCGACCGGACAGGTGGGGTCGGTCCACTCAGCGTCGGTGCTCACCGCTTCGGTCATCACGGCCTCCCACAACGGTTGCAGTTTGAAACCATTGTGACGTACCGTTCGATCAGTTGCAAAATGCTACTGTTCGGGACGGGGTGCTCATGTCTCTCGGTCGACGCCTGCTGTTCGCTGCCATCTGCGCAGTGTCCGTCGCGACCATCTATTCCGCCCAGCCCATCCTGACGGAGATCGGCCGCGACCTCGGTGTCCCGGATGCCGAACTGGGATGGATCGTCACCGCCGGGCAGCTCGGCTACCTGGCGGGCCTGGTTCTTCTGGTTCCCTTGGGGGACATGGTCGATCGGCGGGTGCTCATCGTCGGGCATCTCCTGTCGACCGCGGTGGGTACTGCCATCGTGGCCGTTGCCGATCGTGCCTGGGTCTTGTTTGCCGGGGTAATCGTTGCGGGCCTGTTCGCCGTCGTCGTGCAGACGACGGTCGCGTACGCCGCGGCGATGTCCGAGCCCCACGAGCGCGGGCGCACCTTGGGAATGGTCACCTCCGGCGTCGTCGTCGGGATCCTCGGTGCGCGCGTCGTCGCCGGCGCCCTGGCATCGGTGTGGGGATGGCGCAGCGTGTACGTCGCATCGACGGTACTGCTCGTCGGGCTCGCAATCCTGGTGCTGACGATCGTGCCTGCCGATTCCCGGACCGAACACGCCGAGTATCGGCAGGTGCTGAACGCGTCGCGCAGGCTCTTCGGTGAGCAGCTCTTCCTCTCGCGCGGACTGATCGCCTTCTTCCTGTTCGCCTCCTTCGGTGCACTCTGGAGTGGCCTGGCACTTCCACTCCAGGCATCGCCGTGGCATCTCGCTCCGGCGGAGATCGGCTTGTTCGGCATCGCCGGGTTGGCCGGCGCGCTGGGTGCGGGCCGTGCCGGGCGCTGGGCGGACGACGGTTTCGCGGGCACCGTCACGGGGGCGGCACTCGCGCTCCTGGCCTTCTCGTGGCTGGCGACGGCACAGGGCTCGTGGTCGCTGTGGCTGCTCGTCGCCGGTGTGATCGCGCTCGACTTCGCGGTGCAGGCCGTGCACGTGAGCAATCAGCATCAGCTCACCGCGGCCCACCCGGAGCGAACCAGCAGCGTGATCGGCAGCTACATGCTCTTCTACTCCGTCGGCTCGGCCGTCGGCGCGGTCGCCACGACCACCGCCTACTCGGTGGCCGGGTGGGCCGGGTCCAGTCTCGTCGGTGCGGCCTTCGCGATCGGTGCCCTTGCGGTATGGGCGATCAGCCGGCGAGAACCCCCGCCATCGCCATCCCGGACAGCACGTGCGCGGTCGGCGTCACCACCGCGCAGCGCGCCGCGGCGTAGTCGAGAGCCTGCCGGTGCTCGGCCTCCGAGAAGTCGGCCAGACCGTCCGAGACGAGGAACATCTCGACGTCCTGCATGAACCCGTCGAGCGCGGTGGTGAGGCAGCCGATGTGGGCGTACACGCCGGTCACGATCAGCTGGTCCCGGCCCAGATCCGACAGGCGCTGCCGCAGATCGGTTTTCGCGAACGCGCTGTAGCGCCACTTGGTGAGCAGGACGTCGTCCGGCTCCGGCGCGAGGTCGGCGATGATCGCGGTCTCGGCGGGATCGGAGGACAGGCCCGGTCCCCAGAAATCGGTGAGCAGCGCCCGGTGCGAGGGGTCCTGGTCGCCCGGCTGCGCGGTGTACATGATCGGGACACCCGCGGCCCGGCACGCGGTGCGGATCGCGTCGACGTGCGCGATCATGGTGCGGATCGGGTCGGCGGTGCGGTCGAACGCACGGATGAAGTACTCCTGCGCATCGTGGACCAGCAGCACTGCGCGGTCCGGGTCGATGCGCCACGGCGCCCGGTTCTCGGGCAGTTCGGTGGGCATCGGATAGGAGACGGAGCGGGGCAGGGACATCTGATGCCTAACTGTGGGTGGCGGCTTCGGTGGTGAACGTGGATTCGAGGGCGCGGCGCAGCTCGGTGCGGCTGACCTTGCCGACGCCGGTGACGGGGAACTCGTCGACGAACTGGAACCCGTCGGGGATCTTGTACGCGGCCAGTCCGCGTTCGCGCAGGAACACGCGCAGGTCGACGGCGCGCGGGGCGGCGCCCTCGCCGATCACGAACGCGAACGTGCGCTCGCCCAGGTAGGCGTCGGGCTTGGAGACCACGGCGACATCGCGGACGGCGGGGTGCGCGAGGAGATGGTTCTCGACCTCCTCGGCCGCGACCTTCTCTCCGCCGCGGTTGATCTGGTCCTTCGCCCGGCCCTCGACGACGATGTGTCCGGTCTCGGTGAGCCGGACCCGGTCGCCGGTCCGGTAGAACCCGTCCGGCGTGAACGACGCCCGATTGTGTTCCGGCGCAGCGTAGTAGCCCCGAATGGTGTACGGGCCGCGGGTGAGCAGGTTTCCGACGACACCGACCGCGACCGGCTCGTCCTCGTCGTCCACCACGAGGATCTCGTCGTCCGGGCTGATCGGCCGGCCCTGTGTGGTGACCACGACGTCGTCGGGGTCGTCGTCGCGCGTGTAGTTGACCAGGCCCTCTGCCATGCCGAACACCTGCTGCAGCCGGCAGCCGAGTTCGTCGCGCACCCGGCCCGCCGCCTCGGCGCCGAACTTGGCGCCGCCCACCTGCAGAAGTTCGAGACTGGACAGGTCGTGTTTCGCTCGCGCAGGCGACGACATCCAGGTGAGCGCCAGTGGCGGCACGAGCGAGGCGATCGTGATCCGCTCGCGTTCGATCAGCTCGAACGACGTCGACGGCGTCGGGTCCGGCGCCATGACGACCCGACCGCCCGCGTGCAGCACGCCGAGGATGCCGGGGGAGCTCATCGGGAAGTTGTGCGCCGCAGGCAGGCTCACGAGCATCCGGGTGTCCGGGGACAGGCCGCAGATCTCGGCCGACGCGCGCACCGAGTAAAGGTAGTCGGTGTGGGTGCGGGGGATGAGCTTGGAGCGTCCGGTGGTCCCGCCCGACAGTTGCAGGAACGCCACCGCGTCCGGCGCGGGTTCCGCGCGATCGCCCGGAGCCGTTCCGGCGGAACGCAGCTCGCCGAGTGGGACGAACCCGGGGTCGTCTCCGGCCTCGCCGGCGACGATCACCACGGGCGGACGCACGGATCCGGCGACGATCTCCCGCGCCAGCGTCCGGTAGTCGAACCCGGCGTGCCGGTCCGCGATCACGTACGCGGCCGCGTCGGTGAACTCGCAGAAGTAGCCCACCTCGGCGCGGCGATGCGCGGGCAGCGCGAACACCGGTAGGGCCCCGATCGCGAAGACCGCGAACAGCATCTCGACGTACTCGGGCATGTTCGGCAGCTGAAGCACGACACGGTCGGCGGGCCGCACGCCCACGCGGAGCAGGCCCGCGGCGAGGACGTCGGAGTTGTCGCTCAGCTGTCGGTAGGTGAGGGTACGCACGGCGCCGCCCTCACCCACGCCGGTGACGGCGACGCGGTCCCCGAATCGTTCGGCGCGGGCAGGCAGGAACCGGGCGAACGTCTCGTCGGTCCAGTATCCGGCGTCCCGGTAGCGCTGCGCGAGTTCGGCGGGATACGGCTCGGCGGGGACCAGTGGACTGCGCCGTAGAGCGGTGGTCACGGCGTGCTCCTTTCGAGTGATGGGCGAAGACGACAACGACGTGCTGCCGGGCGAACAGCAACCGGGCACCGGGAGTCAGGCCCGCAGCGTCGCGCCGCCGTCGACGTAGAGCGCCTGCATCGTGATGTGCCGAGCGCGCTCGGACAGGAGGAACTCCACCGAGTCGGCGATGTCCTCCGCGGCGGCGATGCGGCCCAGCGGGATGCCGACCTTGAACTCGGCGAGGCTGCCCTCGATGGCGCCGCGCGCGCCGGTGTCGTCGCCGGGATCGGGCCACAGGGAGCGCTGCATGTCGGTGTCGGTCGATCCCGGCGCCACGACGTTCACTCGGATCCCGTGCTGCGCCAACTCGAGTCCCGAAACGCGCGCGATCATCGTCGCTGCGGCCTTCGACGCGCCGTACGCGCCCATCCCGGCCCGCGGGACACCCGCCGCGTTCGAGCCCACCACGACCATCGCGCCGCGACCGCGTTCCCGCATGGCCGTGCCGACGGCCCGGACCACGTTGAGCAGGCCCGTGACGTTGACGTCGAACACACGCTGCCACGAGTCCGGTTCGCTGTCGAGCACGGAACCGGTCTCGAGCACACCGGCGACGTGCGCGAGCCCGTCCAGTGGCCCGTGGAGCGATTCGATCGTGGCGACGGCGGCGGCCACGGCGTCGCTGTCTCGGACGTCGACGGTGTGCGCGGCCATGCACGCGGCCCCGACGAGTTCTCCGGTCCGTTCGAGGGCGTCGGTGTCGCGGTCCAGCACCGCGACCCGCCACCCCCGCTGTGCGAGTGTGACGGCGGTGGTGCGGCCGATCCCCCGTCCGGCGCCGGTCACCAGGCACAGCGGCGCGGTCATGCGGTCACTCCGAGAGCGTCGAGGATGGTGGTGAACTTGGTTGCCGTCTCGGCCAACTCGTCCTCCGGGACGGAGTCGGCGACGATGCCGCCGCCGGCATACGCGGTGAGTCCCGTGCCGTCGGCGTCGATGCGAGCGCAGCGGATCGTGACCATCCACTCTCCGTCGCCGCGCTCGTCGCACCAGCCGACGGCGCCGGCGTAGAAGCCCCGGTCGCCCTCGAGCGCGCTGATCGTCTCGAACGCGGCCCGGGTGGGGGTGCCACAGATCGCGGGGGTGGGATGCACCGCGAGTGCCAGGTCGAGCGCCGTCATCGACGTGTCGGCCAGCACGCCCCGGATCGGCGTGCCGAGATGCCACAGCTGCGCGGTGTGGGTGAGGGTCGGGCGCTGCGGGATCTCGAGTTCGGTGCACAGCGGCGCGAGACTGTCCCGGATGGCGTCGACGACGTAGCGGTGCTCGTCCAGGTTCTTCGCGGACTCACCGAGTGCGCGCCCGGATTCCCAGTCGGCGATCGGGTCGTCGAGTCGTCGTGCCGATCCCGCCAGCGGGTGGCAGCTGATCGCAAGCCCCTCCTTGCGGATCAGCACCTCGGGGCTGGATCCCACCAGCCACTGTCCGGCGCTGTCCGGACCCGCAGCCGAGAGATCGACGCAGTAACCGTTTCCGGCGGGATCGCCCGCGATCAGATTCTGCAGCAGGGCTTCCGGATCCAGCGGTCCGTGCGCGCGCAGGCGCAGCATCCGGGCGAGGACCACCTTGCGGAGCGGATCCGCTGTGTCGCGCAGGCGGTGCAGTGCCGTCCGGACCCGGGCGACGTGCTCGGCCTCGGCCGGAAGTCGCTGCTCGACGCCGCAGTGCGGAAGATCGACGGCCGGGACGCTGCGCCACGGCTTGTCGCTGCGCCACAGCAGTCCGGGTTCGACGAGGGCGGCGGGGGTGTCGGGATCGAACGGCAGGGCGCCCGTCAGCGCGGCGACGTCGCCGGCGCGCAGTGCGTCGGCGGCCTCCCGGGCGTCGTCGAAGTGACGAAGGACACCCTCGGCGCGGATGCTTCCCTGCGGACGAGACAGGACGAACGGGTTCGCGACGGCGGGTCCGGCACGGTGCGGGGTGATCGCTGCGACGACCGGTGCAGGCATGAGCGCTCACCTTTCGATAGCGGTGACGTGGGAACGAATCGGCGGAGATGCGCCGACCGGGTAGACGATATACGGTTAGCCTAACCTTCGGTACTCTTCGATCTTGGTTCGACTCTCGAAGTCGCCGCGTGAAGCGTTACAGCACAACCGGATTCGCCTACGAACAGGAGATGGTCAGTGTCCTCGATCGGCCCGTCGACCTCGGTATTTCCACTGACCCGAGCCCAGGCCGGCGTGTGGTTCGCGCAGCAGTTGGACCCTGACAATCCGATCTTCAACACCGCCGAATGTATCGAACTTCGCGGCGACGTGAGCATCCCGACACTCGTCGGCGCGGTGCGCGACGCCGTCGGCGAGACCGAAGTACTCACTGGCGCAGCGGAGATCGCGCCCGACGGGGGCGCGTACCTGCGACCCGGCGCGCATCCCCTCGGAGCGATCGCTGTCCGCGACCTGCGTGGCGACGACGATCCGGAGGCGGCCGCCCGGGCGCTGATGGCGGCCGATCATCGCACGGTGATCGATCCACGTTCCGAGTGCTGTGTCCGCGCCACGGTCTTCCAACTGGACGATCGTATAGTTCTGCTGTACTTGGGTATTCACCACCTGGTGATCGACGCGTACGGGTTCGGTCTGCTCATGCGGAGGATCGCGGAGCTCTACACCGCGGACGTCCGGGGCGAGACGCGTCCGGCCTGCAAGTTCACCGCGCTCGCACCCGTCGTCGCCGAGGAGGCGACCTACCGGGCCTCACCGCAGTTCGACGCCGATCGTGCGTTCTGGACCGACTACCTCGACGACGCGTCGGATGCCGTCACGTTGTCGGAGGGCGGAGCCGGAATCGCCCGCACGTCAATCGGACTGAGGCTCACACTCGGCGCCGAGCAGCAACGGGGCCTGTCCGCGGTCGGCAAGGCCGCCCGTGCCAGCTGGGGTGACGTCCTCACCGCGGCCGTCGCGACGTATCTGCGCGGTGCGAGCGGTCGCGGCGACATCGTCGTCGGTTTCCCGGTGATGAACCGCCTGGGCAGCGCGGCGCTCGCCGTGCCGATGTCCGCGGTCAACGTCGTGCCGCTGCGTCTGCGACCGGCCCCGGCAGCGACCGTCGTCGATCTCGTGGGACAGGTCCGCGACGCCGTCGCCCGGTGTCGCGACCACTACCGTTACCGCGGCGAGGACATCCAGAACGATCTGCGCCTGCCCGCCGGATCCGGCGGTGTCGTGGGCCCGTCGGTGAACGTGAAACCGTTCGGTGACCGGCTGCGCTTCGACGACCTGCACGCTGCGGTGCACTCGATCGCCCGCGGCCCGCTGCAGGATTTCATGGTCACCGCCCGCCCCCTCGATCACGTCGGGGGACTCGAGGTGTGGGTGGACGTCGATGCCGAGCGGTACACCACCGACGAGCTGACCACGCACGCCAATCGGTTGGCGCACCTGCTGGATTCGATCGCGGCACGTCCCGATGCCGGGGACGTCCCGCTCGCGCGGCTGTCGATCCTGCTGCCCGACGAGCGGCGGACCTTGCTCGCGCGTGCCACGGGCAGGACTCTGCCCGTTCCGGGCGGGCTCACCCTGCCCGACCTCCTGCAGGCGCAGGTGGAACGCGATCGGGACGCCCCCGCGGCGAGTGACGGCACGACGTCGCTGACGTTCGGGGAGTTGGCGTCGCGGGCCCGGCGGCTCGCCCGGATCCTGGTCGCGGCCGGACTCGGCCCGCATCGCCGTGTCGCGGTGGCGCTCCCGCGCGGCGTCGACACGCTCGTCGCGCTGTTCGCGGTCCTCGAGGCCGGTGGTGCGTGCGTGCCGATCGACCCGGACCACCCGGCGGACCGGGTCGGCCACGTGCTGGCCGAGACCCAGCCGGGATGCGTCGTCACCCGCTCCGACGTGGCGGAACGGCTCCGCGGTGCCACGGGCTCGAGTCGTGTCGTCGAGATCGAGAACCTCGACCTCACGACCGGCGAGGCCGGACCACTGTCCGTAGCCGAGCGCGGCCGGCCGCTGCACGATCTCGACATCGCGTACGTGATCCACACGTCCGGTTCGACGGGGCGGCCCAAGGGCGTCGAGGTGCCGCATCGCGGCGCCGTGAACCTCTTCCACAGCCACCGGGACCGGGTGTTCTCCCGTGCGTGCACCGTCGCGGGGCGCGATCGGCTGCGGGTGGGACACGCGTGGTCGTTCGCGTTCGACGCGTCGTGGGGCCCGCACCTGTGGATGCTCGGTGGTCACGAACTCCGGGTGGTGGACGAGGACACGCAGCGCGATCCCGCGCGGCTCGCGGCCCAGGCGCGCGCCGAGGGCTGGCACTTCGTGGAACTCTCACCGTCGCAACTCGAACACATCGTGGATGCGGACCTGCTGCCCGCCGACACCGTCCCCACCTTGGGGTTCGGCGGCGACGCGGTGAGCGAGAACCTGTGGCGACGCCTGCGGGAGCGGGGCGGCACCGCCTTCAACTTCTACGGCCCCACCGAGGGCACGGTCGATGTCGTGGTCGCCGAGGTCGTCGACGCCGCCGAACCCGTGATCGGTGTCCCGGTCGCGAACCTGTGTGCCTACGTGCTCGATTCGGAGCTGAACCCGGTGCCCGACGGTGTTCCCGGCGAGCTCTACGTGGCCGGCCCCGGCGTGGTGCGGGGCTATCTCGGCGCGCCGGGCGCGACGGCTGCGCGTTTCGTCGCGAACCCGTTCTGCGCCGACCCGGCCGGTGACTTCTCGCGCCTGTACCGGACCGGCGACATCGTGCGACGGCGGCCGGACGGGCAGATCGTCTACCACGGACGCACCGACGACCAGGTCAAGATCCGGGGCTTCCGGGTGGAGCTCGGCGAGGTGGAGTCCGCGCTGCTGCGGTTGCCCGGCGTCACGCGGGCCGTCGCGACGACGCGCCCCGACGCCACCGGATCGGCGCGGCTGGTCGCGTATCTGGTCGGCGGCACCCCCGACCCGGTCGGTGCCCGGGATCGCGTCGCGAACCTGCTGCCCGCCTACATGGTGCCGTCGGCATTCGTGTTCCTCGACGCGTTGCCGCTGACATCGAACGGCAAGATCGATCGCAAGCGCCTGCCGGAGCCCGACTTCGGCGTGGTGGTGTCGGCCCGCGAGCCGTCGACGGAGCTGGAGCGGGTGCTGTGCGCACTCACGGCCGATGTCCTCGGCCTCGACACCGTGGGCCTGGACGACGACTTCTTCCTGCTCGGCGGGCACTCCCTGGCGGCGGCGAAGTTGATCGCCCGGGTGCGCGACGCGGTCGGCGTCGAACTGGCCATCCGGGCCGTGTTCGACAACCCCACCGTCCTGGGTCTGGCCGAGCAGTGCGCCGTCGCCGCCGGAGCCGGACAGCGCCCGCCCGTGCTGCCGGTCGCTCGCGGACCGGTGTCGCCGCTGTCCGCGGCCCAGCAGCGCCTGTGGTTCCAGTTCCGGCTCGAGGGACCGAGTTCCACGTACAACATCCCCGTGGCGTTGCGCCTGCGCGGCGTGCCCGACGCCGCGGCGCTGTCCGTCGCGGCCGGCGCGGTGCTGCGCCGCCACGAGGTGCTGCGCACGGTGCTCGAGGACGTCGACGGCATCGGCATGCAGCGGGTGTGCCCGGCCCCCGAGACCGCGCCGTTCGCCGTGGAACATTGCGACCCCGTGACGCTGGAAGCGGCACTCGCGCACGCGGCGCGTCACCCGTTCGACCTCGACCGCGAGTTCCCGATCCGGTTGCGCCTGTTCGTGACCGGAACGGAGTCGGTGCTGCTGGTCCTGACCCACCACATCGCGAGTGACGAGCTGTCGACGCCCGTGCTGATGCGCGACCTCGGCTCCGCGTACCGCGCGGCGCTCGCGGGGGAGGAACCCGCGACCGTCGGGCTGCCCGTGCAGTATGCGGACTACGCGCTGTGGCAGCGGGAACTGCTCGGTGCCCACGGCGATCCCGACGGACTGGCGACCGCGCAACAGGAGTTCTGGCGCGCTCGGATGGCCGGCGCACCGGAGGAGATCGCGCTGCCCACCGACCGCCTACGTCCCGCGGTCGCGACCTTCGCGGGCGGGCTCGTCGAACGCACCGTCGCGACCGATATCGCGGACGAGTTGAGGAATCTCGCCCGGTCGGCCGGCGCATCGATGTTCATGCTCTCGCACACCGCGATCGCCGTCGCGCTCGCGGGCAGCGGGGCCGGCGACGACGTCGTCGTCGGCACACCCACGTCGGGCCGGCCCGCCGCCGAACTCGACCAGCTCGTCGGCTTCTTCGTCAACCTCGTCGTGCTTCGTACCGACCTGTCGGGGGATCCGACGCTGGCCGAACTGGTAGCCCGCGTCCGCTCCGACGACCTCGAAGCCTATGCCCATCAGGACCTTCCGTTCGACCGCTTGGTGGAGGCGCTCAGCCCGGAGCGCTCGGCCTCCCGGCACCCGCTGTTCCAGGTACTGGTGCAGCACCGGATGCCGCCCGTCGTGGGCGAGTTCGCGGAGTTCTCGCCCACCGTCGTCACGATCGACACCGGCGCCGCGATGTTCGACCTCACCGTCGATGTCGTCGAACTTCCCGGTGCCGGGCTGCGGGTGCGGATCGAATACGCGCAGGACCTCTTCGACGCGGCCACCGCCGAGGCCCTCGCCGATCGGGTGGTGCGCGCACTCGACGCCCTCGCCCGCACACCCGGGGCGCGGCTGTCGGCGGTCGACCTGCTGTCCTCCGAGGAACGCGCCCACCTCAGCAGAGGTGCGTTCACTCCCGCTGCGCCCGTCGACTTCCCGACGGCGGCAGCGGTGTTCGACGCTCAGGCGGAGCGCACGCCGCACGCGGTCGCTCTCGCCGATTCCCGTGCCGAGCTCACCTTCACGGAACTGCGCGGGCGGGTCAACCGGCTCGCACGCCACCTCGTCGCACACGGCGTGGGCCCGGAAACGGTCGTGGGGCTGCAACTGCCCCGCGGTACCGACATCGTGGTCGCGGCGCTCGCGGTGTGGCAGGCGGGCGGCGCCTACCTGCCGATCGACCCGGCCTACCCGGCCGACCGGATCGCGCACATGCTCGCCGACGCCGCGCCCGTGCTGGTCCTCGACGAGGACGCGGTCGCCGCGGTGGACCCGACGCTGCCGTCCGGCCCGCTCGCCGCCGACGAGCGGAACGGCACCCCCACCGCGGACACCGCCGCGTACGTCATCTACACCTCCGGATCGACCGGCGTTCCGAAGGGCGTCGTCGTTCCGCACCGCGGTGTCGTCAATCTGCTGGCGACGCAGCGCCGTCGGACGTTCGGGTCGGCGGCCGAGCAGCACCTACGAGTGCTGCTCACGTACGCGCTGGCGTTCGACTCGGCGATCGACCCGCTGCTGTCGATGCTGTCCGGACACACACTGCACGTGCCGGGCGCGGACCTCGCGGCGGACGCGAGTGGCATCGTCGAGTACGTGCGTGACCACCACATCGACGCCGTCGACTGCGTGCCGCTGCTGATGGCGGAGCTGCTGCGCGAGGGCCTGCTCGATCCTGCGGCGCCGCACCGCCCACGTCTGCTCGCGGTCGGCGGCGAGGCCGTGTCCGCCGACCTGTGGTCGGCCCTCGCCGACGCCGACGGCGTCCGCGCCACCAACATGTACGGGCCCACCGAGTGCACGGTCGACGCCACGATCGGCGACGTCACGGGCACGCGGGTACACATCGGCGCGCCGATCGACGGCGCCCGGGCCTACGTCCTCGACGCGCGGATGCGACTGGTCCCAGACGGAGTTCCCGGCGAGCTGTACGTGGGAGGCCCCGGGGTCACCCGCGGCTACCTGAACCGTCCCGGCCTCACCTCCGGACGATTCGTCGCGGACCCGTACGGTGCTCCGGGAGAACGGCTGTACCGTACGGGCGACCTGGTGCGCTGGACGGGTTCGGGTGGGCCCGGGCACTCGCTGGAATACCTGGGCCGCACCGACGACCAGGTGAAGATCCGCGGCTTCCGCATCGAGCTCGGCGAGGTCGAGGCGGTGCTCGCGTCGCATCCGGCGGTGGCGGCCGCGACCGTCGTGGTGCGTGAGGACGAGCCGGATCGACGCCGCCTGGTCGGCTACGTCGCCGTGACGGCGTCCGTCGACGGGGAGGGACTGCGGGCGCACCTGTCGTCGCGGCTGCCCGCACACATGGTGCCCGCCGCGGTCGTCGTACTGGATGCCCTGCCGGTCACGCCGAACGGAAAGGTGGATCGCCGGGCGCTGCCGGTGCCCGACTTCACGTCGGTGGGCTCCGCTCAGGACGCCGGGACCGACCTCGAGCGCCGGCTGTGTGCGGTGGTGGCGGCCGTGCTGGGCCAGGACGACGTGGGTCCCGGTGACGACTTCTTCGCACTCGGTGGGGATTCCATCGTGTCGATCCAGTTGGTGTCGCGGGCCCGAGCGGCCGGGATCCGGTTCACCGCCCGGGACGTGTTCGAACACCGCACGGTGGCAGGACTGGCGGCGGTCGCCGACACGGACTCGCAGGCGGCGCCGGCGGACCCGACCGCTGCGCTCGGTGTCGTTCCCGCCACCCCGATCGTCCACGACCTGCTGGACCGGGGCGGACCGTACGCGCGATTCGCGCAGTCCCGCCTGCTGCGAGCCCCGGCCGGACTGACCATCGAGGCGCTCAACGCCGGGGTGCAGGCACTGCTCGACACCCACGACGCCCTGCGGGGATCGTTCGACGACCGTGACCGCGTGTTCGAGATCCCGCCGTCCGGCACCGTTCGTGCCGCGGACGTCTTGTCCCGCATCGATATCCGGGGGCTGGGCGGCACGGAACGCGCCGACGCCGTCCGGTCGGCGACCGACGACGCGTACGGACAACTCGACCCGGCGGCCGGGTCGATGATCCGGGTGGTGCTGTTCGACGCGGGCGAGTCGGAGTCGCTCGTGCTGCTGGTGATCCATCACCTCGTGGTCGACGGCGTCTCGTGGCGGATCCTGGTCCCGGACCTCGCCGACGCGTGCACCGGGGCATCGCTGTCCCCGGCCGGGACGCCGCTGCGCACGTGGTCGCGCGGCCTCGTGGAGACGGCGGCGGAGCGCCGCGGCGAACTCGCGTTGTGGCGGGCGGCGGCGGATGCGCCGCAACGCGCGGAGATCGGTGGTCGTACCGTCGACCCGTTGCGCGACACCATGTCCGGTACCGCCACCGTCGAGGTCACGGTACCGCCGGAGGTGACCGAGGCGCTGCTGACGACGGTGCCCGAGCGGTTCAATGCCCGCGTCGACGACGTGCTGCTCACCGCGCTGGCGCTCGCCGTCGCGCGGGTACGGGGACCCGGTGCGCTGCCGATCGACCTCGAGGGTCACGGCCGTGAGGAGCAGACCGTGCCGGGCGCGGACCTGTCGCGCACCGTCGGATGGTTCACGACGCTGTATCCCGTGTTGCTCGACGTGGCCGGGGTGGATCTGTCGGATGCGTTCGGCGGCGGCGAATCCGCCGGCGGCGCCATCAAGGCGGTCAAGGAGCAGATGCGCCGAATCCCGGACAACGGGATCGGTTTCGGCATGCTTCGGTATCTCGATCCGGCGTCGGCGGACACGTTGGCGGCCGGGCGGCCGCCCGAGATCGGCTTCAACTATCTCGGCCGGTTCACGCTCGGCGAGGGAGCGGGGGAGGCCTGGACGAGCCCGCCGGAGTCCGGCACGCTCGGCGGTGCGACCGACGGTGCCATGCCGGTCAGTCATGCCATCGAGATCGGCGTCGTGACCGAGGATTCCGCTGGTGGGCCGGCGCTACGTGCCACGTGGGGCCACAGCCCGGAGGTCGTGGACACGGCGACCGTGCAGCGTCTGGCGGCCGCGTGGGGTGACGCGCTGCGAGCGCTGTCCGGACATGCGGCGGGTGCCGGTGCGGGCGGGCTGACGCCGTCGGATCTGACGCTCGCAGACCTCGATCAGTCCGAGATCGACGAGTTCGAAATGGAATTCCTGTAGATCGGCCGCGCGGGCACGCTCTTGGAACCGCGAAGAAGTTCGGTTAGCCTAACCAATCGACTCGAGCGACCGCTCGGAATGTGTAGAAGACATCAGGGGAGATACCGAGATGCAGGTGAAGATGGGCTGGGCCCGCCGGGCCGCCGTGATCGGCGCCGCGGCGCTGCTGGGCGCTGGATTGGTGGCGTGCGGCAGCGACGACGACAAGGGCTCGGACACCGAGACCACCGCCGCCGCCACGACCCGCTTGTTCGAGGCCCAGAACGGGACGATCGAGATCCCCGGCGATCCCCAGAGCATCGTCGCCTGCGGTTACGCTGTGCTGCCGCTGATCCAGTCGGGCGCCAACCTCTCCGGCATCTGCGAGTGGGGTCGCGAGGACGACAACATGGACGCCGAGACGAAGAAGGCGTACGACGCCCTCCCGAAGGTGGGGCCCGACGGCGCGATCAGCGCACTGAACTACGAGGCCGTCACCGCGGCCGACCCGGACCTGATCATCCTGGGCGTCCCGTCCCGCGCGCAGTCGCAGGTCGACATGGGCAAGCTGCAGGCCCTGGCGCCGGTCGTCTTCCTCGGTCCCACGACGCCGGCGGACTGGCGCACGCTCGGCGAGCAGTTCGCGGACGCCGCGAACGTCTCCGACTCGTACGGCGCGTTCATCGAGCAGTACGACGCTCGGACCCAGGAGATCTCGAAGAAGTACCAGGACAAGCTCGGCGGCCTGAAGTTCGCGGGCGTGTGCAGCGTCTGCGCCCCCGACCCCGGTGAGTTCGTCCGCGAGTACAAGTCCTCCTACGTGACGAACCTGTTCGACGACCTCGGTCTCCAGTTCCCGGGCCAGACCGACAACCCCGAGGACGGGCACTCCGAGTACGTGGCGTTCGAACGGATCTCGGACAAGCTCGGTGACGCCGACGTCATCGTCTACGGCGTCGAGCTCGACGGATCCGTCACGCCCGAGATGCAGGAAGTGATCGCATCGCCGCTGTGGCAGAACCTGCCTGCCGTGAAGGCCGGAAACATCGTCCAGGTCAAGCACGCCCAGGCCGCGACGCACCAGACCGCTCTGCTCGCCCTCGACTCGATCGACGAGGGTCTCGGCGCCCTGCCCGCCGCGAAGCAGTAGCCAGACCTGCGGCTCGATCACGGCCCCCGACAGCGCTACTCGGGGGCCGTGGTCGTCTCCGTACCCGTTTCGACCGGAAGTAGATCCCCTGCATGTCCAAGCTCGAAGACGTCGTCCCGCTGTCTCCCCTGCAGCAGGGGCTGCACTACCTCAGCACCGTTGCGGCGCCCACCGAGGACGAGCGCGGCGCGGCGCGGGTGGAGCCGGACGCCTACACCGTGCAGTCGGTGTTGCGGCTGACCGGTGACGTCGACGAGCGGCGCCTGCACCTTTCCGCGCAGGCGCTGCTGGAACGGCACGCCGCGCTGCGAACCTGCTTCCGCCCGCGCAAGGACGGGCGGGTCGCGGGCCTCGTCGTCGGAGACATCGAGGTGCCCTGGCGCAGTGTGGATCTACGCACGTCACCGGAGCCGGAGCGGGACCTCGCCGACCTGCTCGACGCGGACCTGCGAACCTGGTTCGACCTCACCGCCCCGCCCCTGGTCCGCTGGGTCCTGATCCGGCTGGCCGCCGACGACGTACGTCTGCTGCTCACGGCGCACCACACGGTCGTCGACGGCTGGTCCACGCCGATCCTGGTGCGGGAACTGCTCGAGATCTACGCGGCGGACGGTAGTGCCGCCGCGCTGCCACCGGTCCGGCCGTACCGCGATTACCTGGCGTGGCTGGGGCGTCAGGATCACGACGCGGCGCGGTCCCTCTGGCGGCAATCGCTGGACGGGCTCGACGCGCCGACCCTCGTCACCCCGCCGGGCACCACGCGCGACGCGCAGGGCACCGCCGCGATCGATGTCGAGACCTCCGCCGTCCTCACCGAACAGTTGACGGGGCTGGCGCGGGAGGCGGGCGTCACCCTCAACACCGTCCTGCAGACCGGGTGGGCGCTGCTGCTGGCCGGGCTGGTCGGCCGCGACGACATCGTATTCGGGGCGACCGTGTCCGGCCGCCCCGCGGATCTGCCGGGCGTGGAATCGATGGTGGGCCTGTTCATCAACACCGTTCCGGTCCGGGTGCGCCTCGACCCCGCGGCGACCGTCACCGACCTGCTCCGACGCGTGCAGTCCGAGCAGGCGCGCACACTCGACCACCAGTACCTCGGCCTCGCGGAGGTACAGCGCGAGACCGGTCTCGGGGAACTGTTCGACACCCTGACGATCTTCGAGTCGTACCCCGTGGACCGCGATGCGCTCGACCGCGCGCAGCGTGCCGGCGGCGTCGGGATCGCCGGCGTCGATGCGGTGGACGCCACCAGCTATCCGCTGGTGCTCACCGCGGGTGTCGCCGATCGCCTGATCGTCGAACTCGACTACCGTCCTTCCCTGTTCGGCGAGAGCGACGTCGTGGCGCTGGGGGAACGTCTGGTCGTGATCCTCCACTCGCTCGCCGCGCACCCACACGCGCGGGTCGGGTCGGTCGCGGCGCTGCGGGAGTCCGAGGCGCGGGCGCTGGACGCGTGGTCGACGGCACCGGCCGCGAGCCCCTCCGGCGTGGTCACCGACCTGCTCCCCGGGCACGAGCCCGCGTCGACCGCCGTCGTCTGCGGTGACGAACAGCGCACGTTCGGCGAACTGGTCTCGGGGTCCGCGCGGTTGGCGCGCCTGCTGATCGCCCGCGGTGTCGGCCCCGACGTGCGGGTGGGCCTGGCCCTGCCGCGCTCGGTGGCGACGGTGGAGGCCGTCGCGGCGGTGCTCGCGGCGGGCGGCGCCTACGTGCCGCTCGACCCCTCCTACCCCGCGGATCGACTGGCGCACATGGTCACCGACTGCCGACCCGCCGTCCTCCTGACGACCACCGCTGTCGCCGAGGCGCTCGGTGACGTGCTCGCGCACACCAGCGTCGTCGTCCTCGACGATCGTCGGGTGCGAGGCGAGCTCTCACGCCTGTCTGCCGAACCCGTCACCGACGCCGACCGGATCGCCCCGTTGCGGCCGGCCAACACCGCGTACGTCATCTACACCTCCGGCTCGACCGGCCTGCCCAAGGGCGCTGTCGTCACGCACGCGAACCTGTCGGATCTGCTTGCTGCACAGCGCGAGACGATGATGTCGGTCGTGGCGGGGCCGCGCCGCGTGCTGCTGACCTACCCCTTCGCCTTCGACTCCGCCGTCGCGTCGCTCACGTGGCTGTTCGGTGGCCACACCCTGCACCTGCTCCCCGACGACCGGCGCACCGACGTCGCCCACATCGTCGAGTACGTGCGGTCCCACCGCATCGATCACGTCGACTGCGTGCCCGTGCTGATGAACCAGCTCCTCGACGCCGGACTGCTCGACGCCGCGCACGTCCCCGCCCAGCTCACAGTCGGCGGAGAGGCCGTCTCGCCGGCGTTGTGGCGCAGGCTCGGAGCCGCGTCCGAACGCGGTGTCACGGCGTTCAACTGCTACGGCCCCACCGAGTGCACGGTCGACGCCACCGCCGCCCGGATCGGTGGCGACGACGTCGTTATCGGTGGCCCCACCCCGGGCACGCGCGTGTACGTCCTGGACCGCTGGCTGCGGCCTACACCGCCCGGTGTCACCGGCGAGCTGTACGTGGCCGGCGGCGGTGTCGTGCGCGGCTACCACGACCGGCCAGCCCTCACCGGATCGCGGTTCGTCGCGGACCCGTTCGGGGCGGCCGGGGAGCGGATGTACCGCACCGGCGACGTGGTCCGGTGGACCGACGACGGCGTACTCGCGTTCGCGGGACGGGCCGACGACCAGGTGAAGATCCGTGGCTACCGCGTCGAACTCGGCGAGATCGAATCCGTGCTGGCTGCGGCACCGGGCGTGGGGGAGGGCGTCGTCGTGGCGCACACCGATGCGCGCGGCGTGACGCGGCTGGTCGGCTACATCAGCGGTGACGTCGATCCGAGCGCGGTGCGCACCGCCGCCTCGGAGCGGCTGCCCGACTACATGGTCCCTGCGGTGATCGTCCCGCTGCCTCGGCTCCCGCTGACCGTGAACGGCAAGGTGGACCGGAAGGCGCTGCCGGAACCCGACTTCGGTGCACTTGTCGGCTCGGGCGAGCCCCGCACCGACACCGAGGCGACACTCGCCGCGGTCGTCGCAGAAGTCCTCGGACTCGACCGCGTGGGCGTCGACGACGACTTCTTCACCCTCGGCGGCGACTCGATCGTCTCGATCCAGCTCGTCACCCGGGCCCGCGCAGCCGACCTTCGCGTCACCGCGCGCCAGGTCTTCGAACTCCGTACCGTCGCGGCACTCGCCGCAGCGCACGACGCCCCGGCAGCCGCGGCGAGCGACGCGCGGGTCGCGGTGGCCGCAACCGGCACCGTCCCGCCGACCCCGATCGTGTGGGACACCGTCGACCACGGCGCACCGCTGGACCGCTTCGCCCAGTCCCGACTGCTGGTCGCACCCGATACCCTCACCGAGCACGCCCTGCACGCGGCCGTGACCGCGCTGCTCACCACCCACCCCATGCTGCGTTCGGTGTTCACCGTGGCCGACGGTGTCCCGGAATGGTCGGTGCCGGAGCACGTTCCGGACACGGCCGGGCTGGTACGCCGGGTGGAGGTCACCGACGAGTCGTGGCCGGAGACGCTCGCGGCCGAACGGGAGAAGGCGTACGGGGCACTGCGCCCCGACGCGGGCGTGCTGCTGCAGGCAGTGTGGTTCGACTTCGGCGCCGACCGTCCCGGCCGGGTGTTCGTCGCGGTGCACCACCTGGTCGTCGACGGCGTGTCGTGGCGGATCCTGGTGCCGGACCTCGCCGGTGCGGTCGAGCAGGCGTTGCGCGGGGAACCCGTCACCCTCGACGGCGCGGGGACATCGTTCCGGGACTGGGCCGTCGGGCTCGAGGAGGCCGCCGGGTCGGATCGGGTCCTGGGCGGGCTCCCGCTGTGGCAGACGATCTCGGCTGCAGAAGAACCGTCCCTAGGGTCGCGCGCCCTCGACCCGTCGCTCGACACGGTCGCCTCCGCCCGCTCCGTCGAGGTGCGGGTGTCGACGCGCCTCACCGAACGCGTGCTCACGACCGTTCCCGCCGCCTACCGCGCCGGCGTCGCCGACGTACTGCTCACCGCGCTCGGTCTGGCGATCGCCGCGGAACGCGGCGGTGACCGGGTCCGGGTGCACCTCGAGGGCCACGGTCGCGAGGAACACATGGTGCCGGGGGCCGACCTCACGCGCACTGTCGGTTGGTTCACGTCGCTGTATCCGGCGGTACTCGACCTGTCCGGAGTCGACGTCGCCGGAGCGCTCGCCGGGACCGATGCTGCGGGCGTCGCGCTGGCACAGGTCAAGGACGGCCTGCGACGGATTCCCGACAGCGGCATCGGTTTCGGAGTCCTGCGCCGTCTCGGCGACACTACCTCTCCCTTCGGTGACTACCGATCACCCGACGTCATGTTCAACTACCTCGGACGCCTCACCCTGGGGGAGGAGTCGGGCGGCGCCTGGTCCGCGGCACCCGAAGCCGGTGCCCTCGGGGGTGCCGTGGACCTGTCGACGCCACTCGAGCACGTCCTCGACGTCAATGCCGTCACCGAGGAGAGCGCGGACGGTCCGGAACTGGTCTGCGAGTTCACCGCGGCCGCCGGGATTCTGGACCACGACGCGGTAGCGCGGATCGCCGCGCGCTGGGTCGAGGCACTCGGCGCGCTCGCCGCCCACGCGGCGCCGCTCGCGACCGCCGTACGGACCGTCGCCGACCTCACCTTCCGCGACCTGTCCTACCCGGAGCTGCGTTCCTTCGCAGCCGAACTCGGCCCCGTCGAGGACATCGTCCCGCTGACGCCCCTGCAGCGGGGATTGTTCTTCCTCGCCGAACTGGACACCGACAGCGACGTCTACGCGATGCAGACCGTGCTCGACCTGCGCGGCCATCTCGACCGCGACGCGATGCGCCGCAGTGCGGCCGCGCTGCTCGCCCGACACGCGACGCTGCGCACCGGATTCCGGACGACCGCGGCCGGTGAGCCCGTCGGCGTGGTACTCGGCGGCCCGGAACTGCCCTGGACCGAGATCGACCTCTCGGATCTGCCGGACGACGCGGCGCGGGACCGCAGCGCCGACATCGTCGCCCGAGACCGGGTCACTCGCTTCGACGTCGCGGCGGCCCCACTGCTGCGGTTCACCCTGATCCGTCTTGCTCCCGGACTGCACCGGCTCGTGTTCGCCGCGCACCACCTGCTGCTCGACGGCTGGTCGTCGCCGCTCGTGATGCGCGAACTGTTCACGCTCTACGGCGCCGACGCCGACCTCGCCGCGCTGCCTCCCGTCCACCCGTTCACCGACTACCTGGCGTGGCTGTCCGAGCAGGATGCCGACGCGGCCCTGCAGCGGTGGGGCGCCGTGCTGGACGGTGTCACCGAGCCGACGCTGGTCGCACCCGCCGGATCGTCATTGCGGGCCGACCTGCCCGGTGAGCACTCGGTCGCGGTACCGGACGGGCTGGCGGCGGCACTGCAGCGCCGCAGCCGCGACCTCGGGGTCACCGTCAACACCGTGGTGCAGGCCGCCTGGGGACTGCTGCTCGGCCATCGGTTGGACCGCGACGACGTCGTCTTCGGTGCCGTCGTGTCCGGACGGGTACCGCACGTGCCGGGCATCGAGACGATGATCGGCCTGTTCATCAACACCGTCCCGGTGCGGGTGACGCTGCGGCCGGGCGAGCGCACCGACGAATTCCTACGGCGCGCACAGCAACTCCAGAACGGCACCCTCGACGATCAGTACGTGGGCCTCGCCGACGTCCAGCGTCGTGTCGGTCTCGGGGAACTGTTCGACACGTTGCTGGTGTTCGAGAGCTACCCGATCGACACCGATGCCCTGGCCCGGGCGCAGCGGTCCGGTGGGCTCGAGGTCGGCGACGTCCGCGGTCACGACGCCACCAACTTCCCGCTCGTCCTGGTCGCCGCGCTCGGCGATCGACTGTCCCTCACTCTCGAGTACCAGCAGTCGCTGTTCACCGGCACCGACGTCGAGGTGCTCGGACAGCGACTGGTCCGGGTGCTCGAACAGCTCGCCGCACCGGACGCCTCCACCGTCGCCGAGATCGATCCTCTCGCGGCCACGGAACGGGCTCTGCTGGTGGCAGACTGGGCCGCCACGGCGCCGGCACCCGCGACCGGCTGTGGCACCGTGGCCGATCTGCTGGCCGCCCGGATCGCGGCATCGCCGGAAACCGACGCGATCGTGTGCGGCGGCACCCGGTTGACGTTCGGGGAACTGGGGTCGGCGTCGGCGCGGCTGGCGCGCTTGCTCATCGCGTCCGGGGTGGGACCGGACACCGTGGTCGGTCTCGCGCTGCCGCGCTCGGAGCGGATGTTGGTGGCGATCGCCGCGGTGATCGCCGCGGGCGGTACGTACGTCCCGATGGATCCGGCGTATCCGGCGGACCGGTTGGCGCACATGGTGGCCGACGCGACCCCGACCGTCGTCGTCACCGACAGCACCGTGCGCGCCGCACTGGAACCGGTGCTGCGGGGGACGGCCGTGACGGTGCTCGACGACTCGAACGTCGGAGCGGCACTGCGGGATCTACCCGAGGATCCCGTCCTCGACGCCGAGAGGCTCGCGCCGCTGCGTCCCGACAACACCGTGTACGTCATCTACACGTCGGGCTCGACGGGCCTGCCGAAGGGCGTCGCCGTCACCCACGCGAACCTGCTCAACCTCTTCGAGAGCCACCGCGCGGACCTGTACCGTCCCACGGTCGCAGCCACCGGGCGCGAGTCGATCGGTGTCGGCCACGCGTGGTCGTTCAGCTTCGACGCGTCGTGGCAGCCCACGCTGTGGCTGCTCGACGGGCACACCGTCCACGTGTTCGACGAGGACACGATGCGCGACCCGGAGGCGATGACCGACTACGTCGTCGACCACGCACTCGACTTCCTCGAGGTGACACCGTCGTTCCTGGACCGGATGCTCGCGGCCGGGCTGTTCGACCGCGAACACCGTCCCGCCACAGTTGGATTCGGAGGTGAGGCGGTCAACCCGGCGTCGTGGCGCCGACTGCGGGAGCTCACCGATGGGCGGGCGTTCAACCTCTACGGCCCCACCGAGTGCACGGTCGATGCACTCGTCGGTCAGGTCACCGACGCCGACGAGCCGTGCCTGGGCCGCGCCGTCCACGGTGGCCGCGCCTACGTCCTGGACCGGATGCTGCGCCCCGTCCCGGCCGGCAGTACCGGTGAGCTGTACATCGCCGGGGCCGGCGTCGCGCGTGGCTACCTGGGCCGGCCCGACCTGACCGGCGCGCGGTTCGTCCCGGACCCGTTCGGTGTCCCCGGCGAGCGGATGTACCGAACCGGCGACACGGTACGGCGCGGCGTCACCGGGACCCTCGAGTTCCTCGGCCGCGGCGACGACCAGGTGAAGATCCGCGGCTTCCGTGTCGAACTCGGCGAGGTCGAGGCAGCACTGGCCGCGGTACGAGGAGTCCGGGATGCGGTCGTCGTCGCGCATACCGACACCCGGCGCGTGACCCGACTCGTCGGATACGTCACGCCGGACGGGCACGTCGACCCCGCGGCGGCGCGCGCGGTGGTCGCCGAGCGGCTGCCCGACTACATGGTTCCCGCCGTGGTGCTCGTGCTGGCGGAGTTCCCGGTCACCGCGAACGGCAAGACGGACCGGAAGTCGTTGCCGGAGCCCGATTTCGCGGCACTGGTGGGCTCCGGTGAACCACGGACGGACACCGAGGCGATGTTGGCGGCGGTGGTCGCCGACGTGCTGGGTCTCGACCGGGTCGGCATCGACGACGACTTCTTCGCGCTCGGCGGCGACTCGATCGTGTCGATCCAGCTGGTGTCCCGGTGCCGCGCCGCGGGCCTGACCGTGTCCGCGCGTCAGGTGTTCGAATTGCGCACCGTCGCCGCACTGGCCGAGGTGAGCGAACGGGCGTCGGACCCCGGACTCGACGCGGCGGCAGCCGCACTCGCCGCGGTGCCCGCGACCGGCGACGTGCTGCCGACACCGATCGTGTGGGAAGCGGTGAACTGGGGCACCGACCTCGGCCGCTTCTCGCAGGCGCGCCTCCTGGTGGCGTCCGACGGTCTGACCGTCCCCGTGCTCGAGGCGGCGGTCAGCGGCTTGCTCGCCACCCACCCCATGCTGCGCTCGCGGTTCGCGGTGGTCGACGGCACACCGGAATGGTCGGTGCCCGAACAGGTACCGGATCCCTCCCGGGTGGTGCGCCGGGTCGACGTCTCCGCGTGCCCCGCCGACGAGTGGGGCGCCGTGTTCGCGGCCGAACGCGAGAACACCTACGCGGCGCTGCGTCCCGCGGACGGGGTGATGGCCCAGGTGGTGTGGTTCGACTTCGGCGACGACCGGCAGGACCGGGTCTTCGTCGCCGTCAACCACCTGGTGGTCGACGGCGTCTCGTGGCGGATCCTCGTCCCGGACCTCGCGACCGCCGTCGCGCAGGCGCAGCGCGGGGAGGCGGTGGCGCTGCCCGACGCAGGGACGTCGTTCCGGGCGTGGACGCGGGGCCTCGCCGACGCGGCCCGCAGTGAGCGGATCGCCGCGACGGCACCCGGCTGGCAGCGCGTCGCCGGCGCCCGGGAACCGGCGCTCGGCACCCGGACTCTCGATCCGTCGCTCGACACGGTGTCCGCGATGCGGTCGGTCAAGCGGATCCTGCCGGTACCGGTCACCGAACGCGCCCTCGGCGGCGCCGTCGACGAGACCCTGCTCGCGGCACTGGCACTCGCGGTGACCTCCGTCCGCGGCGGCGACACCATCCGGGTGGAACTCGAGGGTCACGGCCGTGAGGAGCAGGTGGTTCCGGGGGCGAATGTCGACCGCGCCGTCGGCTGGTTCACGTCGATGTACCCGGTCGCGTTCGACCTGGAAGGCATCGCTGCCGATGCGGTGCTGGCGGGCGCCGTCCCCGCGGACGACGTCGCCGACCGAGTGCGAGCGGCGCTACGTGCGGTGCCGGACAACGGGATCGGTTTCGGCGTCCTGCGGCGCCTCGCAGCCGAGGATGTGTTCGGCGGGTACACGCGCCCGCAGATCGTCTTCAACTACCTCGGCCGGATGACGCTGGGGGAGAGCGGCGGCGGCGCGTGGACCGGTGCACCCGAGGGCGTCGCGCTGGGTGGCTCGGTCGACCCGACGACACCCCTCGACCACGTCCTGCAGGTGGACGCCGTCGTCGAGAACACCGCCGACGGGCCCGTCCTGGACTGCGAGTTCGCGGCATCCGATGTCCTGGACGACGCCACCCTCGTCGCGATCGCGTCCGCATGGGAGCGGGCGATGGCAGTCCTGCTGGGCGCCACGGCGGCGGCCCTGTCCTGATTCCCGAACCCCGAGACCTCAGTGAACAAGGGAGATAGAGAATGCCACTCGACCGCGACACGATCCTCGCCGATACGGCGCAGATCCTCGAGGTGGACGTCGCCGAGATCGACACCTCGGTGAGCCTGGTGGACCAGGGCCTCGACTCGGTCCGGCTGATGGCGCTCGTCGAGCGCTGGCGCGACAGCGGAGCCGACGTCGACTTCGTCTCGCTCGCATCCGAACCCGACCTCGAGCAGTGGATCACGCTGCTCGAGCCGCGGTGACCCGCCCGTGGCGCTCCTCGGCAAGCTGACTCTCGATCTCGATCCGCTGCGCAGCAGCCGGGAGTTCCGCTACATCTTCACTGCGCGCGTCGTGTCGCTGTTCGGGCTCGGGTTCCTCATCGTCGCGGTGCCGTTGCAGGTGTACGAGATCACCGCGTCCACCGCACATGTCGCGGCCGTGTCGACAGTGCTGGGACTCACGACGTTCGGCGCGACGTTCGCGGGAGGCATCCTGGCCGACCGGTACGACCGTCGCCGTGTGATCGCCCTCGCCCGCGGGTGCGCGGGCGTCGCGTTCGCGGTACTCGCGGTCAACGCCTTCCTGCCCGACCCGAGGCTGTGGGTGGTGTACCTCGCCGCGATCATCGACGGGATCTGCGGCGGCATCTCGGCGACGGTACTGATGTCCGTCACCCCGACCCTGCTGCCGCGCAACAAGATGGCGGCCGCCGGCGCGCTCATGGCCCTCACCGGTGACCTGGGCGCGATGATCGGTCCGGCACTCGGCGGCGTCGTGATCGCCTCCGGCGGAGTGGGGCTGGCATTCGCGCTCGCCGCGGTCACGACGGCGGTCACCACGTTCTGCATCACCCGCCTCCCGCCGCTGCCGCCGCCGCGAGCCGCCGACGAGTCACCGCTGCGCGCCGTTGCCGGCGGGTTCCGGTACGCGGCCGGTCAGCGCGTCATCGGCGGCGTGCTGGTCTGCGGTTTCGTCACCATGCTGCTCGCCGGGTGGACGGTGCTGATCCCCGAGTACGCGGCCGATGTGCTCGGCGTCGGGGCATCGGTGACGGGCCTGCTGTACGCCGCGCCCGCGGTCGGTGCCGTGCTCGGTTCCCTCACCAGCGGGTGGACCGGGACGGTGCGTTGGTCCGGGCGGGCAGTGTTCGTGGGCATGCTGCTCTCGGCCGCCGGACTCGTCGGTGCCGGTGCGACCGCGGCCGTCGCCGTCACCGTGATCGGTCTGGCGGCACACGGTTTCGGTGAGGCGGTCGCCGACATCCTGCGATATGCCATCGTCCAGAAGCACACCGCCGAGGAGTACGGCGCGCGGATCGCGGGCGTATGGTCGGCCCAGGTCACCGCGGGCGCGTCGGTCGGCGCCGTCGTCGCCGCTGTCGTCGCGGCACTCGTTCCGATCGAGTCCGCGCTCGCCGTCTACGGTGGCACCGGGCTCGTGGCCACCGTCCTGCTCTTCGTCGTGCTGAAGCGTCTGCGCGGCTTCGACGAACATGCCGGATCCGTTGCGGATGCCGCGCACGCGCAAGTAGTGATGTCAGGAGAAAAGGGGTTCCACGATGGCAGCGACCGTCCGTGAGGTCGAAGTCTTTCCGATCTGCATCCGCGAGGTGGAGGTTCTCCGCGTCGAGGACGTGACGCCGGGGATGCGTCGCGTCGTCGTGGGCGGCCCCGCGATGGACAGCCATGTACGTGACGGTGTCCGGCTGCCCGCAGTGTGCACCAACGGATTCGACGACGACATCAAGCTGCTACCGGTCGATCCGCAGACCGGCGCACTGCCGTTCGACGTCCCGCGGAACACCGACACCGGCGCAGTCGACTGGCCGGCCGGATCGTTCCAGTACAGCCGGACCTACACGGTGCGCAGCTACGACCCCGACACGCGCGAGATGGCGATCGACTTCGCCGAGCACGAAGGGGGATTGGCCTCGGACTGGGCGTATCGCGCCCGACCGGGGGAGACGATTCTCATGGCCGGGCCCAAGCACTCGGCGAGCCTGCCCCGTGAGGCCGAATGGATGCTCGTTGCCGGCGACCAGACCGCACTGCCCGCTATCGCGCGGTGCCTCGAACTGCTTCCCGCCGATCTGCCGGCAACGGTGGTGATCGAGGTCGCGGAGCCCTCGCACCGTCAGGAACTGAAGTCGGCAGCCCCGGTGGACATCACCTGGCTGTACCGATCCGAGAGCGACGGCGAGTCGAGACTGGTCGAGACAGTCCAGGCGGCGCAGTGGCGTCCGGGGCAGCCGTACCTGTGGGTGGCGGGCGAGGCGCTGACCATCAAGCCGTTGCGGCGGTGGGCGAAGCAGGACCGGGCGATTCCCAAACAGTTCGTCGAGATCACCGGTTACTGGCGGCAGCGCGAGATCGCGTCCACCGAGGCAGCGTCCGGCGCGGGCGACGTGGCCCCGGACGCCTACGGTCAGCTCCACGAGATGTCGGAACTGTTGCCGCCGTTCGCGATCAGAACCGCGGTGACCGCCGGGGTGTTCTCCGCGATCGAGGGCGGAGCGACGACCTCGGCGCGCATCGCGGCCGCGTGCGATACCCATCCGGGTGCCACCGCGAAACTGCTGCGCCACCTCGCGGCGATGGATCTCCTGACCGTCGACGGAGACCGCTTCGGGCTCACCGAGATGGGTGAGATCCTCGCCGACCCGGACACCTTCGCCAGCCAGGCGCTGCACTTCGGGAAGATTCAGACCAGGCTCGACATGGCGTTCCTCGGACTGCTCGAGACCGTGCGGACCGGTGCCCCGGCGCCGGGCCACGGCTTTGCCGACAAGGCGCAGGAAGCCGGCTTCGTCGACGACTTCCACGAGGAGGCGGCGTCCGGGGCGGTCTACCGGGCACCGGCGCTGCCCGAGGCGGTCGACCTCGACGGGGTCCGGACGGTCGCGATCTACGGAGAGGGCGCCGGTGTGTACGCGGACACGCTCGCCCGCGTGCGACCGGAACTCGACATCGCACTCGTCGGCCTGCCCGCGCTGAACAGCCGGAACGCGGCGGACGTGGCGCAGTCCCGGCGCGATCGGATTCGGCGCGTCGATCAGAGCGAGTTCACGCCACTGGACAGCGTCGTCGATCTCGTCGTCGCGGTCGATATCGTCGACGATCACCCCGATCCCGACGCGCGGATGCTGATCGGCGTCCTCGGAGGGTCGGGCCGTCGGGTGGTGCTCGTGACCGACCTGCTGGATCCGCAGACGACCGACGACCACGAGACCGAGAGTGATCTGCTCCGCCTGTGCCTGTACGGGTCCGGCCGGCGTACCGAGGCGGAGATCCGCGCTCTGGCATCGGATGCCGGTTGCGGCACACCGAGGTTCGGATCGATCGGCTGGGGATCCACGATCGTCGAGTTCGCCGGCCGCGAATGACCGTCGTGCCGCGTCGGTGACGACCGCGGAAGCCGCAGAGGGGCGGTTCCACCGATCTGGTGGAACCGCCCCTCTGCCGTGGATCAGGCCCTCGTGACGAGAGCGCCGTCGGCATCGGCCGCCGCCGCCCGCTTCTTCGCGAGTGTCTCCTTCGACAGGTAGACCGCCGTCGCGGACAGTGCCGTGAGCGCCACGAAGTACCACGCGATGTTGCTCGTGCCGCCGTCGTTGCCGAGACCGAACAGCCAGTTGCACATCAGCGGGGCGGTGCCGGCGCCCAGGACCGAGCCCATCTGGAAGGTCAGCGAGACACCCGTGTAGCGGTCGGCGGTGTCGAACTTCTCGGCGAGGAACGCGCCGATCGGGCCGTACATCGACGCCTGGATGATCGGGTTGCCCACCAGGAAACCGACCGCGACGAGCCAGTAGCTGCCCGAGTTGAACAGCGCGAACATCGGGAACACCAGGACGATCGAGACGACTGCGCCGGCAAGCATCACCTTGCGCCGGCCGTGGCGGTCGGAGAGCCACGCGAAGAACGGGATCGCGAAGATGTGCACGACGCTCGAGAACGTGAGCATGTACAGCGCGTCCTGGCGCGGCATCGTGCCCTGCGCGGCGATGTGCGGGACCATCCACACCGCCAGCATCGCCTGCATGAACAGCGGGCCGGCCGACGCGAGAATGCCGTACACGGTGGACGCCGGGTACTTCTTCAGCACGCGCAGGATCGGCGTGCCGGTGTGGACCTCGCCCGCGGCGCGGGCCTTCGCGAAGTCGGGGGACTCCGTGACGCGGTAACGCATGAACAACCCGACGATCACGAGCGTCGCCGACAGCAGGAACGGAACGCGCCACCCCCAGCTGAAGAAGGCGTCGTCGGGCAGACCCGAGAAGAGTGCGAGCACCAGGGTCGCGAGGACGGAGCCGGTGGGGCCGCCCGCGACCGCGATCGAGGCGGCGAGACCGCGCCTGCCCTCACCGACGTGCTCGGCCGCCATCAACGTCGCGCCGGCCCACTCACCGCCCACCGCGAGGCCCTGGATGACGCGCAGCGCGACGAGGATCAACGGCGCCGCGATGCCGATCGTCTCGTAGGTCGGCATCAGTCCGATCGCGACGGACACCAGCCCCATCATCAGAAGCGTGACGACGAGGATGTTCTTGCGTCCGAACTTGTCGCCGAAGTGCCCGAACAGCACGCCACCGATGGGCCGCGAGATGTAGCCGGCCAGCAGGATGACGAACGAGAGCGTCGATCCCAGCACCGGGTCCATCGAGTCCGGGAAGAACAGTTTCGGGAACACCAGGCCCGCTGCCGCTCCGTAGAGAAGGAAGTCGTAGTACTCGACCGTCGATCCCAGGAAGCTCGAGATCAGGGCACGGCGCGAGGCCTTCGGAGCGGGCTCGGTATACGTCGTGTCTTGGGGTTGCATTGCGCTCCTTCAACAGGCGACCACGTCGGTCGACGGCTGAAAGCGTCGATTGCGGCGTGCGTCACATCAATCACGCGTTCCGGAGAATGGCACGGCCGGGTTTGCCAACAGCCGGAACGGGCACTTCCGACATTCGGCGCGCCCGCGTACGGCCGCCGTCTCCGGCGGCTGGTTTTCGCTAGGTTGGGGCCATGACGACTCCGTTGCAGAATCTCGAGATCAACACCCTCGGCGGCGTGCCGACCAGCCTCGGTGAATACGGCGGGCGCGCCGTTCTCGTGGTGAACGTGGCCTCCAAGTGCGGCCTCACCCCGCAGTACACGGCACTCGAGAAGCTGGCGTCGGAGTACGCCGAGCGCGGCCTCACCGTCATCGGCGTCCCGTGCAATCAGTTCATGGGCCAGGAGCCGGGGACCCCCGAGGAGATCCAGACCTTCTGCTCCACCACGTACGGCGTCACGTTCCCCCTGACGGAGAAGGTCGATGTCAACGGCGACGACCGGCACCCGATCTACGCCGAGCTGACGAAGACGGCGGACGCCGACGGCGAGGCCGGCGACATCCAGTGGAACTTCGAGAAGTTCCTGATCGCCCCCGACGGCACGGTCGCGAACCGCTTCCGTCCTCGCACCGAACCCGACGCCCCCGAGGTGATCGCGGCGATCGAGGCCGTGCTGCCGCGATAGGCGGCTGCGCCGCCCGTGCGCCTTTTCGGTAGCCAGAACTACCAGAAAGGCGCACGGGCGCGTAAGCGCCCGTTCACCTGCGGCTGCCACCCTCGAAGGTATGACCGGACAGGTGATCGTGTCGGTGTCGGGGATCAGGGACGAGACGGTGCAGACCGTCGCGGATTTCGCGGCCGAGATGGACCGCAGGTCGGTTCCGCTGTCGCTGCTCGTGGCGCCGCGACTGAAGGACAAGTACCGGCTGGTCTCGGACACCGTCACGCAGGACTGGCTGCGCGAGCGGCGTGAGCGCGGCGACGCGATCGTCCTGCACGGCTATGACCAGGCCGCCACCAAACGTCGCCGCGCCGAGTTCGCGGTCCTGCCCGAACACGAGGCGCGCCTGCGCCTGCTCGCCGCCGACCGGGTCCTCGAGGAGGTCGGTCTGCGCACCAGGCTGTTCGCCCCGCCGCGGTGGATCGCCTCGCCCGGCGCCGTCACGGTGCTGCCGAACGTCGGATTCCGGCTGCTGGCCGGCATGACCACCGTCCGCGACCTCGCGCACGACACCGGCGTGCGCAGCCACGTCATCGGTGTGGGGGACGGCTTCCGCGCCGAGCCGTGGCGGTGCCGGGCGATGGTGCTGAGCGCCTCCCGCGGCGCCCGGCGGGGAAGGCTCGTGCGCCTGGCCGTCTCGGCGAAGCAACTCGGCAAGACCGGCCCGCGCCAGGCGGTGCTCGACGCCGTCGACCTGGCGCTGCACCACGGCGCCGCGGCCACCGTCTATCGGTGGCCGCTGGTCGAAGGGGTGCGCGGGGCCGCGTGAGGCGTCGTCTCTACTCGTCCACCGCTCCGCCTGTCGTCGAACGGACGAGGGGTTCGAGGGCGTCCAGCACGCGCTGCAGGCCGAACTCCCAAGCGATTTCGGGGCTGTACGTGGTGTTCATCGCCTGACCGGCGGCGGCGCCGACGCGCTGCGCGAGCGGGAAACGGTCGCCGAGATAGCCGGCCAGCCGTCCGCTCGCGGTCGCCCAGAGCTCGGCCATGTCGGCGGCGTGCGGGTCGGGTCGGCGCGCCCGTGCCGAGGCGCGGGCGAAGTCGGTGACGAACGTCAGCGCGGCATCGCGCTCCACGTCGTCGATGCCCGTCCCGTCGAACGCGTGCAGGTCGTGGTCGTACTTCGCGATCGTCCCGGGGCCGAGCGCCGTGCGCTGGTCGGAGACGTCCAGCAGCCACCAATGCTCCGCACAGAGCGTCATTTCCGCCTCGGCCATCTGCCGGACGCGGTCCCGCCAGCCGTCACCGTCGTATGCCGCGTGGGTGCGACTGCCGTGGACGGCGTCGGCCATGAGGACCAGCAGTTCGTCGCGGGAGCCGACATGTGTGTACAGCGCCATCGCGGAGGTGCCCAGGTCGGCGGCCAGACGCCGCACGGTCACGGCGTCGAGCCCCTCGGCGTCGGCGATCGCGACAGCGGCGCCGACGGCCTGGGTGGTGGTGACCTTCGCGCGCGGCCCGCGAGCGCCGCCCCGAGGCGCGTCGGGATGGTCACGCCACAGCAGATCGATCAGCTCGCGGGCCACCGGTTGCCTCCGAGACGGGTGGGAACAAACGAACGGTTGCTGTACTTTATACAGTGCATAAGGTTTCTCTCGTCGTGGAGGTGCGCATGAAGATCACCGGTACAGCTCTGTCCTTGAACGTCGCCGACCCCAACGCCTCGGCGGAGTTCGCCAAGACTCACTTCGGCTTCACCGAGGCCATGTCGGACGACGGCTTCGTGTCCCTCGGTCACCCGGATGCGGGGGTCAACGTGATCTTCCTGCGGACCGGGCTGGGCACGTTCAAGCCGACCGCCATCGCCGGCCCTGCCGGCCAGGGGCTTCTCGTCGTCTTCGTCGTCGAGGACCTCGACAGCGAGTTCGCGCGCATCGCGGCCGGCGGGGCCGCCGTGGTCACCGAGCCGGAAACCGAACCGTGGGGCGAGCGCTACTGCCAGTTCGTCGACCCCAACGGCATCGTGTGGCAGCTGGTGCAGTGGGTGTGAGCCCCGGATCCGTTCAGGACACCTCGACGCTGGACTCCTCGGGCAGCACCCGGAACTCCGTTCCGCCCGGGCCCATCTCGGTGAGCCGGCCGTAGTAGATGCCGCGGGCCTCCTTCGCGACCACACCCTGGTGGATCGGGACGGCGACCCGCGGGTGCACGGCGCGCAGATAGTCGACGGACTCGGAGATCTTGAGCCACGGCGCCGCCGCGGGGACCGCGAGCACGTCGACCTTCTGTTCCGGCACGAACAGCGAGTCGCCCGGGTGCATCAGCTTGGCCGGGTTCTCGGCGTCGCCCAGCAGGTACGCGGTGTTGTCGATCAGCGGGATCTCCGGGTGGATCACCGCGTGCGTGCCGCCGGTGCCGGTCACCTGCACCTCGCCGACGTTGAACACGTCGCCCGGGTACACCGCCGTCCACGCGTCGCCGAGCAGCGCCGTCGTCTGCGGGTCCGCGTACAGCCCGGCACCGGGGTTGGCGTCGACCAGCGCGGGCAGCCGCGCCGGGTCGGCGTGATCGGGATGCTGGTGCGTGATCAGGATGGCGTCGAGACCCGTGATGCCCTCGAACCCGTGGGAGAAGTTCCCCGGGTCGAACAGGATCTTTGCGCCGTCGAGTTCCACCAGGACACAGGAATGGCCGAAGTGCGTCAGTCGCATGAGACGAGTATGCGGGATCACACCCGGCGGTGGGGGCGGCGTCCGACGTCACTCGGTGCGGGAGCGGGGCGGGCTGCCCGGTAAACTCCTGGATGCCCGGTGCGATCCCGGGCGGAAACCAGCCATAGCGAGGAGCAGCACGTGGCCCGTGTCGTTGTCGATGTCATGCCCAAGGCCGAAATTCTCGACCCGCAGGGGCAGGCCATTGTCGGGGCGCTGTCCCGACTCGGTCATGCCGGTGTGTCGGACGTTCGCCAGGGTAAGCGATTCGAACTCGAGGTCGACGACACCGTCAGCGACGACGAGCTCGCCACCATCGCCGAGTCGCTGCTGGCGAACACGGTGATCGAGGACTGGAAGGTCACGCGAGTCCAGTGAACATGAGCGCAGCGACGACCGGTAAGACTGGCGCACGCATCGGAGTCATCACGTTCCCGGGCACGCTCGACGACGTCGACGCGTCCCGCGCGGTTCGTCTCGCCGGCGGCGAGGCCGTCAGCCTGTGGCACGGCGACGCCGACCTCAAGGGCGTGGACGCGGTCATCGTTCCCGGCGGCTTCTCCTACGGCGACTACCTGCGCTGCGGTGCCATCGCCCGCTTCGCGCCCGTGATGGGTGAGGTCGTCAAGGCCGCCGAGGGCGGCATGCCGGTCCTCGGAATCTGCAACGGCTTCCAGGTGCTGTGCGAGGCCGGTCTGCTGCCGGGCGCGCTCACCCGCAACGCCGGACTGCACTTCGTGTGCCGGGACCAGTGGCTGAAGGTCGAGTCCAACTCGACGGCATGGTCGTCGCGCTACGAGGCCGGTGCCGAAATCCTCGTCCCGCTCAAGTCGGGCGAGGGCCGCTACCAGGCGCCCGAGCAGGTGCTCGACGAACTCGAGGGCGAAGGCCGCGTGGTGTTCCGCTACGCCGGCGAGAACCCGAACGGTTCGCAGCGGGGCATCGCCGGCATCGCGTCGGCCAACGGCCGAGTCGTCGGTCTCATGCCGCACCCCGAGCACGCGACCGAGGCCCTCACCGGCCCCAGCGACGACGGACTCGGCATGTTCTACTCCGCCCTGGAGAGCGTCCTGACGGCCTGACAGGCACGACGTTCGACGGGAACCCCACGGTTCCACACGGTCGCCGCAGCACTCCCGATTCGGGAGCCGCTACGGCGACCGTGTCGTTTCTCGGGGAGCGCCTCCGGTTCCGCGCTACCGACCTGGGCGGGCCTCCGCTCCCCACACGTACCGCACCTGGGGGCGGCCGGCGCGGCCGTACTCGGTCTCCCGTGCGAGCAGGCCGTCGTCGGCGAAGCGCTCGAGATACCGCCACGCGGTGACACGTGAGACCCCGACGGCGGCGGCGACTTCCGCGGCGGTCAGCGGCCGTCCCGCGTCGCGCACGCACGCGCTGATGAGATCAGCGGTGTGCGGGGCCACGCCCTTCGGCGCGGTCGCGCGAGAGTCCGTGGTGCGCAGGACGGCCATGGCCCGATCGATGTCGTGCTGGCTCACTGCGGTTCCGCCCGCGGGGAGGGCGTCGCGGAACTCGCGATAGTGCTCGAGCTTGTCGCGGAGCGCCGCGAACGTGAACGGTTTGAGCAGATACAGCACCACGCCCCGGGCCACCGCGGTCCGCACGACGTCGAGGTCGCGGGCAGAGGTGACGGCGATGATGCCGGGGCCGGGACGCAGACCGCCGAGCGCGGCGGCCAGATCGAGACCGCTCGCGTCGGGGAGACCGATGTCGAGCAGGACCAGGTCGATCGGCTCGTCGGTGGATGCGGCCTCGGCGACCGCCCGCATCGCGGCGGCCGCGGTGTGCGCCACCGTGTGAACCTCGAAACCTTCGACACGTCCGACGTACGCACGGTGCGCCTCGGCGATCAACGGCTCGTCCTCGACGATCAGCACACGGATCATCGATCCCCGACCTCCCCGACCTCCCCGGCGTCGCCGCGCCGCGACGGAGCGGGCAGCGGAATCTCGACCACGAGCATGCCTGCGAGCGACGGTTCGGTGCGCAGACGCCCTCCGCGGCGCGCGACGATCTGGGCGACGAGGGCCAGTCCCAGGCCGCGTTGACGCGCGGGCCGCCCGTTCACGGGTTTGGTCGAGTACCCGCGGGTGGTCGCCCGCACCAGAGCGTCCGGATCCATGCCCGGACCGCTGTCGGCCACCCGAATCACGAGCGTCGAGCCCTCCTCCGTCACCGTCACCTCCACCCAGGGTTGGGCGTCGTCCTCGGATCGTGCGGCGTCGATCGCGTTGTCGACCAGATTCCCGACCACCGTCACGAGTTCGAGCGGACTGAGCGCCGTCGCCGGTCCCAGCGCGGTGTCCTCGGTGACCGTCAGCTCGACGCCGTGCTGCGCCGCCTCGGTCACCTTGCCCAGCAGCAGCGCCGCGAGGGCGGGCTCGTGGACGGCCGCCGTCAGCCGGTCGATCAGATGCTGCGATGTCGCGAGTTCGGCGGTCGTGAACGCGACGGCGTCGTCGTTGCGGCCCAGTTCGACCATCGTCACGATCGTGTGCAGACGGTTGGCGTACTCGTGGGCCTGCGCGCGCAGCGACTCGGCGACACTGCGGGCGGAATCGAGTTCACCCAGGACGCTTTGCAATTCGGTGTGATCGCGGAGGGTCACGACGGTTCCGATCCGTCGTCCCTCCCACAGGACGGGGGCCCGGCCCACCACCAGGATCCGGTCGGCCGTCACGTGCACCTCGTCCTGTTCGCCGTCCGCGTCGGGGCCGATGCGGCGCAGGGTCTCGGGCAACTGGTCGGGTGTGATCGGGCCGTCGGGCAGCCACAGCAGCCGTCGTGCCTCGTCGTTCACGACGTCGACACGCACCCGCCCGTCGCGGTCGCGGCCGAACACGATCAGGCCCTCGCCGATCGAGCGGAGCACCGCGTCGTGGTGTTCGTACAGCTGGCGCAACCGGTCCGGGTCGAGTCCGAGCGTCTGACGGCGCAGTCGTCGGCTCACCAGCGTCGCGCCGACCGTCGCGATCACGACCGCGATCGCGGCGATGCCGAGCAGCGAGGGCAGCCCCTGCGCGAACTGTTCGCTCACCCGCTCTCGCGTCACGCCCACCGACACCAGGCCCACCAACTGCCCGTCCGACTCGACCGGGGCGACGGCGCGAATCGACGGACCGAGTGAACCCGAATACGTCTCGGCGAACGTCTCTCCCGCCAGCGCCCGCTCGATATGGCCCTCGAAGCGCTGCCCGATCAGCGTCGGATCCGGGTGGGTGTAGCGGGTGCGATCGGGCGCCATGACGACGACGAAATCCGTGCCGGTGGCCTGCCGGATGCGTTCGACCTCGGGCTGGAGGGCGGCCGTGGGGTCGGGGCCGCGAAGGGCGGCGATCGTCGAGTCGGACTCGGCGATCGCCTGTGCGAGGTGTGTCACCTCGCGCCGCGTCGCATCGTCGGAGTCGCGCCGTTCGTCGACGATCGCGAACGCCGACACGGCGGCGATGACCAGGGCCAACACCACCAGCTGCAGGATCAGCAGCTGACGGGCGACGCTCATCGGTCGGCGGGAGGTGCCGAGGGGCACGTCGATCCTCTCGTGAAACTAATGAACACAAACTTCACCGGCGCCTCGACGGGTACCAGCATTCACAGGCGAGTCGGCGTGACCCCGATCACTCGAAGATCACCCGGGCCGGCTCGTCGCGTACCCATCCGATCAAGAGGACACCGCATGAGCACGAGTGCAGCAGGGACGCCGGGGCCGGCGCAACCCGTCGAGAGCAAGAAGACGCGCGACCGCACGCACTGGCTCTACGTCGGCGTCGTGATCGCCGTCGTCGCCGGTGTGCTCGTCGGCTGGCTCGCGCCCGACACCGGCAAGTCGCTCGGCGTGCTCGGCACGATGTTCGTGGACCTGATCAAGATGATGATCAGCCCCGTGATCTTCTGCACCATCGTGCTCGGCATCGGCTCGGTGCGTGCGGCCGCGAGCGTCGGCAAGGTCGGTGGTCTCGCGCTCGCGTACTTCATCGGAATGTCGACCGTCGCGCTCGGTATCGGCCTGGTCGTCGGCAACCTGCTCAACCCCGGCAGCGGCCTCGACATCACGCCCGACACCGCGAGCACCGGCGCGGCGCTCGCCGAGAAGGCGCACGCAGCGGGCGGCACGATGGACTTCATCGCGTCGATCATCCCGACGTCGCTGCTGTCGTCGCTCACCGCGGGCAGCGTCCTGCAGACCCTGTTCGTGGCGCTGCTGGTCGGCTTCGGGTTGCAGGCGATGGGCAAGCAGGGCGAGCCCGTGCTGCGCGGCGGCGGCTACGTGCAGAAGCTCGTGTTCAAGGTGCTGTCGATGATCCTGTGGCTGGCACCGATCGGTGCGTTCGGCGCGATCGCCAGCGTCGTCGGGCAGACCGGACTCGGCGCCGTCGTCCAGCTCGGCGCTCTCATGCTCGGGTTCTACCTCACGTGCCTGATCTTCGTGTTCGGCGTGCTCGGCAGCATCCTCCGGGCGTTCGCCGGGGTCTCGATCTTCAAGCTCGTCCGCTACCTCGCCCGGGAGTACCTGCTGATCTTCGCGACGTCGTCGTCCGAGTCGGCGCTGCCCCGCCTCATCGCGAAGATGGAGCACGTCGGTGTCGAGCGGACCACGGTCGGCGTCGTCGTGCCGACCGGCTACTCGTTCAATCTCGACGGCACCGCGATCTACCTGACGATGGCGTCGATCTTCATCGCCGACGCGATGGGACAGCCGCTGGCGCTGCCGGAGCAGCTGTCGCTGCTGGTGTTCATGATCATCGCGTCGAAGGGTGCGGCCGGCGTCAGCGGCGCCGGACTGGCCACCCTCGCCGGTGGGCTGCAGAGCCACCGCCCCGAACTTCTCGACGGCGTCGGTCTGATCGTCGGCATCGACCGGTTCATGTCGGAGGCACGGGCGGTCACCAACTTCTCCGGCAACGCCGTCGCGACCCTGCTGGTCGGGACCTGGACCAAGTCGGTGGACACCGAACGGGTCAAGGCCGTCCTCGACGGCGAGATTCCGTTCGACGAGTCGACGATGGTGGACGACCATCAGACCGGGACGCCGAGGGACGAGGCTCCGGCCCGGCCGACGGGCGTGCCCACCACGTCCACAGATCGGGAGCTCGCCAGCGCCTGACGAAAGCCCGAACCGCCCACGCGGAGCAGCGGTTTTCGCTAGCGTCCCGCGCATGATCACCACTGTCGTCTGGGGAACCGGCAACGTCGGACGCGCGGCGATCCGCGCGGTGCACGCGAATCCCCGCCTGGAACTGTCCGCGGTCGTCGTGCACGACCCCGCCAAGGTGGGCCGCGATGCCGGCGACCTCGGGGACGTCGGCGCCGATGTGGGTGTGCCGGCCACCGACGACGTCGACGCCGTTCTCGCGTCCCGACCCGACGCGGTCGTGTACGCGGCCTCCGGCGAGATCCGCCCCGACGAGGCCGTCGCCGACATCGTGCGGATCCTTCGCACGGGGGCGGTGGTCGTGACGCCGTCGGTGTACGCGCTCTACGACCATCGCAGCGCGCCGCGGGAGATCCGGGAACCGGTGCTGGACGCGATCACCGCCGCGGGCGGCTCGCTGTTCGTGTCGGGCGTCGACCCCGGCTGGGGCAACGACGTGCTGCCGCTGCTGCTCAGCGGGCTGGGATCGGTCGTGGACGTCCTCCGGTGCCAGGAGATCTTCGACTACTCGACCTACGACCAGCCCGACTCGGTGCGCTACCTCGTCGGGATGGGACAGCCGATGGACTACGAGCCGCCGATGATCGCGCCGACCGTACCGACGATGGTGTGGGGCGGACAGATACGACTGATGGCGCGGGCCCTCGGCGTCGAGCTCGACGAGATCCGCGAGACCGTGCAGCGGCGAGCGCTCGAGACCGACGTGACCACCGCGACGATGGGCGACTTCGCCGCCGGCACCCAGGGCGCGCTGCGCTTCGAGGTGCAGGGCATCGTCGGGGGTGTGTCGCGGATCGTCGTCGAGCACGTCACCCGTATCCATCCGTCGTGCGCGCCGGACTGGCCGATGCCGCCCGACGGCGGCGCCGGGGCACACCGGGTGGTCGTCGAGGGCCGCCCGCGTATCGAGGTCTCGGTGGAGGCCACCGACGAGGGCGGCAGCCGGGCCGCCGGCGGCAACGCGACCGCCGTCGGGCGCCTCGTGAACGCGATCGACTGGCTGATCGAGGCCGAACCGGGACTGTACGACGCCCTCGATGTGCCGCTACGACCCACACCGGCACTGGGATTTTCGACGACAGGCCCGGTCGCGGCGGGCACACTGGGGGAGACCGGAAGGATCCAGCAATGAGAATCGACATCCCCGAGGGCAAGGACCCCGTCGGCTACGTGTGGGGCGAACTGGTACCCGAGATCGGTATCCCCGCGTCCAAGCTGTCGCTGGCGGTGTACGCGAAGTCCACGCTGGGGCTGCGCGAGTTCGAAGCCGCACGGCTGCGCATCGCCCAGATCAACGGTTGCATCGTCTGCATGGACTGGCGCACGGACCGCGACGGCGAGAAGGTCGAGGACGGATTCTTCGAGTCCGTCGAGAACTGGCGCACCACAGAGGCTTTCGATGACCGGACGCGCCTCGCGGCCGAATACGCCGAGCGCTACGCGATCGACCACCACAATCTCGACGACGAGTTCTGGGCGCGAATCGGCGAGCACTACAGCCAGCGCGAGATCGTCGAGCTGAGCATGTGCATCGGGTCCTGGATCGCCTCCGGCCGCCTCAACCACGTTCTCGGCCTCGACTCCGTGTGTGCGCTGCCGGAACTCTGACGGTTGTCGGACCCCTGGGCTAGCGTCCGACCATGGCACTCACACTCGGCATGATCACGATCGACTCGACCGATCCGGGACCGCTCGCGAAGTGGTGGGCGGAGCTGACCGGCGGGACGGTCGAGCAGGAGAACGACGGCTGGTTCTACATGGTCGGGGTCCCCGGCTGGGGCCAGAAACTGGGTTTCCAGAAGGTGAGCGACCCGACGCCCGGCAAGAACCGCCAGCACATGGACCTGGGATCGGCCGATCTCGATGCCGAGGTCGAACGTGTCCTCGCGGCCGGCGCCACCGAGGTGCACCGCGAGAACATGGACGGCTTCCGGTGGGTCACGTTCGCCGACCCTCAGGGCAACCAGTTCTGCGTCTCGGGAGCGCACTAGCCGAACCTCCGCGGCCCCTGCGGTACTGCATGATTGTCGGTATGCCATCGATGACGCAGGCCGACGCCCAGGGATTGTGTTCGTTCGTCGACGCCTCGCCGTCGCCGTTCCACGTGTGTGCGACGGTCGCGGCCGAGTTGACCGAGAGCGGATTCACCGAGCTGCGGGAGACGGACGCGTGGCCGTCGGCGCCCGGCCGCTACTACCTGATCCGCGGCGGCTCGCTCATCGCGTGGAGCACCGAGGGGGTCGCGGACGGCGGTCCCGCGTCGCCGTTCCGCATCGTCGGTGGGCACACCGACAGCCCCAACCTGCGGGTCAAGCAGCATCCCGACCTCGTCTCGGCGGGCTGGCAGCTGGTCGGCCTCGAGCCGTACGGCGGCGCGTGGCTCAACTCGTGGCTCGATCGCGATCTCGGCATCTCCGGGCGCCTGAGCGTCCGCGCCGGGGACGCGGTCGAGGAGGTGCTGGTCCGCGTCGACCGGCCGATCCTGCGGGTGCCGCAGCTGGCGATCCACCTGTCCGAGGAACGTAAGGGCGTACAGCTGGACCCGCAGCGGCACGTCAATGCGGTGTGGGGGACGGGCACCGAACCGCGCTCGTTCATCGGATATCTCGCCGGCGAGGCCGGTGTCGCCGCGGACGCGGTCCTCGGCTGGGAACTGATGACCCACGACCTCGCCTCGTCGACGGTGGTGGGACAGGATGCGTCGCTGGTGAGCGCGCCGCGCCTCGACAACCAGGGTACGTGCTACGCCGGGCTGCAGGCGCTGCTCGCCGCCGTCGCCGAGCCCGGCGAGAGCACTCCGGTGCTGGCGCTGTTCGACCACGAGGAGGTCGGCAGCATGTCCGACCGCGGCGCCTTCTCGGACCTGCTCAACTCGGTGCTCGAACGGATCGTCCTGCTGCGCGGCGGGGGTCGCGAGGACTTCATGCGGGCGATGTCCGGGTCGGTGTGCGCGTCGGGCGACATGGCGCACGCGACCCACCCCAACTACCCGGACCAGCACGAGCCCGCCCACCGCATCGAGATCAACGGCGGCCCCGTGCTCAAGGTCAACCAGAACCTGCGGTACGCGTCCGACGCGGCCGGGGCCGCCGAGTTCGCGCTGGCCTGCGATCGCGCGGGCGTCCCGATGCAGCGGTACGTGCACCGCGCCGACCTGCCGTGCGGCACCACGATCGGCCCCATCACCGCGTCGCGGACCGGGCTGTCGACCGTGGACGTCGGCGCGCCGCAGCTGGCGATGCACTCGGCCCGCGAGCTGATGGGTGCCCGCGACGTCGGCATGTACGCCGACGCGCTCGCGGCTTTCCTGACGCCGGGGCGGTAGGGGGCGTTTTCCCGTTCTCCTGCGGAGCTGGACGACAGTCCAGTAGAAAGAGGCACGGCTGTAATCGTGTCGGCCCGAAGCGGGTCGACACGGGTTGCTTCTGCGCTGACTGCGGGGATGTTCGGCACGGCGGTGGCCCCTCGTCTACCGAATGGAGATCTGGATGTCCCGCAGCTCGATGCGCCGCCTCGCGGCCGCAACCGCCTCCCTGGCAGTTCTCGCCGGTGGTGTCACCGTCGGACTCGGAGCCTCCGTGGCGCAGGCCGCGCCCGCGTGTGCGCTCAAGCAGTCGGTCACCGACGACTGGCCCGGCTCCGTCTGGACGCCGTACACCGTCAGCAAGGAGGTCGTCGGTGACGGCAAGGTCGCGCCGGGCGGCACCGTCACCTACCTCACCAAGGTCTCCGGTTCCGGAGCCCTCGTCAACCAGATTCGCGACTTCCACCCGGCCGGCTTCCAGTTGGTGAAGGCTCGGCTGAACGTGAAGTGGCTGATCGGCGATCAGCAGTGGACGGACGTCACGAGCACCGCTGTCGTCGGAAACAATGCCGTCATCGCCACGGGCGGCGGCTGGACCACCGCCGGTGGCGGCGTCATCGCCCTCGAGACCACGTACAAGGTTCCCGAGACCGCCGTGGTCGGCACCCAACTCGACAGCGGCGCCGGCACCAACATCGTGCTCGTGGGCGGCGACTGGAACATCAACCCCATGGGCGTGTGCGTCACCATTCGTCAGCCGAACCCCGTCGAGGCCGGGGCCGGCAGCCTCGAGGATCTGGGCTTCGGCTCCGCGAACTCCGGATCGGGCCAGGTCTTCGGATCCGTCACCGACCCGCAGGGTTCGATGACCAATGTCATCAGCGGAGTCCTGGGCAACGTGCTCGGCAACATGAGCTGACGGCACTACGAGTCGACTCGGCCCGCGCGGCAACGACGCGGGCGGCCGGAAGTGACGACGGGAACGGCCCCGGAGCCTCGGCTCCGGGGGCCGTCGGCGTTCGGTGCGCTCTCGTGCGCAGCGGGTGCGCAGCGCGTCGGTGCCCCCGGCTAGACTTTGGCGTGGCAGCCCGCCGCCCGGCCTGCCGATTCGCTCCCAGAGGGAAGGGACCACACGCCCCGTGTCTCCGCAGGTAGATACCGTCACCAACGCTTCCGCGACTCCCGACGTCGCTCAGCCGTACAAGGAGCTGGGCCTCAAGGACGACGAGTACGCCCGCATCAAGGAGATTCTCGGCCGCCGTCCCACCGACGCCGAGCTCGCGATGTACTCGGTGATGTGGAGCGAGCACTGCTCCTACAAGTCCTCGAAGGTCCACCTCAAGTACTTCGGTGAGACCACCACCGACGAGATGCGCGCCTCGATGCTCGCCGGCATCGGCGAGAACGCGGGCGTCGTCGACATCGGAGACGGCTGGGCGGTCACCTTCAAGGTCGAGTCGCACAACCATCCGTCGTACATCGAGCCCTACCAGGGTGCAGCCACCGGCGTCGGCGGCATCGTCCGCGACATCATGGCGATGGGTGCGCGTCCGATCGCGGTCATGGACCAGTTGCGTTTCGGTGCGGCGGACCACGCCGACACCCGTCGCGTCGTCGACGGTGTCGTCCGAGGTGTCGGCGGCTACGGCAACTCCCTCGGCCTGCCCAACATCGGCGGCGAGACCGTCTTCGACGCCTCCTACCAGGGCAACCCGCTCGTGAACGCGCTGTGCGCGGGCGCGATGCGCGTCGAGGACCTGCACCTGGCGTTCGCGTCCGGCGCCGGCAACAAGATCATCCTGTTCGGTGCGCGCACCGGCCTCGACGGCATCGGCGGCGTGTCCGTCCTCGCGTCGGAGACGTTCGACGACAGCTCCGGCGGCCGCCCCAAGAAGCTGCCCGCCGTCCAGGTCGGCGATCCGTTCACCGAGAAGGTGCTCATCGAGTGCTGCCTCGACCTGTACCGCGAGAAGCTCGTCGTCGGCATCCAGGACCTCGGCGGCGCCGGTCTGTCCTGCGCCACCTCGGAGCTGGCGGCGGCCGGTGACGGCGGTATGCACATCGACCTCGACAAGGTTCCGACGCGTGCCACCGGCATGACCGCGGCCGAGGTGCTCTCCAGCGAGTCGCAGGAGCGCATGTGCGCGGTCGTCACCCCCGAGAACGTCGACGCGTTCATGGAGGTCTGCAAGAGGTGGGACGTCCTGGCCACCGTGATCGGTGAGGTCACCGACGGCGAACACCTCGTCATCGACTGGCACGGCGAGACCGTCGTCGACGCACCGGCCAACACCATTGCCCACGAGGGCCCGGTGTACGAGCGTCCGGTCGCGCGCCCCGACACGCAGGACGCGCTGATCGCGGACACCACCACGAACCTGAAGCGTCCCGAGACCGCGGACGAGCTCGAGGCCACGCTGCTGAAGATGATCTCGTCGCCGGCGCTGTGCAGCCGCAAGTGGATCACCGAGCAGTACGACCGCTACGTGCGCGGCAACACCGTGCTCGCCGAGAATGCCGACGGCGGCGTCGTCCGTATCGACGAGGAGACCGGACGCGGCATCGCGCTGGCCACCGACGCGTCGGGCCGCTACACGATGCTCGATCCGTATGCCGGCGCGCAGCTCGCGCTGGCCGAGGCGTACCGCAACGTCGCGGTCACCGGTGCCACCCCCAAGGCCGTCTCCAACTGCCTCAACTTCGGTTCGCCGGAGGATCCGGGCGTGATGTGGCAGTTCCAGCAGGCGGTGCGCGGCCTGGCCGACGGCTGCGCGCAGCTCGGCATCCCGGTCACCGGCGGCAACGTCAGCTTCTACAACCAGACCGGCTCCACCGCGATCCTGCCGACGCCGGTCGTCGCCGTACTCGGCGTGATCGACGACGTGCACCGTCGCATCCCCACCGGCCTGGGCCTCGAGCCCGGCGAGACGCTGATCCTGCTGGGCGAGACCCGTGACGAGTTCGACGGCTCCATCTGGGCCCAGGTCGAGCACGGCCACCTCGGTGGCGTCCCGCCGAAGGTCGACCTCGAGCGTGAGCGCCTGCTCGCCGACATCCTGCTCGCGGGTTCGCGCGACGGCCTGATCTCGGCCGCGCACGATCTCTCGGAGGGTGGCCTCGCGCAGGCCGTCGTCGAGGCCGCGCTGGCGGGCGAGACCGGCTGCCGGATCCTGCTGCCGGAGGGCGAGGACCCGTTCGTGACGCTGTTCTCCGAGTCGACCGGCCGCGTGCTGGTCGCGGTGCCGCGCACCGAGGAGACCCGCTTCACCGGGATGTGCTCGGCCCGCGGTCTTCCGTGGACCCGGATCGGTGTCGTCGACGAGGGCTCCGACTCGGTCGAGGTGCAGGGCCAGTTCTCGGTCACGATGGCCGAGCTGCGCGAGGCGCACGAGTCGACCCTCCCGGCACTGTTTGGGTGATGGGTGACGGACTCGGGGATCGAACGGGAGGCGGTCACTGAGCTGCGGGAGGACTCGCAGCCGGTGGCCCCTGCCGTCCCCGGGTTCGATCAGCGGCATCCGTTCGTCGTCTGGGCGTGGGGCCTGCTGAAGCTCGACTTCACCGGCATCGCCTTCGCGTCGCTCTTCTTCTGCTGGTCGCTGACGCCGTCGCTGCTGCCGCGTGACTGGCTCTACCAGGGACTGATCGGCGGCATCAACGCCGCCATCGGGTATGCGGTGGGTACGGCGCTCGGTTGGGTCGTGTACGAATTCGGCCTCGCGCGCCGGTCGTGGTGGCCGCTGCCGGAGCCGTACATGCGCGCCGTCAAGGTGCTGGTACCCGTGGTGTCGGCGCTCGCCGCGGTCACCATGCTCGTCTACTCCGCCGGCTGGCAGCGGGAACTGTCGGCGCTGATGAACGCCGAGGGCACCACCACCACCGGGTACATCCGTACCGGCGGGCTGAGCCTGCTGGTGGCGGCCGCCCTCATATCCCTGTGGCGGGTGCTGCGCGATCTCGTCCGCTGGGTCGCCCGACAGCTCAACAAGTGGCTCAAGATTCCCCGGCCAGCCGCGTCGGCGGCCGGGTTCGCCGTCGTGCTGGTGCTCGTGTTCATGCTCGTCGACGGCATCCTGCTGCGGGTCGGCTACGGGGCCGTGAACTCGATCTTCAGCCTCCAGAACAACGAGACCCGTCCCGGGGCGGTGCAGCCGATCCTGCCCGAGAAGTCGGGCAGCCCGGCGTCGGCGGCGGCGTGGGACACCCTCGGCTTCGAGGGCAGGAACTTCGTCTCCGGCGGCATCCACGCCGAGGATCTGACCGCCGCGAACGGCAAGCCCGCCATGGAGCCGATCCGGGTGTACGCGGGCCTCGAGACCGCCGACGACACCGCCGCCCGGATGAACGTCGTGCTGGACGAGCTCGAGCGGACCAAGGCCTTCGAACGCAAGACGCTCGTGATCATCCCGACCACCGGCACCGGCTGGGTCAATCCCACCGCCGCGCAGGCGATCGAGCTCGTCGAGAACGGTGACAGCGCGCTCGTCGCGGCCCAGTACTCGTACCTGCCGAGCTGGATCTCGTTCGTCGCCGACCGCGGCCGGGCCGCGGTCGCCGGCAACGCGCTGATCAACGCCGTCCACGACCGCTGGCTCACCAAGCCGGAGGCCACCCGGCCCAAGCTGTACGTGTACGGCGAGAGCCTCGGCACGCAGGCCGGCGAGGGCGCCTTCGACGGACTCGCCGACATCCGGGAGACCGTCGACGGTGTGCTGTGGGTGGGGCCGCCCAACTCGAACCCGTTGTGGAGTGCGCTCACCGAACGGCGCGACCCCGGCACTCCCGAGGTGCAGCCGGTGTACGCGGACGGCCTGGTGGTGCGGTTCGCCGACGACGCGGACGCGATCCCGGGTGGCCCCGGGCCGTGGCTCGAGCCCCGGGTGCTCTACATCCAGCATCCGTCGGACCCGGTCGTGTGGTGGTCGCCGGACCTGGCGTTCGCACGGCCCGACTGGCTGTCGGAGCCACCGGGTTTCGATCGGCTGCCGTCGATGAAGTGGTTCCCGTTCGTCACTTTCTGGCAGGTGAGCGCGGACCTCGCGAACGCGGCCGGCGTACCGGACGGCCACGGCCACAACTACGGCACCGTCATCCTCGACGGCTGGGTCACCGTGACCTCCCCGGAGGGCTGGACCCCCGCCGACACCGAGCGGGTGCGAGGCGTGCTCGAGGACCTGCGCGGGCACGACGGGCCCGAGAAGTGAAACGGGCGACCGCGCTGGGCTTCGCGTCGGCGCTCGTCGCCTGGAACAACGGGGTGCTGCCCGCGCTGCGGCTGTCGTCGCGGCATCGGGCGACCGCCGGCGCGGTGGTGGCAGCGGCAGCGACCGCCGCCGGGATGGCCGGCGGTCTGCGCCGGAACGAGGTGGGGCTCGGCAACATTCGTGCCGGGCTGCGGTGGGGGAGTGCCGCCGCGGCGGCTCCCGTCGCCGGCTACGCGGTCGCGCTGGCGGTGCCGTCGCTGCACAACCGGTTCGTCGTGCCCGACGAGGTCCGCCGCGACTTCGTCGAATGGGTGGCCGCGCACATCCCGTTCGGCACCGTCGTGACGGAGGAGCTGCTGTTCCGGGGACTGCTGACCGCGCTCACCGATCGGGCGTTCCCGCCGCCGGGGGCGGCGGCGATCCGCGCGGCCGCGTTCGGGCTGTGGCACGTGCACCCCGCACACGTCGCGAACGACTCGGTACCCGGCACCGTCGTGTTCACGGCGTCGGCGTCGCTCGTGTTCGACTGGCTGCGCGCCCGCAGCGGCAGCGTGCTCGCGCCCGCGCTGCTGCACCTGGCCGTCAACGTCGGCGGCGCACTGATGCTGCGTCGCATCCAGCTGACCGCGGGCGCCGTCGAGGTGCCGCTGCCACCGGTGTGAGGCGACGTCAGGGCACGGGCAATTGCGCCATGCCGTACACGCGGTCGGTGCGGACGCGCAGCACCTGGCGGCGCTCCTGGACCATCGCGCGCCGGAACTCCTCCCAGTCCTCGTGCTCACGCCCCGTCGCCGCGCGGTAGACGTCGACGAGTTCGTCCGACGCGGCGTCGTGCGGATCGGCGGCGACCGCGGACAGTTCCGCGTCGCCCTCGACGACGGCGTAGCTCCAGAAGTCCGGGGAGCTCACGTGCAGCGAGACCCGCGGGTCGCGCGCGGCGTTGCGGGTCTTCGCGCGATCGGCGGTGACCGACACCCGGGCGGTGTGGGTGTCCGGGTCCCACGCGTAGAGGACGTTGGACAACTGCGGACGGCCGTCGCGCTTCACGGTCGCGAGGATCGCCTTGTTCTGCGACGCAACGAGATCGAGAAGTGGGCGTTGCGCGTCGACGTCGGTGCTCATGGCTCGTGCAACCGCAGCGCCGACGGGCTTGTTCCGCCGGGTCGGTAGATTCGGTGCCCATGCCAGCCCGTCGTGCCGTCGATCCCGCCGAACTCCGCAGCGCGTTGCTCGCGGTCGGCCCGTGGCTCCGCGGTGAGGTCGAGGACAAGCCCGCCCGCGCCGAGCTCGCGGCCGCGGTCCGGCTCAGTGCCCGGACGCTCGAGCAGATCGCGCCGGGTTCGAGCGTCGAGGTGCGGGTGCCGCCGTTCGTGGCGGTGCAGTGCATCGAGGGGCCCCGGCACACCCGCGGAACGCCGCCGAACGTCGTCGAGACGGACCCCCGGACGTGGCTGGGACTCGCCACCGGACTGCTCGCATTCGACGACGCGGTCGCGGGCGGTTCACTGAGTTCGTCGGGCGGCCGGGCGGGGGAGATCGCGCACTGGTTGCCGCTGCTCCGCCTGTGACTCGAGTCTCATCGGCGTGATCTCGTGCACCGATCGTCGAACTCGCGCCGAGCGGTAGTTAGAATGGGGCACGCCCCCCGCACCGAATCCCCTTAGGGAGCGCTTGCCGTGACTTGTGCCGAACTGTCGGTCAACAGTCGGAATCTTCTCGCTACGACCGCACCAGACGAGGACGAGAACGAACCTCGCGAAGAGTGCGGCGTCTTCGGTGTCTGGGCGCCGGGCGAGGACGTTGCCAAGCTGACGTACTACGGGCTCTACGCCCTCCAGCATCGAGGCCAGGAGGCCGCCGGCATCGCTGTCGCGGACGGCTCGCAGGTGCTGGTCTTCAAGGACCTCGGTCTGGTCAGTCAGGTGTTCGACGAGCAGACACTCGGCGCCATGCCGGGGCACGTCGCCATCGGCCACTGCCGCTACTCGACCACCGGCTCCACCACGTGGGAGAACGCGCAGCCGATCTTCCGCACCACCGCCGCCGGCACCGGCGTCGCGCTGGGCCACAACGGCAACCTCGTCAACACGGCCGAACTCGCGCAGCGCGCGCGGCAGGCCGGTCTGGTCGACGAGAAGCGTCCGGGCGCCGCGACGTCGGACTCGGACATCGTGGGTGCGCTGCTGGCGCACGCCGCGGCCGACAGCACGATCGAGCAGGCCGCGATGAAGCTGCTGCCGACGTTGCGCGGTGCGTTCTGCCTGACGTTCATGGACGAGCACACGCTGTACGCGGCGCGCGATCCGCACGGCATCCGTCCGCTGTGCCTCGGTCGCCTCGACCGCGGCTGGGTGGTCGCGAGCGAGACCGCCGCCCTCGACATCGTCGGCGCGTCGTTCGTGCGCGAGATCGAGCCCGGTGAGCTGCTCGCGATCGACGCCGACGGCGTCCGGTCCTCGCGGTTCGCGAACCCCGAGCCCAAGGGTTGCGTGTTCGAGTACGTCTACCTGGCCCGCCCCGACAGCGTGATCTCCGGCCGTTCGGTGCACTCGACGCGCGTCGAGATCGGCCGCCGCCTCGCCAAGGAGCACCCCGCCGAGGGTGACCTGGTCATCCCGGTCCCCGAGTCCGGCACCCCTGCCGCGGTCGGGTACGCGCAGGGCTCGGGCATCCCCTACGGCCAGGGTCTGATGAAGAACGCCTACGTGGGCCGCACCTTCATCCAGCCGTCGCAGACCATCCGTCAGCTCGGCATCCGGCTCAAGCTGAATCCGCTCAAGGAAGTCATCCGCGGCAAGCGCCTCGTCGTCGTCGACGACTCGATCGTGCGCGGCAACACCCAGCGTGCCCTGATCCGCATGCTCCGGGAGGCCGGTGCGCTCGAGATCCACGTCCGCATCGCGTCGCCGCCGGTCAAGTGGCCGTGCTTCTACGGCATCGACTTCGCGTCGCCCGCCGAGCTCATCGCGAACGGTGCCGAGGGCAGTGGCGTGAACGCCACCTTCGACGAGATGCTCGACGGCGTCCGCCGGTCGATCGGTGCCGACTCGCTCGGCTACATCTCGATCGACGGCATGGTCGCGGCCACCGAGCAGCCCCGCTCGCGTCTGTGCTCTGCGTGCTTCGACGGCAACTACCCGATCGCGCTGCCGGAAGGCGGCATCGGCAAGAACGTCCTCGAGGGGATGTTGGAGTCGGCCGCCGGCGCCTCGGTCAGTCATGACAACGACAACGCGGACGCGCTGTCCCGCCCCTAGTTCGCAGGACGCTGCCGGAGTGCCCATCGCACTCCGGTAGCGTTAGGGCGCAATCGAGGTGATTGCGCCTGTACACGTATGCCCGACGACGGCTGGCGCCGGAGTCGACATTCACCGAGATCAAGGCTGGAGCCAGAAACCGATGACCGAGGACAGTACCCGCACGCAGGGCGCTTCGTACGCCGCCGCAGGAGTGGACATCGAGGCGGGCGACCGGGCAGTCGAGCTGTTCGCCCCCCTGGCGAAGAAGGCCAGCCGCCCCGAGGTGATGGGTGGCCTCGGCGGGTTCGCCGGCCTGTTCTCGCTCAAGGGCGACTACAAGGAGCCGCTGCTCGCAGCGTCCACCGACGGTGTCGGAACCAAGCTGGCGGTCGCGCAGGCGATGGACAAGCACGACACGGTCGGCCTCGACCTCGTCGCGATGGTTGTCGACGACCTCGTCGTGTGCGGTGCCGAGCCGCTGTTCCTGCAGGACTACATCGCCGTCGGCCGCGTCGTGCCGGAGCGGGTCGCGGAGATCGTCGGCGGCATCGCCGAGGGCTGCATCCAGGCCGGCTGCGCGCTGCTCGGTGGCGAGACGGCCGAGCACCCCGGTGTGATGGCCGACGGTGACTACGACATCTCCGCGACCGGCGTCGGCGTCGTCGAGGCCGATCAGGTCCTCGGTCCCGACCGGGTCCGTCCGGGCGACGTCGTGATCGGTATGGGCGCGTCGGGTCTGCACTCCAACGGCTACTCGCTGGCCCGCAAGGTGCTGCTCGAGATCGACCGGATGTCGCTGACCGGCCACGTCGACGAGTTCGGCCGCACGCTGGGCGAGGAACTGCTCGAGCCCACCAAGATCTACGCCAAGGACTGCCTGGCCCTTGCGGCCGAGACGGATGTGCGCACCTTCTGCCATGTCACCGGCGGCGGACTCGCGAACAACCTCGCGCGCGTCATGCCGAAGGGTCTCGTCGCCGAGCTGGACCGCGGCACCTGGAGCCCGGCCCCGATCTTCACGATGATCGCGCAGCGCGGCCGCGTCGAGCGCGCCGAGATGGAGCAGACGTTCAACATGGGCGTCGGCATGGTCGCGATCGTCGCGCCCGAGGACGTCGACCGCGCGATGGCGGTGCTCACCGCACGCCACATCGACTGCTGGACGCTCGGCACCGTCAAGAAGGCATCGGACGGCGACGCCGCGCGTGCGCTGCTCCTGGGCGACCACCCGCGCTTCTGACGCTCCCGTACACCGCGCACGTCCCCGGTACCTCGCACGAGGTACCGGGGACGACGTGTCTGCGGCACAGGTTCCCGGGCGCTACAGCGATCGCCGGATACCACGAAATGAGGGGGAGCCGGCCGGCTCCCCCTCATCTCGAGGTGTGTCAGGTGACGTCAGTACGACAGTCAACGACGCCAGTCGTCGTAGTCGTCCTCGTCCCAGCGCGAGCGAGAATCCTCGTCGGCGCGCTTGTCCGCGATCACTCCGCCATTGCGGGGCGAGCTCGGTGCTCCGCCGTTCGAGAGCTCTCGTTGCAAGCTGTCGAAATCCGTGGACGGCGAGCTGTATTTGAGCTCCCGTGCAACCTTGGTCTGCTTTGCCTTAGCCCGGCCGCGGCCCATGGCTGACCCCCTCGCGCTTTCGCGGGGCGGCCTGGGGAATTTGGCGGCCCCGCGTTGAGTGTTGATGTTTTCCTGACCCACACTCTAGCGTGCAAATCTCGCTTCCGCCTCCACGTATGGCGCCCCGTGGTGTCTGATTAGTCTCACAGGGCCTGTGAGCTGCTCGTATGCCCGATTTGTGCAGGCTAGAACACACCGGGCACGGCGCGTACGGTGCCGACCCGGGTACCCCCACCGAGTACCGGTTGCGAGGCCAGCGCGGCGTGGTCCTCGGACCAGCTCACCCCGAGGCGGTGCAGCAGTGCCGCGGTGAGCGGCAACCGGGCCCGCTCGTGGCCGTCGTCGATCTTGAAGGCGAACGCGGTGCCGTCGGGCAGCGCGCCGGCGTGGACGCCGTCGGCTCCGGCCTTGCACAGCAACCCGGGTACGGCGGGCATCAGTCGCGCGTCGTCGCGTCCGGTGCCGGAAATCAGGTACGGGTGCGCGCGGATCGCGTCGGCGACCGATCGCTCGGGGGTTCCGGGGTCCGCGGTGACGAGACGGCCGAAGGCGCGCGCGAGATTGGTGAGCGATACCGGGACGATGGGCAGCCCGCAGCCGTCGATGCCGAGTTCGGTCTCCGGTTCGCCGGTGAGGTCCGCGATCGTCTCGATCACGACCTGCTGCAGCGGGTGCCCCGGGTCGAGGTACGAGTCGAGCGGCCAGTCGTTCGCAACGCACGCCGCGAGCATCGCGGCGTGTTTACCGGAGCAGTTCATGTAGACCGGCCGGCGCGGTGCGCCGGCGGCGAGGACCTCGGCGCGGGCCTGCTCGTTGCCCGGCAGGTCCGGCGGGCACAGCAGTCGGCGCTCCTCGAGCCCGGTGTGCCCGAGAAGTCGTTCGACCAGGTCGACGTGCGCGGTCTCGCCCTCGTGGGACGCCGACGCGATCGCCAGTTCCTCGGTCGAACGCGGCGCGAAACCGGCGCGGAGCAACGCGACGGCCTGCATCGGCTTGTTCGACGAGCGCGGGTAGATCGGGGTGTGCACCTCGCCGACTTCGATCGAGGGCGTGCCGTCGGGTGCCACCACGACGAGCGAACCGCGGTGCACGCACTCGCGGAACCCGGATCGGACGACTTCCACCAGTTCGACACTCACGACGGCACCTGTTCCTCGAGACGGTTCAAGAATTTCCGGACTCGGGTGGCGGCCCCGTCCGCGAGATCGGCTTGGGCGGTCAGGAGGGCGCGCAGTCGGTCCGGTGCGTCACCCGTGAACACGTCGCGGACGGTCACGCCGTGCGCCGGGACGGACACGATCTCGACCGGGTCGCCGGCCCGCAGCAGGCCCGGTGTCAGCACTCGCAGATACGCGCCGACGTCGCCTCTCTCGGTGAAACGCTTGACCCACCGGGGCTCGCCGGTCCAGTGCGCGAAGGTGCCGCACGGCACCCGCGGTTCGGTGACCTCGAGTTCGGTGGATCCGATCCGCCAGCGGGTGCCGACCACCGCGTCCGTCGTCGCGACCCCGGCCACCCGGAGGTTCTCCCCGAACCAGCCGGGAGCCAGTTCCCGTCCCAGGTCGGCGCCCCACCGCTCGGCCTCCTCGGCGGAGTACGCGTAGACGGCCTTGTCGCGGCCGCCGTGGAACTTCGTATCGCACACGTGATCGCCGGCCACACCGCCGGTCTCGACGCGTACGGGGCCGGTCACCGGACGCTTGTCGATGGCCGTGCGTGGTGAGCGGCGGCTGGGCACGTCGAGTTCGGCGAACACGACGCACACCGACTCGACCCGCCCGGTCACTCGCGCCCGCGCAACTTGTCGACCGCCGCCCGGCCCGCCTGGAAGTCGTCGTGCCGCGGAATCGAGTCCGCGTCGATGGCGGCGGCACACGGCCCGGCCGCGAGCTCGGTGTCGGCGGGAACGGACCGTTTGACGAGCGCGAGTGCGATCGGCCCCTCCTCGAAGTGGTCGACGACGGTGCCGACCCGGCCCACTGCGCGCCCGCCGGCGGTCAGCGCCTCGCCCACCTCCGGCCGGCCCTCGGCCGAGCCGTCGAGGTGCAGCATCACCAGGTGCCGCGGCGGCTTCCCGAGATTGTGGACGCGCGCGACGGTCTCCTGGCCGCGGTAGCAGCCCTTGTCGAGGTGCACGGCGCCGTGCTCGGCGGGGCCGCCGATCCAGCCGGCCTCGTGCGGGATGGTGCGGTCGTCGGTGTCGAGTCCGATCCGGGGCCGGTGGGCCGCGACGCGCAGCGCCTCGAACGCCCACGTGCCGGCCGGGCGGGCGCCGGCGTCCACGAGACGTGACCACCACGCGGGTAGGTCGGTGCGGGGGACGAGCAGGTCGAACGAATCGGCGGTGGGCCACGGCATGCGCCGGACGAAACCGCCACCGTCGAGGGGGACGGCCTCGTACATGCCCGGCAGCGCGGCCACACCGAGCGCCTGGACGATCGCGGACGACGCGACATCGGGGCCGAGCAGACTCAGCAGGGCCATCTCGTTGCCGTCCCGCGGTTCGGCCTTGGACCAGAACACCATCTTCTGCAGGAACCCGAGCAGATCGGGGCCGCGGTCGGCCTCCGTGTCGATCCACGTGACGCCGTCGATATCGGTCATCACGAAGTGGTGTTCGACGCGGCCGTTGAGATCGAGGCTCAGGTTCTCGGTGCTCGTCCGGTCCGGCAGCGCGGCGACGTGCTGGCTGGAAATGGTGTGCAACCAGGTGAGCCGTTCCTCGCCGGAGATCGCGATGACGAACCGGTGGGAGCGGTCGATCACGGCCGCCGACCGGATCGCGGCGCGCTGTTCGGCGAACGGGTCGCCGTGATGCCAGGCGACACCGGCGTCGGGTGACCCGTCGAGAGGCGGTACGGCGCCGGGGGAGGAGAGGAGTGGACTGGGTGCAACGAGCGGAGTGTCGGACACGGGCCCATTCTAGAAGCGCGGGCCCGCGGTGCAGGGGTGGGCGGGTGTGGAACTGCTGGTCGTGGCCGGTGCTGGTTATGGTGGGCGTATGGCTGAGCAGGTTCTGGTGACGCTCGACGGGCAGGTCCGGGATGCCGGCACGCCCCTGCTGCACGTGGACGACCTCGCGGTCGTCCGCGGCGACGGCGTGTTCGAGACGCTGCTCGTGCGCGACGGGCGGGCCTGCAAGCCGGCCCTGCACCTCGATCGGTTGGAGGCGTCGGCGCGCGCCCTGGATCTGCCGTGGCCCGGGCGCGGGCTGTGGACCCGCGCGATCGAGGCCGCAGCCCGGGAGTGGGGCGGTGACCGGGAAGGCTGGATGCGTCTGGTGCTCAGCCGGGGCCGGGAGGGGGGCGGCCCGCCGACGGCGTTCGCGACGGTCGGCGCGGTGGCCGACAGAGTGCTGCGAGCGCGGCGGGACGGAGTGTCGGCGCTGACGCTGCCGCGGGGCTACTCGGTCGATCTGTCCGCGGCGGCGCCGTGGCAGCTGTTGGGGGCGAAGACGTTGTCCTATGCGACCAACATGGCGGCGCTGCGGCACGCGCAGGCGCAGGGCGCCGACGACGTCGTCTTCACGAGCAGCGAGGGCAGAATTCTCGAGGGTCCGCGGTCGACCGTCGTGATCGCCCGGGGTAAGACGTTGATCACTCCGCCTCCGGAACAGGGCATCCTCCCGGGCACCACGCAGAAGGCGCTCTTCGAGGTCGCTCCGGACAAGGGGTACGCGTGCGAGTACGCACCCCTGTTCCCGTCCGATCTCATTGCGGCAGAAGGTGTCTGGCTGGTTTCGAGTGTGACGCTCGCGGCCCGGATCCACACCCTCGACGGGCTCGTGCTGCCGCCGCCTCCGGCGGCCGAGGACGTCGCCTCTCTCGTCGAGTTGGCCGTCGAGACGATCGGTTCCGACTGACCCCGGCTAGGTTTGTACCGACGGGTCTACTACATTTCGTAGTAGCAAATAGCTGCGCCGAGCTTCGGGGCGCAGTAACTTTGTGAACAGGGATCGAGCGGACGCCCACGTCTCGACCCCGAAGCCTGTCCTACGGGCCGAGTTTTCGGAGTAGCCATGGATGTCTTGGATGTCTCCCGGTGGCAGTTCGGAATCACCACCGTCTACCACTTCATCTTCGTTCCGCTCACGATCGGGCTGGCCCCACTGGTCGCGATCATGCAGACCATGTGGGTGATCACGAAGAAGGATCACTGGTACCGCCTCACCAAGTTCTTCGGCAAGTTCTTCCTCATCAACTTTGCGTTGGGTGTCGCGACCGGCATCGTCCAGGAATTCCAGTTCGGCATGAACTGGAGCGAGTACTCGCGCTTCGTCGGTGACGTCTTCGGCGCTCCGCTGGCCCTCGAGGGGCTCGTCGCCTTCTTCCTGGAGTCGACGTTCCTGGGGCTGTGGATCTTCGGCTGGGGCCGGCTGCCCAAGTTGGTGCACCTCGCGACGATCTGGCTGGCAGCGATCGGCGTCAACGCCTCCGCCTTCTTCATCATCGTTGCCAACTCGTTCATGCAGCATCCGGTCGGAGCGCGGTTCAATCCGGACACCGGGCGGGCCGAACTCGAGAGCATCTGGACGTTGCTGGGCAACAACACTGCGTGGGCGGCCTTCCCGCACGCGGTCGCCGGTGCGTTCCTGACCGCGGCCACCTTCGTCGCCGGCATCGCCGGTTGGTGGATGGTGCGCAACATGCGCAAGGCCAAGACGGCGGCGCCCGAGGATGCGGAGGCCCTCGTGCAGGACGCGCGTGGGATGTTCCGCCCGGCTGCCCGTCTGGGCATGCTCGTGATGATCATCGCCGGTATCGGTGTCATCTACACCGGTGACGTCCAGGGCAAACTGATGTTCCAGCAGCAGCCGATGAAGATGGCGTCCGCGGAGTCGTTGTGCCACACCGAGACCGATCCGGACTTCTCGATTCTGACCGTGGGCACGCACAACAACTGCGACAGCGTCACGCACGTCATCAAGGTGCCGTGGGTGCTCCCGTGGCTCGCGGAGGGCAAGATCAGCGGCGTCACGCTGCAGGGCGTGGAAGACCTCCAGGCGCAGTACGAGGAGCAGTTCGGTCCCGGCAACTACCGGCCCAATCTGTTCGTCACGTACTGGTCGTTCCGCGCGATGATCGGCCTCGCCGCCGGATCGGCCGCGCTGGCTCTGGCCGGGCTCTGGGTGACGCGCAAGGGCAAGGTCCCGGACCAGAACTGGTTCAAGTGGTTGTCGCTCATCGCGATACCGACGCCGTTCCTCGCGAACAGTGCGGGCTGGATCTTCACCGAGATGGGTCGTCAGCCGTGGGTGGTGCACCCCAACCCGACCGGCGTCGATCTGATCAGACTCACCGTGGACCAGGGTGTCTCCGACCACCCGACGGCCCTGGTCGTGACCTCGCTCGCGGTCTTCACCGTTCTCTACGGTGCGCTCGGAGTGGTGTGGTTCTACCTCATCCGCCGATACGCGATCGCGGGACCGTCGCCCCACGACATGCATCCGCCGGGTGATGGCCCGAGACCGAAGACCGGTGGCCCGGGCGAACCGGAAGCCGACGAACAACTTTCGTTCGCCTACTAGGAGACCGTCATGGGATTGCAGGAGTTCTGGTTCATTCTCATCGCGGTGCTCTTCGTCGGATACTTCGTACTCGAAGGATTCGACTACGGCGTCGGCATGCTGCTGCCGGTGCTGGGTAGGACCGAGATTCGCAGACGGGTCGTCATCAACACCATCGGACCGGTGTGGGACGGCAACGAGGTGTGGTTGATCGTCGGTGGTGGTGCCCTGTTCGCGGCGTTCCCGGACTGGTACGCCACATTGTTCTCGGGCTTCTATCTACCACTGTTGTTGATTCTGGTCGCTCTGATCCTGCGGATCTGCGCCATCGAATGGCGCGGCAAGATCGACGACGACAAGTGGCGTTGGCGCGCGGATCTCGGCATCATGATCGGTTCGTGGGTGCCCGCCGTGCTGTGGGGTGTGGCGTTCGCGAACATCGTCCGCGGTGTGGCGATCAACGCCGACAAGAAGGTGACCTCGGGCTTCTTCGATCTGCTCAATCCGTATGCGCTGCTCGGCGGTATCACGACCGGCTTGGTCTTCGCGCTGCACGGCGCGGTGTTCATCGCGCTCAAGACGGCCGACGATGTGCGACTCGACGCTGCGGAACTGGCGAAGAAGCTGGCCATACCGGCGGTCCCGGTCGCGGGCGGATTCGTGCTGTGGACCCAGCTGGCCTACGGCAAGGGGTGGACGTGGCTCCTGGTCGCGCTCGCTGCCGTCGCGGTGATCGCGGTGGTCTTCTTCACCCGCCTGGAACGTGAGGGTTGGGCGTTCGTGTTCACCACGCTCGCGATCATCGGAACGGTGGTCCTCCTGTTCGCCTCGCTGTACCCGAACGTCATGCCGTCCACGATCAGCGATGCCTACAACCTCACGATCGAGAACGCGTCGTCGAGTCCGTACACGCTGAAGGTGATGAGTTGGGCCGCAGTGATTCTGGTGCCGATCGTGCTCGTGTACCAGGGTTGGACGTACTGGGTGTTCAGTAAGCGGATCTCGACGAAGCACATTCCGCCGTCGATCGGTCTGCCCACGAAGATCGGATGAGTATCGAATCCGACCGCCCCGTCCGAGCGTCACGCCGGGCGGGGCGCCGGGAAGGTCGGCGCAGTGGCCCCGTCGATCCCCGGCTGTGGAAGTACTCGGCGTCGGCCCGCGGCTACCTGATCCTCACGGTCGTGCTGTCCGCGGTGAACGTCGCGATGGTGATCGTGTCGGCGGTGCTGATCGGCACGATCCTCGCCGGGATCATCACGTCGGACCGGCGCAGCGTCGGCGACTGGCGCACCGACCTGATGTGGCTGGCCGCGGCGGTCGCGGTGCGGGTGTTCGCGGCGTGGCTGCACGCCCGCTACGCGCACCGCTCGGCGAACCGGGTGGTCGCCGAGCTCGAGGTCGAGGTGCTGGGGGCCGCGACCCGGATGTCGCCGCGGGACCTCGATCCGCGACGCGACGAGATCGCCACGGTCCTCACCCGCGGAATCCGGGGCCTGGCACCGTATCTCACCGGGTACCTGCCGGCGTTGATCCTCGCCGCGACGCTCACACCCGCAACGTTCGTGGTGATCGCACTCCAGGATCTGACCGCGGCGATGATCGTCGTGATCACGCTGCCCCTGATTCCGGTGTTCATGATCCTCATCGGGCTGCTGACCAAGGGTAAATCGGAGGCGAACCTCGGTGCGATGACCCGGCTCTCGGGTCAACTGATGGATCTGCTCGCCGGCCTGCCGACACTGCGCGCTCTGGGCCGCGAGCACGGTCCGGCCGCGCGGGTCCGGGAACTGGGCGACGCGCACCGCAAGACGACGATGTCGTCGTTGCGGGTCGCGTTCCTGTCGTCGATGGTGCTCGAGATGCTCGCGACGCTGTCCGTCGCCCTGATCGCGGTGAGCATCGGCCTGCGCCTGGTGTTCGGCAACATGGAGCTCGAACCCGGCATCGTCGCGCTCATCCTCGCTCCCGAGGTGTATCTGCCGCTGCGCATGGTGGGCACGCAGTTCCACGCGGCCGAGGACGGGCTCGCGGCCGCGGACAAGGCGTTCGCGGTGATCGACGAGGCGCCCGACCGTCGAGAGGCGGGAACCGGTTCCGCGGTACCCGACGACAATTCCGTCGACCTGTCGGGCGTCAGCGTGCACTCCCGGTCCGGCCTCGCGCCGCACCGGCTGGACGTCACATGCAGGCCCGGTGAGGTGACGGTGCTGACTGGGCCCAACGGTTCCGGGAAATCGACGGCACTGCAGGTGATCCTGGGCCTCGCCGAACCCGTCGAGGGCACGGTGCGCGTCGGCGGCCTCGACGTCGCCGCCCTCGACCGGGCGCGGTGGTGGGACCGGATCGCGTGGCTGCCGCAGCATCCCGTGCTGGTGCCCGGCACCCTCGCCGAGAACCTCGCGCTCGTCGGCCCGGTCGATCCGGAATCTGACGAGCTGCGTCGGGCTTGTCGGGCAACCGGATTCGACACCGTACTCGCCGAACTCCCACGCGGGTGGGACACCGTCGTCGGCGTCGGCGGTACCGGCCTGTCGCTGGGCCAGCGGCAGCGTCTCGCGCTGACGCGCCTGCTGGTGTCGCCGCGCCCGGTGTTGCTGCTCGACGAGCCCACCGCGCACCTCGACGACGACACCGAACGAACCGTGCTGAACTCTCTGCGCGACCTCGCGGGGGAGGGCCGGACCGTCGTGCTGGTGGGCCACCGTCCCACCGTGCTCGCGGCGGGCGATCGGGTGGTTCAGGTGGAGGCACAGCAGGAAGTCGGGGCACAGCAACATGAATCGTGATCTGGTGCGGGCGATCCGCCTGCTCGACCTCGAACCGCGACGAGTACTGGCGGCAATCGCGGCCGGTGTCGCGACGCTCGGGAGCGCCCTCGCGCTGGCCGCGCTGTCGGCGTGGTTGATCACCAAGGCGTGGCAGATGCCCCCGGTGCTGGACCTGACGGTCGCGGTGGTCGCGGTGCGCGCGCTGGGCATCTCGCGGGGCCTCTTCCGCTACCTCGAACGGCTGGCGACGCACGACGCCGCGCTGCGCGGCACGACGTCGGCACGCACCATGATCTACCGCCGTCTCGCCGGCGGCGATCCCGCGGCCGCCGCGGGACTGCGCCGCGGTGATCTCCTGGCCCGCACCGGCGCCGACGTCGATGCGCTGGGGGACGTCGTCGTCCGGGCGCTCGTACCGATCGCGGTCGCCGTCGTCATGGCGCTGTCCGCGGTGGTCGTGCTGGGGCTGATCTCACCGGCCGCGGCGCTCGTGCTCGCCGTCGCGCTCGCGGTGTCCGGGGTCGTGGCGCCGTGGTTGTCGGCCCGCGCCGCCCGTCTCGCGGAGTCCGAGAGTGCCGCGGCGACGGCCCTGTTCAGCGAAACCGCCGTCACCGCGTTGGATCACGCGGCCGAACTGCGGGTCGCCGGACGACTCGACGACGTCGTCTCCCGCGCCGAGGCCGCCGACGATGCGGCGGTCCGGGCCGCCGACCGGGCCGCGATGCCCGCCGCCTTCGCGGCGGCAGCCACCCCGCTCGCGATCGGCGCGAGCGTCATCGGTTCGCTGCTGATCGGGATCACGCTGTACGGGCCGGACGGCGGCGCGCCGGGCGCCATGACGCCGATGTCGTTGGCGATCCTGGTGCTGGTGCCGCTCGCCGCGTTCGAGGCGGCCGGCGCGCTGCCGGCTGCGGCCGTCGCCCTGACCCGGGCCCGGCTCGCGTCCACCCGGATCGTCGCGCTGCTCGACCGTGCGGGCGAGGCGCAGCCCGGTGGCACCCGCACGCCGCCCGACCCGGTCCACGTGCGCGCCCAGGGCGTGCGTTGCGGTTGGCCCGACAGCGACAAGGTGACCGCCCCACTCGATCTCGATCTGCCCCCGGGTGCGCGGGTCGCGGTCGTCGGCGGCAGCGGTGCCGGCAAGACCACACTGTTGATGACCGTGGCCGGGCTGCTTCCACCGGTGGAGGGCAGCGTCACCGCCGACGGCGATCCGCTTTCCGACTTCCGGCCGGACGACCTGCGCCGGGAGATCGGGTTCTTCGCCGAGGACGCGCACCTCTTCGACACGTCGGTGCTCGAGAACCTGCGGGTGGCCCGCGGTGACCTGGACGAGGACGCCGCCCTGGCGGCGCTGCGGACCGTGGGCCTGGGGGAGTGGGTGGCGCAGTTGCCCCGTGGCGTCCACACGTCGTTGGGCGGTGGGGCGCGCGCGATCTCGGGTGGCCAGCGGCGGCGCCTGCTGCTCGCCCGCGCCCTGGTCTCGCCGGCTCGCGTGCTGCTTCTCGACGAGCCCACCGAGCACCTCGATGCCGTCGACGGCGCGCACATCTCGCGCGAGCTGCTCGACCGCCGCGGCACCCTCGTCGATCCCGGGCGGACCGTGGTGCTCGTCACGCATCAGTTGCCCGTCGACGCGCGGCCGGATCGGGTCGTCACCGTCGGCGAGGGACCGGTCGGAACGGGGAACGGTGTCAGTCCCGGTGAGCCGCTCGGCGCGTCGCAGCGTCCCTGACCACGGGTGACGTGAGAGTGGCCGATTGACGGCCAGGTTGCAACAGGTTCCAATTTTGCGGCGATCGTTCGCCAGGCCCGTCGCGTTACGGTCGGCGAATCGTCGAGAAGTGCCCGCTACCTCGGAGCCAAATTTCTGGACGTACGTCCGATTTCGTAGTTAGTATGTGAGCGACTTCACTGCGAATTGGGCATCTTGGCCGGATTTTGCGCCGATACTGGAACGCGTTCTACCTCCCCCTCAGGCATTAACGATCCTCATCACCACTGAACGGAGCACTACATGTCACGCCGCTCGTTACGTCGCGTCGTAGCCGCAACCGCCTCGATGGCCGTCATCGCCGGCGGGATCACTGTCGGACTCGGCGCCTCCGTGGCGCAGGCCGCGCCCGCATGCGCGCTCAACCAGTCGGTCACTGAAGAGTGGCCCGGCTCCTTCGGGACGCCGTACACGGTCAGCAAGGAGGTCGTCGGCGACGGCAAGGTCGCGCCGGGAGGCACCGTCACCTATCTCACGAAGGTCTCCGGATCGGGAGCGCTCGTCAGCCAGATTCGTGACTTCCACCCGGACGGGTTCCAACTGGTGAAGGCTCGCCTGAATGTCAGTTGGGTTGTAGGGGGCCAGCAGTGGGAGGACATCACCAAAACCGCCGTCATCGCGAATAACTCCGTTCGCGCTTCGGGCAGCGGGTGGACCACGGCTGGTGGCGGCGTCATCGCTCTGGAAACGACCTACAAGGTTCCGGACAACGCTGAGGTCGGTTCGGTACACGACAGCGGCGCCGGTACCAAGATCGCGCTCGTGGGCGGCGACTTCAATTACAACCCGATGGGCGTGTGCGTCACCGTCCGCCCGCCGAACGCCGTCGAGGCCGGCGCGGGCAGCCTCGAGGATCTCGGCTTCGGTTCGGTGAACTCCGGGTCGGGCCAGGTCTTCGGATCGTTGACCGACCCGCAGGGATCGATGACCAATGTGATCGGCGGAATCCTGGGCAACGTGCTCGGCAACATGAGCTAGTTCTCCCGTACGAGGCAGCGCGGCACGCTTCCGGCGTGAATCCCTACCGCGCTTCCCGTTCCACGCGTACGACCACGAGCCCCGTCCCGGCACTGTCCGGGGCGGGGCTCGGACGTTGCGTGAAGCACCTCACCGAATAATCCGTTGCCGAGTGCCCGAGTCGGGCGTAACTTCGGGCGTACACGAGGAAGGAGGTGGTCTGAAGTTGAATGACAAACGGACACGTGAGGTGGCTGTCCGCTAGCCACGATGCTTTCCGGGTTCACTGACCGCAGCGCGGCTGGCGAATCCCAGGCAGCTACCCGACCCCCGAGCCCTCCGGTCGCGTCCAGACCGGAACCCACGAACGACGAAACCCCCGGGTCTCGTCACGTGGACGGGCCCGGGGGTCGCTGCTTGTTTCGGGGGCGTGTCAGCCGATGTAGCGCTGGAGACGCGCGGAGTACCGCGGCTCGAGAGGGCCGTCGGCGACGACGCGCTCCTCGACGTACGCCAGATCGCCGCCCTCGACGATGCCGTACAGGCGCTTGGCCCCGCCGATGAGCTCTCCGGACTGGCTGCGGATCACGACGTCCGTCGCCAATTCCCACGACGACTGCGTCAGCGCCTGCCCGTAGAACAGTTCGACGACACCGGACGCGTGCGTGAGGAGGAGCTCGACGACTTCCTCGTTGGTGCTGCCGGGGATGCCGTCGCCGGCCATGCGCCAGTAGCCGCTCTCGCGCTGATCGGGACCGACGTATCCGCCGTCGGCGTCCAGCCGCCACGTGCGGGACTCCCAGGCCAGGTAGTTCTCGCCGTCGTGCGACACGACGATCTGCTGGCCGAACGGGTAGTCGCCGGTCTCCGGATCGTGCCCTTCGCCCTCGCCGCGCCACACGCCGACGAGCGGCAGGAGCGCGAGCAGACCGGGATGCAGGTCCGGCCCGAGCCGCAGATTCGCGGTGTCGTCGGGCAACGGGAGATCGGGCAGCGTCGGGATGTTGCGTCCCGCCGTATCCTTCGCACGCTCTTCGGCAGCCGCGACCGCCCGGTCGCCGCTACCACGAACTACGTGCGACTCGGTGTCGTCAGGCTGCGAACCGCCTGCGTCCGGATCCTGATTCACGGCTTGTCGGTGACCAGCCGGTACACGACGTACAGCGAGAACCAGGTGATCAGGATGGCGGCAAGTACCAGGAGAACCTCGAAGAAGATGACCACGCGCTCATCTTAGACCGCGCCACTGCAGCGTTCGAAATCGGACGGGCCCGGCCGGTCGGGTGAATCGATCCGGTCGAATCCCGCTCCGCGCCCGTTATGCGGGAGTTACGGTGCTCCCGGATCACCGACGGAACAAGATCAGAGCGGTGTGCGAACGGTCGGAGGGGTCGATGGGGCGCAAGGGGCAGCGGGCGGCCGGGGTCGCTCTCGGTGGGCTGGTCACGGCGGTGATGCTGTGCGTGTCCGGAGGTCTCGCGGCGGCGGAGGGATCCGCGGTGCAGGGTTCGGCCGGTTCGCGAAGCGCGGACCCGAACAACAGCGGCGCCGGATGCCCGGATCTCCTGGTGGTCGCCGCGTCCGGCGCCGGTGATTCGGCCGTGGACCGCGACCCGTTCGTCGACCAGGACCAGTTGCTGGCGTCGAACTGGCTCAATCGGGTGACGGTGCCACTGGGGGAGGCGAATCGGGACCAGCCGGGCACCGTCGGGTGGATGTATGTGCCTTACCCGTCGACCTACGGCCTCGGACTGCTGGCGGATGTGCCGACCTATCAGGACTCGGTGGCCGCCGGTGTGGCCTCCATGAACCGGATACTCGACGAGAAGAAGGCGCAGTGCGGCGCCGCGACCCGGTTCGTCCTGCTCGGCTACAGCGTCGGCGGAGAGATCACCGAGCGCGTTGCGCGCGACATCGGCCATCGGGACGCGTCGGCCGCCGTGACCGCCGACGACGTCGCGGGCGTCGCGCTCGTCGGTGATCCCTACCGGCCCGCCGGGACACCGTCGCTCGGCGCACCGGGCCCGGCCGGCGGCGGATTCATGGCATCCGAACCCGCCGACTACGGCGCGCTCGACGGCCGGATCCTCTACGACTGCCGTCCGATGGACATCGCGTGCGACGCCCCGCCGGACATCGCGCTGCTCGAACTCGCGCTCGGCGTGCTCGGGCAGATGCGGTTCACGATCCTCAACCCGGTGCAGACGTTCGCCGACTTCGGCCGGGTCGCGTCCGACATGTCGGCCCGCGCGATCGCCCACATCGTCACCCGCGAGGACTGGTTCACCTCCGACGAGTCGCTGCTCGACGTGCTGCGGACGGTCGCCGACCAGACCTACCGCGATGACGCGGCGACGGCGGCTGCGACACCGGAACGCATTGCGGCGCTGGATGCCTGGGCGCGCGGGCCGGGCGCGGATGTGGTGCGTGCGAAGGCGCAGGCCGAATCGGTGGGTTTCCTCGAGGACAACCGCGGCATCGTCGACCTCATCGTCAAGCCGTACCTCTTCCTCGGCCCGATCCAGCACGTCCTGTACTGGCTTCCCGGCCCCGCACCGTTTCTGGGGGACAGTGACAAAGTCGTCGACTGGATCAGCGGCCTCGCGCGGCCCGGGGCATAGGCGACGAAAAAGGCGCCACTCCAACAGGAGTGGCGCCCCTTCCGGTCTGGTCTCGAACTTACTTCGCGACCGTCACGTCGACGGCGTACACGCCGGCGCTGTCCGGGCTGATCGTCACGTCGCCGTTGCCGGTGCTCGACAGGGCGCGGACCTTCCAGGTTCCGGGGGCGGCGAAGAAGCGGAAGTCGCCGGTCGCGGAGGCGACGACCTCGGCCGTGAACTCGTCGGTGCCGTCGAGCAGGCGGACGAACGCGCCACCCACCGGCTGACCGTCAGCGGCCAGCACGCGGCCGGTGATGACGGTCTCCTTCTCGACGTTCACGCCCGCGGGCAGGGTCTGGGTCTGAACAGGTGCTCCGCACATTTCCTTATGCTCCCAACTCGATCGGTGCGCCGACCAGCGAGCCGTACTCGACCCAGCTGCCGTCGTAGTTCTTCACGTTCTGCTTGCCGAGGATCTCCTGCAGCACGAACCAGGTGTGGCTCGAGCGCTCGCCGATGCGGCAGTAGGCGATGGTGTCCTTGGTCTCGTCGAAGCCCTTGTCCGCGTAGAGCTTCGCGAGAGCTTCGTCCGACTTGAAGGTGCCGTCCTCGTTGGCGGTGGTGCTCCACGGGATGTTGATGGCGCCGGGGACGTGGCCGCGCTGCTGCGCCTGCTCCTGCGGCAGGTGCGCCGGGGCGAGGATCTTGCCCGAGTACTCGTCGGGGGAGCGGACGTCGACCAGGTTCGCGGAGCCGATCGCGGCGATCACGTCGTCGCGGAACGCGCGGATCGAGGTGTCGGCCGCGGCGGCCTTGTACTCGGTGGCCGGGCGGGTGACGGTCTCCTTCGACAGCGGACGGCCGTCGAGTTCCCACTTCTTGCGGCCGCCGTCGATCAGCTTGATGTCCTGGTGGCCGTACAGCTTGAAGTACCAGTACGCGTAGGCCGCGAACCAGTTGTTGTTGCCGCCGTAGAGGACCACGGTGTCGTCGTTCGCGACGCCCTTCGCGGACAGCAGCGCGGAGAACTGCTCCTGGTTCAGGAAGTCGCGACGGACGCCGTCCTGCAGATCCTTGCGCCAGTCGAGCTTGATCGCGCCCTCGATGTGGCCGCCGTCGTACGCGGCGGTGTCCTCGTCGACCTCGATGAAGACGGTCTTGGGGGCGTCGAGGTTCTGCTCGGCCCAGTCTGCGGAGACCAGGACGTCGGAGCGAGCCATGAAGTGTCCTTTCGATGATGGAGCGTTGGTGTGGAAGCGGTGGAGCGAAGCGTGTGGGAGCTGTGCGGGGCGGGCCCGCACGGGTGGAGACGAGGCCGCCCGGTCAGGCCGCGCTGGGCGTCCCGCCGCCGCGCAGGCGGGCGACGAGCGGGTAGATCTGGCAGCCGAGGCAGATGCCGAAGGCAGCATTGAGCAGCGCGGCGAACAGGGCGAACCCGGTGGCGATGCCGCCGACGAGGCCCGCGCCGAATAGGAACGCGACCGCGCCGACCACGGCGAAGGTCAGGCCGACACCCTGCGCGAACCGCAGTGGGGCGACAGGCTCACGTTCGACGGTCGGGCCCAGTCGCGGCGCGACGAAGGCTGCGAACAGCTGTCCGTACGGGCTGCGGCGAGGGCCGGCGACGGCGCCGATCGCGAACACCACCGCCTGTGCGGTGAGCAGCAGACCGGCGGCGAGGGTGGAGAGGGTCGACAGCAGCAACACGACGACGAGGACCGCGGTCGTGACCCACGCGGCGAAGCGCGGACCGCGGACGTCGACCTGCTGAGGCGAGTGTGTGGACGTGGGAGTTGCCATTGTGGAGTGCTCCTGCGGGCTACCGATTGTTGCGTGCCGAAGTGGAGATGCGGCAGGGACCGGACTCGGGGGATTCACCGATCACGGACGGAGTTCTCAGCGCGAGACGCTCGGCGAGGAGAGGAGAAGACAGCCGTCTGGGTGATCAGCAGCAGGGACAGCAACAACCACCGAGGCGGCACAGATCGACTGCGCGGCGACGGGTGAGCATCAGCTCATGGTTGGCGTACACGTGGTGCAGCGTACCCGGTTTTTCAGGAATTAGGGTGCCCGGTTTCCAGAAGAGGCGCGAGCGCGGTCTCGAGGTCCGTGGCGGACGGAACGCCCGAGATCCGGAAGCGCTCGGTCAGTGTCCCGTCGAGGATGAACGTGGTGGGCAGCGACAGCACGCCGAGTGTCTTTGCCAGAGCGGGGTGTTCGTCGATGTCGAGTTCCGTCTCGGTGGCCGCGGGGGTGCCGTCGGCGTCCGCGGCGAGCCGGGAGAGGACCTGCCCGATCACGCGGCGGACCGCGGCGCACGGCCCGCACCAGTCGGCCGAGAAGTGCAGCACGATCGGGTGTCCGGTGGCGGTGACGCCGGCGGCCGCGAGTTGCGTCGCACGCTCGTCGTCGAGGGCTGCGGTGGCGGACGGGGCGGTGGCGCGCACCTTGCCGGCCCGGGACTGCAACACCAGCCCCACGGCCACGGTCGCGACGATCGCCACGCCGAGGATGATCAGCGCGGTCACAGCTGAGCCTGCAGTTCGTCGAGGTTAATGGTGAGGTCCTCGCCGGTGCCCTCGATGACGATCTGCGAACCCTGCGCGTACACCTCGGTGGGCATGATGCCGAACGGCAGCGACTGCGGGTCGATCGTCTTGGTGAAGCGGTCGAGAACCTGCTGGCGCAGCGGGGCGGGCACCGTGAACTCGGCCTCACCCTCGGGGCCGAAGTTGAAGTCGGTTGCCACGATCATCAGCTGTTCGCCGCGCAGGACCAGGTCCGCCTGCACACTCACCGTGGTCTGCAGCGGCCCGACCGGAACCGTGCCGGTGAGCACGATGCCGCCGTCGTCGGTGGTGGAACCCGATCCGCCCGAACCGCCGGTGCCGTCGGACTTGCTCGCCGGAGGCGCGGAAACCTGCAGGTCGGGGATGCCGAGGAACTTGCCGAGGTCGGTGGCGTCGATCTTCATACGGCCGTCGAGGTAGTCGACCGGGACCGTGTGCACCGAGCCGTCGAGGAGCGCGGACGCCGGGACGGAGACCCCCTTCAGCGACGCCTCGATGGTGACCTCGCCGATCATGTCGGCCTCGACCTGCTGGGCCCGGATCTCGACGTTGTCGTATTTCCCGTTCCACGCCTGCGTGAGGAACGGGAATCCGTGGATGGTGACCTCGGGGTCCGCGTTGAGCGAGCCGCCTTCTCGCAGCGCGCGCGAGACCCGGAACTCGGAGTATGCGGCGGCGCCGAAATCGACGACGACGGCGAGTCCGACGAGGCACACCAGGCCGATGATGAGTTTGCGCACCTCACCATTCTTACCGAGTCCGTCGGGCACCGGTGCGATGGTCCTGCCCGAACTCGCGCTAATCTGTCCCCGAAACATGAACGTCGGTCCACTCGGTGTCGGCCCCTGCGTCGGCACTCGCGACGCAGAGAGGGAGGTTGAGTGGAGCTGTTGCTTCTGACCTCCGACCCCAATCCCGATACCGTGCTGCCCTCGTTGGCATTGCTGTCCCATTCCGTGCGCCCCGCTCCGACGGAGGTTTCGTCGCTGCTCGAGGCCGGCGCCGCGGATGTGGCACTCGTCGACGCCCGCACCGACCTCGCCGCGGCTCGCGGCCTGTGCCGGCTGCTCGGCAGCACCGGATCGGCGATTCCGGTCGTGGCCGTACTCACCGAAGGCGGCCTGGTCGCGGTGAACTCCGACTGGGGGCTCGACGACATCCTGTTGCCGTCGACCGGCCCCGCGGAACTCGACGCGCGGCTGCGGTTGCTGGTCGGCCGCAACGGCGGGGTGGCGAGTCCCGAAGCGGCCGGGAAGATCACGCTCGGCGAGCTGGTGATCGACGAGGGGACGTACACCGCACGACTGCGGGGACGTCCCCTCGATTTGACTTACAAGGAGTTCGAGCTCCTCAAGTACCTCGCGCAGCACGCGGGCCGGGTCTTCACCCGCGCCCAGTTGCTGCAGGAGGTATGGGGCTACGACTTCTTCGGTGGCACCCGCACCGTCGACGTCCACGTGCGACGGCTGCGCGCCAAGCTGGGGTCCGAGTACGAGTCGCTGATCGGCACCGTCCGCAACGTCGGCTACAAGGCCGTCCGCCCGGCGCGGAACGCGGGCCGGGGCGGGCCCGTCGGTGAGCCGGACGAACCCGAGGACACCGACGACACAGATCTCACACCTACCAACGGATCGGCGTACTAGATGACCGTGCAGCAGCTCGACTGGATCGATTCACCGCCGGTCGAGGCGGTTCGCGCGATGATCGCCCGGGCCACGGTGGCCGACGGCACCGCGCCGATCTCGGAACAGGCGGTGCACGCGTTGGCCGCCGAGGGGCCGGCGCGACACCTGGTCTGCACGGTCGACGACCGGGTCGTGGGCTACGCGCACCTCGAACCCGGGCACGGCGACCATCCCGCGATGGCGGAGGTCGTGGTGGATCCGGCCGAGCGTGGCGCCGGCGTCGGCGGACGGCTGGTGTCCGCGGTGCTCGAAGCGGGCGGACCCGACACCCGGGTGTGGGCGCACGGCAATCTGCCCGCGGCCGTCGCGGTCGCGCGGCGGCTGGGCCTGACGGGCGCGCGTGAACTGCTGCAGTTGCGTCGCTCGCTCACCACGCCGGATCTTCCCGGCGTCGTGGTGCCGGACGGCGTCACGCTGCGGACGTACCGCGGCCCCGAGGACGACGCGGAACTGCTGCGGGTGAACGCGGCCGCGTTCGCGTGGCACCCGGAGCAGGGGACGTGGACGCAGCGCGAGATCGACGAGCGCCGCGCCGAGGCGTGGTTCGACCCGGAGGGACTGTTCCTGGCGTTCCCGTCGGAAGGCGACACCGACCGCCTCCTCGGCTTCCACTGGACCAAGGTGCACGCCCCCGAGAACGGCAACCCCGCGCTCGGTGAGGTCTACGTGGTCGGCATCGACCCCGATGCCCAGGGCCGCGGCCTGGGGCGGGTGCTCACGCTGGCGGGGCTGCACCATCTGCGGGACCGCGGACTGGGCACCGTCCTGCTGTACGTCGAGGGCGACAACACGGCCGCGCTGCACACGTACGAGCGCCTCGGATTCGATCGGTTCCACATCGACGTCGCATACGCCGCAGGGTCCTGACCGGGCCTTCTGCCGGGTGTGACTCACGTCTCGGTGGAATTCCCGTGGGTGTTCATCTCCCGTTCACCGAACCGGGTCCCGTTGGCTACCGCGTGCCCCTACCTTTCTGGCCTGGGTGGCAGAACGTCGCCCAGTGCGGGTCGCCTGCGTCCCGCGCTCACCGTGCCGCCCGACCGTGGGCGTGACGCTAGACCAGCGGAGGACCAGGGTGAATCTCGACCGCAAGGGCGCACTGCTCGGAGTGGTAGCTGTCGGTGCCGTGACGGCGATGTCGCTGACCGCGTGCGGCAGCGACAACAACGCAGCGTCGTCCACCGTCGACACGTCGGCGTCCACGGCCCTGTGCGACGGCAAGGACAAGCTCTCGGGTGCCGGGTCGTCGGCGCAGAAGAACGCGATGGACGAGTTCACCTCGACCTACATCGCGGCGTGCCAGCAGAAGGGCAAGTCGGTCAACGTCGCCTACAACCCCAGCGGCTCGGGCGACGGCCGCACGCAGTTCATCGCCGGCCAGATCGACTTCGCCGGCTCCGATTCCGCCATCAAGAGTGAGCAGGCCGAGCAGGCGAAGCAGCGCTGCCAGGGCAACGACGCGTGGAACCTTCCGCTGGTGTTCGGTCCGGTTGCGGTCGCGTTCAACCTCGACGGCGTCGACGACCTCGTTCTCGACGGCGAGACCATCGCCAAGATCTTCAACGGCGGCATCACCAACTGGAACGACCCGGCCATCGCCGCGCTCAACTCCGGTGTGAAGCTGCCCGACGAGAAGATCAACCCGATCGTGCGCTCGGATTCGTCCGGCACGAGCGACAACTTCCAGCAGTACCTCGAGGCCTCCTCGAACGGCGCCTGGACTCAGGGCACCGGGTCGGACTTCAAGGGCGGCGTCGGCGAGGGCGCCAAGGGCTCGGCCGGCGTCGCGCAGGCCGTCGCGTCGGCTCCCGGCTCGATCACGTACGTCGAGAAGTCGTTCGCCGATCAGCAGAAGCTGCCGTCCGCGCAGATCGACACCGGCTCGGGCCCCGTGAAGCTGACGCAGGAGACCGCGTCGAAGGCCATCGCGAACGCGTCGTTCAAGGGCTCGGGCACCGGTGATCTGACGCTCGACCTGAAGTCGATCTACGGCACCAAGGAGGCCGGTGCCTACCCGCTGGTCCTCGCGACCTACGAGATCGTCTGCTCCAAGGGCTACGACGCCGCCACCGCCAGCGCCGTGAAGTCGTTCCTCACCAGCGCCGCGAACGAAGGACAGCAGACGCTGGCCGACCAGGGCTACGTGCCGCTGCCGGAGTCGTTCCGCGCCAAGATCAACGAGTCGATCTCCGCGATCGCCTGATCGGAACGATCGTCCGACGGACCGCCCATCTATATTCAGACGGAGAATGTGAGCGCAGATGACTGACGCGAGCACAAGGTCGACACCACGCGCCTCCGGCCCCGCGGACGGCGGGGCCGGGGTGGGCGGTCCGCACGGTACCCCGGAGGCCCCGATCACTACCCCACAGGCCACGAAGAACAAGACGGTCACTCGTCCCGGCGACCGGATCTTCGGATCCCTGGCGTCGGGATCGGCGGTCTTCATCACGCTGCTGGTCGCCGCCGTCGGCATCTTCCTGATCTGGCGCGCGGTCCCCGCGCTGCAGCGCAACGAGGTCAACTTCCTCACCAGCCGGGTGTGGGACACCGAGGACATCAACGCGATGGCGTTCGGTGTGCTGGACCTCTTCATCACGACGGTGAAGGTCTCGGTGTTCGCGCTGATCCTCGCGATGCCGATCGCGTTGGGCATCGCGATCTTCCTCACCGAGTACGCGCCGAAGAAGCTGGCGAAGCCGTTGGCGTACGTGATCGATCTGCTGGCCGCGGTGCCGTCGATCGTCTACGGCCTGTGGGGCCTGCTGGTGTTCGCGCCCGCCGCTGCGCCGGTCGCGATGTGGCTCAACGAACACCTCGGCTGGATCCCGTTCTTCGCGGACGGCACCGGTTCCATCCGCGGTGGTGGCACCGTCTTCACCGCCGGCATCGTGCTCGCGGTGATGATCCTGCCGGTCATCACCGCGGTGACCCGTGAGGTCTTCGCGCAGACACCGAAGGCGCACGTCGAGGCCGCGCTGGCTCTCGGTGCCACGCGCTGGGAAGTGGTGCGCACCACGGTCATTCCGTTCGGCAAGTCCGGCTACATCAGCGGTTCGATGCTCGGCCTCGGCCGTGCGCTGGGCGAGACGATGGCGCTGTACATGATCCTGCGCACCACGTCGGCGTCGGCCTCGTGGTTCTCGCTGAACGATTCCGGAGCGACGATCGCCTCGAAGATCGCGCTCGGATACGCCGAGTTCAACAACAACATCCAGGCGGGCGCCTACATCGCCGCCGGCCTGGTCCTGTTCGTGCTCACCTTCGTAGTCAACGCGGCCGCCCGGGCCGCGATCGCCGGAAAGCGGGACTGACCGATGACCAGCGTTCTCGACAAGCCCATCAAGGCGCCCGCCTTCCAAGGTGTCGGACTCCGTCGCCGCTTCACCGACCTGACCGCGACCGTGCTGGTGACGCTCTCGGTCCTCGTCGCGCTCGTGCCGCTGGTGTGGGTGCTGTGGACCGTGATCGCGAGGGGTCTGCCGGCACTCATGTCGCAGACGTGGTTCACCCACTCGCTGAGCGGGCTGTCGGCGTCGGCCGAGGGCGGCGGCGTCTACCACGCCCTCATCGGTACCCTCCTGCAGGGACTGGTGTGTGCGGCCCTGGCAGTGCCGATCGGCCTGTTCGTCGCCGTCTATCTCGTGGAGTACGCGGGAAATTCGAAGCTCGGCAAGCTCACCACGTTCATGGTCGACATCCTCTCCGGTGTCCCGTCGATCGTCGCGGCCCTGTTCATCTACGCGCTGTGGATCGCGACGTTCGGCTTCCCCAAGTCGGCGTTCGCGGTGTCGCTGGCGCTGGTGCTGCTGATGGTCCCGGTCGTGGTCCGCAGCACCGAGGAGATGCTGCGGATCGTGCCGAACGATCTGCGCGAGGCGTCGTACGCACTGGGCGTGCCCAAGTGGAAGACCATCGCCCGCATCGTCGTTCCCACCGCGCTGCCCGGCATCATCACCGGTGTCATGCTGGCCCTGGCCCGCGTGCTGGGCGAGACGGCGCCGCTGCTGATCCTGGTGGGCTACGCACCGTTCATCAACTTCAACCTGTTCGGCGGAGAGATGGGCACGCTGCCCGGCGTGATGGTGGCGGAGATGAACAACCCCACCGACGCCGGCTCCAACCGGATCTGGGGCGCGGCGCTGACCCTGATCCTCCTCATCGCGATCCTCAACATCATCGCGAAGGTGATCGGTCACTTCGCCTCGGTGCGCAACAAGTGAGCACCGAACAAGCGGCGATCGTCGCAACCGTCGCAACCCCCGAACCTCGTAAGCACATACTCGAGCTGACGCTCGCACCAGTAGGGAGCCGATAATGGCCAAGCGTCTGGATCTCAAGGACGTCAACATCTACTACGGCAAGTTCCACGCCGTCGCCGATGTCGGGCTGTCGGTGCCCCCGCGAAGCGTCACCGCGTTCATCGGGCCGTCGGGCTGCGGCAAGTCGACGGTGCTGCGCTCACTCAACCGCATGCACGAGGTCACCCCGGGCGCCCGCGTCGAGGGCTCCGTGCTGCTCGACGGCGAGGACATCTACGGCTCGTCGGTCGACCCGGTCGGCGTCCGCAAGACCATCGGCATGGTGTTCCAGCGGCCCAACCCGTTCCCTACGATGTCGATCCGCGACAACGTGGTTGCCGGGCTCAAGCTGCAGGGCATGCGCGACAAGAAGAAGCTCGACGAGATCGCCGAGCAGTCGCTGCGCGGCGCGAACCTGTGGAACGAGGTCAAGGACCGCCTCGACAAGCCGGGTGGCGGTCTCTCCGGTGGTCAGCAGCAGCGCCTGTGCATCGCCCGCGCGATCGCGGTCTCGCCCGACGTGCTGCTGATGGACGAGCCGTGTTCGGCGCTGGATCCGATCTCGACGCTCGCGATCGAGGACCTCATCACGGAGCTGAAGAAGGACTTCACCATCGTCATCGTCACCCACAACATGCAGCAGGCTGCGCGCGTGAGCGACCAGACGGCGTTCTTCAACCTCGAAGCAACCGGCAAGCCTGGCAAGCTGATCGAGATCGACGACACCGAGAAGATCTTCTCCAACCCCACCCAGAAGGCCACCGAGGACTACATCTCGGGCCGCTTCGGCTGATCCGCTCCCGACGCGACGAGGCCCGGTGCGACAACTGCGCACCGGGCCTCGTCCGTGTCAGGCCGCTCCGGAAACTGCCGTCGGGTCAGTTCCTGTCGGCGTCGGTGTAGCGGATCACGCCACGAATGTTCCTGCCTTCCAGCATGTCCTGGTAGCCGTCGTTGATCTCCTCGAGGTTGTAGGTCTTCGTGATGAGATCGTCGAGGTTCAGCTTGCCGGAGTGGTACATCGACAGCAGTGACGGGATGTCCTTGCGAGGGTTGGAGCCGCCGAAGATCGTGCCGCACAGCTGCTTCTGCAGCATCGACAGCTGGAAGAGGCTGAGCCGGGTGTCCATGTCGGTCACCGAGGCGAGGCCGATGACGACGCACCTGCCGCCCTTGGCGGTGAGGATCATCGCGGGTTCGATGTCCTCGCCGTGGACCACGCCCATTGCCAGCATGACCTTGTCGGCCATGCGGCCCCACGTGATCTCCATGACCGGCTCGATGGCCTCCTCCATGGAGGCGAACGTGTGGGTGGCGCCGAAGCGCTTGGCCTGGTCCCGGTGGAACTCGACCGGATCGATCGCGATGATCCGCTCGGCACCCGACGCCGCGGCGGCCTGAACCGCGTTGATGCCGATGCCGCCGACGCCGGCGACGATCACGGTTTCCCCCGGGCGGACCTCGGCGATGTTGGTGGCCGAGCCCCATCCGGTCGTGACGCCGCAGCCGACGAGGGCCGCCGCCTCCAGAGAGATGTACGGCTCGATCTTGACCACCGAGTACTGGTTCACCGTCACGTACGGCGCGAAGGTGCCCAGCAGGCACATGGGGATGACGTCCTTCCCGCGTGCCTGCACGCGGTGGGTGCCGTCGGAGATCGCCTGGCCGGTGAGCAGATACATGCCGAGGTCGCAGAGATTCTGGTGTCCGGTGGAACACTGGGCGCACTGTCCGCAGGCGGGGATGAACGACAGCACGACGTGATCGCCCTCGGCCAGTCCCTTCACGCCCGGGCCGACCTTGCTGATCACGCCGGCGCCCTCGTGTCCGCCGAGCGCCGGGAAGCTGGGCAGTGCGATGTCGCCGGTGACGAGGTGATGGTCCGAGTGGCACAGCCCCGACGCGGCCAGTTCCACCTGGACCTCGCCTTCGCGTGGGTCGCCGAGTTCGATCTCCTCGACCGACCACGGCTCGTCGATACCCCACAGGATTGCGCCCTTGGTCTTCATGTTGCGGATTCCCCTCTACGAGACGACGTTGCGATGACGGACTTCGAAGTGAGTGCTGCACATGGATCTGTGGTCGAGTCGTGGAACGCGCTCGGCTCGGAATGCTCACACAATGGCACTCGCTGGACGGCGTGTCAACGAAATCTGCGCCGCCCGCGGAGGTAGACATGTCTGGACGCAATCGTCGTGCGCTCGGGTGCGTACGGCGTCCGCTTCACGTCGGCTCGGTCTTCTGATTTCTCTGGTGCAGAGGGGATCTGGGGAACGATGAAGCCCAGCGTCACGAACCGTCGGTGCGCAGTCGCACGTCGACGAGCAGTCCGTGGTGGTCCGATCCGACGATGTCGAGACGCTCGAGATCCGTCGCTGCGGCGCCCTTCGTGATCACCCGGTCGATGCCGGTGACCGCGGGGTACCACCGCGCCGCCGGCATGGTCGGTACCAGCCCTGCACCGACCTGGTCCGCCGCGTCGGCGTAACCATCGGTGAGCAGCGCCCGGTACTGCGGCTGGGTGTAGCTGGCGTTGAAGTCTCCGCTGACCACCACGTTGTCACGACCGGCGAAGGCGAGCATCTCGTCGTGGATGCCGCGCAGTTCCGCCGCCCACAGCTGCGCCGGGAACAGGTATGCGGGCGCGGGGTGAACCATCAACAGCGCCAGAGGTTCCGGCAGTCCCACATCGATGTCGGCGGTCAGATTCACGGAGAAGAAGTCCGGAAGGTTGTGGGTGTTCGACAGCGGGAAGCGGCTGTAGACGCCGCCGCCCTGCCCGCCCGGCCCGTACGACACCACGAACCGGTGGGGGAGCGCGTCGTCGAGTCCCGCTCGTTCCAGCGCCTCGATCGACTCGTCGGTCAGTTCCTGGACGGTCAGGATGTCGACGGCCCGGTCGCGGACCGTCCGCACCAGTGCCTCCGGATCGGCCTGCCCCACTTTGACGTTGGCCTGCATGACGCGAACGGTGGGGCCGGTGGCCGCGGCGGGGGAGACGCCGTCCGCCCCGGGGATGTACAGCGGAGCGAGCAGCCAGGTGCCCAACGCGCAGACCACGAGGCACGCGGCGGACGCGAGCCGACGTCGGCCTATGGTGGCGACGACGGCGCCGAACAGGGTCAGCAGGAGCAGCGACGGCGTCCGTCCGGCCAGTAGGACGACGAACCGGTTCTCCACCGGGATGGTCGACGCGAGCAGGCCGATCGCCCCGTACACGGCGCACAGCACCCCGACGACTGCGGTCGCTTTCTCGAGGTGTCGGGGCAGGCTCACGTGTCGATCATGCCCTGTCGTTCGACGCGAAGCGCCCGCCGGGAATCCCGACGGGCGCTTCGGAAGCGGGTCGCTACAGCTCCGGGTAGGTGGTGAGGTCGTCGGACTCGTTGCTGGGCTCGACGGGCATCTTGCCGGTGACGAGGAAGATCACGCGGCGCGCGACCTCGACAGTGTGGTCGGCGAAGCGCTCGTAGAAGCGGCCCAGGAGCGTGACGTCGACGGCGGCGGCGACACCGTGCTTCCACTCGCGGTCCATGAGCACGCTGAACAGGTGGCGATGGAGGTCGTCCATCGCGTCGTCCTCCTCGTGCATCTTGGCAGCGCGCTCGGGATCGCGGGTCTCGAGGACCTCCTTGGCGCCCGCGCCGAGGGCTACGGCGATCCTGCCCATCTCCGCGAAGTATCCGTTGACCTCCTCGGGGAGGACGTGGTTGGGGTGCCGGCGGCGGGTGATCTTGGCGACGTGCAGCGCGAGCGCGCCCATGCGGTCGATGTCGGAGACGATCTGGATGCCGCTGACCACCGACCGGAGATCGCCGGCCACCGGGGCCTGCAGCGCGAGGAGAGCGAACGCGCGCTCCTCGGCGATGACGCTCAGCTCGGTGATCTTCTCGTGCTCGCCGATGACCTGCTCGGCGAGCCCCAGGTCGGCGTGAAGGAGTGCCTGGGTTGCCTTCTCCATGGCCGCCCCGGCCAAGCCCGCCATCTCACCGAGGGTATCGGCGAGCTCGGTCATCTGTTCGTTGTAAGCGACGCGCATGAGGTCACAGCCTACGGCGTGCCGGAAACCAAGTCACCACGGTCGGGTGAACGGCGGGTGAATGACCGGAGCAGTTCCGGGCTCAGGCGCACGGGTTGTCGGTGGCGTTCGTGACGGCGAGGTCGGCGGGGAGTTCCGCGTCCTCGTCGACGTAGATGCGTGTGGGGCCGGAGTCGACGGGCGAGCCCGGCGCGGCGGGTGCGGTGAGGGTGCCGTCGAACTCGGTGCCGAGAACCACCTCGACGATGCTGCCGAGGCCGGAGGTGGACTCGAGCACGGCGCCCGGGATCGCCGACGCGACGGTGGCGGCCTCCGCCTCGCGGCCGGGGGCGAAGCGCACGATCGTCTGCGTGCTGGTCGAGCTGTAGTTGCCGACGCTGTAGATGCCGAACCCGTAGGCGGCGAGCCGGTCGGCCGTGCCGGCGGCCAGGCCCGAGACGCCGGAGCCGTTCGAGATCTGCAGCGACAGTTCCTCGGGGGTCGTCGCGAGCTCGGTGACGTCCGGCGCGGGCGCCGGCGTGGTGTCCTTCTTGTCGCCGGTCGTGCGCTCCTCACCGGGCAGCGGCTGGTCGTCGATGATGGCCTGGAAGATCGCCTTGATGTCGTCGAGGCGCGGGACCTCGTTGCCCCAGTCGTTGGTGCCGGCAGTGGGGACGGTGATGAAGGTGACCGCTCCGGCATCGACGTTGCGCAGCGACTGGCCGAGCGTCAGCAGCGACCGGGTGTCGACACCCTCGACGAACGTCGCCCGGGTGAAGGCGTTGATGAAGCCGTTGAGCTTGCCCGGATCGAACAGCACCTTGCTCGACATCGCCTCGCGCAGCAGCGCCGACAGGAACAGCTGCTGACGCTTGATCCGGCCGTAGTCGCCTGTGCCCTCGGCCTCGACGTAGCGCGCACGGACGTAGTCGAGGGCCTTGCGGCCGTCGAGGGTCTGATTGCCGGCGGTGGGCAGGACCGTGCCGAGCTCGCCGTCGATCAGCGGCTGCGGGACGCAGACGTTCACGCCGCCGACCGTGTCGACCATGCTCTCGAAGCCCGCGAAGTCCATGCCGACGAAGTGTTTGATCTGCAGACCGGACATCTTCTGGATGACCTTCACGAGGCACTTCGGTCCGCCGAGCGCGTAGGTCGCGTTGAGCTTGTCGCCGTCCGCGGCCGGGTACGTCTCGTCGGAGTAGGTACCGGTGTCGTTGTCCCAGCCCTGGCACACCGGTCGCTCGACATCGAGGTCGCGGGGGAACGACACCGCGACGACGCGGCTGCGGTCGGCGGGCACGTGGACCAGCATCACGGTGTCGGAGCGGGCGCCCTCGGCGTCCTCGACGGTGCCGGCGCCGACCGCACCGGCCGCCCCGGCGCGCGTGTCGGTGCCGACGATCAGGTAGTTCTCGTCGCCCATCTGACCGCCGGGATCGACGATGTCCGCGGAATCGGTGTCGAGTGCGGCGATCTGTGAGAAGCGGCCCTCGGCGGAGCGGAGATAACCCCACACGGTTCCGGTGGCGAGCAGCGCCATAACGGCGACGAAGGCGACCATCGACCGTCCGACCACCAGCATCTTGCGCCGCTTGCGGTTCTTGTTCGCGGCGAGACGGCTGCGGTTGGGTGTGCCGACCGCCTGCGGGGACGCGGTGGCCACCGCCTCCTCGACCCAGCTGGGTGCGACCGACTCGGGCTGCGGCTCCGGGTCCGGCTCGGGCCAGGCATCGGCGCTCGGGGCGTCGGTGACGACGGGGATGACCTCGGTGGGCTCGGCGTCGAACCCGAGACGGGTGTCGTCATCCGGCTCGTCGATCTCTGGGGACTCGTCGGGCTCGTCCGGCCGCGCCCGGCGGCCACCCGAGCCGGCGGGCGCCGAGCGGCCCATCTTCTGCATCAGGTCGGCGACGGACAGCTGCTCGCTGGGCTCGTCGTCCAGTGCCCGGCGACCGGTCTCGCCGTCGTGGCGACGGCGGTGGCCGTGCGCTTCGCGGTAGTCGGGGTCGGCGATCGGGCGTTCCCAGGGGGCCCGGCCTTCCGGCGCGGCGTGACCGGGATTGTGCTCGTCACCCACCTGTTCGCCCTGACCTCTCCGCCTCCAAAAAGATACCGTCGCTCGACGACGTCGCAATGATACTGATCGTCGCCCTCCGGGGCATCAGTGCGCGGTGGGAATATTCGGAGTCGCTGGTGCCGGGAAGATCAGTGGTGGCTGTCCCAGCGGTGCGGATCGCACTCGAGTGCGGCGCGGTCCCACCCGCCCCGATCGGCGGCCGCGGCGTACGTGGTCTGCAGGAATCGCTGCAGCGTGGCGTCGGGGTCCGCGGCGGTGCGGACGCTCTCGTACGGCAGCAGGAACTGTCGGAACTCGGGGCTGTAGAACGCTTGCTCGGGCTCGACGGAGTACTCCGCGAAGCCGTCCGGCTCGGGATACGCGTACGCGTAGAACGCGCCTTCCTCACCGCCGCCCGGCCAGAAGCCGCAGCTCGACAGCTCCCGCGAGTAGCCCTCGACCATCACCCAGTCGCCGCAGTTGGGGGCGCCGCCCGGATGCGGGGGAGCGGTCCGCCCGGAGAACCGGGTGCACGCCATGTCGAACGAGCCCCAGAAGAAGTGCACCGGGCTGACCTTGCCCATGAAGTACGACCGGAACGTGTGCAGCCCGCGATCGGCTTGGATGAGCTGCTTCCAGAACAGGCTCGCGGCGGCGGGGTCGTACGAGTCGTGGACTGTGTCGTCCGCGAACGGGATGGCGTCGGGCACCTCGTTGGGCGTCGGCTGGATGTGTGTCTCGATGCCGAGCTCGTCGAGAATCCGCAGGACGCGGGCGTGGAAGTCGGCGACCGGCATCGGCTCGAGCGGGAGTTCGCGATGTGCGCCGTTGCTGTCGCGGATCGCCAACTGATGGCCCGACAGGTCGAACTCGATCTCGAACACGCGGGTGCGGTACGGGATCGCCGACGTCGTCAGCCCCCGCGCGCTCACGTACAGCGGAACCTGCCACCAGTGGTTGACCATCGGGGTGTGCGCCAGGCGCACCTTGCCGACGATCTGCGTCCACATGTGCAGGGTGTCGCGGGTGGGTTGCCAGTCGTCGACCCGCAGCGCGGGCCAGGGGTCCGAATCTGCTGGTGAAGCGGCCACGACGTCTACCTCCGGAAGAATCCTCGAGGAACTGCAGGCTTCTTCGGAGTGTAGGCGCGGGGTGCGAGGGGCCGGGGCTATCCGCCGGAATGCATGACGTCGGCGCCGGCCGGGACGAGGGTGTCCTCCGGGTCGTCGAGCCAGCCGTCGGGCAGGGCGACGGTGCCGGGTGAACCCTGACGGCCGCGCGGGCCCTCGGCGTCCTTGGGGAACGGCACCGTCGGGTCCAGCTGGTCGAGGAAGCCCTCGAGCTCGGCCAGCGACGACACCCGGGCCATGCCGTTGCGCAGTTCGGAACCGGCCGGGAAGCCGCGCATGTACCAGGCGATGTGCTTGCGCATCTCCCGCATGCCCTTGTCCTCGCCGTGGTGATCGGCGAGCAGGCGCCCGTGCCGCATCATGATCGCGGCGACCTCGCCGAGGTTCGGCGCGACCGGCATCTCGGTGCCGTTGAGAGCGGCGCTGAGCTCTGCGAACAGCCACGGCCGGCCCAGGCACCCGCGTCCGACGACGACGCCGTCGCAGCCGGTCTCGGACATCATCTTCTCGGCATCCTCGGCGGCGAAGATGTCGCCGTTGCCGAGGACCGGGACGTCGGTGACGTGCTCCTTGAGGCGTGCGATCTCGGACCAGTCGGCCTGGCCGGAGTAGCGCTGGGCGGCGGTCCGGCCGTGCAGTGCGACGGCGGCGGCGCCCTCCGCGGCGGCGATCCGTCCGGCATCGAGGTGGGTGTGGTGTTCGGCGTCGATGCCCACACGCATCTTCACCGTCACGGGGATGTCGGTGCCCTCGGTCGCCTTCACCGCGGCCGCGACGATCTGCCCGAACAGCCGGCGCTTGTAGGGCAGGGCCGATCCGCCGCCCTTGCGGGTGACCTTGGGGACCGGGCAGCCGAAGTTCATGTCGATGTGGTCGGCGAGGTTCTCGTCGACGATCATCTTCGCCGCCTCGTACGTGATCTCCGGGTCCACCGTGTACAGCTGCAGCGACCGCGGCGTCTCGGTGGGGCCGAACGTGGTCATGTGCATCGTCACGGGGTGGCGTTCGACGAGCGCGCGGGCCGTCACCATCTCGCACACGTACAGGCCCGACGTGCTGCCCGCACGCTCGAGCTCGAGTTCGCGGCACAGCGTGCGGAAGGCGACGTTCGTGATGCCCGCCATGGGGGCGAGAACGACGGGGCTGCCCAGCTCGAGCGAACCGATGCGAAGGGGTGACATGAAGACCTCGGAATAATTCTTCGGGAGAAAAGACTGTGCCCGGCACCGAATCGGGTACCGGGCACAGGATAGCTGCAACGGGGCAGGTGGCGACCTGTCAGGAGGCCTTCTCGGCGCGCGCGGCGTCCCGCGCGAGCGAGCGGTCGCGCATCTCCTCGAACTTGGTGGCCTGCTTTTCGAGGCCCTCGAGGAAGTCCGCGAGCTCCTCACGGGTGTCCTCGCCGCGGGCACTGAAGTCGGTGCGGTCGAAGACGTTCCACTTCCGCAGCACCGGCATCACGACCTCTTCGAGGTGCTGACGCAGGTCGTAGATGCCGTGCTTGGCCATCAGCACACCGTTGCGCCGGAAGTTCGGCATGCCCGCGCCGGGCATCTGGAAGTTCTTGATCACATCGGTCACGGCACGCAGCGTCTGGTCCGGCGCCAGGTCCATCCCGGCACCGCAGATGTTGCGGTAGAAGATCATGTGCAGGTTCTCGTCCGCGGCGATCCGCTGGAGCATCTTGTCGGCGATCGGGTCCTGGCAGGCCTTGCCGGTGTTGCGGTGCGAGACGCGGGTCGCGAGTTCCTGGAAGGTGACGTACGCGACCGATGTGAGGAGGCCCGAGTGCGGGCCGCCGGGGGCCGCGTAGCCGTTGGTCATGTGGATCATGCGGGCGTTCTCGAGTTCCACCGGGTCGACGCCGCGGGTGACCACGAGGTAGTCCCGCATCACGATGCCGTGCCGGTTCTCCTCGGCGGTCCAGCGACCGACCCACGTACCCCACGCACCGTCCTGCGAGAAGTTCTCCGCGATCTCCCGGTGGTACGAGGGCAGGTTGTCCTCGGTCAGCAGGTTGGTGATCATCGCGGCCTTCGCGACCTCGTCCAGGCGGGACTGCTCGGGATCCCAGTCCTCACCGCCCATCGCGGCGAAGTTGCGGCCCTCGTCCCACGGAACGTAATCGTGCGGATGCCAATCCTTGGCCATGGAGAGATGCCGATCGACGTTCTCTTCGGCGACCGGCTGCAGCTCCTGCAGCAGCTCGAGCTGAGTGAGGTCCCTCGACATCGGTATCTGCCTCCGTGAAAGTTGTTGACGCTGAATGCCTGTGGCGCTGTACTTCAGGATCGTGCTGACAACCTACGGTACCGTAGGTTCGGCGGCGGGAGGGGTCTCGGAACAAACCGATCGGTGTCTGCCGGGCGCCCCCACGCCGGTTTCCGCGCACGTTTGCCGTCCGCTGTGAAATGCACCGCCCCCCGTGTGGCGAACGTTACACGTCGGTGACCTGGCCGCGATCCGTTTTCGGCGGTTCCTCCCGCTGTGAATCCGCTGTGAAACGTAGGAACCGCTCGGCGACGGGCGGCAGTCGACGGCCCTGCGCCCGGATCATGCCGATCTCGCGACCGGCGCCCCGCAGGGGGATCAGGACCACGCCCTCGGGCCACGAGCGGGGTTCCTGCCACGGCATCACGGCGACGCCGAGCGACGCCGACACCAGGCCGCCGATCGTCGCGAGTTCGCTCGACTCGAACACCACGTCGGGCACGATGCCGGCCTCGGCGCACAGCTCGTCGAAGATTCGGCGCATGCCGTAGTCCTCGTGCATCCCGATGAACTGTTCGTCCGCGGCGGCCGCCAGGTCGAGCTCGGTGCGGGTGTTCAGCGGGTGCGCCGACGGCACCGCGAGCGCGAGCCGCTGGTACGTCACCGGCGTCCAGTGCACCAGCGACGTGCGCGGCCGGGGTGAGACGAAGGCGAGATCGTCGCGGCCCTCGACGACCCGATCCACCAGCGTCTGGGCGGCGTCCTGGTACAGCGTGAATGACACCCGAGGGTGGGCTTCGCGGTAGGCGCGCAGCACGTCCGGGACGAGCCAGGTGCCGAACGAGTGCAGAAAGCTCAGCCGGACGGTGCCCCGATCGGGGCTGTCGAACGCGGCGATCTCGCGCTGGGCCGCGGCCAGTTCGGTGGCTGCGCGGCGGGCGTGCTCGAGCAGCACCCGACCCCGGTCGTTGAGTTCGAGGCGGCGGCCGTGCCGGTCGAACAGTTCGGCGCCGATGTCCCGCTCCAGTCGGGCCAGGCGGCGCGAGAGCGTCGGCTGGGAGATGCGCAGCATGTCCGACGCGGCCGTCACCTGCTCGGTTTCGGCGAGCGCGACGAACCAGCGCAGGCCCTCGATCAATTCCACCCCCCAAGCTTATGCACAGGATGCATCAACAACTGTTGATAGATGCATTTCCTTTGTTTCAGCGACGGCGTCAGGATGGTTCACGGAGGAAAACGCATGGAGAACACCCGCGGCAGCGAGACGCCGCCGCAGTGGACCCGACTCGACGCGCGGCCGACCCGGGGCACCCCCGAGTACCGGGCCGTCACGGTCGCGCTGTTCGCGGCCGGGCTGACCACCTTCGTCTCGATGTACTCGGCGCAGGCGTTGCTGCCGGCGCTGACCGACGAGTTCGCGGTGCCGCCCGCCGTCGCCGCACTCGCGGTGTCGGTCACCACCGGCATGGTCGCTCTCGCGATCATCCCGGCGAGCGCGCTGTCCGAACGGTTCGGACGCACCCGGGTGATGGTGACGTCGGCAGCCGTGTCGAGCGTGCTCGGCGTGCTGCTGCCGTTCAGCCCGACGGTCGAGGTACTGCTGATCGGACGCGCCCTGCAGGGCGTCGCATTGGCCGGAATCCCCGCGGTCGCGATGGCCTATCTCGCCGAGGAGATCCACACCCGCGACCTCGGGGCGGCGATGGGCCGCTACGTCGCGGGCACCACGATCGGCGGTCTGATCGGACGGCTGGTTCCGTCCGGGGTGCTCGACGTCGCGTCGTGGCGCTGGGCGATGGAAGCGGCCTCGCTCCTCGCGCTCGCGCTGGCCGTCGTGATGACCCGCCGACTCCCGCCGTCCCGGCACTTCCGCCCGCAACCCGTGAGCCCGAGAATCGTGGTGTCGAATCTGGCCGGACACCTACGCAATCCGGCCCTCGTGCTGTTGTTCGCGTTGGGCTTCCTGCTGATGGGTGGCTTCGTCTCCGTCTACAACTTCCTCGGGTTCCGTCTGCTCGACGCCCCGTTCTCGCTGCCCGAGGCGCTCGTCGGACTGGTATTCCTGCTGTATCTCTCCGGGACGTACACGTCGGCTGCGGCAGGTGCGGCCGCAGACCGTTTCGGTCCTGCGGTGGTGCTGCTCGCCGCGGTGCTCGCGATGACCGTCGGTCTGGCGATAACGCTGTGGGCCGTGCTCCCGCTCGTCCTGGTCGGGATGCTGCTCTTCACCGGTGGTTTCTTCGCCGCCCACTCGGTGGCCAGCGGTTGGGTGGGACTGCTCGCGACCGAGCACCGGGCCGAGGCGTCGTCGATGTATCTCTTCGCCTACTACCTGGGATCGAGCGTCGCCGGCGCCGCCGCGGGGATCGCCTACGCGCACGGTGGTTGGACGGCGACCGTCGGGTTCGTGGGGGTCCTGCTCGCGATCGCGCTGATCGGGGCGTCAGCGATGTTCCGGCAGTCGCGCCGGCGCGTCCCTTCGCCTACCACCGGTCCGGGTCCCGGCGAGCGCCGCGATCGCGCCGGCGACCAGGAGAAGCCCGGCGCCGACTCCGGTGACGGTGCTCGGCGCGACGTCGGTTGCCAGCCCCACACCGAGCGCCACGACCGCGATCGCCGTCACCGCGACGCCGAGCGGGACGAGCCACAGGTCGTCGAACAGGCGGGCCAGCGGTAGGAAGTGCACACCGACGCCGGCGCACACCCATACCGGGATCCACGTCGCGAGCCCGGCGGCGCCCATCAGCGCCGACCCGGCGAACAGAACCCCGAATTCGGCTGCCACCACGATGTTGTAGCGCCGCCGCACGAGTGGGTCGGCCATGGGGGTGGGTTCCCCGGTGCTCCGGATTGCGGTGGCGACGCCGGCGATCACCACCAGTACGGCGACCGCTTGCCCGACGACCAGCGGGCCGTTCAACCAGCCCGGAGCGTCCGCAGATCCCCAGCCGAACCACAGGATCGCGAAGAATCCCTCGATGACGGCCGTGATTCCGCGGGTGCGGTTGTTCGTGCCTGCTACAACCTGAGTCACCCGCAGATTGAAACACCCTTCGCCGACATCGTCTCGCCGAAAACCTTGCGGCACGAGGCGCGGAGGCACAGAATCGCGCCATGGTCGCGAACATGACTCGGCTGCAGCGGATCGTCGATGAACTGCCGGAGGCTGTGCGTGTCGACATCGAGGAGTGGGGTGGGCATCCCACGTTCCGCGTGCGCGGCAAGAATTTCGTGTTCAGTGATCCGGACGCGTCGAGTCTGTCCCTCAAACTGCCCCACGAGGAGGCCGCGGCCGTGGTCGCCACCGAGCCGGGTGCGCAGCCTGCCGGGTACGGGCTCGGCCGGCACGGCTGGATTTCGCTCACCGTGCCGGAATCCGACCGCGACGACCGGTGGGACCAACTGCGGGAGTGGGTCCGCACGTCCTACACCCTGATCGCACCGAAGACCCTCGCGCGCGTCGTTCTCGCGGAGGACGCCGTGCCGACGACGGGAGGACGAGCGTGAGCGACACTTCCACGACAGCGCCCGCGAAGTCCGGGCTCCCGCCCTGGGCGCGCAAGGCGATCTGGGCCGCCGTGATCGTGGTGGCACTCATCGTCCTCTACTTCATCCTCGCCGCGTTCCTGCCCCGATGGTGGTCGCAGAGCGTGGGATCGCTGTCGTCGGGCAGCTTCTCCCGCGGCATCATGTGGGGCCTGCTGTACGGGGTGGTCTGCACGGCCGTTCCGTTGCTGCTGTTCTATTCCGCGTGGCGGTCGCGTCACCGTAAACGGGCGCGGGTCTGGGTGATCTCCCTGCTCGTGCTCGGCTTCGTCGTCGCGATCCCGAACCTGTTGACGCTCTCCGTCGTCCTCGGCAACAGCAGCGCCGCCCATGCGGGGGAGCGGACTTTCGACGTCGATGCCCCCGGTTTCCGGGGCGCGTCGCTGTGGGGAGCGATCATCGGCGCCCTGCTGTTCGCGGTCGCAGTGTTTCTCGACGTCCGGTATCGCAAGCGCGGGAACGAGCTCGAGAAGTTGCGCGGCGATCTCCACCAGCGTGAACCGCAGTCGCCGGGAGAATCGCCCGCCCCCGAGATGTGAGCCGCCCGTACCGGCCTTGCGTCGGGGGCGTCGTCGGCGAAGGCTGGACAGGAGCGTCAGCCGGGGGACGAACTCCTGCGAGGCCGGACATGGACACCGAGGTCACCGAGATAGCCGCCGACATCTTCCGCCTGTCGACCTTCGTCGACGAGGCGGACCTGCCGATGAACCAGTTCCTGATCCTCGGCGAGGAGCCGCTGCTGTTCCACACCGGGATGCCGATGCTCTTCCCGTCCGTCTCGGTCGCCGCCTCGAAGCTGTTGCCGTTGGAGTCGTTGCGCTGGATCACGTTCGGGCACGTCGAGGCCGACGAGAGCGGATCCATGAACAGGTGGCTCGCGGCCGCCCCGCGCGCGCAGGTGGCGCACGGGGCGATGGGCTGTTTCGTGCAGATCGGATACCTCGCCGACCGTCCCCCGAGACCGCTGGACGACGGTGAGGTCATCGACGTCGGCGGCCGGCGGGTGCGCCGCATCGAGACCCCCCACGTTCCGCACGGCTGGGATGCCGGACTGATGTTCGAGGAGACGACCTCGACGCTCCTGTGCGGCGACTTCTTCACCGCGTTCGGCAGGCCGGTGGCCGAGACCGACCACGACGTCGTCGAGCCGGCACTGGCGGCCGAGGACCTCGGACATGCGACGGCGCTGACCCCGGCTCTGGGGGCGACGCTGCGTGGGCTCGCGGATCTGGAACCGGCCGTGCTCGGACTGATGCACGGTCCGGCGTACCGCGGCGCCTGCGCCACGGCGCTGCGTGACCTCGCCACCGCCTACGACGAGCGGTTGGATGCCGAACTCGAGCGCCTGCGCGGCTGAAACCGGGCTCTGGAGTGGGCCCTTGGTCCCTGATCGGTAGGTCGTTGCGCCCGTTGTCGCCGTCAGGGCTTCCGCCGGTCGGTCCGGTGTGGTGATCTGTTGGTGCCTCCTCGTGCGGGGGCCGGCCGTCGGCTACGGGTGCTGTCGACAGTCCGCTGAACGCCCCGTCTGTCTGGAGGCGGGGCGTTCACATATTTCTTCCCTCTCGAGGGGCCTTCGTCGAATCCTCGGGGGAGGGTGGTCGTCGGCGCCGGTGGAGCGCACTCTCCTTCACCGCGCGCCGGCGACCGAGTGTCGCTGGGCTGCTCGAATGCCACGGGCGAGATGCCGTGTCGGGGCGCAGTTTCCTCCGGCCGGTCGATCCCACTAGACTCTGCCCGCACGCCCCTATAGCTCAGTTGGTAGAGCTACGGACTTTTAATCCGCAGGTCGTAGGTTCGAGCCCTACTGGGGGCACGTGCAGGCGGTTGATTCCGCCGCGGTTCAGCGGCCCGCTCCATCGTCGGAGCGGGCCGCTGACGCATTTCTGCCCGTGGCCTGCTCCCTGACTCCCCGCGTACGGCTCGTCGCTGTGGGCTCCGGGCTCGGCGCGCCGCAGGGAAATCGGCCCTATATCCACAATGGTGAGAAGGTCCATTTTGTAGGTATTGTGAGAGCAGTATATTCCTGTCATCTTTCGGGGCGGATGGTGCATTTATCGATCTGTTATAGAAGAACACAACGGGGGGTCTGTTCCGCTGTTACTGTGACGTCGTCATCATTCACGGAATTCCAATTCAGGAGGCTCGAATGGGCAGCGTCTTCGATCTGATCTTCAACCTGTTCAACGGGAATGCCTTCAGCTCCGACGTGACGTTCGGATCTGCGAACAGTGGCAGCAACATCAGCGGCAGCACCTTCGGTGGCAGCTCCGCGACTCCGCCGGTGTAGGGGGCCCTCTTCCGGCACAACGCGATTCCGGAGTCTGGCCGGATCGGGGCGTGCTGAACCGCCCGTGGCGGAAACGATCCGTGCGAACCTGCTCGAATGGGTCCGCGCGGATCGTTTGTGTGTGGTGCCCACCTGTTCACCGTTCTGCGGCGCAAAGAGAATACGGGCGCGGACGGAAGCGCGCGCGTGGACCGCGGGGGCGGTAGGAGTGTCCGATCACGTTCTCGAAACCGGAACCGTTCACCGGCGCGAGTAAGGGGGTTGAGTAAACGTTTACTATTCGACGATTGTTGCGAAGGTTTCCTCGGTGGAAATGGAGCGAGGGGTCGCTGAACAAACGTGTGAGTGGTATTTCGGAGAACGTTTGACAGGCGTGCCGCGGCGCCGGGTCCGGACGTGGGTGAAAATCGAGGGCGTGGACGAGACGACGGACCGGGTGGCCCGCGAGATCGCGGGAGTGGCACGAGATGCGCAGGTGAACTGCAAGCACCGGAGCCGGGTGTATCGGGACGGCGTACTGATCGCGTCCGACATCCCACTGGCGGAGGTTGCAGTCCACCGCGCCGACCCGGACACGGTGATCTGGGTGGACCTGTCGGCGCCGACACTGACGGATCTTGTTGCGCTGGCGCCGCTGGTCGGTGGCGAGGTGGAACTGCACCCGCTGGCGCTCGAGAACGCCGCGTCGGGGAGTCAGCGGCCCCGGCTGGTGCGCTATCGCGATCACAGCCTGTTGCATGCCCGCGCGCTCCATGTCGATCCGGAGACCGGCGCGCTGGGGTCGACGCGGGTCGCCGCGTTCATCCTCGCCCGTGCGCTGATCACGATCCGCTCCGACGACGGGTTTCCGGTGGACCCCCTGCTCGACGCGTGGGACGACCTGGGGGCGCTCAGTGAGCACGGAGTCGGATTCCTCCTCCACACGCTGCTCGATCAATTGGTCGACGGCTACTTCGACGCGTTGGACGACGTCGACGAACGGATCCAAGCAGTCGAGGACGAGTTGTTGGAGGGCTCCGAACCCGTCCGGTCGATCCAGTTGCAGAGCTTCACTCTGCGCAAGGACGTGGTGACGATGTCGCGGGTCGTGTTGCCGATGAACCAAGCGTTGAGCGCATTGCTGCGTGCCGGCGTGCATGCGACGTCCGCCGAGATCGTGCCGTACTACCAGGACGTCTACGACCACGCGTTGCGGGCGACGGAGCGGATCGACGGGCTGCGCGACACGATCGAGTCGATTCTGTCGACGAGTCTGGCGATGCAGGGCAATGCGCTGAACGAGATCATGAAGAAGCTCACGGCGTGGGCGGCGATCATCGCGATCCCTACCGGGGTGACCGGATACTTCGGCCAGAACATCCCGTTTCCCGGCTACTCCGAGCCGCTGGGTTTCTGGCTCAGTGCGGTGCTGTTGGTGGGTTTGGCCACCGGGCTGTGGGTGAGCTTCGAACGGCGGGGATGGCTGTAGTGGGACGGCTCGGGTGCGCACCCCCTGCGGCACACCCGAGCCGGAAAAAGGATACCACTTGGTGTGTTTACGGGCGTAGGGCGCAAACCTCCTGTTCAGGGTTGACGGTTTCGGGGCTACCGACAAGCGGACTAGTCTGGTTTTCGGGCGGGTGGCAGCTTGTCGGCAGACCGGCGAGCGTTACGGCTTTCGGAGGCGAGTGGCGCATGGCACGTCAACAGGAACGTGCGCGGCGAACCCGTGCTGCAATCGTGGAAGCGGCTGCAGTCGAGTTCGGGAAGCGCGGATACGCGGCAGCGTCGGTCAATGCGATCCTCGAAGGGTCGAACGCGACCAAGGGCGCGATGTACTTCCACTTCGAATCGAAGGAGGAACTCGGGCGCGCGGTTCTCGCCGCTGCGCTCGACAAGTTCAAGGAGACCACCGAGCAGTGGATGTCCCGCACCGATCTCGATCCGTTCGAGATCCTGCACGGGCTCATCGACCAGGTGGCGCAGATGTTCCTGTCCGATCCCATCGTGCGGGCCGAGTTCCGGTTGATCATCGAGCCGGAGTTCTACTCGGACGTGCAGAACGGCGGCGCGCGGGTATGGGGGTCGTCGGCCCGCGATCTGATCGCACGCGCACAGCGTGAGGGTCTGGTTCGGGAGGGCGCCGACACCGAGAAGTTCACCCGCGTTCTCGCGGCCAGCCTCGCCGGGCAGCGCTACATGTCGGATCTGACGGCGACCGAGGTGGATCTGCGTGCCCGGTTCGAGGAGTCGCTCGAGGTGATCCTCGCGGGAATGGCGTCGGACGAGTGGTTGGCGAGGTGGCGAGCCGAGGGCTGGCCGGCCGAGACCCCGGTGTCGACGGAGGCGTGACGAACTGGCGTTTGCGCGGTTTGATCAGGCGATTTGTGGATTGCGAAATCGGTGCCCTAAGCTATCCAAGCTCCCAACGGAACGCCGTTGGAGGTACTGGTCGGAGCAATCCGGCGGGCCCCCTTCGTCTAGCGGCCTAGGACGCCGCCCTTTCAAGGCGGTAGCGCGGGTTCGAATCCCGTAGGGGGTACGCTTCACCCACCTGGTGGGGAAGTACAGTTGAATAGCAGTAACAGCAAGGCCCTGTGGCGCAGTTGGTTAGCGCGCCGCCCTGTCACGGCGGAGGTCGCGGGTTCGAGTCCCGTCAGGGTCGCTTGTTCCATCGGAAACGATGGAGCGCGATAGGCATTCGGTTCGGGTGCCGTACGGCCAGGTAGCTCAGTTGGTACGAGCGTCCGCCTGAAAAGCGGAAGGTCGCCGGTTCGATCCCGGCTCTGGCCACCACATGAAGTCTTCGGATTTCGGTGAAAATGTAGTACCGCTCCGCAAGGAGCACAGCAAGGCCCTGTGGCGCAGTTGGTTAGCGCGCCGCCCTGTCACGGCGGAGGTCGCGGGTTCGAGTCCCGTCAGGGTCGCTTTCTGTATTCACAGCGATGCAGTGCGATCCAGGCCCTGGTCACCTTACGGTGCCAGGGCCGTCGTGCTTTCCGGGGAACGTCGGGGCGCTTGGTGGTGCCGCCCCTCCCGTCAGTCCTCCGCGATCCGCTCGGACACTCGGCGCACTGTTGCCGCGAGCAACGGAATCGTGCCCTGCAGTCGATTGTGGTGCACCCGCCCGCGCAGCGAGATGCAGCTGGGCTGAACGTGATCGGATTCGCCGGTGAGCAGCGCTGCGCTCACGGACGAGACGCCCTGTGCGTCGGTTTCCCACGTGCGACCGTAGCGGGTCCGGATGACACCGATTCGTCCGTGCAGCTCCCGGAGCGCCTCCGCGGACAGGACGTCGCCGTACAGGACGTCGACGTGCTCCGGGGGGAGCAGGGACAGCATCGCCCGGCCCTCGCTGGTGAGGTCGGCCCGATTGCGCCCGCCGACCCGCGTCGCGATGGTGTCGGCGCAACGCCCACCGATCTTGTCCAGCCAGACGACGTCGCGACCGTCGAGCACCGACAGGTGCGTGATCATGCGGGTGTGCAGGTGCAACCGGTGCAGGTGCGGGGCGGCGGCGGCGCGGAGTTCGTCGCGCTCGTTGCTGCGTCCCAGGGCGATCGCCCGCCATCCGAGGCGGTAGCCGGTGCGGTTGTGTCGCAGCCAGTTGAGCTGCGTCAACTGATCCAGGATGCGGTGCGTGGTGGATCGGGGAATGCTCGTGAGCTGGACGAGGTCCTCCGCGGTGAGTCGGGTGCCGGCGCCGTCGAACTGGTCGAGGATCAGGGTGATTCGCTCGGCCATCGTCGGGGGGACGTCCGCGACCGCGGTCCTCACTTCGTCGTCGATGACGGTCACGGCTCCTCCACTCCCCGGTGCGATCGCCTACCGGTCCATTCGTTATACCCACCACCGCGCCGCGCAACAAGCCGAACGGGCCGATTTCCACCTCGGCGGTGTGCTACCCGTGAGTACGTGGGGTCTCCGAAAGATATTTCGATGGTACATCTTTCACGATAAGTGAGAACGATGTTTCAATATGGTTCGATGCCTGCGTTATCGTGGCGCGGTGCGAGGTGACTGTGACGCTCCGATGTCGACGGAGGACATGACGGTGCGCCAGCGTGGGCGCCGGGCGGCCCTCACCGAGGCGGTGATCGAACTCCTGCAGGAGATGGAGCCCGATCGGATCCAGATGCGTGAGGTGTCCGAGCGGTCCGGCGTGGCACTGGGGACGCTGTACCGCTATTTCCCCACGAAGGAGCACCTGATGGCGGCCTCCGTGGAGACCTGGAACGACAGGCTGTCGTGCAAGCTCGAGGCGGAACGGCGTCGGGCGGAGGCTGCCGGCGAGTCCGACGATCGCAGCGTGTGCGAGCGGGTACTGGCGCTGTACCGCCGTCAGATGAGGGCATTCCAGAGGGGACCGAACTTCGCCCGCCTCGACCTCGAATTGGCGGCGTCGTCGGATGCCTACGTCCGGCAGTCGATGCAGCGCCGCGCCGAGGGTAATCACGCGGCGACCCTCGCGCTGATGGACGGCGTTCCGGACGAGGTCTCGCGGGTGGCGATCCTGGCGATCGACGGAACGATGCTCGCGGCGTTGTCGTTCTGGACGGCGGGCCGCATCAGTCATGCGCAGGCGGTCCGGAACGTCGAGGACGTGGTTCGCCTCGTGCTCGCCGACTACTCGTGACGGGGCGCCGCCCCCGCAAACTGGAACAGATTCCAGTTTTCGATCCGCGGCGTTTTCCGATTCTGGCCTCGACATCTGCGGAGAATCGTCGACAAATTCTGGACCCTGTTCTAATCTCAGCGCGATGGAGGTGATCGCCCGAGGATTCGGTCGGTTCGCAAGCGGCCGTGGAGGGTGCCCTCGGCTCGGATAGGGGTTCGATGGGTGACCGGCACGTCGTCGACGTATTCGACGACATCAGGGACCTGTTGCCGATGTTGCGCGACCGCGCGGGCCAGGTCGAGAGGGACCGAGAAATCTCCACCGACGTCATCGCCAGGCTCACCGGGATCGGCTTCTTCCGGCTGCTTCAACCCCGCGCCTTCGGTGGGTTCGAGGCCGATCCCCGCGACTACTACGCGGCGGTGCGCTCGCTCGCCGGCGCGTGCGGATCCACCGGGTGGGTCGCGTCGGTCGTCGGAGTGCACGCGTGGCAGCTGGCACTGTTCGACCTGCAGGCGCAGCAGGACGTCTGGGGGGAGAACCGGGACACGCTGATGTCGTCGGCATATGCCCCGATGGGGCGGGCTGTCCCGTCCGACGGCGGGTTCTTCTTCTCGGGACGGTGGAGCTACTCCTCCGGGTCGGCGCACGCCGACTGGGTGCTGGTCGGCGGCCTCGTCGTCGACGACGCGGACGACCCCATCGACTTCCGTACCTTCCTGATCCCGGCTCGTGACTATCGCATCGACGACGTGTGGCACACCGTCGGACTGCGGGGCACCGGAAGCAACGACATCGTGGTCGAGGACGTCTTCGTGCCCGACTACCGGACGCTGAGCTTCACGTCCACGGTCCGGTGCGCCGGACCCGGTCAGGCGGTCAACACGGCGCCGCTCTACCGCTTGCCGTTCTCCGCGGTCTTCTCGACGACGATCACCGCGCCGATCATCGGCATGGCAGACGGGGCGTACTCCGCGTTCACCGCGCACCAGACCGGTCGAACCGCCGCTGTCAGTCCGTTGCGGTTCGCCGACGACCAGTTCATGCAGGCGGCGCTCGCCGAGTCGGCGCGGGACATCGAACTGGCCTGGATGCAGTTGGAGCGCAACTTCTCCGAGATGCTGGACTTCGCGCACGCGGACGTCCGCATTCCGGTGTCGTTGCGCGTCAAGACCCGTCGCGACCAGGTGAGTGCGTCGGCCATGGCGGTCGGGGCGATCGACCGATTGTTCGACCATTCCGGTGGGGGTGGCCTGCGCACCGACACCCCGATCCAGCGTTTCTGGCGGGACGCCCATGCGGGCCGGGCGCACGTGATCAACGACCCGTACCAGCCACTGGTGCTGTTCGGGCGCAACGAACTCGGCCGGGACATCCACGACGCGTGGGTGTGAACTCCGGGCGGCACGAATCAGGTAGGAGGCGAAACATGCAGTCGTACGGTGGACCCGAGCAGTGGGACGGCGAGGCGGACGTCGTGGTGGTCGGCTTCGGCGCGGCCGGCGCCAGCGCCGCGATCGAGGCGGCCGACCTCGGTGCCGACGTGCTGGTCGTCGAGCGGTTCCAGGGGGGCGGCGCGACCGCGATCAGCGGCGGAATCTATTACGCGGGTGGTGGTACCGCGCAGCAGAAGGAGGCCGGCTTCGACGACACCCCGTCGGCGATGTTCGACTACCTGAAACTCGAGACGGCGGGCGTGGTCTCCGACGAACTGCTCGAGGACTTCTGTGAGCGCAGTGTCGAGAACCTGCAGTGGCTCGAGCGGCTGGGGGTGCCGTTCGAGGGCAGCATGGCGCCGCGGAAGACGTCGTACCCCACCAACGAGTACTACCTGTACTACTCGGGCAACGAACTGGCGCCGCCCTACAAGGACGCGGCGACACCCGCTCCGCGTGGGCACCGGACCAAGGGCAAGGGAACCTCGGGCAAGGTGTTCTTCTCGGCGATGGCGAAGTCGGCCCGCAAGCGCCGCAGCATCGATGTGCGCTGTCAGACCACCGTGACGTCGTTGATCACCGACGACGCGGGGACCGTGATCGGTGTCGAGTGCCGTGAGGTGGATCCGCGGGCCCGCGGGCGCCGCGTCCTGCACCGCGTGCTCGGGTCGCTGAACCGCAAGTGGAACCTCTACTACCGTCCGGTCGGCCGCCTCATGGACGCGCCGATCCGTCGGATCGAGGACAGGCATTCGGTGGTGCGCCGGTACCGCGCGCGCAACGGCGTGATCCTCGCGGCCGGTGGCTTCGTTTTCAACCGGGAGATGCTCGGCGAGCACGCTCCGCGCTACCTCGGCGGGACCGGTCTGGGCACGATCGGCGACGACGGCAGCGGCATCCGGCTGGGGCAGTCGGCCGGCGGCGCCACCGACCGCATGGAGCGCGTCTCGGCGTGGCGCTTCTTCAATCCGCCGATCGCGATGACCGAGGGGGTGCTCGTCAACAAGGAGGGCGAGCGCATCTGCAACGAACTGTTCTACGGCGCGAAGATCGGCGAGCACATCGCCGATCAGACGGACGTCTCCGCCTACCTGGTCGTCGATTCCCGCGTCCTGGCCGACGCCAAGCGCCAGGTGCCCGAACAGACACTGTGGTTCCAGCGCCTGCAGACGACGTACCTCTACACCGTCGGACACAAGAAGGGCGCGACGGCGGAGGAGCTCGCGCGCCGTACCGGCATCGATCCGGCCGGCCTGGCGCGGACGCTCGAGCGGTACAACGCGGACCGCCGGGCCGGGGCGCCCGACGCGATGGGCAAGGATCCCGCCCACGTCACGCCACTCGTCGACGGACCCTTCTACGCGTTCGACTGCTCGATCCGGGTACAGGCCGGATTCCCGTGTCCGGTGCTCACACTCGGCGGTCTGACGGTGGACGAGCGGAGCGGGGCGGTGACCGGGGCGGACGGCACCCCGATCCCGGGTCTGTACGCGGCCGGGCGCACCGCGGTCGGAGTGTGCTCGGAGTCCTACGTCAGCGGTCTGTCGATCGCCGACTGCGTGTACTCGGGCCGTAGGGCGGGGGCCGTCGTGGCACGGGGTTCGTCGCTCGCGTAGCCTCCGGACATGTGTCTGGCGATTTCGAATCGACCCGTCGTCGGCTGACGACCAAGCAGGCCGAGACGGTGTCTCGGCTGACTCGCTGCGCCGTGGAGGTGTTACGCGAGAACGGGTTCGCCGGATTGACCGTTCGTTTGGTCGCGGCGCGGGCGGGGGTCGCGCCCGCGACCGCCTACACCTACTTCTCGTCGAAGGAACACCTGGTCGCGGAGGTGTTCTGGCGCCGACTGTCGGCCATGCCGACCGACGACGTGGTCTCCGGCGACCGGAGTACCCGCGTGGTCGACGTTCTGCGTAGCGTCGCGCTGCTGGTCTCGGACGAGCCCGAACTGGCGGCGGCTGTCACGACCGCACTGCTCGGCCGCGACCCCGACGTCGTGCACCTGCGGGCGCGTATCGGACTCGAGATCCGCAAGCGTCTGCTCGACGCGATGGGCGACGAACCCGACGACGATCTCCTCGAGGCACTCGAGATGCTGTACGCGGGCGCGTTGCTGCGGGCGGGGATGGGCTACGACTCGTACGGGCACATCGCCGATCGGCTCGAGATCTCGGCGCGGATGCTGCTGCCGTGATCCCGAGCCGACGTGGCGCGGCTCAGACGGTGTAGCCGCCGTCGACGTTGAGCTTCTGGCCGGTCACGAAACCGGCCTTGTCGCTCGCGAGGAAGCAGACGGCTTCGGCGATGTCGATCGCCGTGCCGAACTTCTGCAGCGGGATCCGGCTCATCGCGACGTCGAGAGCCCGCTGGTCGAGGTTATGGGAACTGATCAGGCGTTCGGCCATGCCGTCGGTGAGCATGCCCGGGCCGACCGCGTTGAAACGGACCCCGAAGCGCCCCTCCTCGGCGGCGAATCCGCGCACGAGGGCTTCGACGGCGCCCTTGGTGCCCGACGACAGGCCGTCCCGGACGGGGTAGCGGTCGGTGGCCGCCGTGGTCACCGCGACCACCGAGCCCGACGCCTCGCGGAGCGCCGGCAGACAGGACTGCACGACGGTGAAGAACGCGGTGGCCTCGTCGGTGAGATGCGCCGCGTACGTGGACGGCTCGACCTTCGACAGGTGCACCATCGGCACGTGGGGGCCGGCCGCGTGGACGAGGATCGACAGGTCACCGAAGTCCGCGGTGATCGTGCCGACCAGGTCGGCGAGCTTCCCGGCGTCGGTCAGGTCGACCGAGTGCGCCGCGGCACGTACGCCGAGTTCCTCGGCCTCGGCCACCAACTTCGCTGCGGCGTCGGCGTTGGACCGGTAGGTGAGGACGACGTTGCGTCCCTCGGCGGCCAGTTGCCGGACGATCGCGGCACCGATCCCGCCGGTGCCGCCGGTGACGAGGGCGGTGGCGGTGGTCGAACTCGAGGATGTTGTGCTCACTGGTGTGCTCCCTGCTTGCGTCGTTCCGTGCGAGATGTCAGGCAACCTAGCACTTGCTTGGTTCTCGACGGGTCGATTGAACCCACGCAGCGGGAAAAACCTGCTGCGGGCTCAGACCGCGAGCGTCCGGCGGCTCTCGAAGCGGCGACGTGCTCCGGTGTAGGGATCGTCGAACTCGAGCCTGCGGGCCAGTAGCCGAAGCGGTTCGCTGTAGTCGTCACCCGCGACGTCGTAGAACCGCGGGTAGAAGTTGTCGCCGATGATCGGGATGCCCAGCGAGCTCATGTGCAGACGCAATTGGTGCGTCTTGCCGGTGCGGGGCAGCAGTCGGTACCGGCCGACGCCGGCGTGCGCGTCGATCAGTTCGATGCGGCTTTCCGCGTTCGGTTCACCGGCCACCTCACGCGCCTGTAACACCCCGCGTTCCTTAATGATTCGACTTCGCACCGTGACGGGAAGTCGCACCGTCTCGTCGTGCCGGGCCAGTGCCTCGTACACCTTGGTCGCGCGTCGCTCGTCGAACAGCGACTGGTAGGCCCGGCGGGCCTCTCGGCGCACCGTGAACAGCAGGACACCTGCGGTGATCCGGTCCAGGCGATGCGCCGGCGTCAGTTCGGGCAGATCGAGATCGCGGCGCAGGCGGACCAGGGCGGATTCGACGACATACGCGCCGCGCGGCGTGCTCGCGAGGAAGTGGGGTTTGTCGACCACGAGGAGGTTTTCGTCCCGGTGCAGGATGTCGATCTCGAACGGCACACGCTTCTCGGCCGGCGGATCGCGGTAGAGATAGAGGAACGCGCGCGGCGCGTACTCGGTGGCCTCGTCGATCGCGACGCCGTGCTCGTCGACCACTTCACCGGCGCGCACCTTCTCGCGCAGTCTCGCCGCGTCGGACGGGAAGCGCGCCGAGAGGTAGGCGAGCGCCGTGGGCCACGGGCCGTCGTCGGGCAGGCGCAGCCGGGTGGGGTTCAGTCCGTCGCGGACGGGTAGGGGAGCGGCGGGCACGTGTCGACGGTACCGGCCCGAACTCGCGACTGGTCGTGCGCAGGGCGTTGACGTGCACACATTCTTACCTTACCCTTCGGTAAGTTGCGGCGTCCGCCACTCTCGAGGGGTGGGTGGTGGCGCTGCCTTCTTCTCTCGCACGTCCGTCAGGACGGCACGATCGAGGCAATTCGTCAACAACGCGCGCGGTCCGTTTCGTGGCTGAGCGCCCGCCCGCGGTGCGTCTGCGAGGGGCCCGGCCCCCGGAGGCGCGCGAGGCGCGCGCGTTGCCCCTCCCGAGCGCCGCCGTTTCTGCTGTTCGCGCCGCATGGCGGGGTTCCGGAATTGGGCTACCACGTATTCGGTGAAATCCGGGAAACTCTCAGGGAACTCTCAAGAATGGTTGTTGCGAGAGTTTTACCACATTTCGGTGCGCTAACGGACGGGCTCCGATCGGTGATCAACTGATGATTGTGTTCGTTGTTCGTCGAGGTCGGCGGCAGGTGTCAGGAAGCGGTTTCGATGTATTACTCCGGAAATTGGGAGAGGGCCTGGCAGCGTCGACTGGTAGCTGTTCTCGTCGCGTTGATCACCTGCGCGGGCTGTGTGCTCGTTGCGGCGCCGGATGCCGCCGCGGGTCCCGCGCGCCAGGTCCCGAGGGGTGGCTACCAGGAGTTGTGGGTTCCTTCCTCGATGGGGGACATCAAGGTTCAGGTCCAGTGGGCATCCCGGGGCGGCAGCGCATCGCTGTACCTGCTCGACGGCATGCGGGCACGCAACGATCGCAACGCCTGGAGCTTCGAGACAAACGCGATGGAGCAGTTCGCCCTGGACAACGTCACCGTGGTGATGCCCGTGGGCGGTGAGGCCAGCTTCTATTCGGACTGGTACAACCCCAGTAATTTCAACGCGCAGCCGATCACGTACAAGTGGGAGACTTTCCTTACGCGCGAACTGCCCGATTATCTTGCCAAATTCGGTGTGGACCGGACGAATACCGGGGTCGTCGGTTTGTCGATGGGCGGAACGGCCGCGATGACGCTCGCCGCCTACCATCGGGACCAGTTCCGATTCGCGGGTTCGCTGTCCGGCTACCTCAACACGACGGCGCCGGGCATGCGGGAGGCGATCCGGATCGCGATGTACGACGCCGGTCGGTACAACGCCGATTCGATGTGGGGCTTCCCGTGGGACCCGGCCTGGATGCGCAACGATCCGTTCGTCTCGGCGCCGCAACTGCAGGGCTTGTCGATGTACGTGTCCGCAGGCAACGGGATACCGGGCGTGTACGACCGCCCCACCGACCTGGTCGGCTACTGGAACACCACGATGGCGATGGGCCTCGAGTTCCTGTCGATGGTCACCACGCGGGCCTTCCAAGTTCGCCTGCTCACCCTGGGAATCCCGGCGAACTTCCAGTTCCGCGGTACAGGTACCCACGCCTGGCCGTACTGGTCGGGTGAGCTCTGGCAGGCGCGGCCGCAGATCCTGAACGCCCTGAACGCGTGGTGAGGACCTCTCGCGCATCCGTACTCCCGCCGCCGCGATTTCCGTAGGGTGTGGCCATGACCACATGGGACGCAGGGGACATCGTCGATCAGAGCGGCCGCACGTTCGTCGTGACGGGGGCGAACAGTGGGCTGGGGGCCGAGGCGGCCAAGGCGCTCGTGCGGTCCGGGGCGCACGTGATCCTCGCGTGCCGCAACGTCGACAAGGGAGAGGCCGTCGCGGCGCCACTGGGAGAGCGCGCGGAGGTGCGACGCCTGGACCTGGCGGATCTGGCGTCGGTGCGGGAGTTCGCGGATTCCGTGGGCGAGGTCGACGTGCTCGTCAACAATGCGGGCGTGATGGCAGTGCCGCTCGGTCGCACGGCCGACGGCTTCGAGATGCAGATCGGCACCAATCATCTGGGCCATTTCGCGCTCACCGGCCTGCTGCTGGGCAAGGTCGCCGACCGCGTCGTGACGATGTCCAGCACGATGCACAAGATCGGCAGTATCGACCTCGACGATCTGAACTGGGAGCGCCGCACGTACCGGCGCTGGCCCGCGTACGGGCAGTCCAAGCTCGCGAACCTGCTGTTCACGTACGAGTTGCAGCGCAGGCTGTCCGCGGCCGGATCGAAGGTGCGGGCACTGGCGTCGCATCCCGGGTACGCGGCGACGAATCTGCAGTCGCACACCGAGTCGATCTCGAGTCGGGTCATGGCGCTGGCGAACCCGTTCATCGCGCAGTCGGCCGCGATGGGCGCGCTGCCGATGCTGTACGCCGCCACCGTGCCCGACGCGATCGGCGGCAGCTACCTCGGCCCGTCGTCGCTGTTCGAGACGCGGGGTCACCCCAAAGTGGTTTCCTCGAACCGGAAGTCGCACGACCGGAGCCTTGCGCGACAATTGTGGTCGGCGTCGGAGCAACTCACCGGCGTCACCTACGACTTCGGAGGCTGACCGCGTTGGCGATCGAGCGACTCAACCACGCCGTCCTGTTCGTGTCGGACCTGCAGCGCAGTCTGGCGTTCTATCAGGACGTGCTGGGGTTCACGGCACTGCCGGGCGGATTTCCCGGTGCGGCGTTCCTGCAGGCGCCGGACTCGGCGAACGACCACGACCTGGGCCTGTTCCAGAGTCCCGACCCGGGGAGCCGGGTGACGCCGGGCAACGTCGGGCTCTACCACCTGGCCTGGGAGGTCGACACACTCGCCGCCCTCGCCGAGATGCGTGACCGCCTGCTCGCGGCGGGCGCGTTGACCGGCGCCAGCAACCACTGCTCCACCAAGGCGTTGTACGCCGCCGACCCGGACGGCATCGAGTTCGAGGTGTGCTGGCTGGTCCCCGACGAGCTTGCGATCGACGAACTGGTTCCCGCGCAGCCGCCGACGCGTCCCCTCGACATCGCTGCGGAGATCGCCCGCTACGGTGCCGACACCCACGGCGGTCCGCGTACCGATCGGCATCTGTGGGAGCGCGTGTTCGCGGCCCGGGCACGCGGTTGATCTAGCCGGCGATCGCGTCGGCGTCGCGCCGGTCCGCTGGGTTCGGGCGGCCGCCCTGTGGGGTGGCCCGCCACGCGGTCCAGCCGCCGGCGAGTGCAAGTGCAGCGAAGCCGAACAGCAGCAGTTGCGCCGAGCGCATCTCGGACTGTCCGCCGAGGTTCACCAGCACGCCCGCCAATGCGGTGCCGAACGCGTTGGCGATCAGCTGCACGGTGTTGATCGCGGCGGCGGCGCGGGCGCCCTCGGCCGGTTCGGCCACGGCGTTCATGGCACCGACCGCCAGATGCGGCCACGCGATGCCGATGCCCGCACCGGCGATGATCAGCCCGGTCGCCCAGAGCACGACGCGTCCGCTCCCGGCCTGTTCGGCCAGGACGACCGCCATGATCGCGAGCCCGGCCGCGACGAGGATCGGTCCCGACCGGACGATCCGGCGGACCACGTGCGGAGCGACGGCCGACGCGCTGGGGATCTCACCCACCGTCCACCCGAGAGCCAGGGCAGCACCGAGGAAGCCGGCCACCACGGGTGCCAACCCGGCGAGTTGCTGCCCGGACAGCGGGACGAACGTCTCGACCGTCGACGCCATCGCGAGAACCGCGATGGTCAGGTACACCCATTTCAGGGACGACGCCGTGAACGTCGACGGCGGCAGCACCCCGTGCGGGCTGCGCCGATCGGCCGCGACGAACCACACGACCAGCGCCACCGCGCCCGCGACCGCGACACCGGCGATCGCGGCGGACGACAGGAGCCCGGCGACACTCACCAGCAGGGTCGCGGCGGTGAGCAGCGCCAGCGGGACGACCGGCACGGGCGCGACAACGCGCTCACGTTCCGCTCTGTGCTGTGGCAGGACCACCGGAACGAGGACGGCGACCGCGACGGTGCATACGATCAGGGCACCGAAAGCCCAGCGCCACGCGCCGAACTGTGCGAACGCCCCGCCGACGGCGGGACCCACCAGGGTGCCGACACCCCACATGGTGGAGACCAGCGCGCTGGCGCGGGTCCAGAGATGCCGGGGCAGTGCGGAGTTGATCACCGCGTATCCGAGACCGGCGAGCAGGCCGCCGCCGAAACCCTGCACGGCGCGTCCGGCCAGCAGCAGCTCCATCGTCGGGCTCAGCGCGCACACCACGGTTCCGAAGGCGAAGAGGGCAAGGCCGATCAGATAGGCGCCGCGGGGGCCGCGGGCGGCGAGCGTCCGGCTGACGATCATCGACGAGAGCACCGACGCGATGAGGAACACGGTCGACGTCCAGGCGTAGTAGCGCAGCCCACCGATGTCGTCGATCGCAGTGGGTAGCAGGCTGCTCGTGAGATAGACGTTGGTCGCGTACAGCGCCACTCCGCCGGCCAACACGGTGGCGACCCCGAGATGTCGCCCGCTCAGCAGTTGACCCCAGGTGCCGGAGCCGTCGGTTCGGGTTGTCATGGACCCGAAGGTAGAAGCTCGAGTGCGCTCGAGGTCAAGGGCGGACGACCCGGCGCAGAGCGGTGTGTCGGTTGTCACAGAAGGACGTCGGGAAGATGTCTCGCGGGCAGAACATCCAGGTCACGGACCTGTTAGCGACTCTCGCGGCGGCCGGGTGCGACCCGCGCGCCGAGGATCCTGGACGGTCGGGAATTGAATCTTCCCCAGGCATGTTCCATGAGTCAGTAAGACTCAACTTTGGAGGAGGCTGCGAATGCCGGCATTCTTCGGGCCCGAGGGGCCCGGGCGCATCGATATCACCCGTCTCATGAGCAGCGACACGCAGTTGCTCATGGCGGAGGCCGCGCAGTTCGCGGCCGGCCGGGGTGACACGGGCCTGGACGCACTGCACATCCTGCACGTGGCCGCGGTCAAGGACCCGGTGCGCGACATGGTCAAGCGAGTGGGCGGGGACCCGGAGGCGATCTCGAAGGACGCGGAGGCTCACCTGCCCCGCGGTCGGGAGGCCGTCTCGATCTCTCCGACGGTCACGGCCGCCGGACGTCGGGCGCTGCTCGACGCACACCAGATCGCGCGTGCACTCGGTTCGACCTACATCGATCCCGAGCACATCTTCTTGTCGCTCGTCTCGAACGGGGACTCGACGACCGGACGCATTCTCGCGTCCGCCGGCGTGACCCCGGAGTCGATGCAGTCTGCGGTGAACGCGAGTTCGGCGGAGCCACAGCAGGAATCGGCCACGCCGACGCTCGACAAGTACGGCACGGACCTGACCGAACGGGCCCGCTCCGGCGGCGTCGACCCGGTCATCGGACGGAGCGACGAAATCGAGCAGGCCATCGAGATCCTGGCCCGCCGCACCAAGAACAACCCGGTTCTGGTCGGTGAGGCCGGCGTCGGCAAGACCGCCGTCGTCGAAGGCCTGGCACAGCGCATCGTGGACGGTGACGTCCCGGAGGTGCTGGCGGACAAGAAGATCGTTCAGCTGGACCTCGCGGGCATGCTGTCCGGAACCCGCTACCGCGGTGACTTCGAGGAGCGCCTCACCAAGGCGGTCGACGAGATCGTCGCGCAGGACGGCCGACTCATCGTGTTCATCGACGAGCTGCACACCATCGTCGGTGCGGGCGCCGGCGGCGAGGGTGCGATGGATGCCGGAAACATCCTCAAGCCCAAGCTGGCTCGCGGCGACCTGCGCATCGTGGGTGCGACCACGCTCGACGAGTACCGCAAGCACATCGAGAAGGACCCGGCGCTGGAGCGGCGGTTCCAGCCGGTGACCGTGAACGAGCCGAGTCAGGAGGACGCCAAGGCGATCCTGAGCGGCCTGCGCGAGCGGTACGAGGATCACCACCGCGTCAGCTACACCGACGAGGCGATCGCGGCTGCCGTCGAACTGTCGTCGCGGTACATCGCCGACCGGTACCTGCCGGACAAGGCGATCGACCTCATCGATCAGGCGGGCGCGCGAAAGCGCTTGCAGCTCGGGGCCTCCAATCCGGACGCCAAGGCGCTGCAGCAGCGGATCGCGCGGCTCGAGAAGTCGAAGGACGACGCAGTGGCGGCCGAAGACTACGAGCGCGCGTCGCAGCTGCGCGACGAGATCGCGGGAGCCGAGAAGCGACTCGCCGAGACTCGCGCGGGTGAGCCGGCCGCGGTGGAGACGCCGGCGGTGACCGCCGAGGACATCGCGGAGATCGTCGCGCGGTCCACGGGTATCCCGGCCAGTCAGATGACGCAGAAGGACAAGGAGCGTCTGCGCCGCCTGGAGGACGAACTGCACCAGCGGGTCGTCGGCCAGGAGGATGCGGTGAAGGCGATCGCACGAGCGGTGCGACGCAGCCGGACCGGAATGGGTGATCCCCGTCGTCCGGTCGGCAGCTTCCTGTTCCTCGGTCCGACCGGTGTCGGCAAGACCGAACTGGCGAAGGCGTTGGCGCAGTCGCTGTTCGGTGACGAGAGCAAGATGCTGCGGCTCGACATGAGCGAGTTCGGCGAGCGGCACACCGCGAGCCGGCTGGTCGGGGCGCCTCCGGGCTACGTCGGCTACGGCGAGGCCGGTCAGCTCACCGAACAGGTGCGACGTCACCCGTATTCGGTGATCCTGCTCGACGAGATCGAGAAGGCGCACCCGGACGTGTTCAACGTCCTGCTGCAGGTGCTCGACGACGGACGGCTGACCGACGGTCAGGGCCGGACGGTGGACTTCAAGAACACAGTCCTGATCATGACCAGCAACCTCGGTTCGGACATCATCTCGAGCAAGGGCGGGGCGCTGGGCTTTACCACCGGTGACGCCGCCGCGGCCGAGAAGCCGTTGCGCGATCGGGTGATGGGCCGCCTGCGGGAGTCGTTCCGGCCGGAGTTCCTCAACCGGATCGACGAGATCGTGATCTTCCGCAAGCTCGAGGCCGACCAGTTGCACCGGATCACCGATCTGCTGCTGGGTGAGAGCCGGGATCGGCTGCGGGCGCAGGACATCGACATCGAGTTCACGCCCGATGCGGTGGACTGGATCGCCGAGCACGGGCACCAGCCCGAGTTCGGGGCACGGCCGCTGCGCCGAACCATCGCCCGTGAGGTCGACGACCGGATCGCCGATCTGCTGCTCGACGACGTCCTCGACGCCGGTGGGCGGATCACGGTGAAGGTCACCGACGACGAACTGGATCTCGTGGTCAGCTGACCCGAGGGAACGACAAGGGCGGGACAGGTGAAAACCTGTCCCGCCCTTCGTCGTATGTGACGGTCAGCGCACGCGGAGTCCGTCGATGTAGATCGAGGTGATCTCGCGTGCGAAGTCGGCGTTGGACTTCTGCGGCGATGCGCGGAACCACCGACTGGTGAGCCACACCGAGTCCCGCATCAGCTGATAGAAGGTCGCGGCATCGACATCCGAGCGGAGTTCGCCGTCCGCCTGGGCCTCCGTGATGCACTGCATCCATAACCCTGCCGCGAAGTCGCCCTTGTCGTCCAGGCTGGCCTCGAGCATCTTGTCTCGCATGTACTCCGTCTCGACCTGCCAGATCGCCGTCGCGTGGCGGTGGCGCTCGGCGGCGTCGATCGCCACCAGCACGAGGGCCTCGAGCCGTTCGATCGGCGGGAGGTGCTCGGCGATCACCGCGGAACAGAGTTCGTAGAGTTCCTCGACGTAGACCCGGATGATCTCGGTGACGATCGCTTCCTTGGACGGGAAGTAGTGGTAGAGCGTTCCCGAGTAGACGCCACAGGCGTCGGCAATCTCCCGCACCGTCGTGGCGGAGATGCCCTTGGTCGCGAATATCTCGCCGGAACGATCGAGGATCTGGCGCCGTCGTTCCTGCGGATCCATACGGATTTCCCCCTGTGCCTGGGTCGATTCGGTGGCGCCCCATGGTACCGGTGCGCGTCGAGCCCCTCGGCGGCCCGGCACAGCCATCCTATATTGATTGATCGCTTGCTCAATCGCGTGTCTTGGATCACAATGATCGGCAACGTGTGACGGACAGAGCGGGAGCGGTGAATGGGTGTACTCGAGGGTGATGTCGCGCTGGTGACGGGTGCCGGCCAGGGGATCGGGCGGGGCATCGCCCTGGCGCTGGCAGACGCGGGGGCGCGTGTGGCGGTCGTGGGGCGCACGTTGTCGAAGGTCGTCGATACCGCCGACGAAATCGTTCGTCGCGGCGGGGACGCTGTCGCCCTGCAGTGCGACGTGACCGACCCCGTGCAGATCGACGGCGCGGTCGCCGCCGTGGCCGCGCAGTACGGCGGTCTGTCGATCCTGGTGAACAACGCGCAGACGCCCGCCCACGGGATGCTTCTCGACGTCAGCGAGGACGACTACCAGGGGAGCATGGACTCGGGCCCGCTGGCGACGCTCCGTCTGATGCGCGCGTGCCATCCGCACCTGAAGGGGAGGGGGTCGATCGTGAACCTCGGCTCCGCGGCCGGGTTGAAGTGGGATCCGACCGGCACGGGCGCCTACGCGGCCGCCAAGGAGGCTGTGCGGGTACTCACTCGGACGGCGGCCTGCGAATGGGGTGCGGACGGAATCCGCGTCAACGCGGTCCTGCCGCTCGCATCCTCGCCGTTGATGGACGAGTGGGCCGAACTGAACCCGGAGGCGTACGACGAGTACCTGCGAAGCGTGCCGCTCGGACGTCTCGGTGACGCCGAGTCCGACATCGGACCCGCCGTGGTCTTCCTATGCAGTTCCGCCGCGCGCTACATAACCGGGCATTCGCTGCCGGTCGACGGAGGGCAGGCTTTCCTGAGGTGAATGTCCTCCGAAATTCTTTACCGCTCAACGGAAATCGACCAGGGAGACCGTGCTCACTGCTCGTAGGCTGGGCGAATACAGTTCCAACGGAAGGATCGCGCAATGCAGCCGGTCGAATGCGGAGCGTGCGGTAACCGCGTACTCGTCGAGAAGTACAGCTCGACGCACACCAGCACGCAGTGGCTCGAGGATGCGGAGACGGCATGTGCCGAATTCCGTGCGGCCGCCGAGAACGGAACGCACAGCATGTACGTGCGGACGTGCGGCGCACTGAACGAGAGCATCGACGAAGCCGTCGCCGAGGGACGTCTGGGCGAGTCGCACCGGACCGTGCCGGTCTCGGGATCGACGGCGGAAGTGCGCCCCTACTGATAGGCACCGGAACCAGATTTTCTGCTGTTCCGAACTTTTCGACGCTGCTCGCGTAAGGGCGGGAAGCGTTCACTTCTTCGAAGGAGGCAAGATGACCGAGATTTCCGACGACGTCGAGATCCGGGAGATCGTGGCGGGCAGCAATCCCGACCGCTTCGCTCGTGGCTGGCACTGCATCGGCCGGGCACAGGACTTCCGTGACGGAAAGCCGCACCAGGTCAAGATCTTCGGCACCGACCTGGTCGTGTTCGAGGACAGCAAGGGCGAACTGCAGGTCCTCGACGCGTTCTGCCGTCACATGGGTGGCAATCTCGCGATGGGCGAGATCAAGGGCGACACCATCGCCTGCCCGTTCCACGACTGGCGCTGGAACGGCAAGGGCAAGTGCACCGACATTCCCTACGCCCGCCGTGTTCCCCCGGTCGCCAAGACCAAGTCGTGGGTCAAGCTCGAGCGCAACGGCCTGTTCTTCGTCTACAACGATCCGGAGGGCAACCCGCCGCCGGCCGACGTCACGATCCCGCAGATCGAGGGTTACGACGAGGGCGGTTGGAGCGACTGGAGCTGGAACACCTACGTCGTCGAGGGCTCGCACTGCCGCGAGATCGTCGACAACGTGGTGGACATGGCGCACTTCTTCTACGTGCACTTCCAGATCCCGACCTACTTCAAGAACATCTTCGAGGGTCACGTCGCGACCCAGGTGATGCGCTCGGGTGGTCGTGACGACATCCAGACCGGCGTCCAGCTGGGCATGGCGGAGGCCGAGACGATCTCGGACGCTTCGTACTTCGGTCCGTCCTTCATGCTCGACACCGTCTACACGGTTGCGGGGGACATCAAGGTCGAGACCAAGCTGGCCAACTGCCACTACCCGATCACGAACAACTCGTTCATCCTGCAGTGGGGCACCATCGTCAAGCGGACCGAGGGTCTGTCGGACGAGGACGCCAAGGCGATGGCGGACCAGTTCACCGAGGGGGTCGAGCACCAGTTCAAGCAGGACATCGCGATCTGGAATCACAAGAGCCGGATCGAGAACCCGCTGCTCACCGAGGAGGACGGCCCGGTCTACCAGCTGCGTCGTTGGTACCAGCAGTTCTACGTCGACGTCGCGGACGTCACGGAGGACATGACCAAGCGCTTCGAGTTCGAGGTCGACACCACCCGCGCTCAGCAGAACTGGCGTGGCATCGTCGCGGACAATGTGGCGAACGGTGTCAAGCCCGTCGAGCTGGTTGCGGACGTCTGAGTCCGTCGGCCGTGACAGCTGTGCCCCTGCCGACATTCGGCAGGGGCACAGCTGTTTTCACGAGTATCAGGCCGGAATGGGGCGCAGCGCGCGGCTGCCCGCCATGTGCCGCCACGTGGCGAGTGCGGCCATCCGGACCGGCGCGACCAGCGCCGAACTGTTCATGCTCTTGGTCGGACCACACACCGAGATCGCGCCGACGGTGTGCTTGCCGTCGCCGATCGCGGCCGCGACGCAGGAGACTCCGACAGTGGTCTCGTCCCGGTCGTGCGCGATGCTCTGGTCCCGGATGCGGGCGAGTTCGACGCGCAGTCGCGTCGGGTCGCCGATCGAGTTCGGGGTGGGGCCCACGACCGGCTGCGGCATGACTGTCTCGGCGTCGATTCGCGCGCCGGCGAGCAGTGCCTTGCCGATCGCGGTGCGGTAGGCCGGCTGGCGACCGCCGACCCGGGACGGGACCGACAGCGTGAAACGGCCGCCGATCTTCTCGAGATACAGGGCGTCGGGACCGTCGAGCACCGCGAGGTGCACGACGAGGCCGGTGGCGTTGTGCAGTTCGTGCATCACCGGCAGCGCCGCCTGGTGCACGCGGTCGTGGTGCTGCGCAAGGGACCCGAGCTCGAGCATCTTCATACCGAGTTCGTAGGCATGCCCCTGTCGCCGGATCCAGCCGATCCGCACGAGCTGCAGCAGCATGCGGTGTGTGGACGATCGGGGGAACCCGGTTCGCCGGGCCAGCTCCGACAGCGTCAGTCGGTCGGCTTCCCGGAATGCGTCCAGCAGGACCGCGACGCGGTCGATGACTGCGATGGGGGAGCTTGCGTCTGTCGTCGTCATGACGTTCTGAACCTCCAGGGTGCTCGCATTCCGGCTGATTGAGCAAGCGTTCAATCAAGTGTGCGAACTGTATCAGCGTGAGCCGCGTCGCTCCAGCCACCCGCGTGAATTCGTTTCGGGCACCGAGCGGTCGATGTGATGATGTCGGGGCCACGGAATGCTCGGTGGACTTCACCCTTCCGGGGAACGCGACCGACTTCCTCGTGTGCGTCGGCGTCGACGACCGGGACATCGCGTCGGTGTCCATGGGGAGCCGAGTTCCAGCCATCTCGACGCCGATACCGGCGCACCTGTTCCCGGAACCGGGCTACGCGAAAGCAGTAACGCGGCAAACGGATTGACCGACGATCGTCTGTTGGCCGGGGTCCGTCCGTCGATCCAGGCCACCTTCCCGTTCATCGGGAAGCGATGAAGGTGAGCCGCGTCTCACCTCCTAATGTGCGTCCGGTCACTGTTCGACCCGAGCTGGAATGTGTAGGTACAAATGGCAGTCTCCGTCTCTCAGGGTGATGCAGCCCCCGTTCGGGGTGCCGGCGACGCCGGTGGCTCGACCGGGTACTGGATCCGCGTCCTGTTGATCCTCGTTCTGCTCACCGAGCAGGCGGCGCTCGCCTTTGCACTCTTCACCCCCGCGCTCCCCAAGATCGCCGCCGAGTACAAGACCACGCAGGTGGTCTGGGTGATGACGGCGCTCGTGTTGGCCGCCGCTATCGCGTCGCCGATCCTCGGCAAGCTCGCGGACGTCTACGGCAAGAAGCGCATCCTGGTGGTGACCGCCGCGATCGCGAGCCTCGGCGCCCTGATCTCCGCGATCGCGCCGACCTTCCAGATCCTGTTGGTCGGCCGCTTCCTGTCCGGCGTCGGCTTCGCTTTCACCGCGCTCGGCTACTCGCTCATCCGCGACGTGTTCCCGGCCCGCCTGCAACCCATGTCGATCTCGATCGCCAACACCGGTGTCGGCGTCGTCACCGTCGTCGCCCCGCTGATCTCCGGCTACATGCTCGACCACACCGGCGTCTCGTCGGTGTTCTGGTTCTCGTTCGGGTTGTGCGCAGTCGGCGGTCTGCTGACGCTGTTCTTCGTGCCGGAGACCCCGGTCCGTGCCAAGGTGTCCGTCGACTGGCTGGGCGCGTTCCTGCTGACCGTCGCATTGTTCACCGTCATGCTCGCGCTGTCGCTGGGCGCCGGCTGGGGCTGGCTGAGCGGTAAGACGCTCGGCACGCTGGCCGTCACCGTGATCTTCGCGGTCGCCTGGGTCGTCTGGGAGCGGCGGGCTCCCGAACCGCTCATCAGTATCGACGTGCTCGCCAGCCGCAAGGTCGGCATCACCTTGCTCGCCGGCGGCATCGCCTACGGCGCGACGACGCTCACCGCGACACTGATCCCGATGCTGCTGCAGACGCCGAACGAGGCGGCCGACTACGGTTTCGGGCTCACGGTCACCGACATGGCGCTGTGGATGCTGCCCGGCGGCTGCCTGATCGTCCTCGGTGGTGTGTTCGTCGGAGCGACGGCGAAGCGCATCGGCTTCCGCCAGCACCTCGTTCTCGGGGCCGTCCTCATCGCGCTGGGTGCCACCTGGCTGGCGACGACGCCGGACCAGGCCTGGCAGGTCGTGTGCGCGTACGGCCTCATCGGCTTCGGCTCGATGATCTACGCCGCGATCCCGAACCTGGTGATGATGGCGCTGCCCGAGGACCAGCGGGCGATCGGGGCCAACTTCACAGGTCTGTCGCAGTCGATGTTCGGCGGCATGCTGTCCTCGGTGGGCTTCGCGCTGTTGGCACAGCACGTCATGACGGTCGGCCCGGCCGGCCCGGTCTACAGTTCGGACGGCTTCTTCGTGGCCTTCATGGTGGCGGCCGGCGCCGCGCTGCTCGGCGCGGTCCTGGCCTTCGGTATCACCGTCGGACGCCGCGGCGAGGGATAGTCCGGCAACAGATTTCGACGCCCCGGGGCCTGCACCGTGATCCGGTACAGGCCCCGAGGCGTCCGGCTGCCCGTCAGGCCACCACCGAGCGCTGCGGAACGCCGGTGTATTCGCTGAGCGGGCGGATCAGGGCGTTGGATTCGCCCTGCTCGATGATGTGTGCGGTCCATCCGGTGATGCGGCTCATCACGAAGATGGGGGTGAAGACCTCGATGTCGAAGCCCATCAGGTAGTACGCGGGCCCGGTGGGGAAGTCGAGGTTGGGCTTGATGCCGGTCGCCTCGTTCATGGTGCGCTCGAGGATCTCGTACATCTGGACCCACTTGTCGCCGCCGGTCTTCGCGGCGACATCGAAGAACGCCTGACGCATGGTCGGGACGCGCGAGTCACCGTTCTTGTAGACGCGGTGTCCGAAGCCCATGACCTTTTCCTTGCGGGCCAGCTTGTCCTTCATCCACGCCTCGGCGCGCTCGGGATCGCCGATCTCGATCATGTCGTGCATGACCGCCTCGTTGGCGCCGCCGTGCAGCGGGCCCTTGAGGGTGCCGATCGCGGCGGTGACGGCGCTGTAGATGTCCGACAGTGTGGAGGTCACCACGCGGGCGGCGAAGGTGGAGGCGTTGAAGCTGTGCTCCGCGTACAGGATCAGCGAGACCTCGAACGCCTTGACGATCTCCGGTGCGGGGATCTCGCCGAAGCACATGTTGAGGAAGTTCTCGGCGAATCCGAGGTGGCTGTGCGGGGCGATCGGGTCGAGCCCGTGGCGACGGCGATGGTCGGCGGCGACGATGGTGGGGAGCACCGCCATCATCCGCAGTGCCTTCTCGCGGTTGGCCTTCGGGGAGTTGTCCGCCTCCTCCGGATCCTCGGCACCGAGGAAGCTGATCGCGGTACGCACCACGTCCATCGGGTGGCAGTTGTCGGGCATCTTCGCCACCAGCGAGAGAAGCGACCGGTCCGCGCGGCGGCTGGCCCGCTCACGCTGGCAGAACAGCTCGAGCTGGGCGTCCGAGGGCAGCTCGCCGTTCCACAGCAGGTACGCGACCTGCTCGAAGCTGGTGTTCGCCGCGAGGTCCTGCACCGCGTACCCGCGGTAGGTCAGCGAATTGGTCTCGGGCACCACCTTGGAGATCGCGGTGGTGTCGACGACGACACCGGCCAGGCCCTTGTAGATCGTCGGGACTGCATTGGTCATTGGTTCCCTCCGAGCGTGAAGTTGAAGATGCCGGAATCGAATTCGTTGTAGCGCTCGTACTCGAGCAGTTCGTACAGCCGGGAGCGGGTCTGCATCCGGTCGAGTTGGCCTTCTTGCGTGCCCGTCTCGTGGATCTCACGCAGGCCCCGTTCGATGGCGCCCATCGCCAGTCGCAGGGTGGTGACCGGGTAGATCACCGCGTTGTAGCCGATCTCCTCGAGCACCCGTGCGGGGATGAGCTTCGACTTACCGAACTCGGTCATGTTCGCGAGCAGCGGGATATCCACGGCAGCACGGAACTTCGCGAATTCCGCCTCGGTGTGTAGCGCCTCGGTGAAGATCAGGTCGGCGCCGGCGTCCGCGTAGGCCTTGGCCCGCTCGATCGCGGCATCGATGCCGTCGATGCCCGCGGCGTCGGTGCGAGCACAGATCACGAAGTTCGGATCGCGACGGGCCGTGACGGCGGCACGTAGTCGTCGGACCATCTCGGCGGTGGGGACGATGGCCTTGCCGTCGAGGTGCCCGCAGCGCTTGGGGTTGACCTGGTCCTCGAGGTGCAGACCGGCGACGCCGGCGTCCTCGGCGGCGAGGACGGTGCGGGCCGCCGACATGGGCTCGCCGAAGCCGGTGTCGGCATCGATGAGCACGGGCAGGTCGGTGACCCCGGCGATCTGCCTGCTGTGCTCGATGACTTCGGTGAGCGTGGTCAGCCCGATGTCGGGCAGCCCGAGCCCGGCGGAGAACGCTCCGCCCGAGACGTAGACGCCCTCGAACCCGATCTCTTGGATCAGTTTGGCAGTCAACGGGTTGATCGCGCCGGGCAGGCGCTGGATCGTGCCCGACGACAGGCCCGCGCGCAGCGCCTTGCGCTTGTCGACGGCCGAGGTGGTGGCGGCGATGAGACCCGACATGTCAGAACAGTCCCTTCGGTGACTTCGGGGCACGGGCGAGGACGTCGTCCGAGACGGTGAACGTGAGCTGGTTCAGCTCGCCGGCCTTCAGTTCGGGGGTGCGCTGCGCGGCGTCGAGGAAGCGATCCTGCTCGGCGGGGTCGACGACGCCCTCGGCGAGGGTGCGGAACTTCGCGATGTACTGGCCCCGCGCAAAGGGGCGGGCGCCGAGCGGGTGCGCGTCGGCGATCGCGAGCTCGTCGACGATGACCTCGCCGTTCTTCAACGTGACCTCGGCGCGCGCGCCGAAGGCCTTCTCGGCCGGGTCGGTCGAGTGGTAGCGGCGCGTCCACTCCGGATCCTCGGCGGTGGAAATCTTCTTCCACAGCTCGATCGTGTCCGGACGCTGTGCCCGCTCGGGGGCGTAGGACCGCTCGTGGTGCCACGTGCCGTCCTGCAGGGCGACGGCGAAGATGTACATCACCGAGTGGTCGAGGGTCTCGCGGCTGGCGCGCGGATCGAACTTCTGCGGATCGTTCGAGCCCGTGCCGATGACGACGTGGGTGTGGTGGCTGGTGTGCAGCACGATCGACGCGATCTGATCCAGGTCGCCGATGCGCTCTCGCATCCGGCGGGCGAGGTCGATCGGGGCCTGGCTCTGGTACTCGGCCGAGTGCTCCTTGGTGTAGGTGTCGAGGATCGCGCGCTTGGTCTCACCCGGGCCGGGCAGCGGCACAGCGTATTCCGCATCCGGGCCGCCGAGCAGCCACGCGATGACACCGTCCTCGCCCTCCCAGATCGGAGACGGAGCGCCCTCGCCGCGCATCGCGCGGTCGACGGCCTCGACGGCCAGCTTGCCGGCGAGCGCCGGAGCGTAGGCCTTCCAGCTCGAGATCTCGCCCTTGCGGGACTGACGCGTCGCGGTGGTGGTGTGTAGGGCCTGCCCGATCGCCTGGTAGACCGTCTCGGTGTCGAGCCCCAGCAGCGTGCCGATGCCGGCCGCGGCGGACGGGCCGAGGTGCGCGACATGGTCGATCTTGTGCTCGTGCAGGCAGATCGAGCGCACCAGGTCCACCTGAACCTCGTAGCCGGTGGCCAGACCGCGAATCAGATCGGCGCCGTCGCGTCCGGTGTGCTGGGCGACCGCGAGGATCGACGGGATGTTGTCGCCCGGATGCGAGTACTCCGCGGCCAGGAACGTGTCGTGGAAGTCGAGTTCACGCACCGCGACGCCGTTGGCCCATGCAGCCCACTCGGGCGAGTACGTGCCGCCGACGCCGAAGACCGTCGAGCCCGGGCCGTACGGGTGAGCCAGGGCCTGGGCGCGTGCGTTCGCCACCGGACGGCGGGTCACCGACGCCGCCGCGACAGCCGCGTTGTCGATGATCCGGTTGACGATCATCTCGGAGGTGTCGGCGGGAACCTCGACCGGATCGGTCGCGATCTCGGCGATCTTCCAGGCGAGATGTTCGTGCTTGGGGAAGTTCTCAGCGGAGCGGCGGGTACGAACGGAATGCGTCTTCAAGGCTGTGTCCTCCGGAGGTTCGATACTGCTTTTCGCAGCGTATGCAGGAGCGGTGCGGTGGGAAAGGCCCTGAATATGCGTACTTTTGCGGCGTGGATCGACCGGGTTTGCAAATGGTGCGAATGTCGCCCGTTGTGCTTGAGTGGAGGCGACGGGAAGGAAACGAAGGGTGCAGAAGATCTACGGCGGCCCACGGTTGCGCCGGCTGCGTGAGGAACGCGGTCTGACGCAGCTCGCGCTCGCGCGCATCCTGGATCTGTCGGCGAGCTACGTGAATCAGCTCGAGAACGATCAGCGGCCGTTGACGGTGTCCGTCCTGCTCAAGCTCAATGCGACGTTCGACCTCGACGCCCACTTCTTCGCCGCGGAGTCCGATGCGCGATTGGCCGCCGACCTGCAGGACGTGTTGGCGACCCTCGGACCTCCGCCGCCGTCCCCGGCCACCATCGAGGAGTTCGTCGCGCGCATGCCGGAGATCGGGCGCGCACTCGTCGGCGTCCATCGCCGGCTGCAGGCCGCGACCGAGCAGCTCGAGCAGTTCAGCGCCCACCTGGCGGCGCCCGCGGTGGCCGGGGCGGGCGATGTGACGCCGATGCCGTTCGAGGAGGTCCGAGACTTCTTCTACGACAGGCACAATCACATCGCGGAGCTCGACGATGCGGCGGAGCGGCTGTTCGAGGACAGTGGCCTGCGGGTGGGATCGTTGGACGTGCAGCTGACGGCACTGCTCGAATCGGAGCACGACATCCTCGTTCGTGTGCGCACCGATCCGCCGGACCGGCCCGGACCCAAGCGCGTCTACGACGCCACCACCCGTGTCCTCACGCTGTCGCGGCACCTGTCGCCCGGGCAGCGCGCGTTCCAGATCGCCACGCAGCTTGCATTTCTCACGCAGGCTCCGGTGATCGAACGGCAGCTCGAGGCCGCTACGGGGCTGAGTGAGAATGCGCGGGAACTGGCGAAGATCGGCCTGGCAAACTACTTCGCGGGCGCGCTGCTGCTGCCGTACACCCAGTTCCTGGACGCCGCCGAGGGCCTGCACTACGACATCGAGATGCTCGCGCTGCAGTTCGAGGTCGGCTTCGAGACGGTCTGTCACCGGCTCTCGACGATGCAGCGGCGCAACCGGCGTGGGGTGCCGTTCTTCCTCGTCCGCACCGACCGGGCGGGAAACATCTCGAAGCGTCAGTCCGCCACCGCATTTCACTTCTCGCGGGTCGGCGGGAGCTGTCCGCTGTGGGTGGTGCACGACGCGTTCGGTACCCCGGGGCGCATCGTCACCCAGGTGGCGCAGATGCCGGACGGCCGCACCTATCTGTGGATCGCCCGCACCACCGACGATGGCGCCCGCCCCTACGGGGTGCCGGAACGCAGCTTCGCCGTCGGTCTCGGCTGCGACATCACCCACGCCGATCGTCTCGTCTACTCGCGAGGTCTCCGACTGGACGAGCAGATGTCCCCGGTGCCGATCGGGGCCGGGTGCAAGATCTGCGAGCGGACGGACTGCGCGCAGCGGGCGTTTCCACAGATCGGCCGTCCGGTTCGCGTGGACGTCGACTTCAGCAGTCGGCTGCCGTATCCGCCCGTGTCCTGAATCCGGCGGCACCAGGACCCGCCGTATGCCACGGTCCAGAGGTGAGCACGGATCCCGGGTCCGGTCGCGACCTCGATCTGGTCCAGTTAGGACCGGTCGAGGTGGACCCGTCTGTCCTGGAGGGGCCGGGAGCGTCGCTGTGGGATCTCCTCGGGGATCGTCGCATCGAGATGCGATCCCCGGACGATTTGCTCGATCTTCCGCGTCACGGCTGGCGGCGGCTCGTCCCGAGTGGCGCCGACGCCACGGAAGTCCACGAGGTCTTCGCGGCTCCACACGGGGAAGTGCCCGGCGCCTGGGCGCTGGTGTTCGTCGACACAGATCCGGTCCGGCGCGTGAGCGCACACCCCGACCCGATCCGAGTGCACCGCTGCCGCGCCGCGCGCCGGGTCGGATTGGAGTTGCGCTGGCCCTGCGAGCAGCGCGCTCGTGCAGGGGCGCTGCCCGGCGTGACGATCGAGTTGGTGAACACCGCGGACACGACGTGGGTCGACGAGGCGGGGGACCACATGACCGTCCACGGCTGGATTCTCGACGAGAACGGCCAACGGATCGTGCCGGGATTGTTCTTGTTCTCGGATGCGCCGAGACTGCCCGACATCGCGCCGGATGATCGAATGTCTCTGCGCGTAGACCTGGTTACCCGCGACGTCGAGCATCTCCCTCCGGGCCGCTACACACTCGTGGCCGAACTCCACGACCTGGCGCTGGCGTCGCCTCCTGGCGCCTTGGTCCTGTACGCCTCCCCTCCCGAGGCCATGTAAGCGCTCGTCCGTCGCCGGGCAGTCCCGGCCGACCTTCTTCGATGGAATTGTAGACATACGGTACCCCCCTAGGGTATCAACGATACGTCGATCGATCCGAATACGTTTGGAGGAGAGAACATGTCCAATCACAGTTCCCCGCCGGCCGCGCGTCGCTGGCTGGGTCTCGCCGTCATCGCCGCCGCTCAATTCATGGTCATCATGGACACGTCGATCATCGGCGTCGCGCTGCCGCAGATGCAGGCGGACCTGGGCTTTTCCCAGGAGAATCTGTCGTGGGTGTTCAACGCGTACGTGGTCGCGTTCGGCGGGCTCCTGCTGCTGGGCGGCAAGCTGTCGGACCTGTTCGGCGCTCGGCGGATCTTCACCATCGGGTGGGTGACACTGATCGCCGGTTCGGCGGCCGCGGGGATGGCGTCGGACGTCGGCGTCGAACTCGCCGGTCGCGCGGTGCAGGGCGCGGGCGCCGCGCTGATCGCGCCGTCGGCGCTGACGATGCTGATGATGTTGTTCGGCGGCAACCCTCGCGAACTCACCAAGGCGTTCGCGCTGTACGGCGCAGCCGCACCCGCGGGCGGCACGGCGGGCGTGTTCTTCGGCGGACTGATCACCGAATACGCCAGTTGGCCTTGGGTTTTCTACATCAACATCCCGATCGCCCTGATCATCCTGGCGGTCACGCCGGCGCTGATGCCGACCGGGGGTCTCGCCTCCCGCAGCAGGATCGATCTGCTCGGCGCCGTCACGGTCACCGGCGGCCTGGCGGCGCTGGTGTACGCGATCGTCCAGGCCCCGGAGGTCGGCTGGGGGTCGGCCCGGACGTGGCTCGTCCTCGCCGGTGCGGTCGTACTCCTCGCCGGCTTTGTCGCGCTGCAGGCCGTTCGGCGCGAACCACTGGTGCGGCTCGGCATCTTCCGGGTCCCGAACCTCGGCGCGGCCAACCTCGCCCAGCTGCTCCTGGGAGCGGCGTGGATCCCGATGTGGTTCTTCCTCAATCTGTACCTGCAGCAGGTCCTCGGCTACACCGCATTCCCCAGCGGCGCAGCGCTGCTGCCCATGACGGTGCTCATCATGATCGGCATGGTCGTGCTCGCACCCCGGGCCATCGGCCGGTTCGGCCCCAAGAACATGACCGTCGCCGGGTTGCTGCTCCTCGCGGCCGGCATGGCCTGGCTCTCGTTCGTCCGCCCCGACGGTTCCTTCGTCACCGACGTACTGCCCGCGTCGTTGGTCGCGGCCCTCGGCATGTCGCTCGCGTTCATTCCGACGCTGGGCACCGCGATCTCGTCGGCGCGGCCCGAAGAGGGTGGGCTCGCGTCGGGCATCGTCAACACCAGCTACCAGATCGGCTCGGCGATCGGCCTGGCCGCGATGACCGCCATCGCAGCCGCCTACGGTGCCGACCGGATCGGTGACCCGGCGGCCCTGACCGACGGATTTTCGGCGGCGTTCCTGGGGGCCGCGGTCGTCGCGCTTGTCGGGGCCGGGGCCTCTGCCCTGCTCTTCCGGAAGACGGAGGGGTCGGAGGCCGTTCCCGAACCCGCCGACGGCGTTACAGTGGATCGAACCGTGTGACCGCGTTCCCGACCGCGAGGAGCCTGACGTGGACATCGGATTTCTGGGCATGGGCACGATGGGCCGGCCGATGGCGCGCAATCTCGCCCGGGCAGGCTACGACGTGACGGTGTGGAATCGCAGTCCGGGCAAGGCGGCCGACGTCGTCGACTACGGGGCGTCCGAGGCGTCCGATCTCGCCGACGTGCTGCACCGTTCCGTCGTGTTCAGTTCGCTGGCCGACGATCGTGCCTTCGCGGACTCGGCGCCGTCGCTGCAGGCCGCGAAACCCGGTTCGGTGCACGTCAATCTGGCCACGGTCAGCCCGGCGATGTCCGGCGAGGCCGAGTCGGCGCTGAGCGCGCGTGGCATCTTCTACGTGGCCGCGCCGGTGTTCGGGCGAGCCGAGGTGGCGGAGGCAGGACAACTGACCGTCCTCGCGGCGGGGAACCCGGGCGCGATCGACGGGGTGGCGTCGCTGCTCGACGTGATCGGGCGCCGCACGTGGCGGATCGGTGACGATCCCAAGCAGGCCAACGTCGTGAAGATCCTGGGAAACTACTTGATCGCCAACGCAATCCAGGCGATGGCGGAGGCCACGACGGTGGCCGAGAAGGTCGGCGGCTCACCCGAGTTGCTGATGGAGATCATGAACGACAGCCTGTTTCCCGGTGGCGTCTACGCGGGCTACGGCAAGATGATCGCGCAGCGGCGGTACGAGCCCGCCGGCTTCCGGCTTCCGCTGGGGCTCAAGGATGTCCGGCTCGCACTGGCGCAGGCACACGCCGCGGACGTCGGCTTGCCGTTCGGCAGTGTGCTCGAGGATCTGTTCCTCGATGCACTCGCCCACGGGCAGGCCGACCAGGACTGGTCCGCGATCACCGAGGCCACCCGGCGACGGGCCGGTTTGGCTTAGTCGTCTTCGTCCTCGTCTTCGTTTTCGCCGTTGAGGCGGGTCTCGAGTTCCGCGATCTCTGCGCGGACGGCCTCGACGACCTCGGGGGCGTCCTCCCAGAGCTCACGGAAGTCGGATTCCGGTTCGACCATTTCGGTGAGCAGCTCGATCCCCCGTTCGAGGTGACCGTCGAGGCGCTCGAGATCTCCGGGCCACACCATGCTGTGTCCGAGCACTGCGAGTAGGTAGCAAGCGGCGCGCACCCGATCGTAATCGTCGTCGTATTCGAGGGCGTCGCTGATGTGTGTATCGATGTCGATCCCGGCGAACACGCCTCCGAACCAGTCGGCCGCCGCATCGTTGTGCCACGGCGCACTTCCCCACGCTCCCATGCGTTTCGCCCTTCGTCGCTCTCGGCGGATCCGGCCCGCACGCCGAACCCTATTGAACGCCCACGGCCGCGGCCTGGGCCTCCTGCACGTCGGCCACGTCGTCCGGGGTCGGGGCGGCGTCCTGGGTGAGGTCGCGACGCCAGTACCCGGTGAAGGCGATGGCCTTCTTGTCGATGCCGCGCTCGTTCACGAGGTGTCGGCGGACTTCCCGGACCATGCCGGCCTCGCCCGCGATCCACGCGAAGGCGCGGCCGTCGGGAAGGTCCGAGGCCCGCAGCGCGTCGAGTAGCGCGTCCGGTCCCTGGTCGTCGCGGTGGATCCAGCGCACCCGGATGCCGGCGGAGGTGGCAAGGTCCTGTTCCTCGTCCGCGTTCGCGACCTCGATGTAGGCCGTCGCCCGTGCACCGTCCGGCAGCGCCTCGATATTCGATGCGATCGCCGGGAGCGCGGTCTCGTCGCCGACCAGCAACTGCCAGTCGTATTCGCCGATGGTTGCGTAGTGACTCGGGGACGGCCCCAGCATGCCGAGGATCTGTCCGGGTTGCGCTGACCCGGCCCACGCCGATGCCGGGCCCTCGTCGCCGTGCAGGACGAAGTCGATGTCGATCTCGGCGACGTCGGGGCGGTGGGCGCGGATCGTGTAGGCGCGCAGCCACGGTCGGATGTCGTCGGGCATCGCGAGGTAGGCGCGGTGCCACGTGAGGATGTCGCCGTCCGCGGGGCGCGGCGGGACCTCCGGGGCGTCGTCGGTCCGGGAGAAGAAGAGCTTGACCTGCTGGTCGGGCGAGACCGACACGAAGCGGTGGAGGTCGGCGCCGACGAACGTGATGCGGGCCATGTGCGGCGTGATCAGGCGCGTCGACTTCACCTCGACGAGTTGGAACTCCAGTAACGCGGTCATGGCACTCCTCCCGAGCAGACGGAACTGATTAGGTGAGCCTGCCATAACAAAGGTTTTCATCCCACCCCGGCCTCACGGGGCGGAGATGCAGACCCCGTCAACCGGCGCGAGCCCCCACCGAGATGTGTCTCGGTGGGGGCTCGCGCCGCGTGGATCCTGGGGTCAGAGAGATCCGAAGAGGCCGGACAGTGAGCCGAGTGAACCGCTCGAGGGGCCGTTCCCTCCGTCATCGGGGCCGTTGCCGCCGTCGTCGGGGCCGCCCGGGTTGGACGGCGCGCCGACGGTGACGGTCTTCGTGATGGTGGCCGAGACGCCGTTGCTGGTGGTCTGGGCGGTCAGGGTGTGGGTGCCCTCGGTCGGTGTCCAGGTGCAGCTGGCCGTCCCGTTCGCATCGGCGGTCGCGGTGCAGACGGTATCGCCGCCGTTCTTGATCACCACGTGAGAGTTGGCGTCGGCACCGACGACGGAGATTGTCGCGGGGGTACCCGCAGTCGGCGAGATGGGGTCGACGACGAGGACGGAATTGCCGACCGGCGGAGCCGTGACCGTCACCGTCGCCGGAGCAGAGGCGGGGGACGGGCCGACGGCGTTGGTCGCCACAGCAGTGATGCTCATGGTGCCGACCGTGGTGGTGATGATGTTGCAGTGGAACGACCCGGACTGGTTGGCCGTCGCGGTGCAGGTCTTGTCGCCCGCGGTGACCTTCACGGTCGAGCCGGGTTCGGCGTTACCCGAGACGGTGACCTCGTTGCCCGCGATGACCGATCCGGGGGTGGCGGAGACGTTCGTCGGAGCGGCCGGTGCAGTGGGCGCGGCGGCGATGGTGCCGGTCATCGCGGTCGACGTCGACACGGCGTTGGTGGCGTCGCCGAGGTACTTGGCGGTGATCGAGTAGGCCTCCCCACCCTGGCCGGTTGCGGGCACCCAGGAGTAGACGGCGGTGCCGTTCGCCACGTTGCCGGTGCCGACAACGGCACCGTTGTTGTAGAACTCGACCGATCCGGTCGCGTTGTTCGACACGGTCGCCGTCAGGGTGGAGGCGCGAGTCGCCTGCGGCGCGGGTGCGACCGCGACGGTGGTCTGGGTCGCGTTCTTGGTCACCGACACGGCGGGTCCGGTGTTGGTGTTGGTCGAGCCGAGGCCCTGGTTGGAGTTCACTCCGGCGCCGGTGGTCAGGGCGGTGTCGCGGGCACAGTCCGCGCCGACGGTGTACTGGACGGTGTAGCTGATGTTGCGGTCGACGGCGCTGCGGATCCAGGATCCGTTCATGCTCACCGTGGTCGCGTCGGGGGTGGTGGTTCCGACTCCGTTGCCGTTGACCCGTGAGGAGTTGGGGACGTAGGCCAGGCAGGCGGGGTGGATGTCCTTGAGAGCGCTGATGGTGGGGGCGAGGCCACCGTTCCAGCGGATGTTGTTGGTGACGGTGATCGTCTCACCCGGGGCCGGAGTGCCGTTGCTGATCGTTCGATTGAACGTCCAGTCGCCGGAGTTCGTCGACTTGCTGACCGGTGCCGCCTCGGCGGTGGTGACTCCGAACGCGGCGGCGAAGCCGATGCCGAGCAGTGCGGTGCCGGCGCCCGCTGCGAGTCGTTGCAAGGTGTTTTTCCTCGACACTGTCGAACTCCTTCTCAGATGCCCCGGGCCGCCAGGTGGACAGATGTCCAAGACGGGATTTCGGCCGACGCTACGGCATCGGACTCGGGTACGGACCCGAATTCGCTCGAAATTCGCCCGACGAAGCCCTCGAACTGGGGCGAAGTCCGGTGTCCCGGCCGGGACACCGGACTCGTTCTCCTAGAGTTCGGCCCGCACCGCGTGCGCGGCCTCGACGAGGTGGCGCAGCGACGCCTCGACCTCGACCGGGCCGCGCGTCTTGAGCCCGCAGTCCGGGTTGACCCAGAGGCGCTCGGACGGAACGGCCTTCAGCGCGGCGCGCAGCGACGCGGCGATCTCGTCGACGGACGGCACCCGCGGTGAGTGGATGTCGTAGACACCCGGCCCGACGCCCAGGTCGAAGCCGACCGCGTTGAGATCGTCGAGCACCTCCATGTGCGAGCGGGCCGCCTCGATCGACGTCACGTCGGCATCGAGGCCCGCGATGGCCCCGATCACCTCACCGAACTCGGAGTAGCAGAGGTGCGTGTGGATCGCGGTCGTGTCGGCGATGCCCGCCGTCGACAGCCGGAAGGCTCCGACGGCCCAGTCCAGGTAGGCCGGCTGGTCGGCGGCGCGCAACGGCAGCAACTCGCGCAGCGCGGGCTCGTCCACCTGGACGACCTTCGCGCCGGACGCCTCCAGATCGATCGTCTCGTCACGGATCGCGAGGGCGATCTGGTCGGCGGACTCGGCGAGCGGCTGGTCGTCGCGCACGAACGACCACGCCAGGATCGTCACCGGGCCGGTGAGCATGCCTTTGACGGGTTTGTCGGTGAGTGACTGTGCGTACGTGAACCATTCGACGGTCATCGGCTCGGGGCGGCGCACGTCGCCGAACAGGATCGGCGGCCGGACGCAGCGGCTGCCGTACGACTGCACCCAGCCGTTCGCGGTGGCGAAGAAGCCGTCGAGCTGCTCGGCGAAGTACTGCACCATGTCGTTGCGTTCGGGTTCGCCGTGGACCAGGACGTCCAGGCCCAGCTTCTCCTGCAGCGCAATCACGTCGGCCACCTCGGCCCGCATGCGGCGGACGTACTCGGCCTGATCGATCTCGCCCGTGCGCAGCGCCGCGCGGGCCACCCGGATCGCGGTGGTCTGCGGGTACGAGCCGATCGTGGTGGTCGGCAACTGCGGCAGCGGCAGCTCACTCGCCTGGACGGCACGACGGTCCGCCGCCGCGATACGGGTGCGGTCGGCATCCGTCAGGGCGGCGAGGCGATCGCGGATCGCGTCGTCGTGCAGTCGCGGATCGGCGGCGCGGGTGGCGGCCGCCGCACGCGCCTCGGACAGTTCGGCGGCGATCGCGTCGCGTCCCGAACGTAGGCCGGTCGCGAGAGTGGCGACTTCGCCGATCTTCTCGGAACCGAATGCCAGCCACGACCGCAGGGCGCCGTCCAACGCGTCCTCGCCGTCGAGCGTGTAAGGCACGTGCAGCAGTGAACACGACGTGGACACCGCCACCGAACCCGCACGCTCACGCAGGGTTTCGAGTGTGGCGAGTGACCCGTCCAGCCCGTTGCGCCAGACGTTGCGTCCGTCGACGACGCCGGCGACAAGGTGCTTGCGTTCGATATCCGGCGTCGCGATCACCGCGTCGAGGGAGCCGGCGACGAGGTCGACGGCGATGCCCTCGATGCCGGTCGAGGTGAGCACCGGCAGCGCCGCACCGAGGTCACCGAAGTACGACGCGACGAGGATCGCGGGACGGTGGTCGAGCGCGGCGAGGCGGTCGTACACCGACCGCGTCGCGGCCAGCTCGGCGTCGGTCCGGTCCGCCACCAGCGCCGGCTCGTCGATCTGCACCCACTCGGCGCCCGCGTCCGCGAGGCGGCTCAGCAGATCCGCGTACAGCGGCACGATCTCGTCCAGGCGATCTAGCGCGGAGCCGTCGTCGAACTTCGACAGCAGTAGGAAGGTGACCGGTCCGATGACCACCGGGCGGGCCGGAACACCGAGGGCGCGGGCCTCGGCGACCTCCCCGAGCACCTTGGCCGCGTTCAGCACGAAACTGGTCGCGGCGGTGATCTCGGGGACCAGGTAGTGGTAGTTGGTGTCGAACCACTTCGTCATCTCGAGCGGCGGCACGGTGTCGGTGCCGCGCGCGGCCGCGAAGTAGCGGTCCAGTTCGTCGTCGATCCCCGCGACCCGCTCGGGCAGCGCGCCCAACATGACGGCGGTGTCGAGCATCTGGTCGTAGTACGAGAAGGTGCCCACCGGGACGGAGTCGATCCCGGCCGAGGTCAGTTCGGCCCAGGCCTGTCGGCGCAGATCCTTGCCGACCGCCTCGAGTGCGGCGGCGTCGAGGTTCCCCGCCCAATAGGCCTCGACGGCCCTCTTCAGCTCGCGGCGGGGCCCGATGCGCGGGGAGCCCAGCACGGTTGCGGTGAAAGCGAATGTCACGTCGTTCTCCAGTTGCTCACAGCGTGGATGGTCACCGCCGGCAGACGAGAACGTAAGCGAGCCCTGGGTGCACCCGCCAGCGGGCAGCACGAAGTGCCGAGCATCGCCCATCTCGCCTTTTCCACGAGGCGGTGGACCGTCGGGCACGGCGTGCCCGACACAGTCGGCAGGTCTTCGGACTCGCGGGCGCTCGGCCGGGAATCGACCCGGCGAAACCTACTGGCCGTCGCTTCCCGGACCTGTCGGTCCAGTGCTCATGACGGCGGTCGTTCCCACTCACCGCTGCGGGACAGTCCCGGATTTCCACCGGGTTCCCTCTCACATCCGCCGGTCTGACGACCACGGATGCTTCGACGCCGGCGGCGGTCTTCGGGGCTCCTCACGACCGCACCCGGCGAACCAGCTGCACCGTCCAGCATAGGCCCTCGGAAACGACGATCGGGCGGACCCCGTGGTGGAGTCCGCCCGATCGAGGATCGAGTAGCGGAATGTGCGGTTGGTGCTACGACGCCGAATCCGGAGTGAGCCAGGCGTTTCCGAACAGCAGCACGCCGTCGGCGCTGGGCGTGATGCCGTGCGCGTTCTTGCTCCACGGGATGAAGTACTTACCGGCGCCGAGGACCATCATCGGGTTGGTCTCGTTCACGAGTGTCTGGATGTCCTCGAGGACCTGACGGCGGGCGTCGTCGCTCGACGCGGACTGCAGCTTGCCGAGGAGGGCGTCCATCTCGGGGTTCTGGTAGCCCAGGACATTGGAGGCCGACGTGCTCGCCAGGTTGCCGTACATCCGCATGAAAGGCGACTCGTCGAGGACGTTGAACGCCGACTCGCCCAGATCGAAATCGTGCTTGGCGTACATCATCTTGACCAGGTCGTTGATGCCGCTGTTGTAGACGATGTCGACGGTGAACCCGACCGCCTGCAGCATCGACTGGATCGCGAGTGCCCGGCGTTGCGCGCCCGGTTCGTTGAGGCCCGCGTAGGTGAGCTTGCCGTCGTAGCCGTCGGCCTTGGCCTCGGCCAGGACCTTCTTCGCGGTGTCCGGGTCGAACGTGGAGCCGGACACGTCTCCGTGCCACTGCGACCAGGACTGGAACATGTCGGTGCCCGGCATGCCGAAGCCGCCCTCGCCGCGCTCGTTGAACGTTTCGGGGTTCAGTGCCTTGACGATCGCCTCACGCACCCGCGGATCCGACGCCGCGCGTCCCTCGCGCTGGTTCAGTACCTGCACACCACCCATGCTGGCGGTGTAGACGTAGCCGACGTCCCCGGCCTCGAGTGCGTCGTGCACGGTGTCCGCAGCACGCAGGTACGCGGCCTGGATGCCGCCGCTGTGCAACGCGTCGAGCTTGGCCTGCTCGCCGACGATGGCCGGGAACCGCAACTTGTCCAGGTTCGGCTTGCCGTCCCAGTAGCCCGGATTGGCGGCCAGCACCAGTTCGTTCTGGGAGGCGAACTTCTCGACCGTGAACGGTCCGGCGCCGATCGGGGTGAAGGTGCCCTTCGCCATCGACGAGGGCGCCACGATCATGCCCGGCCCGGTCGTGAACATGATCGGGAACTCGTTCCACGGCTGCTTCAGGGTGAACACGACCGTCGACGGGTCGGGCGACTCGACCTTGTCGACCGTCACCTTCCACACCTGCGTGTGGGTGCCCTTCTTCTCGAGGTAGTGGTCGATGCTCCATTGCACCGCCGCCGCGTCGAGCACGGTGCCGTCGGTGAACGCCACCCCGTCGCGCAGCTTCAGGGTCCAGACGGTGTTGTCCCCGTTGGGCGTCAGCGACTGTGCCAGGTGCGGCTGGTACTCCTTGGACGCGGTGTCGTAGCGCACGAGGACGTCGTAGATGGCCGCCATCTCGGTGCCGCCGGTCGCGCCGCCGTCCTGCCGGTCGGCCGGATCCAGGCTGCTCACCGCGTTGTACGTCGCGTACGACAGCGTGCCGCCGGAGACCGGGTCGCCCCCGTCGGACTGCTCGCCGACCAGGCCCGTCGTGACATCGGAGGCGTCGGTCGCCGAGGTCGAACCCTCGCCTGCGCATCCGGCCACCAGGACCGTCGCGGCGGCCAACGCTGTGAACACCCTGCCGCACCGAACAAGTGACGATCGTGTCATTCGATCCTTCTTCCGTTCCGAGACTGCGTGATTGGGAAACGATTCCTACGGCGCCATCGCGCGTCCGTCGCGGAATCCGGACGGGTCGTGACGGCCGGCGACGCCGTGCTCGAACATGCCCCAGCCCTCGTCGCCGTTGCACGTCGCGCGGGCGATGTGCTCGACTGTGCCGTGCGGAATCCGCGGTGCCAGTGCGGGATCGGTCAGATCGTAGAGCGAGGACGAGCTCCAGCCGCGGCCCCGCCACTGCCCGTGATTCCACTCCGGGTCACTGCCGTATCCCGATCCGATCTGCAAGACGACGAATCCGAGCGGATCGATGTCGACCACGAGAGGCTCGCCGGTTGCGGTGGTGAGGTGGATCCGGATCGATTCGGGGGTGCGGGTACCGCTGCGGTAGTCGATCTCGAAACGCGGCCAGCCGAGCTGCTCGACGCGGCCGTCCGTGAACGTCCGGGTCGCGTGGTTCAGTGTCCGATGCCCGTCCGGCCCCTCCTGCGCGATGAGCATCAATGCGTAGTCGTCGAACCGCAGCGGGACGTACGCCCACCAGAATCCACCGACCGGTTCGTCCGCCATCCTGCCCAGCGGTTCGCGTTCGCCCACGGGGCGGATCCCCCACGACCGGTCCCTGCTGCCGGTCCACACCGCAGGGTCGACGGCGAAGTCGGTGCCGTCGACGCTCAGGGTTCCGGACCAACTTCCGACCTGGGCGAAGCGGCTCGCGTCGAGCGACGGCCGGGGGCCGGCCATGAGCTCGTGGTGCTCTTCGAGGACCGACGGGAACGCGCCTTCCCACACCAGGTCCGCCGACAGATCGGGATGATCGCAGATCAGCCGGACGGTCTGCAGCGGCTTGACGACCTCGAGGCGGTACCCGCCCACTTCGACGTCCAGGGAGCGGGCGTCGAGAGCATCCGAGAACCGCACCGACCGCTGGATCTCGCCGCGCCTCACGGTGACGAATGCGTCGCGCACGCCGAGGTTCGGGTACACGCCGAACCCGCTGACGAGGAAGATGTCGCCCGTGCGGTCGTGGCCGTTGAAGTAGTAGCGGTCGTAGAAGTTGCGGTCGCTGCTGGCGACGCGCGCCATCGACAGCGGTGACTGATGAATGGGGAACTCGTCGAGCGGATCCGGGTTCACTTTGCCTCCCATGAATATTCGCCGTCGATCATCCGGCGGAGCGTGTGGTGGTGCAGGATGTACTCGTCGGGGTCCGACGGTGCCGCGCTGTCGCCGAAATGGATGGAGCGGCGTTTGATCCGGGACATGATGATGCCGTGGCGGACCGCCGCGTAGACGAGGTAGAAGTCGAGATCGTGCAGTTCCACACCGGTCGATTCCTCGTATCGAGCGACGACGTCCGCGCGGCGGAACAGGTGCGGGAGACCCGGCTGGTCGAACTGTTCCGCCATGTCCTGGAACATCCGGTGGAAGAAGATGAACCAACCGACGTCCACCTCACGCGGAGCAAGTGCGGCGAGCTCCCAGTCGAGGACGGCGGCGGGCGCGAAGTCTCGATACATGATGTTGCCGATGCGAGAGTCTCCCCAGCACAGCACGGGCTCCGACGGGGCGTCCGGCCAGTGTTCCTCGAGCCAGTCGAACCCCCGCTCCAGCAGTGGGATCCGCAGCCCGTCCTCGCGGCGCGTCCACTCGTAGTACGCGCGCTCGTTGTCGACGTGCGTGCGCAGAGCGTCGTCGGCTGCGCCGCGCCCGAGCTCCGGCAGCAGCGAGTCCGGGTCGGGAATCGAGTGGATTCCCGCCAGCACGTCGACCGAACCGCGTTGCAGGGCATCCCTTTGCGTCGGGGTGGCCTCGTGCAACCAGCCGCCGAACACGTACGGGGGATTGTCGACCGGGACCACACCCTCGACGCGGTCCATCACGACGAACGGTTGCCCCAGGATGTCGGACGACGATTCGATCCACCGCACACGGGGCACCGGTACCGTGCTGTGGGCGGCGACGACGCGCATGACGGCGGCTTGACGTTCCAGGTCGTATCCCGGGAACACGGGTAGCGCGGTGGATTCGGGGGCCAGCCGGGCGACGAGATCGGCATGGTGGCGGGCCCCGTGTTCGTCCCACTCGACGGTGAACAGCACCGAGATGCTCGACATGCCGGACTCCGTCGGCATGCGCAGATCGGCGACCCGGGCGGTCGACGTCGCGAGCCGGGCCCGAATCCAGCCCTCGAGGCTGCGGTGCAGTGTCGCGATGTCGGTGGCGGTGGTCGTGACGTCCGTGTTCACTCCACTCGGCACAACTGAGCGGGCAGTCATTCGTCTTCCTTCTGCCGTGGTGGGCAACAGTGGGCAACAGTCGGTGGGCAGGACTCAACGGGCAAGACTCAGTGGGCGACCGGGCAGGTTCCGTAGTCGACCGGGAGCACCTTGATGCTGTTGAGCCATGCCGAACGCATGCGGGTGGGCGGACCGAGGATGGTGATGTCGGGGAGTTGATCGGCGATCGCGTCGAACATCAACTCCACCTCGAGTCGCGCGAGGTTGGCCCCGAGGCAGTAGTGCGCCCCGGTACCACCGAAGGCCAGATGCGGGTTGGGGGATCGCATGATGTCGAATCGGCGCGGTTCCTCGAAGACGGTTTCGTCGTAGTTCGCGGACGCGTACAGCATCACCACCCGATCGCCCTTCCGCACGGTGCGGCCGCCGAGTTCGGTGTCGCGGGTCGCGGTCCGCTGGAACGACAGCACGGGGCTGGCCCAGCGGATGATCTCGTCGACGGCGGTCGACGGCCGCTCACGCTTGTACAGCTCCCACTGTTCGGGGTTGTCCAGAAATGCCATCAGCCCGTGGGTGATCGAGTTCCGCGTGGTCTCGCTGCCCGCCACCACCAGCAGAATCACGAAGTACGCGAACTCCTCCGGGGTGAGAGCGCCGTCCTCGACCTGCGCCCGGACCAGCTTGGTGACGATGTCGTCGGCCGGACGTTCGCGACGCTCCGTGGCCAGGGCGTACGCGTACCCCGCGATCTCGCCGACCGCGACGAGGGGGTCGCCATGGGCGTCGGGATCGTCCCGGCCGGTCATTTGGTTGGACCAGTCGAAGAGTTTGCGGCGGTCCTCCTGCGGCACACCGAGAAGATCGGCGATCGCCTGCAGCGGCAGCTCACACGCCGCCTCCTCGACGAAGTTGCCGCGGCCCAGGCCGGCCGCGGTCCGGGCGATGTCCTGGGCCCGTGCGGCCAGCGCCGCGCGCAGTCCGTTGACCGCTCGAGGCGTGAACCCGCGCGTGACGATGCGCCGGAGTGCCGAGTGCTCGGGTTCGTCCTTGTTGAGCATGGTGGCTCGTTGGGCTTCGATCTGCGCCCGGGGCGCGTCGTCCGCGTTGCGCACCATGACGGTGTTCTCCCATGAGGAGAACACGTCGTTTCGTCGCGAGACGTCCTGTACGAGTTCGTGCGTCGACACCACCCAGAAGCCCTCGTCGTCGTAGCCCGCGACCCCGCGGCGCTGCGGATTCCACCAGATCGGTGCGGTGCGCCGCAGTTCTGCGAAGAGGTCGTGAGGAATTCCGTCCTCGAACGTCGAAGCGTCGGTGACGTCGATTCCTTCGGGTACAGCCATGGGAATTCCCTCCGCGCGTTGGGATTCGGGAGTCCTGACATCGGACAGTGTCCAGCTCGACGCGAGGCGTCCGTGGAGCCTCGAGTCGTGAAGAAGGAAACAGTTAACGAGGGTCGTTAATAGTGATGCGGAACACATTAACCATGTTTGTTAGGCTGTCAAGCCATGATTCCGAATCTTCCTGCAAGGGAGCGATTGCTGCGGGCGGGCGAGTACCTGTTCGCGCGCGAAGGAATTGCGCGAGCGCGGATCCGCGACCTCAACGCGATGGCCGAGGTGCGAAACGACTCGGCCGTCCACTACTACTTCGGCTCCCGCGAGGGACTGCTCGAGGCGATCGTGGTCGGGCACATGACCGACGTCAGCGCTCGGATGGACGAACTCGTCGAGCGGTTGTGCATCGGGCGGGAGCCTTCGCGGGAGGCGCTGCGCGATGCCATCGCCGCGATGACGATTCCCCTGGCGGAAAAGCTCCTCGACGAACGAGGACGGGACTTCGTGCAGATCATGGACGAGGTCTACGACCGGCGCGGCGGTCTCGCGGACGCCCGGTACTCGCCGGCGAGCGCGGTGGCGAAGGATGTCGTCCGGCAGTCCATGGCGGGGATGAGCGAGGCGCTGCGGGAGGAACGGATCCGGTTGACGACCAACTTCATCGTCTCGGCGCTGGCGTCGCGGGCCCGCGCGTTCGACAGTGGCGGCGAACTTCCGCTCGATCACGACACCTTCGTCATCAACCTGATCGAGATGGGCACCCTCGGTTCGCTGGCCGAACTGCCGGACCGGCCGCTGAGTTCGTTCTAGAGCCAGCCGTTCGACTCCGCGATCCGTACGGCCTCGGCGCGGTTCGTCGCCCCGGTCTTGCCGATCGCCGACGACAGGTGGTTGCGCGCCGTGCCCCACCACCACCACCACCTCGTCGCCGCGGCCGACCTCCGCCACCACCTCGAGGTCGGTTTCGAGATCGAGCGGCGCGGCGAGTGCGCCGCGAACATCGGTCAGGGGCGGTGGCTCAGGACACCCAGGTGGCGACGGTGCCGATGTCGGCGCGCGTGGTGCGGAACCCGTTCGCGGGATGGGATTCGTCGGCGTAGCCGAACGATATGGCGCACACCACCTTCCGGTCCTCGGGCAGGTCGAAGAAGCTGCGCAGGTACGCGGCGCTGCCGGCCAGTGCCGCCTGCGGGATGGCCGCGACGCCGAGGCTCTGGGCGGCGAGCAGGAAGGTGTTGACGTAGAGGCCGCAGTCCACCGCGCCGTATACGCCGAGCGCGGCATCGGTGGTGATGATCGCGACGTGGGGAGCGCCGAACAGGTCGAAGTTCTTCATCGTCTGCTGGGCCGACGCCTGTCGGTCGCCGGGCGCGATGCCGACGCTCGCGTACAACTGCATCGCGCATTCCTTGCGACGCTCCTGGTAGGCGCCCCGGTACTCGGTGGGGAACGGGAAGTCGGGCTCGTGTGGGGAGGTGCGCACGGCCTCGCCGAGTCCCTTCCGGAAGCGCTCGGTGCCCTCGCCCTCGGTGATCGCGACCTGCCAGGGCTGGGTGTTGCACCAGGACGGCGTGCGCTGCGCCGTCTCGAGGATCTGCTCGATGGTCGAGCGCGGAACGGGATCCGGCAGGAAGGCACGGCAACTGTTCCGGGTATCGAGGAGGGAGCGGAGATCGGCACTGGGGTTGGGCGATTGGGGCATGTCGGCACTCCTGACGGCGGGCGGGCTGGGGCGGCGCCCGTCGCGCGGGTGTCGCGCGTCACACGTTATAGAATTGATTTCAGTTCCACTAGAGGTGAGACGCGCGACCTCCTCGTCGAGCCGTGCGGTCAGGGCGCGAGAAGCACGTCGATCTGGTTGATCGCCGACGTCGCCCCCTCGATCACTCCCATGTCCAGCACCTGCTGCAGGCCCTCCGCGGTCTCGTAGGTGCTCGTGTACGTGGCCCGCGTGCCGCCGTCGTGCTCGGTGAAGGTGTAGACGTTCTGCGACACCGGCAGTTCGGGATTGGGAGTGAAGTCCTCGTCGGCGAAGCCGTCGGCGAACGCGAAGCTCCGCGGTTCGTCGACCGTCGAGATCTCCCAGTAGCCGGCGAACTTCTCGCCGTCCGGGCCGGTCATGTAATAGGTGACCCGTCCACCGGGTTCGAGCGCGTGGTCCACGACCGTTGCGGGGTAGGTCGGTGGGCCCCACACCTTCTCTAGCTGGCGCGGGTCGGCGTAGACCTGCCAGATCCGCGCCACCGGCGCCGCGAAGTCGGCGGTGATCGTCAGGGTGCGGGTCTCGAGATCGTGCGTGACATCGGTGACAGGCATTGCTCAGTCCTCCTTGGTCGAGTCGAGTGCGATGAGCTCGTCGATACGTGCGATGCGCCCGCGCCACACCTGCTCCAGCTCGGTGAGCAGGGATGACACCGAGCGCACCGCGGCCACGTCGCCGCTGGCCAGCTGTTCCCGGCCGCTGCGCCGCTTGGTGAGCAGGCCGGCGTTCTCCAGCACCGCGACGTGCTTCTGAACGGCGGCGAAGCTCATGTCGTACTTCTCCGCGAGTGCGGAGACCGAGTGCTCCCCGGCCAACACGCGGCGCATGATGTCGCGCCTGGTGCGGTCGGCGAGCGCGTGGAACAGGGCGTCCGCCCGGTCCTCGTCGTCTCCGTTCACGGTTCCAACGTACAACCAAATGGTTGTATGTCAAGTGTCGGAGGCGTCGGTTCGGCGGCGGCCCGGTCTTCCGATCGGTGTGACGGTGGTCTCGTTCGGAGGGGCGCTGCTGCGTGAGCGTGCAGCCCGCGCTACTCTGGTCGGCGTGTCAGCGACCTATTTCTGGTTTAGCAGGCCGGCCCCGGGTGGGTCGGTCGGCGTAACCACGCGCTGACAATCCACCCCAGAGCCGGATGACAGACCGGCTCACTGGGATTCTTCAGTCTTCGAGGGTCGGCCTGAGAACAGGAAACCGAACCCCATGACTGTTATCGCGAACGATCAGCGCCTCGACGATCAGCGCACCGTCAGCATCAGCCCGTTGGTGGCGCCGTCCGTCGTGCGTGCGGAACACACACCCGACGACGTGGCCGCTGCCACCGTGCGTTCGGGGCGTGCCGACACCGTCAACATTCTCAATGGCGACGACGACCGTCTGGTCGTCGTGGTCGGACCGTGCTCGGTGCACGACCCCGAGGCCGCGATGGACTACGCGCGCCGTTTGGCCGCCAAGGCCGAGGAACTGCGCGACGACCTGCAGATCGTCATGCGTGTCTACTTCGAGAAGCCGCGCACGACGTTGGGTTGGAAGGGGCTGCTCAACGATCCGCACCTGGACGGCACCTACGACATCAACACCGGACTGCGGATGGGTCGCAAGCTGCTGCTCGACATCTCCCGTCTCGGTCTGCCGGTCGGTTGCGAGTTCCTCGATCCGATCATCCCGCAGTACATCGCCGACCTCGTCACGTACGGCGCAATCGGCGCCCGCACCGCCGCCAGCCAGGTCCACCGTCAGCTGTGCAGTGCGCTGTCCATGCCGGTCGGCATCAAGAACTCCACCGAGGGCGACGTCCAGGTGGCCGTCGACGGCACGCGCGCTGCCGCGGCCAGTCACGTGTTCCCCGGAACCGACCTCGAGGGCCAGGCGGCGCTGATCCACACCGTCGGCAACCCGGACTGCCACGTGATCCTGCGCGGCGGCACCGACGGGCCGAACTACGACGCCGAGACCGTCGCCGACACCCTTGCGCGGCTTGCGAAGTCGGGCCTGCCGGAGCGGGTCGTCGTCGATGCGAGTCACGGCAACAGCCGCAAGGACCACAACAAGCAGGTCGACGTGGTCACCGACATCGCCGAGCGCATCGAGGCCGGCGAGAAGGGCGTCGTCGGCATCATGCTCGAGAGCTTCATCGAGGCCGGACGCCAGGACCTGACGCTGGGCCACGCGGACGAGCTGACCTACGGCCAGTCCATCACCGACGCGTGCATCGACTGGAGCACCACCGCCGCAACGCTCGATCGTCTCGCCGCCGCGGTCGCCGCTCGCCGCGGCTGAGGCCGTCGTCGGCAGACGGGGCGCGCCGCCACCTCCCGGGGGGCGCGCCCCGTCGGCGCCGCACATGCACGTCGGTACGTCGTCGAAGGTGGTGCCACCGGCTGGCTGTACCGGCGATCCGGTGACCCGGACGGTCGATCTGAAGCAACGGCGACGTTCCCGATGTGGACTTCACGCTCACCGCGTAGTCGTCGGGGCGCATTCGTCTCCGTCCTACCCCAACCTGTCGGTGGCCCGCAGTAGCGTCGCGACATGGGATACGAAATTCAGATCACCGTCGACTCCAAGGACCCTCACCGCCAGGCCAAATGGTGGGCGCAGACGCTGGGCTGGCGCGTCGAGCCCAGTGACGAGGAGTTCATCCGGCGTATGGTCGCGGCAGGTCATGCGCAGGAGTCGGACACGACCGTTTTCGAGGGCGTGCTCGTCTGGAGGGAAGGCGCCGCGATCAGCGACCCGGAGCACCCGCAACGACCGCGCATGCTCTTCCAGTCGGTGCCCGAGGGGAAGTCGGTGAAGAACCGTCTGCACTTGGACATTCGGGTGGGGGATCGGCGCGAGGAGGTGGCCGCAGAACTCGTCGCGACCGGGGCGACGGTGATGCATCGAGGGCAGGTGGGCCCGAGCATCTGGATCACGATGACCGACCCCGAGGGCAACGAGTTCTGCGTGGGCTGAGCGGTCACTCCGCCAGTTCGACGGCCCCGGCATCGAGCTCGGACTCGCGGTGGGGCGCGAACGAAAGCCCCACGCGCAGTGCTCCTGCGGCCTCGAGGAGCGCATCGACACCGGCCCGACCGTAGCCGGTGAGGTTCACGAACGCGTGCACCAGGTCGTCGTGGACGCGGAGTGTGGTCGGGACGCCCGCGGCCCGCAGACGTTCGGCGTACTCGATGCCCTCGTCGCGCAGCACGTCGAATCCGGAGATCGCGACGTAGGCCGGCGGCAGCCCGGTGAGATCCTCCGTGAGGATCGGCGACGCCCGCGGGTCGCTGCGATCGCCGGCAGTCGGCACGTAATGGTTCGTGTACCAGTCCATCTGGGCCTCGGTGAGGAAGAAGCCGTCGCTGAACAGTTGGTACGAGCGGCGTTTCGCCGTCATGTCGAGCCACGGGAAGAACAGCATCTGGAATGCCGGACGCGGGCCGCAGTCCCGGGTGAGCTGGGAGACGACCGCGGCGAGGTTGCCGCCGGCGCTGTCCCCGGCAACGGCCACCCGGTCGGGGTCGACGCCGAGCGACGCCGCGTTCGCGACGGCGTAGCGGAACGCGGCCACGGCGTCGTCCGCCGCGGCGGGGAACGCGTGCTCGGGCGCCAGTCGGTAGTCCACGGCCAGTACCGCCACCTCGGCATGCCGAGCGAGGAACCGGCACAGCGAGTCGTGGCTCGCGAGGCTGCCGAGCACGAAACCGCCGCCGTGGAAGTAGACGAGCAACGGCGCGGCCGCCGGCAGGCCCTCGGGGCGGAACAGTCGCGCCGGGATCGGGCCGGCGGATCCCGGAATCGACAGGGACTCCATCGATGCCATCGGAATCGGCCGTCCACTGACCAGGCGCGACTCCATGTCGATCTGTGCGCGCGACTTCTCGATCGGGAGTTGCTCGAAGTCGGAATCCGGCAGCAGTGCCAGCATGCGCAGCATCAACTGGATCTCGGTGTTCAGCTCCTGCCCGTCGACGCGGATCGGTCTGCCGGCGAGGGCGCGCTGGATCGGGGTCGGCAGCGACCCGGCAATCGTGGCGGCGGTCCGTACCACCGGCTCGAGCATCGATTCCAGTGTGCTCATGGGTTCTCGTCCTCTCGCCGCGGGACCCGCGCATCGCACCGCCGGGTCCCCGAAGTCTGTCAACCGACCAGCTTGGAAACAAGGGTGAATTCGGACATCGCGTGCCTCGGTACATTCATTGCGTTCAATCCTGGCCACCGGACCGTCCGACCACTACGCTGCCGACAACACTGGGTGCGATGTTCGGGGAAAGGTTGCGATGCCTTACGTTTCGGTGGAACAACGACGCAGGGACCTGATCGACGCGGCGATCCGCGTGAGCGCGGAGGTGGGACTCGCGGCCGCGAGTACCCGCGCGATCTGCGCCGAGGCCGGTGTGCAGCAGAGCGTGTTCCACTACTGCTTCAGTTCCAAGGAAGAACTGTTGCGCGAACTCACCCGCGAGGTGGTCGCGGGGATGGTCGAGACCGCGGTGGCGAGTCTGGACCCGGGCGTCGATGTCGAGCAGTCGATCTTCAAGGGGCTCATGAGCCTCTGGGAGACCGTCCGCGTCCAGCCCGACAAGCAGTTGGTCTTCTACGAGCTGACGGTCGGCGCATTGCGTGCCCCCGGGCGCGGCGACATCGCCGAGTGGCAGTACCGCGAGTACTACGCCTCCACCGGCCAGTTCCTGACCCGGCTGGCCGAAACGGCCGGAATCGAATGGACCGTGCCGATACCCGTGCTCAGCCGCATGGTCACGACGGCCATCGACGGCCTGATTCTCGGTTGGCTCGCCGACGGGCGGGCCGACGAGGTGGAGGCGTCCCTCGGGTCGTTCGCAAAGGTGTTCGCGGGTCTGGCTGTCGTCGTTCCGGTGGTCGCGGCGTAAGAGAAGTCCCACGTGGGTGTGATCACAGCGGGGCGAGGTGTCGTCCAAGCGTCCGTTAGGGTGGTGTTCGCAGATTTTCCGGCCTGACCTGATGGGAGCGCGCCATGATCCTGTCGACAGAGCCACCGGTTTCCTCAGCGTGAGTGGCATCGAACCCGGTCCCGGTGGTGCGGGTGTTGCGGGCGGCGCCAGGGTGTCCATCCTTCTGATCGAAGACGACCCCGGCGACGCCCTCCTCGTGGAGGAGATGGCCTTCGACTCGACGTCCGACTTCGAACTCGTCTGGACCAAGTCGCTCAGTCAGGCGCAGGCGCTGCTCGAAACCGACAGGCCGGATTGCATTCTGCTGGATCTGCACCTGCCCGATGCCCAGGGCCTCGATGCGCTCGCATCCGTGCAGCGCTCTGCGAACGGCGCGCCTGTCGTGGTGATGACCGGACTCGCCGAGGATCGGACCGGCCTGGCCGCGGTGGCGGCGGGTGCTCAGGACTATCTGGTCAAGGGGCGCGTCGACGCAGACCTGCTCGCCCGCTCTGTGCGGTACGCGATCGAACGCAAGCGGGCGGAGAACAATGCCGCGGCGCTGCAGGCCAGTGAGCAGCGTTCACGCGAGAACGCCCGGCTCGAACGCGGACTGCTGCCGGTTCCGCTGCTGCGCAGTGACCGCGTCGAGGTCGTGTCGCGCTACCGCGCCGGACGAGAACACGGCTTGCTCGGAGGCGACTTCTACGACGTCGTGGAGGCTTCCGACGGCACGGTGCACATTCTCATCGGCGACATCTGCGGTCACGGCCCGGACGAGGCCGCCCTCGGAGTGAGCCTGAGAATCGCGTGGCGCACCTTGGTGGTCGGCGGTGTACCCACCGAGTCGGCGATGCGGATCCTCGAGGAGATCCTGATCGCCGAACGGCCCAGGCGCCACATCTTCGCGACGATGACGTGCGTCGTGCTCTCGCCGGACCGCTCCACGATGCGGGTGATCCGTGCCGGACATCCCGGCATGATGCTCCGCACCGGTACGGGGGTGCAGTGGCTCGAGGTGCCGGGCGGCCCCGCACTGGGTCTGCGCCGCGAACCGGGGCAGTGGCCCGTCCAGGAACTGTCCGTCGACGACCACACGTCGATCGTCCTGTTCACCGACGGCCTGTTCGAGAGTCGTATCGGCCCGACGGAACGGTTGGGCGAGGACCGACTGCTGGACTACGCGCGCACGCGCGGCGACGCGTCGGCGGACGACTTCGTCGACGCGCTGATCGCCCATGCGGAAAGCCTCGCGCTCGACTACGGCGGACTGACCGACGACATCGCCGTCGTGCACGTACAGATGACGAAGGAAGGTTTCGGTCGATGAGTTCGCAGTCCCGACGAATTGTTGGGAAGGGCCTGACGGTCCAGGCCTGGTTCAACGTGATCCTGGCCGTCCTGGTGGTCCTGATCTGTGCCGGTGCGGTGACCGCTGCCGTGTCGTTGCACCGGACCCAGACCGCCACCGACGAACTGATCAACCGGCTCTCCCCGGCCGACGCGGCGGCGTCCCAGCTCCGGGCCGCATTCCTGAACCAGGAGACCGGCGTTCGCGGTTACGCACTCAGCGGCGACGACGCGGCCCTCGAGCCGTACACCGCGGGCCTGCGACTGCAGGAGGAGGCCACGGCGGAGCTGCGCGGGCTGATCAGCCCGCGATCCGAGCTGATCGCGGACCTCGACGGCATCGAGCAGGGCGCCGCCGCCTGGCGCAGTGCCTTCGTCGAGCCGATTCTCGCCGTCACACCCGACACCGGAGGCCGCCCCCTGGACCCGGTCGTCTTCGATCGCGGCAAGAACACCTTCGACGAGCTGCGTGCCGGCCTCGGCGAGCTGGACCTGCACCTCGCCCAGGCCGGTGCCGACGCGCGCGACACCCTCGCGCAGGCGCGGATGACGCGTTCGATCGTCTTCGCCTCGCTGTTCGTGGTGTTGCTGGCGGCGTGTGTCGTCATCGCGGTGCTGATCCGCAAGGCGATCACCAGTCCGCTGCGGCGGCTGTCGGAGTCGTCGCGGCGCGTGGCACTGGGCAACTTCGGACATCGGGTCGACGCCGGTAACGGGCCCGCGGACATCCGGGCCCTCGCGGAGGACATCGAGGGGATGCGGCGTCGGATCGTCGCGGAACTGGAGATCGTCCAGGACCGGCAGTCGCGCCTCGAGGTGCAGACCGCCAAGCTCGACGCCCAGACGGTCGAGTTGCGGCGCTCCAATGCCGAACTCGAACAGTTCGCCTATGTCACCTCGCACGATCTGCAGGAGCCCCTGCGCAAGGTCGCCTCGTTCTGCCAGCTCCTCGAGAAGCGGTACGGCGACGTCCTCGACGAGCGTGGGCACCAGTACATCGATTTCGCCGTCGACGGCGCGAAGCGGATGCAGGTGCTGATCAACGACCTGCTCACGTTCTCCCGTGTCGGTCGGATGAGCGGCTTCGGTCCGGTGTCGCTGGACGACGCGTTCGACAAGGCCCTGTCGAATCTGGCGGCGTCGATCGACGAATCAGGTGTGCGGATCGACCGTCCGGACCGGCTGCCGGAGGTCGAGGGCGATGCGACCCTGCTGACGATGTTGTGGCAGAACCTGATCGGCAACGCCATCAAGTTCGCCCGAGCCGACACCGTTCCCGAGGTGTCGATCTCCGTGCAGCACCGTCCCGACGGTATGTGGCACGTGTGTGTCCAGGACAACGGGATCGGCATCGGGGAGGAGTTTGCGGAGAAGATCTTCGTGATCTTCCAGCGGCTCCACGCCCGCGACGAGTACACCGGTACTGGGATCGGGCTCGCGCTGTGCAAGAAGATCGTCGAGTACCACGGCGGGCAGATCTGGCTCGACACGACCTACGCCGGCGGGGCACGCTTCAGCTTCACCGTGCCCGTGATCGGTGAAACGAACAGGGGCGCCGGTGCCGGCGCCGACAGCAGAGAAGGAGCCCTCGCATGACCGCTACAGGCAAGGCGATCGACGTTCTCCTCGTCGAGGACGATCCCGGCGACGAACTGATGACGCGGGAAGCGTTCGAGTTCAACAAGGTCGGCAACAATCTGCACGTCGTCCGGGACGGCGAGCAGGCGCTGGACTTCCTGTACCGGCGCGGGGAGTACACGGACGCGATCCGGCCCGACCTGATCCTGCTCGATCTCAACCTGCCCAAGTACGACGGCCGCCAGGTGCTGGAGCACATCAAGTCGGATCACGATCTGGCCGACATCCCCGTGGTGATACTGACGACCTCGGGCGCCGAGGAGGACATCGTGCGCAGTTACAAGTTGCACGCGAATGCGTACGTCACCAAGCCGGTGGATCTGGACCAGTTCATTGCTGCCGTTCGCCAGATCGACGACTTCTTCGTGCAGGTCGTTCGTCTTCCCGGTCGGCACTGAGCCGCAGGCCTGGTAGTCGCAGAGCCGCAGGCTCCAGGCCGCGGCATCACCGGCTGCGGGATCACTCGTCCAGGTTCGTGCGGATCCGGGTGAGGATCTTCGAGAGCAACCGGGAGATCTGGACCTGCGAGACGCCGATCTCGCGTGCGATCTCGGTCTGCGTCTTCTCCTCGAAGAAACGCATGACGACGATGCGCTTCTCGCGCGGCTCGAGTCGGTCGATCAGGGGCTGTAGCGCCAGGTGCAGTTCGGTCTGCTCGAGCTCCACGTCGTCGGTCGCGAGGGTGTCCGCGAGCGTGGCGCTCTCGCCGTCGCGGCTCAGCGGGGTGTCGAGCGAATGCGTCTGGTACGCACCGGCGGCGGCGATCGCCTCGATGATGGAGTCCGCGTCCGTTCCGAGTTCCACGGCCAGTTCGGTCGCGGTGGGGGAGCGTCCGAGGCGCTGCGACAGTTCCTCGGTGGCCTTGCCGACGTCGAGCGTCAGATCCTTGACGCGACGGGGCACTCGCGCCGCCCACGCGTGATCGCGGAAGTAGCGTCGCACCTCGCCCATGATCGTCGGAACGGCGAAGGCGGTGAAACTGCCCTGCGCAGGATCGAAGCGGTCGACCGCCTTGATGAGTCCGACACACGCCACCTGGTAGAGGTCGTCCATCTCCTCTCCGCGGCTGGCGAACCGTCGAGCGATGTTGCGGGCCAAGGGAAGAGATTTCGCGACGATCCGGTCGCGCAGCGCGTTGCTCCGGTGGTCGCCGGGGTCGAGGCTCGCCAGTTCGGCGAACAGTTCGGACACCTCGTCGAGGTCGCCCGAGGACTGCGCCGACGGGGAGTCGGCCTGAGCAACCACCCGTCACACCAGCTTTCGGGTGCAGATCGTCACGGTCGACGTGGTGGCGTGCCCGGAGGTGTCCGGCTCTTGGTCGATCGCGATCGAATCCGCCAGTGCGCTGAGGATGCGCCACTCGAGACTGCCGGGCTCGGGGTACCACTCGGCCACCGTCCGGGCGGTCAGCTCGATTCGGAACGTGTCGTCCACCGTTCCGTAGCGGCAGGTCACCTCGGTGTCCGGTGCGGCGGAGGAGATCAGCAGGGTGCAGATCTGGTCGACCGCCAGCTTGAGGTCGGCAGACTGGTCGAGCGTGCAGTTGTTGCGCATCGCCACGACCTCGGTCAGCATCCGTAGGATGGGTAGCTGGTCGTGCCGCGCGCCCACGGACACCGTCACGGCCGGGGCGGCGGCGGTCTGTCGGTGAGAGACCTCGGAAGTGGGGTCGGCCTGCATCGTTTTCTAACCACCCTGTTCGTCGTACGGCGCGGCGCTGGTCGACGCGCCGTGCCACTGGAGGTGTACCCGGGTCCCGGTCTCGCCCGAGACGACGTCGGACCGGTCGGCGCACGCGCGCACCAGCTGCAGTCCGCGGCCCCGCCGCGATGCGGGATCCGGACCGTCGCTCTTCCACATGCCCCGATCGGTGAGCGTCACCGTGAGGGTCCCGGAACGGTCGTAGTTCGCCGACAGGTCGAAGGTGCCGTCGCTTTCGGCCGGGTACGCGTGTTCGACGATGTTCGCCATCGCCTCGTAGCACGCCAGCAGCACATCCTGCGCCCGGTCGTCGGAGACGCCGGCCTGCCGCACGAACTCCGCGAGCGCGCGGCGAGCCGGGGCCAGAACCGCAGGCTCGGCGCGGAGCTCGATCAGCGACAGTCGGCCGCCCTCCCGCGTCATGTCTCCGATCGGTTCCGTTGCCGCGGACGTCGGCATCACCGTTCTGTCAGCCATGAGGATCACACCGTCGATAGAGCCGCTTCGACGGACGGGTGCACCTCGAGCACCTCGGTCAGTCCGGTCAGCTCGAGTGGGCGGACGGTGGTGGGGCCGTGAGCGACGACGATGAACCTGTTGCCGTCGGGAATGTCGTCGCTGCACCGGACCAGCACTGCCAGGCCGGCCGACGCGAGGAAGGCGACCTCGGACAGATCGGCGATCAACACCGAGCCGGGCAGGCGGGATGCGGCGCGGTCGAGCGCCTCCTCGAACATCTGCGCGGTGAGGACGTCGATCTCGCCGCGGGCGCGGAGGACGACAACTCCCTCGATCACGTCGACGTCGAGTGACAGGGGGGATTCGGCGGCAGATCCGGGCATCTCCATACGCGTAAATATACGTTCGGTGCTCACTCGGCCGGCCTACGCCCGCGCCGCGGACAGCACGGACAACGGGGTCGCGGACATGCTCGCCGTGCGGTCACTGCGGGTACCGAAGTACGGCACGCCGCACCACGAGTAGACGCTCTTGACGCAGGCGACGCGTACGGCGGTCCTCGAGAACAACGACATGAGGGCAACTCCCGGTGAGAGATTTCGATGCGATCTCCACGTCTGTACCCACCACACAGTCGCCCTATACCTCCGGTCTCGAAAAACCTGGGATCGGTGTCATCCGGATCCGCTCGGAAAACTCGGAGAGAAAAAAGTGACATCGGAGGTATAGCCGGTCTCGGCGCCGGGTAAGAGCGGATAGTGCGTTGCCGGCAGCTGCCGCCGGCGGAGAAGTTGTCGGGAAAGGACCTCAGCATGGGATGGCTGGACACGCCGGATCTTCGCTACTCCGATGCCATCACGGTGCTGGCCACGGCGACCCACCGCCCCGTCCGTGTCGTGCTGCACCAGGGCCGCCGGGTCGTCCGCGTCGACTTCGAGCTCGGGCGGTACCTCCTCGCGAAGAACGACGCCGGTGCCACCTCCGATCCCGACGCCAGCGGTGACTGGACGGTGACCGTCCACGACGAGCGTGACCCGTCGGCGGGCGTGCTCGCCGAAGCCACCGACGAATGGCTGGTCGATGCTTTCGACCTCGTGTTCGACGCCGCTCTCTCCTGACGCGATGAGTTTTCGGTCCGCGGCCGGTCTGTATCCATGGCGCGGGAATCGCCCGGCCGTGGGGAGACGAGGGGACCATCGGGATGTCGGGCAGCGTGAGGCTCATCGAGGAACAGACGACGCCGTGCCGCGCGGGCGATCCTGATCTGTGGTTCTCCCCGGTCCCGGCCGACCTCGAACGCGCCAAACGGCGGTGTGGGGGATGCCCGATCCGGTCGGGCTGCCTGTCCGGTGCACTCGAGCGGGGCGAGCCGTGGGGTGTGTGGGGCGGCGAGATCCTGCACCGCGGCGTGGTCGTCGCGCGCAAGCGTTCACGTGGGCGCCCCCGATCGACGACGGGAACCTGCAGGACGGTTGTCGCCTGACCCGGCGACGGGCCGTCATCGTTTCCGCCGCGCCGCCTCGTGCGCGTCCCGGAGAAGCTCGACGGCTGTCGCACGGGTGTTCGCACCCGGGTTCGTGATCGAGATCCATCATCCGAGCGGCCCACGACGTCTAGCGATACGCCCCGGGTGTCGCGCCGGTCCACCGTTTGAACGCGCGGCGGAAGGCGCTCGCCTCGGAGAAGCCCAGCCGGGAGGACAGTTCGTCCACCGGTTCGCCGCGGCGGAGGGCAGCGACCGCCGCGTCGCGCAGCACCTCCTCACGCAGCGCGTTGAGCGAGGTGCCCTCCTGCCGCAGCAACCGGCGCAGGTGCGGCACGCTGATCGAGAGCATCTCGGCGATCTCGTCGGCGGTGCAGGTGCGTCCGCGCGCCCCCATCTCGAGCACCCGGCGCACCTGGGCCGAGGCGGTGCTGTCGTAGTCGCGTTCGGAGAGAAGCAGATTCGGTGACTCACGCAGGTACTCGGCGAGGGTGTCCTCGTCCTGGATGATCGGTGCCCGCAGGATCGCGTTGTCGAACTCGAGCGTCGCGACGCTCGACCCGAACGTGACCGGGACCCCGAAGATGGCGTCGTAGTGCTTGGCGAACCGGGCCTCGGGCTCCGGGTAGGGGATGAGTACCGCCTGCAACCTCACCCGGCGGCCGACGAGCCAGGCCGCGAAGCGGTGCAACAGGATCAACTCGAAATCGGTGACGAGCCGGAACGCCTCGTCGACGAACTCGGGGGAGAACGCGTCGTCGCGGACGTCGACCCGGACCTCGAGTCGCGTCGACTGCTCATCCGGGATCAGCGTGATCGGTGGAACCGGCAGTGCGCGAGTCACGTCGGCCATCCGCTCGAGCGCGCTGCCGAGATCCGGGCGGTGGATCAGCGACAGGCAGATCAGCCGGAACGTCCCGCGCGGAACCGGAGACGCGCCGATGCCGAACAGTTCGTCGTCGGTGAGCTGCCACGTGGCCTGCGTGAACGCGGTGACCTGCTCGGGGGTGAGCCGGGCGCGCGGGTCGTCGAGCGACTCCACGTCGATCCCCGACGCCTCGAGCGTCGACGCCAGGTCGGCCCCGGCGGTCCCGGCGAGACTCAGCGCCCGCTTGAGGAAGTCGGCGGGGACGGTCGCCAGGCTCACCCGGGTACCCCCAGCCGGCCCAGTCGGGACACCGCCTCGGCGAGAACCTCGTCACGCTTGCAGAAGGCGAAGCGCACCAGGTGATTCCACTGCTGGGGGTGGTCGGTGAAGACACTCACCGGTACGCCCGCGACCCCGACCTCCCGGGGCAGGCGACGGCAGAACTCGATGCCGTCCCGGGTGCCGAGCGCGCTGATGTCGGCCAGGAGGAAGTAGGTGCCGCCGCCCGAGTAGACGCCGAATCCGGCGCCCCGCAGCGCCGACGCCAGTAGATCCCGCTTGCCCTGCAACTCGTTCCGCATCTGCTGCACCCATCGCTGCTCGTGTTCGAGCGCGTGCGCGACGGCGGGCTGGAACGGGCCACCGGCCACGAACGACATGAACTGCTTCGCGGAACGGACGCCGTCGATCAGTTCCGCCGGCCCGCACGCCCATCCGGTCTTCCACCCGGTGACGTTGAACGTCTTGGCCGCGCTCGACACCGTGACCGTGCGCTCGTACATGCCGGGCAGCGCCGCGAGCGGGGTGTGGGTGAGGCCGTCGAACACCAGATGCTCGTACACCTCGTCGCTGAGCACCAGCAGATCGTGCTCGCACGCCAACTCGGCGACCGCCAGTAGTTCGGCCTCGGTGAACACCGTGCCGGTGGGGTTGTGCGGCGAGTTGACCACGAGCATCTTCGTGTTCGGGGTGATCGCGGCCCGCAGCCCGTCGACGTCCAGGGCGTACCGTTCGCCGTCGCGCACCAGTGGAACCGCCCGCCGGACGGCGCCGGCCAGCGCGACGGCGGCGGCGTAGGAGTCGTAGTACGGCTCGATCAGCACCACCTCCTCGCCGGGCTCGACGAGGCCGAGGACGGCTGCGCTGATCGCCTCGGTCGCCCCGACGGTGACCAGCACCTCCGAGTTGGGATCGTGCGAGATCCCGTAGCGGGCGGCGCGATCGGCCACGATCGCCTGCCGGAGCACGGGCATGCCCGGTCCCGGCGGGTACTGGTTGAGGCCGTCGGCGATCGCCTGTCGCGCGACCTCGAGCATCGACACGGGGCCGTCGGTGTCGGGGAAGCCCTGGCCCAGGTTGATCGCGTCGTGCTCGGTGGCGAGCGCCGTCATCTCGGCGAAGATCGTGGACGCGAACGGTTGCAGTCGCGAGACGGTGCGGGAGCGGGGCGCTGCGGGCATTTGTCCAGCGTAGCGGCGGGGACACCGCCGGCCGAACCCGGCCGTGTCACGTTTTCGGGTGCTGCCTCGTCCACAGGACGAACGGGCGCAACCGGCGCCCGGCGCAGATCTCGGAAGCAGGAGGACGTCATGGCTCGCATTCACGCAGTGACACCGCAGGAGGCCGGTCCGATGGTGAAGGTCGCCTACTGGTACGCCGGTCGGCGCTTCGGTGAGGTCCCCGAACCGTTCGCGGTGCTGGCCAACCACCGCAAGCTCTTCACGGTCTCGGCGCGGCACGAGATGGGTGTGCAGAAGGCGTCGACGGTGCTGCCGCCGAACGTCCGCGACATCGCCGTCTACCGGGTCGCGTGGACCGTCGGGTGCTCGTGGTGCGTCGACTTCGGCACGATGCTCCAGCGGCTCGAGGGCCTCGACATCGACCGCCTGCAGCACATCGGCGAGTACGACACCTCACCGCTCTACAGCGACGACGAGCGGGCCGCGATCGCGTATGCGGACGCGATGACCGAGACGCCGACGACCGCGACCGACGAGCAGGTGGCCGATCTCGAGCGGCGGTTCGGCCGCGACGGCGTCGTCGAACTCACCTACCAGATCGGCCTCGAGAACATGCGGTCGCGGATGAACTCGGCGCTGGGCATCCACGACCAGGGTTTCAACTCGGGCGACGCGTGCCGGGTGCCGTGGGCGACGGAGGCCTCGGCGACACAGGAGGAGCGGAAAGCCTGATCCCACCGTGCTTCTCGGGGTTCGCGATGTCGTAGGCGGCCCACACCCGGCCGTCGCGCACCGTGAAGCCGGTGACCCGCCCCGGGAAGCCCGGGTGGGTGTCGTCGCCCGAGGAACCGCGGCTGACGAAACCGAGCTGACCGTTGACCAGCGCGGGCGTCGCGGCGGCCAGGAACGCCTCGAGACCGTACTTGTGTGCGAGCCCGAGGAAGAAGCGCGCGGTGCGATCGGCGCCGGTGATGACGTTGACGGCGGTGCGGGTGGTGCCGTTGGCGTCGCCGATCGTGATCGCGTCCGGGTGCAGCGCGTCGAGCACGGCATCGAGGTCGCCGCGGGCCATCGCGGTCATCAGACGGGTGACTGCCTCGGCGTGCTCGGCGTCGGGCACCGGCGGTGGGGCGTCGGCGACGGCGCGTCGGGCACGGGAGGCGAGTTGTCGGGCGGACGCGACGCTCACCGACAGTACGTCGGCGATCTCACCGAACGGCACCCCGAAGCCGTCGTGCAGCACGAACGCCACCCGCTGGTCGGGGGTGAGTGTGTCCAGCACGACGAGCGCGGCCAGGCGGTTGTCCTCCTGCCGGACCACGGAGTCCAGCGGATCGGGCATGGCCGACGGCGTCAGGTCCGTGACGATCGGCTCGGGCAGCCACTGGCCGACGTAGCGCTCGCGTCGGGCCGTCGCCGAGCGCAGGCGGTCGAGGCAGATGCGTCCGACGACGGTCGTGAGCCAGGCCCGCAGGTCGTCGATCCGGGTGGCATCCGTGCCGTCCAGGCGCAGCCACGCCTCCTGCACGGCGTCCTCGGCGTCGCTGACGCTGCCGGTGAGGCGGTACGCCGCCGACAGCAGATGGCCGCGATGGGATTCGAACGAGTCCGCGAGGGTCGGAGCGCTCATGCCGCGATCCTACGGCGGCGTGGGCTCAGGGGCGGACGGTGAGGATCTGATTGAGGGTGCCCACCGGTCCGTGCAGGTCGTGGATCACGCTGCTGGTCAGTCCGAGGCCGGTCGGCCCGAACGAGACGGTCGTGTCGAAGCCGACCCATTCGCCTCGGGGGAGCGTGAACAGGTGCGCGGTCAGGTCGACGTTGGGGAAGGCGACGTCCTCGGGCCGCGCTCGCGCCGCCATTCCGTTGGCGATGTCGAACAGGTTGGCCGCCCGGGCGAGCGAGCTCACCGCCTCGCCCTCGACCAGATCGTGTGGCGTGCGCACCCAGTACGAGGCCCGTCCCGTGTCGGTGTGGACCCGGCGGACGTCGGCGGTGGCGATGAACCCACCGCCCCAGACGGTGGTCGGATCCCAGCTCGGCATCTGGTCGGGCCCCGGAATCTTCGGGAAGGCCGAGCCCGCGAGGTTCGCGGTGTCGCCCTCGCGCATCAGCCACGCGCGCATCCGCACCGCCGGTCGGCCGTCGTGCGTGAGTGTGGCCTCGACGAGTTCGATCGTGCGGCCCGGCCGCAGGACGGTCACCGAGGTCTCGACCCGGTCCATCGGGAGGGTGCCGAGGATGTCGTAGGACAGCCGCGCGATGACCAGGCCGTCGTCGCGCCGTCGGTCGCGGTCGACTTCGACGACGTGCGTGAGCAGGCCGATGGCCGGGGCGATGTGCTGTTCGTCGGCGTTCCAGGCGCCGCTCACGTGCTGCGTCGGGTGGAAGGCGTGATCGCTCTCCCGCTTGAAGTAGGCCACGGCGCCTCCTGCTCGGTTCCCGGGACGGTGTGCGCGTCCCGGTCGGACGTTAACACGGAAAATCGACCACCGAAACGATTGTTCGACCGATGGGTCGAACTTTGGCTCGCGGCCGATCCGCGGTGGTGGAGGAGTCTCGCGGCGGTCGGGGTCAGACGAACAGGCGCAGCGCGCAGGCGACGACGGCGGCGCGCGCGGCGGCCCGGTCCTCGCCCTCGGGCCGTATCCACACCGCCGACTGGTTGAGGATGCCGTGCAGGCACTGCATCGCCACGTCGATGTCGGGGCACGTGAACTCGCGGTCGGCGACGCCGCGCTCGACCACCTGCCGGAAGACGGTGTCGTGCCGGCGGCGCATCTCCTTCATCGCGTCCTGGATGGCCGGCGGCCACGGGCGCGGCCACGAGAAGACCGTCGCGACCTCGGGTGCACTCTCGGTCAGGATGCGCACCTGTTCGTCGACTAGCGCGCCGAGGAGTGCGGTGGGTGATGCGTCGCCGGTCTCCGCCGCACGCGCCGCGAGACGCGTCAGGACGTCCTCGGTCAGGACGTCGAGGGCCGCGCCGACGAGCTCGTCCTTGGATCGGAAGTAGTGGTACAGAGTCGCTTTGGCGATGTCCGTCCGTTCCGCGACGTCCTCGAGGTTCATCCCCTGGTAACCGTTGGTGGACAGGATGCCGATCGCGGTCGCGACGATCTCGCTCTTGCGACGGTCCCGGCGCCGCGCGACCCGACCGGATCCGGCGGTCTGACCCTGCCGCGTGGCGTTCATCCATCCTCCGTGCACGCCGGATGGTTGCCGGCCGTCGTCGATCGGTCTCTGTCGCCGAGTCAGCATAGTCAGCGGGCCGGCGGCGGACGGGGCACGCGCCGCGCCGGACATTTGTCCACTTTGTAACGCCAGTCACATGAATGTGACCCCGAGTAACGGATAGCGGTAGCGTGTTGTCGGCGTAACAGTGGGGCGGTTCGAGTGATCTCGCCGACATCCTCTTCGGGGCGAGCATGGAGGGCCGGCGGCTATGAACATGGTGTCCAAGCTGGCGAAGGGCCAGATCGCGGCATTCCTGATCCTGGCGGTGCTGAGCATCGTCTTCGTCGGCGGCAAGTACGCCCGTCTCGACAACCTGCTCGGCTTCGGTCAGTACTCCGTGTTCGTCGACCTCCCGACCTCCGGCGGCATCTTCACCAACGCCGAGGTCACCTACCGCGGTGTCCCGGTGGGCCGGGTGGGGGACCTGAAGCTCACCGCCGACGGCGTCCGCGTGGAGCTGCGCCTCGACGACGGTGGCCCGCAGGTGCCGGAGTCCGCGGCCGCCGTCGTGGCCAACCGGTCGGCGATCGGCGAGCAATACGTCGACCTGCAGCCCAGCGGCAACGACGGGCCGTACCTCGCGGAGGGCTCCGTCATCGACCGCCGCGACACGACCGTCCCGACCCCGGTCGAGGATCTCGTGGCCTCGGTCGACGCGTTCGCCCGGTCCGTGCCCGCCGACGGCCTGCACACCGTCGCGACCGAGCTGGGCAAGGCCTTCGACGGCCAGGGCGACAACCTGCAGGCGGTCGTCGACTCGCTGGGCGCTTTCACCCGGGAGGCCTCCGCCGCGCTGCCGCAGACGCTCGACCTGATCGGAGACGGCCGCACGGTGCTCGACAGCCAGGCCGACCAGGCGTCGTCGATCCGCTCGTTCAGCGCCGACCTCGACGCGCTCGCCGCCCAGTTGCGGTCCAGCGACCCGGATGTGCGGAAGCTGATCGGCACGGGCACCGCCACCAGCGACCAGGTGGGGGCGCTGGTCCGGGAGAGCGGTGCCGATCTCACCGAGGTGCTCTCGAACACGCAGCAGATCACCTCGCTGGCGCCCGGCCGCGAGCCTTATCTGCGCACGGCGTTGCAGTTGCTGCCGGCGCTACCGGTGGCGGCGCGGGCCGTCGCGCCGGGCGACGGGACCATCCACTTCGGCATCATCCTCGAGACCAACAACCCGCCCGCGTGCACCGTCGGCTACGAGAGCACGCACGAGACCCTGGCGGAGATGAAGCGGCGCGACCCCGACTTCGACGACACCCGCGACGACTTCCCGTTCGCCTCCGACGTCCGGTGCCTCACGCCGCAGGGCAGCGTCACCGGCGTGCGCAGCGCCGAGCGTGCCGCCCTGGCCGACCCGAGCGTCCCGCAGCCGTGGGACGGCAAGCCGAAGGTGGCCCCGGATGCGTTGGATCTCAACCCGATCGCGACGCAGCTGGCGGCGGTGATGGGGCTGCTGCCGGCGCGCTGACTCAGGGCGTCACGGACGGTGCCCCGGCCGGGTCGAGGACGGGCGACACGGTGGGGGAGAACGGGCCCGTCGAGGGCAACCGCCAGTCCATCGCGATCTCGTGCGGGGGTTCGTCCGTGGCGTGCCCCGACACGGCCAGGGTGTCGAGAAACGTTCGGGCCCAATGGTGGACGTCGTTGGCCATGACCTGGGCGTGGAGCGCGGCCATCCGGGCGCGCCGCTGCTCGGGCGACTGCTCGAGGGCCGCGACGATCGTGTCCTTCACGAAGTCGAGATCGTGCGGGTTCACGAGGTATGCCTGCTCCAGCTCGGAAGCGGCCCCGGTGAACTCGCTCAGGACGAGGGCTCCCGAATGCTCCGAACGGCACGCCACGTACTCCTTGGCGACGAGATTCATCCCGTCGCGCAGCGGCGTCACGAGCATGACGTCGGCGGCCACGTAGAGCGCGATCAGTTCGTCGCGGGCCACCGGCTGGTACAGGTAGTGCACCGGAGGCCGCCCGAGCTGACCGTGGTCGCCGTTGATCCGGCCCACCTGCGTCTCGATCGACGTGCGCATGAGCGCGTACTGCTCCACCTGCTCGCGGCTCGGTGTCGCGAGTTGCACCATCACGGTCCGGCTCGGGTCCAGTCGGCCCTCGTCGTAGAGCTCACCCAGCGCGTCGAGCCGCAGGTCGATGCCCTTGGTGTAGTCCAGCCGATCGACGCCGAGCAGGATTTGTTCGGGGTTGCCGAGGTCTTCGCGAATCTCGCGGGCCCGGCGCCGCACCGATTCGCTGCGGGCGCGGGTGGCCATGTCCGCCGAGTCGATGGAGATCGGGAACGCGCCCACGCGAACGATCCGCCCGTCGAATCGGATCTCGCCGCCACCGCCGGTCACCGGCCGGGTTTCGAGTTCGAGCAGCCGGCGGGCGAGCACCACGAAGTTCTCCGCCCCACCGGGCAGGTGGAAGCCGACGAGGTCGGCGCCCAGCATCCCCTCCATGACGCTGCGCCGCCACGGCAGTTGGGCGAACAGTTCCACGGGCGGGAAGGGGATGTGCAGGAAGAACCCGATCGTCACGTCCGGACGCAGTTCCCGGAGCATGCGGGGGACGAGCTGCAGTTGGTAGTCGTGCACCCACACGGTCGCGCCGGGCGCGGCCGCGGCGGCCGCCGCCTGCGCGTAGCGGCGATTGACGTCCCGGTAGGCCGTCCACCACTCGCGGTCGAACGTGGGCTTGACGACGACGTCGTGGTAGAGCGGCCACAGCGTGCTGTTGGAGAACCCCTCGTAGAACCCTTCGATGTCGGTCTCACCGAGGCGCACCGGGTGGATTCGCAGTCCGTCGTGGGTGAAGGGGGCGATCTCCCGGTCCGCGACCCCGGGCCAGCCCACCCAGCATCCGTTCCGGCTGCGCAGGACCGGCTCCAGCGCGGTCACCAGTCCGCCCGGGGAGCGCCGCCACGCGGTGGACCCGTCGGGGCGCTCGTCGAGGTCGACCGGAAGGCGATTGGCGACCACGACGAAGTCGGACCGGTCGTGGGTGGTTGTCTCGTCGGAAATGTCCAATGGCATCGAGCGGCTCCCGTGGGTACGCGTCCCGCAGGCGGCGAGGGCCGCGCGGTACACGGACTCGCGGAACCACGCCCTCCGACGAGACGACAAAATCTATAGCAGTCGGAATAGATTTTGTTGTATCAGTGTTGCGCGTGCACGGCAACCGATCGGGCGTCCGACCCACACCTCACCGGCCGGGCCCGAGGCGCGTCGGCGGCAAAGCCGGTGCGCGCCTTCCCTGTTGTTCATGCCCGCGTCGTCCTCTCGATCGAAACTGCTGTACCCCAGTTCAATTGACGTTCATGTGGGAAACGTTCAGCGTTCGATGGGATTCGGAGTCCGAATGAACGGACACGGCGGTCAATGTCGATCGGGTCCGGCGACACGGCTGCGAAAACGGTCGAAGTGCGAGAGACTGAGCTGACCCCCTGAAGGAGGTCACCTCTATGGAACTCCGAACCAACGGGTCCTTTCCCCGGCCGATGACCGACACTGTCCGGCCGAACATGTTGCAAGACTTGGAACTTGGTAGGTCCAACTCTGTCGGGACGGCGCTGTGGTGGGTCGCCCTGCTGATCATGGTCGCGGCCGTGCCGGCTCTGGCGACGGTCGTGCTGATGGGGTCGGTGACCCTGGCGCTCACGATCGCGCTCGTCGCGGTCGGCGGCGTCGGCCTCGCGGCCCTGATGATCTGACCGCCGGTGCCCGACCGGGGCCGGGCGAATCACATCGCTGTAATTCGTTGCGGCGCAGCAGGTCAGCGCAGCTCGTCGGGCAGTTCCGTCGGGTCGAGCAGCACGAACTGCCCGTCCGACCCGCGCACCTTCTCCGACCTCGCGATGCTCTTGCTCAGCAGCTTCCACTCGACGTCGTCAATGGCGGCCGACGCCTTGGTGAGCACCTTGCTGTCGCGGGTGCCCCACGAGACCGGCATGAAGCTGACCATCTGCCACGTCTCGCCGCCCGAGCGCGATCCGCGGTCGCCCAGCACCGAGACCGACGGTAGCTTGGCGCCCACCGCGTAGCTCTTGCCGGGAAGGGCGCGCACGGTGCGGGCGGCCAGCGCGTAGTGCGGCTTCGTCGCTTCAGGCTTGGCGACGTCGACCAGCGACAACAGTGTGTAGCCGCGCGGATGCACCTCGGACACCACCGCCGGCACCAGGTCGCCCTTCGCGTACAGATCCTCGATGCTGCCGACCTTCCGGGGCGTCCACACGACCATGAACAGCGACGTCAACGCACAGATCGCGAGCACCACGCCGAGGATGTACGACCACGGGTGCCCCAGCACGAACATCCAGGCCGCGCCGCCCCCGAGGAGAACCGCCATCAGCGCGGCCGACCACTGCAGCCGGCGCAGGTCGCCCAGGGTCTCGTTGACGGCCTTGGCGTGAAGTCTGTCGACCGGGAACTCGAAGCGTCGCACGGGTGAGGGGTCCTATCCGATGGCCGGGCCGAGCAGGTCGTCGGCGTCCGTGATCCGGTACGCGTAGCCCTGCTCCGCGAGGAAGCGTTGACGGTGGGCGGCGTACTCGGCGTCGAGCGTGTCCCGAGCGACCACCGAGTAGAAGTGTGCCTGACCGCCGTCGTGCTTGGGACGCAGGAGTCGGCCCAGCCGCTGCGCCTCCTCCTGCCGGGAGCCGAAGGTGCCCGACACCTGCACCGCCACCGACGCCTCCGGCAGGTCGATCGAGAAGTTCGCGACCTTACTGACCACGAGGGTCTGGATCTCGCCGGCCCGGAACCGGTCGAACAGGGCCTCGCGTTCCTTGTTTCGCGTGGAACCCTGGATGACGGGGGCGCCGAGTTCCTCACCGAGTTCCTCGAGCTGGTCCAGGTACGCGCCGATCACCAGCGTCGGCGCGCCGGGGTGCCGGTCCAGGATCGACTTCACGACGGCGTGCTTGGTCCGGGCGGTCGAGCACAGCTTGTAGCGCTCCTCCGGTTCGGCCGTCGCGTACGCCATCCGTTCGGCGTCGGTGAGCGTCACCCGCACCTCGACGCAGTCGGCCGGGGCGATCCAGCCCTGGGCCTCGATGTCCTTCCACGGCGCGTCGTAGCGCTTGGGGCCGATCAGCGAGAACACGTCGCCCTCGCGGCCGTCCTCGCGGACCAGCGTCGCGGTGAGTCCGAGCCGGCGCCGGGACTGCAGGTCCGCGGTCATCCGGAACACGGGCGCGGGCAGCAGGTGCACCTCGTCGTAGATCACCAGGCCCCAGTCGCGGGAGTCGAACAGCTCGAGATGCTTGTACTCGCCCTTCGACTTGCGGGTGATCACCTGGTAGGTGGCGATGGTGACCGGGCGGATCTCCTTCTTCTCGCCCGAGTACTCGCCGATCTCCTCCTCGGTGAGCGACGTGCGCGCGATCAACTCCCGCTTCCACTGTCGTCCGGCGACCGTGTTGGTGACCAGGATCAGCGTCGTCGCCTTGGCCTTGGCCATCGCGGCGGCGCCCACCATCGTCTTGCCGGCGCCACACGGGAGCACGACGACGCCGGAGCCGCCGGCCCAGAACGAGTCGGCCGCCATCTCCTGGTAGTCGCGCAGGTGCCAGTGGCCCTCCTCGAACGCGAGGTCGATGGGATGGGCCTCGCCGTCGACGTACCCGGCGAGGTCCTCGGCAGGCCAGCCGATCTTGAGCAGCATCTGCTTGAGGTGTCCACGCTCGCTGGGGTGCACGATCACGGTGTCGTCGTCGATCTTCGCGCCCAGCATGGGGGCGATCTTCTTGTGTCGCATCACCTCGGTGAGCACCGCACGATCGAGGCTCACCAGCGTGAGGCCGTGCACCGGGCTCTTCACCAGCTGCAGCCGGCCGTAGCGGGCCATGGTGTCGACGATGTCGACCAGCAGCGGCTGCGGCACCGCGAACCGGGAGAAGTTCACGAGCGCGTCGACGACCTGCTCGGCGTCGTGCCCGGCGGCGCGCGCGTTCCACAGCGCGAGCGGGGTGATCCGATACGTGTGGACGTGTTCGGGGGCGCGCTCCAGCTCGGCGAACGGCGCGATCGCCTGCCGTGCATCGTTGGCGCGCTCGTGATCGACCTCGAGCAACAGGGTCTTGTCGGACTGGACGATCAGCGGGCCGTCGGTCACGTGCGCCTCCTAGCAGCGGAACGGTAACCAGACCATTGTCCAGACGAGAGCGTCGTCCCGCCACGTGGTGGTGCCCATGCTGCGGTGATCGTGCGGGATTCCCGTCGGCTGCCGCCGGAAATCCCGCACGAACGGGTCAGCGTTCGGCCGTGAGCGTTTTTCTCGTCTCCATCACCTGCACCAGCGCCTCGGAAATTCCGGCGCGGTATCCGACGTCCCGTTCGGAGCGAACTTCGGCGGTGTCGAGCTCGTTTTCCAGTCGCGCTTGAATTCTGTCCAGGGCGAGCAGGGTCCGCTTCACGTCAGGATTTCCTTTTTTCGGCGTCGGCAAATTTGTGAAAACCGGAGTTCTGGGCGCGTTCGTCGAGGACGAACAATTTCGCCGACACGATCGCGGACCGGAAGCCGGCCGGGCGTGGCTGCCCGGGCGCGGCGTCGCCCAGCAGCAGGTCGAGTTTGCGGTGCAGGTGGTCAAGGACGTTCGGCGCGTCGGGCGCCGGGGCCTCGCGAGTCATGGCGAGGTCCGTCAGTGGCGCTTCCGCTTTTTGATCAACTCACCGGCATCAGCGGCACGTTCCCGCTTTTCCGCGCGCTTTTCCTTGATGGACTGTGCGGACTTTTTCAGACTCTTGCCGGGTTTCCGGTCGGCCATTGTCGCTCCTGAATTCGAAGTGGCAATCACTTGACCGAGACCATAGCCCATTTCCGGAAAAAAGCCAGTCGTGCAGCTTGCGGCGTTCTCCGGTCGGAATTTCTAGTCGGCGAACGCGACGGACGTGATCCGGTGCAGCGTGAACCGGCGCACCTCGCCGGACGCCTGATCGAGCGCGTCCAGTTGGCCGCCGCCGACGCTGACGGGCTGCACGATGCGGTGCGACGCGACGCCCTGCGCGTCGACGTAGCCGATGGTGACCGACCGCCGCACCTGCGCGGCGGTCTGCAGCAGCGTCATCGTCGCGGCGGTGGACGCGCGGCTGCCGTCGCTGCGCAGACCCGCGCCGGACGACGCGGCCGCCTTGTCCCCGGACCGCAGCGACCGCACCAGCGCCCCGAGCTGCTCGTCGGTGGGTACCGCCGGGACGCGCGTGCGCGGTGCCCGCGCGGCGGAGACACGGGACCCGCGCGGGCGCAGGTCGACGATCGCCCCGCTGGAATCCTCGCCGGCCGGGGCGAACCCGGCCCCGCGCAGTTCGGTGAGCACCTCCTTGAGCGGTGCCTGCGAGATCACGACGGTGGGCGCGAGCGCGCGCAGTGCCAGGTGCTCGGCCACCGGGGACGACAACACCTCCGCGAGCAGCGCCGGGTCCTCGCAGCGGATGAACGACGCCGCGACCCCGGCGCGGAGACGGCCGTGCCGCCGGGCGACGTCGTCGATCAGGTAGGTCAGCGACTGCGGCACCGGGGTCTTGGACCGGGTCGCGAACAGCGTCTGCAACTCCGACGCGGTGAGCCCGGCGTCGAGCGCCCGGCGGATGGTGGTCTCGCTGATCCGGTACATCGACGCGGCCCCGGCCGATTCGATGTCGGCGACGAGCGTGATCTGGTCGAGCAGTTCCGGGATGAGCGGGCCGGGGGCGACGACGGTGAGGTCGGCCTGCACCAGCACGTAGTCGATGGGCGCGGGCAGGGCCGCGTCCATCTCGGCCTCCGGGTCGCCGCCGTGCAGCAGCGCCTTGCCGGGCGAGCTGAGGGCGCCGTGCGCGACCAGTCCCAGTGTCTGCGCCTCGCCGAGCGTGCGCTCGACGACGTGCGGGCCCAGCCGTCCCGCCCAGCGGGGGCGCCGCCACGCGAGCAGCCGCGCGGCCTCGGTCGCGGAGACCTCCTTGCCGCCGGTCTCGGCGAGCAACTCGAGCAGCAGACGGCGCTCGTACGCGGCGCCGGGGGCGCGCACCTCGTCCGACAGCGCCGAGATCGGCTTGTCGGTGGCATCCCGGCTGCCGATGATCCACGGCCGCCGCGGCAGCGCCAGCCACGCTCCGGCGACGGTGGCCCAGCGGCGGGCGGTGCCGGAGGTGAGCCAGCCGTCGACCGCGACGGTGGGCGCCCAGTAGTCGTCGACATCGGTCAGCGGAGCCGGATCGGGGATGCCGCGCGCGATCAGGCCGGCCGCGGCGAGCAGTTCCAGCAGCAGCCCGACACGCGCCTCGTCCACACCGGTGGCCTTGGCCAGCCGGCGCACCTCGCGTACGCCCACGCCGCCCGCCTTGAGCGCGGGTGCGGGCGCGGCGCCGAGCGCGCCGATCAGGTCCTCGCAGTGCCGGACGAGCTCGAGGGCTTCGCCGGCCGCGGCGGCATTGACGTCGGCGGGCTTCTGTTTGCGGCCGGACAGCGGCGGTGGGGTGGGGGAGGACGGGTCGAACACCGCCTCGCCGCGCAGCACCTGACCCACCCGGGCCGGTAGTTCCACGGTCTCGTCGTCGATCCAGCGCAGCAGCCCCCGGGCCAGCAACCGCTGCACCGGCCGGTCCGGGGAGGTGCCGGGGGCGGCGTCGCGGGTGCGCCCGATCGGCGACGACCGGGCCAGGGTGGTCAGCAGCTCGCGCTCGTTCGGCTCGCTCGCATCGAGCGCGGCGCGGATCTCGTCCTCGGTGAGGTCGTCGGGTTCGGCGTTGATCCGGCCCACCCGCCACGGGATGGCCTCCACCGCGGTGCGGACGATCCGCAGGTGCTCGTCGTCGCCCCACACCAGCGCCAGCGCGCGCAGCCGGGTCAGCGCCCTGTCCAGCGTGCGCTGCGGCACCCGGCCCGCCAGGGCCTCGTCGACATGTCGGCGGGACACCGGCATCTGGTCGGCCTGTTCCAGCGCCAGGATCTCGAGGACCGTGAACTCGAGGGAATCGAGCAGGTCGGCGGCCCGCACCACCGACGCGCGCTGCTCGGCGCGGGCGGCGAGGACGGCGGAAGTGGCGGGCGGGGGCACGGCGAGGTCGGGACGCAGCCGCAGCAGCTCGGTGAGCGCGGCGTCCTTACGGTCGGCCAACCAGCTGGTCAGGGTCGGTGTCGGTGCGGTCGACGCGGTCTGGGCGGCGCCCTCGGTGCCTGGCGTGGGGGTCATCAAGTATGAGATTAGTGACCTGGGCTGTACCGCGCTTCGCACTCCTGTCAAAATGGGCGCGTGGCTAACAATTCGAAGAAGCGCTATGTCGATCCAGGGTGGCCGGAAACTGCGGATGGAGATCACGCGGTGACCGAGTTGTCTTCCAGCCGTGCAGGCAATCTCTCGCCGTTCGGCGAGGAGACGGAGTTCCCCCTTCCGGTGGATTCTCTGCCTTACGTGCACCCGCACACCGTGATCAACCGCTGACGCACACACAAAGAAACGGGCCCCTCGCCATCGGCGAGGGGCCCGTTTGCTGTTCCGGGTGAAGCGATCAGCTCTGCGACTGGTTCGCGACGCCGGCGATGTTCTGCATGGCCACCTGGTTGAAGTCGAACGACTTGGCGGCGTCGTAGGCGTTGAGCACGTCCTGGTGGATGACGATGCCGTTGTTCGCTGCGGCGTCGATGAGCGCATCGATGCCGGCGAAGGCGGCCTGCACGGCCGAGGGCGCGGCCGGGGCCGCGGGGGTGGTGGCGACGGGAGCCGGGGTGACCGGGGCCGGCGCGGGGGTGGCCGGGACGGTGCGCTGCGACGGCGCGCTGCTCAGCCCGAGCTTGGAGGAGCAGGACGGCCAGGCGCCCCAGCCCTGCGACGCGAGCACACGCTCGGCGACGACGATCTGCTGCTCACGGGTGGCCTTGTCCGCGGTGGCGGCGAACTGGCCGCCGCCGTGGCCGGTCCACGTGCTGGGCGAGAACTGCAGCCCGCCCTGGTAGCCGTTGCCGGTGTTGATGCCCCAGTTGCCGCTGGCCTCGCACTGCGCCAGGCGATCCCAGTCGGAATCGGGCGCCGCGTTGGCGGTGCCGGCGAAGGCGACGCCGCCCACGCCCATGATGGCGCCGGTGACGGCGACCTTGGCGACGGTGCGGCCGGTGGTGGTCGGCTTGCGATGGCGTCCGCTCATGTCGGTCGTTTCCTCTCCGCACGCGCCTGCGAGGTCAGCTGTCGGGTTCGGACTGAGAGGTCGCCCGGCCTCGCCGCTCTTGGATGGAGCGGGTCTGGCTTCACCCCCAGGGAGATTGCTCTCCCGATGCCTGCGGGGTCGTCCCTCGTTCGGGACTTGCTTCCCCGGAGGACCTTGGGTCCCCCGTCCCCGTCCATGGATGGTTCGTGGGTGCTTCCGGGCCCACTGGACGGGGTTTGGCGCGGCGGGCCCGGTGTGGCCGAGGTTGCGGCCGAAAACGACGGTACGAGAATCCGCCGCCGAACGTCACCGGTTGATAACGCGGCGCGTCTTGTGTTGTTCGCGTGCGGTATTCGACTAAGGCGGCTCAGCCCCAGGTAGTCGCGCCGAGAGGCGGATGGTCACGGCCCGACACCGCTCCGTTATCGATGCGTAATGTGAGCGAGATCACAGGTATACCGAGCGCTCCGTCTCAGAATCCGGAACGGAGCGGAAGGGGAGTGGACCGATCAGGCGGGCGCCCACTGCGCCTGATCGCGGGAGCCGACGTCGACGATCTCCTTGCCGAGCGGCATCAGCGAGATGGGAATCATCTTGAGATTCGCGATCGCCAGCGGGATGCCGATGATCGTGATGGCCATCGCGATCGCGGTCGCGATGTGGCCGATCGCGAGCCAGACGCCCGCGAGGATGAGCCAGATGACGTTGCCGATGAGCGAGCCCACGCCGGCGGTGGGCTTGTCGACGACCGTCTTGCCGAACGGCCACAGCGCGTAGACGCCGATCCGGAACGATGCGATGCCGAACGGGATCGTGATGATGAGGATGCACATGACGACGCCCGCCAGGAAGTAGCCCAGCGCGAGCCACAGCCCGCCGAAGATCAGCCAGATGATGTTCAGCAGGATCCTCATGATCGTTCCTTTCAGCGGCTCCGGCGGCCGGAGCGGAGGGCGGAGGCGATGGCGAGCACGAAGCCGAGCGGGCACGCCAGTGTCAGGAAGTAGAGAACCAGACCGGGATCGCCCTCGGAGAGAGAGTGGACGAAGAAGATGGCGACGATGGCCGCGATGCCGATCAGGAAGCTGACGACTGCCGCGTAGAACAGTCCCTTGCCGGACTCGGTGGGGGCGCCGGTCTCGTTGCGGTTCGATTCTTTCGTCACATCACAACGGTAGGCCACCGGCGGCGCCGCGGTGCACGGCAGTTCCACTCGGGTGATCCATCCAATATCGCCGAATTGGACGCTTGGCCAGGTTCGCTGCCCTAGGCTCCGCGAAATGACCGCTATCACCCGTGTGTCCGGAGGCCTGTCGGTGCCGGGCAAGATCCTGGGCGCCGTGCTCCTCGCCCTGTTCCTTTCGGCCCTCGCCGTGATTGTCGTGCCGTCCGTCGCGCGCGCCGACGAGCCCGCGACGGTCGAGTACTCGTCCGACGGCGGCGGCACGTGGGGTGGCACCGAGAAGATCGCGTGGAACAACGGCCTGCTGGTGCCCGACCAGGAGCTGAAGACCAGCTTCAAGGTGCGCAACGCCTCCGGTGCACCGGGCTGGGTCGGCTTCGCGGTGGGCCAGTACGAGGTGTCGCCCGACATGATCGCCAGCGTGCGCGTGGACGTCGACGGCCAGACCGGAACGCCGGTGACGCTGACCGACGGTGGCGCCGTGGCGCCGGGCACGGAGGTCCGTTCGGTTCACCTCGAACCCGGTGCGGTCGTGGCCATCGATCTGGTGAGCGGTATGCCGGCCGATGCCAACAACGGCACCCAGAACGGTCACGTCAACCCGGCCTGGGCGGTCGGCTTCACCCCGGGCGAGCTCCCCGACCCGGGCTGCGTCCCGAGCGGATCCCTCGGCTCGCTGTCCTGCCTCCTCGCCGGCGCGGGTAGCTCGGGGAGTCTCGCGTCCTGATTTCGCTCTACCGACCCTGAACGGGCGGTTGTTCGGCACGGCCCTCGGCCGATAGTCGGACAGCCGCCCGTTCGTCGTTTCGTTTGGGGCGCATGAACGGCGAGGCCTGTTCGGCATCTCGGTAGGGCTGATATGACGCAGCGCCGGTTCATCGGGGGGTGGTGAACCGGCGCTGCGTGGCGTGCGGCAGGGGCGCGCACGCGGCCCATTCCCGCGCGGCGTCGTTCACCCGACTCCGGTGTCGGATCGGGAGGGCGCGGCAATGAGAATTGAGGCCACCGGCTGGGAGGGGGTCCGCCGGTGGCCTCGAGTCTGTTCGGGAACTAGGAGATGACCTGCTCGAGGCGTACGCGGAAGTCCGCGAAGTTCGCCGAGTCCGACTGTCCGACAAGGCCGGACGTCTGCGGATCGAACGTGAACTTGGCTGCCACGTCGACGATCGCATTGTTCTGGGTGGGAGTGACGACTATGCCCGTGGGTCCACCCGGGACGACGGTGCCGCCGATGGTTGCGGTCACCTGAGGCTGCAGCTTGCCCGTGAGCTGTCCGTTGCCGGTGAAGGTGATGTTGTCCGCGGTGAGGCGAGCCTTCAGATCGGTCCCGGCGAGGTTGATCCGGTAGCTACCCCTGTAGGTGAGGACGTCACCGGGGACGATGCGGAACGTCGAGATATTGATCGGGCCGTTCTGGTCGTTCCATGTGGGTGCGGTGACCTGAGTGATCGACAGCGAGCCCGATCCGTTGCCGCCGCCGCCGATGGTGGTGGGCGGTGCCGTCGTTGTCGGTGCCGCCGGCGTGGTGGTGGTTGCGCCGCCGGCACTTCCACTGCCGAGGCTGCCGGTCGGATCGCACGCGGCGGTCAACAGTGCGGCGCTGATCGCAACACCGGCAACGAGGGCCTTCTTGTATGTCTGCATCGGTTCTCTCAGTTGTCTCGGTTCAGGCGCTCGGTGTTGATTCGATTGGATCGGGTGGTTCTCGCTGAGAGCTTGGCCTGCTCACTGGCGCTCGCGTCGCCTGTCGCTCCCCCTTGGCATCGATCAACATTGCGGCTCACGCCACAGGGCGATCGTGGCCAATTGCTGTCGATGATGTACGACACGGTGTGTCGTCCGTGGCGCATGCTGTGGTCGCTTCGGTTGGTGCGCCAAGCCGACCGCTGTCTGAACCCTCCGGTTCTCGCGGAGCTATTTCTAGCATCCGAGCGGCCCATCTGTAACGAGAACTGGTCAATCGTCCATATTCGGATGAACCCTCAGGCTGGTAGAGGGTGGTTGGGCCCGGAGTGGCGAATCTACTTCGGCGCGTGGCTGTTCAGCTTCGCCGGCGTGATCGGCCTCGAACTACGGGGCGGGCGTTGCTCGGTTCGGCAACTGGGTGGGCGGCGGGTGGATGGAGGTCATGTGGCGAAGCGACGACCGTCCGGTTGAAGAATTAACGGTGATTTGGCCAATCCTTGGACAGGGGTGCAGTCGGTGCCATATCTTCCTTCCTGAACGGACGTCCGACTCGTCGGTTGGTGTCGGGGTGCCGTGGAAATGCGGGGTCCACCAGTTCTGCTCGCAGTGTTCTCTCTGACCTGGCTTGGTCGGATGAGTGTGGGGGTGGGTGCCGAAGTTCGACACTCGGTTACGGCAGGGGGTGTGCCTCTGCGTGCCAATTCGGCTGTGCAAAAACAACAGCCGGCTACGAACAGCCACTTTGTGGCGGTGCGACAACCTGACACGCGGCGGGGCGGTGTCTCGACAGAAAGAACGTACGACATGAACAAGAAGACCAAGGGCGCAATCGCCGCCGGTGCTGCCGCCGTGCTCCTTGCCGGTGGTGCGGGAACGATGGCGGCGTGGACCTCGTCGCAGTCTGTGACGGGTGGCGACATCAAGTCCGGTCACCTGACCGTCACCCAGAAGTCCGGAACGACCGCTGGATGGTCGTGGAGCACACCCGGTAAGAGCGGCACCTTCAACCCCGCATCGGAGACCCTGGTCCCCGGTGATTCCGTGACCTACACGGGTACGTACGTCCTCGGTATCAAGGGTACGAACCTGAAGGCGGATCTCACGGTCGGAACCCTGGACGGCGGCGCCCTGCCCGCTGGTCTTTCCTTCAGCACTTCTGGCTCCTCCTCGAGCCTGACCGACCTCAACGAGTCCAACAACGGCAATGAGGTCACCGTCACCGGAACGCTGACGTTCGCTGGGACCGCGACCGGCTCGATGGACCAGACCGTCGATATCAGCGACGTTGCGGTCACCCTGAAGCAGACGGCTCCGGCGGCTGCTACTCCGTAAAGGAACCCTGTGAAGTCTCACTACAAGTGGGCGCTCGCGGCGGCGTCGGTCCTTGCTCTGGGGTTCGCCTCGGTGCAAGTGACCGCCGCCGCCTGGAGTGATTCCAAGACAACTGCGCCCACCACGATCCACACCGGCAGGCTCGACATCTCGGCCGGTCAGATCAACGACAAGGCGTTCGATCTTTCCGACTTGAAGCTCGAGGAGAAGCAGCCTGGCGACTTCGCTACGAAGCCGCTCCAGGTGTTTAACACCGGCAACGTGCCTATGGGCTACCGGTTGCTGTCGGTGGTCGTCACGCCGTCACCAGGGAAGACCGCGCCTCCGATCGATCTGAAGATCGTCAAGGTCGTATCGACAGCTGACTGCGGTGCGGGAGCACTCACCGGTACCACGCTCTACGAGACCGGGGCGATGGGCGCTGCCACAACACCGCAGCGGCAGGTGGCGTCGGGTGCGTCCGAAGTGCTTTGTCTGCGAGCCACTCTGGGCACGACAGCCTCCCCCGGCCAGAGCGCCACCGCCAAGTTCACGTTCGGAGCAGTCGTAGACCGATGATGTCCCCTGACGCAGCTGCCACCTCGGACGGTGCCCGCCATCGCCCCGAAAAGACCGTGTCCGGAGATTCGGACCCGACCTCGGTGTGGTGGTGGGTACGCAACGTCGTCTCATGGATGCTGCTGCTGGCGGTGGTGGGCGTGCTGCTGGCGATAGTGGTCGTGCCGCGACTGACGGGGGCAACCCCGTACACGGTGCTCACCGGCTCGATGGAGCCTGACCTGCCGCCGGGCACGCTGATCGTAGTCAAGCCGACGTCGGCAACGGATTTGAGAGCCGGCGATGTCATTACCTTCCAGCCGTACTCCGGCAACCCGGAAGTGGTCACCCACCGCATCGACGGAATCTTCTACGACTCACAAAACCAGATGCGGATCTATACCAAGGGCGATGCCAACAATGTCGCCGACGATTGGGCGCTCGTGCCCGAGCAGGTTCGTGGCCGAGTCTGGTATTCGGTCCCGCAACTCGGCCGAGTGAACTCGCTCCTGAGCGGGGAGTCCCGCTCGGTGCTGATCACGGTGGGCGGGGTGGCACTGGCCGGCTACGCGATTTGGATGTTCGCCAGCGCATTCCGGGAGCGGAAGGGCCGCGCGACGGACGGCGATGACACCAGCGGCGGTGACGACAGCCCGGGGGCCGACGCTCCCGAAGACTCCCGTCAGATACCAGCCACAGAAACGAAATAGGGCAACACGATGTCTCGACAACAGGACAACCGGAGGGGAGTGCGGATGAGTCTGCGGATGGGGAAGCCCGCGTGGACTCGCACGCGCGCTGTGCTGTCCCTCGGCATGGTTTTCGGTCTCGGAGCAGTTGGGACGCTGGCGGCATGGTCGGACAGCGCGACGACGACTACAGGTGTGTTCAGCACGACCTCGATTCAGATGAAGGTCGACGGCCAGCGGCCTATGGCGACGTTCGCCAAGCTCAAGAAGAGCAGCATGATGCTGGGCAACAGTGTGGCGGGTGACATCAAGGTTCAGAACACCGGCACGGTCGGCTACAAGTGGGCCGTGTCTGCGTCTGGGACTGGATCGGCGGCGCTGCTCGGCAAGCTCAAGGTGAGCCTGCATCAGACGGTAGCCAACAACGGGAGCACCTGCTCCGGTCCGATGATCGGCTCTGTGCAGACCGTTTCAGCAAATCCGACGCTGGTTTCGGGTCGCGCGCTGGCCGCCGGAGCGGAAGACATCGTGTGCATCCAGGTCACGGTTGATTCGAGCGCCGGCATGAATGAGCGATTCAAGATCGCTGACCTTAGCTTCAGCTTCACCGCCGTAGGTCAGTGACGAGTCCGATGACAGTCACTGATGAGTCGGCAACGCCGGTACGCAGCAGAGGCAAGGAGATCGGGCTCAATGTTGCCGCGACCGCTGGTCTGATCTGCATCATCGCCACGCTTGCCTCGGTGCTGTTCGGCATCAAGCCCCTGGTATTCCGCTCGGGTTCGATGTCGCCGCAGATCTCCACCGGCGCGCTTGCGCTGGCCAAGACTGTCCCCGCGACCGAAGTGGCCGTCGGCGATGTGATCAGCGTGGACAACGACCAGGGCGTGCGGATCACGCACCGGGTGTACGCCCTCGAGCCGACTGGCGGGGAATCGGTTGTCGCCACCCTCAAGGGCGACGACAACAACGCGCCCGACCGTCTGCCTTACATGATCACCGAAGCCGACCGTGTGTTCTTTCACGTCGGCGGCCTCGGCTACGTCGTGGCCTGGCTGTCCAGCCCGCTCGCCATCTTCCTCGGCGGCGGCTTAGTAGGCGCAGTGGTCGTCATCGCATTCGGAAAGTCCCAAGACCGACGCTTGGCCCCCTCCGGTGCCGGCACTACGAACGACGCCCCCGTCGACCCTCACGACACACGCGGGGACCTTCAGGAGGCTCACAATGATTGATCTGCGACGTTCTCGCACCCGCAAGCTATCGATGCGGTCGATGATCGCCGTCGCCGGCGTCGCTGCGGCGACCTTCGGCCTGGCTCAAGCCACGGGCACGATGGCCAACCCGAGTGATGCCGTCACTACGACAGGGTCCCAGGTGGCGACGGGCAACTTCTATCCGACGCCGGTGACGGCTGGTCCGGTCGAATGTTGGTACGAGGCGCCTTGGTACGACTCTGTTACGGGGCGCCGTGTCTCTATTTCGTGGCCGGCAGTCTCCGGTGCCACCGGATACAAGGTTGTATTCGTCAGGAAGTCTGACCCCAATTTCGTTGTCCGAGTAGATGATCTCCCCGCGAATCAGACTTCGATCTCCGGTATCACGCACGGCAGCCGAAACGTGATGTATGCCCGGGTTCACACCGTAAATGGAGCCGCGGTCTCATCGGGATACAAAACATCTGTGGAAATCACGCACAAGGACCTAACGTCGAACAGAACAGAGTGCCAAGGGGGAACTGGTCCGGAACTAGCAAACCAAGCGTGGGAGAACACCAGCACTTGGGACCCGTCCACGCCAGCTCCTGTCGGTAATTCCCAGGCAAGTGGGGGCGGTGAATTCCAGGCCCAGCGGATGGCACCACAAATGGACGTGACCGACGAGGCCAAGGCCAACGAGACCACGACGTCCGAGGCCCCGACCTCGACCACGGAGGCTCCGACGACCGCGACCGAGGTTCCCTCCAGCACTTCGCCGACGTCGACCACGCTCACCCCGCCGGCTACGACTACGCCGGAGACAATTCCGACCACGACCGAGTCCACAACGGCGCCGACAACGGCGCCGACAACGGCGCAGACGACGACGGGGTCCATTCCGACGACCACGACCACGGCCTCCCATAAGGCGGCCGGCCAGATCGATTTGGGCGACGGGCTGTCGGCGAAGCTCGTCGACGACAAAGTCGTAGTCTTCGACGACGGGGCGGAGCAATGTAGCGCGAGCGTTGCCGGTGCCGCGAACATCGCGGACCGCGGCGACGGGAAACTTGCGGTCACCGACAGCGACGGCAAGGTCCACTACGTCGACTCCGCCAACTGCGCGATCAGCTGACCAAACGTTTTCGGGCGGATTCCGGTGCACCTCACGGTCACTGGAATCCGCCCGAATCTGTTTCGGCTGGGGTGGAAGTCGAGCAGGTCAGCCAATGCTGCTTGTCTCGCCGTTGCGCATTCTTTCAGCCGAGAACAAGAAGGAAGTCAGTGCCCCTTGAACGCCTCGGCCAGCCACCACGCACCGCCGTCGGAGCTGACCTTTGCATCGATGAGCAGCGGCCGATTCCGCGGACCCGCGACCCACTCGCGCACGGCGTCGAGATCGGCGACCGACCGTACCGTGACGGCCTCCGCTCCATACCCCCGGGCGATCGTCGCAATGTCGGTGTCCGGGAACGTGACTGCCGAATGGTCGGTGCCGGGCGCGTCGAAGTGGTGCACCTCGGCGCCGTAGGCACTGTCGTTGTAGACCACCAGCACCATCGGCAGTCCCAGCCGCACCACGGTCTCCAGCTCCGAGATTCCCATGAGGAAGCCGCCGTCGCCCAGCGCCGCGACCGGCAGCCGATCCGGTTGCGCCAGCGCCGTTCCGATCGCCGTCGCCAGGCCTAGCCCGATCGACTGGAACGCCTGCGTGAAGTTGAAACCGAACTCGTCGGGCACGGCCAGGTACGCGCTGGGGTAGCCCATGAAGTTGCCGGAGTCCACCGACACCGTGCGCTCCCGCGGCAGGATGGCGTCCAGCTCGCGCGAGAGCAGCCGCGGGTCGATCGTCGTCGCGGTCGACAGGTCGTCGAACTCCACGTCGGTCCAACGGCCCTGCGCCGCAATACGCTCCCGCACCGTGTCGCTGCGGTAGCCGACCCGGGCCGGGCCGACGGCGCCCAGCGCCGCGGCCGCGGTCTCGCGGCAGTCGCCCAGTACCCCCAGATCGATCGGCCGGTTCGCGCCCAGCGCCTCGTCCTCGACGTCCACCTGCACGACCGTCGCGTCGGCGCCGATCAGCGAGCCGTGCCGCATCGTCCACATGTTCAGCGCGCAGCCCCAGCCGACGATGAGGTCGGCGCCGGCGATCAGCTCCGCCGTCAGCGGGCACGAGAATCCGCCGGAGATGCCCAGCGAGAACGGGTTTCCCTCGAACAAACCGTTGGCCACCGCCGACGTCGCCACCAACGCGCCGGTGCGCTCGGCCAGCGTCGCGATCTGCGGCCCCGCGTCCCGGGCGCCGCGCCCGGCCACGAACACCGGCCGCTCGGCCCGCTCGAGCAGTTCCACCAGCGAGGTGAGCGCACCCGCGTCCGGGCGCACCCGCTGGATCGGCGGTAACAGTGGCACCACCCACCAGTCCGGCGCGGCCTGCTCCTGGACGTCCAACGGCAGACTCAGAACCACCGTGCGCCGCTCGCGGACCGCGGTGCGGTAGGCGCGGACGGTGTCGGCCACCGCCGGCAACGCCGACAGCCGCGAGTAGGCGTCGGCCATGGTCGCCGCCCCGCCCTCGTGCCGGGCCGCGACGAACGGCACGCCCGCCGCGATCAGCGCGTTGGTGACCGCGAAGTTGCCGCTGCCCACCACCCCGAACGCGTGCCCCACACCGAGCTCGGCGAGGGTGGCGCCGACCAACTGCGCGACGGTGGAACTCATGCCTGTTCGACCAGCGCGAACACGCGAGCCGGGCTGCCGGTGCCGCCGACGATCGGCAGCGGCGACGCCACCAGCAGCGCGCCGAGCGTCGGCAGCTTGTCGACATTGCGCAGCTGCGTCAGCCCGTACTTGTCGTTGCCGAGCAGGTAGTAGTGCGCCGGGAACATCGGCTCGAAGCCGGCCGCGATGCCCGCGTCGATGCCCACCGTCTCCACCCCCAGACCGGTGATGGGGCTCTGCTCGGCCAGCCACTTCGCGGCGGCCACCGAGATGCCGGGCGTGTGCGGGCCGTCGGCGTCGGCATTCGCGAATCGCGCCGGGTCGCTGGCGCGCTCGGCCCACCCGGTGCGCAGGATCAGCCACGCGCCGTCGGGCAGCGGGCCGTTCTCCGCCTGCCACGCCTCGAGGTGCTCCACCTCGAGCACGAAGTCCGGGTTCTGCTCCACCTCGGCGGCGCCGTCGACGACTGCGACCGGGCCGATGAGCCGCTGCGGCGGAATCTGGTCCACGCTGGCGCCGTCGCGTCCGGTGATCCAGTGCGTCGGCGCGTCCAGGTGGGTGCCGGTGTGCTCGCCGGTGTGCAGGTTGTTCCACGCCCACGCCGGGCCGTCGTCGTCGAAGTTGCTGACCGTCTCCAGCCGTGCCGGGATGGTGTTCGCGAACGGCTCCGGCAGATGCAGGACGGGCGTCTCCGAGCTCAGTGGCGCGGTGAGGTCGAGGACCTCGATGCTCTTGGAGCCGATCTTGGTGAGCAGGTCGTCGAGCGTCGTCACGGCGTGGTCCTCACTGTCGTCGAAAGTCCGTGCGGACAGTATCGGGCACAGCGCACGCGGACCGACCGCCTGGTCACCGGAACCACGGCTGCGACCGCGTCCTTGTCCAGGGGACCGGCTCAGCCGGTCAGGCCTCGCCTGGAGTGAACGGTGTCTCCTGGTAGACGCAGTAGTTCAACCAGTTGGAGTACAGCAGGTGCCCGTGGCCGCGCCATCGGTTGAGCGGGACGGCGGTGGGATCGTCGCCGGGGAAGTAGTGCGCGGGAGCGGGGATCGACAGTCCCTGCTCGCTGTCGCGGCGGTATTCACCTGCCAGGGTGTCGGCATCGTATTCCGGGTGTCCGGTCACGAAGACCTGGCGGCCGTCCGCGGTGGCCGCCAGGTAGACCCCGGCCTCGTCGCTCACCGCCAGCACGTCGACCTCACCGGTGGCCTCGATGTCGGCGGCGTGGACGTCGGTGTGCCGGGAGTGCGGCGCCAGGAACTCGTCGTCGAATCCGGTGACGATCGGCGACCCCGCGCCGGTGACCCGATGGGAGAACACGCCGGAAATTTTCTGTGGCACTTCGTGTTTGCGGACACCGTAGTGGTGGTAGAGGGCCGCCTGCGCACCCCAGCAGATGTGCAGAGTCGACTGCACTGCGCTGCGGGCCCAGTCGAGGATCTTCGTCATCTCCGGCCAGTAGTCGACGTCCTCGAAGTCGAGTTTCTCGATCGGTGCCCCGGTGATGATGAGGCCGTCGAAGTGCATGTGGGCCACGTCGTCGAACGTCGAGTAGAACGATTCGAGATGCTCTGCAGAGGTGGTACGCGAGACATGGCTGGCCATGTGCAGCAGGGTGATCTCGATCTGCAGTGGATTGTTGCTGAGCAATCGCAGCAGCTGCGTCTCGGTGCTGACCTTCAACGGCATCAGATTCAGGATGGCGATCCGCATGGGGCGAATATCCTGATGTCCGGCACGGTCGTCGGACATGACGAAGACTCGCTCCGCCTCCAGGATGGCCCTGGCGGGAAGATCGCGCGGCACGGTGACAGGCATCGTCCAGCAGCTTAGCCCGCCTCCAGTCGGTGGCAGGGACCGGAGCTTCGAACACCCACCTGCCGGGCAGGGGAAGGTGCAGGCGACTTCCGAAACCCACATCGCCCACGCGTCATCCAGCGGGAAACGTGGATGCCGGTCACCTGGGCCGACGGGTACACTCGGGCATTCACGCGTCCCGCATTCCGAGTGGGGCGCGTTGTTTTGCATAGAAACACGCGCGCGCTCAACGAGGAGTGCGGCAGGCAGATGAGCAGGTGAACACGGTGCCTACCGGCAAGGTGAAGTGGTACGACGTCGAGAAGGGCTTCGGCTTCCTGTCCCAGGAGGAGGGGGAGGACGTCTACGTCCGCGCATCCGCGCTGCCCGGAGACGTCGAGGGCCTCAAGGCCGGCCAGCGCGTCGAGTTCGACATGGCCGCCGGTCGCCGCGGCCCGCAGGCGCTCAAGGTGCAGCTGCTCGAGCCGGCCCCGACGCTGCGCCAGAACGGTGGCGCGCGCAAGGAGGCCGTGGCCCGCAAGCATTCGCCCGACGAGCTGCACGGCATGGTCGAGGACATGATCACGCTGCTCGAGGCCAAGATCCAGCCGGATCTGCGCAAGGGCAAGTACCCGGACCGCAAGACCGCGCAGCGGATCTCCGAGGTGGTGCGCGCCGTCGCGCGCGAGCTCGACAGCTGATTCGGCCACGACGAGAGACGGGCGCCCTCCGGTGAAGATCACCGGAGGGCGCCCGTTTCGGTTGCGGCGTCGAATCAGGAGGCGGGAGCGACCACACCGCCGCCGGGCAGCGGCATCGTCTGCAGCGCCCACACCGGCGCCAGTCCGCCCTGCGCGGGAAGCTGGATGATTGCGCTGATCAGCTGCTCGCCGGGGGCGCCGGGAACGGTCACGGCCCAGGCGTCGCCCGGCTTGTAGTCGCGGTAGCCCTCGTAGATCTCCCCGGTCTTCGGGTTGCCGATCTGCACGTTCAGACGCCAATCCGAGTCGGCGATCTCCTTGGGCAGCGACAGCTGCAGCGGGTAGCCCTCCGGCACGTGCAGCTCGACGATCTCGAGTCCCTCGCACTGCAGCGACGGGTCGCAGAAACCGGGGACGACGGTGGCCGTCTCCTGCTTGGAGTACGCCGTGATGGTCGGCAGCTTCTCCTCCGACTGCCCGACGAGATATGCCACAACTCCGGCCAGACCGGCAGCCGCCACGATCACCACCGCGGCGATCAGCGCAAGAATCTTCTTCGTCCGGTCCTGCATCATTGAGTCCATTTCTCGTTCGGTGGATCAGTCGGCACGAGGGCTGTGGCCGACGGTGGTCTCCTGGTTGACGTGCTCGGGACGCTTGCCGCCGAGACCGGGCAGCAGCGAGCCGCCGCGATACGTGAGCACCGTCTGTACCAGCCCGATCGTAAGCACCACCGAGACGACGGTGAAACCGATCCACAGTTCGGTGGGGAGCATGACGCCCATCGCGCCGCCGATGACCCAGCTGAGCTGCAGGACGGTCTCGGACCGGCCGAAGCCGGAGGCGATGGACTCCTCGGGGAGGTCCTGCTGCAGCGACGCGTCGAGCGACACCTTCGCGAGCGCGCTGGCCGCGGACGCCACCAGCGCGGCCAGGGCCGCGGTGAGCAGGTTGCCGGTGATCGCGGCGAGGATCGCGACGACGGTGACGGCGATGGTGCATCGCAACACCATGACCGCCGGACGGCCGAGTTCGAGGCGGGCGCCGGTGGCGTTCCCGGCGAAGTTGCCGATGCCGGCGGCGGCGCCGACCAGGCCGAGCATCGCGGCCTGCATGATCGCCGCGTGTTCGGTGTTGGCCTTCGCGACGAACGCGATGTAGAGGGTGAGGAAGCCGGTGAGCACCCGGATGGTGCCGTTGCCCCACAGCCCGGTGACGACCGTGCGGCCGAGCGGTTGGCGGCGCTTGTCGGGCGCGACGCCCGCGACCGCGGTGGTGTCGATCCGTTCGGTGGGGGAGTCGTCGCCGTGGAACGCGAGCTTGGCCGGGACCTCGCCCTCGGTGACCTCCACCCACGCCGGGATCCGCATGCTCAGATAGGCGCCGAACGCGGTGATCAAAACGGTCAGCCACAGTGCGCCCGTCGACCCGGTGAGGAACGCGAGGGCGCCCGCCAGCGCGCCCGCGCCGATGGTGCCGCCGATCAGACCGAACACCGTCAGCCGTGAATTGACCCGCACCAGGTCTATCTCCGGTGGCAGAACGCGTGGTGTCACGGCGCTCTTGAGCACCGCGAACGACTTGCTGAGCACCATCATGCCCAGCGCACACGGGTACAGCGCCCAGCTGTCGAAGTTGAAGACCAGCACGATCGCCAGCAGGGTCCGCAACGCGAACGACGACGCCAGCGCGATCCGGCGACCCCGCTGCAGACGGTCGAGCGCAGGGCCGATGAGCGGCGCGATCACGGCGAACGGCGCGATCGTGATCAGCAGGTACAGCGCGACCTTGGTCTTGTCCTCGCCGGTCGCGGCGGAGAAGAAGAGGGTGTTCGCGAGCGCCACCGCGACCGTCGCATCGGTCGCGAAGTTCGCCATCACCGCGTAGGTGAGCGCGGTCAGCCCCGACTTGTCGGCGCCGTCGGCCGTCGCGGCCCGCCGGAACGTGGCGATGCCCTTGTTGGTGAGTTCGCGTCCGCGCATCGCGGCGACGCGGGTCACCGTCAGCTTGCGGGGCATCGGGCGCGGCTTGGGGGCGTCCGACTCCGGAGCCTCGGGGGCCGGACCCTCCGTCCGGGCGTCCATCCGGAGGGTGTCGTCCGCCCGGGGGGTCTCGTCCGCCCTCGCCGGCTGCGGCGCGATCCGTTCGGTGGGCTGCTCGATCCGTTCGGTGCGCGCCGCCCGGTCCACCGGGTGCAGCGGCGGCAACGGCGCCTTACGCCCGTTGACCCGCTGTGACGGCGGATAGTTCTGGAAACCGGGATGGCGTCGCGGCGCAGGATCCTGCGGGTGGGGCCCACGCCGAGAGGCGTTGTGGGGGTCGCGAGGTCCGGTCACTCCTCAATTCTGTCCTAGTCCCCGGACAATGCACGACACGGGCGGTCCGTTCCTGCTCGCTCGGACGTGTCGGGACCCGACGAGTCGCGCTCAGGCGACGAACCGGACCTCGAACATGCGGGGCCACAGCTTCCCCGTCACCAGGAACCGGTCGGTGCCCGGGATCTGGGCGATGCCGTTGAGGACGTCGATGCCGCCCCGCTCGCCGGACGGCAGCGCGTCCTTCAGCGCCGCGGCGTCGATCCGGCCCGTCACGATGCCGGTGGCCGGGTCGATCCGCACGATGGTGTCGGTGGTCCACACGTTCGCGTACACCGAACCGTCGCTCGCACACTCGAGTTCGTTGAGCTTGTCGATCGGGCGGCCGTCGAGCGTGACGTCGACCGTCCCGGTCTCCGCGAACGTCTCGCGGTCCCGGAACGTGAGTGTGTCGGAGCCGTTGCTCATCACCAGGCGGTCGGGCTGCGTGCACAACCCCCAGCCCTCGCCGTCGTAGTCGACGGTGCGGCGCTGCGCGAGGGTGTCCCGGTCGCGCTCGATCGCTACCCCGTCCTTCCATGTGATCTGCCACACGGTGTCGTCGACGACGGTGATGCCCTCGCCGAACATCGGCCGCGCGAGGTCGGCGCGGGCCAGCTCGGTGCCCGAGTCGAGCGCGGTCGCCCGCACCCACGACTGCCCCACCCGGCCGGTGCTCTCGAACAGCGTGCCGTCGGAGATCTCCAGGCCCTGCGTGAACGCGGACGGGTCGTGCGGGAGCTCGCGGACGATCTCCGGGTGCATCCGTTCGGCGATCGTCGCGCCCGCCGGCGGGGTGCTGCCCGAGCATCCGGTGAGCAGAGCGGCGGCCGCCGCGGACACCGCGATCGCGGCCCGGACGGGGGTGCTGCGCAGATTCACCCGCCCAGCATGGCAGCCCGCACGAGCGCAGACGGGACCGAGTGCGGCAAGATGGACACCGTGAGTGTTACGTCGTCTCCCGAGAGCGCCGTCGTGCGCCCCGTCCTCGCCGATGCCGTCGAGCTTGCTCGAACGGCACTGGTCGACCTCGGAGAGGGAGGAGTGGGCAGATATCTCGGCGTGACCGCCGAGGACGACTGCGCCGCCACTCACCGCTTCGACACCGAGCTTCCCGGTTATCGCGGCTGGCAGTGGGCGGTCGTGGTGGCCGCCGTGCCGGGCTCCGAGCATGTCACCGTCAGCGAACTCGCGCTGCTGCCCGGCCCGGACGCGCTCGTCGCCCCCGACTGGCTGCCGTGGGACCAGCGGGTGCGCCCCGGCGACCTCTCGCCCGGCGACCTGCTGGCGCCGCGGGAGAACGATCCGCGTCTGGTGCCCGGCTACGTCGCCACCGGCGACCCCGAGATCGACGACGTCGCCTTCGAGGTCGGTCTGGGACGCAAGCAGGTCATGAGCCGCGAGGGTCGCCTCGACTGCGCCGCCCGCTGGCACGACGGCGACTTCGGCCCCGACTCCGAGATGGCCAAGGCTGCGCCGTCGACGTGCGACCTGTGCGGCTTCTACCTGCCGCTGTCCGGTTCGCTGCACGCCGCGTTCGGCGTGTGCGGCAACGAGATGGCCGCCGACGGGCACGTCGTGCACGCCGCGCACGGCTGCGGCGCGCACTCCGATACCACGCTGCCCACCGGCGCCGGCAGCGCGCGCTACGACGCCTACGACGACGGCGCCATCGAGGCGGTGCAGATCGAGCGCGCCGAACCGGCCGCCGTGAACGTGGTGGTCGTCGAGGCTTCCGAGCCGGACACGACATCGGCCGATTGACCGACCCCTTCGGCACCGACGCGCTGCGCGAGGGCACGCTCCTCGCGTGGCGCAACTCCCCGACGCGACTGCGTGAGGACGCCGCGGCGGAAGCCGACCTCGTCCGCGCCGGGTACCGCGACCGGCTGCTGACCGAACTCGCGCAGAACGCCGCCGACGCCGCTGCCCGGGGCGGTGTGCCCGGGACGTTGCGCGTCGAGCTCAACGGCGACGTGCTGCGGATCGCGAACACCGGCGCCCCCCTCGACGTCGCGGGCGTGCAGGCGCTCGCCGCGCTGCGGGCCTCCGGGAAGTCCACCGGGGTGGGGCGATTCGGCGTCGGGTTCACCGCCGTCCGCTCGGTGAGTGACGAGATCGAACTCCGGTCCACCAGCGGATCACTGCAGTTCTCCGCCGCCCGCACCCGCGCGCAGATCGCCGAGTCCGGCCTGGAGGCGCCGACGTCGGGCATTCCGGTGCTGCGCCTGGTGTGGGCCACCGACGAGCCCCCGGCGGCCGGGTTCGACTCCGAGGTGGTGCTGCACCTGCGGCCCGACGTCGACGGCGCCGCGCTGCTGTCCGGATTCGCCGACGAGGCCGTCGACCTGCTCCTGGAACTGCCTGCGCTGGAGACGATCACGGTCGGTGAGCGCACGCTGCACCGCACCACCCGCGATCTCGACGGCGGTCTCACCGAGATCACCGTCGGCGAGAGCACGTGGTGGCAGTACACCACCGACACCGCGCGCTGGCTGGTCCCGGTGGTCGACGGCCGCGTCCGCCCCGTCGCCGAGGACGTGCTGCGCGCCCCCACCCGGTCCGACGAGGAGCTGTCGCTGCCCGCGTTGCTGATCGCCGACGTCCCGATGCAGCCGGACCGCCGCCGGCTGCTGCCCGGTGCGCCGCTCACCGGTGTCGCGCACGGCTACGCGCAATTCGTCGCCGCGCTGCCCCGCGACCAGCGCCTCGACCTGGTGCCGCTGCCCGGGTTCGCCCGCAGCGAGGCCGACGCGCTCCTGCGGGAGGCGGTGCTGGCCGACCTGCGGACCCATCCGTGGATTCCGCCCGCCGAAACTGGTTCCGATGCACAGGACCTCGTGCCCACCCGGGCGAGCGTGCTGTCCGGGCTCACCCGGGATCTGGCCGACGCGCTCGCCGACGTCGTGCCCGGCCTGGTGGATCCGGACCTGTCCGGCCCGCGGCACGCCGCGGCGCTGGCCGCGGTGGACGTGCACCGCTTCGGGTTGGCGCGCATCGCGGAACTGCTCGGCGGGCAGAGCCGCGAGCCGTCGTGGTGGCAGTCCGTATACGCCGCGCTCGAACCGCTGGTGGTGGACGCGCTGGCGGTGGAAGAACTTGCCGCCGTTCCGGTTCCGCTCGCGGACGGGCGCACCGTCACCGGCCCGCGCACCGTCGTCACCGGCGCCGATCTGGGACACGCGCTGGGGGACGCCACCTCCGCCCTGGACTGGGTGCGCCTGGTCCATCCGGACGCCGCGCACCCGCTGCTGAACCGGCTGGGCGCCCAGCGCGCCACCGCCGGCGACCTGCTGTCGGACCCCGCGCTGCGGGCGCGGATCGAGGACCTCGATTACGACGACCCCAGTGCGGCAACCGAACTCGCGTCGGCCGTTCTCGCGCTCGTCACGCTCTCTGCGCCCGACGTCCGGCCACCGTGGCTGGGGGAACTGCCGCTGCCGGACGCCGACGGCGAACTGGTGCCCGCCGACCAGTTGCTGCTGCCCGGTGCACCGTTGGCCGACGTGTTGGACGACGACTCGCCGTTCGGGACGGTCGACGCCGCGCTGGTCGACCGGGCGGGCGAGGAGGCGCTGCGCGCCGTCGGCGTCGGCTGGGGATTCACGGTGCTGCGTGCCGAGCTGCCCACCGGACCCGAACACGACCTCGACGACGAGGACGCGTGGTGGGACACCCTCGGCGACGACCCGGAGACCCTCGTCGCGGTCCGCGACCTCGACCTGGTCGACCCCGACCGCTGGCCCGAGGCGCTGACGCTCCTCGCCGAGGAGCCGGACACCGCGGCCGCGCTCACCGATCGCAGCGGCTACACCGCGTGGTGGCTGCGCACCCACGCCGAGATCGACGGCCGCCCGCTGGGGCTGCTCCGCGCCGCCGACGACGACACCTTCGCCGGCCTGCTCGACGTCCTCGACCATCCTGATGCCCCGGCGCTCGCGGCGGCGCTGGCCCCGCGGACCGTCGACGCCAACACGCTGGCCGCGGTCCTGCTCGACCGGCTCGCCGACCCCGCGCGCACTCCGACCCCCGACGTCGTGACCCGCGCCCACCGCCTGCTCGCCGACGCCGCCCGGCGCGGCGTGCTCGACCTCGGCGATCTCGACCTGCCCGCGAAGGTGCGCAGCCTCACCGGCGCCGTCGTCGACCCCGACGTCGCGCTGGTGCTCGACCGCGTCCACCTCGCGGCGGCCGTCCCGCCGGACCGTCTGGTGCTCGGCACGCTCGACACCGCCGCCGCCCTCGCCGATCTGCTGGACCTGCCGCTCGCGTCGGCCGCGATCGACGCCCGGGTGGTCGGCGACGGCGAGGCGAGCACGTGGGACCGGGAGCCGGGCGCGGTGCTCGCGTGCACGGTGCTGGGCTTGCCGCTGCCCGTCGGCGGGGTCGTGGTGCACGACGATCTCGTGGTGCGACTGGGTGGCGCGCTCGACGGCGACGTCGCGGTGCCGTTCTGGATCGACGAGGACGGCCGCGCGCACTGCCGACGCCGGCCGGTGGGGGAGCAGCGATGACGGACATGGACCAGTCGGTCTTGAACTGGATGCTCGACATCCGCACCCCCGTCCTCACCGACGTGGTCACCGTGATCACGCACAGCGGCGGCACGGTCGCCGCGTTCGTGATCTCGACGGTCGTCACGGTGGCGTTGCTGGTCCGCCGGCACACCGCGGAGGCGGTGACCGTCGCGGGCGCGATGCTGTCCGGCTGGGCCGCGATGAGCCTGCTCAAACTTTTGTTCGGGCGCCAGCGGCCGCCGGTGCCCGAGCGTCTGGTCGTGCTCGACAGCTACTCGTTCCCGTCGGGGCACGCGATGATGTCGGCGATCCTCGCGTGCGTGCTCGGGGCCGTCGTCGTGCGTCTGGTCGCTCCCGGGATCCGGCGGATCGCGCTGCTCGTGCTGCTCGGTTGCTACACGCTCGCGGTCGGACTCTCCCGGGTGTATCTGGCCGCGCACTGGCTCACCGACGTCCTCGCCGGGTGGGCGTTCGGCATCGCGTGGGCAGCGTTGTGGATCTGGGCGATCAGCCGCCGGAGCCGCGGACGGACACGCGCGAAAACCCTGTGAGATCAGTCACCGGGCGGATGGGTTGCGGCCGCGCGGTCCCGGTCGGTCAGACCAGTCCCTGCTGCGCGCCGCGACGGCCGCGCCGCGCTGCGCCGCGCTGAACGAGGAACAAACCGAATCCGAGGAGGCCCAGGGCGATTCCGGCGTAACAGACCGGAAGCGCTGTGCTCCAACGGTCCCCGGCGAGGAGCACCACGGCGGTCGCCACCATCCATGCGAGGGTTCCCACCGCCAGTACCGGGCGTGGGTCGGACAGGCGCTCCACGAGCGTCGGCGTGCTATGGATTTCGGTCACACGATTAAGTTACCCGCGCGTCGGTGCCCTAATCTGCCAGGTGCGAAACCCCACTTCCCGGCGATTGGACCGAAACACGACATGGCGGTTACCGACAAGACCACCGAGCCCACGCGGCCGTCGGCACCCTCACGGATGCTCGACACCTATTTCAAGATCTCCGAGCGGGGCTCGACCATCAGCACCGAGGTCCGCGGCGGCCTGGTCACGTTCGTGGCCATGGCGTACATCGTGGTCCTCAACCCGCTGATCCTCGGTAGCTTCTCCGCCGACGACGCCGTCGCCAAGACCGACGTGCTCGGCAACATCCTCCCGGTCAGCCAGGTCGCCGCCGTCACCGCGCTCGTCGCGGGCCTGATGAGCATCGCGTTCGGCATCATCGCGAACTATCCGTTCGGTATCGCCGCGGGCCTGGGCATCAACAGCCTGCTCGCCGTCACCATCGCCCCGCAGGTGACGTGGCCCGAGGCGATGGGTCTGGTCGTCATCGACGGCATCATCATCGTCGCGCTCGCCGCGACCGGCTTCCGCACCGCCGTGTTCAACGCCATCCCGCGCGAACTGAAGGCCGCGATCGCCGCCGGTATCGGCATGTTCATCGCCTTCATCGGCCTCGTCGACGCCGGTTTCGTCCGCCGCATCCCCGACGCCGCCGGCACCACGGTCCCGGTCGGCCTCGGCATCAACGGTTCCATCTCGGCATGGCCGACGGTCGTGTTCATCTTCGGTGTCCTGCTGATGGGCATCCTCGTCGTGCGCAAGGTCCGCGGCGGTCTGCTGATCGGCATCGTCGTCACCACCGTCCTCGCCGCGATCCTCGAGGCCGTCTTCGATATCGGTGCCTCGAAGGGTGTCGACCCCAAGGGCTGGAACCTCAGCGTCCCCACGATGCCCGACGTGTTCGCACAGCTGCCCGATCTGAGCCTGGTCGGCGACGTCAGCATCTTCGGCGCGTTCACCCGCATCGGCGTCATCGCCGCCAGCCTGCTCGTCTTCACGCTGGTGCTCGCCAACTTCTTCGACGCCATGGGCACCATGACCGGCCTCGGCAAGGAGGCCGAGCTCGCCGACAAGGACGGCAACCTGCCCGGCATCGGCAAGGCCCTGATCGTCGAGGGTGCCGGCGCCGTCGTCGGCGGTGGCGCGTCCGCGTCGTCCAACACCGTGTTCGTCGAGTCCGCGTCCGGCATCGCCGAGGGCGCCCGCACCGGCCTCGCCAACGTCGTCACCGGCACGCTGTTCCTGGCTGCGATGTTCCTGACGCCGCTGTACTCGGTGGTCCCGATCGAGGCGGCCGCACCGGCCCTGGTCGTGGTGGGCGCGTTGATGATCGGTCAGCTGCGCGAGATCGACTTCGGCAAGTTCTCGATCGCGCTGCCGGCGTTCCTGACCGTGGTCACGATGCCGTTCACCTACTCGATCGCCAACGGCATCGGCATCGGCTTCATCTCCTACGTCGTCCTCGCGGCCGCGGGTGGCAACGCCAAGAAGATCCATCCGCTGCTGTGGATCGTCGCCGCACTGTTCGTCGCATACTTCGCGGTCGGCCCGATCACTGACGCCGTTACGTGATGGGCGGGGCGCGAGTTCCCGTATTGTTCGAAGTTGTGACAACGGATACTCGCGCCCTTGCCAGCGACCTTTCCCTCGCGGTGGTGCGCCTTACGCGCCACCTGCGGGGACGGCGGGCGGATTCACAGGTGACGCTGACGCAGCTGTCCGCGCTCGTCACCCTCGCCGCCGAGGGCCCCATGACCCCGGGTGCGCTCGCGGCACGGGAGCGGGTCCAGCCGCCGTCGATGACTCGGGTCATCGCCTCCCTCGCGGACGTCGGACTCGTCGACCGCGCACCGCATCCCACCGACGGCCGTCAGATCATCGTGTCGCTCTCCGAGGCCGGCCACGCCCTCATCGAGGGGGAGACCCAGGCGCGTGAGGCGTGGATGACGGAGAAGCTCGCCGGCCTCGACGCCACCCAGCTCTCCACCCTGCGCGAGGCCGTCACGATCATCAGTTCCCTGGTCTCCGAGAACGACTGAACCTTTCCACCCGAAACCGGTCAGCGGGATGTGATGCCCGCTGACCGGTTCCGCGTGTGCAAGATCACGAGGTGTCAACCGATCTCGCGCCGTCGATGTTCGCCGCGCTGCGCTCCCGCAACTACCGGTACTGGACAGCCGGTCAGATCGTGTCCCTCGTCGGGACGTGGATGCAGCGGATCGCGCAGGACTGGCTGGTCCTGACTCTCTCCGGCGGAGACGGTTTCGCGGTGGGTGTCGTGATGGCGCTGCAGTTCGGGCCGACGCTCTTCCTGTCGATGTACGGCGGAGTGCTGGCCGATCGGTACGACAAGCGGCGGATCCTGATGATCTCGCTCGTCGCGATGGCGTCGTTCGGAATGATCCTCGGACTCCTCGACGTCGGCGGCGTGGTGCAGTTGTGGCACGTGTACGTCCTCGCCTTCGCTCTCGGTTGCGTCACAGCGCTCGAGACCCCGGTGCGCCAGTCGTTCACCATCGAGATGGTCGGACCCGACCGGCTGGCCAACGCAATCGCCCTGAACTCCATGATGTTCAACGCCGCCCGCATCGTCGGACCCGCGGTGGCAGGCGTGCTCATCACGCTGATCGGCACCGGCCCGGTGTTCCTCGTGAACTCGGTGTCCTTCGTTGCCGTGTTCGCGTCGCTGCTGTGGATGCGGGTGGACGAACTCACCCGGTCCACCCCCGCGCCGCGAGCGAAAGGGCAGGTGCGTGAGGGCTTCCGGTACGTGCGCGGCAGAGCCGACCTCACCGTCATCCTGCTCACCGTGTTCGTGGTCTCCACCTTCGGTTTGAACTTCTCGCTCACCCTGGCCGTCCTGGCCCGCAACACCTTCGACAAGGGCGCCGACGCCTTCGGCCTGCTCTCGACCATGCTGGCGGTCGGCATGCTGTTCGGCGCCACCCTGGCCGCGCGGCGGGCGTCGACCCCCACCGTCGGCTGGTGTCTCGGTGCCGCCGTCGGATTCGGCGTCCTCGAGACCGCCATCGGGCTCGTGCCGTCGTACCTTGCGGTCATCGTGCTGCTCGTGCCCACCGGCGCCCTCGTTCTCACGTTCTCGACGGCCGCGATGAGCATCCTGCAGATGTCGGTGCCGGCCGAGATGCGCGGACGGGTGATGGGCATGTACATGCTCGCGTTCCTGGGCGGCACCCCGCTGGGCAGCCCGCTGCTGGGCTGGCTCGCCGACGCCGTCGACCCCCGGGCCCCGCTGGTGATCGGCGGGGCCGTCTCCCTGGTCGCCGGACTGGCCGCGGCGGCTTACGTGCGCCGCTCCGCCGCCTTCGGGCGCGCGGGGAACAGTGTGTAGCTCAGGGCGATCACACCCCAGATGCCGAGCACGACGGTGAGCGTGCGGATCCAGTCGGACAGCGCCGCGGTGCGGGCCGGATCGCCCACCATTGCGATCGCGGCGAGCAGCAGACCGCACGCGATGCCCCATGCAACCGCGGCCTTGCCGAACTCGCGCCACTCACGAATCGCCCGCGCCGACCCGTGGCGGGGCGGCCTCACCGGCGCCGGTCCGCCCGCGAAGCGATGGGCGAAGCGTGCGTCGGCCCAGCGGATGATGCTGTGCCCGAACGCAACCGAGAATCCGATGTACGCGGCGGCCAGGCCGTGACTCGCCGTCGCCTCCGCGCCGCCGCGCAGATCGATCGTGGTGGCCACCAGTAGCACCACGTCCACGAGGGGAGCGCCCACGAGTAGGGCCGCGCCGAGAGTGGGGCGGCGCAGGAGATACCGGGCCGCCAGCCCGGCGCCGAGGAACACCCAGAAGAGGATCTCGCACGCGACGATCAGCTGCACGATCATGTCCGCCCCATTTCTAGTACGACTGTGTTAGTCGCGATCGAAACTAGCACGACTGTGTTAGTTTGGCGACGTGGTGAAGCGAACCAGTACCGAGGCCCGGCGCGAAGAGATCGCCGACGCGGTCCTGCGGGTGATCCGGCGCGACGGCATCGGCGCCGCGAGCGTGCGCTCGATCGCCGACGAGGCAGGTCTGTCCACCGGTTCGCTGCGGCACTTCTTCGGAACCCAGTCCGAGCTGCTGCTGTTCGCGATGGAACTGGTCACCAAACGGGTGTACGAACGCATCGCGGCGATCGGGTTCACCGGTGACCTGCGCGCCGACGCCCGCCTGCTGGCCGAACAGTTCGTCCCGCTCGACGACGACCGGCGTGGCGAGATGGACGTCTGGCAGGCGTTCGTGGTCGCCGCGCGGACGGATCCGGCGCTCGCCGAGGTGCGCGATCGCACCGACCGGGAGATGTACGAGGGGTTCCTGCGGATGGTCGAGCCGTTGACGGACGCGGGACTGCTCGTGCCAGGCGCGTCGGCAGAAGTGGAGGCGATGCGGTTGCACGCGCTGGTCGACGGGCTCGCCGCCCACGGCGTCAACCACCCCCGCCGGATGAACGCGGCACGCATCCACGCCGTACTCGACGCCCATTTCGGGACGCTGTTCGCGGGCGAGGGCACCGTGTAGCCGAACGTCGAGTCCGGTACGGCACGATGGATCCGTGGTTCACGTCATCGACATTGCAGACCCCGCCGACCCCCGGCTGGACGAGTACCGCGATCTGAACTCGTCGGATCGCCGCCCCGACCTCCCCGGAGGCAAGGGGCTCGTCATCGCGGAGGGCGTGCTGGTGGTCCAGCGCATGCTCGGCTCCCGCTTCGCGCCGAACAGTCTGCTGGGCGTCGACCGCCGCCTCGTCGAACTGTCCGCGGACCTCGAGGGCGTGGACGTCCCGTTCTACCGGACCACCGCCGACGTCATGGCGCAGGTCGTGGGCTTCCACCTCAACCGGGGCGTGCTCGCGGCCGCCCACCGCCCGCCCGAGCTGGACGTCGAGGACGTCCTGCGCGGCGCGCGCACCGTCGCGGTGCTCGAGGGCGTCAACGACCACGAGAACATCGGCTCGATGTTCCGCAACGCCGCCGGCCTCGGCGTGGACGCGATCGTCTTCGGGGCATCCGTCGCGGACCCGCTGTACCGGCGCGCGGTGCGGGTGTCGATGGGGTACGTGCTGCGGGTGCCGTTCGCGCAGATCCCGGAATGGCCGCGCGGGCTGAACCTTTTGCGCGACAGGGGCTTCCAGTTGATCTCGTTGACCCCGCATCCGTCCGCAGTGCCGCTCGCGGAGGCGATGACCGGCGAGAAGGTCGCGGTGCTGCTCGGCTCCGAAGGACCCGGTCTCACCGAACACGCCATGCGCGCCAGCGACGTTCGCGCCCGGATCCCGATGGCGCCGGGCACCGACTCGCTCAACGTGGCGACCGCGGCGGCGATGGCGTTCTACGAGCGAATCCGGACCGCATCGTGACGGCGTCCGCGGACCCCACCCCGTGGGCGACGGGCCTGCTGGTCAGCACCTTCGCTGCCGTCGTGACACTGGTCGCGGTGGTGGCGTTCGGCGTGACCCTCGCGCACATTCATCCGCTGCTCACGGTGGGCTTCAACCTCGTCGCCGTCGGCGGAGCCGCACCCACCGTGTGGCGGTGGCGGAACCTGCCGGTGTGGCGCTGGGTGGTGTACGGAGTGGCGGCAGGCGTCGTATCCGGTTGGATCACATTGCTGTTCGGCGCCCTGTAGGTCGCGTCAGCTCTCGCGCCGGAACAGTCGCGCGAACAGCGATCGCCGCGGCGGCCGGGCGGCCGGCGCGGTCTGCACCTGCTCTGCCCGTGCCTGCTCGGCGCGCAGCTTCTCCTGCGCCCGCCGCACCGACTCCGGTACCTGACCGGGAGCGTGAACGGCGAAGCGGCACACCGTGATCGACGACGGATCGAGGGAGTCGCCCAGCCATGCGGCGGGTGCTGCCTCGGCGAAGGCGCCCGGATCGAACGGCAGCGTCTGCGGGTCCGGCAGTACGTCCATCACCGGTGGGGCCGGATGCTCGCCCGCCCAGTACGGTCGCTCCCACACCTGAGGCAGACCGAGATCCTCGATGATGTGCACGGGTGTCGCACTGAAGGAGCGCTTCAGTTCGTCGTTCTCCCAGTGCGCGAACGCGCCCCACGAACCGGCGGCCGTGTGCGTGGTCGACGAACTCAGGTACGTGTCCGCGGCTCCCGTCGGTCGGATCCAGTGCTCGACGAGCGTCGACGGCGTCGGCGGCAGGCCCTCACCCGTGCGAACCACGGCGACACCCGGATAGCAGCCGACGACCACCTCGCCGGGCTCGGGCTTCACGGCATCGGACAGTTGCTCGTCACCGAGATACGCGACATCGAGGCCGGGATGGAGCGCCGCGGCGAGCTCTCGGGCGGCCTCCCGATCGGGTGGCGTCCCCTGCAGAACCGTGAGGGGTTCGGTGGCGTCGACGTACCAGATCGTCGATGAGGTGACCCCCAGCACCGGCGTCAGCCGCGCCCGTTGCTCCGCACGCCCAGCAGCACGTCGTCCCACGACGGCAGGGCGGGCTTGCCGCGCTTGTCCTTACCCGGCGTCTGCTGCGGCGCAACCTTGGGGTGATCGTCGTCGGCCGCGTCCGTGGCGTTCGCCGGAGCATCCTCGGGCTCGTTGTCCGCCAATACGATCGGAGGCTCGGGGGACTGCTCGGTGGGCTCGTGTTCGTGATCCTGCTCGAAGTCCGCCGGCCCGTAGATGGGGTTGGTGGGCACCGGCGCGAGACCGCGGCGCCCGAAATCGGGGTCGACGAGCTGTGTGGCCGTGTCGTCGAGTGCGGTGATGGTGCCGCCGTGCGCGTCCGGCTGGTACCGCCAGTGCGCGGCGTTGGTGGTGCGGCCGGCCTGCCACTGCAGCTGGGCCACCCAGTAGCCGTCCTCGTCCTTCCACGCATCCCACGTGACGGTGTCACCGTCGTGGCCGCGGGCCTTGAACGCGAGCGTCACGATCTCCGAGAGGGTGTGCACGTCGGGCCCGTCCGGGCGCACCGGGTGTCCGGCCTGCGCCATCTCCGCCGCCCGCGCGCGCTCGAGCAGCACGGGGTACGCGAATCGTTCGACCTTGGCGTGCGGGATGCCCGCCTGCTCGGCGACCTGTTCGACGGAAGCGCCGGCGCGGATGCGGGCCTGGATTTCCCGGGGGCGGAGCTGACTGTCCATTTCGATCTCAATCTGGCCGAGTCGAGCGATGTCCCCGCGGGAGGCCGCGCGGAGCTTGTCATCGGCTGGAAGCCGGAACTTTTCGCCGGTGTCTGGATCAGAACACACCACGTGCGCGCCGCCAGGCTCGAGACCGATTACTCGCAGCTCCCGCACGTTCGTCCTCCTCATCGCGCCGACTCGCGATCACGTCGAGGTCGACTGTAATTCATCCGTGACCCGCGCGCAGGAAAGACACGCGCGCCATATATCACTCCCCCCGGGCGTTTTGCGCACTTATCGTCGCCTCACCGGTGTGATGAGCGCGACAAGTGCGCAGAACGCGGGAAGGGGGGTGGACCGGGCGCGACAAGTGCGCAAAACGCGGGGAGCGGGAAGATGCGAAGAGGGCGGGCACGCGTGCGCGCGCCCGCCCTCTCAGCGGAAACCGTTACGACTCGGCGGAAATCAGCCGAGCTGCGAGACGACCCAGTCGATGCTCTTGGTGAGCTGCGAGATGTCCTCGGGATCGATCGCCGGGAACATGCCGATGCGCAGCTGGTTGCGGCCCAGCTTGCGGTACGGCTCGGTGTCGACGATGCCGTTGGCGCGCAGGATCTTCGCAACCGCGGCCGCGTCGACCGTGTCGGCGAAGTCGATGGTGCCGACGACCTGCGAGCGGTAGGCCGGGTCGGCGACGAACGGCGTCGCGTACTCCGAGGCCTCGGCCCACGAGTACAGGCGATCCGACGAATCCTTGGTGCGCGCGGTGGTCCAGTCCAGGCCGCCGCCCGAGTTCATCCACGCGATCTGGTTCTCGAACATCAGCAGCGTCGCGAGCGCCGGGGTGTTGTACGTCTGGTCCTTGGTGGAGTTGTCGACCGCGATGGGCAGCGACAGGAACTCCGGGGTCCAGCGGCCCGACGCCTTGATCTCGGCGACGCGCTCGAGCGCGGCCGGGCTCATCAGCGCGATCCACAGGCCACCGTCTGCGGCGAAGCACTTCTGCGGCGCGAAGTAGTAGACGTCGGCGTCGGCGACGTCGACCGGCAGGCCGCCCGCACCCGAGGTGGCGTCGATCGCGATGAGCGCGTTCTCCGAACCCGCCGGACGGCTCACCGGCACGGCGACACCCGTCGAGGTCTCGTTGTGTGCCCAGCCGATGAGGTCGACGGAGCTGTCGGCGACGATCTCCGGCGCGGTGCCCGGGTCGCTCGACACGACGATCGGGTCGCCGATGAACGGGTTGCCCTTGGCGACCGACGCGAACTTCGAGGAGAACTCGCCGTACGTGAAGTGCTGCGAGCGCTCACGGATCAGACCGAACGCGGCCGCATCCCAGAACGCGGTGGAACCGCCGTTGCCGAGGACGACCTCGTAGCCCTCGGGCAGCGAGAACAGGTCGCGCAGACCCGAGCGCACCCGGCCGACGACGTCCTTGACGGGCTTCTGCCGGTGGCTGGTGCCGAACACCGAGGCGCCGACGTCGACCAGGGACTGCAGCTGCTCGGGGCGAACCTTCGAGGGTCCGCAACCGAAGCGGCCGTCGACGGGCTTGAGGTCGGCGGGGATGATCGGTGTGCTCATCGGTGCGAGTTGTCCTTCTCGGTTGTGGTGATGTCCAGCTTTTACTAGCTGTGCGAAATCTGGTCCCAGCCCTCGACCGAGTCGGGGGTGCGGGGCTCGGGGCCGGTGTAGATGGCGGCGGGGCGGACCAGCTTGCCCAGACGCTTCTGCTCCATGATGTGCGCGCACCAGCCGGCGGTACGGCCGCACGTGAACATTGCGGGCATCATGTGCGCGGGTACCTCGGCGAAGTCGAGGATCACCGCCGCCCAGAACTCGACGTTCGTCTCGATCGCACGATCGGGGCGACGCTCGCGGAGCTCGGCGAGCGCGGCCTGCTCGAGCGCCGCGGCCACCTCGTAGCGGGGCGCGTTCAGGCGCTTGGCGGTATCCCGCAGCACCCGGGCCCGGGGATCCTCGGCCCGGTACACCCGGTGGCCGAAGCCCATGAGCTTCTCCTTGCGGTCGAGGATGCCCTTGACCAGTGCGCGGGCGTCGCCGGTGCGCTCGGTCTCCTCGATCATCGGCAGCACGCGCGCGGGGGCGCCGCCGTGCAGCGGGCCGGACATCGCGCCGATCGCGCCCGACAGCGACGCCGCGACGTCGGCGCCGGTGGAGGCGATGACGCGGGCGGTGAAGGTGGAGGCGTTCATGCCGTGCTCGGCGGCCGACACCCAGTACGCGTCGATGGCCTCGACGTGCGCCGGATCCGGGTCACCCTTCCAGCGCGTCATGAAACGGGCGGTGACGGTGGGACATTCGTCGATCAGCTTCTGCGGCACGGCCGGCTGGTAGATGCCGCGCGCGGACTGCGCGACGTACGACAGCGCCATCACCGAGGCACGCGCGAGGTTCTCGCGGGCGGTCTCGTCGTCGATGTCGAGCAGCGGCTGGTAACCCCAGATCGGGGCGAGCATCGCGAGGCCGGCCTGCACGTCGACGCGGACGTCGCCGGTGTGGATGGGCAGCGGGAACGGCTCCGCCGGGGGCAGACCGCGGCCGAACTCGCCGTCGACCAGCAGGGCCCACACGTTGCCGAACGTGACGCGGCGGCCCACCAGGTCCTCGATGTCGACACCGCGGTAGCGCAGGGCGCCGCCGTCCTTGTCGGGCTCGGCGATGTCGGTGGTGAAGGCGACGACGCCTTCGAGGCCGCTGACGAAATCCTCGGGTACTACAGCGCTGGGTGCCATTGCTCCTGGACTCTCCTCATCCGAGTGCCGCCCGTGCGAGCTGCACTGCCTGCCTCAGCCTTCGACGACTGCGTTACGGGGGTCGAGATACTCCGTCGGGCCTGGTGCTATCCAAACTCTAGCCGGTGTCACCGCTCAGCTGGGCGGCGCCTACCCAGGGGTAGCGTCAGGGGCTGTGTCGTCAGATTCCCGCCGCCGGGGTTCCCGGAATTCCGATCTCTCCACGATGAGGGTGAGCTACGGCGAAATCGGGCCGCAGCGGCCCGTCGTCGAACCCGATCTGGAGCCGTCCTGGCTCGACGACGGATGGGTCGCCCTGGCGCGCCGATGGGTCGAGGAGGCCGTCGAGGCCGGGCTGCCCGAACCGAACGCGATGGTGCTCGGCACCGTCGACGCGGACGGGCACCCGTGCACCCGGACGGTGCTGTGCAAGGGATTCGACGCCGACGGCGTGCAGTTCTTCACCAACTACGACTCCGACAAGGGCCGCCAGCTCACCGCCACGCCGTACGCGTCGGTGACGTTCACGTGGATTCAGCTGGCGCACCAGCTCACCGTCCGCGGTCCCGTGGAAAGAACAAGCGAAAACACGACATCCGAATACTGGAACAGCCGCCCGCGCGGCTCCCGGCTCGGGGCGTGGGCGTCGGACCAGTCCCGCCCGATCGCCACGCGCGCGGACCTCGAGGACCGACTCGTCGACGCCGGCAGGCGTTTCGGCGTGGACGGCGACATCCCGGTTCCGACGCACTGGGGTGGCTTCCGGATCCGGCCCGAGTGGGTCGAGTTCTGGCAGGGCCGACCCAACCGCATGCACAACCGCGTCCGCACCCGGCTGGTCGACGGCGTCTGGATCGTCGAGCGGTTGCAGCCGTGAGAGGACTGCTCGCCGACGTCACCCCGCTCCGCAACCCCGACTACCGCAGGCTGTGGACGAGCGGCATCGTCACCGTCATCGGGGGACAGCTCACCGTCGTCGCGGTGCCGCTGCAGATCTTCGCGATCACCCAGAACTCGGCCTACGTCGGACTGGCCGGGATCTTCGGGCTCGTGCCGCTGGTCGTGTTCGGGCTGTGGGGCGGGGCGCTCGCCGACGTCATGGACCGCCGCAAACTGATCGTGATCACGACGCTCGGCCTGATCGGCACGTCGATCCTGCTGTGGCTGCAGGCCGCCGCGAACACGAACAACGTGTGGCTGCTGCTGTGCCTGTTCTCGCTGCAGCAGGTGTTCTTCGCGGTGAACTCGCCCACCCGCAGCGCGATCATCCCGCGACTGCTGCCGCTCGAGGACCTGCCGGCCGCGAACTCGCTGAACATGACGGTGATGCAGTTCGGTGCCATCGCCGGTCCGCTGCTCGCCGGTGTCCTGATCCCCGTGGCAGGGCTGTCCACGGTGTACCTGCTCGACTCGATCGCGCTGCTCGCGACGCTGTGGGCGGTGATCAAACTGCCGGCGCTGCCGCCGACCGGCCCGGCCCGCCGCGCCGGCCTGCGCATCGTGGGGGAGGGCTTCGCCTACCTCGCCACCCAGAAAGTGCTGCTGGCGTCGTTCGTCGTCGACATCGTCGCGATGGTGTTCGGCATGCCGAGGGCGCTGTTCCCCGAGATCGCCCACGAGTCGTTCGGCGATCCTCTCGACGGCGGTGTCGCCCTCGGGTTGCTGTTCGCCGCGATGTCGGCGGGCGCCGTGCTCGGCGGCGTCTTCTCCGGGTGGCTGCCCCGGATCCGCTTCCAGGGCCGGGCCGTCGTGATCTGCATCGTCCTGTGGGGTCTGGCGATGGTCGGGTTCGGCGTGGTGATCGGGATCGCGGGCCCGGACAGTCCGGCGTTCCTGTTGTGGCTCGCGCTCGCGTTCCTCGCGTTCGGCGGCGCCGTCGACATGGTCTCGGCGGCGCTGCGCAGCACGATGCTGCAGCAGGTGGCCACCGACGACATGCGCGGACGCCTCCAGGGCGTGTTCACCGTCGTCGTCGCGGGCGGCCCACGGATCGGCGACGTCCTGCACGGCGCCGCGGCGTTCGCGTTCGGCACGGCCGTCGCGTCGGCCGGCGGAGGCGTCCTGGTGGTGGTCGGGGTCGTCGTCTCGATCCTGGCCTTCCCGGCATTCATGCACTACCGAGTCAGCCGGACCGGGGAGCCCGAACGTGTCTGACCCGCGAATCGTGGTGTGCGGCGAGGCCCTCGTCGATCTCGTCCCCTCCGGTGGCGAGTCGTTCGACGCGCGCCTGGGCGGCGGGCCGTTCAATGTCGCCGTCGCGCTCGGGCGGCTCGGCAGTCCGGTGGCGTTCTGTTCGCGGATCTCCTCCGACGGGTTCGGTGAACGGCTGCTCGCCGAGCTGTCCGCGTCGGGCGTCGGCACCCGGACCGTCCAGCGCGGGGCCGAGCCCACCACCCTCGCGGTCGCGGGCATCGGGTCCGACGGCGGCGCCCGCTACACCTTCTACGCCGACGGCACCGCCGACCGGCTCGTCACCGACCCCGGACCGCTTCCCGGCTCGGTGGCCGCGGTGTCGTTCGGGACGCTGTCGCTGGTCCTCGAGCCCGGCGCCGGCGTCTACGCCGGCCTGCTCCGCCGGTGTCACGACGAGGGCCGGGTGACCGTCCTCGATCCCAACGTCCGCCCGGCCCTGTTCCCCGACGCCTACCGCCGGCGCTTCGCGGACCTGCTGCCGTGGGTCGATGTGGTCAAGGTCTCCGACGACGACGTCCAGTGGCTGGGACACGGAGTGGACGGTACGACGCCGGAGCAGTGGCTCGAGTGCGGTGTGGCCGCCGTCGTCACCACCCACGGGGCGGACGGGCTGAGCGTGCGGACGCGGTCGCTGGAGGTGCACGTCCCGGGCGTCTCGGTGCTCGTCGCCGACACCATCGGGGCAGGTGACACGGTTCAGGCGGCGCTTCTGCACCGGCTCGAGCGTCGCGAACTCCTCCGTCGGAGTTCGGTATCGGGGCTCGACGGGGGACAATGGCAGGACGCCCTGGAATTCGCAGCACGCGCGGCGGCAATCACCATTTCGCGGCCCGGGGCGGACCCTCCGTGGGCAGTGGACCTCACGGGCGGCTAGTTTCTACTTGAATGTTACGAAGTTACTCACTGGTCTGAGTTTGAGAGGGATCCTTCCGTGCCCGCTGAGAATGACAACAAACCCACACTCAGCTACCCCGGTGGCGAGCACACGATGTCCATCGCCAAGGCGACTGAAGGCAACGACGGCATCGAGCTGGGCAAGCTCCTTGCCGATACGGGTTACACGACGCTCGACCCGGGCTTCGTGAACACCGCGTCCACCAGTTCCGCTATTACTTACATCGACGGCGACAAGGGCATCCTGCGCTACCGCGGGTACCCGATCGAGGAGCTCGCACAGCGCTCCACGTTCATCGAGGTCAGCTACCTGCTGATCTACGGCGAGCTGCCCACCGAAACCCAGCTCGAGGTGTTCACCGACAAGATCCGTCGCCACACCCTGCTGCACGAGGACCTCAAGCGGTTCTTCGACGGCTTCCCGCGCAACGCGCACCCGATGCCGGTGCTGTCGAGCGCCGTCAACGCGCTGTCCGCGTACTACCAGGACGCCCTGGATCCGGACGACCCGGAGCAGGTCGAGCTGTCGACGATCCGTCTGCTCGCGAAGCTGCCGACGATCGCCGCGTACGCGTACAAGAAGTCGGTCGGCCAGCCGTTCCTCTACCCGGACAACTCGTTGAGCCTGGTCGAGAACTTCCTGCGCATGACGTTCGGCTTCCCGGCCGAGCCGTACGAGGTCGACCCCGAGGTCGCCAAGGCCCTCGACATGCTGCTGATCCTGCACGCCGATCACGAGCAGAACTGCTCGACGTCGACCGTCCGCATGGTCGGCTCGTCGGACGCGAACCTGTTCACGTCGGTCTCCGCCGGCATCAACGCGCTGTGGGGCCCGCTGCACGGTGGCGCCAACCAGGCCGTGCTCGAGATGCTCGACGAGATCACCGCGAACGGTGGCGACGTCAAGGAGTTCGTCCGCAAGGTCAAGAACAAGGAAGACGGCGTGAAGCTCATGGGCTTCGGTCACCGCGTCTACCGCAACTACGACCCGCGTGCCGCCCTCGTCAAGCAGACCGCGCACACGGTGCTCGGCAAGCTCGGCGGCGACGACAAGATGCTCGAGATCGCCATGGCGCTCGAGGAGACGGCGCTCACCGACGAGTACTTCATCGAGCGCAAGCTGTACCCGAACGTGGACTTCTACACGGGCCTGATCTACCGCGCCATGGGCTTCCCGACGCGCATGTTCACGGTCCTGTTCGCGCTCGGCCGCCTGCCCGGCTGGATCGCGCACTGGCGTGAGATGCACGAGGATCCGGCCACCAAGATCGGCCGCCCGCGTCAGATCTACACCGGCTACACGCAGCGCGGCTACGTGGACCTGTCCGCACGCTGATCTGTTTCTGCCCGACTTCTACTGATCGGACACATCATGAGCACCAAGCCCGAGATCGAGTTCCAGGAAGGCCCCGCGCCCACCGAACTCGTCATCAAGGACATCGTCGTCGGTGACGGCCCCGAGGCCACCCCCGGCGCGAAGGTCGAGGTCCACTACGTGGGTGTCGAGTTCGACTCCGGCGAGGAGTTCGACTCCTCGTGGGGCCGCGGCGAGTCCATCACCTTCCCGCTCGCCGGCCTCATCGCCGGTTGGCAGGAGGGGATCCCGGGTATGAAGGTGGGCGGCCGGCGTCAGCTGACCATCCCGCCGGAGCTCGCGTACGGTCCGGCCGGTAGCGGTCATCAGCTGTCCGGCAAGACCCTCGTGTTCGTGATCGACCTGCTCGACGTCGTCGTGCCGCCGAAGCCGCCGGTCATCGAGCCCGCCGAGGGTCCGGCCCCGGCCGAGCTCGTGATCGAGGACATCACGGTCGGTGACGGCGCGGAGGCCCAGCCGGGCGGTGTCGTGGACGTGCACTACCACGGTGTCGAGTACGACTCCAACGAGGTGTTCGACTCCTCGTTCCTGCGTGGCGAGTCGGTCGCCTTCCCTCTCAACCGGTTGATCCCGGGCTGGCAGGAAGGCATCCCCGGCATGAAGGTCGGCGGCCGCCGCAAGCTCACGGTTCCGCCGGAGCTCGCGTACGGTCCGGCCGGTGGCGGTCACCAGCTGTCGGGCAAGACGCTGGTGTTCATCATCGACCTGCTGGGCACCCAGTAGTCCTGTAGAACAACGGATTCAGGCCCCGTACCGTTCGACGGTGCGGGGCCTGAGTCGTCTCTCGGGCGCGGTGGTGTCGGTGGGCGGATCAGGACCGCCGCGTCAGTTCGATCACTGGCAGCTCCCGGTCGGTCTTCTGTTCGTACTTGGCGAACTGCGGCGCCGCCGCCGTGATCGCCGCCCAGGCCTCGGCGCGCTCGGCATCGTGGAGTTCGCGTGCCGTCACCGGAATCGACTCGCCGCCCACCTCGATCGTCACCTCGTCGGGGTGCGCGGCCAGGTTCAGGTACCAGGCAGGGTTGGAGCGGGCGCCGGCCGCCGACGCCACGATGAACCACGAGCCGTCCCGCCCCGCGAACCAGCCGACCGGGGTCGAGCGGGGCTCTCCACTCTTGCGGCCGACGGTGGTGAGTACGAGGGTGTCCATGCCCATGAACTTGCGGCCATGGCGCACTCGGCTCATCGCGAACTTGTTGGCCCAGCGCACCAAGCGTCCGTGCGGGGGTCTCGCGCCGCGGGTACCGCGGGGATGGCTGAACGTCACTGTCGCGCCTCCTCGTTCCGGGCGAGCTTCCGACGACACCAGTATGAGCCGACGGCGGGGGTTTCCGGTACGAGAAAAGGCGCCCCGGCCGAAGCCAGGACGCCTTCTCGTCAGTGTGTTGCTGCTTGTGGCTGAGGGCTGTTACGCGGTGCCCATGGACTCGGCCAGCATCGGCCACGAGTTCTCGAGGTCGTCGCGCCAGTAGCCCCACGAGTGCGTGCCCGCCGGCTTGAAGTCGAAGCGCGCCTGGTCGCCCATGCCGTTGAAGTTGACGGCGTCGAACAGACGGTGGGTGCACTCGTTGGTGGCTGCCTCGATGATGCCGCCGACGATGATCTGGTTGGCCAGCGTCGAGACGTTACCGTTGATGCCCTGGCTGTCGAGCGTGTCGTGCGGGCCCGGCAGACCGGACGCGTTGGCGACGTACAGCTTCGGGCCGCCCTTGAGCTTCCCGATGTTGTAGATCGGGTCATGTGCCTGCCAGTCGGGGCTGCCGACCGGGCCCCACATGTTCTCGACGTCGGCCGAACCACGGGCCGCGATGACGATCTGGATGTAGGTCTGGCCCATCGGGGTCACGGTGTCCGCGCAACCGCTGTAGGCGCCGACCGCCTTGTACAGCTGCGGATCCTTGAGCGCGAGGTTGAACACCGAGGTGCCGGACGTCGAGATGCCGGCCAGGCTGTTGACCTTGGTGGTGCCGAGCGCGGAGTCGATGACCGGCGGCAGCTCCTGCGTGAGGAACGTCTCCCACTTGTTGACGCCGTGCAGGGCGTCGTCGGCCTTCTGCCAGTCGGTGTAGTAGGTGAACGCGCCCTGCATCGGGGTGACGACGTTGACGTGCTTGCCCTGGAAGAAGGTGCCGATGTCGGCCTGCTTCTGCCACGACGCCGAATCTTCGCCGCCGCCTGCACCGTTGAGCAGGTACAGGGTGGGAGCGGGCCTCGAGGTATCAGACGGGCGGATGACCTCGAGCGGAATCTCGCGGCCCATCGACGCGGAGTAGACGCGAAGCGACATCTTGTTCCCGACGCCCTGCGTCGCCGACACGAGCTTGGTGCCACCGTTCGGCACCGCGGCAGCCTGCACCTTGGCAGCGTCCGTGTTGGGTGCTGCGGCCGTGGCTACTCCGGCTCCGACGAAGACGGGCAGTGCGGCGACTGCCGCAGTCGTGGCGCCGATCAGTGCTTTGAGCCGGCGGGACTTCTGGGTTACGCGCATGCTTTCTCCGCTTCGGTGGTCGGCCGGGAGCGAGGATCGGCTCCGCGGTTCTGAACAGGTGTATATCACTTTCGCTATCGGGACTACGTCTCGATTTGCTACTGGTTGCCGGAAAATTCTTCCGGCGTTCCAGAATTATCGGTCACAAACCATCAGACCATGTCGTTTTTCTGCAACCAGCGCAATGTCGGCCAGCCGCAGAACACCGGCAGCCAGCAGGTCAGGACGCGGTACAGCAGCACTGACGGTACCGCGATGCCCACCGGCAGCCCGAACGCGGTCAGCCCACCGATGAGGGCAGCCTCCACGGCGCCGACACCACCGGGGGTGGGGGCGGCCGAGGCGAGGGTGCCGCCGATCATCGTCACGATCGTGACCGTGACGAACGTGGTGCCACCACCGAACGCCTCGATGCTCGCCCACAGGGCCAGAGCGGCGCCGAGGGTGGTGCCGGCGCTGCCGAGGACGATCAACATGAAGCGGCCCGGGTTGCGGGCCAGCTGGGTGAGGGACCCGAGGACCTCGGTCAGCTGCGGCCGGACCTCGTTGCGCAGCCAGCGCCGCGCCTTGGGAATGAACGTGAAGGTGCCGATCGCACCCAACGCGATGCCCGCGATGAGATAGAGCGTCGTGCCCTTCGGGACGAAGTGCGACAGGTCGGCGTCGCGTCCGGCCGCGACGCTGAAGAAGATGAGCAGCGCCACGTGGGTCACCACCTGGACGCTCTGCTGCAGGGCCACCGCGGCCGTCGCGCGGACGGTGCCGAGTCCGCCCTTCTGGAGGAACCGCACGCTCAGCGCGAGACCGCCGACGCCGGCCGGTGTCGTGGTGGCGGCGAACGTGTTGGCGATCTGCATGATCAGCAGGTGCCGGTAGCGCACCAGCTCGGAGGCGCACGCCCACAGCGAGGCCGCGGCCCCGACATAGGTGAGCGCGGAGACGGTCAGGCCGGCCAGCGCCCACCACCAGTTCGCGGTCTTCAGCTCGGTGAGGAACGTGGGGACCTGGCTGATGAACGGGTAGGCCACGTAGACCAGGCCGATCAGCAGCACCAGCTGGATGATCTGGTTCCGGGTGAACCGGGTGACCTGTTCGGGCGCGATCTTCTCGATGTCGGTCTGATTGCTCACCTCGTCGCGGATCGCGCCGAGCAGCGCGGACGAGTCGGGCGCCTGTTTGCGCAGCCGTGACGGCATGGCCGACTTGGTGAGCCGGCCCGACGCGGCGAGGATCCGGTCGCGGCCGCGCGCGGCGAGCGCCGCGCGGACGGCGGGTTCCACGCCGAACAGCGTCGCGGTCGTCAGTAGGAGCTGCGCGGTGTCGGACTGGATCTGCGCCTCGGACGATCCGAGTTCGGCGTAGGTGAAGCCATCGAACATCGCTTGGCCGTCGTCGATCCGGATCTCGGACGCGCGGAGATCGCCGTGGGTGATCTGCCGGGCGTGCAGTTCGCCGAGCGAGGCCCACAACATCTCGAGCAGCGTGTCGCGGGGATGCGGGTTGTCGGTCCGCAGCGTCGCGACGGGCGCGCCGTGCGAGAGCGGCCGGGCGTAGAGCTGCCACCCGCGGTCGAGGGCGGTGACCGCCATCGGCTTGGACGCCGCGAGACCCAGGTCGGCGACGGCGATGCCCATGAGCGCCCGGTGCTCGACGGCCCGCGCCAGCGAGGCGTGTGCGGGGGCGCTCTCGCTGCTGCGCAGCGTGAGCCACTTCGACACCTGCCGGATCGCGCCGCTGCTTCGCTGATTCTGTCCGTACAGTTCGACGACCATCTCGGGTTCGCCGTCGCGGGACGCGCCGAGGACCAGCGGCCCGCTGCCCGCGGTGGTGATGACGCGGAACGCGGTGATGCGGTGACCCAGCCGCTGCAGCGCCTCGACCGCCGACTCGAGCGGCACCTCCAGCGCCGGGGTGCCCACGACGAGCACGATGACCGCACCGACGAGGTAGCCGACGGCCAGGCCGAGCATCGAACGGGCCGGGACGATCGAGCTGACGATCAGGTGGATCGGTGCGAACAGCAGCAGCAGCGCCCACCACAGGCGTCGCCAGCGCTTGGGCAGCCACGGCCCCGACACGGTCAGGACGGCGGCGAGCATCGCAATCCAGCGGGGGTCGTCGAGGAACTGCGACAGGAACGTGTTGAGGCGGTCCGAGACGTCGAGGTGCCAGCGCGGGGCCGCGAGCCCGGAACCGGTGAACGACAGCGCGACGCCCGCGATGAGGCCCGCGGCCGCGTACCCGGCGAGCAGCTTCCAGCGGCGGCCCACGATCAGCTGGATCAGGATCGCGAACGGCAGCGCGAGGATCGCGACGCCGTACAGCAGGTAGACCGTGTCCGACACCCCCGGCGACAGGATGCCGACGATGTCGGACACCGACGTCTCGAGGGCGTCCCACTCGCTGCGGGTGATCACCGAGCCGGCGATGACCGCGCCGAGGAGGACCAGCGCGAACACGACCCGCAAAATGTCGCTGGTGCGTCGGATCAGCGGCGGCAGCAGGCTGCCGCTGACCGGTATCTCCCGTCCGTCAACTTTCAAGGGTCACCACCAGTCGCGCGCCGCCGAGGGGGCTGTCCGCGAGGTGCGCCGTGCCCCCGTGCAGTCCGGCCTGCTGCGCCACGAGCGCCAGCCCCAGCCCGGAGCCGCCCTTGGCGGCACTGCTGCCACGCCGGAAGCGCTCGAACACCTCGACCCTCTCCTCGTGTGGGATGCCGGCTCCGTCGTCGTCGACGGTGACCGTGACGGCGCCGTCGTGGGCGCGGTGCGCACCGATCGACACGTGCCGGGCGCCGCCGTGCCGGACGGCGTTGGTGATCGCGTTGTCGATCGCCAGTCGCAGGCCCACCGGCAGCCCGCGCACGACGAGCCCGGGCGGGGCGTCGACGGTGACCGTGAGCCCCGGGTGCAGGCGCTGCGCGTCCTCGGCGGCGAGGTCGCACAGTTCCGTCAGGTCGAGGTCGACATGGTCCCTCTCGCTGGACAGTTCACCCGACGCGAGTCGTTCGAGCGCGGTGAGGGTGGCCTCGAGCCGGCCCTGGGTGCGGGCGAGGTCGGCGAGGATCTCGGCGCGCTGCTCGTCGGACAGGTCGAGCGTCGTGAGGACCTCGAGGTCGGTGCGCATCGCGGTGAGCGGGGTGCGCAGCTCGTGCGCGGACGCCGCCGCGAAGTCGCGGGCCGTGTCGAGGGCGGCCGCGGTGCGCTGCTGCGCGTCGGAGACGTCCTGCAGCATCGCGCCGGCCGCTGCGGCGAGTTCGTCGGCCTCACGGACACCGGACGCCGCGGTGGCGAGGTCGCGATCGCGGCGGCCGACGCGCTGGGTGAGTTCGACGAGAGGGCGGACCGCGCGGCCGCCGAAGATCCAGCCGAGTCCGGTGGCGGCGACGATCGCGCCGATGCCGACGAGCGCGACCTGCTGCTGTTGGTCGGTGGTGGGGTCCTTCGCCTCGGCGAGCGGGACGGCCACCGACAGCAGCGCCGTGGAGTCGGGGCCCAGCGGGGCGGTGAACGTGCGGAACGGGGTGCCGGCGACGTCCACGGTGTGTGACCCGGGCTCGAGTTCGGGCAGGCGGCTGGACGTGCTCGAGACCACCTTGTCGCTCGACCGGATCGTCACCGCGAACGCACCGCCGTCACCGAGGACGTTCAGGAACGGCGCCGCGGCACCGGCGTTGACGACGAGAACCCGCGACGCGGTCTCGAGCCGTCGGTCGAGTTGCTGCAGATTGTTGCGCGCGATCGCGAGGGCCAGGTACACGCCGACGGCGGCGACGACGATCGTCGCCCCCAGCGCGGTGGCCGCGGCGACGCGCGCTCGCAGCGACTGCGGCCTCACGTCGGTTCCCGCAGCACGAAACCTACGCCGCGCACCGTGTGTACCAGCCGCGGAATGCCGTCGACCTCGAACTTGCGCCGCAGGTAGCCGACGAACACGTCGACCACGTTGGTGTCGGCGACGAAGTCGTAGCCCCACACCAGATCCAGCAGTCGCTCGCGGCTCAGCACCACCCCGGCGTTGCGGGCCAGGACCTCGATCAGCTCGAATTCTCTTTTGGTGAGGGTGATCTCGGCGTCGTTCAGCCAGACGCGTCGGCCGGCGACGTCCACCGCCAACGGGCCGACGGTGATCGGGGGATCGGTGTCGGCCGCGGCGACGGACACCGAGCGACGGCGCAGCATCGCGCGGATCCGGGCGACGAGTTCGGCGAGCACGAAGGGCTTGACCAGGTAGTCGTCGGCGCCGGACTCGAGGCCGGCGATGCGGTCGTCGACCGAGCTGCGGGCGCTGAGAACACAGATCGGGACCTCGTTGCCCTCCTTGCGCAGGGCGGTCACCACCCCGGTGCCGTCGAGCACGGGCATGTTCATGTCGAGCACGACGGCGTCGGGTGCCGCATCTGCGACGACCTGCAGGGCGAGCGCCCCGTCCGACGCGGTGAGGACCGTGAAGCCGGACAGACGGAGCCCGCGCTCGAGCGAGGCGAGCACGTCCGGGTCGTCGTCCACGACCAGGACGGTTGCGGTGGCGGTCACCTGAGCATTGTGCCCGGCGACCGCGACGTTTCCCCTCATCTTCGTCACTCCTCCGGCCGCGGACGCACTCGGTCGGATCGTGCGATGAGCGTGTCGGCGACCCGGACGAACGCGTCGAGGTCGTGCGGATCGACGCCGTCGAACAGACGTTGCGCGGTGCTCGCGCGCAGGTGCCGGACCCGGTCGGCGTCGCGGTGACCGCGCTCGGTGAGCGCGACGATGTGGGCGCGCCGATCGGTCGGGTGCGGGTCCCGGCGCACGTGCCCGGACTTCTCGAGAGCGTCGACCAGTGCGGTCACCTGGCGGGTGCTGCAGCGCAGCGCGCCCGCGAGATCGCGCTGCGTCATCGGCGGATTCTCGAGGACGCACTGCAGTGCCCGGGTCCGTGCGGTCGTCAGGCCGAAATCGCGGGTGCCCGACTGCAGCGACATCGACAGGTGCTCGGTGAGCACGTAGGCGCGACCGAGTGCGGCGTCGGCGTCGTGGTGGTGGTCGGGATCCTCGGGCACGGCGGTGATGTTAGTTCATTGTGAATGCTGTTCACTGAATCGGACGGCGCCGGTGCGGGTGGGGGAGAGGCGCGCGAACCGCCTACCTCGGCCCGGGCACGCAGCGCTGGACGAGCGATCCGATGCCCTCGATGCGGCTGGTGACGACGTTGCCGGGAACGAGGAATCGCTGCGGAGTGCGGCCGACGCCGACCCCGGCCGGGGTGCCGGTGAAGATCAGGTCGCCCGGGCGCAGTGTGCACACCGCCGACAGGTGGGCGACCAGCTCCGCGACGGGGAACATCATCTGGGCGGTGCGGCCGGACTGGACCGTCTCGCCGTCGATCTCGCACGCGATCGCGAGGTCGTCCCGGTCGGTGAACTCGTCGGGGGTCACCAGCCAGGGCCCGGTCGCGCCGAAGCCGGGGAACGACTTGGCGAGCGAGAACTGCGGGGCCGGCCCGGCCATCTGCGAGGTCCGCTCCGAGAAGTCCTGCCCCACGGTCAGTCCCGCGACGTACGCCCACGCATCGTCGGCCGCCACGCCGGTCGCCTCGCGGCCGATGACGGCGACCAGTTCCACCTCCCAGTCGACGGTGTCGGTCGGCAGCGCCAGATCGGTGTCGGGGCCGGTGAGGCAGCTCGCGAACTTCGTGAAGGTCGGCGGAGCGTCGGGCGCGTCCAGCCCGGTCTCGGCGGCGTGGTCGCGGTAGTTGAGACCGATCGCGAACACCTGGCTGGGTGCCGGGGACGGTGCACCGAGGTCGCGGCTGTCGAACGCCTCGCCGGCGGCGGTGCCGGAGACGGTGCGCGCCCAGTCGGCGAAGGCCGGCCACTCGGCGTAGACCGCGGCGGGGTCGGGGCCGAAGCGGCCGGCGCTGGCCGTGTGGACGTCGACGGCGCGGTCGCCGTCGACCAGAACGGTGCGTCCGGAGAGGTTGGCCACGCGCATGGCGATCGTTCCTGTCTGTGTCGGTGAGCGCTTCCGGCGCGGACGCCGGGGAGTGTGGCGCCCAGTAGACCCGAGAAATATCGGAAAAGCAATATAATTTCGAAACTTGACTCGTGATTCGGAACGTCCTGTACTGGCGGGATGGCCAGAGCGACCGGTACCCGCGCGGACGAGATCCATGCGCGGCTGCGCGCCGACATCCTCGGCGGCGTCCTCGCACCGGGAGAGAAGCTCGCCTTCGGGCAACTGCAGACCCGCTACGACGTCAGCACCGGCGTGCTGCGCGAGGTGTTGCCCCGGCTGGTCGAGCAGGGGCTCGCGGTGTCGGAGGCGCAGCTGGGCTTCCGCGTGGTCCCGGTATCGGTGCCGGATCTGGTGGAGTTGACCGACGCTCGCGTGTTCGTCGAATCGGAGGCGCTGCGTCGGTCGATCGCGCACGGTGACGTCGAATGGGAGTCGGCCGTCCTCGCCGCGCGCCACCGGCTGTCACGGACCGCGCCGGTGGACGCCGGCGGCCGGGTCTCCGAGGCGTGGCTCGCGGCGCACAGCGCCTTCCACGGCGCCCTCATGCAGGCGTGTCCCAACACCCGGCTCGTGCACATCGTCCGATCGCTGCGCGACGTCTCGGAGGTGTACCGCTGCTGGAGCGTGCGAAGCCCCGAGTCCGCGGCCCGCGACGTCGACGCCGAGCACGACCGCATCGCGGCGGCCGCCGTCGACCGGGATGCCGACCGTGCGGTGGACGAGCTGCGGCGCCACATAGAACTCACGACCGACCTCCTGGTCGCCGGGCAGCGGGCGGCACACGATGTCTGAGTCACTGGTCTGGTTCCGCCGCGACCTGCGGGTGGGGGATCTGCCCACGCTGAGCGCGGCAGGGGAACGCGCGCTGGGGCTGTTCGTGCTCGACGACCGGCTGCTCGGCCCGTCCGGCGGCCCGCGACGCGATTTCCTCTATCGCAGCCTGTCCGCGCTCGACCAGCAACTCGGTGGACGCCTGCTGGTGGTGCGCGGGGACCCGGTCGAGGTGGTGCCGATGATCGCGAAAGCGGTTGGCGCGCAGGAGGTGCACGTCAGTGCCGACTACGGCCCGTACGGGCGGGAGCGGGACGCGGCCGTCGCCGAGCACGTGGACCTGGTGGCCACCGGGTCGCCGTACGCCGTCGCGCCCGGCCGGGTGACGAAAGACGACGGCAGCCCGTACAAGGTGTTCACGCCGTGGTTCAAGCGCTGGCTCGACCACGGCTGGCGCGGACCGGCGGGCACCGGCGCGGACACGCTCGACTGGATCGACCCCGACGACGTGGGGGGCCGGGGCCGACGGGTGCGGATCCCGGCGCCCGACGCACCCGGTCCGGAAGCGGGTGAGGTTGCGGCGCACGAGCGTTGGCGCGAGTTCTGCGACGACGACCTGCTCCGCTACGACGACGAACGCGACCGCCCCGACCTCGACACCACCAGCCGGATGTCGGTGTACCTCAAGTTCGGGAACATCCACCCGCGCACGATGCTCGCCGATCTGGCCCGTCGGCGCAGTCGCGGCGCCGAGCAGTACCGGCGTCAGGTGGCGTGGCGAGACTTCTATGCCGACATCCTGTTCCAGCGTCCGGACAGTGCACGTCGCAACTACGACACCAAGTTCGACGCGATCCGCCACGACGCCGGACGCGACGCCGACGCGCTGTTCGCGGCGTGGTGCGAGGGTCGCACCGGTTACCCGATCGTCGACGCCGGCATGCGGCAACTGGTCGCCGAGGGCTGGATGCACAACCGGGTGCGGATGATCGTCGCGTCGTTCCTGGTGAAGGACCTGCACCTGCCCTGGTGGCGTGGGGCGCGTTTCTTCATGCAGCACCTGGTCGACGGCGATCTGGCGTCGAACCAGCACGGCTGGCAGTGGACGGCCGGGTCCGGCACCGACGCCTCACCGTACTTCCGGGTGTTCAACCCCACCGGGCAGGGCGAGAAGTTCGATCCCACCGGCGACTACGTGCGGCGCTGGGTGCCGGAACTGCGGGGCATCGGCGGCAAGGCGGTGCACACGCTGAAGGATGCTCGGCCGGAGAATTATCCGGAGCAGATCGTCGACCACGCCGAGGAACGTCGCGAGGCGCTGGCGCGGTACGGCGAGCTCAGCTGAGCGGGGGCACCCGGACGAAATCTCCCGGCCGCCACGTGCCGTCGAACGCGCTCTCCTGCGGACCGTAGATCCGCAGGTACGCGAACCAGGACCGGCCGGGGAGCGTCTCGACCCACAGGTTCTCCACGCCGACCGGTGCGTTCGGGCCGAAGTACAGGTCGATCGAGTCCGCGTCGTCCTGTGGCAGTTCGAAGAGCGAGCGTACGGCTGCCCTGCCCAGCGGAGTCTGGACCTGCGACCGGGTCTGGGCGTCGTAGACGGTGAGTGACCAGAACAGGCCGGCCGGAACGGGTGTGGGCACCGTCAGCGTGTAGTCGATGCTGCCGTCGAGGTAGTCGCCTTGCGCGTCCCGTGTCCCGAGCCAGTACAGGGAACCGCCACCGACCTGCCTCCGGAACATCGCCGGGGACGCGACGATCGCCTGCGCGAACCAGCGGTCGCGAGCCTCGAGATCGAGCCCGGCGGGGGTCTCGAAGTCGGCGTTGTCCGGCACCAACCCCACCCATTCCCATGCGCGATCCGGCCACGCGATCCGGTCGGGGCGGGTTCCGGCGAAGGCGGACACCAGCATCTGATCCCGCCCTGCCCGGGCGGCGCGTTCGAGGATTCGGGTGGTGCGCGCGTCGGGTGCGAACGGTTCGCCCTTGCGGATCCCGAGTCCGGCCAGCAGTCCGTACATGGGCCGGAACTCGTCCACCACCGGTTCGCGGTCGAGGATGCCGTGCAGCACCTTCCAGAACTCGATGTCGTCCTCCCAGCGCAGGCACGTGCTGTCGAGGGCCTTGTCGGTGAAGTCGACGAAGTCGAGGCACTCGGTGTCGGCGCCCAGGCGGTGGATCTTGACCTCGCGCAACGCCTTCAGTGCGCCGACGATGTCCCCGCCGACGGGTAGCGCGCGCAGCGCCATCAACACCGTGAACGAATTCGACCGGCCGATGTGATGGCCCGACGGGACGTCGCCGTCGTATCCCGGTGGCAGCACGACGTGCCGTCCGCCCTTGCCCTCGTCGGGGCCGGGAATGCCCATGTCCATGATCCACCGTTGGTGGTGATCGTCGACCAGACCGATGTAGGGGCCCGCGGGAAGTTCGATCACCATCGGCCCGTCCGTCAGGTCGAGGGCGGCCGCGCCGTACGGGGTGTCGGAGTTGAGCGTGAATCCGACCTGGAGCGGCCCGGTCGACGCGATCCCCACGGCCACGTTGTCCGCGATGCCGATCTCCCGGTTGCCGTTGAAGATTCCCTCGACCGAGACGGTCGGGTACCAGAACCGGTAGGCCGTCACCGCTCGCTGGTAGTCGGCGTCGTCGCGCGCACGGGACGCGGACGCCGCCGTCGGGTACCCACCGGGCAGCTCGTACGGGGCATCGTTCGGGTCCGGTGTCGTCATCGCATGTCCTCCGTCGGCGGGCCGTTCGGTCCTGTCCCACGAATGAACCGCACCGTCGCGCCGTCGGCCTCATCCGTGGGGGGTGAGCGTCGGTTTCGTTCCTCTCGGGTTCGGGTAGGTGACCGGAGGAAGTCACGTGGAAGGAGGCCCATGACACGCGACGTGGAGAAGCGGTGGTCGGACCCGCAGACCTTTCGGCGGGCGGCGCTCTTCGACGCGGCCACGATCGTCCTCGCCCTGATCGCGATGGCCGTCACGATCTCGGTGGGGTCCGGGGCCGGGGACTGCGCTCCCGACGAGGGGCGACTGTGCACCGACACCGCACGCATCGTCGTGGTGGTGGTGCCGTCGGCTCTGCTGCTGCTCGGCGGTATCGCCGCTTTCGTCCAGACGTACCGCGTGTGGCGTCGCAACGGGACGTGGCCGATCTGGCAGGCGGCGGGCTGGTTTCTGTTCGTCCTGATGCTCATGTACCTGGGCATTGCGGTGCGCAGCCTGACTGGCTGAGCGCGTTTCGAAACGTGGTGGCCGGGGAACCTCCTGAGCATGACCAGAGCAGTGATCGCCGGAATCGCGGTCGGGGTCGTGCTGCTCACCGCCTCCTGCGGCGACGATGGCGAGCACGTCGAACACAAAGGCCCGGAAGGGCCTGCCGCCACCACCGACGTGATGCCCTCGCACTCGGACCACCATCACGTTCAGCCCACGATCCGCGCGTACGACCCGGCTCGGGTGGCCGCTTTCGTCGCGTCGTTCCGAGCCCAGTACCCCCAACTGACCGTCGACCGCGACGACGGGGATATCGCAGAGATCGCCACCGAATCGTGCGAGGATCTCGGGAACCACGTCGACGCGGACGCGGTGAGTTCGCGGATCGTCGCCCGTGCCGGGCACGCCGGCCGGACGCCGACGGCTGAACAGTCCCGCGAGATCTACGGACTCGTGGCGACCGTCTGCCCTTGATCGCGGACCTGCGCGTGGCCCACCCGCGCGCGTGTCCCACCCAGTGGACACCCCCACTTTCGAGACCGCTGGCATCGGTATAGCCTCGGGCCGCTCCCGACGGAAGGACTCGCGGTGTCCCAGATCACTGCCCCCGATGTGTTCGCGCCGGCCAAGCTCGGCCCGATCACGTTGCGCAATCGGATCATCAAATCCGCGACGTTCGAGGGGCGAACCCCCCAGGCGCTGGTCACGGACGAGTTGATCGAGTTCCACCGTCAGCCCGCGGCCGGCGGCGTCGGTATGACCACCGTTGCGTACTGCGCCGTGCAGCCCGAGGGGCGCACCGAGCGCGGCCAGCTGTGGATGCGTCCCGAGGTGGTGCCCGGGCTCCGCAAGCTCACCGACGCGATCCATGCGGAGGGTGCGGCGGCGTCCGCGCAGATCGGTCACGCCGGCCCCGTCGCGAACGAGAAGTCGAACGGACTGCCGGCCCTGGCTCCGTCGACGTCGTTCAGCCCGCTCAGCATGAAGAGGATTCACGCGGCCAGCGCGTCGGACATCGCGCGGATCACCCAGGCGCACGCCGACGCCGCCGGATTCGCGATCGAGGGCGGCTTCGACGCCGTCGAGATCCACTTCGGCCACAACTACTTCGCGAGCTCCTTCCTGAGTCCCAAGCTGAACAAGCGCAAGGACGACTACGGCGGATCGCTCGAGAATCGCGCGCGGATCGTGCGGGAGACGGCCCGCGCCGTCCGCGAGGCGGTGGGCGACCGGATCGCGATCCTCGCCAAGCTGAACATGGACGACGGTGTGCCCGGCGGTTTCTGGGTGGACGAGGCGATCCAGGTGGCGCAGTGGCTCGAGGCCGACGGAAGCCTCGACGCGCTGGAGCTGACGATGGGCAGCTCGCTGCTCAATCCGATGTACCTCTTCAAGGGCGACGCCCCCGTCCGCGACTTCGCCAACGCGATGCCGCAGCCGGTCAAGCTCGGCGTGCAACTGGTGGGCAAGGCGTTCATCAAGGCCTACCCGTACGAGCCGCTGTTCATGCTCGAGGAGGCCCGGCAGATCCGTGCGGCCGTGAAGATGCCGCTGGTGCTGCTCGGCGGCGTGACCGACAGGGCCGGCATGGACACCGCGATGGAGGAGGGGTTCGAGTTCGTCGCGATGGCGCGGGCGCTGCTGCGGGAACCCGATCTGGTCAACCGGATCGAGGCCGAGTCCCGCACCAGGTCGCTGTGCATCCACTGCAACAAGTGCATGCCGACGATCTTCTCGGGCGCCCGCTGTGTACTGGTCGACCCGGGGCCGGTGCGCATCGGCGGCTGACGCGCACGCGTTCTCGACGGCTGACGCGTTCGCGTCCTAGATACAGTCCCACGCGAACTCGACAGCCTCGCGGACGTCGTCGGCCCACTCCGCCCAGACCTGCTCGGCGGTGAGGAGACCGGCGACGCCGCACAGGGAATCCGTTGCGGCGCGGACGATGTCGAGTACGAGATGGAACTGGTAGCCGCCGACCGTCGCGAGGTGGCCGTAGTCGGTCTGTTGCGGCGAACCCTGCAGCGACGCGACTCCCAGCGGGCCGCCGTCGCGGCTGGTCGCGGCGCCCGAGGTGGCGAGTTCGACCACCCGGGCGATCGCCCGCGTGGGCTCGGGCAGCGCGAGCGGAGCGGGCGCGGTCACCACGGTGGTCGCCGATTCGAACGGCGCGGGCAGGCCGAGGTGGACGCCGTCGGCTTCGGCCGCGGCGGTGAACCGCGCGCGGGCGTGTGCCGACGTGGCGGCCAACTGCCGGGCGACGTCGTCGCCGGCCGGTGATTCGAGGGCTCCCAGGATCCGGAGGCGGTCCGCCGCCGAGCCGAGCAGGGTCCAGGCGGTGCTCATCCGCCCCGATTCGATCAGGGACGCCGCGTCGAGCAGCGTCGACAGGATCTCCTCGTACTGCGCGATGGCGGCGATCAGGCGCAGCCCGGGGCTGTCGGACCAGAACGGGTCCGCCGCGGCATCGCGGCGCTCGGCGTCCCGGGTCGCGTCCAGGTCGGGCGACAGGCAGGCCTGCACGGTGACGACGACCTCGCGCATGAGGGCGGCCTGATTCGAGAGTTCGATGCCCTCGGGGTCGTGCAGGAAATGGCGTCGCGTGCAGTTCGCGACGAGATCGCGCAGCAGAGCGTGGACTGAGGGCGTGGCGACTACGGACAATTCTCCCCCTCGGGCGATGGCGAATTGATGATGTCGAATCCGATGATCGCTTGGATCCTGTTCGTGAACATACCGTGATCGAACCGTGATGGTCAAGCCTTATGGGGTTCTGACCTGCCAGTTTTGATGTTTAAGCTAAATTGTCGTTTGGTACTAATTGGTGCCGAATATCCGATTTATCCGAAAAGAAAGGCCCCGCCCCTGCGTGGGGCGAGGCCTTTCCGGCGGGCTGCCGCGCTATCCGCGCAGCAGTTTCTCGAGCGCGTCGATGACGGACGGATCCTCGATGGTCGACGGCACGGTGTACTCGTCGTTGTCGGCGATCTGACGCATCGTCTTGCGCAGGATCTTGCCCGAGCGCGTCTTCGGGAGGGCCTGCACCACGGTGACGTCACGGAAGGTGGCGACCGCGCCGATCTGCTCGCGCACCATCGCGATCAGTTCGGTGCGCAGGATCTCGTCCTCGATCTCGACGCCGGCCTTGAGTACCACGTAGCCGCTCGGGCGCTGACCCTTGAGTTCGTCGTGGATGCCGATCACCGCGCACTCGGCCACCGCGGGGTGCGACGCCACGACCGCCTCCATGCTCCCGGTCGAAAGGCGATGACCGGCAACGTTGATGACGTCGTCGCTGCGGCCCAGGACGAACACGTAGCCGTCCTCGTCGATGTAGCCGGAGTCCCCGGTGAGGTAGTAGCCGTCGAACGTCGACAGGTACGACCTGGTGTAGCGATCCTCGTCGCGCCACAGCCCCGTCAGCGTGCCGGGCGGCAACGGCAGCGCGATCACGATGTTGCCCTCGGTGCCCGCCCCGACGGGCGCGCCCTCGCCGTCGACGATGCCGACCCGGTAGCCGGGCACGGGGACGGTGGGGGAGCCCGCCTTGATCGGCATCGGTTCCAGCCCACGAAGATTCGCGCAGATGGCCCAGCCGGTCTCGGTCTGCCACCAGTGATCGATCACCGGGACACCGAGCTTCTCGGTGGCCCACACGTAGGTGTCGGGATCGAGGCGCTCGCCCGCGGCGAACAGCGTCGTCATCGACGAGATGTCGTACCTGGCGAGTTCGGCGGCCTCCGGGTCGGCCTTGCGGATCGCGCGAATCGCGGTCGGCGCGGTGAACAGCGCGGAGACGTTGTGCTCCTGGATCACTCGCCAGAACGCGCCCGCATCGGGCGTGCCCACCGGCTTGCCCTCGTACATCACGGTGGTCGCGCCCGCGAGCAGCGGTGCGTACACGATGTAGGAGTGGCCCACGACCCAGCCGACGTCCGATGCGGTCCACATGACCTGCCCGGGGCCCACGTCGTAGATGTTGCGCATCGACCACGTCAGTGCAACGGCGTGACCGCCGTTGTCACGCACCACGCCCTTCGGCTTCCCGGTGGTGCCCGACGTGTAGAGGATGTACAGCGGATCGGTCGCGGCCACCGATACCGGGGCGGCGTCCTTCGCGTCGGCCGCCAGTTCGTCCCAGTCGAACCATGCGGCGCCGCGGTCGCGGTAATCGGCCGCGGACCCCGGGACGGTCTTGCGGTCCTTGACGATCACGGTGTGCGGCGGGTGCGCCGACATGTCGAGCGCCTGGTCGACCATCGGCAGGTACTCGATGGTGCGGCCGGGCTCGAGACCGCCGGACGCGGTGACCAGGACCACCGGCTGGGCGTCGTCGATGCGGGTGGCCAGTTCCTTCGCGGCGAAGCCGCCGAACACCACCGAGTGCACGGCGCCGATGCGGGCGCACGCGAGCATCGCGATCGCGGCCTCCGGGATCATCGGCATGTAGATGATCACGCGGTCTCCGGCGACCACGCCCTGATCGGACAGCACACCCGCGAAGCGGGCGACCTCGGCGAGCAGCTCGGTGTACGTGTACGTCCGCTGTGCGGGCACCATCGCCGAGTCCCAGACGAGGGCGGCCTGGTCGCCTCGGCCGTCGCGCACGTGCCGGTCGAGCGCGTTGAAACACGTGTTGAGGGTGGCGTCGGGGAACCAGCGGTACATCGGGGCGTTCGAGTCGTCCAGCGCGCGTGTCGGCGCGGTGTCCCACTCGACGGCCTCGGCGGCCGCGAGCCAGAAGCCGTCCGGGTCCTCCACGCTCGTGCGGAAGGCGTCGGCGTATGCGCCGGTTGCGTGCTCGGCGGTGCTCATCGATTCGTGTCCTCTCGGGTCCTGACACTGCGTCGGAGACGCACGCGTGACTGTGCATCTGTGATGCACACAACACCCTATTGGACGGCCGGACGATCGCCGCGGCAGCCGACCGGTCGCCGCGCGTCCGTGCGACGGACGGCGTCGGACGGTCGATGAGCGGCGGTCAGCGGCTCGCGGCCCGGTTACCGCGGAGTAGCCGATAGTGCGCGCGGGTGTCCGCGTCGAGGTGTTCGGTGGCATAGCTCAGCGCGGTCGCGCCCATCTCGGCGGTGTGGCGGTCGAGAAAGCCGAGCAACAGGGCGCGGTCCACCCGCTTGCCGACCTCGCGCAGCATCCAGCCGGTCGCCTTCTGCGTCAGATCCCGCCGGTCACCGAGGACGCGGGCCGCCAGATCCAGCGTCGTGGACGCGTCCCCGCGCCGGATGAAGCCGAACGTCGTGAGCAGTGCGACGCGCCGCCGCCACAGATCGTCGTCGGCGCCGAGTTCGAACACGAGATCGCGGGGCCGGTCGTACAACCAGTCGCCGAGGATGTACAGAGCGGACAGGTCCACGAGGTCCCAGTTGTTTACCCGCCCCCGGAGGACGGCTGCGAGATAGTGGTCGGCGATGCGCTCGCGGGCGGCGTCGTCGCGTCCGCGGGGCCGGCCGGCCGCGGCGAACTGCGCGACGAGGATCAGCAGGCCGGCGAGCCGGTGTTCGTGCACCGGGCTGTCGAGCAACGTGTCGACCTCGTCGGCCGGCAACGATGCGAACCGCTTGGCGATCGTGCGGGTCGCGGGCACCCGCACGCCGACGAACACGTCGCCCTCGCCGTACTCGCCCGGGCCGGTCTTGAAGAACCGCTGCAGCTGCCGGGCGTCGTCGGGGGAAGCGGCCTCGGACAGGGCGGCGATCACGTCGTCCGCGGTGCCCGCCGACCTCACGACGCGGTCTCGTCGGCCACGGACCCGTCCCCGGTGCTCAGCCGTTCGACGAGGTCGATCGCCACGTCACGGAGGCGCGTGTTGGTGGTCTGCGACTGCCTGCGCAGCAGATGGAAGGCCTGGTGCGCGTCGATGCGGTGGAGGACCATCAATATGCCCTTCGCCTGCTCGATGGGCGCCCTCGTCTCCAGCGCGCGTTGCAGGGCGTCCGCCGCGTCGCGCGCGGACTTGAACCGTGCGAACTCGCCGATCGCCCTGGAGACGGTGCCGGTGAGCAGTTCGAGGACGTCGGCGTCCACCGCGTCGAAGGCCGCGGGCTCGCGGCCGTAGAGGTTGAGCGCGCCGAGGGTGCGGTCGTCGACGAACAGGGGAGCTGCCAGGAAGCTGCGTATCCCCTCCGCACGAGCGGCTTCCGTGAACGCCGGCCAGCGATCCGTCGCCTCGTCGAGGTCCACGAGGACCGTCTGCCGGGTCCGCGACGCCTCAAGGCACGGGCCCTCGCCGGCCGCGTACTGCTCGTGGTCGACCCGCAGGGTGCGGCCGTCCGTGTACGCGGCGGTGTAGGTGCGCCCGCCGAAGTCCACCGTCACACCTGTGCTGTCCGCGCCGTCGACCACGTCGTGCGCCACCTCTGAGACCCGCTCCAGCAGGTTCGCCAGGTCGTCCTCGTCGGTGATGCTCTCGCCGAGGGACACCAGTAGAGAGGCGAGCGCGGTCGGCGACAGATCGGCCTGCTCCGCGACTGCTACGACGTCACCGACGTCGGCGACGGGTTCGGCGGCCCGTGCCGTCGCGTCCGTCGTTCGTGCTTCTGTCAACGGCTCGATGTGCACCATGAAGCCGGCCTCCTCCTGTGCCACGGAATCAACGCCACTCCTCCAGGAGAACGGCCAGCGTGGCCGCCGCGCGCCGATGCTGCCCGCGGGCCGCGTCGGGGCTCAGCCCCAGCACTCTGCCGATCTCCGGAAAAGTCATGGATTCCACTTCTCTCATCACCCATGATGCTCGCTGTCGCAGCGGAAGTTGCCGCAATGCGCCGTCGAGGGCCTGCAGGAACGCATTGCTCGACGCCACCGACGCAGGCTCGTGCTCGCGCCGGTCGGGCAGTGTGTGGAGTATCTCGTCGTCCACGACGTCGGGTCGCCGGCGCCGGTGGAGGTCGAGGATCTTCCGGGTACAGATCGCGAACAACCAGGTACGGATCGATGCATCGCCGCGAAACGAGGCCATCTGGTTCCAGGCGGCGATGAAGGTCTCCTGGACGACGTCTTCGGCGGTGGCCTCGTCAGGCGCCAGCGGCCGGCAGTATCTGCGCAACTCGCTGTCGTATCGCTCCACGAAGCTCGCGAAGGTCTCGCCGGGATGTCCGTCCCGGCGCAAGGCATGGTCGGGCGCTGTCGGCCCGTCCACGGCCCGTTCGGTCACTGAATACACTCCTCCCGTCGAAGCCGTCGCGGGAGTGAGGCACGCAGACTCTACCTCGGTCGGCGGACGCGACCGCCAATGACCAGGGGCGGGACCACGGCTGCCGGAAATGTGCGACACATCACACTCTTGCGGTGTTCGGTTCGGTGATCTCGGAACGTCTAACGGTGTGGGAGAGCAGGTACACCGCGTAGGTTTTTCGTGAGAGGGTGAGAGCGTTGGGAAAAGTCCGATAGGCACGCGAATCGATCGGTTGCGCAGCATCGTTCGAGGGGTCGGTGCCGTGCACGCGGACAACTTCGGAACACGCTCGACAGGTGGATCGCTGTGCCGCTGACTCGTGAGCACACCGAGCGGTATGCGGATGCGCTCGTGGCGCTGGCCGCGGCGACGCAGCGACCGGCGAACATCGTCAACCTGGGTGGGGCGTACGCGATCCGTGTCGAGTTCGAGTTGGGTCGTTACCTGCTCGCCACCAACGCGGGCGGCGATCTCGCGACCGCGGCGGACGGCGGCGGTGGAACATGGACGGTCGAGTTCTTCGGCCGGTCCGACGTCCGGCTCGCGGTGGCCGACCGGGAATGGTTGGTCGATGCGTTCGACGCAGTGTTGAACGAACTCCGGGCCTCGGACTGGTGGCGGGGCGACGGCACCACCTACGGCGAGTTCGCGCCGTCGGGTACCTGACGCTCGGTCCGTACGGTGGAGACCATGGCTCCACTCATCGCCGAAGACCTGTTGCTGCTCCTGCTCGACGACGAATCGGGTGACCCACTCGTCGACGGAACCCGGCTGCCCAGGGTGCTCGCCGGTGCGGTCCTGCTCGAGCTGGCACTCGACGGTTACGTGTCGCCGGCCGACGAGGGGGAGGACGTCAGGAAGGGTCGTCTCGCCGTGCGGCGGGAGGAGGTCCCGGAGGATCCGATCCTCGCCCGCGCCGTCGACGTGATCGCGCAGGCTCGTCGGCCCATGAAGCCCGAGGCGGCGATCGAGAAACTCGACACCGAGATGCGTGCTGCACTCTTCGAGCGGGTGATCGAGCGCGGCTGGATCCGGGAGAGCCGCCGCAAGGTGCTCGGCATCTTTCCGGCAAAGACCTGGCCGCCCGTCGACGAGAGCCACGAGCGTGAGGTGCGACACGAGCTCGGCGGTGTGCTGGTCGAGGGCCTCGATCCGGCCCCGCGCGCCGCGGCACTGATTTCGCTGTTGTCCGCGGTGGACGCGGCGGCGAAGGTGTTCCCCGACACCGACCGCAAAGCGATCCGCAGGCGCGCCAAGGACATCGCGCAGGGGGAGTGGGCCGGTGCTGCCGTCCGCAAGGCGGTCGACGCGATCAACAGTGCTGTCTTCGTGGCCGTCATGGTGCCGGCAGTGGCGGCCGGCTCGTCCTGAGCGACCACTCCTCGCTCTACCGGGCGGGAACCCGCGCGGCTGCGGAGGGAGCGGACGCCCAGGACGACCGGTCAGCTGCCGGGAGGTAAGCGTCGCGTCGGTACAGGAGAATCACCCTTCGGCCGAATGTCACATGCATCCAGTCGAAGTGGACGCATGTGACATTCGGGAGCAGCGGGCGGTTCAGATCTTCACGAGCATCTTTCCGATGTTTCCGCCGCGCATGAGCTGGAGGAAGGCGTCGACCGAGTTGTCGATTCCGTCCACGACCGTCTCGTCGAACACCACATCGCCGGACGCCAGCCACGGCCCCATCTTCGCGGCGAACTCGGGGAAGAAGTGCGTGTAATTGCCGAGGGTGAAGCCCCGCAGCGTCAGTCCGCGGGTGATGATGTTGGCCATGTTGTCGGGGCCGGGGGTCCGCTCGGTCGTGTTGTAGGCCGCGATGGCGCCGCACAGCGCGGCGCGGCCGCCGTCGCGCATCACGTCGAGGGCGGCCTCGAGATGGTCGCCGCCGACGTTGTCGAAGTACACGTCGATGCCGTCGCCGGCGATCTCGCGCAACTGCTTGCGCACGGGTTCCCGCTTGTAGTCGAACGCCGCGCTGTACCCGTAGCGATCGGTGAGCAGCTCCACCTTCTCGGCAGACCCCGCGGACCCGATGATCCGGGCGGCGCCTTCGAGTCGGGCGATCTGCCCCGCGGCGGTACCGACGGCACCCGCGGCACCCGAGATGAACACCGACTCACCCGGCTTGAGCTGGGCGATGTGCATCAGCCCGACGTATGCGGTCAGCCCGGTGAGACCGAGGATGCCGAGGTACGCGGACACCGGCACACCCGGAATCTCCTCCACGACACGGAAGCCCGCTGCGTCGCCCTGCGCGACGTCACGCCATCCCAGATCGTGCACGACGACCGCGCCGACCGGGTGCGCGGGCGACGTCGACTCGACGATCCGGCCCACCGCGCCACCGGTCATGGTCTCGCCCAGGACGAACGGCGGCACGTACGACTTCACGTCGTTCATCCGGCCGCGCATGTACGGATCGACGGAGAGGAACTCGTTGGCCACCCGTACCTGGTTGGGGGCGAGATCCGGCAGTTCCACGGTGGTGGTGCGGAAGTTGTCGGGGGTGGGCCACCCCACCGGGCGGGCGATGAGCTGGATCTGGGTGCTGGTCGACATGGGTCGGTCCCTTCGTGGGTGTGCGGGGGTCAGAGGATCAGTCCGAGTGCGAGCAGGACGACGGCGACGAGGGGAAGGGTCCCCTGGGTGATCGCGGCGCGGGCCTTGTCGGGCGACGACAGCAGCAGCACGAGCGCCGCGAGCAGCATGGATCCGGTTCCCGCGAACACCAGTGCCGACCCGACCGCCGTCGCGCCGACCAGGGCACCGACGATGCCGGCGGCCGTGACGATCGCCAGGAAGAGGTTGTAGAAGCCCTGGTTGAAGGCGAGTTCCTTGGTCGCGGCGGCCTCCTCGGCGCTGGTGCCGAACGTCGCGCGGGTGCGCGGGGCGGTCCAGCGCAGGGATTCGAGGAAGAAGATGTAGACGTGCAGCGCGCCGGCGAGGGCGGCGAAGACCAGTCCTGCGACGACCATGGTCACTCCTCCTTATTTTGAACTGATCGTTTCAATATATACTGCAATGGTCGTTCCACAATGGGAAGTGAGGGCCGTCATGCCTCGGACGCAGGAGTTCGACACCGACGCCGTGGTCGGGCGTGCTCGGGACCTCTTCTGGGACAGGGGGTTCGAGGCGACATCCGTGCCCGACCTCGAGCGCGCGACAGGCTTGAACCGGTCGAGCCTGTACAACGCCTTCGGTAGCAAACGCGGACTGTTCGACGCCGCGGTGCAGGACTATCTCGACCGTGTCGTGCGCCCGCGGCTGCGCATCCTCACCGACGAGCCGACCGCCCCCGATGCCGCCGCGCGCTACTACCGCAGCGTCGCCGACGCGATCGAGTCGCTGCCCGACGACGACGCGGGGCGTGGTTGTCTGCTTCTCAACAGCGCCGCGGGCTTCGCCGCGCACGACGACGCCCAGCGTGCGGTGGTCGACGCCTACCGGGCGGAGCTGGCCGCGGCGCTGGCCCACGCGCTGCGGGCCCTCGATCCCGAGACCTCGCCCGACCGGATCGTCCATCGCACCCGTCTCCTGACGTCGCTGTCGATCAGTGCGCTGCTGCTGTCCCGGGTGAATCGGGACGAGGCCGCGGCGCTCGCGCGAACCGCGCTGGACCAGTTGGCGCAGTGGTCCGCCGCCCGGAATCAGCGAACCACCGCGTAGTCACGCCTCGGTAACGGACGCGATCCACCGGTCAGTCCGCGGGCAGTCCCAGCGTGCGGTAGCGCGCGATTCGCGCGGTCATCCGGTCGTCGCCGGGGACGCCCCGCAGGCCGACCAGTTCGCGGGCGATCGCGGCCCCGACGCGCCGGGAGAACTCGACCGGCTCGATCGCCGCGTCGGGCATTTCGGGAATGACGGCGTCGACGACACCGTCTCGTAGGAGGTCGAGGGACCGGATGCCCTGCGCCGCCGCCATTTCGGGCGCATGGGTGGTGTCGCGGTGCACGATGGCGCTCGCGCCCTCCGGCGGAAGCGGTGCGAGCCAGCCGTTCTGGGCGGCGAGGACGCGGTCTGCGGGCAGCAGTGCGAGGGCGCCGCCGCCGGTGCCCTGGCCGAGCAGCACCGACACCGTCGGGGTCCGGAGTGTGACCAGATCGGAGATGCAGCGCGCGATCTCGGGAGCCAGGCCGCGTTCCTCGGCCTCCTTGGACAGTGCCGCCCCGAGGGTGTCGATCACGAGCACCAGCGGCAGACGCAGTTCGGCGGCCATCCGCATGCCGCGGCGGGCCTCCCGCAGCGCGGCCGGCCCCATCGTGTTGAGGGCCGACTGGCCGGCACGGTCCTGACCGAACAGCACGCACGGCTGACCGTGGAACCGGGCCAGCGAGAGCAGCACGGTCGAGTCCACCTCGCCCTGGCCGGTGCCGCTGAGCGGCACCCGCGTGGACGATGCGTGCCGGACGAGTTCGCGGACGCCGGGGCGGTCGTCGCGACGAGACGTGATCACCGACTGCCAGGCCGGGACGTCCGGAATGTCCTGCACATCGGTGGATTCCGGGATCCCGTCGTCGTCTCCCGCGGCGTCGACGAGCACGTGGAGCGCCCGGTCGACGAGGTCGCGCAGCTGGGCCGTCGACGCCACACCGTCGATCACGCCGTTGCGGTACAGGTTCTCGGACGTCTGCACGCCCTCGGGGAACTTGCCGCCGTACAGGGCCTCGTACACGCGCGGGCCGAGGAAGCCGACGAGCGCGCCCGGTTCGGCGATCGTGACGTGACCGAGCGATCCCCACGAGGCGAACACGCCGCCGGTGGTCGGGTGGCGCAGGTACACGAGGTACGGCAGGTGGGCGGACTTGTGTGCGGCGATCGCGGCGGCGATCTTCACCATCTGGACGAACGCGACGGTGCCTTCCTGCATGCGGGTGCCACCGGACGTGGGCGAGGCGAGCAGTGGCAGCCCCTCGGCGGTGGCCCTCTCGATCGCGGTGACGATCCGCTCCGCCGCGGCCACTCCGATGGACCCGGCGAGGAAGGAGAACTCGCACGCGATGACCGCGACTCGCCGCCCGCCGAGCAGGGCGGTGCCGGTGAGAACGGATTCGTCGATGCCCGACTTCTCGCCGGCAGCGTCAAGTTCGGCCCGGTACTTCGCGTCGGGGGAGACGTCGAGAGGCGTGGTGTCCCACGAGATGTAGCTGTCGGCGTCGAACACCTGGCCGATCAGTTCACGAGCCGAGAGCTTCTTCGCGGGCACGAGTTTCCTCCACTTCGTACGAATCAGCGGCCACCGCCATGGACCAGGCGGCGGCCGCTGTCACGGTTCCACCCTAGTTACCGCGCGAGCGCCTCACGCCACGAGACCGTCTTGCCCATCCGCAGGATCGAACGCTGGTAGATGCGGGCCGCGACCGCGGACATCGCGACGGTGACGACCAGCATCAGCACGACCGTGGCCGCGATCTGCGTCGCGCTCGCGACACCCGCGGCGATACGCAGCGGCATGAGGATCGCCGAGAACGGCGGGATCCAGCTGAGCACGTTCGACAACGTGCCCTCCGGGTTCTGCACGGCGCTGAACGCGGCGAAGAACATCGCCATGATCAGGATGGTCAGCGGCATCGCGGTGGAGTTGACGTCCTCCTGGCGCGACACCATCGATCCGGTCGCCGCGTAGAGCACCGCGAAGAACGCGAAGCCGAGGACGAACCAGCCGAGGGTACCGATCAGGGTGCCCCAGGCGGTGCCGCCGAGAGTGAGCACGCCGGTCGCGACGCCGGCCCCGACACCGACCACGCCGTACACCGTCAACTGTGCGAGCCCGACCGCGCCGATGCCGATCACCTTGCCCCACAACAGCTGCAGCGGGCGCAATGTCGACAACAGCAATTCGACCACCCGGGAGGACTTCTCCTCGACGACGCCCATCGCGACGTACATGCCGAACGCGAGGATCTGCATGTACAGCAGGATCACGACGGCTGTGGAGAGCGCGATGCGCTGTCCGCGTTCGAGATCGGGCGGATCGATCGCATCGACCGTGACGACCGCCGACTTCGTGCTCTCGGCGAGTTGCGCGGCGTCGACGTTCCGGGCGGCCAGCGCGGCGCTCTGGGCCTGCGCGGCGACGGCGCCGTCGAGCACCACGCGGAGCGAGGTGTCGATCTCCGACTTCGTGATCGCGGTGACGGCGCCGCCGCTGCCCGGCACCACGGCGACGTCGAGGTCGCCGTTCTCGACCTGGGCGCGGGCGGTCTGCTCGTCGCCGATCTCGGTGACCTCGACGGGGTTGCCGACCGCCTCGCCGGTGGAGACGAGCACCGCGCTCAGCGACTGGTCGCCGACCAGACCCACCTCGGAACGGGAGTCGTCGTCCTTTCCGGAGAAGATCGAGGCGGCGACGATGCCGCCGATGATCGCGATGAGGACGATGACGTTGCTGACCAGGAAGCTCTTCTTCTGCACCTGGGTCAGGAATTCGCGCCGGGCCACCAGTGCGATGGCGCGGGTCGGGTTCAGTCCGCTGCGCTCGCTCACGCGGACACCACCTCTCGGAACAGTTCGGTCAGGGACGGCTTGCGGACCGCGAACTCGTGCACGGGTCCGGTCTTCAGTGCGGCGTGCAGGACGGCCTGGTCGTCGACGCCGGCGCCCAGCGACAGCACCGTGCGGCCGTCGGCGTGGCTGACGGTCGTCACCCCGAACAGGTGGTCGGCCCACCCGGGCGGCGCGGCGGGCGCGTGGACGTCGAGGAGCACGTCGCCGCTGCCGCGGAGTTCGTCGACGGTACCGATGGAGTTCATCCGTCCCTTCGCGATGATCCCGACCCGGTCGCACAGCCGCTGCACCAGGTCGAGCTGGTGGCTCGAGAAGATCACCGGGACACCGGAGTTGGCCTTCTCCACCAGGACGTCGCTCATGACGTCGACGGCCACCGGATCGAGTCCGGAGAACGGCTCGTCGAGGATGAGGACGGCGGGGTCGTGCACCAGCGCGGCCGCGAGCTGCACGCGCTGCTGATTGCCCAGGCTGAGGGCGTCGACGGCGTCGTCGACGCGCGCGGCGATGCCGAGCCGTTCGGTCCACCGTCTCATCGAGTCGGCTGCCTCGGAGCGTGAAAGGCCGTGCAGTTCAGCCAGGTACGTGAGCTGGCGGCCCACCTTCATCTTGGGGTAGAGGCCGCGTTCCTCGGGCATGTACCCGATCGAGCGGCGGACCTCGAGGTCGACCGGCTTGCCGCCGAGACGCACCTCGCCGTTGTCGGCTGCGAGCACTCCGAGGGCGATCCGCATCGCGGTGGTCTTGCCGGCTCCGTTGCTGCCGACGAATCCGAAGATCTCGCCGGGGCGGACGTCGAAGCTCAGGTTCTCGAGCGCGACGACGTCGCCGTAGCGTTTGGCGATCCCGTCGAAGGTGAGGGTCTGGCCGGTCATGTGGGCTCCTCGTGGTCGTCGGTGTCGGGGTCGGGGATGGTCCAGGCGAGGATCATCGCGGGGAGGCAGCCGCCGAGCAGCAGTGCCGAGAGGGCGGTGCCGCCGCCGGCGTACGCGAGCGCACGATGGTCGATGCCGTCGAAGCCGGCGCCCCAGGTCAGCGCGAAGATCGGCACCAGCAGCAGCCACTGGAGGACGGACAGTCCGATCGATCGGGCGCTGTTGCGTTCGGCGATCTCACGTTCGTCGAGTGCGTACCGCGGCGCCTCGGACTGGCGGCTGGACACGATCTGGAGGGTGGTCCAGATCGGCAGGAACAGGATCATGACGGCGATCCATCCGAGGGCGGCCGCCTCCGCGAAGTACGAGGCGACCGCGGTCGCGAACATGCCGACGAAGATGACGGCCAGCGCCACCACGAGTGATCGCCGGCGGGCCTGTGTCCGCCATCCCGGCAGCCAATGCCCGAACTGCTCTTCGTGCTTCAGGAAACGGCGGGTGCGGAAGTCCTGATACCGGTCGAGGACGGTGGCGTCAGGCACGGTCGTCACCTCCTCGGGTCTCGGGTCGGTACAACTCGGTACTGAGCGGGCCGAACTCGGTGCGCGAGAACACGGCCTCCACCGGAAGCTCGAACACCGCGCAGATCCGTAGCGCGAGGTCGAGGCTGGGGTAGTGGTCGCCCCGTTCGAGCGCGCCGACGGTCTGCGGATTCACTTCGATCGACTCGGCGAGCTGAGCGCGGCTCATCTTGCGTTCGGCGCGCAGCACGGCGATGCGATTGAAGATGGGGAGGCTCACCCCACGTCGCACCGGGCTCATGCAACTAATCGTTGTAAAAACCCAACAATGTGTCAAATCGAGCGAATGTTCGACGATGCTCACGCACGGCGCGTACGACGGCCTGTAGTAATCTCGGGGCATGCGGATCGGCCCAGGTGAGGAGCTCGCACGCCAGGTGCGTGGCCTCGCTGTCGCCGCATCCGTGATCGCCCTCGCGATCGGCGCGCACGGACTGGCCGGAGGAGGCGCCCCACAGGGGGTGACGCTCCTGCTGCTCGGCGGGGTCGCCGCGGTGCTGGCGGCCGCAGTGATCGCGGTGCCCTCACTTGCCACCGGACGCCGATGGCTCGTCCCGGTGCTCGCGACCGGGCAGGTGCTCGCTCATACCGCACTGTCCCTCGGCGACGCCCACAGCTCGATGCACTCGGGCTCGCATCTCACGGTGCCGATGCTGCTCGCACATTCGGCCGCCGTCGCCGCGTGCGCCGTCCTGATCGCCGGTGCCGAACTCGTCGGACCCCGTGTCGCCGCCGCGCTGCGCCGCGTCCTGCCCCGGATCGTGGCCGTCGTGCCGGTCCGCCTGGAACCGGCATTGCCGCACGTGGTCGCCGACATCCGCCCGGTGCACGCCTTCGTGCAGGTCGGGTCGATCGCACGCCGCGGCCCGCCCGCCCGCGCCTGATTCCTCAACTCACCGCGTCCCGGCCCCTCGTGCCGTCGACGCGCGTCCTCCCGTACCTCGTGGGCCGCCCGCCGCCGACGGCTGCCGCGCGCCCGCATTCGAAAGGCACACGTACATGAAGGCATTCACCCGCGCCCGCACCCTCGCGATCGGCGCGACCGCGGCCACCGCTCTCGTTCTCACCGGCTGCAGCAACTCCGAGGAGTCGGGCTCGACCACCGACACCTCCGCGATCTCGTTCGAGGATTCGTGGGTCAAGGCGGCCGACAGCGGTATGACCGCGATGTTCGGCACGATCGTCAACGACTCGGGCTCCGACGTCACCCTCACCTCGGTCACCACCGGTGTTTCGCCGCGGGTCGAGCTGCACGAGATGGCACCCGACGGCACCGGCGCGATGAAGATGCGCGAGAAGGACGGCGGCGTGGTCGTCGAGGCGAACAGCTCGTACGAGCTCGAACCCGGCGGCGACCACATCATGCTGTTCGACCTGCCGGCGCCGGTCCGGGCCGGCAGCGACGTCCCGTTCACGTTCACGTTCGCCGACGGAGCCACCGCGCAGTTCACCGCGCAGGTCCGCGACTTCACCGGCGCCCGCGAGGACTACGGCGACGGTGCCTCGCACGGTGACACGCAGGGCGAGATGCAGCACGACAGCCAGGGTGAGGCGCACGGTGGCTGACCTCAGCCGACGGCAGTTGTTCGGGGTCGGCGCCGCTGCTGTCGGCGGTGTCGGCCTCGGTCTGGGTGCGGGTGCGGTGGTCGCGCGCCCCGCCCAGGCCGACGTCGTCGCGGAAACAGTCCCGTTCCACGGTGAACACCAGGCCGGGGTCGAGACCGCCCCGCAGGCGCACGCCACGTTCGTAGGCCTCGACCTGCGTCCCGGCACCGACCGGTCCGCACTCGTGCGCCTGATGCGGGTGTGGACCGACGACGCCGCACGCCTCACCGAGGGCCGCGGCGCCCTCGCCGACACCGAACCCGACCTCGCGACCGCACCGGCACGGCTCACCGTCACCGTCGGCTTCGGTCCGGGCGCGTTCCGCGCCGCCGGACTCGACGACAGGCGACCGTCGTGGTGCAAGCCGTTGCCGCCGTTCGAGATCGACAAGCTCGAGGACCGCTGGAACGACGGCGACCTGCTGTTGCACGTCGGCTCGGACGACCCGGTCACCGTGGCGCACGCGCTGCGGGTACTGCTCAAGGCCGCGCGGGGCACCGCGGCGGTGCGCTGGGTCCAGCGCGGGTTCCGGCGCGCCCGGGGGAGCGAACCCGAGGGCACCACGATGCGCAATCTCATGGGACAGGTCGACGGCACCGTCAACCCGACGTCCGGCAGCGCCGACTTCGCGGACGTGGTGTGGAACGACGGCGCCGAGCAGCCGTGGTTCGCGGGCGGCACCGCGGTGGTGATCCGCCGGATCCACCTCGATCTCGACGGGTGGGACGAACTCGACCGGCCCGGCCGGGACGAGGTGATGGGCCGGCGGATGTCCGACGGGGCCCCGCTGACCGGCGAATCCGAGCACGATGCACCGGATTTCGAGGCGGCCGGCCCGGGAGGGTTGAAGATCATCCCCGAGTTCTCGCACGTCGCGCGGGCTCGGCCGATGGCACCGCGGGAGCGGTTCCACCGTCGGGCGTACAACTACGACGAGGCCCCCGACGGCATCGGGGTGTCCGACTCGGGGCTGATCTTCGTTGCGTACCAGGCCGACGTCGACACCCAGTACGTTCCGGTGCAGCGCAGACTCGCCGAGGCCGACATGTTCAACGAGTGGTCGACGCCGATCGGTTCGGCGGTGTTCGCGATCCTGCCCGGTTGCCGGAAGGGCGAGTATCTGGGGCAGGGTCTGCTCGCCTAGGCGACTTCGTCGCCCGTGCGCCTTTCCGGTGGTTCCAGCTACCGAAAAGGCGCACGGGTGCGAAGCGCCTACTCCTCCGTCAGCCGGCCGCCGTCCATGTGCCAGCGTCGGGTGTGCCGCATGGTGTCGAGCATCCGGCGGTCGTGGGTGACCAGCAGTAGCGTGCCCGTGAACGATTCCATCGCCTGCTCGAGTTGCTCGATGGCCGGCAGGTCGAGGTGGTTGGTGGGCTCGTCGAGCACCAGCAGGTTGACGCCGCGGGCCTGCAGCAGCGCCAACGCCGCGCGGGTGCGTTCGCCCGGCGACAGTGACGACGCCGACCGCAGCACGTGGTGGCCCTTGAGCCCGAACTTCGCCAGCAGTGTCCGGACCTCGGCCTCGGGCCAGTCCGGCACCAGCGCGCCGAATGCATCGGCGAGCGGCTCGTCGCCCTCGAAAAGTCCACGGGCCTGGTCGATCTCGCCTACCGCGACGCCCGAACCGAGCGTCGCGGTGCCCTCGTCCGGTGGCAGTTTGCCCAGCAGCACCTTCAGTAGAGTCGACTTCCCGGAACCGTTCGGTCCGGTCACGAGAATGCGGTCACCCCACTCGATCTGTGCGGTCACCGGCCCGAAGGTGAAGCCGTCACGACGGATCACGGCGCCGTTCACCGTGGAGACCACGGCGCCGCTGCGTGGGGCCGCGGCGATCTCCATCCGCAACTCCCATTCCTTGCGGGGCTCGTCGACCACTTCGAGTCGCTCGATCCGGCGCTGCGTCTGCCGGGCCTTGGCGGCCTGCTTCTCGGTGGATTCGGCGCGGGCCTTGCGCCCCATCTTGTCCGAGTCGCCGCCCTTGGCCTTGCGTCGAGCGTTACGGACACCGTGCTCGAGCCAGTTGCGCTGCATCTGCGCGCGGTCCTCGAGTGCCGACAGATTCCCCGCGTACTCGTCGTAGGCCTCACGCGCGTGCCGCCGAGCCACCTCGCGCTCGGCCAGATACGACTCGTAGCCGCCGTCGTACACCGCGATCTGCTGCTGCGCGAGATCCAGTTCGACGATCCCGGTCACGGTGCGCGCCAGGAACTCCCGATCATGGCTGACGACGACCAGTGCGGTACGCGTCTCGGCGACGAACTGCTCGAGCTGCTCGAGGCCGGGCAAGTCCAGGTCGTTGGTGGGCTCGTCGAGGAGCAGGATGTCGTAGCGCGACAGCAGCAGCGATGCCAGGCCGGCCCGCGCGGCCTGGCCACCGGACAGGTCCGTCATGTGGGCGTCGCCTGTGACGTCCAGCCCGAGGTCGGTGAGCACCTTCTCGGCACGCTCGGCGAGATCCGCGCCGCCGAGGGCGAGCCACTTGTCGAGCGCGGGGGAATAGAGGTCCTCCCCGCCGTCCGCGAGCGACTCGGCCGCAGCGTTCATCGTGCTCTCCGCCGCGGTGACGCCGGTCCGGCGGCCGAGGAACTCGAGGATCGTCTCGCCCGCGATCCGGTCGGGCTCCTGCGCGAGGTAGCCCACGGTCGCGTCGGGCGGGCTGAGCGTGACCGTGCCCTCGACGTCGGCGCTCCCGACCCCGGCGAGCGTGGTGAGCAGCGTCGACTTCCCGGCCCCGTTGGCGCCGACCAGGCCGATCACGTCACCGGGGGCGACCGTCAGGTCGAGGTCGGAGAAGAGCGTGCGCTCGCCCCGGGACGCGGAGAGGCCGGAGATACGCAGTGTTGCAGTCACGGGTCGATTGTCCCAGGTCGACGCCGACCCGCGCGAAGCGGTCGTGGGCGTCGGGTAGGTGAAGATCGCGAATCGAGCCCGGGGACAAACGTAACGTATTAACCTGAAACGTAATGACTGACACCTCGCCCCGCATCGGTCGGCCGCGTGACCCCGGAAAGGATCACGCGGTCCTCGTCGCGGCGCGGCGACTGCTCCGCGAGGTCGGCTACCAGCAGACCACGATCTCGGCGATCGCCCGCCGGGCCAACGTGAGCGCGCCGGCGATCTACCGCCGCTGGCCCACCCGGGAGGCCCTGCTCGAGGACGCCGTCCACGGACCCGGCGCGCACGACCTGCCCGAGGCCACCGACGATCTACGCGCGGACCTGGCCACATGGGTGCGGGCGTTCCTGGCCCGTTCGGCGAGCCCCGCGGCCCGGGCGGGCGTCCCTGGGCTGTTGGCGGACATCCGGTCGGACGCGGACCGCGCCAGATTGCTCTCGTTGCAGGACCCGGTCCGGGAGGCCTTCGCCGCACGAATCGAGCTCGCAGTGGACCGTGGGGAGATTCCGGGGCCCGTGGACGCCGCAACACTGTTCGAGATCCTCACCGGCACGACGTCGATCCGAGGACTCACCCAGGGCGACGCGGACGTCGGTGCCTTCGTGGCTGCCCTCGCCGGCGCGCTCCACGTGCTGGCCGCGCACGGCGACGAACTGGCTGCAGAGGTGAAGGAGAGCAAGTGATGAAGATCGACATCCAACTCGACGGCCGCCCGGAGAACGCTGCGGCTCGCGCACGGGAACTCGCCGCCCTCGGCGTCGACGGACTGTTCACGTTCGAGGGGCCGCACGACGTGTTCCTTCCGCTGGTCTCCGCCGCGGGCGCGGTCGACGTCGATCTCATGACGAACGTCGCGATCGCGTTGCCGCGCAGCCCGATGCACCTCGCACATACCGCCTACGACCTGCAGACGCTCAGTCGCGGGAAGTTCCGGCTCGGGCTGGGTTCGCAGATTCGGCCGCACATCGAGAAGCGTTACGGCGCCGAGTGGTCGCGCCCGGCCGCCCGAATGCGCGAGACCGTCCTCGCGATCAAGGCGATCTTCGAGGCGTGGGAGGGCAACTCGCGCTTGCGGTTCGAGGGCGAGTTCACCACGCACACCCTGATGCCGCCCACGTTCGATCCGGGTCCCAACCCCTACGGTCCGCCCCCGATCTGTCTCGGTGCGCTCGGGCCGGTGATGACCCGAACGGCAGCCGAGGTGGCCGACGGGCTGCTCGTCATGCCCTTCAACAGCGTTCGGCACTACCGCGAGCGCACGCTGCCGGCGATCGAGGAGGGGCTCGAGCGCGGCGGACGCCACGCTGCGGATCTCGCGATCTACCCGCAGGTGATCGTGGGGACCGGACGCACGTCGGACGAGTTGGCCGCGGCGTCGCGCGGTGTGCGGAGTCTGCTCGCGTTCTACGGATCGACGCCCGCCTACCGCCCCGTGCTCGACGTCGAGGGCTGGGGCGATCTGCAACCGGAACTCAACACTCTCTCCAAGGTCGGGGAATACGCTGCGATGGCGGACCTGATCGACGACAAGATGCTCACCACCCTCGCGGTGCACGGCACCCCCGAGGAGTGCGCGGCCGAGATCGTCGAGCGCTTCGGCGGGTACAGCGCCCGCGTGTGCTGCTACTTCCCGGGCTATCCGATCCGGGACGAGGACATTGCCGATCTGGTCGCGGCCGTGAAGAAGCTGACGTCGCCGTGAGTGACGTGCTGGTCGAGATCGACCGTGGCGTAGCAGTTCTCACGCTCAACCGGCCGGAGACGCGCAACGCGTTCACGGGCGAGATGGGCCGCCGTCTCGGTGATCTGTACAGCGAGCTCGATGCCGACGACACCGTTCGGGCCGTCGTGCTCACCGGAACACCGCCCGCGTTCTGTGCAGGCGCCGACCTCACTCCGAAAGGCGAGACCTTCGCGTCCCCGACGGATGCCGGGTTCACCGCGTCCCCGGTGAGCCCGGCCGCCTTCGAGATCCGCAAGCCGGTGATCGCGGCCGTCAACGGGCACGCGATCGGCATCGGGCTGACCCTCGCGATGCAGGCCGACATCCGCATCGTCGCCGACGACGCCAAGTACGCGATCCCACAGGTGCGGCGCGGCGTGGTGCCCGACATGATGTCGCACTGGACCGTCGCTCGCGTCGCGGGCATGGCGGTGGCCGCGGACATCCTGCTCACCGGCCGTACCTTCGACGGCCCCGAGGCGGTCCGGTCGGGGCTCGCGAGCCGGTCTCTGCCCGCCGGCGAGGTCCTGCCCGCCGCGCTCGCCATCGCGCGGGACATCGCGACCAACGTCGCACCGATGTCGGCGGCGCTGAGCAAGCGGCTGCTGTGGGACACGGCCCGTCACGGATTCACGCCGCGCGAGGTGGCCGAGCACGAGACCGAACTGCACCACCGGGTCATGGGCACCGCCGACGCGGCGGAGGGTGTGCGCGCCTTCCTCGATCGACGCGACCCCGACTGGACTGCGCGGGTATCCACCGATTGGAAGGAATTGCCTTGGACATGAACGTTTTCGGCCCCGACACCACCACCGACGACGTGCTCACCGGTGTCGACCTGACCGGCCGGACCGCGTTGGTCACCGGGGCGACGAGCGGTCTCGGCGGGGAAACCGCCCGGGCGCTCGCCGCGTCGGGCGCGACGGTGATCCTCGCGGCCCGGGACGGTGACGCCGCCGCGGTCGTGGCCGACGGCATCCGCGAAGTCGCACCCGGTGCCGAACTGTTCGTCACGGCACTCGATCTGGCCGACCTGTCGAGCGTCCGCGCCGCGGCCGCGAGCCTGGACGGGCAGCCGATCGACCTGCTGATCAACAACGCCGGAGTGATGTACACCCCGTTCGAACGCACCGCCGACGGGTTCGAATTGCAGTTCGGCACCAACCATCTGGGCCACTTCCTGCTCACCACACTGTTGCTGCCGAACCTGGAGGCCGCGGCCACCGGATCCGGCACGGCGTCCCGGGTGGTGACGGTGTCGTCGGACGCCCACCGCGCACACGCCGTCGATCTCGACGATCCGAACTTCCGGGAGCGGGACTACGACAAGTTCGTGGCGTACGCGCAGTCCAAGGCGGCCAACGTCCTCATGACCGTCGAGCTGCAGAAGCGGCACGCGGACAGTGGGATCCAGGCGTACGCGGTGCATCCCGGAGTGTGTGCGACCGGGCTGTCGCGGTACATGTCCCGCGACGACTTCGCCGAGATGAAGGCGATGAGCGCCGGGAAGCCGGGCCTGCTGACGAATCTCAAGTCCGTTCCGGCCGCAGCCGCGACGTCGGTGTGGGCGGCGACCGCTGCGGAACTGGACTCCGCGGGTGGGACCTATCTCGCCGACTGCGCCGTCGGCAGGGCGTCCGGTCATGCCCTCGATCCGGTGACCGCCGCGACGCTGTGGGAGCTGTCCGGGCAACTCGTCGGCCGCTGAAACGGAATCCGGGGTCGGCCGCAACTGCGCGGCCGACCCCGGAAACGGCTGAGCTACACCGTTTCCGGTGGCAGCATCTGCAGCGCCTCGTTGTGCGCGTCGAGCAGGATCTGGATCCGATCGCCGCCGCTGCGGCGCTCGGCCTTCTCCTCGTTGCCCTTGGTGATGAACACGGGCCCGTTTCCGATGTTCGCCACCGCCTGCGCCGCGACGTCCGCCGGTTCGGAGACGTGCAGGCCGTCGATGTCCATATTCAGTCCGGCCCGATCCATGGCCGGCGTGCGGGTGACGCCGAGGACCATCTCGAGGACGTCGACGTCGTATTCGCGCATCTCGAGCCACAAACCCTCGGCGAAGGTGCGGCAGAACGACTTCACACCCGCGTAGATGCTGATCCGCACCGACCCCGACATGCCCTGCATCGAGCCCATCAGCATCAGGCCACCGCGCCGACGCTCCTTCATGGGCGCGCCGAAGTGCTGGATCAGCTTCAACTGGGTGGTGATGTTGAGGTCGATGACCTGCTGGAAACGGTCCAGGTCGCCGGTCACGAACTCGTGGCCGTAGGTGTTGGCGCCCGCGTTGTAGACCAGTAGGCCCACCTCGAGATCGTCGGTGACGGTGCGGATCTTGTCGAGTACATCTGCCTCGGTGAGATCGACCGACAGTGTGCGCACCTCGGCGCCGGTCGCGCGTGCCCGCTCCGCAGTCGTCTCGAGCGGCTCCGGCTTACGGGCGAGCAGGACCAGGTTCAGCCCCGCCTCGGCGAGTTGGACGGCGAGTTCCGCGCCGACGCCCTCGGAGCCGCCCGCGATGACGGCCCACGGCCCGTACCTGGCAATGTCGATCATGATTCGATCCCCTCGTCGTGCGAATCTGCGCTGGCGTAGGTGTTTCTCGTGCCGCTGTTCGCTACTTGCTGGCCGGGGGCAGCATCGCCTTCGACGCGGCCTGCGCGGCCAGCAACAGTTCGCCACGGTTGCCGCCGCTGCGCTTCTCGACGGCCGACTCGTTGCCCTTCGCGACCACCACGGGTCCGTTGCCCAGGTTGGCGAGTGCCTGCGCCGCGACGTCCGCGGGTTCCGAGACGTTCAGGCCGGGGATGTCCATGTTCAGTCCAGCGCGGGCCATCGCCGGGGTGCGGGTGACGCCGAGGACCATCTCGAGGACGTCGACGTCGTATTCGCGCATCTCGAGCCACAGGCCCTCGGCGAAGGTGCGGCAGAACGACTTCACGCCGGCGTAGATGCTGATCTGGGAGGCGCCGAGGAAGCCGGCCATCGAGCCGACCAGCAGCAGGCCGCCGCGGCGACGATCCTTCATCGGCGCGCCGAAGTGCTGGATCAGCTTGAGCTGACCGGTGATGTTGAGGTCGATGACCTGCTGGAAGCGGTCGAGGTCGCCGGTGACGAACTCGTGGCCGTAGGTGTTGGCGCCCGCGTTGTAGACGAGCAGGCCCACCTCGAGACCGTCGGTGACGCTGCGGATCTTGTCGAGCATGTCGGCAGCGGTGAGATCGACGGACAACGTCCGGACCTCGACCCCCTTGGCCCGGGCCTTCTCTGCAGCCACCTCGAGCGGCTCCGGCTTGCGGGCCAGGAGCACCAGGTTCAGACCGGCCTCGGCGAGCTGGACGGCGAACTCCTCGCCGACACCCTCGGAGCCGCCGGCGATGACGGCCCACGGCCCGTACTTGGCTGCGTCGATCATGTATCGGTCCCTTCGCTTTTCGATCCCGACGGTCGGGAATGAACTGCCTGAACAGTGGTCCGTTCAGCTCAGATGGTCCCGAGTATGGTGTGACGTGGATCGCAAAACGCCCCCGATTCCACTGGCCGGGACTCGAATTCCGCCCGGAGCCGCCGGCTGTGCTCGGGGTGAACTCACTCGATGAGTTCGGAGATCGCCTGCAAGTGACGACGCATCCTGTGCTGCGCGAGTGGGGCATCACCGGCGATGATCGCGGAGACGATCGCCTCGTGCGCCTCGTGGGAGGCCGACGCACTCTCGGCCGTATCGACGCCGGGCTTCTCCGTGTCCCAGCTCTGTTGCACCATCTCCTCGTCGAGCTGCGTGAGGACTTCGACGAAGAGGCTGATCGCCGGATTGCCCGTCAACTCCGCGATGACACTGTGCACGTTGCGTGCGTGACCGAGCGTGACGCCCTCGTCGACGAGTTGCTGCTCCGTGGAGAGGGACTCGGTGAGCCGGCCGATCCCGTCCTCGGTGAGGCGTTCGGCCGCAGCGACCACACCGGCCAGCTCGAGGGCCATGCGCGCCTCGAACAGTTGCTCGCGGGTGACCTCCGCATGCCGCAGATAGACGCGTGCCGCGTGGCGGACGACGCCGGGGTCGGGCTCGGTCACGACGAGGCCGCCGCCCGGTCCGCGCCGCATGCTGGCCATCTGATGGTGTTCGACCAACCGGACGGCCTCCCGGAAGACCGCCCGGCTGACGCCGTAGCGCTCGATGAGTTCCGGCTCGGATCCGAGGATCGTGCCGGTGCGCCAGCCGCCCGCGATGATGTCCTTCTCGATGCGTGCGGCCACCGTCTCGGCCAAGCGCCGACCGCCGCGACCGTCGTTCGCCGTGCTGGTCTTCTGTCCAACTGCCATGCGATCGATGCTACCTGGGTGCGCCCGTTGAGTGTACGGATCAGTGGCGCGCCGCAACCGACGGCCGAACAGTAAAGAGGACACTGAACAGGGTGGTCGAGTGCACACGCGATGCGTGGGTGGCGACGCAACCCCGCCCGCGAGTCCCGCGAACTGCGGGGTGAACAATGTTCGGTGCCAGCAACTTTGTGCCCACTTCGCGCCGGTCGGAGCGGCGTATCCCGAACTCTCGACGGCTGAGCATAAGTGCACTATATTTTCGAGCAGGCTCGACGCGGCGCCGGTTCGCGGACGTGGCAGGCCCCTGCAGGCCACCGCGACTCCGCCGTAAACAGTGAACTCTGTCCGCGATCGAGTGTCTCCCAGCTGAAAGGACTCACTCCATGAACGCAGAGACGGGAACGGCCGGGGCCGCTGCAGTCCTCGCGAGTCTGCGCCTGCCTCGCCAGGGTGCGATCTACGACCTGTCCTCCGGGTGGTGGCGTCACATGCCGAACTTCGACGGGTACCCCAGGTTCGAGGTGGTGACCTACAACTCGCCGGGCGGTCAGCGGGCCGAGCGGCGTTTTCCGTTCGCGGACGGAGGATCGAACGAGGTCGAGTTCGGCTACGTGTCCGAACTGATCTCCGGCAGCCTGCACACGGGAACCCACATCGACGCGCTCTGCCACGTGACGCAGGGCGCGAACGACGAGTGGCACGGGGGCGTCTCGGCGACCGACGGCGTGGGCGACTACGGCGCCACCGCCGGTGACGCGTCGGCGCTCGCGCCGATCGTCGGGCGCGGCGTGCTCCTGGACATACCGGGACTGCTCGGGATCGACGCGCTCCCTGCCGGATTCGCGGTCGGGGCCGAACATCTGGCGGATGCCGCGACGCGCGCCGGCGTCGAGGTCGTCGCCGGTGACACGGTTCTGGTGCGCACCGGCCAGATGCGGTACTGGCCGGACGCCGACCGGATCGCGCGTGAGTGCGGCGGAAGCGGCGTCGACATCACCGGGGCACGGTGGCTCGCCGACAGGGGAGTTCGGCACGTGGGCGCGGACACGATGTCCTTCGAGGTCCGGCCTTCCACGGTGCCCGGAAACCCGCTTCCGGTCCATCTGTATCTGTTGCAGGAGCGAGGGATTCACATCATGGAGTGGGTGAACTGCGAGCAGTTGGCCGCCGACGGGGTCGCCGGCTTCCTCTTCGTCGCACTGCCGCTGACGATCCGTGGTGGAACCGGCTCGCCGATCCGCCCGATCGCGATCGCATGAGCACTCGTGACGGTTCGGGTTCCGCGGTGCTGAGGAGACGCCGGGGGGCGGTCCTCACGCTCACTCTCAACCGTCCGGCCCGGCGCAACGCGCTCGACGACGACGCGCGGCGTGCGCTGGTCGCCGAGCTGGTCGCGGCCGGATCGGACCCGGGGATCAGGGCGATCGTGCTGACGGGTAGCGGCCGGTTCTTCTGCGCCGGTGGCGATGTGGCGTCGATGTCCACCGAACCCGAGGCGCTTCGCGCGCGTATGACCGTCCTGGCCCGGCTGGCGCGTGCCATCGTGGAATCCCCGGTGCCGGTCGTCGCGGCGGTCGAGGGCGGGGCGTCCGGGCTCGGCCTGTCGCTCGCCGCGGCCTGCGATCATGTGGTGGCTGCCGAGGATTCGCGCCTGACGGCGTCGTTCGGGCGCCTGGGGTTGGTGGCGGACACGGGGCTGTTCTGGAGCCTGGTCGGCCGGATCGGGCCTGCACGGACCCGGAGGCTGCTGCTGTTCGGCGACGATGTCGACGCGGCGGAGGCGCTGTCGATCGGGCTGGTCGACGAAGTGGTGGCCGCGGGCGCGACCGTGGAGGCCGCGTCGGCACGGGCCCACCGGTTGAGCGTGGCATCCACCGCGATGGTGGAGGCGACGAGACGCATCCTGAGGAGCCCGTGGCGCGACCTCGGGGATGTCCTGGCCGCGGAGTCCGACGCCCAGATCCGGCGGTTGGCATCGGAGGACTTCGCGGAGGGGCGCCGCGCCTTCTTCGAGGGCAGGCCGCCCGTGTTCATTCATTCGTCAGAGAAATGAGGAAGTCCGAAACATGCTGCCATCGGGAACATACGACGGTCGAGTCGCGATCGTCACGGGCGGGGGCTCGGGAATCGGCGAATCCATCGCGCGGGAACTCGCCCGGCTGGGCGCAACCGTGGCCCTGATCGGGCGCCGTCAGGAACAACTCGACGCCGTTGCGGCGGAGATCGGGTCGGCCGGGGGCCGCGGCGTGGGATTCTCGGCGGACGTGCGCGACCGGGACCGCGTCCAGGCAGTGGTCGACTCCGTGATCGATCGATTCGGCCGGGTGGATCACCTCGTCAATTGCGCGGCCGGGAACTTCCGTGTCGAACCGGAGGCCATGTCGCCGAATGCCTGGCAGGCTGTGACGGGCATCGTGCTCGACGGCACCTGGAACTGCACCCAGATCGCGGGGAAGGCGATGATCGCCGGCGGCCGGGGTGGATCCGTCCTCAGCATCGGTACGACGATGGCCGAACACGGCAGTGCCACGACGGTTCATTCGGCCAGCGCCAAGGCCGGGGTGAAGACGATGACGAAATCCCTTGCCGCGGCGTGGGGCAGGTACGGGATCCGTCTCAACGTGCTCACCCCGGGAGTCACGGACGACACCGCCGGCACGCAGGTACTGCACACCACGGACGATGCCTTCCAGGAAGCACTCGGGACGATTCCCGTGGGGCGGCTCGCGACCCGCAGCGAGGTGGCGCAGGCCGCGAGCTACCTGCTCAGCGGGTACGCCGCATACGTCACCGGCACCGAACTCGTCATCGACGGCGGCCGGTGCCTCGGCAAGTACTGACACGGGCCACCGGAACGCCTCCGGACGACCGTGGCCCCGCCGGATCGATCCGGCGGGGCCACGGTCGTCGCTGGGGCGCTACGGGGCTCAGCGGATGGCGAGCGGATTGATCGGGGAACCGGCGCCGCGGGTGAACTTCAACGGCGATCCGGTGTAGAAGAAGTCGTAGACCCCGTCCGTCGCGCAGGCTTCCGCCAGATCCTCGAGGTCGAGCATCTCGGCAAGCGTCATGCCCATGTCGCGGATCAACACCATGTGCAATTCGAACATCGCCCCGGGGTTCTCACCGGGCATCACCTCCACGCCGAAGTTGTCCGAGCCGACGACCGCCACATCCCGCTCGCGCAGCCACGCAGCACACCCCAGCCCCAGCCCGGGTTCGCCCGCCATGAACGACGCCGCGTCGTGTTCGGCGAGAAACCTCGCACGCCAACCTGTTCGGATCAGCAGGATGTCGCCGGGTCCCACCTCGACCCCCTGAGCGGCGGCGACGCGGTCGAGTTCGTCCGGGCCGACGGCCGAGCCGGATTCGAGCCAGTCCACCCCACGGAAGCGCGCGATGTCGAGCAGCACCCCGCGGCCGGCGATGCCCCGCGCCTGGGTGTCGATGCCGCACTTGTCGGCGCCCTTGACGGTGAGCCCGGACACAGGATGCCCGTTGTAGAGCCGGTCGTCGTAGTGGACGTGGGCGAGCGAGTCGTACTGCGAGCCCGCCTGCAGAGGCATGAAGACGTAGTCGTCCGCGTACTTGAATCCGCCCGGAAAGACCTGTTCCTGCCCGGTCTCGGACATCAGGCGGATCGGGTTGATCCGATATCCGCCGGGCTGAGGTCCGTTCTGGTCCAGGGGGATTCCGAGATCGAAGACGTCGCCGGTCCGGACCAGCCGCGCTGCGGCGGCCACGCGCTCCGGCGTGATGAGGTTCGTGGTTCCCCGCTCGTCCTCGGGGCCCCAGCGGCCCCAGTTGCCGAGCTGCCGTCCGAGTTCACGCATCGTGGGAATGGATGTGGTCATCATGGCTCCTCTGGTGGTGTGAGGTGAGTGGCTATCCACGTCCGGCGGTGGCGACCGAGGGTGCCGGCCCGGTGGCGCTGCCCCGATCGAGTGTGAGTGCGTGAATCTTTCGGGGTAGTGCATACGCGGCGATCGCTCCGACGAAGGCGACGCCCGCGGACAGCAGGAAGACGAGCGTGATGCCGAGATCGGCGTAGAAGGCCCTACCCTCGGCGACCAGAGCGATGTGGGAGTTGAGAATCGTGAAGGCGAGGATCGGGACGACCGCCGACACCAGGCTCTGCGCGACGGCGACGATGCTGGCGGCGGTGGCCTGCAGTTGCGGCGCGACAGCCTCGATGACCAGGTTGGGGATCGATGCGTAGATCAGGCCCTGGCCGAGCCCGAAGAGCGCGATGAACACCATGAGCAACACCTTCTGGTCGTGCACGCCCGCCGACAGTAGCGCCGCGACGGTCTCGAGCACCAGGCCGGCCGTCATCAGCTGCCGCGGGCGGATCCGAGGCACCAGGAGGCCGACAGCGATCCCGCCGACCATCGTGGCGGCGCCGAACGGCGCCTGGAAGACGGCGAATCCCTTTGCCGTGACGCCGAACCCGTAGCCGAGGTCGAGGGCGGCCGGCGTCATGCACATCAGGGGCAGGATCAGCGAGTAGACGACCCCCGCGCCGTAGCAGGCTCCAGCTCCGAGCGTGGTGAGTGCGACCGAACGCGTGCGGAGGACCCGGAGATCGATCAGGGGATCCCGGACGAGTCGTGCCGAGGCGAGCCAACCGCCCACGAGGAGTGCGCCGCCGACGAGACATGCCAGTGTCCCCGGCGCCGTCCAGCCCCACTTGGGGCCGAAGCTGATCGCCACGAGGACACCCGCCAGCCCGACGCTCAGGAGTGTTGCGCCGACCAGGTCCAGTCGCGCGTGAGTGCGCACCGACGACTCGTCGGTCGTGAGAACGAGCAGCACGGCCAGTACGGAGAGCCCGATGACGGCGAACCAGAAGATGCTGCGGAATCCGAAGCCGTCGATCAGCCAGCCCGCGAGGAACGGGGCCGCGACGGTGATGACGCCCATACCGCTGGTCGCGATGCTCACGGCCATCGGCACCGTGCGCTTGGGATAGACGTCCCGGATCAGCGAGTAGCTGAGGAACAGGCAGGGAGTCAGCAGGCCGGTGAGCGCGCGGCCCGCGATGAGGATCGGGTACGTGGGCGCGAGTGCCGAGACGAGTGACCCGAGTGCGGCACCCAGCGTGCAGCCGAGCAGGATCCGCCGTTTGCCGTGCATGTCCGCGAGCCTGCCGACGAGGGGGCACGAGACGGCGCCCACCAGGAGGAAGGCCGTCAGCAGCCATGCCGACTGGGTGGTCCGGTAGTGGGCGGCGATCTCGGGAAGCGCGATCGAGATCATCATGTAGCTGACGGCGAGCATTTCGAGCAGCAGCACGATGGTCACGAGTGAGCCGATCAGTCGTGGCGTCCAGCCACGCTGATCGGATTCCGTGGAGTCGGTGGGGTTCGGGTTCTCGGGTGAGATATCGGTGTGCATGGGCATGTGTCCGATCTGGAGGATGGGTGTGCCGAGCGCAGGACAGGGAGACCTGTTCGGATCACCGAACGGGCCTGGGTATACCGAGAGCAACAGGTGGGTGGAGGCTGGGGTGGTCAGGTGTGTGCGGTCGCCGTGGGGTCGGCGAGCGCCGCCGCACGAACCGCGCGTCGATCGGGTTTGTTGTTGGGGGTCAACGGGATCGAGCTCAACGAGCGGACGGTCTTGGGGATCTTGAACCCGGCGAGGTGGTCTCGACAGTGTCGGCGGAGTGCGTCGGCGGTGATGTCGGCGCCCGGTACGGGCACGACAGCCACCTCGACCCGCTCTCCCCAGAACTCGTCGGGCATCCCGTAGACGATCGCGTCGGCGACCGCGGGGTGGCCGAGCACCACTTCCTCGACCTCACGAGGGAAGACGTTCTCGCCGCCGCTGATGATCATTTCCTTCTTCCGGCCGACGATCGCCAACCAGCCGTCGTCGGTCCGGGTGGCCAGGTCACCGAGGTGCACACCATCGGTCCGGAACGTCTCCGCGGTGGCCTCGGGCAGTCCGAAGTAGCCGTGCGCCTGCCACGGGCAGGACACGACGAGCTCGCCGACCTGCCCCGGGGCGGCCTCCGTACCGTCCTCGGTCACGACCTTGACGGTGGCCCCGGGCAGGGGGCGCCCCACCCCGCGGAACCGACCGGCCAGCAGATCCTCGTGGTCGAAGCCGATCACCGATCCGAGCTCGGTAGCTCCGAAGCCGGCACGGATGCGTGCGTTGGGGAAGTCCCGCAACAGGTCTCGGACGAAGTCTCCCGTGGACGGTGCGGATCCGTACCGGACAGCGGTGACGCCGCCCCGGTCGGTGGCGGCGAAGGATTCGTGTGCGCGCAGGGCTGCGAACATCGTCGGTGCGCCCATGAGCCGGCTGGCGCCGGCGTCGATCGCCCGTAGTGCCGCGCCCGCGTCGAAACGGCGCTGGATCCACACCTCGCCACCAGCGAAAAGTGCCGTCAGCAAATTGGTTCCGAGCGTGATGTGAAAGAAGGGGGAGAAGCAGAGTTCGACGTCGGCCGGGGTGCGCGGGTTTCCGTGTGCGCACGTGTTGAGCCACAGCCACAGGCTGCGATGCGTGTGGAACGCGCCCTTGGGGGACCCGGTCGTGCCTCCGGTCGGAAAGATGATCGCGGCGTCGTCCTCCGGCACGGGTGGCAACGTCGCGGGGTCCGCGTACAGCGGCGACAGGCGTCGGGACAGCGGGGCGCGGGTGGACGCCGACGCCAGTTCGACGACTCGACGACCCGTCGCGCGGGCGAGCTCGGCGTGCGCGGTGTCCGCGACGACGACGCTCGGGGCCAGCCTCGTGAGGTACGCCCTCGCCTCGCCGGCGGTGAGTCGCGTGTTCAGTGGAGCGGCCACCATTCCGGCCGCCATCGCTCCGAGAAGTGTGATGGTGTGCGGGACGGACGGTTCCATCGCGGTCACTACTCGTTCGCCGGGGCGGAGACCGGCCTCCAGTAGGCCCGCACCCACCCGTTCCATGCCCTCGACGAGCTCGGCGAAGGTGATCTCGCCGTGGTCGTCCCGGAGGGCTCTCCGATGTGTTCCGTGAGGCTGTCTCCCCATGGCTCCGAGCCATGACGGCAGCGTCAGTGCTCCGTGCACGCGCATTCTCCTTCCGCTGCGGCCCTTTCCGGCCGCCGCGTCCGACGGTGTCCAAGCTACCGCGGCTGACGCCGATTGAGTGTACCCATCTAAGCGGGACTCCGGAAGATGTTCTTGCAGGTTCGTCTCCGGGACGCCATGTCATCGTGCGACAACTGCTGATCTCAGGCAGTATCGAGGTGGTTGAGGAGCGGGCCCGCCGTCGCTTCCCTCTCGGTGGGAAGCGCGCTTGCCGAGAATTCAGTATTGAGTATACGGTTTTATGGCACGGTCTGAGGTTTCCAACGGCACCGGCGTGCGAGGCGTTCGGATCCTCCGCGGTGAACCACTCACACCCAGTGTCGACAGCCGACAAGTGTTAGGAGCAACGTGGAACGCAATCGAGACCACCGACCCCCCGGCCCGGACTGTTCGAGCGGATACGGCGGGAGTCGATAATGGAATTCGCATGGGGCAAGGAAGACAAGGCCTTTCGAGACGTCCTGGTCGACTACCTCGACACCGAACTGGCCGACGGATGGCACCGCGCGGACGGAACGGGCCTCGGTAGCGCCGTCTACACCGATTTCTCGCGATCGTTCGTGGGCAAGCTCGCCGCGAAGGGGTGGCTGACACCGCACTGGCCCGAGCAGTACGGAGGGGGCGGCCAGGGAGCCTGGCAGCACTTCGTCCTCGGCGAGGAGATGTGGAAACGGGGGGAGCCCCGCGGCCCGCAGTACATGAACGTGAACTGGGTCGGTCCGGCGATCATCAAGTACGGCACCGAGGAACAGAAGCAGACCCTGCTTCCACCGATCGCCCGCGGCGAAGTGTATTGGTGCCAAGGATTCTCGGAGCCGGAGGCCGGCACCGACCTGGCGTCGCTGAAGACCCGCGCGGTACGCGACGGTGACGGCTACGTCGTCAACGGACAGAAGATCTGGACGTCGTATGCGAACGCGGCCGACTACTGCTTCCTGTTGGCGCGCACCGGGTCGACGGCCGACGGGCGGGACGGGATCTCCGTGTTCCTGCTGCCGATGGACACCCCGGGTGTCGAAGTGCGGCGTATCGACTGCCTCGTCGGAGATCACTCCTTCAACGAGGTGTTCCTCACCGACGTCCGGCTTCCGCGCAGTGCCCTGCTCGGTGAGGAGAACAACGGCTGGAACATCGTGCGGCGCACGCTCGCGTACGAACGGGTCGGTGCTCCCCGCTACGCCCGTGCGGCGTTGGTGCTCGACGGGCTCGCCGAATGGGCGCGCGACCACGGTCGGCTGGACGACCCGGGTATCGCCGAGCAGTTCGGCGAGGCGCGCGCACTGTGCGAGGCGGCGCGTGTCCTCGTCTACCGCGTCATCGACGAACGCGCGAAGCAGAAGGAACCGTCGCCGCGCGCCTACCAGGCCCGTGCCGCGATGGTGCAGGCCGAACGCGCGGTCGGGGACCTGGCGCTCGACGTGATGGGCAGCGAAGCCCTCGTGGAGCACTCGCTGGGCGACACGCAGTTCCGCAATTCCCTCGGCGCCGGCATCGCCGCCGGCAGCTACGAGGTTCAACTCAACCTGATTTCCCGCCTGATCCTGGGAATGCCGAAGGAATAGACATGGATTTCGAACTCTCGCAGACACAGCGCCCGGTCCTGGACGCACTCGACTCCCTGCTCGGCCGCCATGCCGGTGTCGAGCGGTGCCGCAAGCTCTCCTCGGTCGAGGGGTACGACCATGCCCTCGAAAGTGAACTGCGCGCCGGGGGATTCTTCGACCTGTTCGCCGAGGAGAGCATGGGGCCCCTCGGCGCCACCCTCGCGATCGAACGCATCGGTTCCCACCTGGGCACGATCGCGGCCACCGCGCACCTGCTGGTGCTGCCCGCGCTCGGGTTGCACTCCGTCGAGGGTGCAGTCGCGTTGACGAGGGAGGGGGACGCGGGCCCCGTCCGGTTCGGAGCCGAGGCCACCTCGATCCTGGTCGCCGGGCGCACCCGGTGCACACTGGCGACAGCGGCGCCGCACGGGGCTCTGTCGTCGGCGTACGGCTTCTCGTTGGGTCGCATCGAGCCGGGTACCGGGGAAGTGGTGACTGCCGCCACCGCCGCCGGCATGCTCGCCTGGTGGCGGGTGGGTCTGTCCGCGGAGGCGATCGGCATGATGCAGCAGGCGTTGGACATCGCCGTCCAGTACGCGAAGGACCGGCGTGCGTTCCGGCGGGCGATCGGATCCTTCCAGGCGCTGCAGCACCGGCTGGCGGAGCTGACGATCCTGGTGGAGGGCGCACGGTGGCTCACCTACGAGGCCGCCTTCCGGGGTGCATCCGCGGAGTCGGCGGCGATCGCGGCGGCGCACACGATGGCGACCCTGCACAAGCTCACCCGCGAAACCCACCAGATCATGGGTGCCATCGGGCTCACCCGGGAGCACGATCTCCATCTCTACACGTTGCGACTTCAGGCCCTCAGGACCGAACTCGGTGGGCTGCGTGGGCACCGACGAGATGCGACGGCCGCGCGATGGGCCTCGTGAAGCGCCCTGCCGCGTTCACCTCGGAACAGGAGGCGCTGGCCGAGGCTGTGCGCGGATACTGCCGCGCGCGGTGCACCGACGCCGTCCGGCGAGCACCTGCCGATTCGTTCCCCGCCGACTTCTGGACCGGCCTGGCAGACGTCGGAGTCTTCGCCCTCGCCGCCCCGGACGAGGAGGGCGGCGGCGGCGAGATCGTCGCGGCGAGCACAGAACTCGGACGAGCTGCGGTCCCGGGGCCCGTCGCGGCCACGTGCTTCGCCGCGCACGTGCTGGCCGCGGGTCAGGCGAGAAGCCTGGTCGACGGAACCGCACTGGTATCGGTGGGCGTGCCCTCGCTCATGCCGTGGGCGCCGATTGCCGACGTCTTCATCGAATGGACGGGTGACGAGGCCTGGCTGCTGCGACGGGTCGGTGACGTCGAGCCGGTGGAGACGCTCGGCGGCGAACCGTGGGGGCGGGTGCGAACCGAGCGGGTCGGTGCGCTCGACCGCGTCGCCGCCGCGGGGGACCTGTTCCACCTGGCGGTGGCGGGATACGGGATCGGCGCGGGCCGGCGAGTCCTGGACACTGCGATCGAACACGCCCGTACCCGTGAGCAGTTCGGACGCCGCATCGGATCCTTCCAGGCCGTTGCGCATCCGCTGGTGAACGCGAGCCTCGAACTCGAGGCCGCCGAGAAGCTCTCGATCGTCGCCGGCCACGCGGTCGACACGAAACACGAGGACGCTCGCAGTGTGGTGGCCGCGGCGCGGTTGTCCGCCTCACGAGCGGCGATGAATGCGGCCTTCGCCGCTCACCAGACGCTGGGCGCCGTCGGGTACTCCGTCGAGGGCCCGATCGGCCTCGTGACACAGCGCATCCGCCAGTCGACGCTGGTGACGGATGCGGAATCGGAACTCGCGCAGCGAGTTCTGTCGACATTCTCCGCAGAGAGGTAGAGCGATGACTCAGCAAGCCGAGCAGGCAGTGACGTCGACGGCACCCGAGGTGCTGTTCGAGAAGCGCGATCACATCGCATACATCACCCTCAATCGCCCGCACAAGGGCAACTCGCTGACCGGGTCGATGATGCCGGTGATGAAGGAGGTGTGGGGCGAGGTGCGGGACGATCCGTCGATCCGTGCCGCGATCGTCACCGGCGCCGGAGAACGGCACTTCTGCACCGGCGCCGACGTCGACGCGGTCGCTTCGCGTGGTGGCATGAGCACCGGTACCGGTCCGCTCACCGACGAGGTCTACTGGTCGCCGCGGCAGAACCGGGTGTGGAAACCGGTGATCTGCGCCGCCAACGGTCTCGTCGCGGGGGCCGGACTCCACTTCGTGGTGGACGCGGACATCGTCGTCGCGTCGGAGACGGTCAGCTTCATGGACACCCACGTGAACGTCGGTCTGGTGGGGGCGATGGAGAACATCGGTCTGGCCAAGAGACTGCCGCTGGGCACGGCCCTGCGGATGACGCTGATGGGCCGCGATTACCGATTGCCCGCCCAACGCGCCTACCAACTGGGGCTGGTGGACGAACTCGTCGCGCCCGATCAGGTGATGGCGACGGCCGAGGAGATCGCCCACAGCATCGTCCGGAACTCGCCGGCCGCCGTCTCGCTGTCCCAGCAGGCGATCTGGAATTCACTCGAGATGGGCTACACGCAGGCCTGCGAGTACGGGTGGGCGCTGCTCCGGATGCACTGGGGCCATCCGGACTCGAAGGAAGGGCCCCGCGCCTTCAGCGAACGTCGTGAGCCCCGGTGGACCACGGCCACCCGACCGGAGGCCTGACATGGACTTCGGCTTCTCGCCGCGGGAAGAGGAATTCAGGCGGGACGTGCTCGATCTGCTCGAGCAGTACCGGGGCGTCGACGGGTACTTCCACCGCGGGATCGACGCCTGGAAGTCCGTGAAGGAGGTGTACCGCGAGTTGGGCGCCCGCGGCTGGCTCTCGTTGTCGTGGCCGACGGAGTTCGGGGGCGGCGGCCTTCCGCCGGTCTACGAGTTCATCCTGTGGGACGAGATGGCCTACGCGCGGGTCGCGCGTCCACCGATGGGCCCGGGGCTGGTTGCGAAGGCGTTGATGGCTCATGGCTCGCCCGAGCAACACGACCGGTATCTGCCCGCGCTGCGAGCCGGAACGCTGAACTTCTGCCTGGGCTATTCCGAGCCGGACGCGGGCTCCGACCTCGGCGCGGTGCGCACGCGGGCCACGCGGGACGGCGACGTGTACCGCATCGACGGCGCCAAGTGCTGGACGTCCAACGCGCACTGGGCCGACAACATCTGGCTCCTGGCGCGCACCGGGGACTCCGACAGCCGCTCACGAGGGCTGAGTGTGTTCATCGTTCCGCTGGGCACGCCGGGCATCACCGTCTCCCCGATCCCGACGCTCGAGGGGGGTCGACTGAACGAGGTTCGCTTCGACGGTGTCGAGGTGCCCGTCGCCGACCGCGTCGGCGAGGAGAACGCGGGCTGGCAGGTCGTCGGGTCCGCGCTGGCCGTCGAGCGACACGTGCAGTTCCCCCCGAAGCGAGTGCGCCGCGACCTCGAGGATCTCGTCGGGTGGGTCGAGTCCGCGGGGCTGGCCGACCGCCCCGTCGTGACCCAGCGCCTGGCCGAACTCGCCGTGAAGGTGATGGAGGTCGAGGCCCTCGCGCTCGCTCTGCTCGACGAGATCAGCAACGGCGAGCCATCCGCGGTCGCGGCCGCGTACCACAAGCTCGCCGGCACGGTGCTGTGCCAGGACATCGCTCGCGCGGCGATGGAATTCGGCTCACCCGAGGCCCTGATCCGTGGAACCGACGTCGAATTCATGTGGCGTCAGGCCATTCTCGAGACGATAGGTGGCGGCACATCCGAGGTGATGCGCGGTGTGATCGCGCGGCAGGCATTGAAACTGGAAAGCAAGCTCTGACGTTCCACCCGACGGGAAGAGGCGCGACTGCAATGAACGAACACCTGCGATGAACGAAGCCCCTGTGACGTACGAGGACACGACCGGTGGCGACGCCGGTGTGCGCGTGGTCCGAATCAACCGGCCGGCCAAGCGTAATGCGCTCGACCGCGAGACCAAGGAACTGCTCGCGGCCGTTCTCGCGGAATCCGATGCGGATCCCACGGTGCGTGCCATCGTGCTGACGGGCGACGAGCGATCCTTCGTCGCCGGGACCGATCTCGCCGAGATGGCGACCGTGACCCCCACCGATCACCTGGTGTTGAACACCGGACGCGTCTTCACGGTGCTCGACGAGTTGGGCACCCCCGTGATCGCGGCGGTCGAGGGTTACGCGTACGGCGGCGGATGCGAACTCGCGATGGCGTGCGACTTCGTGGTGGCCGGTGCGTCGGCGAAGTTCGGCCAGCCCGAGATCCGGGTGGGGCTGATCCCGGGGGCGGGCGGGCTGAGCCGGCTCGTGCAGCGGGCCGGGCGTGCCCGGGCGCTGCGCATGGTGCTCACCGGCGAACCGGTGGACGCCACCACTGCTCGCGATCTCGGCATCGTCAGCGACATCGTCGAGGACGGGCGTGCCGCCGAGGTGGCGGTGGAACTGGCCGCCGGTATCGCGGCGGCGCCACCGTTGAACGTCCGCGCGATCCGCAAGGTCGCCCGGCACGCCGAGGCAGCGCCGCTCGGCACCGCGATCGAGCTCGAGCGCACCACGTTCCAGCTGTTGTTCGACACCGTCGACCACGCCGAGGGAATCCAGGCGTTCCTGGACCGGCGTGACGCGGTCTACGAGGGGAAATGATGGGCACCACAAGGATTCGTGTCATCGGCGCGGGAGCGATGGGACGCGGCATCGCGCAGATCGCGGTGCTCGCAGGGTTCTCGGTCGAACTCACCGACGTGTCCGACGACGCGGTGGCCGCGGGTCTCGACTTCGTCGGTGCCATGGTGCGCCGATCCGTGGAGAAGGGACAGCGCACCGTCGAGGAGGCCGAACGTGCGCTGGCCCTCCTGCACCGCGGCGCGAGCCCGACCGCACCCGCCGCCGACGTCGATCTGGCGATCGAGGCCGTGGTGGAGAACCTCGCGGTGAAGCAGGCGCTCTTCACCGAGTTGGAGACGGCCCTTCCGAATGCGGTCCTTGCCTCGAACACCAGCTCGCTGCCGATCACGACCATCGCGTCGGCGTTGCACGACCCCTCTCGCCTGCTGGGTCTGCACTTCTTCAACCCGGTGCCGTTGATGAAGCTCGTCGAAGTGATTCCCGGGCTGCGGACCGACCCGGACGCCGTCGCCACGGCGCTGCGGTTCGTCGAGGCCGTCGGGCACCGCCCGGTCGTCGCGACCGACACACCGGGATTCCTGGTGAACCACATCGGGCGGGCGCTGCCCACCGAGGCGCTGGCGCTCCTGTCGGAGGGGATCGCGTCCGAGGCCGACATCGACCGCATCGTCAGGGACACCGTCGGGCTGAAGATGGGCCCGTTCGAGTTGATGGATCTGACGGGCCTGGACGTCTCGCACGCCGTGATGGAGATCGTCTCGGCCGGGTTTTACGGTGAACCGCGCCTGCGTCCCTCCGCGCTCGCGGCCGTCCGGGTCACGGCCGGCCTTCTCGGGCGCAAGACCGGTGCCGGGTTCTATCGCTCCAGCGATGGGCAGCAGCAGGCTCCGCCGGAACTCGGCGTGGAGCCCGACCCCGTCGCGACACGGATCTACGTGCACCACCATCCGGATTTCGCGGCCGTCCTGCGGGCGGCAGGAGCCGCAGTGGTCGACGCGCCCGCCGCCGACGCGGTCGCCGTCGTGCTGCCGGTCGGCGAACCGACCTACCGCGCGGCCGGGCGTGCCGGGCTGGACGCGTCACGCACTGTCGGCATCGATCCGCTGTCCCTCGCCGGTCCGCGGCTCACGGTGACGGTGCCCGCCCTCCTCGATCCGGGCGCGGGCCGGGCGGCCCTCCGCGTTCTCGCGGCCACCGGTCGCGCGGTCACCGCGACCGCGGACGGGCCGGCGGCGGTGGCTCAGCGGATCCTCGCGTGCATCGTCAACCTCGCGTGCGCGCTCGCCGAGCAGGGCATCGGCCGTCCCGACGACATCGACCTCGCGGCGCGGACCGGACTCGGCTACCCGCTCGGCCCCCTGGAACTGGGGGACAAGTACGGGCCGGCGCTCGTGCTGCGGATCCTCGACGAGCTCCTGAGCTACACCGGTGATCCCCGCTACCGCGCGAGCAGATGGCTGCGCGAGCGTGCGGAGCAGGGAATGTCTCTGCGCGACATCGGAACACGACCTGAACGATTGTTCGACTGACATTGTTCGACTGAAAGGGCCCGAGCACATGGACTTCTCGCTCTCCGACACCCAGCGAAGTATCCGGCGGATGGCCGCGGACTTCGTCGATGCGGAGATCGTGCCGCACATCAGGGACTGGGACCGCGCCGAGTCGGTCGACCTGGGAATCGTCGAGCGCCTCGGTGAACTCGGCTTCCTCGGCCTCACCGTCGACGAAGCGTACGGCGGCACCGACGTGGACATGCTCTCGTACGTCTTGGTGTGCGAGGAGCTGGGCCGGGGCGACTCCTCGGTCCGTGGCATCGTCTCGGTCTCGTTGGGGCTGGTCACCAAGACCATCGACGCCTACGGCACCGATGCGCAGAAGCAGCAGTGGCTTCCCCGCCTCACCAGCGGTGAGTCGCTGGGCTGCTTCGCGCTCACCGAGCCGGACAGCGGTTCGGACGCGGGGTCGTTGCGCACCCGGGCGCGCCGCGACGGTGACGACTGGGTGATCGACGGCGAGAAGATGTTCATCACCAACGGCACCTGGGCGGACGTGGCGCTGGTCTTCGCCCGCACCTCCGACGACGGCGGCCGGGGCATCACCGCGTTTCTCGTACCGACTGCGTCCGACGGCCTCGACGCCACCACGATCCACGGCAAGCTCGGGCTGCGCGGGCAGGCCACCGCGGGGCTGTCGTTCCAGGGTGTGCGCGTGCCCGACACCGCGCGGCTCGGCGAGGTCGGGAAGGGCTTCGGTATCGCCCTGTCGGCGTTGGCGAAGGGACGCATCTCGGTTGCCGCGGGCAGTGTCGGCGTCGCCCAGGCCGCTCTCGACGCGGCGGTGAAGTACTCGACCGAACGCACCCAGTTCGGCGCGCCGATCGCGTCCAAGCAATTGGTCCAGGAGCTTCTGGCCGACTCCGCGGTGGACATCGAATCGGCCCGCCTGCTCACCTGGCGGGCGGCCGCTCTCGTCGACGGGGGAGCGACGGCGAAAGAGCTGACGTTGCCGTCGTCGATGGCCAAGCTGGCCGCCAGCGAGACCGCGGTGCGGGTGACCAACAACTGCCTGCAGGTCTTCGGAGGCTACGGATTCATCGACGAGTACCCGATGGGCAAGTACCTGCGCGACGCGCGAGTGCTGACCCTGTACGAGGGCACCAGCCAGATTCAGAAACTCATCATCGGACGGCAACTGACCGGGCACGACGCGATGTGATCGCCGGCGTCCGGGCGCTCGCCCGACGGTCCGCGCAGGGGCGAGTCCACCTGCGCTGCTCCCACCGAATGGGATTGCAGCTTTCTGTCCCGGCCGGACATCCCTAGCGTGCTCCCACAACCAGGCGAAGGAGTTTTCATGGCCACCAGTCCTGCAGCGGTCACCCCCACCGCGCGCGACATCACCGTCGACCTGCTCGTCGTCGGCGCCGGCACCGGAATGGCCGCAGCACTTGCGGCGAAGGAGCTGGGACTGTCCACCCTCATCGTCGAGAAGACGAAGTACGTGGGCGGATCGACGGCACGTTCGGGCGGCGCCTTCTGGCTGCCCGACAACCCGATTCTCCGTGAGGCGAACGCCGGTGACTCCCACGAGCGGGCGCAGACCTACGTCAGCGCCGTCGTCGGTGGCACCGCACCCGCCGAACGCGGCAAGGCGTTCGTGGACAACTCGGCCGCCACGGTCGAGCTGCTGCAGCGCACGACGCCGATGAAGTTCTTCTGGGCCGAGGGCTACTCGGACTACCACCCCGAACTGCCGGGCGGATCGGCGATCGGCCGCACCTGTGAATGCCGTCCGTTCGACGCCTCGGTCCTGGGACCGGAGCGTCCGCGGCTGCGTCCGGGCCTGATGGAGGCCCCGATGCCGATGCCCACCACGGGCGCCGACTACAAGTGGATGAACCTCATGGCGCGCGTGCCCCAGAAGGGCATCCCGCGTGTCGTCAAGCGTCTCGCCCAGGGCGTCGGCGGCCTCGCGCTGCGTCGCGAGTACATGGCCGGTGGCCAGGCGCTCGCCGCCGGTCTGTTCGCCGGTGTGGTCCGCGCCGGGATCCCGGTCTGGACCGAGACCTCGCTGGTGCGCCTGGTGACCGAGGGCGATCGCGTCACCGGCGCCGTCGTCACGCAGGGCGACCGTGAGGTCACCGTGACCGCGCGTCGCGGTGTCGTGCTCGCCGCCGGCGGTTTCGACCACGACATGGCGATGCGGCACAAGTACCAGTCCGAGCAGCTCGGCGACCACGAGAGCCTCGGTGCGGAGGGCAACACCGGCGACGCGATCCGGATCGCTCAGGAGGTCGGAGCGACGACCGACCTGATGGACCAGTCGTGGTGGTTCCCCGCCGTGGCAGCGCTGCCGGGTCGTCCGCCGACGGTGATGCTCGCCGAGCGTTCGCTGCCCGGCTCGTTCATCGTCGACCACACCGGTCGCCGGTTCATCAACGAGTCGATCGACTACATGTCCTACGGACAGAAGGTCCTCGAGCGTGAGCGCGCCGGTGACCCGATCGAGTCGCAGTGGATCGTGTTCGACCAGAAGTACCGCAACAGCTACATCTTCGCGGCCGGGCTGTTCCCGCGTCAGCCGCTCCCGGAGTCCTGGTACAAGGCGGGTATCGCCCACCAGGCGTCGACCCCGGCCGAGCTGGCCCGCAAGGCCGGTCTGCCCGAGGACGCGTTCACGGAGACGTTCCGCAAGTTCAACGAGGACGCGGCCACCGGAACCGACAGCGAGTTCCAGCGCGGCCAGAGCGCCTACGACCGCTACTACGGCGACCCCACCCAGCAGCCGAATCCCAACCTGCGGCCGCTGACCGGAGGATCGCTGTACGCGGTGAAGATGACGCTCAGCGACCTCGGCACCTGTGGCGGTGTCCAGGCCGACGAGCGGGCGCGCGTCGTGCGTGAGGACGGCAGCCCGGTCGAGGGCCTGTACGCGATCGGCAACACCGCGGCCAACGCGTTCGGACACACCTACCCGGGCGCCGGCGCGACGATCGGCCAGGGTCTGGTGTTCGGTTACATCGCGGCGCACGACGCTGCGAAACGGACCGTCGAGGCCTGACGGATCGACTCGGAGCGGCCCACCACATCGTCGATGTGGTGGGCCGCTCCGTCAGTTGCGGACCAGGCGGAAGAACCGTGGCCCGGCCTTCGCGAGAAGGCCCGGGGCCCCGCTGGTGTCCAAGGCGTCGTCGGCGACCACCGTCCACCCGCTGAGCGCACGCTCGACGTCCTCGCGCGCCGCTCCCCGCGGCAGCGGGCCGCGCCGGCCGGGAGAGAACGCGAACATCAGTAGCTGGGCGCCCGCGGCAGTCACCGCCGTCAGGCCGTCGCCGTACGCGGTGCGCTGCTCGTCGGTGAGGCCGTGGAAACAGCCCACATCGAGCGCAAAGGTGTAGCCGTCGTCGACGTACGCCGGCAGATGCGTGACGTCACCGAGCACGAACGTCACGTCGGCCCCGGCCGTGGGCAACTTGTCGCGGGCCCGTTCGATCGCGAGCGGCACGGAGTCGACGGCGGTCACGGACCAGCCTCGGAGCGCCAGATCGATCGAGTGTTCACCGGTCCCGCAGCCGAGATCGAGAGCCGTGGCGCCCACACCGGGAGAGGGTCCGGCGTCGAGCAGGTGGCTCAGCTGCTCGGCGAAGACGGAGCGTCCGGCGTTCTCCCACGGTGTGAAGCCGAGCCGGTACGCCAACCGGTACCCGAGGTTCATTGCCCGCCCCTTCCGGGAGATCAGACCACCTGGAACGAACCTAGGCCCGCGTCCGCACACCGCGCAACGACATCGTCGGGTCCACTCCTCGAGACACCCGGGAACACGTCGGCGTCTCGGCGCTGTTGCCCAGTAGATGACCTCCATCAGTTCTGTACCGGCCGTCGAACTGAACGACGGCAACACGATTCCGCAACTGGGCTTCGGGGTGTTCCAGGTGCCGGACGACCAGGCGTACGACGCGGTCGCCGAGGCGCTGCGTGTCGGCTATCGCAGCATCGACACCGCACGCATCTACGAGAACGAGGCGGGCACGGGGCGCGCGCTCGCCGATTCGGGTGTGGCCCGCGAGGAGCTGTTCGTCACCACCAAGCTGTGGAACGAGGACCAGGGGTACGACTCGACGCTGCGGGCGTTCGACGCCAGCCTCGCGCGTTTGGGGCTCGAGTACCTCGACCTCTACCTGATCCACTGGCCGGCGCCCGCGCAGGATCGCTACATCGACACGTTCAAGGCATTCCAGCAGCTGAAGGCGGACGGTCGGATCCGTTCGATCGGCGTCTCGAACTTCACCGCCGAGAATCTGGAACGGCTCGTCGAGGCGGTCGGGGAGACGCCGGTGCTGAACCAGATCGAGCTGCATCCAGGCTTCGGGCAGGCGCGCCTGCGCTCCGTACATGCCGACATGGGCATCGTCACCGAGGCATGGAGCCCGCTGGGGCAGGGGACGACGATCGCGGACCCGACGATCCGCGCGATCGCCGACGCACACGGACGCACACCCGCGCAGGTGATCCTGCGATGGCACGTCCAGTTGGGCAATGTCGTGATCCCGAAGTCGGTGACGCCCGAGCGGATCGCGAGCAACTTCGACGTCTTCGACTTCGAACTGACCGCCGACGACATGTTCGCGATCGGGTCCCTCGACTCGCCGGACGGGCGTCTCGGACCGGATCCGGCGACCTTCGGCTGATCCGATGCGTGCCGGTGGCATTCGTCACGGGCGGTGAACAGCATTGCCCGCCCGGTTGACGCGGCCGTATATTCCACGTGGAATATACGGCGTGGAAGTGGGGTGGGGAATGCTGCCGCGTTCCGTCACACCGTTGGGTGTCTCGGTGCTCGCGCTCCTGTTCGAGCGGCCGATGCACCCGTACGAGATGTGCCAAGTGCTGATCACCCGGCGCAAGGACCGGGTCGTCAAGGTTCGGCCGGGGTCGCTCTACCACACGGTCGAGCGCCTCGACCGTGACGGTCTGGTGGTCGCGTCGGGCACCGACCGGCAGGGCAACCGACCCGAACGGACGACGTACGAGATCACGCCGGCGGGGCGCGCCGCGATGCGCCAGTGGGTCTCGGACACCGTCGCCGCGCCGACGCCCGAGTATCCGCGGTTCACCCTCGGACTCGCCGAACTGCACAATTTGGAATCCGCCGACGCGCTCGCGCTGCTCGAGCGGCGGAGCGAGGCACTCGTCACCGAACTCGCCGCGCTCGACGACCTGGCGGAGTTCGCCCGCGAGGTGCCGGAACTGTTCACCATCCCGTTCTCATACACCCGGGCGATGGCGCAGGCCGAACTCGACTGGCTGCGCACCTTCGTCGATCGCGTCCGCCGTGGCGAGATCCCTTGGGTCACCGAAGAACACCTCGAATCCACACGGCTCGCACATGAGAAGGGCAACGCATGAAAACCGAAGTAAGGCCCTGGCCGGCCCTGTGGGCCCTCTGTCTGGGCTTCTTCATGATCCTCGTCGACAGCACGATCGTCGCTGTCGCGAATCCGGTCATCACCGCGGAACTGAACGCGGACGTCAACGCCGTCATCTGGGTCACGAGCGCCTACCTGCTCGCGTACGCGGTGCCGCTGCTCGTCACCGGACGCCTCGGCGACCGGTTCGGCCCCAAGAACATGTACCTGATCGGCCTGGTCGTGTTCACGCTCGCGTCGCTGTGGTGCGGTCTGTCCGGCGGCGTCGAGATGCTCATCGTCGCCCGCGTCTTCCAGGGCCTCGGCGCGGCCATGATGACACCGCAGACGATGGCGGTCATCACGCGGATCTTCCCGCCCGACAAGCGCGGAACCGCGATGGGCCTGTGGGGTTCGGTGGCCGGCGTCGCGACGCTGGTCGGGCCGATCCTCGGCGGTGTGCTCCTCGACAACCTCGGCTGGCAGTGGATCTTCTTCGTCAACGTGCCCGTCGGTGTCGTCGGCTTCGTGCTCGCGTGGCGCCTCGTGCCGTCGTTGCCCACGAACAACCACAAGTTCGACATGATCGGTGTCGCGCTCAGCGCGATCGGCCTGTTCTGCATCGTCTTCGGCCTGCAGGAAGGCAACTCGTACGACTGGGACGCCCGTGCGTGGGGCTTGATCGCCGGCGGCCTCGTCGTGATGGTCGCCTTCGTGTGGTGGCAGAAGGTCAACCGCAACGAGCCGCTGGTGCCGCTGGGTCTGTTCAAGGACCGCAACTTCTCGGTGGCCAACGTCGGCATCGCCGCGATGGGCTTCTCCATCACGGGCGTCATGCTGCCGTTCATGTTCTACGCGCAGAGCGTGACCGGGCTGTCCCCGACGCGGTCCGCACTGTTGATGGCCCCGATGGCGATCGTCACCGGAATCCTCGCGCCGTTCGTGGGGCGCCTCGTCGACAAGGCGCACCCGCGGATGATCGCCGGGCCCGGCTTCCTCGTGTTCGCGCTCGCGACCGCGTGGCTGGCCACGCGGCTGACCCCGACCACTCCGGTCTGGCAGATTCTGTTGCCGATGGCCATCATCGGCGCCTCGAACGCGTTCATCTGGGCGCCGCTCGCTGCCACGGCGACGCGCAACCTACCGCCCGCGCACGTCGGAGCCGGTTCGGGTGTCTACAACACCACCCGTCAGGTGGGTGCGGTTCTCGGTAGTGCCGCGATGGGTGCGCTGATGACGTCGCGCATCACCGCCGAGCTGTCGACCCTCGGTGTACCCGGTGGGGGAGCGAAGGTCGGGGAGGGCTCCCACGTGGGTCAGTTGCCGGAGATGGTGCGCGAGCCGTTCTCCACCGCAATGTCCCAGTCGGCGATGCTGCCTGCCGTCGCGCTGCTGATCGGATTCGTCGCGGTGATGTTCTTCGTCAATCCGCGCAAGGGCCCGACGGAGCAGGAGGTGCCCGCGGGCACCGACGGTGAGTCGGTGCGCACGTCCCACTGACGAGCGACGTAGAGAGGAGGCGCAGCCGACCCCGGTCGGCTGCGCCTCCTCCGTTTCCTCCGGGTCAGGTTCCTCCGGGTCAGGCCGCGGGTACGGGCTGTAGCTGGCCGAGCCGGCTTCGTATCCGGTCGATGTCGAGGGGAAAACGTTCCGCGGCCGCGAGCGATTCCAGTGGACGCGCAGCCACGAACACCGTCGGAACGTCCCTGTCGTACAGGACGTCGACGAGGTTGGCGAAACGTTGTGCTGGTTCGCGGCCCGCGATACCGAGGTCCGGAATCCCGCTCAGAACCCAGTGGTCGAACTGTGCGGCCAGCGTGAGGTAGTCGGACGGTGCCGTCGTGTGCTCGCAGACGTGCGCGAAGTCGAGCCACAGCCGACGCGCGTCCGATCGCAACGCGGTGATCGGGTGCCCGCACGGCGTGAGAATTCGCCGCTCGTCCGGTGCCGGGAGTTCGAGTCCGAGAGCGGACAGTTCTTCGGCCGTACCCGGGGCGACCCAGCGGCCCGACGCGAATCCCGAGGAGTGGCCTGATACGGCCCGGTAGTCCCGGGGGCCGTCGACCACGACGACATCCAGTGACTGTTCGATCAGCTCGATCGTCGGCAGGAAGGTGTCGTGGAACAGCGGGTTCGGCAGCAGCCGGTTCGGGGGATAGTTCGACGTGACGACGAGGGTGACATGTCTGGCGAACAGGGCCGGAAGGAGCCGTTCGACGAACTTCGCGTCCGCGATGTCGTGGACGTGGAACTCGTCGAAGCACAGGACGCGGATATCGCCGACAATGGCATCGAGTGCTGCATCCAGATCGTTGCGGTGCCGGCGAATCTCGGCGTGCAGTTCACGGAAGAACTCGTGGAAGTGCATGCGTCGCTTGTGTTCAGTGGGCAGAGCCGTGAAATACGTCGACATGAGCCAACTCTTGCCGCGGCCCACCGGTCCCCAGAGGTAGACACCCCGTGTGGTGGCATTGCGGAGTTGCGAGATCGCCTGTCGTTGAGCGTCATCGATCGCGTACCCCTGCGCTCGCGCCGCGTCGTCGAATGCCCCGGCGGGTACCGACAGAACCGGGCTGGACACGCGCCTTCGCCACCGCATGACCGAACTCTATCATCGTAGAGTCTGGCAGGATCGAGACATGAGTCACCGTCCGTCGCGTCGTGAAGCCATCTGCGAGGCCGCCCTCGACCTCGCTGCCGAGGGCGGTAACCATGCCGTTACGCACCAGGCGATCGACAGACACCTGGGTCTCGCGAAGGGTTCGACGTCGTACTACTTCCGGACACGCGATGCCCTGGTCGGGGCCGCGGTGCGGCGCCTGACCGAACGGTCCCGTGCGGCGTTCCTGGAAGCGCACGTCGAGGATTCGGCGCCCTCGATCGACGACGCTGCCGATGTGATTGCCGGCCAGATCGTTCTGCTGCTGACCGATCGGCGCCGGGACGTACTGGCTCGTTACGCGCTCGCTGTGGATGCCTCCGCCGACGAGGAGCTGCGGCCCGCACTCGCGGGATGTCTGTTCTCGTTGGAGAGGGCGACCGGACTGACGGAGGCGCTCGGGGCGCGCGATCCGCGCGTGGCGGCGCACGATCTGATCAGCCTGCTGGAGGGGTTGGTGTTCGACGCGGTGTACGGGTCGCGAGCGATGACAGACAGCGGCTCGTCGGTGAAGGCCGAACCGCTTCGGTCGGCGGTCCGCTTGTGGTTGGCCGCGCTCGTCGATTTGTCGTAGCCCGTTTCACCACTCACTCGAACCAGTGTCGGGCGATGCGTCGCTGCTCGGAGGTGTTGCGTCGGCGATGGCATCAGGCATGTATTCCTCCAGGAGCTCACGGATAGAGGCCGGATAGTCGGAGCCGGGTCCGGTGGCAGCAGTGACGAACCCTGGAACTGGCCACCGTTGCAAGGTTCCTTCGTCCGCTCGCTGGTCTTCGCACCGCCAAAGCATCGACGCGGCACGTGATACCGGGCTGTGGCGAGTTGGTCGGCGTATACCGGTGACGAAAGGGCGAGGTGCGGCCGACACCTCGCCTCGAGGTGTCGGCTGCAGCGTCACGCGGCCTGTGGTCCCGCCCGATTGTGGGCCGGCATCGGTTTCTTGTAGGGGTCGACGGTCGATGGTGGTGTGAACCACGGGTGGCGGTCGGTGCCGATCTTCACTTGCCAGTGGCTGTGGTGGAGGAGCCTGTGGTGGTAGCGGCAGAGTAGGACGAGGTTGTCGAGGTCGGTGGGTCCGCCGTCGGCCCAGTGTTTTATGTGGTGGCCTTCGCAGTGGGCGGGTGGTGCTCCGCAGCCGGGGAAGGCGCAGCCGTGGTCGCGGGCGATCAGTGCGCGGCGTTGCTTCTTGGAGACGGTTCTGCTGGTGCGGCCGAGGTCGATGGGGACCCCGTCCTGCATCACGATCGGGGTGAGGTGGCAGTCGCAGGCGAGTCGGCGGGCGGTGGCGATGGTGAGTGGCCCCAAGTGCGGCATGCGTGCAACATCCTTGTCGCCGAACATGTCCGGACTGGTCTTCCGACCGGAATCCTGGTCGTCACTCTGATCGAACTGGCCATGATCCGCCCCGGAGCGGGCAAGGTCGGCGGCGTTCACGTGCAGCGAGAGGTGCGGCTTCTCTCCACCTTCGATGGGTGCGTCGCCGCTGTCGAGGTAGCGGCGCAGGATCTCGGCGAACGCGTCGGCCCGCTTCTGCGCCGGGGTGCGCGAGCCGGCGGGGTCGTCGGCCGGATTCCCCGGCTTGGTCAATGCAGAAAGCGCCGTCAACAGCATTTCCCCGGTCACGGCATCGAGATCGCCTTTCACGGCGACGCGTCCGTTCAGGGTTTTCGAGGCGTGGAATTCGTTGCGTTCGGTGTCTTCGCTGGGTGGGAGTTCGTCGGATTCGAAGATCCGCTCGAGCCTGGCGATGCAGGTGCGCACGGTCATGGTGGTCGCGGCAGGGCCAGTGGCGGCGTCCAGCAACACTTTCCGGCACGAATCCAAAGCTTCTACAGGCATGCCGCGGGGTGGGGTTTCGCAGAATTTGCCGATCAACGCGGCGTGCTCGGCCGAGACGGCGCCGTCGTTGAAGGCGTCGGCAATTTCGGGTTGCCGGCTCAGCATTTTGCCCAACGCGAGGATCCGTGCCGCGGCCGGCACTTCCAACAATGTGTTCGCAGCCAGCCACTGCTTGACGCTGCGGAACCCGAGGGTGTCGAACGAGACAGCGCGCGCGTCGATTTCAGCGACGGCAACCACCCGTAGGGTGTCGAGTTGTTCCATTGCGTGGAAGATGTCGAGCGCGGTCTGCAGCAGTGTGATTTCGGGCAGCGCGCCTATGTCCTCGGGCCGCGGTGCGGTTACTGCGATGCTCGGATTGTTGAGTCCCCCCGGATTCATGAAGCTAGTTTAGTTCGAACTGATGTTCGAGTCAATGGCTTGCATGCAGTCACTGGAGGACTGTCCGGTCACGCAGAGCGTTTTGGCAAGGCTGTGCACCCGGCAACGCGGTGCCCCACGGCGCGTACCCGGCAACTAGTAACTGCGGCCGACGATTGCCATGAGTTCCTCCGGTGTCTCGCCATCCGGAAGGGCGCCGTCAACCGTCTGCAGGCACCGGACGGTGACCGCGTGTGCGTTGAGCTGCCGCTCCCCGTGTTCGCCGAGGACCCTCCACGGGATACGGGCAAACCCGGTGCTACTGGCGTCGACCGCCGCGTCCAAGGTGTCGACGTCGATCGTGCGCTGACCGAGCCGATCGCCGGCGGCGGCGAACATGGCGGTGTGAATTTCGTCGAGCAGCTCGTGAATTGCCGTCACCGTGGAATCGCGTCCGACCGTGAACCTCTGTCTCGTATCCCGCCTGACCACGGTGGACTCACCGTGGTCGAGATCGCGAGGACCGACCTCGACGCGCAGTGGCACACCCTTGAGTTCCCATTCGGTCGCGCGGCGCCCGAATCCCTGGTCGGTGCGAGCATCCAGTCGTGCTCGCACGCCGGCGGTGACGAGGGAATCGGTGAGAACGGATGCCGCGGTGACGGTTCGGTCGTCATTCTTGACTGCGATCACCACGACCTGTACCGGCGCGACACGCGGCGGGAGGCGAAGCCCGTGATCGTCGCCGTGCGCCATGATCAGACCACCGATCATCCGCGTGCTCGAGCCCCACGAGGTGGTCCAGCATATTTGTGACTGGCCGGCCGAGTCGGTGTAGCTGATGTCGAATGCCTTGGCGAAATTCTGGCCCAGCTCGTGACTGGTGGCCATCTGCAGCGCCTTGCCATCACCCATCATTGCCTCACACGTCATCGTGCTCATTGCACCGGCGAACTTCTCCCGCTCGGTCTTGACTCCGACGAGAACGGGGATGGCGAGCATGTTGTGGAGGAAGTCTCGATAGACGTCGAGATGAATCCGGCGGGCGAATGTTCTGGCCTCGTCCCTGGTGGCATGTGCTGTGTGGCCTTCCTGCCACAGAAACTCGCTCGTGCGCAGAAAGATCCGAGGCCGCATCTCCCACCGCACCACATTGGCCCACTGATTCAGCCGCATCGGCAGATCGCGGTGTGACTGTATCCATTTGGCCATCAGTTCACCGAACACCGTTTCGCTCGTCGGCCGCACGACAGCGGGCTCGGTGAGGTCTTTCCCGCCGGCGTGAGTGACTACCGCCAACTCGGGGCTGAAGCCATCGACATGTTCAGCTTCCCGCTCGAGGTACGACTGCGGGATGAGCAACGGGAGATAAACATTCTCGGCACCGGCTGCCTTGATCCTCGCGTCCACCGCCGTCTGCATGTGCTCCCACAACGCATACGCGTACGGCCGGATCACCATCGTCCCGCGAACTGGCCCGTTGTCGGCCAATTCCGCCTTGTTCAGAACGTCCTGATACCAGCGGGGGAAGTCCTCGTCCCGCGAGGTCAGTACGGCGGCTTTCTGTGATGATCCGGCCATCCGGCGATACTAGCCATCCGACCGAAGCGCGCCGACCGCGCGACACCACAACCGACCTACTCCGACCAGCACTGCAGTCACCGCCCGGGTCTCGACGCAAGGCAGTGTGGCACTGCCGAACCTGGAGGCATCTGGAACCTTTTCCGGCGAATGCCCCGGGAGGACCGAGCGCGCCGGGCGGGAGACGTGCATCGAGCCGTCCACGCGGGCACGCGACTGGAATTGCGTCGACGGCGTCGTCATCGCCGACAACGTCCCCGACCGGCCCGTCAGAATTGCGCGGGTGACGGCATCGGATACTTCTGGCCCTCGACGCGGAAGTCTGCGAAGTCGAAGCCGGGGACCACGACGCAACTGACGAGGCCGGCCTCGTCGCCGATCGGCCGCGCCCGCTGCCACGCGCAGGGTGGCACGATCACCTGTGGCCGCTGTCCGGCCGAAATGTCCGGCCCTACTACATGTGTCGTGACGGCGTCGGGGGAGTTGCCGTCGCCGCCGATCTCGAGCAGGATCGGGCTGCCGCGGTGGTACAGCCAGATCTCGGTGCCGCGCACCGTGTGCCACGCGGACTGCTCTCCGGGCGCGAGGAGGAACAGGATCGCGGTACCCGCCGAGCGTGCCCCGCCGAACATGTTCGGCAGCGCCACGCCGGGCAACTCGATGTCGCTTCGCCAGGTCTCGGAGTACCAGCCACCCTCGGGGTGCGGCGCCAGATCGAGGCTCGAAGCCCACTCGGGAAAATCGGTCACGAGACCATGATGAACCCAATGTTGCCGTATCGCGAGCGTAGGTCCGCCGGTGATGGTGAAATGGCCGCATGACCCACTCGAGTGGAGATTCGGAAGTCGGTTCGGATTCGGCAGTGAGCGTCGAATCGGCAGTGAGCGCGTTCGTTTACGGATTCGCTCCGGTCTTCAATCTGTCTCAGGTCGAGCGGTTCGTGACCACGGGAGTGGGCTCGAATTCCGCGGCGCCGTTCAACTCTTTCAGTCACGCGGGCAACCTTGCGGGACCCGACGACACGTTCGTCTCGATCAACAACGACACCATCTATTCGATGGCGCAGTTGGATCTGAGCGTCGGCCCCCTGATCCTGGACGTGCCGGACACCGCTGACGCGTACTTCGTGCTGCAGTTCGTGGACGCGTGGACCAACAACTTCGCCTATATCGGAAAGCGGGCAACCGGGACGAAAGCCGGTCGCTACGTTCTGGTTCCGCCGGGTTGGCCGGGCGAGCTACCCTCGGACGCCACTGCGGTGCACTGCTCGACGCGGATCGTGTCGATCGTCGGACGGTGGGCGTGCGACGGGCCCGACGACCTCGGCCGGGTCCGCGACCTCCAGGAACAGATTTCGTTGACACCGCTCGCGACGAAGGATCCGGAGGGCCTCCCGGCGCCGGACCCGGCGGTCCCCGAGGAACTGGTCTTCTGGGAGAAGCTGCGCCTCTACCTGCAGGCGTTTCCGCCGGCGTCCCGGGACGTGGCCCTCCAACAGGCGTTCGCACCTCTGGGGCTGCTCGAGTCCGGATCGTCGCCGTACGTCGATCCCGACCCGGCGCTGGCGAAGGTCCTCGTCGAGGGCGCCGCGCAGGGGCGAGCGCGCGTGGAACAGGCGCTGAAGTCGGGTGCGGACGCGACCGTGAACGGCTGGCATCAGGCGTTCCACATCTTCGACTACAACGACGACTTCTTCGAGATCGGCACCATCGACAGTCCGGAATGGCGAATCGAGGACCGGAGCAAGGCAATCGGTGTCCGTGCGGCCGCTGCGATGGGCGGGTTGTGGGGAAATCACGGCTACGAGGCCGCGTACAGCCAGATCTACACCGATGCGACGGGCGCTCAACTCACCGGTGAGCACACCTACGCGATCACCTTCGCCTCACCGCCGCCGGTGGAGGCTTTCTGGTCGATCACGATGTACAGCATGCCGCACTTCTACCTCGTGTCGAATCCGATCGAGCGGTACTCGATCGGTGATCGCACACCGGGTCTCGTCTACGGCGACAACGGTTCGCTGACATTGACTTTGAGTGCCACCGAGCCGACGGATCCGGTTGCCCGCGCCAACTGGCTGCCCACGCCGGCCGGACCGTTCCGCCCGTTGCTGCGCATGTACATTCCGGACAAGGCTGTGTTCGACGGCAGCTACGAGATGCCGCCGATCGTCAAGGTCGACGGCAACGGCTGACCCGCCGTCACCGCTTCAGGAACTGGGTCAGCTCGCGGGCGGCGGCGCGGCCGGCACGGTTGGCCCCGATCGTCGACGCCGACGGGCCGTATCCCACGAGATGCACGCGCGGGTCGGCCGCGACCTGCGTCGCAAGGCGGCCCGTCATCGCGATGCCGCCGCCGGGACCACGCAGCCGTAGCGGTGCCAGATGGTCGAGGGACGAGCGAAACCCTGTGCACCACAGGATGACGTCGGCGCGCTGCTCGGTACCGTCGGCCCACCGGACACCCGTTGCGGTGATCTCGGAGAACATCGGGAGCCGGTGCAGGACTCCACGTTCGCGTGCGGCACGGATCGCCGGGGTGACCGGTAGGCCGGTCACGGACACGACCGAACCCGGCGGCAGTCCGCGTCGGACCCGATCCTCGACGAGCGCGACGGCGGCGCGGCCGATCTCGGGCGTGAACGGTTCCTCCCGGAACTGCGGTTCGCGCCGGGTCACCCACGTGGTGGTCGTGACGCACGAGATCTCGTCGAGCAGCTGCACCGCCGAGATGCCGCCACCGACGACGATCACGTGCTCGCTTTCGAAGTCCCGGGCGCTGCGGTAGTCGCGGGTGTGCAGCTGCCGGCCCTCGAACCGTTCGGCGCCGGGCACCGACGGGACGAACGGCCGTTCCCACGTTCCGGTCGCGTTGACGAGCCCGCGGGCCAGGTAGGTCCCCTCCGGAGTTTCCACTGCCAGTCGCCCGCCGTGGTCGCACACGACCGGCACGTGCACCGGGCGGTGGACCGGCAACTCGAACCGCTTCTCGTAGAGCCCGTAGTAGTGCGGGACGGCATCGGCGGCCTGTACGGAGTCGACGTCGGGGCCGAGCGTCTCCGCGAACGGCATCCCGGGGAGGTCGTGCACACCGTTGACGGTCTCCAGGGTCAGCGACGGCCAGCGGAACTGCCACGCCCCGCCGGGGCCGGGAGCGTGGTCGAGCACCACGAACTCGCGTTTCGGTGCGAGACCCGATCGGCGCAGGTGGTAGGCGGTGGACAGCCCCGCTTGTCCGGCCCCGATGACCACGACGTCGAGCTCGGTGTCCATGCTGCTCCGATCTGTATAGCCTGAATCTGCCGCAACGCTGCCGATGTGTCGGTTGTTCCACCGAACTCGGCGTGTCTGTGGATGCTGCGTTACAGGTACTGTTCGGATCGCACCCGCCGGGCCCGTCAGCAGAGACGGGGCCCGCACCCGAGAAAGCGAGTGGACCCACATGATCGGGACCAGCCGTGACGGCCACGTAGTGACGCTCGAGCTGCAGCGTCCGGAGCGGCGCAACGCTCTCAGCGCTGCGTTGTGCATCGAGCTGCGCGAGGCGCTCGAGAAGGCGGTCGCGGACGAGGCGCGGGTGATCGTGCTGACCGGGCAGGGCACCGCGTTCTGCGCGGGCGCCGACCTGTCCGGCGATGTCTACGCCGAGGGCTTCACCGACCACCTACTCGGGATGCTGCACACGATCGACTCGATTCCCGTCCCGGTGATCGCGGCCGTCAACGGGCCCGCGATCGGCGCCGGCACCCAGTTGGCGCTCGCCGCCGATCTGCGGGTCGTGAGTCCGGAGGCGCGGTTCGGGGTGCCGGCGGCCAAGCTCGGCATCACCGTCGACAAGTGGACGGTGCGCCGCCTGGTGTCCCTCGTCGGCGGCGGTCCGGCCCGGACCATGATGTTCGGGGCCGAGACCATCTCGGCCGAGGAGGCATACGCGCGCGGGCTGGCGAACAAGTTCGGAGACCTCGTGACCGCGCAGGAATGGGCGCGCACCATCTCGGAGCTCGCACCGCTGTCGCTGCGCCATCTCAAGCTCGTGTTCAACGACGACGGCACCCGCGAACCGCAGACCGAGGAACAGCTCGCCGCGCTGTACGAGGCGTGGGGCAGCGACGACGCGCAGGAGGCGCGGGCCGCGCGCCTCGAGAAGCGGGCACCCGAGTTCCGGGGACGGTAGGGAAGTGGGGCGGACGATGATCGGCAGGGGAGTGCTCGTCGCGGCGGCCGCCGCCGGGGCCGGCTGGGTGGCCCGGGCCGCCTGGGGAACGGTGCCCGCGCTCGGGGCTTCACGCGCGGCGATCGAACCGTACGCGGGCGCGTCACCGCGCTACCGTGACAGTCGCTTTCACAACTCAGACCCCAGCTCGTCGTTGCCGGCCGGTTCCCAGTCCGGGCTCGCCAAGGCGTTCCTCACGCGCGGCAGCACCGGGCGTCCGCGCGCGGCGATTCCGCTCGCGACACCGTTGGCCCCGGCCGTGGCCGGCGAACTGGCCGTCACCTGGTTCGGTCATTCGAGCGTGCTGATCGAGATCGACGGCCGCCGCGTGCTCGCGGATCCCGTGTGGAGCGAACGAGTTTCGCCGTCCGCTGTCGTCGGGCCCGCTCGGATGCACCCGGTGCCGGTGGCGTTGGCCGATCTCCCGCCGATCGACGCCGTCGTCATCTCCCACGACCACTACGATCACCTCGATCAGGCGACCGTCGTCGAACTGGCGCGCACTCAGGAGACCGTCTTCGTGGTGCCGATCGGTGTCGGCGCGCACCTGCGACGGTGGAACGTCCCCGACGATCGCGTCGTCGAACTGGACTGGGACGAGACCGCCGAGGTGAACGGGCTGTCCCTCACCTGTACCGAGGCCCGGCACTTCTCGGGACGCGGCCTGGCGCGTGACACGACGCTGTGGTCGTCCTGGGTGATCGCCGGGCCGCGGCACCGGGTGTTCTTCGGCGGCGACTCCGGCTACACGCCGCGTTTCGTGGATCTCGGCGGCCGGTACGGACCGTTCGACGTCACGCTGCTGCCGGTGGGGGCCTACGACGAGCGCTGGCCCGACATCCACATGAACCCCGAGGAAGCGGTGCGGACCCACCAGGATGTCCGTGGCGCACTGTTGATCCCGATCCACTGGGCAACCTTCAACCTCGCGTTCCATCCGTGGGGCGAGCCGATCACCCGCCTGCTCGACGCGGCCGCCGCCGCGGAGGTGGACATGGCGATTCCGATGGTGGGACAGCGGGTCGACGGCCTGCGGCCGCCCGAGCAGAAGCAGTGGTGGGAAGCGCTGGGCTGATTTGCGCCGCAGGACAAGTCACCTTCGACGCAGCGCCGTGACCAGCGCTCGGACGCCGCGCACACCGTGCCCGTTGCAGATGTCGACGAAGGCCGCGGTGGCGTCCGCGGTGACCGCGCCCTGCGTGAGCATCGGCATCATCCGCGGTGGCAACTCCTGCAGCGACCGTTCGGCCAGCAGCGACAGCGGGTCGTCCTCGTCGAGTGTCGGCGCCATCGCCGCGACCTTGCGGCGCAGCACCCGGGTCAGCAGTGTCGCCGCGGGATGCCGGATGTCGGCGATGGGAGTATCGACCGTGTAGTGGCCGGGCGCGTCGACGTCGTTGTGGGGTAGCGGCTTTCCGTACATCTCCGCGAACGCGGTGCGCTCGAAGACCGGGGAGCCGTGGTAGGCGTCCGGGCCGGGATCGAAGCCGCTCCGGTCGGACTCGAGATGGACGATCGCGGACTCCCGGATGTCGCGCGACGATGCGCCCACCCGGATCTCGAAATCACCCGACTCGATCGACCAGTCGTCGATCGTGGTGTCCCAGAACGAGAACGCGCGACGACCCACATGGACCGTGATCCGGCGGGATTCCCCGGCCGCGAGGAAGACCTTCGCGAAGGCGGCCAGTTCCTGCTCGGGCCGGTACACCGTGGACTCGACGTCCCGCACGTACACCTGCACCACTTCACTGCCCGGGCGGTCCCCGGTGTTGGTGATGCGGACCGAGACGTCGAAACGCTGCTCGGTGTCGTCGGCGGTGCTGTCGAACACGTCGGCGATCTCGAGCTCGGACCACGCGAACGTCGTATAGCTGAGCCCGTGGCCGAACGGATAGCGGACATCGATCCGGGCGGTGTCGTAGTAGCGGTAGCCGACGTAGATGCTCTCGCGGTACTCGACCACCGAGGGACCAGCGGGCCACACGTGCACGGGATTGTCGGACGTGTGTACGGGAAACGTCTCCGCGAGCCGCCCGCCGGGTTCGGCGTCGCCGGTGAGGATGCGCGAGATCGCGCTGCCCGCGGCCTGCCCACCGAGGTAGCTCTCGACGATCGCGGCGACGTCGTCGTGCCACGGCATCGTCACCGGCGCCCCGTTCGCGAGCACCACGACCACGCGGGGGCACACCTCGGCGACCGCGGCGATCAGCGCGTCGTGTCCCGCGGGCAGGCTCAGGTCGGCGCGGTCGACGCCCTCGGTCTCGTAGCTGTCGGGCAGTCCCGCGAACACCACCGTGACGTCGGCGTCCCGCGCGACGGCGCGCGCCTCGTCGAGCAGAGCGGGGTCGGTCCGCCCCGAGCCGCGCCGGTAGCCCGGGGCGTACGTGAGCCGTTCGGTGCCGAGACGTTCGACGAGATCGGTCCACGCGTCGTCGAGACGGTGCGGGTTGATGCCGGAGCTGCCCGCGCCCTGGTAGCGCGGCTGCTTCGCAAATTCGCCGACGACGGCGATGCGCGACGACGTCGCCAGCGGCAGGGTGCCGTCGTTCTTCAACAGCACCGTGCCCGCCTCGGCCGCCCGCCGCGCGAGCGTGTGGTGTGCGGCCGCGTCGTACCCGGGGGCGGCGGCCCGCGCGGGCTCCGTGCGCTCGATCAGGCGCGTGACGGCGTCGGCGGCGCGGGCGACCGCGGCCGGAGGTAGCTCACCGGCCTCCAACGCCGCGAGCACCGCGTCGTCGCCGCGTCCGCCGTAGCCCGGCATCTCGAGGTCGAGGCCCGCCGCGAGGCAGCGCGAGCGCCGGGTGACCGCACCCCAGTCCGAGACGACCAGTCCGTCGAACCCCCACTGCTCGCGCAGGATCGTCGTGAGCAGCCAGTGGTTCTCGGCACAGTGGGTACCGTTCACCCGGTTGTACGCGGCCATCACCGTCGCTGGGCGGGCGTCGATCACGGCGTGCTCGAAGGTCGCGAGGTAGATCTCCCGCAGCGCGCGGGCATCGACGACGGCGTCGACGCTGTAGCGCCGGAACTCCTGGTTGTTGACCGCGAAATGTTTGAGCGACGCCCCGACACCGGTGCCCTGCACACCGCGGATCCACGCCGCGGCCATCCGGGACGACAGGAACGGATCCTCCGAGAAGTACTCGAAGTTGCGCCCGCACAGCGCGCTGCGCTTGATATTGGCGCCCGGGCCCAGCAACACGCTCACCCCCTCGGTCCGCGCCTCGGTGCCGAGCGCCACGCCCACCTCCTCGACGAGTTCGACGTCCCACGTCGCGGCCAGCGCCGACGCGGTCGGGAAGCACGTCGCGGGCACGGACTGGGGGGAGTAGCCGGACGCGGTCGCCGCCTGTTTCCTGACGCCGTGAGGACCGTCGGTGAGCATGATCGCCGGCAGTCCCGCCACGGGAGGGGTGTGCGTGTGCCAGAAGTCGGCACCGGCTGTGAGTGACACCTGCTCGCGCATCGTCATGGGGACAGCATGCCCCGGCACGCGGCCGGACCGCGGACCTTCCGTCGTGTCGTCGAGCAGTTGGAATAGCCTTCGTGTCATGGCAACGGACGATCCGGCCGACGGCGGCGCAGTCGGCACTCTGGACACCGATCCCCGGCACATCGAGAACGGCCTCACCGCCGACGAGGTGGCGCAGCGGGTCGCGAACGGGCAGACCAACGACGTCCCCGACCGGGCCAGCCGCTCGGTCAAGGACATCGTCCGGGGAAACGTGTTCACCCGGATCAACGCGATCCTCGGCGTGCTGCTCGTCATCGTGCTGTCGACCGGATCGATCATCGACGGGATGTTCGGTCTGCTGATCATCGCGAACAGCGGGATCGGCATCATCCAGGAGATCCGCGCCAAACGAACACTCGATCAGCTCGCGATCGTCAGCCAGGCGAAACCGGTGGTGCGCCGCGACCGCACCGCCGCGCCCGTCGCGCCCAAGGACGTGGTGCTCGACGACATCATCGAGCTCGGCCCCGGCGACCAGATCGTGGTCGACGGCATCGTGGTGGAGGCGTCGGCGCTCGAGGTGGACGAGTCGCTGCTCACCGGCGAGGCCGACGCGGTGCACAAGCCGATCGGGGCTCAGGTGCTGTCGGGCAGCTACGTCGTCGCCGGCAGCGGCGCCTACCGGGCGACCAAGGTGGGCCGCGAGGCGTACGCCGCCAAGCTCGCCGAGGAGGCCAGCAAGTTCACGCTGGTGCACTCCGAGCTGCGCTCCGGCATCGACAAGATCCTCAAGTTCATCACCTACCTGATGATCCCGGCGGGTCTGCTGATCATCTACAACCAGCTGTTCTCGAGCGGTCAGGCGCTCGGCCCCGCCCTCAACGGCATGGTGGCCGCGCTCGTGCCGATGGTCCCCGAGGGCCTCGTGCTGATGACCTCGATCGCGTTCGCCGTCGGTGTCGTCCGCCTCGGCCAGCGCAAGTGCCTCGTGCAGGAGTTGCCCGCGATCGAGGGCCTGGCCCGCGTCGACGTCGTGTGCGCCGACAAGACCGGCACCCTCACCGAGAACGGCATGAAGCTCGCGGAACTGCGCACCGCCAAGCCCGACGACGCGCAGGCCGCTCGCGCGCTCGCCGCGATGGCCGCCGACGACCCGCGGCCCAACGCGAGCATGCTCGCGATCCGCGAGGCCCTGTCCGACGACCCCGGGTGGGAGCCCACCGCGGTGGCGCCCTTCTCGTCCGCCAAGAAGTGGAGCGGTCAGTCCTACGGCAACAACGGCAACTGGCTGCTCGGCGCCCCCGACGTCCTGCTCGACCCGGACAGCGACATGGCCCGGCAGGCCGAGGAGGTCGGCGCCCAGGGGCTGCGCGTGCTGCTGCTCGGCAGCAGCGACCGCTCCGTCGACGCGCCCGACGCCCCCGGCGCCGTGACACCGCGTGCGCTGGTGATCCTCGACCAGAAGGTGCGCCCCGACGCCCGCGAGACCCTCGAGTACTTCGCGAGCCAGAAGGTGGACGTCAAGGTCATCTCCGGCGACAACGCGGTGTCGGTGGGTGCCGTCGCGACGTCGCTCGGGTTGCCCGGCGGCGACAACGCGATCGATGCCCGCAAGCTGCCGGAGGACCCGGAGAAGCTGGCGGACACCCTCGACGAGGCCACCACGTTCGGCCGGGTCCGCCCGGACCAGAAGCGGGCGATGGTGGGAGCGCTGCAGTCCCGTGGGCACACCGTCGCGATGACCGGCGACGGCGTCAACGACGTGTTGGCGCTCAAGGACGCCGACATCGGCGTCGCGATGGGTTCGGGCAGCCCCGCGACGCGTGCGGTGGCGCAGATCGTGCTGCTGGACAACAAGTTCGCGACCCTGCCGTACGTCGTGGGCGAGGGTCGCCGGGTGATCGGCAACATCGAGCGCGTCTCGAACCTGTTCCTGACCAAGACCGTGTACTCGGTGTTGCTGGCGTTCCTCATCGGTGTCTCCGGCCTGGTGGCGCAGATCTTCGACTTCGATCCGCTGCCTTACCCGTTCCTGCCGCGGCACGTGACGATCGCCGCGTGGTTCACGATCGGCATCCCGGCGTTCATCCTGTCGCTCGCGCCGAACAACGAACGGGCGCGCACCGGGTTCGTCTCGCGCGTCATGCGGCTGGCGATCCCCTCCGGCGTCATCATCGGCATCGCGACGTACGTGTCGTACCTGCTCGCCTACGCGGGCCCCGACGCGACCGAACAGCAGGTGGAACAGGCCGGCACGACCGCGCTCATCACGCTGATCATGATCGCATTGTGGGTGCTCGCGGTGGTCGCCCGTCCGTACACGTGGTGGAAGATCGTGCTCATCGTGTGCTCGGTCCTCGGCTACGTGATCCTGTTCGGGTTCTCCTTCACCCGCGAGTTCTTCAAGCTCGACCCGTCGAACGTCGCCGCGACGACCGGGGCTCTCGTGATCGGTCTGGTCGGCGTCGTGCTCGTGGAGATCGCGTGGTGGGTGACCGGGCGGATCCACGGCGAACACCGTCGCCTGTTCGCGTCGAGCGAGGACCTGCCCGGCGTGCACTGACGGCTCCTCGCTCACCGGAGTGGGCAGGTGCATGGACACGTGTCGGGTGGTACGGTCCCGAGCGACCGATCGGCTCCCGGGACGTGGCGGAGGTACGTAGTGGCACGACAGGCGCGTGCCGTCGCGACCCAGCAACAGATCGTGCTCCGCGCCGCGGAGGTCTTCGACAGGGTCGGCTACTACGGGGCGCGGGTCGAGGAGATCGTCGAGAGCGCGCGCATCACCAAGGGTGCGCTCTACTTCCACTTCGGGTCCAAGGACGGACTGGCCCGACACATCATCGGTGAACAGCAACGCCTCGCGGTCCGGTCGCTCGAGGCCATCGAGTCCACCGACGCGTCGGCACTCGAGCAGATGGTGATGCTGTGCCACGAGATGGCGCGACAGACGACCGATCCGCTCATGCGCGCCGGGATCCGCCTGACCGTCGAACTCGGCCCCGCCGATGCCCTCGGCGACGCACCGGCGGACCCGTTCCTGCCGTGGACGGAATGGGCGACGCGTCTGGCGACGCGGGCCGTCGAAGAGGGTGACATCGTCGAGACCGTGTCGCCCCCGATGCTCGCTCGCCATCTGATCGGCGCGGTCACCGGCGCTCAGCTGGTGTCCCGGGTGCGGACCTGGTTCACCGACCTGGACGGGCGCGTGGAGGAGATGTGGCAGGTGCTGCTTCCGGGCATCGTTCCCGCCGGTCGCCACGACCGGATCCTGTCGGCGAGTTCCGCTCGCTGGTGCGCCGAGCCGGTGTGACACAGCCCTCGGTATTGTCCACGTCACGTGCATGATGCACATCGAGTGCATGCGGGAATGAGGCGTTGGTGACGGAATCGGTCGACAGCAAGCAGGGTCTCTATGTCTTCGAGGACCTGACGGACGAGGAGATCGCACGGGAGGCCGAGTTCTACGGCGACCTCACGGGAAGCGTCCGGGACCTGGTCGAACTCGCGCTGGCCACCGAGTCCGACGACGACGACGTCCGGCGCGCGCGGGAACACCTCGAGGCTGCGAAGGAACTGCTGGCCAAGAAGACCCGACCGCATCCGTACGGGGTGCGGTGGAACGCATCGGGCAGCCGCCGGGCGTGGGGCAATGCCGTCGTCGGTCTGCGCAACGCGGTCGCGCCGCCGCTGCTCATCCAGCGTGAGCCGGACGGACGCGTGTGGGCGGACGTCGAGCTCGGGATGCAGTACGAGGGTCCGGCCGGACTGACCCACGGCGGCATCTCGGCCCTGCTGCTCGACCAGGTTCTCGGTGAGGCGGCCGAGCACGGCGGCGCGCCGGGCATGACCGCGACGCTGACCCTGCGCTACCGGCAGCCCACTCCGCTGGGCCGGTTGCACGTGGAGGCCTGCGTCGACCGCATCGAGGGCGTCAAGACGTTCGTCACCGGCCACATCGCCGGCGCCGACGGCGTGTGCATCGAGGCCGAGGGCATCTTCATCCTGCCGCGGTGGGCGCGGGCCACCGACGGCTCCGGCGCGCTGCCGGTCCCCGGCCCGGCCTGACGCTCGGGCCGCCCCCGCGCGGATGGGGGAGAATGTGTCCATGGGATTCATGGATTCGGTCAAGGGCCTGGTGAACAAGGGGCAGGAACTCGCTGCCGAGCACTCCGACAAGGTGCAGGACGTGATCGACAAGGCCGCGGACCTTGCCGACGACAAGACCGGCGGCAAGTACAGCGACAAGATCGACAAGGCCGCCGAGGCTGCGAAGAAGGTCGTTCCGCCCAAGGAATAGTCGGAATGATCGGAATGTGATCCGAGTGCCGTCCGGGGTGTAACCGGCGGCACAATCGACGGGTGCATCTGACACTCGTGCTGCTCGTCATGATCGTGGCCATCGCGGTGACGAGCCTGGCGAAACGACGGGACCTGCAGGTTCCGCTCGTCCTCGTGGCGTTCGGGTCCGCGGCGTCCTTCATTCCGGGGATGCCGCGGCTCGAACTCGATCCCGAAATCATCCTCGGCGTCGTGTTGCCGCCGCTGCTGTACTCGGCGGCGCTCGACTTCTCGATGGCGAGCCTGCGCCGCAACTTCGCCTCGATCCTCCGGCTCGGCGTCGGTCTGGTGCTCGTGACGGCGTTCGCGGTCGGCTTCTTCGCAAACTGGCTGGTGCCCGAGTTCACGCTCGGCGCGGCCCTCGTCCTCGGGGCGGTGGTCTCGCCGACCGACGCCGTCAGCGCGGTCAGCGTGGGCCGCAAGCTCGGACTGCCCAAACGCGTCCTCGCGATCCTCACCGGTGAGGGACTGCTCAACGACGCGACCGCGCTGACACTGTTCACGGTGAGTGTCGCCGCGGTCGCGGGCACCCGCGTCGTCGTCGAGCAGCCCGTGCTCTTCTTCCTGTACGAGGTGGCCGGCGGCGTGGGTGTCGGCGTCGTGATGGCCACCGTCGTGCGGTGGGTGCGCGCCCGCATGTACGACACTCCGCTGGAAACGGTTCTGGGACTCGTGCTCCCGTTCGCGGCGTATCTCGCCGCCGAGTCGCTCGACACCTCGGGCGTGCTCGCGGTCGTCGTCGCGGGCTTCGCGATGGGCCATCACGCGACCAACGTCTCGATCCCGACCCGGTTGCAGGAGCGGTCGCTGTGGACGACCCTCGACCTGCTGCTCGAGATGTTCGTGTTCGCCTACATGGGACTGCAGTTGAAGTTCGTGATCGAGGACGTCGCGGACGAGGGCCTGCCGGTCCACCACATCTTCGCGTACGGATTCGCGGTGCTGGTGGTCGTGATCCTGGTCCGGCCGATCTGGGTGTTCCTCAATTGGGGTCCGACGCACCTGCGGTTCGCCCCGCGGCGCACCGGGTCCACCGGGCCGACCCTGAACTGGCGCCAGAAACTGGTGGTGTCGTGGGCGGGCATGCGCGGCGTCGTCACCCTCGCCGCGGCGGGCGGTATCCCGGTGCTCACCGCGTCGGGTGATCCGTTCCCGGGCCGCGGGGTGATCCAGGCGATCGCGTTCGTGGTCGCGGTCGGCACGCTGCTCATCCAGGGCGCGACCATCCCGCTCATGATTCGGCGTCTCGACGTCGCCGACCCCGCCGAACTCGAACGAACCCACCAGCAGACGTTGATCGCCCGCCGGATTGCCGCCGACGCCGCGGATCGCGCGATCGCCGAGGTCGCGGCCGGTCCGCCCGCCGGCATCGATACGGACCAGTTCGTGCGGGCACTCGACCGGGTGCGGATGTCGATCCGCGCGCAGGCTCAGGTCGAGGAGGCAGAGGGGGACGACGACGGCAACGACACCACGCTGAAGCAGGCGGGCGCGCTGTTCGACTCGGTGCGCCGTCGCGTCCTGCAGGCCCAGCGCAGCGCGCTGATCGCGGCCCGCGACGAGGGTGTACTCGACGACGAGGTGCTGCGCGCCGAACTCGAGTCCCGCGACATCGAGGAAGCCGCCGCCGAACAGCGCGTGCGACGGCGTCGCGGGTGATGTCGTGGCCGATCCGGCGTCGCGGCGGGCACAATCGATCCGTGACCCGAACCGGTGCGATCCTCGCGGTGCTGCTGTGTGCGGCGGTCTCGGTGGGCTGCTCGGCCACCGCCGACGACCAGACTCCGCGGACCACGGCGACGCAGACCTCGCAGACCGCGCCTCCCCCCGACCCCGCCGACCGCGGCCTCGTGACCGCAGCCGAACCGTTCACCGGTAAGGGGCTGTCCGGGCAGAAGATCCTGTACCGGTCGACGTCCGGGATCGACGGGCGCGGGACCGAGGTGTCGGGCACGGTGTTCGTGCCGCCCGGTCAGGCGCCCTCGGGTGGGTGGCCGGTGGTCACCGTCGGCCATCCCACCACCGGACTACTCGACGAGTGCGCGCCGTCGCGGCACGCGGACCTGCTCGGTTCGGACGGGCTCGTCCGCGACCTGCTGGCGCGCGGATTCGTCGTCGCCGTCACCGACTACGAGGGCCTGGGTACCGACGGCCCGCACCCCTACCTCGAACCGATCACGGCCGCGTACAACGTGATCGACGCGGTCCGCGCCGCACGGAACCTCGTGCCCGACGCGTCGACGCGCTGGGCGGCGATCGGGGTGTCCCAGGGCGGGCAGGCGTCGTGGGCGGCCGCGGAACGCGCGGGGGAGTACGGCGACGGGCTCGACTTCGTCGGCGCCGCGAGTCTGTCGCCTCCCGCCGACCTGAGCCCGATCGTGTCGGGCGGGACGCCGAATCTCGATGTACCGCAGCAGATCTTCCTGCCGATGCTGCTCGACGGGCTCTCCGTGTCGCACCCCGACCTGGACGCCGGCGCCTACATCCGAGGGCCGCTCGCGGACAACCGTGACGTGATCCGGTCGTGCACGGGCGCGCTCGCGTCGCGCAAGCTGTCGGTCGCGTTGAATCTCACGCCGGCGGACACGTTGCCGCGCAGCGACGGTGACGTCGCACGGATGCACGAGTGGCTCACCGCGGACGCCCTGCCGCAGCAGCCCGCGACCGGCCCACTGCTGGTGGTGGTCGCCGGACGCGACAACCTCATCCGGCCCGACTGGACGACCGCGGCCGTCGGACGCGCGTGCGGGCAGGGTGACGTGGTCGAACTGCGCTATCGACCCGACGACGTGCACGCCGACTCGAAGGCGTTGCCGGGGGCGGTCGACTGGATCGCGGACCGCTTCACCGGCACCCCCGCGCCGACGACGTGCGTGGGACAGGCGCCGCGGTGACCGCTCTCGTATCGATCGCGATCGTCGTCGTGGTCGCGGTGTCGCTCACGTACGTCGCGATGCGGACCCGGCGCGTGCTCACCACGCCCGCCGAACGGGCCGTGCACGACACCCTGCACACCGCGTCGCTGGCCGCGCGGCCGCTGCGCCGCGGCCTCGACGAGACCTCGGCCCGCGAGGCCGCGCCGCACCTGCGGGTGCTGACCGGGGCACAGTCGCTCGCGATCGTCGGCCCGGACGGCGGACTGCTGGCCTGGACGGGGCCGCACGAAGCGCTGTCGGCGCAGGTGACCGCCGCGGCCGGGCGGGCCGTCGACGGCGGCCGGCGCGTGCTCGTCGGGCACGCCGACCTCGAGCGGGGCGCCGATCACCACGAGGTGCGCGCCCTCGTCGCACAGCCGCTGCTGATCGAGGGCACCGGCGTCGTCGGCGCGCTCGTCGCCGTCACCACCACCGAACCCGGCCCGGCGATGCTGGGCGCGCTCACCGAGGTCGCGCGGTACGCGTGCGGTCAACTCGAACTGGCCGACCTCGACTCGTCGCGCGCCCGACTCGACCGCGCCGAGGTGCGCGCGTTGCGGGCGCAGATCAGCCCCCACTTCATCTACAACGCGCTCGGCACGATCGCGTCGTTCGTGCGGACCGACCCGGAACGTGCGCGCGAGTTGGTACTCGAGTTCGCCGACTTCACGCGCTACTCGTTCCGCTCCGCCGGCGAGTACACCGTGCTGTCCGACGAACTGCGCAACATCGACCGCTACCTCACGCTCGAGCGCGCGCGTTTCGGCGACAACCTGCAGGTGCGGCTACAGGTGGCGCCCGAGGTCCTCAGCGTCGTCCTGCCGTTCCTCGCGTTGCAGCCGCTGGTGGAGAACGCGGTGCGGCACGGGCTGTCCGGCAAGACCGACGGGGGCACCGTCTCGATCGTGGCGTCCGATGCGGGGCCGGACTGCGTCATCAGCGTCGAGGACGACGGCGTGGGGATGGATCCGGAACTGCTCCGGTCCGGAGAACTCGACGCCGTCGCGTCGGGCACCGGCGGACCGAGCGCGTCGGAAGCGGCGCACGTGGGACTGGCGAACGTCGACGACCGGCTGCGGGCCGCGTTCGGCAACGATTACGGCCTGGTGGTCGAGACGGCTCCCGGCGCCGGAACCAAGGTCAGCATGCGGGTGCCGAAGTTTCGGCCGGGCATCCGGGCCTGACGGGAGGCGCTGTCGGCCTGTCCGGTCCGGAGGGGTCGCGCAACATGGCACGATGGATCCGTTGTGAACGAGATCTCTGACGGGCCCTCCGACGGCCTCCTGACCGTGCTGGCAGTCGACGACGAGCGACCTGCCCTCGACGAGCTGGCCTTTCTGCTCCGTGCCCGCGACGAGATCGGTGGGATCCTCACTGCGGGGGATGCGACCACCGCGCTGCGCATCCTGCGCGACGGCGGCGTCGACGCGGTCTTCCTCGATATCAACATGCCCGGGCTCGACGGCCTGGAACTGGCCGGGATCCTCACCCAGTTCGCGAACCCGCCGTCGGTGGTGTTCGTGACCGCGCACGAGGACCGGGCCGTGGCTGCGTTCGACCTCGGGGCCGTGGACTACCTGCTCAAGCCGCTGCGCGAGGAGCGGCTCGCCGAGTCGGTGCGCCGCATCGTGGAGCGGCGACGCCGCACCGTGGACGCCGCGGACGACGACGCGTCGGCCGACGAGGTGATTCCCGTCGAACTCGGCGGCGTCACGACGCTCGTGCCGCGGTCGACGGTCAAGTGGGTGGAGGCCGACGGCGACTACGCCCGCCTGCACACCGCCACCGGATCGCATCTCGTGCGCATCCCCATCTCGGCGCTCGAGAGCCGCTGGGCGGACTCCGGGTTCCTGCGCGTGCACCGCTCGTACCTGGTGTCGCTCGCCGAGGTGACCGGCATCCGCAGCGTCGGTTCTGGACTGGTGGTGTGCCTGCGGCCGCAGGGCCCGGCGCCGTCGGTGGAGTTGCCGGTGAGCCGTCGGCACACCCGGGAACTGAAGGACAGACTCATCCGCGGTCCGCGGCAGAACTGGACCTCGAGGTGACGTCGCCGGGCGCCGTCCCGCCCGCCCGTGAGCGAGTGGTGCTCGCAAAGCGGCGCGGCGCCCGGATGGTGCGGACGCGCGTCGAGGTGCAGGAGCAGACCGAGGTCGGCGACGCGATGATCCGCGGCCTCGTCCGCGCCCAGCTGAGTCTTGCACTGCGGGTCGCGGCGGCGGTCGGGTTGCTGTTCGGCGTGGTGCCGGTCGTACTGCTCGCCTTCCCCGACGTCGCCGACGCCGTGGTGTTCGGTGTCCGACTGCCGTGGCTGCTCGCCGCGATCGTCCCGCTCCCGGTCCTGCTGGGGGCGGGCTGGTTCTACATCCGCGCCGCGGAGCGCAACGAACAGGACTTCGCCGACCTGGTCGACGACTGAGGCGCGCCGATGACCGGACAGCCGATTCCCCTCCTGACGGTGTTCGCGCTCGTCGCGGCCGCCGTCGCCACCGTCAGCATCGGCATCTACGGGGTTCGCCTGGCGCGCACCACGTCCGACTTCCTCGTCGCGTCGCGCAGCGTCGGGCCGCGGTGGAATGCGGCGGCGATCTCCGGTGAATATCTTTCGGCGGCATCGTTTCTCGGCGTGGCCGGGCTCATCGCGAAGTACGGTGCGGATGCGCTGTGGTATCCGATCGGGTTCACCGCCGGCTACCTGGGGTTGCTGCTGTTCGTCGCCGCGCCGCTGCGGCGGTCCGGTGCCTACACGGTGCCCGACTTCGCTGAGTTCCGGCTCGGTTCGGTGCGGGTGCGCCGCGTCGCGATGGTGGTGGTCGCGCTGGTGTGCGGGCTGTACATGGTGCCGCAGTTCCAGGGCGCCGGCCTGACCCTGAACATCCTGCTGGGTGTGCCCGGCTGGGTGGGTGTGGTCGTGGTCGGGGTCATCGTGATCGGCAACGTCGTGGGCGGTGGCATGCGGTCGATCACGTTCGTGCAGGGATTCCAGTACTGGCTCAAACTCACCGCCGTCGCGGTCCCGGCGCTGGTGCTGGCCGGGCACTTCTTCGCCGACGAGCGACCGGTCGGCGCGCCCGCTCCGCCCACCGTCGCCGCGCAGACGTCGGTGGACATCACCACCGACGTCGTGGTGCAGGTGGCCACCGCGACCGAGGTGACGGTGCACGGCGAACTCGACGGCCGAGCGGTGTCGGGAGACGTCCGGCTCGGTGTCGGCCGGCACGAACTGGGTAAGGGCACGACGCTGGTGCTACCGGCAGGATCGCCGGTTCCCGTGGTGGCCGGCGCGCCCGCGGACGGTGCCGGGTGGGCCGATCCGGGCGGCGGTTTCGGTGGCCCCCATCCGATGATCCAGGTGTACTCGCTGATTCTCGCGACGTTTCTCGGTGCGATGGGACTGCCGCACGTGCTGGTGCGCTTCTACACCAACCCGGACGGGCGCGCGGCCCGGTTGACGTCGCTGGTCGTGATCGCCCTCGTCGGAGTGTTCTACCTTTTCCCGGTCCTGCTGGGAGTCTTCGCGCGCCTGTACGTCCCGCAGTTGCTCATCACCGGAACATCGGACGCGGCGGTGCTGCTGCTCCCGGTCTCGGTGTTCTCCGGGTGGGGAGGACAGTTGCTCGCGGCGCTGGTCGCGGCGGGCGCGATCGCGGCGTTCCTGTCCACGTCGTCGGGGCTGCTGGTGAGCATGGCGGGTGTGCTGAGTACCGACGTGCTGCGCGGACGGGTCCGGGACTTCCGGGTCGCCGCGGTGCTCGCCGGCACGGTGCCGCTGGCCCTGGCGCTCGGTGCCGCGTCCCTCGACCTGTCCCGCTCGGTGGGGCTGGTGTTCGCGGTCGCGGCGTCGACGCTGTGCCCGTTGCTGATTCTCGGGATCTGGTGGCGTGGGCTGACCGCGGCGGGAGCCACGGCCGGGCTGGTCGTGGGCCTGGTGACCGGCGGGGGAGCGGCGCTGCTCGCGGTGCTGGGCGTGCCGTCCGAGAATCTCTGGAACGGCTGGCCGTCGGTGCTCATCGGCTACCCGGCCGTGGTCAGCGTCCCGCTGTCGTTCGCGGCGATGGTGTTCGTCAGCCTCGCGACCCGGGGCCAGATCCCGCGCGACGTGGGCCGGATCTTCACCCGCATGCATGCTCCGGAACGCCTCGGAATGGGCCGCGACCGCGAGGGCGACCTGCGGTCGACGTGACGTCCCGGTTCCGGTGGGTGGGTCTGCAGATTGACGGCGGTCGTCGGCGTCGGCGAACGTGACCACGCTGCGTGTGCTTCCGCTGTGCACGCCCAGGAAGAAGGAGACGCTGTGTCGGAGTGGTACTGCCTCGGAACGGCCGACGACTACCGCGACGGCAAACCACACGCACTGCGGGCGTTCGACACCGACCTCGTCGCCTACTCCGACCGGGCAGGGGTCATCCACATCCTCGATTCCCGCTGTCCACACATGGGCGCCGACCTGAGCAAGGGCCGCATCGTGGGCGACACCATCGACTGCCCGGCGCACCGCTGGCGCTGGAACGGGAAGGGCAAGTGCGTCGGTGGCTCGCCCAAGCTCCTGCCGATCCGGTCGTGGACGACCGAGGAGCGGGACGGACTGCTGTATCTGCAGCGGTCCGACGCCCCGCCCACCGGTCGTCCGGTCCGGGCCGCGAACGCGTGGTGGTGAGCCGGCCGGTCACCGGGTGAGCGGCGCGATGCTCAGCGCGCTCCCCGGACCAGGGCGCCCGGGCGGGCACCGGTGTCGACGCCGTCGCGGAGCACGACCTGGCCGGACACGATCGTCGCGCGGTAGCCGTCGGCGCCCTGCAGCAGCCGCCGGGCCCCGCCGGGCAGGTCGTGCACCATCGTCGGCGACTGCAGTTGCAGCCGTTCGAAATCGATGATGTTGAGGTCGGCCTTCTTGCCCTCGGCGATCACGCCGCGATCGCCGAGCCCGTAGATCGTCGCGGTGTCGAGGGTCATCTTCCGTACCGCGGTCGCCAGCGGGATCCGGTCGCCGCGACTGCGGTCGCGCGCCCAGTGGGTGAGCATGAACGTGGTGTTCGACGCGTCGCAGATGGCGCCGACGTGGGCGCCGCCGTCGCCGAGGCCGATCGCGGTCGCGGGATGCATCAGCATCTCCCGGATCGGGTCGAGCGTGAAGTCCGAGTAGCCCAGCAGTGGCCGGAAGAACAACGCGCGGCCCTCGTCGGAGAGCATGAGGTCGTAGGCGTACTCGAACGGATCCCTGCCGGCTCGCGCGGCCTCGCGCGCGAGGCTGGTGTCGGGATCGGGCTCGTACTGCGGCGGGTGACCGAGGCCGAACGTCCGGTCGAGCCTGCTCAGGTACGGCATCCGGTTGTCGGGCGCATCGGATTCGTCGAGGATCGCCCGGCGGGTGGCGGGGTCGCGCAGTGCAGCCACCAGTGCGTCGACGTCGCCGCCGGCGCGGTCGGCGGCCGCGACGTAGCTGGGGCGGGTGTGGAAGGCGTTGAATGTCTGCAATCCGGTCAACAGGCCCAGCGGGCGTGCCGGGACCTGTGGTCGCAGCGGCACACCGGACTCGTACACGGCGGCGGCCGCGTCGAGCAGACGCTTCCAGTCGTTGGGAGCGTTGTCGTGCTGCATCAGGCCGAAACACACTGTCCGGCCGGTCAGTTCGGCGAGGCGCACCATCCAGTCGAGTTCCCGGTCCGGCGCGGCGAGGTCCTCGCCCATGATGCCCGCCGGCGCCAGTTCGAACACTCCTGTGCCCGCGGCGGCCAGCGCCTGCCCGATCCCGAACAACTCGTCCTCGGCGGCGAAGGTTCCCGGTACTGGTTCCCCGTCGATCGCCCGGTGCACGATGGTGCGAGACGTCGAGAACCCGAGCGCGCCGGCCTCGACGCCCTCGCGGACCAGCTTGGCCATCAATGCGATGTCCTCGGTCGAGGCCGCCTCGTTGCGGGCGCCACGCGCGCCCATCACGTACGCGCGCACGGCTCCGTGCGGGACGTGCGTCCCCACGTCGATGGCCAGCGGCAGCCGCTCGAGTGCGTCGAGGTACTGCGGGAACGACTGCCAGCCCCACCGGATCCCAGCGGACAGCGCGGCGCCCGGGATGTCCTCGACACCCTCCATCAGCCCGATGAGCCAGTCGCGGTCGGCGTCCGCCACCGGCGCGAATCCCACACCGCAGTTGCCCATCACCGCGGTGGTGACGCCGTGCCAGCAACTGGGCGTGAGCATCGGGTCCCACGTGACCTGGCCGTCGTAATGGGTGTGGATGTCGACGAACCCCGGGGTGACCAGCAGCCCGGTCGCGTCGATGACCTCGTCGGCGTCCGCGTCCGCGAGCCGGCCGCCGGGGACGACCGCCACGATCCGGCCGTCCCGGACGCCGACGTCGGCGACGTACGGATCGCCGCCGGTTCCGTCCACCACTGTCCCGTTGGAGATCACAAGAGAGAACGACATATCCACTCCTCGCTGACCGTCGACCGGCACGTCATCCATCTCGATGACAGTCGTCAGACTAACTGGACATGGTGTCAGTGAGATGCGAAATCGGCCGTTCGTTCGTTCGGCGGGCGGTCGCTCGCGGACGGCCGTTCGTCGCTGCCGACCGACCGTTCGGCGCACGCGGCGACAGCTCGGCGTGTGACTGGCACCACACCCTTCTCCTGTGACCTGGCTCTCACTAGCGTCGCTTGGCACACCCCGCGACGCGTGTCGCCCGCCATCGGAGGAGCCCGATCATGACCACTACCGACCTCGGTTCGGGAGCGCCGCCGCAGCGGCCCGCGCCCGACGCGCAGGCGTTTCTCGACATGCAGGCGAGCCCGGAGTTCCAGGAGCTCCGGCACCGGCTGCGGCGCTTCGTCTTTCCGATGACCGCGTTCTTCCTCACGTGGTACGCGGCCTACGTCCTGCTGGCCACCTACGCGGCGGACTTCATGGCCACCAAGGTGTTCGGCAACGTCAACCTGGGAATCGTGCTCGGGCTCGGACAGTTCGTGACGACGTTCGTGATCACGGCCCTGTACGTGAAGTTCGCGAACCGTGAGCTGGATCCGCGGTCGTCGGCGATCCGCGAGGAACTGGAAGGACCGGCGCAGTGATCACCACGCTCGCCCAGGCGGCGACGACCTCCACGCCGGCCACCGATGTCGGCAATCCGCTGTTCAACATCGCGATCTTCGTGGCCTTCGTCGTCGGCACCATGACGCTGGTGATCCGCGCCAGCAAGTCGACGAAGAAGGCGTCGGACTTCTACACCGGCGGCGGCCAGTTCTCCGGTCCGCAGAACGGATTCGCCATCGCCGGTGACTACCTGTCGGCGGCGTCGTTCCTCGGTATCGCCGGTGCCATCGCGGTGTACGGCTACGACGGCTTCCTGTATTCGATCGGATTCCTCGTCGCGTGGCTCGTCGCGCTGCTGCTGGTGGCCGAACTGCTGCGCAACACAGGACGATTCACGATGGCCGACGTCCTGAGCTTCCGGCTGAAGCAGCGTCCGGTGCGCATGGCGGCGGCGCTGTCGACGCTGGTGGTGTCGCTGTTCTACCTGCTCGCGCAGATGGCCGGTGCGGGTGGCCTGGTCGCCCTGCTGCTGAACATCAAGGACTTCGCGGGACAGGCGATCGTCGTCGCGGTCGTCGGTGTGCTGATGATCGTGTACGTGCTGATCGGCGGCATGAAGGGCACCACGTACGTGCAGATGGTCAAGGCCGTCCTGCTCATCGCCGGCGCCGGCATCATGTTCGTCCTGGTGCTGTTCGCGGTGAAGGGCAACTTCTCGCAGTTGCTGGCCGACGCGCAGAGCATGGTCAACGGTTCGGCCAACGAGGCCGTCGCCGGACGTGACGTGCTCGCACCGGGCGCCAAGTACGGGATCAGCGACATGTCGCGGCTGGACTTCGTCTCGCTCGGCATCGCCCTCGTCCTCGGCACGGCCGGTCTGCCCCACGTGCTCATGCGCTTCTACACGGTGCCCACCGCGAAGGAGGCCCGCCGCTCGGTGACGTGGGCGATCGGACTGATCGGCGCGTTCTACCTGTTCACGCTCGTCCTCGGTTACGGCGCCGCGAAGATGGTCGGCCCCGACACGATCCTGGCCGCCCCCGGCAAGGAGAACTCGGCGGCGCCGCTGCTCGCGTTCGAACTCGGCGGCACGATCTTCCTCGGCATCATCTCGGCGGTCGCGTTCGCGACGATCCTCGCCGTCGTCGCCGGTCTGGCGATCACCGCGTCGGCGTCGTTCGCCCACGACATCTACGCGAGCGTCATCAAGCGCGGCAAGGCGTCGGAGGAGGAGCAGGTCCGGGTCTCGCGGATCACCGTCGTCGTCATCGGCATCGTCGCGATCGTCCTCGGCATCCTCGCGATGGGACAGAACATCGCGTTCCTGGTCGCGCTGGCGTTCGCGGTCGCGGCATCGGCGAATCTGCCGACCCTGCTGTACTCGCTGTTCTGGAAGAAGTTCAACACCACCGGCGCGCTGTTCAGCATCTACGGCGGTCTGATCAGCTGCCTCGTGCTGATCGTGTTCTCGCCGGCCGTCTCCGGCGCCAAGACGTCGATGTTCCCGAACGTCGACTTCGCCTGGTTCCCGCTGGCGAACCCCGGCATCGTGTCGATCCCGCTGGCCTTCCTGCTCGGCATCGTCGGTACCTGGGTCGGCAGGAACAAGCTCGAGGATCCGTTCAAGCAGGCGGAGATGGAGGTCCGCTCGCTCACCGGCGTCGGTGTCGAGAAGGCCGTCGCGCACTAGTTCCGCAGGAGCGGCCGCACGATCGCCCGGTGCGCCCCGTGACGCAGTCGCGTCGCGGGGCGCACTGTCGTGCACGTCACCTTTTGGTTACGATCCGACAATGGCCAAGCTGAAGGTGTCCGTCGACGTGCCCATGAGCCCCGAGGACGCGTGGAACAGGGCGTCGGACCTGAGCGAGTTCGAACAGTGGCTCAGCATCCACGAGGGCTGGCGCAGCGACCTCCCGGCGGAACTGAGCGCCGGCACCGTCGTCAGCTCGGTCGTCACCGTCAAGGGCCTCCGCAACCGGGTGAAGTGGACGTTGAAGCAGTACAACCCGCCGCGCAGCCTGGTCCTGAAGGGGGAGGGCAAGGGTGGCGTCAAGCTCGGCCTGGTCCTGAGCGTCGAGCCCTCCGCGGTGGGCGCCGTCGTCGCCCTCGACATCGACCTCGGTGGCGCGCCGCTGTTCGGCCCCATCGGTTCGGGCGTGGCCAAGGCGCTGCGCGGCGACATCGAAGGCTCACTCCAGAAGTTCGTCACCCTCTACGCCTGATCCGGCGGAACCCGCACAACGCGACCCGCGCCCCCGCCGGATCGCGATCCCCACGGAGGTCTCGAAGACATGGCCGGACGTCACAGCGCGCCGCGCGCGAAAACCGCGGCGGCGACGTCGCCCCTCGTGAAGTACGGGGCGATCGGTCTCGCGGCGGCGCTCGTCGTGGGTGTCGGGGCCTACCTCGTCGTCGACCGAATGGGCGGCGGGTGCGACTCGGTGACCGAGTACGTGGTGGCCGCGGACCCGTCGATCTCACCGGTCCTGACCGAGGTCACCACCGCGGCGTCGGCCGAGGATCTCGGCTGCCGCAGCTACCGGATCGAGGCCGCGTCCGGCATGGAACCGCTGGGGGCGCCCGGGCAGCAGGCCGGCCCGGACCTGTGGATCCCGGATTCGTCGCAGTGGGTCGCGAAGGCGAGCAGCGGAACCGGAACGCTGTTCGACGTCGCCGCCCAGTCGATCGCCTCGACCCCGGTCGTCATCGCGGCGCGCGAGGGCGACATGCCGTTCTTCGCGACGTGGCTGACGGCGCTGCAACTGCCGGGCCTGCGGATCGGCGACCCGCTCACCAGCACCGTCTCGGGCGCACCGATCGTCGGCGCCCTGTCGGAGGCGGCCGCCGGCACCATCGCGGCCGATGCGGTGCCCGGTGCGCTGGTCCCGCTCGCCCAGGCACAGGCCGCGAACATGCACCAGACCGACCCGTCCGCGCGGCTCGCGGCGGTCGCGTCGGACGGCGGCATCGGCATCGCCACCGAGCAGCAGGTGGCGGGCCAGAACGCGGGCGACTCGGCGGTGCGGCTGGAGGCGACCACCCCGAACTCGGGTGCGGTGTTCCTCGACTATCCCGTGGTAGCCACCGCGACGGGCGCCGAGCACGACGACGCCCGGGAGGCGGGTGTCGCGCTGGCCGAGGCGATGGGGGCCGAGGCCGGCCGAACCGCACTGGCGCAGCGCGGGTTCCGCGGCCCCGACAAGGCCCCGCTCGACGCCGGACGAGGCGTCGGTGACGTCGCGGTGCTGACGGTCTCCGATCCCGCCGAGACCGCCCAGGTGCTGAAGCGCTATGCGGTGCTTGCACTTCCGTCGCGCGCACTCGTCGTGGAGGACGTCTCGGGCTCGATGGCCGAGCAGGCCGGTCCGGAGACCCGGATCGCGCTGACGGTCCAGGCCAGTGAGACCGGTGCCCGGCTGTTCCCGGACAACGCCCAGCTGGGGCTGTGGGCGTTCTCGATCGGACTCGGCGGCAACGGAAAGGACTACAAGGAGCTGGCCCCGATCCGCCGCCTGGACGAGACGGTCGACGGCACGAGCCACCGGCAGCGCCTGACCGACGCCGTCCGCACGCTGCCCACGCTCGTCAAGGGCGGCACCGGGTTGTACGACACGACGCTCGCCGCGTTCCGCAAGGTGAAGGAGGGCTACGATCCGGCCGCGATCAACAGCGTCATCCTGCTCACCGACGGGGCCAACGAGGACCCGTCGACGATCTCGCTGGACGAACTGCTCGCGACGCTCAAACGTGAGCAGGATCCCGCGCACCCGGTCATCATCGTCACGATCGGCATCACCGAGGACGCGGATGCGGCTGTTCTGCAGAAGATCTCGGCCGCTACCGGCGGCACCAGCCACGTCGCACGCACGCCCGCCGAGATCCCCGGCGTGTTCGTCGACGCGATGCGCAGCCGCGCCGCCGGCTGACGCCCGGTGGGCTGCGTCGTCCGTGCGCAGCCCACCCGCGCGTCGTCAGAGGAGGACGGCCTCGGTGGCCGCGCGGACCGCGTCCGCGGTCACTCCCGGAGCGCATTCGCGAAGCACGAGACCGGCCTCTGTCACGTCGATCACCGCGAGATCGGTGACGATCCGGTCGACCACCGCGCGGCCGGTGAGGGGGAGGGTGCAGCGTTCGACGACCTTCGACGCCCCCGTCTTGTCGGTGTGTTCCATGAGCACGATGACCTTGCGCGCGCCGTGCACCAGATCCATTGCCCCGCCCATGCCCTTGACCATCTTGCCCGGCACCATCCAGTTCGCGAGGTCACCCGCGGCGGATACCTGCATGCCGCCGAGCACCGCGGTGTCGATGTGGCCGCCGCGGATCATCCCGAAACTGATGGCAGAGTCGAAGAACGACGCGCCGGCTTCGACGGTCACGGTCTCCTTGCCTGCGTTGATCAGGTCCGGGTCCACCTCGGCCTCGGTCGGGTACGGGCCGGTGCCGAGGATGCCGTTCTCGCTGTGCAGGGTGACGGCGACGCCGTCGGGCAGATGATTGGGTATCAGTGTGGGCAGCCCGATTCCGAGGTTGACGTACTCGCCGGACACCAGTTCCTGCGCGGCCCGCGCGGCCATCTGCTCGCGTGTCCAGCCGAGCGTCTCCACCAGTGCGGTCATCGCGTGCCCTCCTCCGCGGCCGAGACGGTCCGCTTCTCGATCTTCTTGTCCTGCTGTCCGATGTGGACGATCCGATCGACGAAGATGCCCGGCAGATGCACCTGCTCCGGATCGAGTTCGCCGGCCTCGACGATCACCTCGGCCTGGGCGATGCACACCCGGCCCGCCATCGCGGCCAGCGGATTGAAGTTCATCGCCGCCTTGTTGAACACCAGGTTGCCCGCGGTGTCGGCGACCATGGCGTGCACCAACGAGAAGTCGGCCGTGATCGCCTCCTCCAGGACGTAGTCGCGACCGCCGAACGCCCGCACCTCCTTCGGTGGCGACGCGAGCGCCACCGAACCGTCCGGGCCGTAGCGCCACGGCAGGCCGCCCTCGGAGATCGGCGTGCCGACCCCCGACGGGGTGAAGAACGCCGGGATCCCCGCTCCGCCCGCACGCATCTTCTCGGCGAGTGTGCCCTGCGGGGTCAGCTCCACCTCGAGTTCCCCGGACAGATACTGGCGCGCGAACTCTTTGTTCTCGCCGACGTACGACGCCGTCACGCGGCGAATCCTGCCGTCCTCGAGCAGGATTCCGAGTCCGTGTCCGTCGGTGCCACAGTTGTTCGAGAACACCTCGAAGGCGGTTTCCGTGCCGGCCGCCAGCGCGGCGATGAGGACGTCGGGGATGCCACACAGCCCGAATCCCCCGACGGCCAGGGATGCTCCGGACTCGATGTCGGCCACCGCCGCGGCGGCCGATGCGTAGATCTTGCTCATAGATACCTTTCCGTCTCCGAATGTCTCGGTGATCGTGGGGTCACACGGATGCAGTGCTCTGCGCTGCGAGCTTGCGCAGTCCCGCGGCCTAGACACGCTTGCCGACGAGTAGCGCGACGATGGCGGCGACGTAGAAGAGTGGCGCGAGCTGCAGCGACTCGAGCAGACCCAGTCGATCGGCGAGGATGCCGACGACGAAGGGGCCCAACGCCAAACCGAGAACGTTGTTGGCGATGGTGAGTGTACCCAGCGCCGAGGAGCGGACCGATTCGTGGGTGAGGCCGGCGACCATGGCGGCCGTCGGTCCCGAGCAGCCGGCCGAGAAGAAGGCGCCGATGCCGAGGAGGATCAGCTGAGGTGCCCCGGTGCCCAGCCGGAGCCCGATGCCGAGTGACAGGAGGGCGATCGTGCAGAACACGACGGCAGTCATCCATTTACGCGCGGGATCGGTGCGGCTCACGCGGTCGGTGATCATGCCGCACAACACCATACCGGTACCGACCAACAGGACGAACAGTGCGGCGACCGCACCGGCCCGGTCGGGTGCCATGCCGTAGTACCGATTGAAGAAGCTGGGCGTCCACGACAGCAGGACGGCGGCGGTGAACATCTGGAAACCACCGGCGAGGTAGGCGCACCACACCGCCCGGTTCGTGAACAGGGTCGACACGGGGACGCGGATGACCGGCGCGGACGGGGCGGAGGCGTCGGACGGGGTGACGGGTTCGTCGTGCACGGCGTATTTCGCGAGGCGGGACTCGGTGACCACGGCCCGGAACAGTGCGACGAGAATGAGGCCCAGCACCGCCATCGCGGTGAAGGACCAGCGCCACCCGACGTTCACGGCGATCACGCCTCCGAGCGAGACGCCGACCACGGAACCGAAGGAGCCACCGGCCATGAAGGCGCCGCTGAGCGACGAGTGCAACCGGGGGGAGAACACGCTCAGGACGACGGCGATGCCCACACTGCCGTACGCCGCCTCGCCGACGCCCACGAAGAAGCGGGCCGCCAGCATCTGTTCGTAGTTGGACGCGATCGCACAGCACAGGGTCGCGAGGCTCCACATCACGGCCATGAGGACCAGGCTCCGGACCCGCCCCCACCTGTCGGCGAGCAGGGAGAGCGGGAACGTCAACAGGCCGACCATCAGCGCGACGACACTGGTCAGCGACGCCAACTGGGAATCGGAGAGTGCCCATTCCGTCTTCAGCATCGGGAAGACCGCGCTGAGGACCTGCCGGGACATGTAGTCCGACAGCAGCAGTGCAAACGCCAGGGCGGCGACGATCCACGGATAGCTCCGGGATCGGACGCTGCGGGGTGTGGAGGTGGTTGTCTGCCCGGTGGGTGCGGGTTCGGCTGTTCCGACAAGGGGTTCGGTAGACGTGGGGAACGGTCCCATGGTGGCTCCTGAGGCGAACGGGCTGGTGGGAGCGCGGCGATCGAGGGTTCGGGGATCGATGTCGCGGCGGGGATGCCCTAGGAACGGGCTTCGAACGCGGTCAGCTCCTCCTCGAGGATCGGCACGCCGAGGTTGCAGGCGTGGATCCCGAGGACGCTGACCATTTGGAGCACGGTGAGAATCTGCTCGCGGGTGACGCCGAGTTCGAGCGCCGCGCGGATGTGCCGGCGAACGCCGGGGGCGTACATGTGTGTGGCCGCGGCGTCGATCGCGATGCTGAGCAACTCGACGAACTCCGGTGGAAACACCTCACGTCGAATCGGCGTCGCGTTCATTGCCATGAACTGTTCGGTCCATTCCGGATCCCACTGGGAGAGTCTGCCCCACAGCGGGTTCCAGTTTCCCTCTCGCTGCATGCGGTCGATCGTCGGGGTGAGTGTCGGCTCGGGGCTCGTGGTCATGGCAGCGCTCGTTTCACCGAAAAGTCGAATGTGGATGTGGTGCGCGTTACAGCGCGCGATGGAAGGTGGCGCACATCACGCTATATCGACTCGTGGGAGATTAATTACCCCTCCGGGACGTCATTCTGTGCATCTCGGGACATGTCCGTCCGTGGGTGACCGACTTCGACGGCGGCGTTCGGCGCCGCCTGCTTGCGCCAGTCCCGCGGGCTGGCGCCGAACTGCTGGTGGAACCAGCGCGAGAAGCTGCTCGGTGTCGAGAAGGCGAGCATCTCGGAGATCTCCGTGAAGGAGTAGCGGGACCCGCGCACCATGCGGTTCGCGAGTTCGGCGCGGGTGGTGTCGAGGACGGCGGTGAAGGTCTGGCCGGATTTCGCGAGATGACGATGGACCGTGCGCCGGTCGACACCGAGGCTGCGGGCCACCTGGTCGATGGAGCATCGACCGGTCGGGAGCAGTAGCTCGACGAGCTCGCGGACGCGCCCCTCGATCGTCGGCTCGGCGGGGTCGGAAAGCGTGTCGAGGAACTGCTTGGCGTAGGTCCGCAGGCCGGGATCGGACAGGCGGTTCGGCTCGTTCAGATCGCCCGTATAGGTGACGATGCCGCTGAAGTCGCTGTCGAAGGTCGGCGGTGTCCCGAACATTCGGCGATGCGTGGAATCGTCTGCGGGCCGGCCGTGCTCGAAGCACACGGAGACCGGGTGCCAGTGCTCACCGAGTAGGTTGCGGAGCAGTTGGTGGACGACAGTCACCGCGAGTTCGACCGACTGTCGGACTGGGATCGCCTCGCCGGGTTCGATGCTGACCTGGATCGCGGACAGTCCGTCCCGCTCGGTCATGCGGATGTGCAGCGCCTCGTTGTACATGTGCTGGTACCGGATCAGCATCCGGAGCGCGCTCCGGGCGTCCGGTTCCTCGCGGATGCTCACGCTGAGCGGACCGAGTGTGGACAGCCGGCGGTGCTCGGCGAGCTTGAGTGCGAAGTCGGGACGGCCCGAGGCCGCCGACGACAGTTCGAGCAGTCGCGCGACGGAGGCGGCGGGGATCCATCGATCCTGGAGGTCGAGGCTCGACGGATCGAGGCCGACGGTCCGCAGCAGCTGCACCGGATCGATGCCCAGCATGCGGCTGACCTCGATGTATCCGGTCAGAGCGGCGTAGCGGGCGAGGGGCTTGGCCACCCGTATCACTCTCCTCGGGCTGGTCGTGATGTCCCGCAAGGGTAAGTGCGTGACCGGCCGGCGTCGACCGGAGCTATGTCGTGAGTCATAGTTCTCGGCGCCCATGCATGTCCCGAAATGGACAGAAATATGTCCCGTCAGGGCATGTGGTTTGCGTCACGAGTCGATAGTGTCGTGTCAGCTGAGTCACACGGGTTCACCCCGGCGATTCGTTCGCCGCTCTCGGCCGGGTCGCCGGATCGGCAAGGGGTGAACGTCGAAAAGTAATGCCGCGCCAATTGTTTCGGCAGCAGCGCAAGCGAGTCGACCTGTCGAGGTCGGCTCGGGATCAAGGAGAAGACAATGGCGAAAGCGATCCGCTTCTACGAGACCGGCGGTCCGGAAGTCCTGAAGTGGGAGGCCGTCGAGGTCGGAGACCCGGGCCCCGGCGAGGTGCGAGTCCGGCACGAGGCCGTCGGCCTGAACTTCGCCGACACCTACTTCCGAACCGGAATGTACCCGGCGCCCCTGCCTGCGGGAATGGGTGTGGAGGCCGCGGGCGTCGTCGAGGCGGTCGGCGCCGGGGTACAGGGCTTCGCGGAGGGGGACCGAGTCACCTACACCGGCAGCCCGCTCGGTGCGTACAGCACCGAGCGCGTCATGCCCGCCGAGCACCTGATCGCGCTGCCGGACGGCATCGCCTTCGAGACTGCGGCGGCGATGACGATGCGCGGACTCACCACGTCGTACCTGCTGCGCCGGATCTGTCCGACGCTGGAGGCGGGCGACACCGTGCTGCTGCACGCCGCTGCCGGCGGTGTCGGGCTGATCTTCTGTCAGTGGGCGAAGCTATTGGGAGTCAACGTCATCGGCACCGTATCCAGCGACGAGAAGGCCGAAGTGGCCCGCGCCCACGGTTGCGGCGAGGTGATCGTCTACACGCGGGAGAACGTCGCGGATCGTGTCCGCGAGCTCACCGACGGGGCGGGTGTACCCGTCGTCTACGACAGCATCGGGCAGACCACCTACCAGTCGTCGATCGACTCGCTGGCGCGCCGGGGCCTGCTCGTTGCTTTCGGTACCGCGTCCGGCCCGATCCCGCCGATCAATGCCATGGAGCTCGCGGTCAAGGGCTCGCTGTTCGTGACCCGGCCGGCGCTCGCCGACTACATCGCCGACCCGGCGGAACGGGCCGAGCTCGCCGGAGAGTTGTTCGGGCACGTCGCTGCCGGCCGCATCGCGATCGAGATCAACCAGCACTACGCGCTCGAGGAAGCCGAACAGGCCCATCGAGACCTGGAGTCGGGCATGAGCATCGGCTCCTCGGTCTTCTCGTTCTGATCCGTCATTCGAGCATGAACAGGAGAGAGTGATGACCATCGTCGAAAGCCTCGAACACGGCCGGACGGCCGTCGTGCCGATGGATGCACGACCCCTGACCTGCAGCATCGGCGCGGAAGTGCACGGTGTCGACCTCGCGGACGTGTCCCGCGACGATGCCCTGTTCGCCGAACTGAAGTCACGTCTGCTCGAGCACAAGGTGCTGTTCTTCCGCGACCAGGGCATGAGCAGGGACGAGCACGTCGCGCTCGCGCAGCGGTTCGGCCCACTCGAGGACCACCCTGTGGTCGGAAGCGATCCCGACCATCCCGGTCTCGTGCGGATCTACAAGGATCTCGACAGCGCGCCCGAGGCGTTCGAGAACGCCTACCACTGCGACGCGACGTGGCGCACCGACCCGCCGATGGGTTGCGTGCTGCGGTGTGTCGAGGGCCCCGCAGTCGGCGGCGACACGATCTGGGTGAACATGGCGCTCGCCTACGACCGCCTGCCCGAACAGGTCAAGGAACGGATCGACGGCCTTCGGGCACGGCACAGCATCGAAGCGTCCTTCGGCGCGCGACTGCCGATGCAGCAGCGCCTCGAACTCAAGGAGCGCTTCCCGGACGCCGAGCATCCGGTGGTCCGCACCCACCCGGAGACGGGGGAGAAGATTCTGTTCGTCAACAGCTTCACGACGCACCTCACGAACTTCCACACCGCCGAGAACGTCCGGTGCGGAATCGATTACGCACCCGGGGCCGGCGAGCTGCTGCGATACCTGCAGAGCCAGGCCACGATCCCGGAGTATCAGGTGCGCTGGCGCTGGACCCCGAACAGCGTCGCGATCTGGGACAACCGTTCGACGCAGCACTACGCGGTCCAGGACTACTGGCCCGCGGTTCGGAAGATGGAGCGCGCCGGGATTGTCGGAGACCGTCCCTTCTGAGTCTTGCTTCAGCCCTACACCTATTCAGAAACGGAGTTACGCAATGCATTTCCACGACGATGCACTCTTCCCCGAGAACCAGGACAAGCTCGTCATCACGGTCGCGCCGTACGGCCCGGAATGGGCGGTGGAGGACTTCCCCGAGGACCTGCCGCTGACGATGGACGAGCACGTCCAGCAGGCCGTCGACTGCTACGAGGCCGGCGCGACCGTGCTGCACATCCACGTCCGCGAGGAGGACGGCAAGGGCTCCAAGCGGCTGTCGAAGTTCAACGAGCTCCTCGGTCGTCTCCGGGAGGCCGTGCCGGACATGATCCTCCAGGTCGGCGGCTCCATCTCGTTCGCGCCGGAAGGTGACGGCGCCGACGCGAAGTGGCTGCCGGACAACGTCCGCCACATGCTCGCCGAGCTGGACCCGAAGCCGGACCAGGTCACGATCGCGATCAACACCAGCCAGATGAACATCATGGAGCTGATGACGCCGGGTGACATCAAGGGCACCTCGCTGGAGAATGCCGACCTCGCCGCGACCTACCGCGAGATGACCGTTCCCGCCGGCCCCGAATGGGTCGAGGAGCACCTGCGTCGTCTGCAGGCCGCCGGCATCCAGCCGCACTTCCAGCTCTCGTCCATCCCGCAGCTCGAGACGGTCGAACGGTTGATCCGCCGCGGTGTCTACACCGGCCCGTTGAACCTGACGTGGGTGGCGATCGGCGGTGGCTTCGACGGCCCCAACCCGTACAACATGATGCAGTTCATCGACCGGGTCCCCGACGGCGCCTGCCTGACCCTCGAGACGCTCATGCGCTCGGTGCTCCCGGTCAACACCATGGCGATGGCGATGGGTCTGCACACCCGCTGCGGTAACGAGGACAACCTGTGGGAGCCGAACGGCGAGGTCAAGATCACCTCCGCCGAGCAGGTCCGCCAGCTGGTACGCCTTGCCGAGGAACTCGGCCGCGAGGTGGCTACCGGCAAGGAGGCCCGCGACATCTACAGGATCGGCACCACCTACAAGGACGCCGACGAGACGCTCGCCAAGCTCGGCTACGCACCGAACCGTCAGCCCGGCCAGGTCGGCTTCACCCAGCACGCCTGACCCGCTGTCACCCGTCTGCGACAGCACCCCTCGGTGGGGCGGGGGCACCCACAGGTGTCCCCGCCCCGTCCGTCCACATCGATTTCACCTGGAGGGCATGCGTTGAGCAGCTCCGTTTCCCCGACCGTCGTGATCGTTCCCGGACTGCGTGATCACGTCGAGGATCACTGGCAGACCCTCTTGGCGGCAGGACTGGACAGCGTCCGCATAGTCCCGCCGCTCGAGCACGACAGGCTCAGCCTGGACGCACGCGTGGCCGCGCTGGATGCCGTCCTGACCGACATCGACGGCCCCGTCGTGCTGGTTGCGCACAGCGCCGGGGTGATGATCACCGTGCACTGGGCCGCCCGACACGGCCGCCCGGTCGCGGGCGCGATCCTGGCCACCCCGCCGGACTTCTCCACGCCGCTGCCCGCCGGCTATCCGGCGCTGTCGGATCTCGACGCGAACGGCTGGAACCCGGTCCCGCGCAGCACCTTGCCGTTCTCGAGCATCGTCGCCGCGAGCCGTAACGATCCGCTCGCCGAGTTCACTGCCGTGGTCGATCTCGCGCACGCGTGGGGCAGCAGGCTCGTCGACCTCGGTGAGGTGGGGCACCTCAATCCGGCCTCCGGCTACGGCGAATGGCCACGCGCGGGCGAACTCCTCGACGAACTGCTCACCTCGATCGGCGCCGCGCCCGCGCCGAGCAACTGACCGTCACGATCGCCGCCCGAGAGAAGAACGTTTCGATGCTCAATCTGTCCATGTTCCTGGAAGACTCGGCCCGCAAGTACCCGGACCGCGACGCGCTGGTGCTAGGGGATGCCCGGTTCACCTACGCCGAGACCGACGGTCTCGCGAACCAGATCGCGAACCTCCTCGTCGCGTCCGGGATCGGGCCGGGGGACCGAGTGGCGATCTCGTGCCCCAACCTGCCGTGGTTCCCGATCGTCTATTACGGGATCCTCAAGGCAGGCGCAGCGGTCGTGCCGCTCAACGTCCTGCTGAAGGGGCGGGAGATCGCGTACCACCTCGAGGACTGCGGGGCGGCGGCGTACTTCTGCTTCGAGGGCGGGCCGGAGCTGCCGATCGGGGAGTACGGCAGGGAGGGCTTCCACGCCGTGGAGTCGTGCCGCACGATGTTCGTCATCGACGGCGCCGGCGGGGACGGGGCCACGTCGCTGTCGGAGGTTCTTCCCTTGCAGCCGAGCACGTTCGAGGCCGAGCCGTGCGAGGCGACGGACACCGCCGTGATCCTCTACACGAGCGGCACCACCGGGCAGCCCAAGGGCGCCGAGCTCACCCACTCGAACATGGTGATGAACGCGATCGCCGCCAACCGACTGTTCGACAGTACGCCGAGCCGGCCCGACACTCATCTGCTCACCCTTCCGCTGTTCCATTCGTTCGGACAGACGATCAACATGAACGCCGGGTTCTCGGTGGGTGCGACGCTGGTGTTGTTGCCGCGCTTCGACGCCGGCGCTGCGCTGGAGATCATGGAACGGGAGTTGATCACCATGTTCGCGGGTGTGCCGACGATGTACTGGGCTCTGCTCGGCGCGGTCGACGATTCGGTCGACGTCGCGCGGATCGCTGCGAACCTCCGCAAAGCGATCTCCGGAGGAGCCGCGTTGCCCGTCGAGATCCTCGAGCGTTTCGCGTCCCGGTTCGGGGTCGGCATCCTGGAGGGCTACGGACTGTCCGAGACGTCACCGGTCGCGCTGTTCAGCGATCCGGAGCAGGATCCCAGGGCCGGATCGATCGGCGTCCCGCTGTGGGGCGTTCAGGTGCGTCTGGTCGACCGGGACTGGAACACCGTCGAGGGCGCGGACGCCGTGGGCGAGATCGCCATCCGCGGCCACAACGTCATGAAGGGCTACCTCGGTCGCCCCGACGCGACCGCGGAGGCGATGCGGGACGGGTGGTTCCGCACGGGCGATCTCGCCCGCCGGGACGCGGACGGCTTCTACTACATCGTGGACCGCGCGAAGGACATGATCGTGCGCGGTGGGTTCAACGTGTACCCGCGTGAGATCGAGGAGGTCCTCATGACGCACGACGCGGTGTCGCTGGCCGCCGTCGTCGGCGTGCCGCACGAGCGGCACGGCGAGGAGGTGCGGGCCTACGTGATTCCGGCACCCGGAACCGAGGTCACCGCCGCGGATCTCATCGCGTGGTCGAAGGAACGGATGGCGAGCTACAAGTATCCGCGCGAGGTCCGGCTCGTCGAGCACCTGCCGATGACCGCGACCGGGAAGATCCTCAAGCGCGAGCTGGTGTGACTTACTGACGAGACGCGGCCCGTGGAAGGCACTTTGGACGATTCACCCGTACCGCGTCGGGCGCCGACCTAAGCTCTCGTTGACTTGGACGGTTGTACAGGAAGGCTCCTCGTGCGCGCACTGCTGATGGTCGCCCTCGCGGCTCTGACACTCCAGGCCGTGCCGGCCGCGACAGCCGCCCCGGTCCCGCCGGACGCCGGGGGCTGGACGCTTCCGCGGCTGACCGTCGAAGACGGCACCATCAAGGACGTGGACGGCCGGACGGTCCTGTTGCGCGGCGCGAATGTCAACGGGCTCAACGACTACGCGTCCAACGGGACCGGGCTGCCGACGGTCGCGCCGCTGGACCGGACGGACTTCGAAGGGATGGCGGCGCTCGGCTTCGACGTGGTGCGGTTGAACGTCGCGTGGTCGGCGCTCGAGCCGACTCCCGGCGCCTTCGACGCCGCCTACGTCGGCCGGATCCGCGAGGCCGTGCAGGACGCGAAGGACAACGGCATCTACACCGTCCTCGACATGCACCAGGACGCGTGGGGGCCCTACGTCGGAACGCCCGAGGGCCAGGACTGCCCGCCGCTCCTGCAGCGGGGGATCGGGTGGGACGGGGCACCCGAATGGGCGACGCTCACCGGCGGGTGGACGACGTGCAACATCGGCGGTCAGCGGGAGGCATCGCCGGCCGTGGCCAGGGCATTCCAGGCGTTCTACGACGACGAACAGGGCGTCCAGGGTCACCTGGTACAGACCTGGGCGCGCTTGGCCGCAGAGTTCAAGAACGAACCCGCGGTGGTGGGCTACGACCTGCTCAACGAACCGAACCCCGGTCTGCGGGACCCGTTCACCGCGGCCGATCAGATCGGCCGCTTCTACCAGCGGGCGATCGCGGCCATCCGGCAGGCGGAGACGGGCGGCTTCCCGCACCTGGTGATGTTCGAGCCCAGCGCGCTGTGGTCGGCGTTCGGCTTCGACGCGCTGCCGCCGCGGCACTATCTCGCCGATCCGCTGGTCGTGTTCTCGCCGCACCTCTACAGCCAGTCGATCAACGTCAGCAGCGAATTCCCCTCGATCGAAGACGGATTCCGGATCGCCGCTGCGGCAGCCGACTGGTACGGCGCGCCGCTGTGGACCGGCGAATGGGGCTGGTTCGGTGAACCGGACGACCAGGCGGGGGAGGTCCACCGGTTCGTCGATGCGATGAACACACACCGGATCGGCGGCGCGTGGTGGTCGTGGACCCAGGCGTGTGGTGACCCCCACGCGGTGAAGGACGGCAACACGGCCCAACCGCAGGGCAACCTCAACCGCATCGACTGCCCGTCGGGCGATGAGCAGGGGCTGGTCGAGGGGTTCGCGGAGCCGCTCTCCCGGGCTTACCCGCGGGCCGTGCCGGGACTGACCGAGGTGACGGCGAACGGATTCCGCGGCGTCGGCACCGGGCGCGTCGAGGCCTGGTACCCGGGCGCCGAGCGTCCGCAGGTGAACACGGTGAACGTCACCGAAGTCGACCTCACCGCGGTCGACGGGGGATGGCGGCTGACCGGTCGGGCTGTTGGCGAGTACTCCGTCACCAGCGCCTGAGCGATCGCTTAGGGCTCGGTCGGAGTGGGCGGACTCGGGCGCCCGCTGTGGCCATCTGCTCCGACCATCCGCTCCGCCATCGCGGCCAACGATGCGCCGACCGCCTCGGGGGTGTCGAGGCGGCGTGACGGGTACCAGCGGGCGGTGTCGATGCACAGCGACAGCACCGCGAGTGTCGTGGTGTCGACGTCGGCCACCGCGAACGCGCCCTGTCGCGCGCCGTCCGCGACGATCGTGCGCACCGTGGCCACGATATCGCGCCGCAACCGCACGACCCGGGCGCGGCTGTCGGGGTCGAGATGCGACAACTCGTACTGCACCACGCGGGCGGTCGTGGTGTTCTCGGCGTGCCAGTAAGCGAACGCATACACCGTTGCGCGAAGGCATTTCGTCGGCGATCCGGGTGCGTCGGCGGCGGCCCTGAGATGGGCGAGGGCGGAGATGTGCCCCTCGATACTCAGCCGCGCGAGCACGTCCTGCTTGGATCGGAAGTGGATGTACATCGCGGCGGGACTCATGCCGGCCCCCGCGGCGATCTCCCGCGTACTCGTGCCGTGGTAGCCCTTCGCGGCGAAGGCGTCGCGTGCAGCGTCGAGCAGTCGCTGTTCGGCCTCGACCGCCGGGCGGTCGGCTTCCGGCGTGCCCGCACGGGTTCCTGCTCGCGATGTCATCTGTTCCGACCTCCGCCCGCTTCGCCGACCCGGTGTCGACGTTTTCCGCGTTGACTTTCGCACACTCTCATCGCAGACTAAGCGAACGCTTAGCTGATGGTGCTCAGCCGGAAAGGGTTGCGAAGTGAAGAGATCAGTATTCACGGCCGATCACGAGGAGTTCCGTGCGGCCGTCCGCGATTTCCTGGCCCGCGATGTGGTGCCGAACGTGGACGAGTACGCCGAGAACAAGCTCATCGCGCGCGAGGTCTGGCACGAGGCCGGCAAGCAGGGCATCCTCGGGCTCGAGATCCCCGAGGCGTACGGCGGCGGCGAGGCCGGCGACTACCGGTTCAACGCGGTCGCCACCGAGGAACTGGCCGCGGTCAACATGGCGCTGGCGTCGAGCTTCGGCATCCACTTCGACATCGTGACCCCGTACGTCGTCGATCTCGCGTCCGAGGCGCAGAAGCAGCAGTGGCTGCCGCGGATGGCCGCGGGTGAGGCCGTCGCCGCGATCGGCATGACCGAGCCGTCCGCCGGCTCGGACCTCGCCAACCTCAAGTCCTCCGCCGTCCGGGACGGATCCGACTGGATTCTGAACGGCTCCAAGACCTTCATCACCAACGGCTACACCGCCGACGTCGTGGTCGTGGCGGCGCGCACCGACCCGACCCAGCGGTCCAAGGGCATCAGCCTCTTCCTCGTCGACACGTCACTGCCCGGTTTCGAGCGGGGGCGCAAGCTCGACAAGGTGGGCCAGCCCGAGGCGGACACCGCCGAACTGTTCTTCGACGACGTCCGGCTGCCCGCGGATGCGATGCTGGGCGAGCCCGGAACCGGCTTCGTCTCGATGATGGAGCGGCTGCCGCAGGAACGGATCGGTGCCGCCGTCACCAACGTGGCGCATGCCAAGCAGATCCTGCTCGAGACCATCGAGTACGCCAAGGAGCGCAAGGCATTCGGCAACTCGATCGGCTCGTTCCAGCACAACAAGTTCCTGCTGGCAGAGCTGGTCACCAAGATCGAGGTGGCGCAGTCGTACATCGACGCCGCGGTCGCGGAGCACTCCGATGCGGGCCTGAGCGCCGTCGACGCGGCCAAGGCCAAGTGGTGGTCGGCGCAGGTGCAGAACGAGGTGCTCGACCACTGCGTGCAGTTGCACGGTGGTTACGGATACATGCGTGAGTACCGCGTCGCCCGCGCGTGGATGGACGCCCGCGTCACGAAGATCTGGGCCGGATCCAACGAGATCATGAAGGAGATCATCGGTCGCGATCTCGAGCTGTGAGCCGATCGGCGGGGCCGGCCGCGGGTGCTGCTACTGCAGCACCCGCGCGCCGGCACTGTCGGTGAGCCACTGCGCGATCAGCTTGTCGAGGGTGCCGTCGTCGTACAGACCGTCCAGGGCGGCGGACACGCACCCGGTGAGGGGACTGTCCTTCTCGAGGACCGCGCCGTAGAACTCGGTGACGTCGTTGGGGCGGGGGAACTGTCCGACGATGACGCTGCCCGGGATCTGCTCCTCGGTGATGTGGAATCCGGTGGGCAGATCCACGACGATCGCGTCGACCTCACCGGACTGCAGCGCGGCCTTCGCCGCGTCGGTGGTGTCGAACGACGTCGGTGCCTGGAGGGGTCGGATGGTGCCCTCGATCGCGGCCAGGCTCGTCGAATTCCTCTGCGCGCCCAGGCTCAGCTCCGTCAGATCCGCGAGCGAGCGCGACTTCGCCGCGTGATTGGTGGACAGCGCGATCACCGACTGCGCCACCGCGTAGTACGGCGATGAGAAGTCGACGCTGTCGCGGCGGTCGCCGGCGATCGTGACCTGGTTGATGTCGAAGTCGAAGTTCTTGGGGCCCGGGGCCATGGCCTCCTCGAACCCCACCCGGGTGAAGCGCAACTGTTCGGGGGCGTACCCGAGCCGTTCCGACACCGCACGCGCGACGGCGCCCTCGTAGCCCAGACCGTTGGCCGGATCGTTGTCGACGATCCACGGCGCGTACGCGGGCTCGTCCGTCGCGATCGTGAGAACACCGGGCGCCCAGGTCAGCCCGCCGCCGGGGCCGCACGTACCCGACGACGATGCGGCGTTCGCGGGGGCGGAGGTGTCTGCCGCGTCGGCGGAATCGGCGATGGTGCACGCGGTGGCGGGCACGACGGCGAGACAGATCGCGGCAAGGACCGCGGAGCGTCGTCGAGGGGTCAACACCGCAGCCATCATGCCTTCGTGCCCGGAATGCGACAAGACGGGTGCCCGCGGGCGCACAATGTGCGTATCTGCGACGGGAGGTGAGAGATGCCGACGCGCACCATCGACGGGCGTCGGGTGGCGGTGAGCCGCCTCGACAAGGTGCTCTATCCGGCCTCCGGGACCGGGCCGGCGGTGACGAAGGGCGAGGTGATCGACTACTACGCCGCGATCGCGCCCGCGATGCTGCCGCATGTTGCGGATCGGCCGGTCACCCGCAAGCGCTGGCCCAACGGGGTGGACGAGCCGTCGTTCTTCGAGAAGAACCTCGCGGCGTCCGCGCCGGACTGGCTGACGCGCTACGCCGTCCACCACAAGGACCGGACCGTGCGCTACCCCGTGATCGACTCCACCGCCGCCCTGGTGTGGGTCGGCCAGCAGGCCGCTCTCGAAGTGCACGTACCGCAGTGGCGGTTCGTCGACGGTGAGCCGGGGCCGGCGACACGTCTGGTGTTCGATCTCGATCCCGGCGAGGGGGTCGGCCTTCCGGAATGCGCGCGGGTGGCCGCCGCGGTGCGCGACATCGTGGCGACACTGGGGTGGACGGCGTTCCCGGTCACGAGCGGTAGCAAGGGAATCCACGTCTACGTGCCGCTGGACCGTACGTTGGCGCCCGGCGGGGCGTCGACCGTGGCGAGGAAGGTCGCGGACAGCCTCGAACAGTTGCATCCCGATCTGGTGACGGCGACCATGGCGAAATCGGTGCGGGCGGGCCGTGTCTTCGTGGACTGGAGCCAGAACAACGCGGCCAAGACCACCATCGCGCCGTACTCCCTGCGCGGGCGCGCCGAGCCCACGGTCGCGGCGCCCCGGACGTGGGACGAACTCGAGGATCCCGGGCTGCGGCATCTGAGGTTCGACGAGGTGCTCGACCGATACCGGCGGGACGGGGACCTCATCGCCGAGCTCGACCCGCGGATGGATGCACTCACCGAGTACCGCAGAAAGCGGGACGCCGACCGCACACCCGAGCCGATACCGCAGACCGCGGCCGAAGGCGGCGAGGGCAATTCGTTCGTGATCCAGGAGCACCACGCCCGCAGACTGCACTACGACTTCCGGCTCGAACGCGACGGCGTGATGGTCTCGTGGGCCGTCCCGCGCGGACTACCCACATCGGCGAAGGAGAACCGACTCGCCGTCCACACCGAGGACCACCCGCTCGAGTATGCGAGTTTCGCGGGCTCGATCCCCCAGGGCGAGTACGGCGGCGGGACCGTGAGCATCTGGGACGCGGGAACGTACGAACTCGAGAAGTGGCGCGACGACGAGGTGATCGTGCGATTGTTCGGGCAGCGAGCCCAGGGGCGGTATGCCCTTATCCGTACCGACGGCGACCAGTGGCTGATGCACCTGATGAAGGACGACGCCGCTGCGTCCGAGGTGCCGCGGGGGCTCGCCCCGATGCTCGCCACCGCAGGCACCCTCGACGGGCTGGACCCCGAGCAGTGGGCGTTCGAGGGCAAGTGGGACGGCATTCGCCTGATCGTCGAATTCGACGGCGAGACAGTGCGATTGCGCGGACGCGCGGGCAACGACGTGACGGATCGCTATCCGGCGTTGCAGGAGCTCGCCGCGACGCTCGACGGTCATCGGGTGGTGCTCGACGGTGAAGTGGTGAGCCTGGACGCCCGCGGACGGGCCAGCTTTCCCGCTCTGCAAGCCGGCGGCGCGCCGCAGTTCCGGGCGTTCGACGTGCTGTACCTCGACGGGGTCTCGTTGCTCCGCAAGCGCTACGACGACCGCCGACGGATCCTCGAGGCACTGGCCGCGGCCACCACCGGCCTCGAGGTGCCCCCGCAACTGACCGGCGACGTGGCGGACGTGGTCGAAGCGAGCAGGGATCTCGAGGGTGTCGTGGCGAAGCGCCGAGACTCGATCTATCTACCGGGTCGGCGGGGTTCGGCCTGGATCAAGACGAAGAACTGGCTCACGCAGGAGGCGGTGATCGGTGGATGGCGGCGCGGCCGCGGTGCTCGCGGCGCCGGCATAGGGTCACTGCTCTTGGGGGTCCCCGAGGACGCCGGATTGCGCTACATCGGGAGGGTCGGCACCGGGTTCACCGAGCGGGAGCTGGAGCGGCTGTCGGAGCTGCTGGTCCCTCTCGAACGTGACACCAGCCCGTTCGCCGGTGACGTACCCGACGTCGACCGGGACACCGTGTGGGTGGCGCCGAGCGTCGTGGGGGAGGTGCGATATCGGGAACGCACCGACGCCGGGCGCTTGCGACACCCGGCGTGGCGCGGACTGCGGGACGACAAGACACCCGCCGACGTCCGGCTGGAAGACGCCTGAACCGGCGATCAGCGGCCGCTCGGTCCCGGCGAGGAGTGGCTCAGTTGTGCGATCTCCGCGCGCAGTGCGGACTGCTGGTCTTCGAGGGTGAGAATCTCGCGGACACCGGTGAGATTGACACCGAGCTCGACGAGTTCGGTGATGCGGCGCAGCCGCTCGAGGTCGTCGCGGCTGTAGCGTCGGGTGCCGCCGCCGGTGCGGTCGGGGTCGAGCAGGCCCCGGCGTTCGTACAGGCGCAGGGTCTGGGGGCCGACTCCGGACAGCTCGGCGGTCACCGAGATGCTGTACACGCCCCGGTCGACGGGGGCGGCCGTCGGGCTGGAGGAGCGGTTGGTCCGCTCGTGAGTATGGGTGCGCATCGAATCCTCCGCTTCGTACAGGGCTGTGACCGTGCGTGGGACGCGATCCCAGCGGTCAGGCATGCGGATCCTGTGGTCGAAATCTGTTTCTCGTCTACACAGGTAACCTCCTTCGGTCGAGCCAGCTTTGTGCTGTGACTTGCGGAAATGGTCGTCGGAGCCGTTACGATCGATCGGGCGAAACGCAAGGGGGAGCTCGGAGCTGCCCCTGTGCGCCGGCTGCCACCGTGCACCGCGGGGGCCACTTCACATCAGAGATGAGGGCACATGCCCCGCACGCAGGAACACACCGATCGATACACCGATGCTCTGATCGCGCTCGCAGCCGCCACCCATCGTCCGGCCAACATCGTCAACGTCCTCGGCCGATATGCCATTCGCGTCGACTTCGAGTTCAATCGCTACGTTCTGGCCACCAACTCCGGCGACGGTCTGACCAGCGATGTCGACGCGATCGAAGCCTGGCACGTCGCCTTCTTCCAGCAGTCCGACGGCGAGTCCGGGGACGAATTGCTCGAGGAAGCCCGGGACGAATGGCTGGCCGACGCCTTCGACCAGGCACTGGACGCCCTGCGCCGTTCGCCGAAGTGGATCGACTCCGACGCCAAGTTCGGGGAACTCACGAGGTCGCCGGTCGACGCGCTGGCCGAGGCCTGATCGCGCCGGTCTACGCTGCGCCCTCGACCACGCTGACGGGCCGGTCGAGGGTGACTTCCACCGGCGACCACGAGCCCTCGAGTTCGAGGCGTTCCACCGCACGGCCGTACGCGGCGACCAGGTCGCGGTCGGTTTCCTCCGTGAGCGGCTGCGGTCCCGCGGGGGAGTTCTGCAGGACCTGGACCGTCCACACATCGAGTTCGCTGCGGATGTCCGCCAGGCCGTCCTCGTGGTTCGTGGCGAGCAGGATGCGCCCGAATCCGGCGTCGGCACGGATCGCGTAACCGGAGGCGGTCCGTACGACCGACGCCGGAAGGTGCGTGAACGCGGCGAAACCGATCAGGGCGTCGGTGTAGAGGTCCGTGAAGTACTCGTGCTTGCGTGCCATGTCGCTCGTCTCTCTGTCGGGCCACCGAACCGTGCCGGCGGGTCGCGATCCTCGGCCTCGACGTGCCGTGTCCGCGTCGTTGAACTGCAGTTCGTCGCTTTCCTATCTGGTGCCGAGCACCTTGTCTCAAGTGTTTCGCTTAGTAAATCTATACCATAGGGCATAGATTAGTGCTCTTCCGTTCGACCGGTCCGGTCGTTGGAGTCGTGAGGATCGGTGGTGAGTCATGGAGACGGTGTCGAGGTCGAGTGCAGAGGTGTCGAGCGCGGAGGTGCAGGCGGATTCGCTGCTCGAGCACCCGATGTCGGGCTTGGTGGTGGTCGCGGGGTTCGTCAGTGGGCTTCTCGTGTTCGGTCTGTCGCTGCTGACCACGGTGTCGCCCTGAAAGGGCTTGGATGACAGTGGTTTCCCGACTCCCGGTACATTTCGGAGGACCGGGCGGCTCTCCGCGCCGGTTCGGGCGACGGAGGTGGCGATGGCGGATGGAGTGGGCGCGAACCGGCAGTGGTACGACCCATCCGGGCGTCCCATCCCGGCGGAGGAGGCCGAACGCCTGCTCGGGCAGCCGGGCTACGACAGGGTCGGGTCGACCACGATCCTGGACATGGCGGACCTGGACTGGGCCCGCGACGTCTCGACGGCGTGGATCGGTCTCGATCTCGACGCCGACGGCGAACCCGGACCCCCGCGCATTTTCGAGGCGGCGGTGTTCGATCGCGACCACGTCACCCTCGAGCGCCGTTGGTACGCAACGGAGGAAGAGGCGGCGCTCGCACACGAGGCCTTCGTCGTCGCGGCGTGTGACGAGGCGGTCGATCCGGTGGTACTGCAGACCGGAGACCAGGTGTCCTGACTGCCGGGTCCTTGGTCCTCGACACCCGGGCACCAGCCCCGGGCTGATGGCCCGGCTGGCGCGTGACGGGATCGAGCCTTGCCGACGACTCCGCGCACTCACCGAACTGCAGCAACCGGTCACGCGGGCGTGAGGCCGCGATCCCACTCACCGAGTCCCGAACCGCGGGCCACACCCGCGCTGTGTGACGTTGTCGGAAGCACGTTCGCGTAGACGGTGCGTCCCCCTCAGGAAGCAGGTGGCATGTTCGAGTTGGTTGTGCACGGTTCCCATCTCATGCAGTTCGCGCGCGCGATCGGCGATGCCGATCCCGCCTTCGAGAATGTCGAGCGGCTGGCGGCCACCGGTCCGGATGCGCTCGTCGCGCCGCCGACCTTCCTGATGGCGGCGGACCATTTCGATCCCACCTACGCGCGCCGTCCGCGTCCGGGAGCGTCGTGGCTCGGCTCGCGCCGGGGCGGCAGTGAGCAGCAGTCCGGCTTCCACATGGAGCAGTACTTCACCTTCCACCGCCCCGTCCGCGCCGGTGACGTCCTGGCCGCGGATGCGCGGCCCGGCGCCACGTGGGAGAAGCGCGGACGCCGCGCCGGAACCATGACGTTCACCGAGACCCTCACGGATTTTCGCGATTCCGACGGCGACCTCGTCGCGAGTGCGCGGTGGGTCTCTGCCATGGTGGAACGCAAGCCCGACGCGCCCGCGTCCAGCGCGGAGGTGGAGCGTTCGCCGGATCCGGCCGGCACGGACGTCGAAGTCGGTTCGTCAGCAAAGGATCTCGCGGTCGGCAGCTCGTGGACCGTCGTCGTGGTCGACGCTCTCACCCGCGCACAGATCGTCATGTACGCCGGAGCGTCCGGCGACTTCCATCCGCTGCACAGTGACGACGTCTACGCGCGCGATCGCGGGCATCCGGGCGTCTTCGCGCACGGCATGCTCACGATGGGCATGGCCGGCCGGGCAGTCACCGACCGGTTCGGCCACGCGAACGTCCTGTCGTTCGGTGGACGGATCATCTCGCAGGTGTGGCCGGGGGACACCCTCACCGTCCGCGTCGAGATCAGTGCAATCCGGAAGAGCGACGACGGCGGAACGGTCGCGGATCTCGCGCTCACGACCCGGAATCAGGACGGGGTAGCGGTGTTCAGCGGTGTCGCCGAGGTGCGGGTCGACTAGCAGTCCGACGAACCTGTGAGCCTGAAGGATTTCCGGCGGATACCGAGAGGATTCCTTCACGATCGTCGGCGTCAGGAGACGGAATGGATGCTCGTGCCCGCGCCTTTCTCGTTCCATCGGTGCTTTCACCAATTTGGCGCTTTTGTCCTTCCCCCTGTGCTCTACTTCCTGCTCGAGGTCAATATCTCGTGAACCAGGGGGCTAGGGAATGACATTCGCGGAAGCGATCGGCACACTCGCGGGCAAGGTGCGCGCCAGGAAAGCGGAGATCGCCACTGAGGAAGCGACCAAGAACGCGCTCATCATGCCGTTCATCTCATCGGTACTCGGCTACGACGTCTTCGACCCGTCCGAAGTCGTCCCGGAGTTCATTGCGGACGTGGGCGTCAAGAAGGGAGAGAAGATCGACTACGCCATCATGAAGAACGGCGAGGTCCAGATTCTCATCGAGTGCAAGAAGGTCGGGGAGCCACTCAGCCTGCAGCATGCATCCCAACTTTTCCGGTACTTCGCGGTTACGTCCGCTCGAATCGCGATCCTGACAAACGGCCAGGTGTACCAGATCTACACCGACGGCGACGCTCCGAATCGAATGGATGAGAAGCCCTTCCTCGTGTTCGACCTTCTTGACGTCGATCGTTCGCTGATCTCCGAGGTTCAGAAGCTGTCGAAGGAATCCTTCGACCTCGAATCGGTGATCAGTGCTGCGGAGGAACTGAAGTACATCGGTTTGGTCAAGCGAGCACTCGCGAACGAGATGAAGGAGCCGACGGACGACTGGATCAGGTACTTCGTAGCGAGGGTTTACGACGGTAAGGCCACGCAGCGAGTTGTCGATCAGTTCCGTGGGCTCGTCTCGAAGGCGACGGGCCAGTACGTTGCGGACCAAGTCAACGATCGGTTGAAGAACGCGCTGGGCGAAGGAGTCGGACGCGACGAAATCGCGACTTCGAGAGTCGAAGTCGTGGATGTGATCCCTCGCGACGACGTTGTGGCGCCGGAGGCACCAGATCCAGAGATCGTCACCACCGAAGAAGAACTCGAAGGGTTCAACATCGTTCGCGCGATCGCTGTTGCGGACGTGGCGCCTCACCGGGTGGTGTACCGCGACTCGAAGAGCTACTGCGCGGTGCTTCTCGACGACAACAACCGGAAGCCGATCATTCGATTGCACCTGAACGGGAAGTCCGTGAAGTTCGTGACGACCTTCGAAGATGGCAACAAGGTCGGTACCCGGCACGACATCGAGACCGTCGTCGACATCTACCAGTTGGCAGAGCAAATCCGCTCCACGGTCCGGTGGTACGTCGACTCCGTCGACAACGTAGCTGCTGAGTAAGTGTTCTCGCGGGCTCTGGTGCCCTCGGCAGGATTCGAACCTGTGATCATGCTATCCGCGTTCAGTGCCTCCACCTGGGGAAACTGAGTGTTTCACCTGGTGATTGGACACTGTACCTTTGGTCATGATTAGGCACAAGTGGACACGTCGCTACGCTGGTTTGGCACGTATTAGGCGCAGGGTGAGGCACGTATGGCAGGCAATCGACCAAAGCGAGGCTTCGGCGCGCCCCGAAAACTGACGTCGGGCCGCTGGCAGGCTCGATACACCGGACCCGATGGATTGCCGCACAAAGCCGCGACAACGTTCGGCGCATATGACGATGCGGTCGCCTGGCTAGCTGCCGAACGGCGCAGGATTGACCTCGACACATGGACCCCGCCAGAGGCCCGAGAACTCGTTGCCAGTGCACCTGACCCTGAGTCGGCGCTGACTCTGGCTGTGTATGCCGAACGCTGGTATGCCGAGACGGAAGGCCGTCACAAGCCACGCACGCGCGCATTGAACAAGGGCTACCTCGACAACGTGATTCTTCCTGAGTTGGGCGAGGTGGCCGTTACCGCGCTGACGGTTCAGCAGGTGAGGGCATGGTTTGCCGGCCTTGAGCCGTTCCCGACGCGGAACTCGAACGCCTACTCGCTACTGCGAACGATCCTGAACCAGGCGCTTGATGACGAACTGATTGCCGCGAACCCGTGCCGAGTGAAGCGGGCGGCTGTCAAGCGCCGGGTGCTTGAGCCAATCGCATTGAGCGCGGCCGAGGTTCGCGAGCTGTCCGCTGCGATGCCGGAACGGTGGCGGGCGCTTGTCCTCGTGGCGGGCTTCTCGGGGCTGCGCTGGGGTGAACTGGTGGCCCTCAGGCGGTCGGACTTCGTACTTAAGGCTGACGAGTGCTCGGTCACGGTGTCGCGTGCCGTGGTGCGAATGAAGGGTGAGTTCGTGATTGGCGCGCCCAAGTCTCGTGCGGCGCTGCGAACGGTCCCCTTGCCGTCAGCGTTGCGTCCGATCATTGCGGCGCTTATCGAGGAGTTCGCTTTGCCTGGGCGGGCTGGCCTGGCGTTCCCGTCTGTGAATGGCGAGGTGGTCCACGACAACGCGGTGCGACCCCACTTCAAGCGGGCTGCGAAGGAGATCGGGCACGAGGCGCTGAGGTTCCATGACCTGCGGCATTCTGCGGCAACGCTATTCGCTCAGGCTGGCGCGACGTTGGCCGATCACATGGTCTTGATGGGGCACACCAGCTCGGCAATGAGTGCTCGGTACACGCACAGCACGGCGTCGCGGAACAGGGCACTGGTTGAGGGTCTGTGGACGTAGAGCGGTCACAACTTCTGTGATCTGCGTCTCTGTTCTGTCTGTGGATTGTTACCCAATGTTGGACACGGTAGGACGGGCTTTTACATTCTTGGCCCGCCCACGCGGGAATCCGCATTGTGGCCCAGTTTGGTCCTGATTTTGGGTGTTACTGTCATGGCAAGAGCGGACACGACGCCACTAAGCGGCACGAGACCTAATTAGGTAGCCGGGTGGGTACGCCGCCATTCTCAAGCCTCAGCGGGAAGTCTGGGGCGTCCAACGAATGCAATGCAGAGGCGTACACCCATGTCCAAAACACGTTACTCCACGCTCGGTGAAGCTGCCGAAACGCTGAGCGTCAGCACACGCACTATCCGGCGCTACATCTCAGCCGGGAAGCTCACGGCATACCGCGTTGGGCCGCGCGTCATCCGCGTTGACCTCAGCGAACTTGATCGGGTCATGCGCCCGATGGGTTCCCGCGCGTGATCCGCGAACCCGACGATCTACTCGCTGAGGGAATGCGCTTGCGTCCAATGTGGCTCACCGAGGCTGAGGCGCTGCGGGTAGTTGGTCGCGCACCAAGCACGTTGAGGCGTTGGCGGTACCAGGGTGAGGTCAAGGCTCAAAAGCTGTTCGGTCAGTGGCGGTACGAACGCGAGTCACTTGAGGCTTGCGAACTGGAACAGGTGAGGCGCTACATGGAACGCCCTTTCCCTGGTCGTGGTCGTAAGCAAGACGATTCGTAGGATGGAATTAGAAGTGAACGACGAACGATTGTGTGCATTCCTCAACAAGCGCCCCGACGGAAGATGCTTTCGGCTCCGTGACAAGACGATCAATGGAACGGTGTTCTGGCTGACGGAAACCGAGGCATATCAATTGCGCGATACCCTCAATGATGCGATTGACGTACACGAGGAAAAGCTGGCCAAGGCGGTGGCGGACGCATGAGCAATACCTACGACTTTGTGGAAGTTCTCGCACGTGAGGCCGGGATGACGCGCAAGCAGGTACTCAAGGGGTTGGAAGAGCTCGAAGCGCACAATCTGATTACGCCACTTACCCCGGACAGGGATTGGAGCGTTGGCGTGTGGATGAACACGCACCAACGCTTTTCGGGGGTCAGCCTTGACTGAGCAATTCGTGACCATCCCGTTCGAGGTGTTCGACTCGGGTATTTCCTCGCACGCTTTCAAGCTGTTTGCGTTCATCGGGAAGTTCGCAGACTCGGCAACAGGGGAAGCCTGGCCGTCACGTGCGGTTCTCGCCAAAGGGCTTGGAATGAGCAAGCCCGACAGCGTGGACAAGTATTTGCGAGAGCTTGAATCCGCCGGTCTCCTCAAGGTTCAGCACAGGTGGAAAGACACGAGCGGGAACGTCGCTTTCGAGCGTAGCGACACACATCGGGAACGAACGTCAAGCCTTATCACCCTGCTCAGGGGGTACCCCCGTGGCGGGGGTAAGGGTGCCCCCGTGACCGGGGGGAGGGTGCCCCCGGCTGCGGGGTATGAACTAAACCCAAAGAACTACCAGCAGGGACCAGCGCCCTTTCCTGACGACTGGGAACCCAACTCCAAGCATCGAGAACAGGCGAAGAAGAGATGCCTAGACCTCGAAGCTGTAGCCGCGTACTTCAAGAGCTACGTCGTAGAGCACGACTGGGCGCGCAAGGACTGGGATATGGCATTTGAAAGCTGGCTCGCACGCGAAATACCAAAGCCTCATGCCGTGCCTACGTCGGGCAATGCAGGCGGGCGACTCTGGCAGGAATGAGGAAACGTGGACTGGACAGTCCCACCAATCAGACCGGGTATCAAGCCGACGCGGCAACGCTTCGGCGGTAGTGACCGCTACCTACTCGAAAGCGCGAAGCCTAAAGCAATTCCTCAAGTGAAGCGTGAAAGTCGCTTAGCGGGCAAATGGGGCGGCAATGGTAGCGGGTAGAGACACGCGACGGTGGCGCAAGCTCAAAGTTCAGTTCCGGGCACGCTCAGCCGAGGCCAACCACCCGTGCTGGCTATGCGGGCAGCCAATCGACTACGACCTACCGCGCGACCATCCCGAGGCGTTCCAACCTGACCACCTTCACCCGGTCAGCACTCACCCGGAACACGCGGAAGACCCGGCGAACCTGCGCCCCTCGCACGCCACTTGCAACAAGGCACGCGGCAATCGTGCGCCCCTGTTCGGGCTTGGCCGGCAAACCCGCCAATGGTGAGAGGAACCCCGGGGGTAGGGGCCAAACATCACTAGAAAGCGCTGGTCCTGGCCCCCTTCGGGCGGGGTCAGGGTCTTTCCCCCCGCCTGGGGTACCCCATCACGCGCGCGAGGTGTCGGCTGCCTGCCTGGATAGATGTGAGCGGTTGGACTAACGAAGGATTCTGCTGATGACGGATCGGTCTACCGGCTACGACCGCGTGTCCGTGGCCGGTGAAGACACGGCGCAGGACGAGCACGACCATGAAGGGGACGTTTCCCGCATGACTGTGCGTAGCCGTGTTCTCGGTAGGTGTATAGACGTGTCGGTCGAACATGCGGCGCATTGGGATGACAAGGTTTGGCATGACGCGCCATGATTGACACTCGATTCCAGCCGGATTATCTGGACCCGACTCGTTCCACCTGGCTAACAGAAAATGAGGCGTGTGAGCGGGTCACGCGTTCTCGCTGGACATTGCGTGATTGGCGGCTGAGGGGCTTGTTGACGACGCGAAAGGTCGGCGGTGGCCGATTGTATGAGTCGCGGTCCCTGGATGCGGCACGTGCGTTCCGGGATAGGTGTCACCACGAAGCCGTAACCGGAAAGAGGAACCGTAAACATACTACGGGCGATTGCTAGGCTAAATCCGAGTTGGTTCTACGGCGCGAACTCGGATTCTAAATCCCCTAAATCTAGGGTGTCGTGCCGGTTCGAATGCGATTCGATCGTGGGTTGGGTTGGCGCTGCGCGTGCCAACTGCGGCCTGCGGATATTACACATTCCCACGAAAGGGGAAAACACATGACTACGATTTCTGAGAAGCGCTCTGCTGCCGTCAAGCAGGCTGAGGCGATTGTTTCCCGCACCAAGGGCCGCGACATGAGCGACAGCGACGCCGCCCGGTTCGCGGCACTGGTTGAGGAAGTGAAGGGCTATGACGCCCACCTCGCCAAGGCCCGCGAAGGTGAGGCACTTGTGAATGCCCTAAAGGGTCTCGGTGCAGCGGACTACGCGCCCGCTCCCGGCTGGGATGGGCCGTCTGAATTCACAGGCCCGGCGGAAGGGTCCACGGGACACCTCACCCTGACTGGCACCAAGGGCCGCGCGCTCGCGCAAGACATGTCACGCACCATGCGGGGCGACGTCGGCACCGGAATGAAGGCGCTCACGCAGACGGGCGACGTGGTGACCAACGTCCCGCTGCTCAACGCGTCTCAGATCGAGGACGGGCGTCCGGCGCTGTCGCTGCTTGAAGCACTCACGACGGTTGTGCGGCCGCCGGTCTATAAGATTCAGCGTCAGACGCTCCGCGAGAACAACGCTGCGGGCGTCGCGCCTGGTGCGTTGAAGCCGACTTCGCTCTATGGGCTTGAGACGGTGGACATAGCGTTGAAGGTCATTGCGCATGTCAGTGAGCCTGTCGATAGCTACACGCTCGCTGACGGCGTTAACCTGACCCGCTTCCTTGAGTCGGAGATGACCTACGGTCTCCGCACGGAGGTTGAGCGTCAGCTCATCACCGGCACCGGCGCGGTGGTGGACGGCAACGACGAGTTCACGGGCATCCTCAACACGAGTGGCATTCAGGCTCAGGCGTTCGATACGGACGTTCTCACGTCTGCTCGCGCGGCCATGACGAAACTTGAGGTTGCCGGTTACGTGCCGTCGCTGTTCGTGCTCTCACCTGACGACTGGCAGGCCCTCGAACTGACGCGCAACACGTCCGGTCAGCTGGACCTTGGACACGCTGCCGTTGATCGTGCGGCGCGTCGGCTGTGGGGTACGCCGATTGTCGTCTCGAACGCTGTGCCTGCGAACTCTGCGCTGCTGCTCGATACCGCGCACACGCTGGTTGACACTGATGGGCACGTTGACGTGAAGTGGTCTGAGGCGGTCGGTGACGACTTCGCCCGTAACCAGGTTCGTGTCCGTGTCGAGGGTCGTTTCAACGCGTCGATCCATCATCCGCTGTCGATCGTGAAGGTTGCGACTGCTGCGGCGTGAGCTTGACGTGAGCTGACGGCTTTCCCCCCTTTCGCGTCGGTTCGCGTCCGCATGAAGATGCCCCTTGCTTCCCAATTGGGTTGTAGGGGGCGTTTTTCGATTCTCGTGGTATCGCGGGGATTCGAGCCTGCTAGGTCTTTAGATATGCAAGTGCCGCGATTGCGAATGATCCCACAGAGAAGATGGCCCCAAGAGCGGTCCAAACCACTGAGGAGCTCGGTCCTGGCCGACGGGCCAAGATGACGAGCCTGCGCTCTGTCCGCGCGGGAACGCTCAGCCGGGCGGCAATCTGGCACGACAACACTGCGATGACAAGCGTTCCAAACACGAGCCAACTCCCGCCTGATGTGTCCATAGTGGCGGCACGCAGCACAAGCCAGACGAACACGCCACCTGTCAGGCCGGTCAGTGCAGGCATCAGGGTGAGGTGGTGCTGATTCCAAGAGAGCCTGCCGCGCTTTGGGAGTTGCTCCCAACGCTCAGTGATCGTCGTAAGGCGGTCCCTTGCGGTTTCCCCCTTTGCGCTCAGTTCCAGGCCCCGATCAGTGAGCTTCAGATAGAGGAATGAGCGGTCGGCGTACTCGAACTTGCCTTCGATGAGCTTGAGGTTTGCGGCGTCCTCGATTGGGGCGATTTCCGCGGGGTCGTTCGTGTGCGCGTCGTGCCCGTCTTTCCAGCGAGCATCGATCCGCAGGTTGTCCGCACTGTCCGCAGCAAGCCGGAGTATCGCAGTCAGTTCATCCGGTAGCACTTGGCCTATGGAGAGGTTCGTTGCGCTGGGTTTGACGGACTTTTTCATGGTCTAGAGGGCTCTCCTGCGTCGTCCGAACTGAATGTGGAACAGGTCAAGTCAAGGCACAACGGACGGGTGATACTCACCCGTGGAGTGGGGCAGGTGGTTGAGGTGCAGCAAGGCGTGTGGCAGCTTAGCTTCACTGCTGCCTCGGTCGGAGGCGTGTGTTTTCGATTGCTAGACCACAGGGACAGAAGGATTGGAGAGTGGCCCCGCCCCTGCGGGAGCGTTCTCCAAGGTAAACATGCCTGCTCTGACCCACTGGACGATCAGCACGGCAATTTGAACGACGCCCTCGGCCTCCTGTTGGGTCGGCACTCGAGTTGCTCCGGTTGCATGTCGGTCAGGGTTCGGCCACATCATCTTGAGGAGAGCGTGGAGCGTTTCGACGCCGCCAATGCTGTTGCTTTCGAGTGCAAGATTCCACTTGGAGGGCTTGGCAACGATTGCCTTCTCGATCGTCCCCAGCGTCGCCGTGGGGTTCTTAGGGACTACTAGGGGCCAGAGGGCCGCCTCAACTGCCTTGATCGCATGGTCCCAAGCGTCGGAGGGGTCAGGCGTGAGGCCGTATGCCTGTGCCCACGCTTCACGCAGTTCCCGTGCCGCATCGTCGTCGGGGCTGGATGCTAGTTCGAATTGTTCACGCGCGGTGGCGTCTACGCGCCGCTCAAGGGAATCGCCCTCAGCCGATACGGTCCATGCTGAGCCAGCATCAAGGAGTGTGCGAGCCAGTCCTTTGCGGTAGGTGTCGGGCCTGAAGCTCAGTACCGCATCGATCACGTCGAGGAACTTGTCCTGGTCATTGAGACACTGCTGCAGGAGGCTGTTCATGAGCTCGGTCCGAGAAGTATCGACTGCTACCCGGATCTTTGCGCGAACGGCAACGCCGAGCATGAAGGAATCGTCCATTGCTGACCGGCCACCCTTAGGGGGCGTGCGGTATCCGAATCTGCCTTGGAGGTAGTAGATCAGGCTGGGGGCAAGGTGAGGGGGGACTCCCTCATAGAGGGCTTCTGCCGGCCTACCGGAGGATCGTTCGGATAGTGGCCGCCATGCCGACATGTGCACTCCTGGGTGTGGGCGCTCCCGCGCGAACTCGTACCTACCAGCTGTCGACGCTAGCGGCATGCCCCGACAGCCTTGATACACGGGCCGCCCACGGCATTCCGTGCTGAGTGCGCGGCCTTCGCGTTGCATGTCCGGCTGTTGCCGTGAAGTAACCTGATAGCAGGACCAAAAGAGAGGCCATGTCATGCGCTACTGGCTGCCCGTCATTTCCCTTGTTCTTATTGCTATTTCATTCGTGCTGGTCGGGGACCGTCAGCTTGGGTGGTTCGACGTGGGGCTAGCTGCGGTGTGGGGTGCAGTCCTCTCGGGTGCGGTAGCTCAACTAGTTCGCAAGCGGAGTGAGGACCGCGAGGCGCGGGTCAAGGTCTGGACGGATCAATTCGTCGCGTAGCCCTACCGGCAACAGCAAGACGGCCCCACACCTGACTATCGGTGCGGGGCCGTTCGTGTCTCAGCGTGCGAATCAGTTAGCGGTTCAACACCTCACCAAGGATCGCGTGCAAGTGTGCAGCCTGCGCCCGCGTCAGATCAACGGACAGGTCAGGGCTGAGAGTCAGGGTCACGTCGTTGCCGTCCTCGCGTGCAGACGGATCGAACGTGCTGGTAGTGCTGTGAGTGACGAGCATGATTCCTTCAATGTTGGTTGGTGCGGTGAGTATCGCAGCGGACGCCTGACGGCGGCTGGCCGGACCGAGCGGACGCCCAAGGGCGGCAGAAGCTTGAACCCCACCCCGGAACAACCCACGGAACCCATCCCTTGACCGCGTCAGGCCAACACCCGTAGCCCGCCCACGTGAAGTGAGCGAGCGGAAGTGTCGAACCCACTTGAATGTGTGCACCCCAGCAAGTGAGCGCCTGTGCCGGTTCACAGGATTGAGAACACCGGGTGCCGCTGGTCTTTTCGTCGGGCGGCACTCTGAACGACGCGCGGGCAGTGACCCACTCCGTCAATCACGGGCACAAGGACCGTGATTGACGGGGCAGGCCACTACTGCGGGTAGAGCCGTTCAGCGGTGGCGATGGTGCCCAGTAGGGCGTCCGGGTGATCGACGGCAAGCATCGACAGGAGTCGGAACGCACGGTGGCCGGACGGGTCAGCGCCAAGGTGGGCGCTCATGGCGTCGAGGACTTCGACGGTGCTCATGTGGGGCGGCGCAACGAATGCGTGAGAGTCGGGGGAGTGCAGTGCCTCGGCGTGGTCGCAGACCTGGCACAGGGTGGCGGCGGCAATGTCACGCGCGCATAGCGACTTGTCAGGGTGCGTGGATACACTTGTGGAACGGTTCATGGCGGCTACTTCCGTCGTGGTCCTAGGCCCTGGCCGGTGTTGGTAGCACCTGCTGGGGCCGTTCTTGTTGGACGCACGAACGCAAAGCGATTCGGCACGCGTTAGGCGCAAAGGTCGGAACTGAGGCGAGATATAGCCTCTGACCTGCATAAACTATGTGCCCTCGGCAGGATTCGAACCTGCGACACCGGCTTTAGGAGAGCCGTGCTCTATCCCCTGAGCTACGAGGGCGGGGGCGGAGGCGAACAGGGTTCGCGCTGTTCCGCAGTTAGGGAGTGTAGCGGCCGGAGGCCGTCCGCGATGAATCGGTCGGGCCGCCGACGTGAAGGGGTGAACACGCGGAACGCCCGACAGGCGGGCGGCGTGGCGCCGCGTGCCGACACGCCCGGTGGCCGGGGCGCGGCCCCGCTGCGATCGCCTGCACTCCCAGCGCCGATGCGGAGACTCGAAAATAAAGATCAGGTAACGCTGGCGGGGACGTATATGGATTTGTTACCTTGGCCCGGCAGCAAGATCGAGTGCACTCCGGAGTGTGCGGCCGAAGAAACCGATTGACGAGGTAATTGACTGTGGGACGCCATCACCGGACGTCGGCAGACGCTGTTCTCATCGAGCTCGACCCGACGCTCCGGCGCGGCCGCCACCGTGAGGAGACCTCCGGTCCGGGGGCAGGCCTGAAGGCCGCCACGGTCGCCGCCGCAACGGGCGCGATCATCACCGCCGGTGCCCAGCTCGGCGCCGGCAGCGCAGCCGCCGACCCCGCCCCGGCTCCCGCGCCGCTCCAGATCCCCGCCGGGCTGCTGCCCGCGGGCGTCGAACTGCCGCTTCCTCAGTTCGAACTGCCGGCCCTTCCTGCGGCACCGGTGCTGCCCTCCGCGCAGCAGCTGATCCAGCAGGCCAGGGCGATCGAGATCCCGGCCGAGCTTCCCCAGGTGCAGGACGTCGTCGACAACCTCACAGCCGCCGCCGAGGCCGCCTTCGGCTCGGTGGGGAACAGCAACGCACGTGCCGTGAAGCCGGTCTCCGGCACGCTCACCTCCGACTTCGGGCCCCGCTGGGGCAGCCACCACGGTGGCCTCGACATCGCGGCCCCGATCGGTACCCCGGTCTACGCGGCCGCCGACGGCGTCGTGGTCGACGCCGGACCGGCGTCCGGGTTCGGCCTGTGGGTGCGCGTCAAGCACGACGACGGCACCACCACGGTCTACGGGCACGTCAACGACTACCAGGTGAACGTCGGCCAGCACGTGGTCGCCGGGCAGCAGATCGCCACCGTCGGCAATCGCGGCCAGTCCACCGGCCCGCACCTGCACTTCGAGGTGTGGAGCCCGGGCGGCGCCAAGATCGACCCGTCCTCGTGGCTCGAGGAGCGCGGCGTCGCGGTCACCTGGCGAGGCGCCTCGGCCACCATGTGAGCCGACCCCGAAACGAAGGAAAGTCCCCGCCCATCCGGGCGGGGACTTTCTCGTTCGAGTCGTCGGTGAGCGGTGGGTCAGGCGGCCGGCGCGGCAGCCGTGCGGGACGAGTAGGACAGCCCGCACACCGTCATGACCTGGCCGAGGCTCAGCGAGCCGGCGTTGCCGTCGGCGCGGGAGAACCGTCCGTCGGGGCGCACCCACAACCGGATCGACGTGACACCGTCTGCGCAGGCGAGGATGTATCCGTCGCACCCGTCGGGGCCGGCGAGCGTCTCACGCACGACGCCCTGCGAATGGGCGAGTTCGATCAGGTCCTCGATCACGAAAGCTGCTCCTCGTACCCCCGGTGGCCCGGGTCCTCCGTCACCGTTCAGGCAACGGAGCTTAGGTTAGCCTTCGCTCCCGGCGCACTGTCAACCCCGTGTTTCGTTCGTGTGAGCAACGACTCCGGCGTCGATCAGCGTGCCGACAGTGCGACCGAGGCCTCGCCGGTGTAGGTGAGGAAGGTCAGCGACTCCTGGAAGTACAGCTCGACGGTTTCCGAGTCGTGCGACAGGTAGCCGATCGACAGGTCCTGCCCGATCTGCAGGTCGAAGTCGCCACCACGGGTGGTGAGCACGAACGCGCCGTCGATGGCCGGGGCCCAGATGATGTCGCCGTCGATGAGGCGGCGGATGTGCTCGCGGATGGGATAGCCGTGATCCGACGTCTCGCTCACCTGCGTGTACGCCTCGGCACTCAGCAGCACCGAGTAGGGGCCGTCGACGCCGGCCAGGCGTAGCTCGGACAGCGCCTGGCTGATGACCTCGGGGACGTCGCGGACATCCTCGGGCAGCTGCAGCGGTGGGTTCGACGAGCTCGCCCGGATGCCGTCGATGCCGGCGGCGGCGTAGCCCTCGAAGATCGCGCGGTCCTCGGCGAACGCGATCTTCTTCGCGGCCTCCTTGACGGCGTCCCAGTCGGCATCCTGCGCGCCGCGCTCGACGTTGTCGATCTCCTGGCGCGACAGCGTGAACGGCACCCGCAACTCGACGAGCGGGGCCACCCGGCGCTGCCGGGCCATCACGCCGGAGGCGGGGGCCTCGATCATGGTGGTGCGCCCCAGCCCCACCGCGGAGAAGTCGGTGCCGTGCGGGCCGGAGACGTCGACGACGGTGCGTCCCGCGATGTGCCGCTTGAACGTTCGGGTCGCCTCCTCCTCGATCGACGCCCAGGCGGCGTCCGTGATCGGGGCGAGACCGCGGTAGAGGTTGTTCATCGTGTGGAACTCCTTCTCAGACTGCCAATTCCGAGTGATCCGTCAGCGGCGGGGGACGGGCTCGCGTCTTCGGTGCCGGCCTGCCGGATGCCCGGCGCCGGCGGGAGGTCGTCGAGGAACTCGACGGTGGGAGAGAAGAACAGGCCGCCGGTGACAGCGGTCGAGAAGTCGAGGATGCGGTCCGTGTTGCCCTCGGGCTTGCCGATGAACATGTTGCGCAGCATCTCCTCGGTGACCGCCGGCGTGGCCGCGTACCCGATGAAGTACGTGCCGAACTCGCCGTCGCCGAGGCTGCCGAACGGCATGTTGACGCGCAGGATCTGACGTTCGTCACCGTTCTCGTCGGTGATCGTGTTCAGCGCGACATGGGAATTCGCGGGCTTCGCGTCGTCGTCGAATTCGATGTCGTCGAGCTTGGTGCGGCCGATGACGCGCTCCTGCTCCTCGGTGGAGATCGCGTTCCAGGAGTCCATGTCGTGCAGGTACTTCTGCACGATCACGTAGCTGCCGCCGGTGAAGTCGGGATCCTCGTCCCCGATGAGCGCGGCCTCGGCCGCCTCGACGTCCTCCGGGTTCTCGGTGCCGTCGACGAACCCGAGCAGGTCGCGCTGCTCGAAGTAGCGGAAGCCGTGCGTCTCGTCGACGACGGTCGCGGCGCCGCGCAGCCGTCCGACGATCTTCGACGCCAGCTCGAAGCACAGGTCCATCGACACCGCGCGAATGTGGAACAGCAGATCGCCGGGTGTGGCGGGAGCGCGGTGCCGACCGCCGTCGAGTTCGACGAACTCGTGCAGTTCCGCGGGACGCGGGCCGTCGAACAGGCGATCCCACGCCGACGACCCGATCGAGGCGACGCACACCAATCCCGAGTCGGCCACCCGGAATCCGACGGCCTTGCGCAGACCGTCGACGTCCGAGAGCAGGTCACGGACGGTATCCTCCCCGCCCTCGTCGATGGTGAGCACGAGAAAGATCGCCGCTGGCGTCAGCGGCGTCAGGATCAACTGAGATCGGGCCACGCCTTACGTTAGAACACTCGTCCCGGTGCCGCCCACGAACCACGGCCGTCGGCGACGTGATGTCGCCGACGGCCGTGTGGGGGTGCGGGGCGGCTACGCGGTGGCGCCCGCCCAGCTGTCCGGGCCGAACACCTCGTAGTGGATGTTCTCCTCGGGTACGTCGCGGGCCAGGAGCGATTCCTTCATGGCCAGCATGAACGGCAGCGGACCGCACAGGAACGCGCGGGTTCCGGGCTCGAGCGTGACGTCGGTCAGATCCGCACGGCCCACCCGGATTCCGTCGAACGCCTCACGTGCTCCCAGGTCCTCGTACCAACGGTGCACGACGCCCGACGGCAGCTTCTCGACCAGTTCGGTGAGCTCGGCGCGGTGTGCATGCTGAGCGGCAGAGCGGTCGGCGTGCAGCACGGACACGCTGCGCCTGTCCTCGGTGGACGCGAGGTGCTCGAGCATCCCGATCATCGGAGTGCAGCCGATGCCGGCCGAGACCAGCAGCAGCGGCGCGTCGTCGTCGGGCAGCACCAGATCGCCGAACGGCAGCGACACGGTCAGCTCGTCGCCCTCGAAGACGTTGTCGTACAGGAAGTTCGACACCTCTCCGTCGGGTGCGGGGGTGCCGTCGGGCAGCATCTGGCCGGCGATGCGCTTGACGGTGATCCGCCACGCGTCGTCGGTGGGACCGCACGCGAGGCTGTACTGCCGGATCTGGCGCGCGCCGTCGGGCAGATGCACGGCGACCGAAATGTACTGGCCCGGTACGAAGGTCGGCAGTGCAGTCTGCTCCGCCGAGGCCAGGGTGAACGAGACGGTGTCCGCGGACTGGTGGTCCCGGCGGGTCACCCGCACCGCACGCCACACGTCACCGGCGTCGACCCCGGCCTTCTCGTACAGTCCGGCCTCCATCGCGATCAGCGTGTTCGCCATCAGCCAGTAGACCTCGTCCCACGCCGACGCCACCTCGGGCGTGACGGCCTCGCCGAGCACCTCGACGATGGCCTCGAACAGGTGCTTGTGGACGATCCAGTACTGGTCGGCGGTGATGCCGAGCGAGGCGTGCTTGTGCGCGATGCGGGACAGGATCGCATCGACCCGCTCCGGATCGGGGTCGAGCTGCAGCGTCGCGAACGCGGCGACGGCTCCCGCGAGGGCCTTCTGCTGCTCGCCCTGGCGCTGGTTGCCCCGGTTGAACAGGTCCCGCTCGAGCTCCGGGTGGGCGTCGAACATCTTGCGGTAGAACAGCGTCGTGATGTCGCCGATCGCCGCGCCCACGGCGGGCAGGGTCGCGCGGACGGTTTCCTTCGAGGCCTCCGAGAGCATCGGATTCTCCTTGTCGGTCGGGTTTCTAGGGTTCGATCACTGCCGGCACCCCGGGTGTCGGCAGCACGGTTGCGGGGGAGGTGAGGTCGCGGACGGTCATCGAGTCGAGCGCGGCGTAGAACGCTCCCTGCGCGTCGCGCAGTGCAGACCGCAGCCGGCACCCGTTGCGCAGCGGGCACGGCTTGTCGCCCTCGCACGTGACGACCTCGCCGTCGCCCTCGAGCTGACGGGTCAGCCAGCCCACCGAGGCGGTGCGGCCCAGTTCGGTGATCGCGAGGCCGCCGCCGCGCCCGCGGCGGGTCGTCACCACGCCGAGCTCGTTCAGGCGCGCAACCACTTTGGTTGCGTGGGTGTACGAGACGGCCAGCTGCTCGGCGACGGTCCGCGTGCTGGGGGCGGCGGATCCGGCCTGGCCGGCGGCCAGGCGCATGACGATCCGCAGTCCCAGATCGGTGAACTGCGTCAGCTGCATGCTTCGACCGTAGGAAATTGGAATATGGGATTCCAATTAAATGTGACGTGTGTCGCGCCCTCGAACCTCGAGTCCCGACCTTGGCCCCGTGCACACGGGACCTTGGTCCCGAACTACTCGGGACTCTCGCATCCCTACGTAAACCGGTCCGAGTGACTAACGTCGAAGGCGGCACCTCGATCGGATCGATCCGAGGCAGGATCGACCACGAATGCCACACCGATTCGTCGCAAACGGAAGAGGGTGAGCGGGATGACCGCACAGGGCATGGAGCAGGGCGTCGAGGAGCCGTCGGTCGCACGGGACGAGAACTCGGTGATCGTCGGCGTCGACGGATCGGACGCCGCGCAGGCGGCCGTCGTCTGGGCCGCGCGGATGTGCGCGGAGCGCAACCTCACCCTGCGGATCATCCACGCCCTCAACTTCTCGCCCTACACCTACGGTGCGCCGTACCTCGACGTCGCCGGCATCTACGACTGGATGGAGGACGAGGGCAAGGAGATCCTCGGCCGTGCGGCCGCCGCGGCCCGTGAGGTCGCCGCCGATCTGACGATCACCACCGAGATCTCCACGATGGGCGGGGCTCGCTGGCTGGTGTCGCTGTCGGAGGACTCGCGCGCGCTCGTCCTCGGGGCGTCCGGTAGCGGTGCCGCGGGCGGCATCGGGTCGACGGCGGTCAACGCCGCCAGCCACGGCGTGTGCCCGGTCGTCGTGGTGCATCAGCGCGACGGTGAGGTCCCCAGCGAAGGACCGGTCGTCGTCGGTATCGACGGCAGCCAGACCAGTGAGCGCGCCACCGCGGTCGCGTTCGAGGAGGCGGCCCTGCGCGGGGTACCGCTGGTCGCCATCCATGCCTGGAGCGACACCCCGCACGGCACCCTCGCCGGGGGGCGGAGCGCTATCCGTGATCCGCGCGCCTTCGAGGACGCCGAACGTGAGGTGCTCTCCGAACGTCTCGCCGGCTGGCGCGATCGCTACCCGGACGTCGAGGTTCAGCGTGAGCTCTACATCGACGGCCCGCGGACCCACCTGCTGGCATGGTCACAGAAGGCGCAGCTGGTGGTCGTCGGTAGCCGTGGTCGCGGCGGATTCCGGGGACTGCTGCTCGGCTCCACCAGTAACGAGCTGGTCCAGAAGGCGCAGTGCCCCGTGATGGTGGTTCGGCCCGAGCGGTCGTAGAGTCCACTGCGTAACGTCCGTCACAGGTAAATACGGAATGGGGTCGGCGAAGTGCGCATCGGCATGGGCTTGAACTACAGCGGGGGATTCACGGAGACCGTCGAGGAGGTCGCCGACCTGGAACGGGCGGGCCTGGACATCGTCTTCGTCCCCGAGGCGTACTCGTTCGACGCGGTCAGCCAGATCGGCTTCCTCGCGGCGAAGACGTCGACGGTGGAACTGGCGTCGGGCATCTTCCAGATCTACACCCGCACCCCGAGCCTCACCGCGATGACCGCGGCCGGGCTGGACTACGTCTCGAACGGCCGCTTCGTGATGGGCATCGGAGCGTCGGGGCCGCAGGTGATCGAGGGCTTCCACGGTGTCAAGTACGACGCCCCGCTCGGCCGCACTCGTGAACTGGTCGACATCTGCCGTCAGGTGTGGCGCCGCGAGAAGGTGCAGTACCAGGGCAAGTACTACCAGATCCCGCTGCCCGCCGATCAGGGCACGGGACTCGGCAAGCCGCTCAAGTTGATCAACCATCCTGTGCGCGAACGTATCCCGATCGTCATCGCGTCGCTCGGGCCCAAGAACGTGGCGCTGACGGCGGAGATCGCGGAGGGCTGGGAGCCGATCTTCTTCCATCCGGAGAAGGCACAGTCGGTGTGGGGGGACGCGCTCGCGGCGGGTACCGCGAAGCGGGATCCGAGCCTCGGCGACCTGCAGATCTACGCGAGCCCGGCGCTCGCGATCGGCGACGACGTCGAGCCCATGCTGGAGTGGATCAAGCCGAACCTGGCGCTCTACATCGGCGGCATGGGCGCCAAGGGCAAGAACTTCTACAACGACCTCGCGTGTCGCTACGGCTACGAGGAAGAGGCCGAGAAGATCCAGGACCTGTACCTGGCCGGCAAGAAGGCGGAGGCCACCGCGGCTGTGCCCGATGAACTCGTGCGGGCGATCTCCCTGATCGGCACCGAGAGCTTCGTCAAGGAACGGGTCGCGGCCTTCGCCGCCGCCGGCGCCACCACGCTCAACGTGATGCCGTTGGCCGCGGACCGCGCCGGGCGGGTCGCGCTCATCGAGAAGTTGCGCGCAATCGTCGACTGACAGCGTTACGGGCGAGCCGGGACGTGCCCAGCGTCACGGCTCGCCCGGGACCGAAGACCCACACCCCGACGACGAGAAATCGGGACAATGGGTCTCGACAGGTCACCGAACACACCGCGGGTGTGAAGGAGAAGCAGAATCCATGAGCGCAACAGATGCGATCGTCGTCGCCGTAGACGGCTCCGAGGCGGCATCGAACGCGGTGGCGTGGGCGGCTCGTGCCGCCGCCGCCCACCAGCGTCGCCTCCACATCGTCACCGCCGTGCACATCCCGGCGTTCTACTACTCCGAGCCCTACTTGGCCCGTAGCTTCCAGGACGAACTGCACGACACCGCCCGCGCGCGCCTGGACAGCGCGCTGGTGCTGGCCAAGCAGTCGGCCGAGGACCTGGCGTCGATCGAGATCACCACCGAGGAGCTCGAGGGCCGGCCCTCGCCGTTGCTGATCGACCTGTCGAAGCAGGCATGGATGGTGGTCCTCGGCTCGCACGGCCACGGTGAGATCACCGGCCTCGTCGTCGGCTCGGTGACCGCCTCGGTGGCCGCGCACTCCGAGTGCCCCGTCGCCGTGGTCCGCGGCCGCACCCTCGACGGGCATCCGCCGACCGAAGGCCCGATCGTCGTCGGCGTCGACGGTTCCGAGTCCTGCAAGCCCGCGGTCGCGGCGGCGTTCGAGGAGGCCGCGATGCGCAGTGCCACCCTGGTCGCGGTCAACGTGTGGAGCGATGTGAGCGTGCAGCCGTCGCTCGGCGCGACGCCGGACGACCCGCACTGGAGCCGCATCCAGACCGGTGAGGAAGTGGTGCTCGCCGAGCGACTCGCGGGCTGGCAGGAGCGCTACCCGGACGTGACCGTCGAGCGGGTCGTCGCGCGCGACCGTCCGGTGCGGGTGCTGAGCGAGTACGCCGAGCAGGCCCAGCTGATCGTCGTCGGTACCCGCGGCCGCGGCGGCTTCAAGGGCATGCTGCTGGGTTCCACCAGCAGGGCGATGCTGCACACCGCCGACTGCCCGGTCCTGATCGTGCCGTCGGGCACCTAGATTCGACCCGTCGTCGGGGCCGCGTGGTTCGCCGCGCGGCCCCGACGCCGTCCCTCGGACATACCGGTCCGATCCGCGATCGTGCTGCGGCGCCACCACCGCGCGGCCTGGCCGGGACCGGCCTCGCCGAAGCGCAACGCCGCTCTCCCCGGGACAGCTTGGTCATCGCCCAGCTCACCCCGAGGGGCCGTCGCCGGACGGTGCGAGCGCGCGGTAGCCGGCCTCGTTGAGGGCGTGATGGCGTGCCCACCGCGTCTCGGTCCATCCGGGGTCGGTGTGCGCGGCCACCAGCGCGGCCGTCGTCGCCGAGTGCAGATCGAACTCGAGCCCGCGTCGCAGTTCACGCGCCTCGGCGGGCGTGGAGGCAGACTCGATCCGTTCGATCGTGCCCGCGACCCGAGCGTCGGCGTCGTCGAGGATCCGGCGGTACGACGAGGGCAGCGTCTTCCACAGCACGACGACCGCGACGAGGACACCGATCACCGTCTCGAGCAGGCGATCGCGGGTCACCCCGGTCAGGTCGTCCGGCGACCCGAGAGCGCCGAGTAACAGCGCGAGGATCGTGATGAACACCATCGCCAGTCCGTAGTTGCGGACGAGGTATGCCTGGATGCCGGCCATCGACGCGGCCAGCACGAGCACGAGCGCAGCGCCGCTCGGGTCGAACGGGGTGAGCGCGGCGAGGATGACCAGGCCCAGCACCGTCCCCGCGAAGCGATGCACCGCCCGATATGTCCCCAGGATCCGGTCCGGACCCTGGTGCAGGATCATGGCCGCGGTGATGACCGCCCAATCCGGCCGTGCGACATCGAGAATCATCGCGATCCCGCCCGCCGCCGGACAGGCGACCAGCAGGCGCACCACGATCAGTGTCGACCGGCCCCGCAGGTGTGCCGCGCGACCGAACCGGAATCGGAGGGTCGGGCGGGGAGAGGGGACGCGCCGCGACAGGTCCTCGCCGTCGGCATCGAGGACCGCCGCGGTGCCGTGCAGCAGCGAGACGCAGCGGTCCTGAGCCGTGAGCAGGTCCCGGGTGAGGGGGTGGTCGCGTCGGGCGGCGATGTCCGCGTCGTGCAGGCACTGCCACGCGGCGTGCACGGCCTTGACGGCGGCGTGGCGTCGCCCCGGCGACGTCCGATCGTGGTCGAAGGCGTCGACCGCCGCGATCGCCGACGCGACCGCGGTGCGTTCGGGGGTCCGCGGCCGCAGCACCCACCCCGACATCGCGACGGGCACCGCGGTGACCGCGCCGATCGCGGTCCAGCCGACGACGTGGCCGACGGGAACGCCGGCCGCGGGCAGGGCCGACGCGATCTCCACCGCGAGCAGTGGGAGGAACGCGCCGGGCGGGCCGATGCGAAGCGCGTCGACCACGAAGGCCGCGACGGCCACGAACGCCGACATCGCGAGCACCAGCGCCATCGGCCACAGCGTGGACCCGCCGGCGGACGCCGCGTCGTGGACCGCGCTGCCGACGACCGCGCCCAGGGCGGCCGCGACCACCATCACGCAGGCGGCCGCCGACACCGC